>NZ_BCYT01000010.1 GCF_001598335.1 Sphingobium abikonense NBRC 16140
CGGCTTTGCGGCCTTTGGCGATGATCTCGACGCTTTCCGCGAGGCGGCGCGCGCCACGGATCCTGAAAAGGCGGACAGTTTCGAACTGGGGATGAAGTCGCAGTTCCTCGACAATCGCGTGCGATTTAACCTGACCGGCTTCTACGTTAAATATAAGGATCTCCAGAAGCAGTTGAACGTCCCCATCGTCGTCAACGGTCAGCCCAATCAGGTCACTCTGTTCGTGAATGCCGCCAGCGCGACCGTGAAAGGGATCGAGGCGGAACTGTCGGCGACCCCGGTGGAAGGCCTCACGCTGCGCGGCGTTCTGGGGTATCAGGACGGCAAATATAACAGCTATACCGCTGCCAATGCCGGTTATGACCTGGCGTCAGCGCCGCTCGACCGCGCACCGAAATGGCAATGGACGTTGGACGGCGTTTATTCGGTACCCATTGGCGACTATAAACTCACTCTCAATGCCAACGCTGCCTACACCGGCCGCAATCTTAATACGCAGGCGATTGACGATCCTTTGGGGAATACCTTCCTCAATGCCCGGACGCTCGTAAATGGTTCGATTACGCTCTCGCAGATCGATGACAAATATTATCTGCGTCTGGTGGGCAAGAACCTGACGGACAAACGCTATCGGGTGGGTATCCAGAATGTCGCGGGTTTGTGGCTCAATTCGCAATATGGTCCGCCGCGCTATTTCGGGCTGGAAGCGGGTCTGTCGCTGGGCAGCAAGCGCTAGCCGATGGTCATGCGGCCGGCAACCATGCCGGCCGCACCCTTTTTAAGGATGATATGGTGAAGACGGTACAGCGTCACTCGCGCCGCGTGATAGCGGTTAGTCTCGTTGCGATCCTGCTAGGTTGCAATTCCACCAGCCGCCAGGAAAACGATGCGGCGCGCAAGCCTGAACCATGGGAACAGCAATTGGATGATGCCAGCAATGGCGACGATTGGCCCGCCTTTGGCCGGACCTATGGCGAGCAACATTACAGCCCCTTGACCGATATCAATCTCGATAATGTGAAGGATCTTGGCCTCGTCTGGTCTGTCGATCTTCCGCCCGGCAATCCTGCGACCGGACCGATAGAGGTCGGTGGGACCGTCTATCTCGCGAGCGGCTATTCCGTAGTGCGCGCCATCGATGTCGAAACCGGCAAGGTCAAATGGACCTACGATCCCAAGGCTCCGGAGGCATCAGGCATAAGGCTGAGGCAGGGCTGGGGTAGCCGGGGTATCGCTTATTGGAATCACAAGGTCATTACTGCGACCCAGGATGGTCGTTTGATCGCGCTCGATGAAAATTCGGGCCAACCGGTCTGGAGCGTTCAGACACTGCCGGATGGCGCGCCCATGTTCATTTCCGGGCCGCCGTGGGTGTTCGATGGCAAGGTGATAATCGGAAATGCCGGCTCTGACGAAAGCGCGGTGCGCGGCTTCGTCACTGCTTTTGACGCGGATAGTGGGCGTCCGCTCTGGAAATTCTTCACCGTGCCGGGCAATCCCGCCAATGGGTTCGAGGACGCGGCGCAGGAAATGGCGGCGAAAACCTGGAGCGGCGACTGGTGGAAATATGGCGGAGGAGGATCTGTCTGGAACGCCATCACCTATGACAAGGCCAATGATCAGATATTGATTGGCACCGGCAATGGCGCGCCGTGGAATCACAAGATCCGATCCATGGGCAAGGGTGACAATTTGTTTGTCTGCTCCATCGTCGCCTTGGATGCCAAGACCGGCAAATATAAATGGCATTATCAGGTCAATCCGGGCGAAAGCTGGGATTTCAATGCCGCGATGGATATGGAACTGGCGGACCTCGTCATAGGCGGCAAGCCGCGGCAAGTGGTCATGACCGCGCCCAAGAACGGCTTTTTCTACGTCATTGACCGGAAGGACGGCAAACTCATTTCGGCCGAGCCCTTTGTCGACGTGACCTGGGCCAAGGGCATTGATATCAAGTCGGGCCGACCCATCGAAAATCCCGGTGTCCGTTATGAAAGCGGGAAGACGACATTCCGGCCAACACCCTTGGGTGCGCATAGCTGGATGCCGATGGCCTATAATCCGCGGACAAAGCTGACATATATCCCAGCGATCGACCTTCAGGCGACGTTCGACGATACCGGCATTACGCGGGAAAATTTCGAATTCGCCGGCGGCATGGGCCTGTCACCAGGTGTGGGCTATTCCATCGATGCAGGCGGCAAGAGCGTGACCGGGTGGCTGATCGCATGGGATCCTGTGGCGCAGAAGGCGCGCTGGAAATTGCCAATGGAAACGCATGGCAATGGCGGTATCATGACCACTGCGGGTCAGCTGGTGTTTCAAGGCCGTCCCGATGGCGGATTTTCTGCCTATGACGCGACAAACGGCAAGCGTGTCTGGAATTTTGACGCGCGTGCGGGTGTCGTGGCTCCGCCGATCTCCTATCGCCACAAGGGTCGGCAATATGTCACAGTCGTTGCTGGTATCGGCACCAGCGTCGGTCTGTTCGGACCGATGTTCGCGCAATATGGCATCGATTACCGCACCCAGGCACGCCGGGTGCTGACCTTTGCCATTGGCGGCAAGGAACAATTGCCGCCGCGTACGCCTTATCGGGCCATCGCGTTCAATGATCCCGATTTCAAGCTTGATCCGGCGCTGGCCGAGCGGGGCGAGGGCATTTTCGGCGGACGCTGTGCGGTCTGCCACGGAACCGGCGCAATCGCTGGTGGCACGGCACCGGATTTGCGTGGTTCTGCCGCCGTTGCGGACGCCGATACCTTTCGTCAGATCGTCAAGGAAGGCGCGCTCGTCGCCAACGGGATGCCCCAATTCGGCGAATTTCGCCCTGACCAGATCGAAGCTTTGCGCCATTATCTGCGCAGTCGGGCCGCAATTCTTCGCAGCGGAAAGCCGGATGATGCGGTGGGATCAGCGCACAAAAGTGGGGAATGAAATTGTCATTTGACCATTGCTTTATCCGACCGTCCTGATGGGTCGGTCATGCGGCGCGCCTGCATGATTTTCTTTTGCAATACTGCGAGGTGCTTTAGACAGGCTTCCCGCGCTTCGCCCGTCAGCACGAGAGTCGCGGTCTGTAGGAAACAGGCATGCAATTCCATGCGGCACAGATCGGCATTGCACTGGCCCAATGACCAGCGGCGATAGACCAGAAATTCCTGCATGACATGCGTGTCCACCACATAATCCAGGTCCAGTGCCTCGCAAATGACCCCGGCTTGCTGCTGCAGGGAAAGCCAGGCGCACAGCCGCGACCGGGCGACAGAAGTCAATTCCCGGACCTCTACCTCGCGCGGCTCGGGCGCGAAGACGAAATCTATGACCACTCGGGCATAGAGGCAGTCCCGCTCCAATTCACTGACCATCCAGTCTAGTTCGGCGAACACGACATCAAGCGTGTAGGTCGCCTCGCGACGCGCGATATGGTCGCGCACTTCCACCATTCGATCGATGACAGTCGCGCTCACAACCCCGTCCTTGTCGCCAAACAGGCGATAGAGGGTCCGTTGAGCGACTCCCGCTTCCTCGGATAGTCGTCGGATCGTCAGAGCCGAAACACCCCCTTCGCCCAGCAATCTATGCGCCGTATCAACGATCCGAGTGCGCCGCTCGGTCATGGCAGGGCTGGTATATGGGCGGCGCTGGACCTTTTTTTTCAATAGCTGTTCCTGCACCGCACGATCTTTCCCATTTCGTTATTCTGCCTGAAATTTATGGCGTTTCTAGGCGCTTTTATCCTCGCCGTCGACGGCGGCAAAGCCGCGAATGCTGCATCGCGACAAAACAAATCATACATGACTGTTTTTTATCTCTTCACAAAAATGATCATATGTACTCATTTATACGGGTCGAGCGAAAATGCCGATACTGATTCGAACTGCCACGCTGTGAGATGGCAGTCGGTTGGAGGGGAAGACCATGATCAGCAAGACACAGGTAAATTGCGCCTTCATACCATTCGCCGCAGGCTTGCTCGCCAGCGTCAGCACCACGGCGCTTGCTCAAAGTGAGCCTCAATCGCAAGCATCGGCGCCCCAACAATCTGTTGGACTTGAGGACATTGTCGTCACGGCCCGCCGCGTGTCGGAATCGCTTCAGGATACGCCTGTTGCCGTTTCGGCTTTCACATCGGCGGCGATCGAGAACAAATTTGCCACGGATATTCGCGCTCTTGCCGGGGATGTGCCCAACGTCGTCATCACCAATGTGCCAGGGTTCAATGCAGCATCTATCGGTATCCGTGGCCAGTCGACCGGCGATATCATCCTGACGTTTGAACCGGCAGTCGCTGTGGTCGTGGACGACTTTGTCCTGGCGCATGTTCAGACCCAGCTGTTCGATCTGTTCGACATCGAACGGATTGAGGTCCTTCGCGGCCCGCAAGGCACCTTATTCGGGAAGAATACGGTAGGCGGCGTTGTCAATGTCATCACCAAGCGGCCCGAACCTGGCTTCAGCGGGGAAGTGAGGCTGGGCTATTCCAGTTTCAATACCAAGGACGTGAAGGCTGCGATCAACATCCCCTTTACGGACAATCTCTATTTCCGCGCAGCCGGCTCCTTTCAGGAAAGCGACGGCTTCTATCGTCTGACCAAGAATAATGACGTAGATGGCATCCAGGGCGTGCCGGGACGCGGCCAGCGCTGGCCGGGCACGCGCTATTTCAGTGGACGGGCCAAATTGCTGTGGGAGCCGTCGCCAGATACGGACATCATGCTGACATATGAATTGCTGCGTGATCGCGGCGATTCACCCCCTTCGGTCAACGAAACGCCTGCCGGTTTTCTATTTGATGTCATCGGCTTCCCCGGCATCCAGACGACTGGTGGAAGCCCGTTCGATACCGGGACGACCCTGTGCGAAGGCTCTGCTTCAGCGCCGACATGCGTCGGCACGCTCAGCGGTCACCGCGTTGATGTCGATGGCATCTATCTGCGCGGCGAACATAATGTTGATGGCACCGGCAGTTTCACGATGGTTGGCGGCTGGCGCCGGGTTCGCTCGCAATTGCCGTCTGACTATACCGGCGAAAATGCCTATCTTTTTGTCTCCACGCGTGAAGACACGCGCAAGCAATATAGTCTGGAGGGGCGTTTCAGCTCGGATTTCTCGGACGTTCTGAAATTTACGGTTGGTGCCATGTATTGGGGCCAGACGTTGGATGCCAACGCCACCAGCTTTCTAGGCTTCCTGCGCTTCCTGGGTGATCCGACAGCGTTGACGGACCCGAACCAGTCGACCGCTTATTACAAGGTAGACTCCTACGCGGCTTTTGGCGAAGCGGAATATAAGCTCGCTGACCCGTTGTCGGTGTTCCTCGGTGCCCGCTATACCAAGGAGAAGAAGGATTTTTCGGTTCAGCCACAGGTGCGCCGATCATTGATCGAAACCGGATTCTGGCCCGAATATAGTGACAGCGCCAGTTTCAGCAAACCTACGTTCAGGGCCGGTTATCGCTGGGAAATCGGGCGGGGCATCAACAATTATTTCACCTACAGCCAGGGATACAAGTCCGGCGGCTACAATGAACAGGCGATGTCGGCGACGTCGGCCTTGCCCTTCAAGGCGGAAACGGCGGACAGTTTCGAACTGGGCTTCAAGACCGAAACCGCCGATCGCCGGCTGCGCGTCAATGTCGCTGCATTTTACGTCAAGTATAACGATCTGCAACGCGATGCGGTGGTGCCATTCATCGACCCGATCACCGGATTGCCAGGGCAGGAAACGCGCACGACGAATGCCGGCAAGGCCGAGGTCAAGGGGATCGAGCTTGAAATTTCGGCAGCCCCCACCGCCGGATTGACGCTTGGCGCAGCGGTGGGATGGCAAAAGGCCAAATATAAGGAGTTCAGCACTGACGTGGACGGTGACGGCGTCAATGACGATGCATCGTACCTCAAATTGCGCAACGCGCCCAATTGGACTGCCAGCGCCAATGCCCGCTACGAATTTCCCCCGACATCCTGGGGCACGGTATCGGTGAACGCTGATGTCAATTATCAGTCGGAATATGAATCGACGACGCTGAACGCTGCATTCTCCCAAGGCCAGGCACGCACGCTTGTGGGCGCCAGCATCGGCTGGACCGATCCGACCGAGCGGTATCGCGTGTCCGTGTTCGGTCGCAATCTTCTCGACGAAGTCTATCGCGTCTCCGCCAATTCCGTCGCTGGACTGTTCAACTTCACCAATTACGCCCCGCCGCGCAGTTTCGGCGTCGAAGGCGCGGTGAAGTTCTGAGGCGATGGCGGCGGTGCTTTCCCAGTGGGCAGGTGGGGGACACCGCTCCCGCACCCTCCCCCCGGCCTTGGCCTCTCGCCGGGGGGAGGGTTCATTTCAGACGATGCGGGCGGCCGACGCCTTCGGGTACGAGGTCAAAGGCGAAACTGATCCGCTCGCTATTCCCGCCAAAAGCCAGCGTCGCATGCCAGAGGAAAGACGGGAACAGGATCATGCGCCCCGGCCGGGGACGAATGACCGTCACGTCGCCGCCGCCCCCCAGTTCCGACGGGATCATGCCGATGCCAAATGCCCCTTCGTCTCCTTCGGTGTCAAATGGGAAGCCCGGATAATATACCCCCGACAGCCAATTGGGCGCGTGGATATGCGGGGCGACTTCTCCCCCGGCGCGCAAGATCGTGCCCCACATCGTCACGGACCATTTATCTGGAACCGCTTCCAGAAACGGATGGTCGCGGGGCAGGGCGGCGAGCCGATCTCGCTCCTGCGTCAACCGCTGGGTCACGAGCCCCACCAAAGCACCGATCGCCCCCGTTCGATCCTGCACAAGGTCATCGCTTTGACGCCCCTTTTTCGTCACCAGGCCTTCTGGCTCGAACGTGAGCGATGGATGCGCGGCGAGTTCTGCGACCAGTGCACGGTTGAAGCTATTCATATCTGCATAGCCGGGAACGGCATCGATATCGTGGATCGTCACGAACCGATCCAGAGCCATGAGGCGGGTGCGTTCTTCTGCGTCCTTAAGCCGCGTCAATGCCGCGATCTTGAGAGCCAGGGGCGTGGTCATGCCCGGCCGCGCAGCCATCAGGCGATCGCATATGGCGACGGCCTCCTGAGCCCTGTCCGCCCGGATCAGGGTGCGGGCGAGGTTGACGCCCAGGACGTGGTTGAGCCCGTCCGCGTCAAAGGCCGGCCTCAATATGGCAAGCGCCTTGTCAAAATCGCCCCTCTTCTCCTGCAACAGAGCCAGTTGATTGGCGGCGCGAGGATGTTGCGGATGATCGCGCACGATCGCCGCCAAAAGACCTTCGGCCTCCGCAATTTGGCCGATATGGGTCAGCGCGTCCGACAGATTGATCATCGTATCGACATGGCCCGGCCTCTGTGCAAGCGAGTGCCGGTAACTGGCTATGGCATCGTCCGTCCGCCCCAGTTCCCCCAACGCGATGCCAAGATTTGCAAGCGCGTCGGCATGGTCGCCCGCTTGGCTCAGGACATTAACCGCTTCCTTCGCCCTGCCGCTTTCGATCAAGCACGATCCCAGATTTGCAAGAGTGGCAGGGTGGCCCGGCCGCAACTGCAAGGCCGCGTCAAAGGACGCGCAAGCCGCTTCAAACCGGCCCTGCCTTTTAAGAGCCACGCCCAGATTCTGGTGATAAGCCGGGTTGCCGGGATCGGAGGATACCGCGCGGCTGAAACTGACAATAGCGCCTTCATTGTCGCCCGTTCTTTGCGCCACGATCCCGGCGAGCGTCAGCGCGTTGCCGTCCAAGGGCCGCTCCTCAAGCAGCCGCGCGATCATTCCGTGGGCTGCTGCGGGGTCGGGCCCCTGGGCCAGGCGCGCGGCCTTGTTCAGCAACTCCCCCCACATGACGAAAGGTCTCCCTTATGATTGGTGTCATCATGCATGTTCGCACGAAAGCGGACAAGACAGACGAATTCATCGCGCTGACGACTCAATTGCAACGCGACGTGCGCGACAATGAACCCGAGACGTTGCTCTTTCAGATCCTGCGGTCGCAGGATGACCCGAATATATTTGCTTTCATGGAATTGTTCGTGTCGGAAGATGCCCGCAAGGCGCACGCGCGGCAGCCCTATCATGTCGCCATGTCGGCGGCTGGTTATGCCTGTCTTGATGGTGATCCGGATATCCGCACCTTTGATCCGGTCGGTGCACCGGCTTTCGCAGGAGTTATGGCATGATGGCCGCTCTGGAAGGGCGCGTGGCGCTGGTCACTGGCTGCACGGGCGGGATCGGCAGCGAAATTTGCCGACAGTTAGCCGGCGCTGGCGCGATTGTCGTTGGAGCCGATCTCCCACCCACGCCATCCAGTTGGTCGGGCGCAGGATATCTTCAACTCGACGTTACCGACGAAACATCCTGGCAGGATGCTATTGCCGCTGTCGATCGCGACCATGGGAAGCTCGATATTCTCGTGCATGTCGCGGGCATCGTGGTCGTCGAGAAAATGGAGACAACCACGCTTGCCCAGTGGCGTAAGCAGATGGCGGTCAATGTCGATGGCGTTTTCCTCGGCACCAAAGCGGCGACGGCCTTATTGCGGCGATCGGGCGATGCGCTGCCGCATGGGGCTTCTGTCGTCGTCATTTCATCCGTGGCCGGGAAAATCGGCTCTCCGCTTCATGTCGGCTATTGCACATCAAAGGGTGCCGCCACGCTGTTCGTGAAGGCGTGCGCGATGGAATTTTCGGCGCTCGGCTACAAGGTCCGCGTCAATTCGGTCCATCCCAGCGGCGTGAAGACGGGCATGGTCGACCATATCCTGCAACGGATCGTCGACAATGGTTTCGCCGCGAGTGTCGAGGAAGCAGCGGCCGGACTCGCGCCAGCGCATCCCATCGGCCGGATGGCCGACCCTATCGACATTGCCAAGACCGTCCGGTTCCTGGCGTCCGATGAGGCAGGCTATATGCATGGTTCTGAGCTTATCGTCGATGGCGGGTTCACGGCACAATGAGCAGCGTGTCGGGTCAGGTGGCCATCGTGACCGGGGGGACCAGCGGCATTGGCGCTGCCGTCACCGCGCAACTCACGGCGCAAGGCGCGCGCGTTGCTGTGTTGTCCGACGTGCCGCAGTCTGAACTCAATTCGGAAAAAGCACATGGGCGCATTGCGCATGGCGTGCAGGTAGATATCGCCGATGCTCAGGCGGTGGGCCAAGCGGTTGAGACCGTTGGCCAGACGCTGGGACCAGTGACGCTCCTGGTGAACAATGCGGCGATCTGGGCGCCCAATCCTGTGCCCGAAAGTCCGATCGCCCTGTTCGACCGGCATATCGACGTCAATCTGAAGGGCAGCTTCTACGTCACTCAGGCTGTGCTACCGGGGATGATCAATGCGGGGACGGGAGCGATCGTCTTCATCGGATCGGTCAGCGGGACAGCCGGGCGGGCGGGTGACAGCGCCTATAGCGCTTCCAAGGCGGGCGTTGCCATGCTGTCGCGCACGCTGGCGGCGGAACTGGGGCCGCACGGCATCCGCATCAATTGCGTATGTCCCGGTGCGGTCGCAACGCCATTGACGGCAGGATTGCGCACGGCGGAGGGCGAACAGGCGATCGCAGCCTTGATGGACGGACACCCAAGCCCGCGCCGTAAATTCTTCATGGAGCCCGATCAGATCGCCGACCTGGTCTGCTTCCTCCTCGATGACCGCTCCAGCGCCGTTCACGGTGCAGTGATCCCCGCCGACGAGGGCCTGACGGCCACGATGTAACGACCAATGATGAGAGAGGATTGCACAATGACCATAGCGCATGATCCCGGGAAGACCGGCGACCTCATCGTGAACATCAAGGATTGCCAGGCAGTAACCCTGGGGGCCGGCACGAGCATCCGCTTGCTGCGATACAGCGAGGAAACCGGCGACTGGGTCTTATGGGTCCAGATGGAACCGGGAGCCACATTCGCCCCTCACTGGCACCTTGGCCATGGTCAATATTTCGTGACCAAAGGCGAACTGATTTACGATGTCGGATCGGCGCCGGCCGGCACCTATGGCTATGAACCGATTGGTTCACGTCATAGCGAAGCACGTTGCGAGGAGCCTACCGAATATCTGTTCATGGGCCATGGCGCGGTCGCTTTCACGGACGAAAGCGACGGCATACGCTTCATTCTCAATCATGAATATTTGCGCGATGTAGCGCGCGGCAACGTCACGTCCGACATTTCGAACGACGCGATGGAGGCTGCGGCATGACGTCCTCATCCAATCCGCGCGCCGATCGGATACGCGCCATGATGGTGCGGGAAGGGCTGGACGCGATTGTCCTTAGCCATCCGCACGATGTGCGCTATGCAACCGGCTATCATTCGATCCTGGAGCGCTGGGGTCAGATGGAGGCGATGGCCGCGGCGATTGTCTACGCTGATGCTGAAAAGCCGCTCACCCTTGTGATCCCTGAAGCGAATCTGGGCCTGGTCGCCGTCCTCAATCGGGAGGAGGAGGCTTGCAGCTTTGGCGAGATCCGCACGTTCGACATGCTCAATTTCTGCCAGGTCAGCCGGTTTATCGATCCTGACCGGCCAGTCACCCGGCTCGCGCAGGATGCGACCGCCATGGCATCAGCCATCGCAGGAATTTGCCAGCCAGACATAGCGACTGCTGTGGCCGCCGCGCTGGCCGATCATGGAATGGCGGGCCGGCATATCGGCTTTGACGAACATCGCCTGTCGGCCAGAATCGCGCCCAGCGTTGCGCACCATTACAGCGATGTCCTTGACCTGATGATGCAGGCGCGGGTCGTCAAGACAGCCGATGAGCTGGCGCGATACCGCAAGGTCGGTTTGCTGGCGGACCGCATCATTGATCACGCGGGATCGCTGCTGCGCGAGGGCGCCGACTGGAACGATGTGCAGGCGCGAATTTGCGATTTCATGGTGCGACACGCGGTCATCCCCGTCGACGAAGGCGCAATGTTGTTCGGTGGCGCGTATGAGGCCGATGAATTCATCCCCGATCTTTTCCGCACGCGCGGCAATCGTGCGTTGCGGGCGGGGGACATCGTCATCCTGGAAACCCAGGGCATTCATGATGGCTTCTGGGTCGACATCAACCGCACGGCCGTGATCGGGCCGCCGAGCACATCCTATCGGCGACAGCATGACATATTGCGCGACGCATTCCTGAAGATGGTCGATCAGTTACGGCCAGGGGTTTCGACGGCCAGCCTGCCTCAGATCGGCTATGACCATCTCAAGGCACAGGGCGTCGCTACGCCCGAAAAGCTGCTGGTCGTGGCCCATGGCATCGGCCTCATGCCGCTGGAAATTCCATTGCCCTATCCTGCCGCCGGTCTCGCGGGGGTCAAGGACGGCTTCGTCATGGAGGAAAATATGCTGATCTCTCTCGACAGCCTGTATTTCGGTGCAAAACTCGGGCCGTGTCATATGGAAAATGTCTATGCGATCACCGCGCATGGTGCGGAACCCATGTATGCAGCGCCGCTGGAACTGATCGAAGCCCCCCTGACCCGGGAGCTGGCCCATGCATGACGCGCAATCATCGATTGGCGACAATGACCGCCGGCTCGAAAAATATCGGCGGATGCAGCGTATCCGGCAATTTGAGACCAAGGCCGAGGCCATTCACGCAGCGGGCGAGATACCGGGAGCACTCCATACCTATGCCGGAATGGAGGCGTCAGGCGTCGGCGCCTGCATGGCGCTGCGTCCGGACGACTATATGGTGGGCACCCATCGCAGCCATGGTCATCCGATCGCGAAGGGCGCGATGCTGCGGCCGCTGATGGCCGAATTGCTGGGCAAATCCACGGGCATCTGCCGCGGGAAGGGTGGCTCCATGCATCTCTCGGATTTTTCCGTCGGTAGCCTGGGCGAAACCAGCATCGTGGGCTCAGGGGGTCCCGTGGCCGCCGGCGCGGCGCTGGGCGCAAAGCTCCAGGGCCTCGACCGCGTCGCGCTATGCTTTTTCGGCGATGGCGCGTCCAGTGAAGGCGCCATTCACGAAGGCATGAACCTTGCGGCCGTGTGGAAGCTGCCAGCAATCTTCGTTTGCGAAAACAACCGCTTCGGCATGTCGACGCCAACCAGCGATGCGGTGGCAGGCGAGCATGTGGCCGACAGGGCGCACGGATATGGCATCCCCGGCGTCATCGTCGATGGACAGGATGTCGATGCCGTCGAGCAGGCCGTACGCGAAGCCGTCGATCGCGCGCGTGCGGGCAAGGGGCCTACGTTGATAGAGACCAAGACCTATCGCTATGCGGATCACGCGGTGAACATGGGTCGCGACCTGACGCCGCGTGGCCCCGAACATGACGAGTGGGTCGGCCGCGATCCGATACGTCTGTATCGCGCCAGATTGATCGAAGAGGGTGTGGGGGATGACGCTTTGTCCGCCATCGACGAAGCCGTGAGGCAGGAGGTTGCCGATGCGCTGCAATATGCCCGTGACAGCGCCTACCCCGATTTTGAGGAGGCATTCGACCATGTGTTCGTCGATCGCCTGCCTATCCCTGCCGATGTCCGCGCGCACGCCTGAAACAGGAGACGATAATGGCCAAGATCACCTTTCTGGAAGCGATCCAGCAGGCACAGGCGGAAGAACTGGCGCGGGACCCAAGCGTATTCATGATGGGCGAGGATATACGCTGCAACGTCTTCGGCACGACGACAGGCTTTGTTGAACGCTTTGGCGAAGAACGCATCCGCGACACGCCCATTTCGGAAAATGGCTTCATCGGCGCGGCGGGGGGCGCTGCGATGGTGGGCATGCGGCCGATCGTCGACGCGACGCTGTCATCCTTCCTTTATCCCGCCATGGACCAGATCTGCTCGATCATTGCCAAATCGCGCTATATCTATGGCGGCCAGGCCCGGCTGCCACTCGTCATCCGCTCCTGCATGTTTTACGGCAACAGCAATGCGGCGCAGCATAGCGACCGGCCCTACGCTATGTTCATGAACATGCCCGGGCTGAAGATCATCGCGCCATCGGACCCGCGCGACATGAAGGGGCTGCTGAAAGCCGCTATCCGTGACGATGATCCCGTGCTGTGTTTCGAGGATGGGACCTGCTGGATGGCGAAGGCGGAGGTGCCGGACGATCCCGACTTCCTTATTCCGATCGGCAAAGGCGATGTGAAGCGCGAAGGGACCGACGTGACCATCATCGCCATCGCCGGCGGCGTGCCCACTGCGCTCAAGGCCGCCAAGCGGTTGGAGGCGGACGATATTTCGGCAGAGGTCATCGATCCAAGGACGCTGGTTCCGCTGGACCGGGACCTCATTCTCCGGTCGGTGCGCAAGACGGGCCGGGCAATCTGTGTCGATCCCGCGCATCTAACCTGCAGTGCGGCCAGCGAAATTTCCGCGACGATCGTGGAGCAGGCCTTCGATGCGCTGCGGGCGCCGGTCATTCGCGTGACCACGCCGGACACGCATCTGCCTTTCAGCCCGCACATCGAAAAGCCACTGTATCCGACGGTCGAGCGCATCGTCGATGCCGCCAGGCGCATTGTCGGTGCGCCGGTCGCGCCGCAGACAGTTTGAGGAGAAGGATTTTGGCTGAACATGTGATGGTGCTGCCCCAATATGGCATGGGGATGCAGGATGGCGAAATCGTGCGCTGGCTGAAGGCTGAGGGCGATCGCGTCAGTGAAGGCGAAACCATCGTGGAAGTGGAGGCGGCCAAAACGACGGTGGAAGTGCCCGCACCGGTGGCCGGAACCTTGAAACGGATTGTCGCGGGCGAAGGGGAAACCGTCGACGTACGGGCCGCCATTGCCATCATCGAAACGGCATGATGGCCAACCGGCGATGACGGGCGGGCCTGGCGAAGGACACAAGCGGCGCTGGCCACGATGGCTGATCGGGGTCGTTCTGGTTCTGATCGGCGCGCCCTTGCTCGTGGGCGGTCTTCAGTTGGTCAGCCTTGGCGGATCGCCTTATTATGTGCTTTCTGGGCTTGCCTGCGCAGCCGCGGGCGTTCTCATTGCGCGCGGCAACGCCAGCGGGCTGTCACTTTACGCCGCTATGGTGGTGGGCACGCTGCTTTGGTCCTTGTGGGAAGTGGGCGGTCAGTTTTGGCAGTTGTTGCCGCGTCTGGCCGGTCCGGCGGTCATCGCCCTGCTGTTGGCAGTCCCGGCGGTCCGTCGTTCCATGGCAGGGGCCCCGGTGCCATGGGCGCGCCACGCATGTCTCGCGGCGGGCATCGCCTGTGTCCTGACGCTGGCAATCACTTTCATATTCGTCCCGGTTTTCGATATACAGGAAGAGGCGCCAGAGATTACGGCGCCTGTCAGCGGTGCTCCTACTGATTGGCGCAGTTATGGTGGGACGTTGGCGGGGCTGCGGCATTCCGGTGCAACGCAAATCACGCCTGGGAATGTAAGCGCCCTAAGACCGGTCTGGTCGTTCGAGACTGGCGACACCCGAGCAAAACGACCCGAAGTTCAGAGCATCAGCTTCATGGCAACGCCACTGATGGTCGATGACCGCGTCTTTTTCTGCTCGCCCACTGGCAAGGTTTTCGCCCTTGATGCTGATACTGGGCGTCAACTGTGGCTCCGCGATCCCCATACCGTGATCGGCAACGCTCAAATGCTCAACTGCCGGGGCGTATCCTATCATGCCGATCCTTCAGGCGCCGGCCTTTGTGCGGCTCGGATCATCAGCATGACCGTCGATGGTCGCCTGCTGGCGAGCGACGCAGTCACGGGCCGCCCCTGTCCTGACTTTGGCCAGCACGGAAGCATCAACCTCAACGAAGGATTAGGGACTACCGACCCCCTGCGCTCCTACACATCGTCTCCGCCTGCAATCGTGGGTGATGTGGCGATCCTGGGTTCCTATGTTCGCGATAATTATGACAAGGATGATCCCTCCGGCGTCGTTCGTGCCTTTGACGTGAAAACGGGGCGGCTGCTTTGGGGCTGGGACAGCGGCCGTCCTGACGATGCCCCGATGCCCGGCGCAGGCGAGCGCTGGACGCGCGGATCGGCCAATGCCTGGAGCGTTTTCAGCGCCGACCCGGCCTTGGGTCTTGTGTACCTCCCCACCGGCAATGCCACGCCCGATCATGTCGGCACTCATCGATCCGCGATGCTTGAACGCTATGCCAGCTCGATAGTCGCGCTGGACGTTCGCACCGGCCGCGTGCGCTGGCATTTCCAGACCGTCCGTCATGATATCTGGGACTATGACGTTCCGGCCCAGCCCGTGCTGTTCGATTATCCGGTGAATGGGCGGACCATCGCCGCGCTCGCCGCACCGACCAAGCAAGGGGATATCTATATTCTGGATCGCGCCACCGGGCGGCCCCTGACGCCGATTGTCGATCAGTCGGTACCAAGGGGCGCAATTCCCGGTGAACGCTATGCTGCAACCCAGCCGCGGGTGAAGGGCTTTGCCAGCTTTACGCCGGTTGACCTCAGGGAGGCGGACATGTGGGGCGCAACGCCACTTGATCAGCTCTGGTGCCGCATCCGGTTTCGATCACTTGATTACAAAGGGCTTTTTACGCCTCCATCGGAACGGGGGACGCTGCAATGGCCGGGCACCTTCGGTATCCTCAATTGGGGTAGTGTCAGCATCGATCCGGCCCGACGCCTGATGGTCGTCAATTCGGCCGCCATCCCGCAAGAGGTGCGCTTGTTTCGCCATGGCGCAACGAATGATCGGCCGGCCTTGGCCAAAGATAGTCACGCGCCCGGCTATCTTCCCCAGATCGGCACCGACTATGGCGTCAGCCTGTTGCCGATGCTGTCGCCCTTGGGAATTCCGTGCCAGGCCCCGCCCTGGGGCAAGCTCTCCGCTGTCGACCTCGCCACCGGCGAGCGCGTCTGGCAACGGACCTTCGGCACGAGCGCGGATGTCGCGCCGCTGGGCATAGCGGTCCCCGGCGCGTTCAATCTAGGCGGGTCGGTCAACACGGCCAGTGGACTGACTTTTATCGGCGCCGCGCTCGACAATTACTTGCGTGCGTTCGATACTCGGACGGGCAAGCTGCTATGGCAAGGCCGGTTACCGGCGGGCGGTCAGGCGACACCCATCACCTATGTGTCGCGGCGCACAGGGCGGCAATATGTTGTCATCGCCGCTGGTGGGCACGCCTATATGGGCACAACGCCTGGCGATTTCGTCGTCGCCTTCGCGCTGCCTTAGCCGTCAAAGAGATCGGCGGGGCACCGTGCCGTCCCATTGCGCTGCGGTCGTTCTGATCATGTCAAACATTTCCAGCATTGGCGGCAGGGGAGAGATTAATTCCACAAGCGGGCCAGCTCCATTCTGGCTGGTATCGAGATAAGCGAAGCGCGAGAGGGGCAGACTGCCCTCCAGAACAACTGGCACATTAGCGCTACGGGCATGGGCCATCGCAGCATCATAATCGTCGACAAAAGTCCCCAGATGATGGACGCCGCTTCTGCCGCCGGTCATAAAGTCGCGGTAGGTCGATGGTGCGCTACCTGGCTCGATCAGCTCGATCATCATGTCGCCGCTGTAGCTGACCGCGACACCGTTGAAGATCGGATGGTCGCCTGGCACGGTTTGGCCGTCAACCTTGAGCCAGTCGAATGCCAAGGGTAGCGGAAATTCATAAAATGGCCCCACCCCCATCTGTTGCGTCCAGTAGTCGATGGCGGCGTGTACGTCCGGGACCACATAAGCGATCTGAAACGTGCGCCCGTAAAAACGGCTCATGGCAATCCTCTTTCCTTGCGGCGTGCCTGCGTGCTAATTCCCAGACAGGCCCTTGCACTTCTAATAAAAACAGTCATGATTGTTTTGTGTGATTTGTCCACCCCCTTGCGACGGATTCGGCTCAACGAACCGCCGGGGTATGGGTAGCTAGGAGAGGCAGGGCGATGATGAAGCTCGATTTTGACGACTGGAATATTCATGTCGGAACGCCGCACCCTTTTAATGAACGGGTAAAGCCAATCGATAATGGGACGGGTCGCCCCGACCCAGCCCGCTATCACGACCGTAATTTCATGCGCGCCGAATGGGATAGGGTTTTCGCCCGCAGCTGGCTGCTCGCCGGACCAGCGTCCGATATTCCTGAACCCGGCGATTTCTTCACCTTCGACATCGGGCCGGAAAGCTTCATCATCGTGCGTGGCGATGACGGGGCAATCCATGCGCATTACAATGTGTGTCCGCATCGCGGCAGCCGTCTTGTGACCAGTGAGTTCGGGTCGCTCAATCGCTTTACCTGTCCCTTTCATTCCTGGAAATTCGATCTTGAAGGGCACAATATTTCCGTCACCGATGAAGAGACGTTTCGACCTGAAGTTTTGTGTCACGGGCATGACATGACCTCGGTCCGCTGCGAACAGGCCGTCGGCCTCATCTTCATTTCCATGGACGAGGCGATCGAGCCGCTCGCGCAGTGGCTGGCGCCGATTCTGCCGCAGCTAGAACTATATGACATCGACAAGATGTATGTCGTCCAGCACCGACGGTCGGACTGGGGGGCCAATTGGAAGGGCGGGGTGGATGCCTTTGCTGAAATCTATCATCTCCACGCCGTGCATCCGCAAACCCAATGCCTGATGGATGACCGGACGCAAATCGACCTCTGGCCGGGCGGACTGTCCCGGCAATTTGTCCCATTTGCGCAGCCTGCGGCGCGCTATGCGGATCAGGAAACGGTCAACCCCGGCATCCAGTCGATGCTCCGCGATGCCGGCATCGATCCGGCGTCCTTTACCGGAACGGCCGCAGAAACGCGCCGTGCCGTGCAGCAGGCCAAGCGCAGAAGGTCCGACGAACTGGGACTTGGCTACGAACGTTTCAGCGACAGTCAGCTGAGCGATTCCGTCGTCTATTCGCTATTCCCCAACGCACAGATTGGTTGCCATCCAGAAGCGATATTCCTGCATCGCTTTCTGCCCCATGCCAGCGATCCCAATCAGTTCACTTATGACACCTGCATCTTGTACCGTCATGTCGATGCGCCAGGATATAGTGCGCCGGCTTGGATGGGGCTGGGCGAAGACGTTGACCTGAGTGGTGCCACGCGTCCTGACGTCATTCATACCAGGCTTGGCGAACCGCCCTGTCTGGGTGAAGTGCTTGATCAGGACTCCGAATTGCTGCCGGTGGTTCAAGCCGGATCGCGCTCGCGCGGTTTCAGGGGGCCGCTATGGAGCGAGCAGGAGGGGAGGCTGCGGCATTTTCATGCTGAGCTTGATCGCCGGATGGAGCAGTTCGCATGAACTATGATCCGCGCAGTTGGGCCGTGCATAAAGGGTCCGACCATCCCTTTGATCAGGCCGCGCCACCGATCGACAATGGCGCGGCGCGCCTCGATCCGTCGCGTTATACCTCACGGGCTATCTTTGCTCAGGAGTGGGAAAAGCTGTTTGCGCGGACGTGGCTGCTTGCCGCGCCCGCGAGCGATATTCCGGATGCGGGCGATTGGGTGCGGTTCGACATCGGGCCCGAAAGTTTCATCATAGTGCGGCAGGAGGACGGCTCGGTTGCGGCGCATTACAATGTGTGCCCTCATCGCGGCAGCCGCCTGGTGACTGGAGACATGGGAAGCCAGGCGAGCTTCACCTGCCCCTTTCACAGCTGGAAATTCGGCTTGGACGGCCGCAATCAGCGCGTGACCGACGAAGAAACATTCCGCCCGGAAGTGCTGTGTCACGGCACGGATCTGACGTCCGTGCGGGCGGAAGAGGCGGTGGGCCTTGTTTTCATCTGCATGGACGATAATGCGCCACCGCTGGTCGACTATCTGGCGCCTGTCCTGCCGCTTCTAGAAACCTATCGCATCGATCGCATGCATGTCGTGCAGCATCGCCGGTCCGATTGGGCCGCGAACTGGAAAGGGGGGATTGATGCCTTTTATGAAAGCTATCATCTGCACGCAATCCATCCCCAGACCATGGGCGTGATCGACGATCGCACGCATATCGATCTGTATCCCGGCGGTATGTCGCGGCAGTTCGTGCCGATGGCGCAACCCAATTCGCATTATGGCGATCAAACCGGCATCAATCCGGGCATAGCGGCATTGCTGAAAGACGCGGGTATCGACCCTGAAGATTTTGATGGCACGGCGCAGGATAGTCGCGCGGCCGTCGCCCATGCCAAACGAGAAAGGGCGGCACGGATCGGGTTGGATTATTCGCATTTTTCAGACGCGCAGCTGACCGACAGCACCATCTTTGGCATTTTCCCCAATGCCCAGATTGGTTGCCATCCCGAAGCGGTGTTCCTCCACCGGTTCAAGCCGCATGCTGATGATCCAGAACAGTTCACCTATGAAACGACTATATTATATCGACATGTCGATGCCCCGGGCTATGGTGCGCCAGGATGGATGGGTCTGGCGGACGATGTCGACGTCACCGGCGCGATCAGGCCCGATATCGTTCACACTGGCTTAGGCGAGCCGCCGGGAATGGGAGAGGTCCTCGATCAGGACTCCGACTTGCTGCCCATCGTCCAGGCAGGCGCGCGGTCGCGCGGGTTCAAGGGGCCCTTATGGGGCGAGCAGGAGGCCCGATTGCGGCATTTCCATGCGGAAGTCGATCGCTGGCTTGCGCGGGATTGAGATGATAGGGGCGGACGCAAGTCCGCCCCGTCTCAATAGTGTCAGAACGGCCTGATCGTCACGCCATTGTCGATCACTAATTCCGCTCCGGTGATGAAACGCGATTCATCCGACGCCAAAAACAGGACCAGGGCACCGACATCCTTGGGGTGGCCTGGCGTGCCGGGGGGCAGGACGCCGTCAGGGATCTCCTTGGGTTGATCGACGCGGCCCTCGGCTGTCTGGACCATCGGCGTTTCGATCGCGCCGGGATGCACCGAATTGCAGCGGATTTTATATCCCTTCTCTTGGCACATGACCGCGATGGACTTGGTCATGGACCGCACTGCGCCCTTGGCGGCGGAATAGGCGAAGAAAATGGGATAACCCAGCAAGGCGCCGGTCGAACTCATGTTGATGATCGACCCGCCATCGCCCTTGTTCATCAGCGGAATGGCATATTTGCAGCCCAGGAAAACGCCATCGGTCATGATGGCATTGACCCAGCGAAATTGGTCTAGTGACGTGTCTTCGACGTCAGCGCTCAGTACGACGCCGGCATTGTTCACCAGGATGTCAAGCCGCCCCAGTGTCTCCTCGATACGGTTCATAATCCCGATCCACTGAGATTCGTCCGCCACATCCAGCGCCATCGCGACCGCGCCGTTGCCAATATGATCCGCGACGGCCTGCGCTGCTTCCAGTCGCACATCAGTCACGACAACGGTTGCGCCTTCGCGTGCGAGTGCTTCGCAATCGGCAGCGCCCAGTCCCGATCCACCGCCCGTAACCAACGCGACTTTGCCTTCGACCCGACCCATCTTCTTCTCCTGGCTGATGTTATTTTCTGTCGATGTGGCGCCGCCAATCAGGCCGCACCGTCTTCCCTGAAATAATCGGGCATGCCCGCCGGCCAGATCACGCCCCATTGGGCCTGCCCGCCGTCGATGATGAGCAGGTCGCCATTGATGAACCGCGCGGCTGGTGATGACAGATAAGCGATGGCTTCGGCCACGTCCCACGCATTGCCGCGCATTTTCATCGGATTGGCCTTGTGAAAGCGCGCTAGGGCTTCTTCAGGATACATGCGGAACCCCTCGGTTTCGATCACCCCCGGGCCAATGCAGTTGATGCGTATGTTCCATTGCGCCCATTCGGTGGCCAATGTCTTGGACAGGTAGATGACCCCTGCGCGTGCCGCGCACGTATGGGCCGCCTGGGGCATGCCGCGTTCGACATTGGCAACGATATTCACGATGTTTCCGGGCTTCCCTTCGGCCCGCCAACGCTTGGCCGCTTCCTGCATCATCCACCATGTGCCGTTGAGATTGGTGTCGATGACGGCGAGCCAGCCCTTGCGGGAAAAGTCGATGGCATCCTGCGGGAACTGGCCGCCGGCATTGTTGACGATGGTATCAATGCCGCCGAAATGGTCATGCACCTTCCCGATCAGCGCTTCGACGGCTTCGGGGTCGCGAATGTTGGTCGGAACAGCCAATATGGTCTGTCCAGTCGACTCGCGGATGAAATCTACGCAAGTCTGTAGCTTCTCCGCGTCGCGGCCGCAGATCGCCACCTGGGCGCCCAGCCTGGCGGCCAGATAGGCCGCGGCCTTCCCCATGCCGCTGCCTGCGCCTGTGATCAGGATTGTCTGACCCGCCAGCAGATCATCCCGATATATGGTTGATTGAGCGGTCAGCGCATTTTCGTCCAATCCCCGCGCCGGGCGATCAGGCCCGTCATCTTCTGGGCGGAATATCTTTGGGGTAAAGGTCTTGGAGCTGTCCAACTGTTTGTCCTTGCAAAATTGGGCGCGGGGTGCGGCGAACGCGTCGCGCCTCGACACTGCAAGAAGTTAGTCGCATAAACTCAAAAAGACAAACAAGATTGTTTTTAGTCTCTGACTGCAACCGCCTTGACCGTTTTGGGCATGATCGTGCGGATTTGGTTTTCCAGATAGGTCAGCATTGTCGGCACCTTCTTCTGGTCCATCGCGCCAGTCTGCACGGCAATCGCCATGCCCTCCAGGATGGTTTGGGACAGGCTCATGGCCAGGTCGAACTCGATTGGCGCCTCACGCCATTCGGGGAAAAGGGCATCGGCCTGCGCGTTGAACCGCTCGCGAAATTCCTCCTGCAAAGGCAACAGGATATCGGCCAGTTCCTTGTCCGTGCGAGCCGCCACGGCTAGTTCATGGAACGCGATGAATCCAGGCTTCTGGACCTGCGCCCAATAGGTTTCCACCAGTGTATCGACATCATGCTCTTCAGGACGTTCGGCCGCTCGACGAAAAGCACGCAGGCGCTTTTCGTGCAATTCGGTGATCGTGGCCTTTATGAGTGCGGCTCCATTTTCGAAATGATGCATCATGGCACCACGAGACAGGCCGGCTTCCTTGGCGACGCGGGGCGTCGTGGTATTGGCGTAGCCATATTTGACGATGCATCGCACCGTCGCGTCCAGTAATCGGGCACGAGTCTGCGCTGCCTTTGCGGCTTGCAGCGTGTTCCCGTTTCTGACGGCACTGGTTTTTGCGGCTCCGGTTGATCGGGTGCGGGATAGCGCCATGAGCTTTGCCTGATTACGTCCTGTTCTTTGCCAGATCGTGATTCGCTTACGCCCATGAAGCCGTGCGAAGCAAGCGGCCGATTGAAATGCGCCAGTCGATGCGTCGGCATGATGGACTTGGAGACGCATTTCCATACGCTTAAAACATACATGCATGATTGTATTTTATCACACGCTTGCTAAGCTGCGCTTCAAAGGGGCCTGTGATCGAAACAGCGCCGGTCAAGATTGAGGAGAGCGATGCATGGTTGACGGGCCAATCCTGACGATGGGCGCCATGATCAAGGCTTCGGCGGCGAATTATGCCGACCGGGACGCCATCGTCTTCCCCGACGACCGGCTGACCTATGCGGAGTTGGACCACAAAGCCATGCAATGGGCCAAGGCATTGGTCGCGCTTGGGGTACAGCCCGGCGCCCATGTCGGTATTTTGCTTCCAACCTGCATTGATTTCATCACGGCCTTTTACGGGATCGTCATGGCTGGCGCTGTGGCGGTGCCGATTAACGCGCGGTATCAGGCGTCGGAACTGGGCTATGTCGCCGCCAATGCCGATCTGGTCGCCATCATCACAATCGGCAAGGTGGCCGACGGTCTGGATTTCAGTGCGCGGCTGAATGCGGCGCTGCCGTCTCTTGCTGCCGCGGCTGATCCGCGCAATTTGGCGCTGCCGGAAGCGCCGTGCCTGCGAAGCGTGATTTGTCTCGATGAAAAATGCGCGCCCAGCCTGTTGCGCGCTGAAGACGCATTGACGGCCGGAGCAGACATTCCCGACACGCAGGTGCAGCAGCGTATCGATGACGTTGCCCCAGCCGACATCGCGATGATCCTGTATACTTCGGGGACCACGGCCAACCCCAAGGGGGCGATGATAAGCCATCGGGCTCAGGTGGCCAACAGCCGCAATCTTGGCCGTCGCTATGAATGCGGCGCTGACGATAGGGTCTGGTCACCGCTGCCGATTTTTCATATCGCGGGCATTCTGCCCATGACGATGATCCTGGATCTGGGCGGCGCCTATATGACGATACCGCGGTTCGATCCTGCCGTGGGCCTGCAAATGCTGGGTCGGGAACGGGCAACCATTGCCTATCCCAGCTTCGTCACGATCATGCAGGACCTGATCACCCATCCGAGTTTTGAGGAAACCGATCTGTCTCATTTGAGGGTCATGAACTCCAATTTCGCGGTTCAACCTGAATGGATCAAACATGCTGTTGCCGCGGCGATGCCGCACACTATTCAGGTCGGAACATACGGCCTGACAGAGGCGGCCGGCACCGTGTCGACCAGCCGGCTGTCGGATAGTTATGCGGTGAGGACCGGGCGTTGCGGCGTGCCGCTCGACGAATGGCAGGTCCGCATTGTTGATCCCGAGACGCAGGAGGATTGCCCCGCCGGAAAGCAGGGTGAAATTGTGCTTGGCGGTCCGAATATCCTCATTGGCTATTATAATGCGCCAGAAAAGACGTCCGAAGCGATCCGCGATGGATGGTTCTACACTGGTGACATTGGATCGATCGACGAGGACGGCAATGTGATGTTCCACGGCCGTACGAAGGATATGCTCAAGGTTGGTGGCGAAAATGTCGCCGCTGCTGAAATCGAAGCGATGCTGCAAACCCATGGCGCGGTCAAGCTGGCGCAGATCATCAGCCTGCCCGATGATCGGTATTCCGAAGTGCCTGCGGCCTTTGTGGAACTGGTCGAGGGAGAAGCGGCAAGCGAGGCGGAACTCATAGAGCATTGCCGGGGCCGTATCGCCAGCTTCAAGATCCCGCGCCACGTCCGCTTCGTGTCGCAATGGCCAATGTCGACATCCAAGATACAGAAATTCCGGCTGCGCGAGCAGCTGATCGCCGAGCTGCAATCCGTGTGACCCGGTCGCAGACACAAAAAAGACAGTCACGACTGCTTTTTTCTTGCAAGAAGACGGGGTCATTGTCTAACAAGTTTTCACGGGAAAAGGCATGACTGGCGCGGATAGACAAGCGGCAGTCGCAGGACGAGGATAGGTGAAAAATGGATCTGGGGCTGTCAGGCAGGAAGGCCATCCTTGTCGGTGCCGCGCGCGGGATCGGCTATTCCGTCGCTGAGGTTCTCGCGCGAGAAGGATGCGATATTGCACTGACCGCCCGCAGTGAGGACAGCGTCAAGGACGCGGTCGCCGAACTGTCGAAATATGGGACGAAGGTGATTGGCAAGCCGGTCAACGTGAAGCAGCCGGATCAATATAAAGACTGGATCGATTGGGCGATCGAAGAGCTGGATGGTGTCGACATCCTTGTTCCCTTCCTATCCGCCGGCGGCGGCATGGGTAGCGAAAAATATTGGCATAATGCCTTTGAAACCGATGTGATGGGGCCGGTTCGTGCCGTGGAAGCGGTGCTGGAAACCATGACCCAGCAGCAGCGCGGGTCGATTGTCCTGATCGGCACGACATCGGTGGTCGAAGCCATGGGCGGACCTCAACCTTATAATGCGATGAAGGCCAGCCTGATCACATGGGGCAAGCAACTCGCTCTCTGGCACGGCAAAAATGGCATTCGCGTCAATATCGTGTCGCCCGGCCCCATCGAATTCGAAGGCGGCAATTGGGACATGATCAAGGGCACGATGGAAAAATTCTACCAGTCGCAGCTGCGTCAGCATCCGATGGGGCGGCTTGGCAAGCCGGAGGAAGTCGCCAAAGCGATCGCCTTTCTGGCGAGCGACGCGGCGAGCTGGTGCAACGGATCTCACCTGGTCGTCGATGGCGGCTTTACGAACCGGACGCAATTCTGATGAAGCCGCACGTCATGGGCTGGGACCGGGCAACGATGGACGTGAAACGCGTCGTCGATGTCTATCGCGTCGATCCCGACATGGCGGGCAACGGAACGCCGGTCGAAAAAGCGCCCGATCCAGATCTTGGGACGGATATCATTCCGGCCGCGCGCTATTTTTCGCCTGAATTCATGAAGCTGGAATGGGACCGGGTCTGGACCAAGGTCTGGCTGTTGGGCGGGCGCAGCGATGATCTGCGTGAACCGGGCGATTATATCTGCACCGACATCGGCAAGGAATCGGTGTTGATCGTGCGCCAGGCCGATGGTTCCATCCGTGCCTTTCCCAATCTGTGCCTGCATCGCGGCAATCGGCTTCGTCCGGAAGGCCGCGGCAATGCCGAGCAATTTCGGTGCATGTATCATCACTGGACATACGGGCTGGACGGCAGCCTCGACCATATTCCCGACCTGTGCACCTTCCACCAGGGCGGGCCGCCGGGAATGGCGCTGACCGCCTTGCCTTGTGTCGAATGGAACAGCTTTGTCTGGTTTTCACTCAATCCCGACGTCGAGCCTTTTGACGATTTCATCCATCCGCTGCGCCAGCATCTCGAACCCTATCATCCAGAGCGCATGGCCTGGACGCGCGATATCACCGTGGAATGGGACTGTAACTGGAAGGCGTCAGTCGACGCGTTCAGCGAAACATACCATGTTCAGGGCATTCATCCGCAGCTCAAATGGTATCTCGACGACGTGAATGTGCAGATCGACTGCTATGGTCGGCACAATCGCTATCTGATCCCGTTTGCCGCGATCAGTCCCCGGGTAGCGCTGCCAAGCCAGATCCCGCCGGCAATCTATGAAATCATGGTCAAGGCCGGGATGGACCCGGCCGATTATGAGGGGCGGGTCACTGACATTCGCCGCGACGTGCAGCTCTATAAGCGCGAACACGGCGCTGCGCAGGGGAAGGATTATTCTGAACTCAATGACGAGCAGCTGACGGACGACTACCACTATACCATCTTCCCCAATATTTCGGTCAACGTGCATGCGGATGACATCATGTTGTTTCGCCAGCGCCCCCATCCCACCGATCCCAACAAGATGTTCTACGACATCTGGATGTTTGAACTGGTGCCGCAGGGCGAGGAATGGCCGGAACGGGTGCGACACCAGCATTTCAAGCATGGTGACAAGACCATCGGACAGGTTCTGGATCAGGATGCATTCAACCTCCCGACCGTGCAGACCGGCATGCAGTCCGATTTCTATCCCGGCTTGTGGATCGGCGACCAGGAATTGCGCATCCGGCATTTCCACAAGGTTCTGGACGAATATCTCTACCCCCGTGGCAAGCAGCCCGGCGATTTGTGACGCCAATCACCAAAAGGAAAAGCCTCATGCCGCTCGACAGCGATCAGTTGCTGCACGCTTACCGCCAGATGAAAACGATCCGGCTGTTCGAGGAGCGGTTGCACGATGAAATCAAGACCGGAGAGATCGGCGGCTTCACACATCTCTACGCTGGTCAGGAGGCGGTTGCCGTCGGCATCTGCATGCAACTGACGACCGAGGACAAGATTGTATCCACCCACCGCGGACATGGCCATTGTATCGCCAAGGGCTGCGATGTCATCGGCATGATGAAGGAGATATATGGCCGCGCTGGCGGCCTGTGTAAGGGGCGGGCCGGCTCCATGCATATCGCGGACCTGGATGTCGGCATGCTGGGCGCAAATGGCATCGTCGGCGGAGGCGCCCCCCAGGCTGTGGGGGCGGCGCTGGCGGCGCGCATCGACGGTAAGGGGCGGGTCGGGGTTGCCTTTTCCGGCGATGGCGCCTGTAACCAGGGTACGACGTTCGAAGCGATGAACCTTGCGGTCGTGACCAAAGCGCCGGCCATCTTCGTCTTTGAAAATAATCATTATTCCGAACATACAGGTGACGCCTATGCTGTCGGGACGGCAGACGACATCGCCAGCCGCGCCGAGGCGTTCGGCATGCGTGCATGGCGCGCGGACGGCTGCGATTTCTTTTCCACTTATGACGCCTTTGCCGAATTGCTGGAGCATGTTCGTGGCGGGAATGGCCCGGCAGCGATCGAACTCGATACCGAACGCTATTTCGGCCATTTCGAAGGCGATCCCCAGCGTTATCGCGGCAAGGGCGAACTTGATCGAATCCGCGCTGAACGCGACTGCCTGACCGCCTTTCGGGAAAAGGTGCGCATGGAAGGATCGGTGACGCACGCAGCGCTTGATCAGGTGGATGAGGACGTCGCCGCATTGATTGACGACGCCGTGGCGCAGGCGCGCGCCGATGCCGAACCTGATCCCGCGAACGTCGCCGACGACGTTTACGCTGACTATTTCTAAGCTAGAGGGGAGAGGCAGATGGCCATCATGAACATCCGCGAGGCGATCGTCGCTACCCTACATGCGGAGATGGAGCGCGATCCCGACATTCTTCTTCTCGGGGAAGATGTCGTAGGCGGCAATGGTACGGCTGGCGGCCCCGAAGCCATCGGCGGCATCTGGGGAACCAGCCCCGGCTTGTGGGCCAAGTTCGGTCCGGAACGCGTGATTGACACGCCGATCAGCGAAAGCGCGATCATCGGCGCGGCTGCAGGCGCCGCTCTATCGGGCAAGCGTCCAGTCGCCGAATTGATGTTTGCGGATTTCGTCGGCGTCAGCCTGGATCAAATCTGGAATCAGATGGCGAAATTCCGGTATATGTTCGGCGGTAAGGCCCGGTGCCCCGCGGTCGTTCGGCTTGTCTATGGCGCGGGCATGCAGACCGCCGCGCAGCATAGCCAGTCGGTCTACGCCATGTTGACGGCGATGCCCGGCCTCAAGGTCGTTCTTCCTACGACCCCGGCGGACGCGAAGGGCCTTTTGACAGAGGCGCTGCGCGGCGATGATCCGGTCATGTTTTTCGAGCACAAGACGCTTTATGGCGTGAAGGGCGAAGTGCCAGATGGCGACCATCGCCAGCGTTTCGGGGAAGCGCGGGTCGTGCGTGAAGGGGGCGACGCCACCATCGTTGCATGCGGCCGCATGGTGAATTTCTCGGAAAAGGCGGCGGACAAGCTGGCCGTCGACGGGATTGGCGTCGACCTGCTGGATCTACGGACCACCAGCCCGCTTGATGAAGATGCGATTCTGGAGTCGGTTGAGCAAACCGGTCGATTAATCGTGGTCGATGAAAGCCCGCCCCGGTGCAGCCTTGCGGCCGATATTGCCGCGATGGTGACCGAACGCGCTTTCACCAGCCTCAAAGCCCCCCCGGCCATGGTGACGGCACCTCATAGCCCCGTGCCCTTTGCGCGATCACTGGAGCGGGCATGGGTGCCATCGCCGCAAAAGATAGAGGATGCAGTTCGGCGCGTTCTGGCCTTCCCCGGGAGGAGTGGCCAATGACGACGCTCACGCCCTTCACGATGCCCAAATGGGGGATCGAAATGGCAGAGGGCACAATCGCCGAATGGATGGTGGCCGAAAACGCGCCCTTCACCAGGGGCACGGTCCTGACGCTTATCGAAACCGACAAGATCACCAACGAGGTCGAGGCCGAGAAGGACGGCCGTTTCGTGCGGATCATCGCAGAGGCCGGGCAAAGCTATCCGGTGGGTGCCTTGCTGGCCGTGCTCAGTGATGGCGGTGAAGCCAGTGCAGCGGAAATCGACGCCTTGGTCGCATCGTTTCGCCCTTCGGAATCGGGGTTTGATCCCGAGGCGTCATCGACCCCCAGTCCGCCATCTGCGCCGCCCGCTACATCGGACGCAGCAGCGACAGACATTGATCCGGCATTGGCAAGCCCGACTGCCATTCAGGAGGCGCGGCGGCTTGGCGTTGACTTGGCACAGGTTCAGGGGTCGGGTCGCAATGGCCGGGTCTTTGCGCAGGACGTGCATCAGACGGCCTATCCGTCCCCATCGGTCAGCCTCGCGGGTCCGTTCCCCGCAACGCCGCCTAGCTCGGTCCTGTCGACGCCGGTTGCCCGGCGCTTGGCCGCGCTTAACAGCGTTGACCTGTCGTCAGTTGCCGGGTCGGGGGCGCGCGGCAAGGTGAAGCGTGACGATGTCCTGGCGGTCCTGAAGCAGACAGGCGCGGAGGCCCCTTCACCCCCTGCACCGGATATGTCGGCTGCGCCTGCGGGAGACCACGCGGCGCACTTCGATGTCGTCCCCATGTCATCAATGCGCCGCACTATCGCGCGACGCCTGACGGAGGCGAAGCAGCAGATACCCCATTTTTACGTCCGTCGGCGTGTGCGTGCGGATCGACTGCTTGCGTTGCGTGGCGCAATCCAGGGGGAGCGGCCAAGCGTCAATGACTTTCTCATCCGTGCCTGTGCGCTTGCCTTGATGGAAGTGCCCGCACTGAATATCCAGGTCCATGACAAGGAGATGCATCGGTTTTCCGGCGCTGACATCGCCGTCGCCGTCGCGACTGACCGAGGCCTTGTTACGCCCATCCTGTTTGGCGCTGACGACCTGTCCCTGACCGACATACATGGCCGCATGGCATCGCTCGCCCAGCGCGCGCGAACCGGAAAATTGCGGCCGGAGGAGTTTACCGGAGGCAGCTTTTCCATTTCCAATCTGGGCGGCTTTGGCGTCGAGCAGTTCGACGCCATCATCAACCCGCCCCAGGGCGCGATACTGGCGGTGGGCGCGGCGCGCCCCGAGCCGGTCGACGACGATGGCGCAATCCGGATCGTGCCGGTGCTCCACCTGTCATTGTCCTGCGACCATCGCGCGATCGACGGGGCGGATGGCGGCCGTTTCATGGCTGCTCTCGCCAAGCTGATCGAACAACCCCATTTGCTCTAGAGGCGCGAACGATGCATTTTCAGCTTACCGACGACCAGCGTCAGCTTCAGGAAGCCGCTCGCGCCTTTGCTCGCGCCGAATTACCCGCTATCGCCGCAGAGCTGGAGCGGGATAACCGACCGCCAAGCCGCGATTTGGTGAAACGCTATGCGGAACTCGGCTTTCTTGGCATCAATGTGTCGAGCGATCTGGGCGGGCTTGGCCTTGGCAATATCGAAGCGCTGATCGTTCTTGAAGAATTCGGCAAAATCTCGTCAGCTGTTGGATTTCCGGTATTTGAATCCTCGGTCGGGCCGGTGCGCGCGATTGAACATTTTGCGTCGGACAATTTGCGTAAGCGGATTGTTCCGGCCGTATGCGCAGGCGAACTGGTGGTGGCTGTGTCGATGTCCGAACCCGACGCCGGCAGCGCCCTCACCGATCTCAAGACGAGCGGGACCATCCGTGGCGACCGTGTCATTATCAACGGGACGAAACGCTGGTGCTCCGGCGGTGGACACGCGGATGCCTATGTCGTTTATTGTCGGCTGTCGGACGCGCCGGGCGCGAAAGGTATTGGAGCGGTTCTGGTCGAGAAGGACACGCCCGGCCTCAGTTTCGGGCCGAATGAGCAGCTGATGGGTTTCCGGGGCATTCCCTCGTCCGATCTGCATTTCGACGATTGCGAGGTGCCAGTCGACAATATCATCGTGCCCGCTGACGGCGGTTTCAAGAAGTTGATGGAGGCTTTCGATCTGGAGCGATGCGGCAATGCGACCATGTCGCTGGCGCAGGCGTCAGGGGCATTGGAGGATGTGAGCGCCTATGTGCTGGAGCGCAAGCAGTTCGGAAGACCGATCGCGGAATTTCAGGCGGTGCAACTCAAACTCGCTGAAATGCAGATGAAGGTGGAGGCCGCGCGGCTGCTGATATGGCGGGCGGCGTCTCTTGCGGAGGACGGGCTTCCGTCTGTCTTGCACAGCTCAACTGGCAAATGCTTCGCCAACACGATTGCCCGCGAAGTCACAGGCGACGCCATGCAATTGATGGGCGCCTATGGCTATTCGAAGGATTTTCCGATGGAGCGCCGGCTGCGAGACAGCTGGGGCTGGGGCATTGCCGGCGGGGCTATCGACATTCAGAAAGTGAATATCGCGGGCGCTATGCTTGGTCGGCGTTTCGATCAGCGGCGCTGAATGACCGCGTCGCGATGTGAGGTTTTAATCTCGTAAACGTGGAATGCCCGGTTGTGCAAATCTTCGGATGTAATCAGTGCTCTTGGGCGGCGCGCGTGTAGACCAGGTTGATGCTGGTGAAGGTGACGGCTTCGGTGCCGTCGTCCAGCACAACGGCATAGCGCGTCATCGCAGTCCCCCGGTCGGCTCGCGTCGCCGACGGATTCAGGCTGACGATCCGGCTAGTGACGTGAATGGTGTCGCCGGCCCTGATCGCGCGTTTGAGACGAAGTTCGTCCCATCCGATGCCACAAACCCAGTCGATGTCGCTGTTTATCTCATGATCCATCTGTCGCCACAGCGCTAGCACATGAATGCCGCTCGCGACCACTTCGCCGAAGACGGATTGTTTAGCGCGTTCCGGGTCGGTGTGAAACCATTGCGGGTCATATTGCCGCGCAAAATCGACAATCTCCTCCAATGTGACCGTGCGGGACGTTGAACGGCGGCTTTCCCCAACCGTCAGGTCTTCGAACCGGCGATGGGGGCGGGCGGCGGCATATCTCTTTGTCATATCGCCTCCCCGTTCCTGGCCGACGGCATGGCGATCGTTTCGAACCCGAAGCCGCAGCCGGCATCGACGATTTGCAGCAATTCGACGACATTGCCGTCACAATCCCGGCCGTAGGTCGCGCGGGTCGCCGCCGATCCGCCGGGCGGGCAATGGAATTCCATGCCAAGGCGCGAAAGCCGCTCATATTCGGCGATCACATCGTCGCAATAAAGGCACAGGTGGGTAATGCCGCGATCGCACATGCGCGGGTGAACCGTCCGCGGATCGTTGCTGTCATATTGGAAGACTTCGATATGCAGATTGCCGAGGCGAATCATCTGATAGCGCGCGCTGCTATCTTTTAGTCCGACCATCTGATCGATCCGCTCATTGCCGGGCTGCCATCCGCCTTCCGCGCCGGCCCGTTCGAAGCCGAACCAGCGTTCATAATGATCGACGAACCGATCAAGATCGGCTGTCGAAATGGCGAGATGATGGACGCCCCGGATCACCGCGCCTGCGCCTCGGCCATCCTTGCCTGTTTGACAGCAGTCATGATCTCCGCATTGGTCGGATTTCGGCGCAGCGTCAGCCCGCCATTCACTTGCAGTGTCTGGCCGGTCATGAAACAAGCGTCGCCCGCCAGCCATGAAACGGCTTCGGCAATGTCCTCGCTGGTGCCCACCCGCCCGAGTGGGTATTCCTTTGCGAAGGTATCGATGATGGCGGCGTTCTTTGCCGCTTTTTCCGTCATCGGCGTCGCGGTGAACCCGGGCGCAACTGAATTGGCGCGAATGCCCCGATGGCCAAATTCATTGGCGATGCACCGTATGACATGATCGGCGCCGGCTTTCGTGCCCATATAGGCGGCATGATCCTCCAGCATGATTGACGCCGTCGCGGAGGAAATCTGGATCAACGATCCGCCATCGCGCATCACGCGCAGCATCGCCTGATAGAAAAGGAGCGCGCCGGTAAATTGCAACGCGGTCATCTGCTCTATGTCGGCCTTGCTGGTATCCAGAAAGGGCTTGAGCAGTCCCCAACCTGTTGCGTTGACGGCGATATCAACGCCGCCATGCGCGTTTTTCGCTGTCTCACCCAGTCGGGCCAGATCGCCTTCATTGGTCATGTCGCAATCGCTCACCGCCAGCCCGCCAATCTCCCTGGCAAAGCGTTCCAATTCCTCGGCCTTGCGCCCGGCTACGATGATGTCGGCGCCATCCGATCGCAGCTTACGGGCGATGACCTGGGCCATGTTGCCCCGGTTTGCCGCGCCCATGACGACGGCGGTCTTCCCTGCCAGATGGCCCATATCACTCTCCTGTAACGGACAGGTTTTCTGCCCATCCTGCTTCTTGATCTGCCGCAGTAACGAAGCGCTCATCTTTGAGGACGCTGGTCGTTTAGGCTGCCGATCCTATCGGTCACAATAAAACAGTCAACACTGATGGTTATTTCATGACGGCTTTCTATGCACGGAGGACGTGGTTTCGACCGCACAATTTCGTTTTTTATGATAGTTTTTCCAACTTGGCAGCGGTTCTGGAAAATCAGCGGGCCGTGCTGTTGTATAGGCGCGATTGCGCAAGGGATTGGACAAAATACCGGGATAATCGGCGACCGGCACATAATAGAGGAACCCGATCGTGCGCCGCGCAAATTTCCATCCGTCCGTTGTGCTGCGGTATGTGTCGTCATAGCGGAGGGCGGCCACCATCATCTGGTCGGCGCGCCACAATTCGGCATGACCGCTCACCCGCCCTGTGGCTTCATCGGTGCAATCGTCTGAAAAATCGATCTGAACGTCGTGCATGACATGCTGGCCCGGACCCAAAACATCAAACCGCCCATGATATTGCGCCATGATGGCGTCGATTCCCGACGCATTCATGACACCGTCCCGGGATGTGAGGATGGCATCCTCAACAAACAGCGCGCGCAGGGCGTCAAGGTCGCGATCGTCGATCGTGAAGCTATAGCGAGCAATCAGCTGCCGGATCTGCGATTCCGCCTCCAGGCGCGCGATCCGCTCTTCAAATGTCGGCATGTTCTGGTCCTCTCCCCACGTCGCCCTCCTGGCGCAATATCGGCGCTCAGGCTGGCCGCATCGCCCGGATCTGTTCTTCCAGCATTTTGAGCAGCGGCGGGACCATCGCTTCATCCAGCGCACCGGTCATAATGCTCATCGCCATACCCTCGATCAGCGTCTGCGAAAGCGCCATCGCTTGTGCGAAACGGGCCGGCGCATCCCGCCATTCGGGAAATAGCGCAAAGGCTTCGGTGTTGAACCGCTCGCGATATTCGACCTGTACCACCTGCATGATCTTGGCCAGTTCGGCATTGGTCCGCGCGGCCATGGCCAATTCCTGAAAGGCAGCAAAGGCTGGCTTTTGCGTCTGCTTCCAATAGGCGCTGATCATGGATGCGGGGTCGTGTTGCGATGTTTCCGACGTTCGGCGGAACGCGCGCAGGCGGCGCTCATGCAGTTCGACGACCGTGGCACGGATAAGCGTTGCGCTATTGTCGAAATGATGCAGCATCGCGCCTCGCGACATGCCCGCTTCCATGGCAACCAGCGGCGTTGTGGTCCCAGAATAGCCAACCTTGACCAGGCATCGGATGGTCGCATCGATCAGCTTGCCGCGTGTCTGCGCGCTTTTGAGTGCCTGGCGTGTTGGACTGGCGGATGCCGCTTTTTCGTCGGCCCCCGATCGGATGGCGACGTCCCGCCGTCGGTCATGTGCTGTCGCCAAATCCGTTGCTCCATCCATGACGGGTCGCCAGCAAAAAGGGCATGGCGGCTCGCTTTCCTACAATTTGCCTTCCCGCCTGTCGTCCAGCATGCGTGCCAGCCCCTGCTGACTGACCGTCGCCACGATCTGCCCGTCTCGCCGGAATATATGGCCGCGCCCCAGAGCTACGGCGTCCGATGCGGCCGGACTGTCCATCACGTAGAGCATCCACTCATCGACGCGGAAATCATCATGGAACCAGATCGCGTGGTCCAGACTGCTGCTTTGTAGAAAATCATTCGCCCATCCCATCCCGAGCGGCGCCAGCGCGGTATGGAATATGTGCATGTCGGACGCATAGGCCAGCAGTCGCTGTTGCACTGCTGTTCCCCCATTTTCGGTGCCGTTCAGTCTGAACCACATGGATCGTCTGGCCGGACCGGTATCGCGCTCGTCAAATCGAAATTGTTCGACCGGGCGCCAGTCAAACATTTGCCGGCGCTGCCAGAATGGCCGATGCCGTTCTGGCAGCCTGTCGCCATAGGCGGCGATCAGATCATCCAGCTTCGGCAATTTTTCAGGTGGTGGCACATCGGCCATTGTCACGCTGAAATGCGGGGCACGTTCGCGCAGTTTGAACGACGCCATCAAGTTGACGATCGGGACGCCGTCCTGCGTCATCCGCACCAAACGGTTGGCGAAGCTGCGGCCGTCACTTTCTCGTGTCACCGCAAAATCGACCGGTCGATCCGTCAGGCCAGGTTTCAGAAAATAGGCATGGAGGCTGTGGGCGATCTTGTCGGGCGGCACGGTCTGCTGGGCCGCCGCAAGACTTTGCGACACGACCGCGCCGCCAAACAGGCGTAGAAGGCCGCTCTTGACGGGCGCGACCCGAAACCGGTCTTCGCCGATCGTTTCAAAGGCGAAGGCGTCGCGCCGTTCGATCTCGGGATCGTCAGGGTAGGGGGAGCGCTGGGCCAGGGTCGGTTCTTCCAAAGTTTGTTGGGACCGGACCTGTATCAGCGCAGCATCGCCATAGCGATCCACTAAAAGCGGGCGCGGAACCACAGCGTGCCGGTCAAGCCCCAGAGCGGCCATTCGCGTGTCCATCTGCGGTGCACATTATTCGCCGCTTCGCTTTCACTCGCGCTGCACCCAGTCGCTCAGCACCTGCTCTACCCGCGCATGCTCTGGCACGCGGTTGAGGCCAATCCGGCGATCCAGTTCCTCATGCCAATGATAGAGACGCCGTTCCTGATAGTTGAGCGGTATGCCTTTAAAGCCAGGGCTCTCCAGGGACTCCTGTATTTGGGGCGCATATTGCAAATCTTCGTACAAGATGCGCTCCCAGTTGGACAGGCGGGTGGGCCATAGCGGGTGCGGATTTTCCGGATCATGCTCGGGCGCCAGCCAGCTGGATACGACACGTGTTCGTTTTGGCCCAAGCGGCCAGAATTGCAGGATAGGGATGCCTGTGGGCGCGGGCGGCATCACGAAATTGGGATAAATCTGATAGCTTACATTATTCTTGGCCGGAAACTCCGTGATTGACGGGATTTCCGGCATCCCAATGGTTCCTGGATCCACCCAATCGGGTTTGCGGTTCGGGGTAGCCATGCGGCTGTGCCCATTGGGCCACAACGTCACGATCATCGCCCGATGATCAAGGAAACGATCTACGGTATCGATGTGGATGGATTTGAGGTGATAGACCTCCAGAAATGCGTCGAGCAGAACCTTGACGTTGCAATCCACCTCATAGCTGCGACTGTCGACCAGTCGCAGCTTATCCAGTTCGAACTGTTCCAACTGCGCCGCCATCGGTCCGATATGTTCTATCAAAGGCTGGGCATCGGCATCGCGATTGATGAAGATCAGCGTTCCCAGCAGTTCACAGCGCACCTGCACCAGCGACCTGCAGGAAAAGTCGAGATCGACAAAATCCCGTTTGTCGCGGACCGCAGTCAATTTGCCATCCAGCGTGTAGCTCCAGCCATGATAGCCACAAACAAAGCCGCGGCTTTCGCCAGCCTCTTCCGTGACAAGCGGAGCGCCACGATGCTGGCAGGTATTGTAAAATGCCTTGATTTCACCAGTCAGCGTGCGCGTGACAATGATAGGCGCACCGGAATTGCGTGTCAGGAACCAGCTTCCTGGATTGGGCAGTTGGTCGGTGTGCCCCGCATAAAGCCAGGCGCGATCCCACATCAGTTCGCGTTCCAGCCGCAAAAATTCAGCATCTGTGTAGCGCGACCCAGGAATGTCAGGGAGTTTGGGAAAACCCTCCGGAGGCGATTTGCGATCGCGCTCATACTCCATGCGCGCGAAATCATTTGCGGGCCTCTGATCCGCTGCCAGATCCAGCATCGCTCTTCTCTCCCAAAATTCAGACTGGCCGGCACCGTAGCCGACGTCTGTACGTCATCCTTTGCGCGCCGAATCCGGCCACTTGCTGTAATAGGATCATCCTAGACGCAACAATAAAACAGTCAACCATGATTGTCTTTTTTATGCGTCGGAATGTTTGTCGGGCAGGCCTGCATAGGCCGCTATGCCCGCGCGGCTTGCTGCGCTGTCGAGAGTGGCCTTCCCCCATGCGTTCCCAAGGGCAAGCGCATGGTTGACCTCCATGCCGGCGGACAACTCATAAAGCTGCCGGCCGTTGTTTATGGCCTGCCAGTCATTGTCCAGCATGGTTCCAATGACGTGCAGGGCGCGATCCAATAATAGCGCGTGCGGAACAACCTCTGTGATGATCCCCAGGTCATAGAGGCGCTGAGCCGGCACCAATTCGCCGGTCATGATCATCGCCAGTGCGCTGGCGCGAGGCATTTGTCTTGCCAGGCGCTGGATGCCGCCAGCAAAGGCAAATAATCCCCGTTTGACTTCGGTCAGGCCAAACATCGCATGATCGGCAGCAAAAACGAGATCGCACGCCAGAACGATCTCGAACCCGCCAGCCACAGCAGCGCCATTGACAGCCGCGATCAGTGGTTTGGTCCGCCGTCTTTCGGTCAAACCTCCAAAACCCCTGCCTGGCACCAGCCCGTGGCCAGCGCCCATGCGGGCAGCCTCCTTGATGTCCATGCCCGAACAAAATGCCCGGTCGCCTGCGCCGGTCAGCAGGATCGCACCGATGGAGGGATCGGCTTCGGCCTGCGTGACGGCTTCGTCCAGCGCCCTCGCCGTCGCCGCGTCGAGAGCATTGCGAACGGCGTCGCGATTGATCGTGAGCAAACAGACAGGTCCGCGCCGTTCGATCAGAAGTCCTGTGTGCGTCATAGGCTGTCCAGGCTCCCCAGAATGACGGTGGCCTGGGACGACAGCGTGCCGCCATTGCCATGCGCCAGCGCGACATGCGTTCCAGGCTGCTGATTGGCTGCGTCGCCCCGGATCTGACGCGCGGCTTCGATGATCGCGAACAGGCCGTACATGCCGGGATGACAACAGGACAGGCCACCGCCGTTGGTATTGACGGCAATCGACCCGCCCGGCGCGATCGAACCGCTTTCGACAAACGGACCGCCCTCTCCCTTGGCGCAAAATCCCAGATCCTCAAGGAAGAGGATCGTGTTGATGGTGAAGGCGTCGTAAAGCTGGGCGACTTTTATGTCAGCCGGCTTCACGCCCGCCATCGCCATCGCGCGGGCACCCGATTCCCGCGCCGCCGTGACCGTCACATCGTCTGCCTGCGCGATGGCGTTCCACCAGGTCGCCGCCGCAGCGCCGAGCAACGGCACCGGTGGTTGGGCGAGGTCGCGGGCGCGGTCCGTGCGCGTCATGACGATCGCCGCCGCCCCGTCGGTGACGAGGCAGCAGTCGCGGGTCGAAATGGGCGAACTGATTATTCGCGCGGCCAAGCAGTCTTCCAAAGTGAGCGGGCCACGTGCAAAGGCTTCGGGATTGGTATTTGCCCATGCCCGCGCCGCCAGCGCCACCGATGCCATTTGCGCGCGGGTGGTGCCATAATCGTGCATGTGCCGCGCCGCTGCGAGCGCATAGCTGGTGACGGGGAAAAGCGGGGCATAGGGCGCATCCCATTGATTGTGGGTAATGCGGGTCGCCAGCTTCCCGCCCGCGCTCCGCTGGTTGGATCCATAAGCGATCAGCGCGCAGTCGATATAGCCGCAATCAAGCATCATCGCCGCAACCGCCATGTGGCTCATGAAGGCGGAACCGCCCGTCCGGTTATTGTCTGTATAAGCCGGTCGCATGCCCAGATGCTCGGCGAATGACAGGCCGGCAAAAAAATCGTCGGGCTGACATATGAACAGCGCGTCGACGTCGCCCAGCGTCAATCCTGCGTCGGCGACGGCGCGCGTCGCTGCCTCTGCGGTCAGTTCCATGGCGGAATAGCCCGGCTTCTCGCCGATCCCGAACGTCGCCAGCCCCGCAATGGCGGCGCGCCCCCGGGGGAAGTTATCGCTCATTCCTCCTGCTCCCGTCGAAACAGCAGCAGCGGTGCGCCATCACTCTCGCCAATAAATGCCTTCACCCGCTGCCCGATGGCGAGCGCTTCGGGCGTCGCATCAAGCACACGGCTCATCAACCGCGCGCCCTCATCCAACGTGATCAATGCGACATGATAGGGTGGGGCAGGGGGACGCGGATATATCCAGGACACGCTGTAGATGGTGCCGCGGCCCGATGCCTCGATCCATTCCAGCGGGGTGCCGGAACCCGGCGCTACGGCGCGGGGCGGGAAAACGGCTTGGCCATCATCTGTGCGCTGCAAGAGAAACCGTCCATTGGCCAGAGCATCTCGCCACAGCTCTTCCGGCCCCGTCATGCTAAGGCCCCGATTGCTCCGGCATCCTTCAACGCCGTGACATCTGCCTCGCTAAACCCAGCTTCGCGCAAAATTTCCTCGCTCTGCTCGCCCAGAGACGGCCCTGGATCGCCAATCGCGCCGGGCGTCTGGGAAAAATGAGTCGGTATGCCCGGGAAGCGCAAAGTGCCAAGCTCAGTCTGGCGTTCCTGCCAGAACCCGGTCTGGTCCAGATGCGGATCCTTCAGCAGATCGGTCAGAGTCGCAATGGGGGTGGCGGGAATATGCGCGCGCCTGAACAGCGCCATCCATTCGTCCGTCGTCCGCGTGATCATCACATCGGCAACACGCGCCAGCACTGCACCGATATTTTCGGTTCGGGTGCGCATGGATGCGAAGATCGGATCGGTCGACCAGTCAGGGTGGCCCAGCTCTTCGAAAAAAGCGCGCCAATGTTTGTCGTTGTAGATCATCACCCCGATATGCCCGTCGGATGTCTGATAGGGTCGACGCGCGGCCGATGTGGCGCGGGGATATTCGGGTGGTCCCATTGGTGGCTGGAACAGCGATCCGCACAAATGCTCGACCATGGTGAAGGACACCAGGGTTTCGAACATGGGCACTTCGATTTCCTGTCCGGTCCCGGTCTTTTCGCGCGCGTAAAGCGCCGCCATCACGGAATAGGCGCCGGTGAGACCCGCGACCTTGTCGGCGATCACGGTCGCCGCATAGGTCGGTTGGCCCCCAGACAATCGGGCCTGCAAATCGACGATGCCCGATGCGGCCTGGACGATGTCGTCATAAGCGGGATGATCGCGATAGGGGCCGTTGCGGGCAAATCCGTAGAGATTGGCATAGATGATGCGCGGATTGACTGCGCTGATCGACTCATACGTCAGATTCAGCCGCTCCATCGCGCTCGCCCGCATCGAATGAATGAAGACATCCGCGCTTTTGGCGAGAGTGAGCAGAGCAGCGCGCGCTGCCGGCTGTTTCAGGTCCATGACGATGGATCGCTTTCCCCGGTTGACGTTCAGGAACATGGCGCCGCGCGCAGCGTCCGGCCCGGGGGGGATGAACCGCGTGGTATCCCCCTGCGGGCTTTCGACCTTGATCACGTCCGCGCCCAGATCGGCAAAGATCTGCGTGGCATAAGGCCCCATCAGCACGCTGGTCAGGTCGAGCACACGGACACCCGCCAGAGGTCCTTGCGCACGTCCGCTCATGCCGCGACCTTCCTCATCTTCAACTCCCTTGTTGCCATCCTGATTATCGGTCCTACCCTCGCCCGCACATGCGCATAGGCGCACAGGGAAGAGGGGATTTGATCGCAATGCACGTCCATCTGATCGCCGCCGGCAAATTTCACGACATTGACTTTGCGCGTCTGGAACTGCTCAAACTCCTTGCCGAACAGCCACATATCCGCACGTCGGTGGCGTCGGACTATGCGGACACGGCTAGTCTGGCTGCCAGCGATCTGCTGATCACCTATACCTGCGACCTGCTTCCTGAAAACGACACGCAGATCGCCGCTCTCGACACGTTCCTGCGTCGCGGCGGGCGCTGGCTTGCACTGCATGGAACCAATGCAGTGCTGCGTTTCGGGCAGGACGGTGTTGTCGACACACCCGATCTGGTGCCCGCCTTCAGCAACCTTCTGGGTACACGCTTTGGCGGCCATCCGCCGATCGCGCCATTCAAAGTCTTCGTCACGCGAAGCGACCATCCCATGACGCAGGGACTGAGGGATTTCCGCGTCGAGGACGAATTGTACCTGACGCACCGGACAGGTGATATCGACATCCTGCTGCATACGGCCTTCACCGGCCAGTGCGACGAGTTTCGTGATGCCGACTGGGATGAAGCGCAGGTCCCCGTCCTGTACGAACGGCGCGTCGGCGCAGGATCGATCCTTTATCTGACGCTTGGGCACTGCAGGGGCCATTATGATCTTCAGCCGGTCGCCGATTTCTGGCCGCATCCACAGCGTTGCGCCTGGAATTATCCGATTTTTCATGAACTTCTGCGCCGCGGCATAGCGTGGGGACATCCTGCCAAGGAGTGAGGCATAACGGGCTGATGATACGCCGCTGTCCTCTTCGCGCTGCCCTTAGGCACATGCTGTGATCGATCAGTGAGCATAGGGTTTATGACGCGCCTCTCCTTGGCAGCGGGCTTTTGCCAGCCCTGCCCTGTAGCCATCCTAGCGCAGGAAAAATAAAAAGACATCCATGACTGTCTTTTTATTTCGATATGACGTAGGTGGTTTTCATGGAAGCAGCGAAGACGAAAAGGGAAACATGCGCGCTATCGCTGCACCAGCTGACGGTTCTTGACGCGACCCCTGCGCGCCTTGTTGAACTTGCCGCGCGGACAGGCTGCCCGCATATTTGCCTCTTCACATTTGTGCCCGCTGCCGCGCAGGGGCGCTATCCGCTCGTTACCGCCGGTGACGTGCCGGCGCTCAGAGCGCAGATGGCGCATGCGCAGGTGACGGCGGCCAATCTCGAAGTCTTCCCCCTCGATGGTCGCGAGGATTCCGATGCTTTCGCACGCGCACTTGATGTCGGCGCACATTTAGGCGCGACGCGTGCAACGGCTCATATTCATGACATTGCCGACATAGATCAGGCGATTGAGCGGTTCGCTGCCTTTGCCGCTTTGGCGAAGCGCTTCGAGATTGTCGCCGGACTGGAATTCATGACCTTTTCGGCCATCAGCGGGATCCATGATGCAGCCCATATCATACGCCAAGCAGGGCAGGGCGCGCTGGTCTGCGACGCCCTGCATTTTTTTCGCGGCGGTGATACGGTTTCGGATGCTGCCGTGAACGCCGATCTTGTCTCCTATGTCCAGCTTTCTGACGGTCCTGCGCAATGTCCCGACGATGAGCGCTGGGCAGAAGCCGTCAAGACACGCCAATTGCCTGGCGAAGGCGCGCTGCCACTTCATGATCTGATGCGCGTGCTTCCGGGCGTCGCGCTGGTCGAGGTGGAAGTGCCGCGACTGGTTGACCGTCTGGCCGGAAAGTCAGACCTGGATCGCGCGCAAGACGCCGTTGACGCCTGCCGAGCCGTACTGACCTTGGAGGCGTGAACGGGAGAGACGGGCGCTGATATTCAATCCGACGGCGTGGCCTTCGCTGGAAGTGCCTTTTCGGGGCTGGTGCCTGGTCCGGTAAACGGGGTGAAGCGAAAGGCGAAGCCCAAAGGCTTGCTGGCCGTGCGATAAGCGGCCATGGGCTTGCCGAACTCGCTCCAGGCGGTGTCGCCGCCCACGCCCCATTGGGCCGCGTCGATCAACAGCGTACCGTCGCCATGGGGGCGAATGTCCGATGATTTCCAGCTTCCCGGCGCATGTCGGTCAAGATCGCTGTAGGGAAAGGCGAGTGCGTTCATCATCATCGGCTGTGCGCCTTGGACGCGCAGCCCTGCGCCATCGCCTGACATTTCCATCCAGCGAACATCGACCTTGTTTCCCGTTTCCTGCGGCCGGATATAGTCGTGATGCTGATCCGAAATCGCGCCGCGCCACAAGCCAATTGGCGCAGACGTCTTGCGATCGACATAGCTTTCATGCGGGCCACGGCCGTACCATTGGACCGTGTCCATGGTGCTTGGCACAGAGAACGCCATACCGATGCGGAACGGGGGTGGCAGGTCGTCCTTGACCAGCTCAAGCTTGCCGCTGACCGATACGGATCCATCGCCACCCATGCGATAGATACTGGTAAAGTTCGCTGCGCCGTCGCCGAGGGCATAGCGTATTTCCACAGAACGGCCGTCACCTTGCGCTGGAAGAATCCGAATGGCGGCGACCTTGCGCTGTTCGCTCATCGTCTTCCAGACCGCTAACTGCTTGGCTGTGCCAATGCCGATATCATTGTCGGTGACGGCTCGCCAGAAATGCGGTTCGCCGCCGCGCGCCAGAAGGCGTGCCCCTTTGCTGTAGGCCCGCACAAGCCCACTCGTCCGCTCGATGGCAAGCGTGGCGTCACCGGCACTCAGGCTAATTATCCCGCCCGTATCGCGGACTGCCACCGGGCCTGCGACGACAGGGGGCAGGGCAGGGGCGCCTTGCTGCAGCGCAAATTGCTCCCACCCCATCAGCGTGTCAGCGGCCACCAGGGGGATGGTGCCGGCCTTGGCCCGGACGTTGATCGTCACGAAATATTCCGATCCGGTGCGGCGTGGCACGGCATCAATCGGTACCGTCATCCCTACCGCGCCGCGCGCCGGCACGTCCGGTGTCGCCAGCGCCCCGCGCGCGACCTCGACGCCATTCTCCATCACCGCCCAATCGAAACTGAACCCCGCCAGATCGATGAAGTCATGCCGGTTACGAATGGTGACTTGCCCCGTGGCTGGGTCGAACCCGTCGAATTGGACGGGCGCATAGACCTTTCGCAATTCATAGAGTGCCGGGTTGGGGGTGCGATCGGACTGGAGCAATCCGTCGCCAAATTCTATGTCTCCGCCCAGATTTGGACCATATTCGCCGCCATCACCCCAATAACGCGTGCCGTCCTTGGTGTATCGATACATGGATTGATCGACCCAGTCCCAGATGAAGCCACCTTGCAGCTTGTCGGGATGAGCGTAGATGGTGTCCCAATAGTCCTTAAGATTGCCACCACTATTGCCCTGCATATGGGCATATTCGCACTGGATCATCGGTTGCTTGAAATTCCAGTTGGTGGCATAGTCGACCAGCTTAGCGACCGGGTCGTACATGGGCGCGTAGATATCGGCATAGAAATTGGGCCGATGGTCGCCGATCCCGTCCCATGTGCCCCATCCCAGATAGCTGATCAGCCGGTCGGGATCGCGGGCCTTTGCAGTCGCGGCGGCCGCCGCGAAATTGGGGCCTATGCCCGCTTCGTTGCCCAGCGACCAGAAGAGGATGGAGGGATGATTCTTGTCGCGCTCCACCATGTTGGCGACGCGACTGACATGCGCGTCCTTCCATGCCGGATCGAAACCAATCTGATATTTCGCGCGCTGATCGCCGTGCCGATTGCCATAGTCCATATAGGCATGGCTCTCGATATTCGCTTCGTCCATGACATAAAGGCCGTATCGATCGGCCAGGTCGTAAAGGCGCGGATCATTGGGATAATGGGACGTGCGGATCGCATTGACATTGTTGCGCTTCATCAACTGGATGTCGCGCTCCATCGACTCCAGCGAGATGACGTGAAAAGTTTCAGGATCATGTTCGTGGCGATTGACGCCGCGAATGGTGATCGGCCGGCCGTTTACGGTGACGACGCCGTTCCGGATCGCGACCGTGCGAAAGCCGATCTGCGCGTCGCTGGACTGAATGATACGCCCCTTAGCATCATAAAGCTCGACCAACAGCCGGTAGAGGTTGGGCGTCTCCGCTGTCCATGGCTTCACATTTTCTAATCGGCCGGTCAGCGTCACGCTGCGCTCGGCATCGCCCGCGGGCACCGTCTGCTGCCCCTCCAGCACGGTCCGCGCCCCGTCCATCACGATATAGCGGGCGCTCGTCGCCGCGCCCGGCGTCACGGCGACATCGACCGCCAGCATGCCCGCGCCGGACACTTCGTCGAACCCTGCATGCGCGAAGAAGTCGCGCACCCGCGTCTTGGGGGCAGCCATGAGGAAAATCTCGCGCTCGATGCCGGATACGCGCCAGAAATCCTGATCTTCCAGATAGGAGCCGTCCGACCAGCGATAGACCTGGATGGCAATGCTGTTGCGGCCAGGATGGAGGAAGCGAGTGACGTCGAATTCTGACGGCAATTTGCTGTCCTGCGCATAGCCGACCTTCTGGCCATTGACCCACACATAATAAGCGGATCCGGCGGCGCCGATGTGCAGCACGATATCCTGCTCGCTCCAGCCCGCCGGTATGTCGATATCGCGGCGATAGGACCCGACCGGATTTGTCGCATGGGGAATGAGTGGCCGGTTCGCGGGGAAGGGATAGGTGATATTATTGTAGCGGGCCTGGTCATACCCTTGCGCCTGCCAGTCTGCCGGGACAGGGATGGTTTTCCAGCTCGACACGTCGAAATCGGGGCGCTCGAACCCTACCGGCAATGTGTTTGCATCGGGCGAAAAGACAAATTTCCAGGGGCCGTTCAGCGAAAGAAAACGGCGGGATCGGGAACGGTCGCCAATTAGCGCTGTCTCGCGGCTCTCGAACGGGAAGGCAGTCGCGCGCGCAGGCAAGGTGCCGATAGCGAAAATGGCCGGATTCTCCCAATCCGGTCGCGATGGATCGACCTGCACCGCTTGCACCTGCGGCGCGTTACCCTGCGCCATCGCCATGCCGGACAGGGCGGCCAGACTGATCGCCGCCAACGTCCTGATCCGTGCGCGCATTCTCATCCCCCTCCAGCCGGCAATTTATGGCGGACATTCGTTACCGCCCTATTTGTAGGACAAGTTGACCCTGCCACAATATGGCTGTGTCGTTCAACATATGTAATCAAGGAGGGTTAGGCGCGCTATGCGTCGGCGGCTTGCACAGTCCTCGCCAGCACGATCGCATCGATTCGGCGCAGCATCGCAACCAATTGCGCCCGTTCCGCTTGGGTGAACGAACCGAATATCTGCTCTTCCAGTGCAAGCGCCTGGGGGACGATCGCCCGGTACAGAGCAGTGCCGGCGGTGCTCAGCATCAGCAGGTGCGACCGCTGATCGGCTGGGTTTGGCGTCCTTTGCAACAGGTCGCGGTCGATCAGGGCGCTTGCGGCGCGGCTCACCGTCACCTTGTCCATCCGCGTTTTCAGACCGATTGCCTGCTGCGTCACGCCATCGGGATGTTCGGCCACCACCGCGACCACGCGCCATTCGGGAATGCGCAGCCCGAACGCCTCCTCATAGGCGCTGGCGACCGCGTCGCTCACCAGATTGGTCGTGAACGACAGGCGATAGGGCAGAAAAGCGTCAAGCCGCAAGGAGGCGATGGTCATGACCAAGGCTATCATTTGACACACCTCCCGCAAAGCCTATATTGGTTGCATATGAAACTATAGGAGAGGGCGATGCTCAGTCCGGATCCAGATGGCATATCGGCCGGGATGACCCCCGGCTTTGCCAATCATGTCGTGATGGAGGCCGTGTCCGGCGCTGTCCCGGTCGGCCGCAACTCACCGCAAAAGACCCCCTTCGGCCTCTATGCCGAGCAGCTTTCCGGCACGGCCTTCACCGCCCCGCGCGCGGACAACCGCCGTAGCTGGCTTTATCGTTTGCGACCCACGGCTCAGCATGGGGCCTATCGTCCTTATCCTGGCGCGCGACATTTCGCCTCTGCGCCTTTCTCCGACCTGCCGCCTTCTCCCAATCGCCTGCGCTGGGATCCGCTGCCGATACCAGCCGAGCCGACGGACTTCATAGACGGTATCGTCACCTATTGCGGCAATGGTGATGTCACCGCAGCCGCCGGCTTCGCCGTCCATCTTTATGCCTGCAACCGTTCGATGGACGCTCGCGCCTTCTTCAATGCCGATGGCGAGATGCTGATCGTCCCGCAACAGGGCACTCTGCGGATCACCACCGAACTTGGCCGGCTCGAGGTCGCGCCGCAGCAGATCGCGCTTATCCCGCGCGGCGTTCGCTTTCAGGTCACGCCCCTGGACGGAGTGGCGCGCGGCTATATCTGCGAAAATTATGGCGCGCTGTTCCGTCTGCCCGAATTGGGGCCAATCGGCGCCAACGGCCTTGCGAACGCCCGCGATTTCGAAACCGCGGCCGCCTGGTTCGAAGATGTCGACGCGCCGTTCGAACTGATCCAAAAATTTCAGGGCCATTTATGGGCGACGCGCTTGCCCCATTCCCCGTTCGATGTGGTTGGCTGGCACGGCAATCTTGCTCCATGCCGCTATGATCTGCGCCGTTTCAACACCATCAACACGGTCAGCTATGATCATCCCGATCCCTCGATCTTCACGGTGCTGACCAGCCCCAGCGATACGCCTGGCGTGGCCAATTGCGACTTTGTCATCTTTCCGCCGCGATGGATGGTGGCCGAAGATACGTTCCGCCCGCCCTGGTTCCATCGCAATGTGATGAGCGAATTCATGGGGCTCGTGACCGGCGCCTATGATGCGAAGGCCGGTGGGTTCGCGCCGGGCGGCGCATCGCTGCATAACCAGATGGCCAGCCACGGCCCCGACCGCACCAGTTACGAAAATGCCGTCGCCGCGTCGCTCGCTCCGCATAAGATAGAGGCGACCATGGCCTTCATGTTTGAAGGCCGCCTGCCTTTCCGCCCCACCCGCTTCGCCGCCGAGGCCGATTTCGCGCAGCGCGATTATGACGCCTGCTGGTCGGGCTTCGCCAAGGCGCGCCTGCCCGTCCAAGGAGACAATATGTGACCGCCATTGACGAAACCCACGCCATCGACCTGCCATGCTGGGTCGACAGCGCCATCGGCCATCCAGATTTTCCGGTGCAAAATCTGCCGCTCGGCATTTTTTCTCTGGGCGATGGCGCAGCCCGTCCCGGCGTTGCGATCGGCGACCATATTCTTGATCTTTCCGCTATAGGCGATCGACTGCCCGACGCCGTTAAGCCTTTGCTCGACGATGACAGCCTGAACCGCATATTGGCGCTGCCAGTCGCGGACCGGGTCGCGCTGCGCCATGCGCTTTCGCGCCTGCTCTGTGATCGGGACGCGCAACCTGCCTTTACGCCGGCGCTTCACGCCCAGGCGGATTGCATCCTCCACTTGCCCGCTCGCATCGGCGATTATACCGACTTTTATGTCGGCATTCATCATGCCACCAATGTCGGCACCTTGTTCCGCCCTGACAATCCGCTGCTGCCCAACTATAAATATGTGCCGATCGGCTATCATGGGCGTGCGTCTTCGGTGCGGCCATCAGGCGTGCCGGTGGTGCGGCCAAAGGGTCAGTCAAAGGCCCCCGATGCCGCCGAACCGCGGTTTGGCCCGAGCGCGCGGCTGGACTATGAACTGGAACTGGGCATCTGGATCGGGCAGGGCAATGAACTGGGTGATCCCATTCCGGTTCAGAACGCGGCCGACCATATTGCGGGCTTCTGCCTGCTCAACGACTGGTCGGCAAGAGATTTCCAGGCGTGGGAATATGTGCCGCTCGGGCCGTTCCTCGCCAAGAATTTCCATTCGACCATTTCCCCTTGGGTGATAACACCCGAAGCGCTCGCGCCCTTCCGTCAGGCGCAGCCCGCCCGGCCGCAGGGCGACCCAGCGCCCTTGCCCTATCTGCTCGACGCGCAGGATCAGCGTCATGGCGGACTGGCGCTTGACCTCGCCGTCTCCATCCGCACTGCGAAAATGCGGGACGCCGGAATGCCGCCCTTCCGCCTCAGCCAGAGCCGGGCCGAGGCCATGTACTGGACGGCGGCGCAGATCGTCACCCACCATGCCTCCAATGGTTGTAACCTGACGCCGGGCGACCTGCTGGGCACCGGGACGATCTCGGGACCGGACCAGGGATCGCTTGGCAGTCTGCTGGAGGTGACTCAGGGCGGCAAAACGCCCGTCACCCTGCCGTCCGGCGAACGTCGCAGCTTTCTGGAGGATGGCGACGAAGTGCTGCTGGAGGCGCGCGCCCATCGCGAGGGGTTTGCGTCCATCGGCTTTGGGGAATGCCGCGCCACCATCCTGCCCGCCCGCGCATAAGAAAATGGCTCCACCGGCATGTGCCGGCGGAGCCGAGGTTCAGGGAGGGTCACTCCAAAGGGGGGAAGGAGTGACGGGGTTACAATAGCCGCCCAGCATGAATGTTCCATGACTGCCGCGATCGGCATGGCGCACCATCGTCATTTTGCGGTCTGGCGCCTGTCATCGCGCTGACTTCGACCCGTCATCAAAATGTATGGCCGCCTTTCTAGATGGCCGCGCATGAACCTGTCGAACCTCGCAATGCGCAAGAGTGTGTCGAGCCTGTCCTGGACCCGGCTACGCTCCCAGGTCGCGCGCATGACGCGCCGCGACGATGCGGAAGATTTGTTGCATGACGCCTGGGTCGCAAGCGCTTCGCGCGACGCCGGCCCTGACAATGCTGACGCCTTCATCGCCCGAACGGCGGCCAATCGCGGTATTGACGCCTATCGCCGCGAACAGCGTTGGGGACTGGTGGGGGATGACGCCTTCGCCCTCATAGCCGACCATAGTCCCTTGCAGGACGAAGTGCTGATCGCGCGCCAGCGCTTGGAACGCGTGCGCGCCGGCGTCGAACAGCTTAGCCCCCGCACACGCCAGATTTTCTTGATGTATCGGCTCGAGGGTCGTAAATATCGCGAGATCGCCCAGCAATTGGGGATCAGCCAGAGCGCCGTGGAAAAACATATTGCGCGGGCCATGGCCCATCTGGCCGAGTGGATGGAGAATTGGTGACGTGATGTTCCGCGGCAAGCCGGACACGGTAGACCGGCAGGCGGCGAACTGGCTGGCGCGTCTTCACGCCGACACCCGATCGGCGCAGGATGAAGCAGGGTTTCGCGCATGGCTGGCCGCCGATGCCACACACGCGCGCGCATTCGACCGGGCCTCCGCCATCTGGGACGCTGTCGGCGGTCTGCGCGCCGACCCGCCCCGCCCGCATGTGGCGCGAGGCATGTCACGCCGCGCCGTCATGGCCGGCGGCGTAGGACTGATGCTGACGGGCGGCCTGTCCCTTGGCTGGCAACAGGCGCGCGCCGGTGTATTTGAAACAGGCGTGGGGGAACAGCGTCGCTTCATCCTGGATGATGGCACGCGCATCATGCTCGACACCGATACTCGCGTCCGGTTTCGCGCCCGAGACAGCGAGCGTCGCCTGTCTCTGCAATCCGGCAGGGTCAGCCTGGACATTGCGCGTGATCCTCGGCCATTCGTGATTGACGCCGGTTCTCGTAGCGCCGTTGCGCAAGCCGCCAAGCTGGACGTGCGACGGGACCAGGATCAGGTGGCATTCACGGCCCTGCAAGGCAGCGCGCGCGTAAATGCGCCGGTCCGTCCGGTCCTGTTGGCTGCCGGACAACGGATCGCCATGGCGCAGGGACGGGAGGATCGGCTCGATCGGCCGGAGCTTGACGATCTGACCGCCTGGCAAAGCGGTCGCTTGGCTTTTCGCGACGAAACTCTGGCGCAGGCGACGGCGGAAATGAACCGCTACGCCGACCGACCTCTGCTGGTGTCCGATCCGCAGGCGGCCTCCCTGCGCCTGAGCGGCGTCTATCGCATCGGTGATCCGGATGCCTTTGCGCGCTCCCTCGCCCTTTTGCTGCCGGTTGACGTGTCATCCGAAAAGGACGCGATCCGAATTTCGGCTGCTCGATAAAAAATTTTCCCGATCAGGTGGGGAATCTCCGACCTCAGGCGACGAGGGAGGAGAGGCGCTCGCGGGGAGCGCCCGAACGGGGACATATTGCATGATCAACTCCAAACGGCAGCTCCGCCGATCGGCGGAGCTGGCCCTGACCCTTTGCGCCATCGCCATCCCGGCCGCCGGCCAGGCCCAGCAGGCGGATCGGCGCGTGCAGGTCCGCATCGCGGCGCAGCCGATGGATCGCGCGCTTGAACAGCTTGCACGCCAAAGCGGCCAAGACATCCTCTTCACCCGCGCGGCCGTGGCCGGCCGCACCGCGCCGGCCCTGTCGGGCGTCTATGATGCGCAAACCGCATTGCGCCGGCTCACCGCTGGCACCGGACTGACGATCGTGCAGGATCGCGCGGGGGCGCTGATCGTGCGCCCTCAGTCGGCGGCGGCCGCTCAAACGCCGGCAGGCGCGACTGATATAACGGCGCAGGGTAGCGATATCATCGTCACCGCACGTTTTTCCGACGGTGTCGGCCGCTCGCTGGACGTGAAGCGCAATGCGGATTCGATCGCGGATGCAATCGTCGCTGCCGACATTGGCAAGCTGCCGGCCTTCAACGTTGCCGAGGCGCTGCAACGCGTGCCGGGCGTCACCATTGTGCGCGAAGCGGGCGAAGGACAGTTCATCAGCGTACGGGGTCTTGGCCCCAACTTTCAGGCCGTGACCTTCGACGGCATGCCGCTCGCCTATAATGAAAATATTCGCAATTCTGGCCAGTCCGGCCGCCAGTTCCGGCTTCAGGTGCTGCCCGCCACCCTGATCGACAGCATCGTCGTCATCAAGTCGCCCACCGCCGACCTGGTGGAAAGCGGCATCGGATCGACCGTTGATATCCGCCTCATCAACCCGCTCGATCGCGACTCCTTCATCGCGGCCAATGCCTACGGCGGCTATGAGGAGCGGACCGACACGCTGAACCCCAATGGCACGCTGTCGGCCGGCTGGCACAATGCAGACAAGACGTTCGGCCTGCTGGCCGGCGTCTCCTATTCCAAACGCAAGGTCCAGTTCGACCGGCTGCGTTTTGGCTGGCAGGACGTCGATATCGAAGGGCTGGGCACAGTGCGCGCGCCCGGTGATATTCAGCCCTATCTGGAAACCGAGGATCGCGAGCGCATCAGCGCGGTTCTGGGCATGCAATGGCGACCCGCGTCCAATGTCGAAGTCGACATTGACGGGCTATATTCCAAGTTCAACAATCAAGTGACCGAACGGCGCCTGAGCTATTATATCGGCAGCCAGATCGCCAACCTTGATGTGTCGAGCGCCGTGGTCGAGGATGGCCGGCTCGTAGCGGGCACGATCAATGGCGCGCGTATTCGCAACTACAGCGAATATATGGATCAGTCGCACGAAAATCTGCAACTCAATGCCAAGCTGAAGCTCGACCTGGGCGGCTGGCAGGTCGAGCCGCGCGTCAGCTATGCCAAGGCCCGCAGCGATCTCGATACCCCGATCCAGCGCGTTCAGTATCGCACGGCCAATGGCGCGGGCGGCAACCTGACGTTCGACATCAGCAACGACGTCGTTGGCGACAAGCGGATCACTTCGCTCTATTCCGACCTTGATCTGACCGATCCCTCCGCAATGCCGTTCGAAAGCTTCGCGGTGCGGCCGATCAATTCGGTGGATGAAGACAAGAGTTTCGTCCTCAACGTCAAGCGCGACCTCGATTTTGGTCTTGGTGGTTTTCGCCTCACCAAATTGCTTTTTGGCGGCCAGCTGTCGGATCGGTATCGCGATTATCAGCGCCGCGATCGCAGTGGCACTGTCTTGCGCGATGGCTTCGATCGGACCGACGCTTTTCTGCAGTATCCCGTCCCGTCCAACGCCTTTGACCAGTCGATCGTCAATCGCCAGCCCTGGAGCAATGTCGACTGGTCGTTGTTCAACGCTGCCTACACGCTGGGCAGCGAATATGACGGCGTCAGCCCCGATGCCTATGATCTGGAACCGACCGCCGCCGATCTCCAGAATTCCTATCGTATCGATGAGGATATTGCGGCGGGCTATGGACGACTCGATTTCGAATCCATCGTGGGCAACGTGCCTGTCACCGGGAATATCGGCCTGCGCTATGTCCGCACCAAGACGCAGGTGCGCGGCACGACGATTTCGCCAGTCCCCGATGGCGAAGGCGGGGTGACCACCGAAGTCACGCCTGTCACGACCCGCGCCAGCTATGCCGAATTCCTGCCCAGCGCGAACGCGACGTTCAAATTCACCGACAATGTGCAACTGCGCCTTGGCGTCGCGCGCACCATGACCCGGCCGTCGCTTTCGGAACTGCGCAATTCGATCAACACCAACAGCGTTACGGTCACGAACATCTATAATCTGGGCGCAGCCGCGCTGGATGACCCGGACCTCAACCTCACCGCCGCTGCCGGCAATCCCAATCTGCGACCCTATACGTCGTGGAACTTCGACATGTCGTTCGAATGGTATTTCGACAGGTTCGGGGCCTTCACCGCCGCGGCCTTCCACAAGGACATCAGCGATTATATCGCATCGGACTTCGAAACGCGCACCTTGGCCTTTGCGGTCAACGACGGATCGACGCTGCCGGTCGACATATTGGTGGCGACGCCCACCAATGTGGGCGATGCGACAATCACCGGCATCGAATTTGGCTATACCAACAAATTGCCCTTCGGCCTTGGTGTGACCGCAACCGCGACCTTCGCCACCACGAAGCTGGAACTCGATACATCGACTGTGGGAACCCAGTCGGCCGGTATCCAGGGGGTGTCCGACGTCAGCTATTCGATCACCCCCTTCTTTGAATCCGGGCCATTCGAATTCAATGTCAGCTACACCTATCGCAGCAGCTACATGACGGATTCGGGCGCGAATGTGACATCGCTGCCGACAGCGGAAGACGTCGTGGCCTATTATCAAAAGGGCTTTGGCATCGTTGATCTGGGCGCAAGCTACCAGTTGCGGCCCAATGTCGAACTGTTCCTCCAGGCGGTGAACATCCTTGACGAGCGGCAGGTTTCCTATGCCGGAACGGCAGCGGAGGTCAGCGAAATCCACACGTTCGGCCGCACCCTGAATGTGGGTGTGCGGGCGAAATTCTGACGCGACTTGCCCATGCGGCCCCGGGCATCACCTCGCCGGGGTCGCATGACGCTGGGAGATTTCATGAGATGATGCTGCGATCGCTGCTTGCCTATGCCCTTGCCCTGGGGCTGACTTCTCTCTCGTCAGCGTCCGCCCAGACGAAGATCGAACGTCGCTGGCTGGCCGGCGACCATCATGTCCATAGCGTGTACAGCGCGCGCTATCGGATCGATCCCGACCATCCCGACCATGCGCCCGACCCCATCATCGGTGGCGATTCCCGGCACAGCATCCTTCTCAATGCGCAGAAGGCGCGACAGTTCGGGCTGGACTGGATGGTGGCGACCGATCATGGCGGGCCGAACCATTCCGCACTCAATCATGCGCGCGCCTGGCCGGACGTCGTGGCGGCGCGCCAGGCTCAACCCGATCTCATTCTCTTCTATGGCATGGAATTTGACGTTCCGGGCGGTGAGCATGCCAGCCTCATCCTACCCCATGGTCCGGCCGAAGGGGACATGCTGCGCGACCTGGAATCGCGCTTTGCTGAGCGCGATGTCTTTCCGGCCGATCCGGCGCGCGATCAAAAACCGCGCATGATCGCCGCGCTGCGCTACATGAATGGCTTGCCGGAAAAGCCCGTGCTGATCGCCAATCATCCCTCACGCACCGCGACAGGCAAGGGCATTTGGGGTCTGCATGCGCCGGACGAATTCCGGCTCTGGCACGCCACTGCGCCCGACATCGCGATCGGCATGGAGGGCGCGCCCGGCCATCAGGCCGCCCGACCCAAAGCCGGCCTTGATGCCGCACATGGTTCACGGGGCCTCTATGGAGGATATCCCACCATGGGCGGTTTCGATCAGATGGTGGCAACCCTTGGGGGCGCATGGGACGGGCTGTTGGGGCAGGGGCTGCACTGGACGATCACCGCCACATCGGATTCCCATGGTCACTGGAGCGAAGGCGGCGCCGATTTCTGGCCGGGCGAATATGCAAAGACCTGGGTTTTTGCGGCACCGGACGCGGCGGACATCCTTGGCGGCTTGCGCCAGGGGCGGGTCTTTGCCGTCACCGGCGACCTTATCGACCGGCTGGATGTCAGCGTCGCCGCTGGCGATGCTCCGGGGCGCTCTGCGTCAACGGGTGAGACGCTGGATGTGCGACCGGGGGAGGATATGCATGTCGTCATCCGGGTTCGCCCTGCCCAAAGCGCCAATGGCGGTGGCGACATTCCGGTGCTCGATCATGTCGACCTTATCTCCGGCGTGGTGGGGGCGCCCAGCGCAGGGCATAATCCGACCACGCATGTCGTGCGCCGCTTCACCGCCCGGGATTGGCGCCATGATGGGGCCTTTCTCGTAATGGAGCATCACATGAAAGCACCGGACCGGCCGGGCTATATTCGCGTGCGCGGCACGAACAGGACGGAAGGGGAGCCCAGCCCCGATGTCGTTGGCGAAAATCCGTGGCAAGATTTGTGGTTCTACGGCAATCCCGTCTATCTGAGAGTGAGGCCATCGGACACAGCAGCTAAGGGGTTGCCGCCGCGGCCCGTCAGGGATTAGCCCCACTCAGTCTTTCTTCGCTAAACTTCGGACAGCGCGCCAAACCATCTGCCGGTTCGTTCTGCTATCGGAACTTTCAATCAGCCTGCGCGCTGTTCCGGCGGAGGTTTCCCATGGCAGCACGCGCATATTGGCAGGGTCAGATTCGGCTGGCCCTTGTATCCATACCGGTGGAAATCTATCCCGCCACCAAGTCCGGCGCTGCGGTCTCCTTCCGCCAGATCCATGAGCCAAGCGGCAAGCCCATCAAATATGAGAAGGTCGTGAGCGGCGTCGGGCCGGTCGACCCCGATGAAATCCTCAAAGGTTATGAACTGTCCAAGGGCAATTATGTCCTGTTGCAGCAGGACGAGATTGAAGCGGTGAAGATCGAGAGCCGCAAGACGCTGGAATTGGTCCAGTTCGTCGAAGCCGACGCCATCGACGTGCTCTATTATGAAAAGCCCTATTTCGTGCTACCCGCCGATGACCTGGCGGAAGAGGCCTATGCGGTCCTTCGCGATGCGCTGCGCCGCACCAAGAAAGTGGGCTTGGGCCAATTGTCGGTGCGCGGCCGCGAACAACTGGTGTCTCTCAAGCCTTGCGGACGGGGTCTTGTGCTCGAAGTGCTTCGCTACGCCGATGAAGTGACGCGCGCGCAAACCTATTTTCGCAGCCTTCCCGACATGGAAGCCGATGCCGACTTGCTCGACCTGGCGACCACGATCATCGAAAAAAAGACCGGACTCTTCAAGCCGGAGGAATTTCACGACCGCTATGTTGATGCGCTGCATCAGCTGATCGAAAAGAAGAAGAAAGCCAAGGGCAAGCGCGTGATCGAAGATGTCGAGGAAGACGCCCCTTCGCGCGGCGCCAATGTCATCGACCTGATGGCCGCGCTCAAAAAATCGGTGGGTGACGGTAGCGGATCTTCAAAGAAAAGCGCGACCAAGAAAGCGACATCGCGGAGCACGGCCAAATCCAAGCCCTCGCGCAGCCGCGCCACCACCGCTCGAAAGAAGAGCGCCTGACCCCATGATACTGAATGCCGCCACGCCCTTGCACATGATCGATGGTCCGATCCTGTTGCGCTTGGGCGCCGCGGCTTTCTTGGGTCTGCTGCTCGGCCTTGACCGGGAATTGCGCGGGCATGCCGCCGGTCTGCGCACCCACGGCATATTATGTTTCACCTGTGCGCTGATGACGATCAGTGCGATCGCGCTTCATAATCAGCTCGGCCTTGATGGCAATATTGATCCGCTGCGCATCTTTGAGGCGTCCGCAGCTTTTACCGGGATCATCGCGGCGGGGCTGATCGTGTTCAATCGCGGCGAAGTCAAGAATCTGACGACAGCAGCCCATATCTGGCTAGCCGCGATGATCGGCATTGCCTGCGGCGCGGGGCAATGGCCGCTCGTCATCAGTGCGGCGATCGTGGCGGTGGTGATGCTGACATTGCTCGGCGTTGCGGAGGATTATTGGCTCAAAAGGGTTCGTCAGGGGGATGACCGGTGACGCGTGCCAAGGACCCGCTCGCAACCTATAATGCCAAGCGTGATTTCAGGCGCACGCGCGAACCCAAAGGCGCTGTCGCCAAAAGGTCCGGCAACAGCTTCGTCGTGCAGAAACATGCCGCCACACGTCTCCATTGGGACTTCCGTCTCGAAATAGACGGCGTCCTCAAAAGCTGGGCCGTTACCAAGGGGCCGAGCCTGGACCCTGCCGACAAGCGGCTTGCCGTGCGCACCGAGGACCATCCGCTCGACTATGGGGATTTCGAAGGCGTTATCCCCAAGGGAGAATATGGGGGCGGCACGGTGATGCTCTGGGACCGGGGGCGCTGGGAACCGGTGCCGGGCAAAAGCGCAAAGGACCTCGACAAGGGGCATTTGCATGTCATCCTTCATGGCGAACGGATGAAGGGGGAATGGCTGCTCGTCCGGATGAAAGGGCGCCCCGGTGAGAAGCGCGAAAACTGGCTGCTGCGCAAGGTCGAGGATGATGCCGCCGGTCCGTCCGAGGCCTTGGTGGACAAGGCGCTGACAAGCATCCTCACCGGCCGATCAATGGCTGAAATCGCGGCGGACAAACAGGCGAGCCACTCGCTCGCCGGCGCCAGGAAAGACGATTTTGCCAAGTCGATGCAATCGGCGCGGGATCATAACGCCGACGTCAAACGTAAGACGAAGCGAAGGGCCCCGCGGGCCCCGGCCTTTGTGGCCCCGCAATTGGCCACGCTGGTCGACGATGTGCCGACCGGCAATGACTGGCTGCATGAAATCAAATTTGACGGCTATCGCTCCTTAATCTCTGTCGCGGGGGATAAGGTACGGGTCTTCACCCGCAACGGCCTCGATTGGACCGAGAAGTTTCCCGCCCTGGTGCGCAGCCTTGCTGCGCTCGACTTGCCGCCAGCCCTGATCGACGGCGAAATCGTCGCCTTTGGCACGGACGGCAATCCCAGCTTTTCCTCGCTCCAATCCGTCCTGAAGCGCGGTCATGGCGCTGAGCAGGAGAATGCGCCGCTCAACCTCTTTGCCTTCGACCTCCTCTCGCTCGACGGCATGGACCTGCGGCCCTTGTCGACGATCGAGCGGAAGGAGCGGCTGGAGGCGCTGCTGCACGATGCTGCGCCACCTGTCCATGTCGCTGACCATGTCATAGGCGCTGGCGAAAAACTCTACCGCTCCATGTGTGACGCCCATCAGGAAGGCATCATCGCCAAGCGGGTCGATGCGCCCTACCGATCCGGGCGCACGCGCAGCTGGGTCAAGGTTAAATGCACGCGGCGGCAGGAATTCGTCATAGTCGGCTGGATCGAAAGCGACGCCAAGGGTCGGCCCTTCCGATCCCTGCTGCTGGCCCAGAAGGAGGGACGCGCTCTCGTCTACAAGGGCAAGGTCGGTACGGGTTTCAACGCCGATATGATGAACGATCTGGCCGAAGAAATGACGCCGCTTGCCGTTGAAAAGCCGCCGCTGGACGTGCCCAATGGCGATGCGCGCGGCTCACGCTGGATCAAGCCCAGACTTGTCGCGGAAATTGCCTTTGCCGAATTCACCGGTGAAGGGCGCGTTCGCCATGCCAGCTTCCTTGGGCTGCGGACGGATAAGAAAGCTAAGGATGTCACGCCGGAAAAGCCTGCGACCCCGCCAAAGGCCGCCATCGGCGTGAAGATCAGCAGCGCCGATCGCGTCATCTTCCCCGACAGCGGTCAGACAAAGGGACAATTGGCCGACTATTATGCCCGTATCGCGCCCTTGATGCTGCCCTTCGCCGCCAATCGCCCGATCAGTCTTGTGCGCTGCCCCCAAGGCCGGGCGCGCAAATGTTTTTTCCAGAAGCATGACAGCGGCGCATTCGGAAAGGCGGTGCATCATGTGCCCATTGCCGAGAAGGGCGGCGGCACGGAGGATTATCTGTATGTCGAGGACGCCGATGGCCTGCTGACCTGCGTGCAGATGGGAACGATCGAATTTCATGGTTGGGGCAGCCGGGCGGACGCGGTGGAACAGCCCGATCGCATGATCTTTGATCTGGACCCCGACGAAGGGATGGACTTTGGACGGGTTCGCGATGCCGCTCGCCATATCCGCAGCGCGCTGGAAGATCTCGGGCTGATATCCTTTGCCATGATGTCAGGGGGGAAGGGCGTCCATGTCGTCGTGTCGCTGACACCCGGTCATGACTGGGAAACCCACAAGGATTTTTCGTCTCGTTTTGCGCAGGCTCTGAGCGCCGCTGATCCAGATGCTTTCGTGGCTACCATGAGCAAGGCGAAGCGAAAGAACCGCATCTTCATCGACTGGCTCCGCAACCAGCGGGGCAGTACGGCCGTGCTGCCCTTTTCCGCCCGCGCGCGCGCCGGTGCCCCCGTCGCGGTGCCGATCGCCTGGGATGAACTGGACGAGTTCAAGAACGCGCACCCTTTCGATATAGGCGACGCCAATCAGTTGATCGAGCGGGCGGGCCAACTGAAAGGCTGGGGCTTCGCGGCGCAGTCGCTGCCGGACATTTGAAGCTTTTTGCGACCAGCTGCTGGTCGCCCATGCAACTTCCCGATCGGGCAGGATTTTCACCATCGTCAGCGCGTTGGGGGACGGCGCTTCGTCGTAAGAGGATCATCGCATGAAGATTGCCCAAATCGCGCCTCTGGCCGAAAGCGTTCCCCCCAAACTCTATGGCGGGACGGAACGCATCGTATCCTATCTGACCGAGGAACTGGTGCAGCAGGGGCATGACGTCACCCTTTTTGCCAGCGGCGATTCCGTTACGTCGGCAAAGCTTGTGCCGATCACCACCATGGCGCTTCGTCTCAACCCGCATGTCAGGGATGCAATTCCGCACCACATGATCTTGTTGGATGAAGTTCGCCGCCGCGCCGACGAATTCGATATCCTGCATTTCCATATCGATGTGCTGCATATGCCGATGGTGCGCGACATGCTGGATCGTGCCGTCACGACACTGCACGGCCGGCTCGACCTGCCGGACCTCGTGCCGCTCTATCGCGCCTTTCCCGACAGTTGCCTCGTGTCGATTTCGGATCATCAGCGTTTGCCGATGCCGCCGGTCAATTGGGGCGGCACCATCTATCATGGCCTGCCCGCCGACCTCCTGCCCGCAAAGACCGAGACGAAGGATGGCTATCTTGCCTTCATCGGCCGCATCTCGCCGGAAAAGCGCCCCGACCGCGCGATCCGGATCGCGGTCGAAGCCGGCATGCCGCTCAAGATGGCGGCGAAGATCGACGCGGTTGATCGCGCTTATTGGGAGCAGGAAATCGAACCCCTGATGCGAGCGCATGACAATGTCGAATATATCGGCGAGATCAATGAGCAGCAGAAGGCAGACTTTCTCGGCAATGCCGCCGCCCTGCTGTTTCCGATCGACTGGCCCGAACCATTTGGCCTCGTCATGATCGAGGCGATGGCCTGCGCCACGCCGGTCATCGCGTTCCGCTGCGGATCGGTCCCCGAAGTCATCGATCATGGCGTATCCGGCTTCATCGTCGACAGCGAAGCCGAGGCCGTCACTGCCGTCCATGCGGCGTGCCAGCTTGATCGCGTTGGCGTACGCGCCGTTTTCGACGCACGGTTCACGGCGGCGCGGATGGCGCGGGATTATGTCAGCGTCTATGAGGATATCATCACCGGTCGCGCATCGCCACGTCTGACCTCCCTGGTTGGCGAAGGGCAGGACCTGTTGATCGCCTGAGGGAGCGCGCATGACGTCAGTTCAGCCTAACCCCGTCCCGGCAGACCTTGATCCGGGGCAGATGCTCTCGCAAGGCCAGACTCAATTCTTCATTCCCGCCACAGCCTCGCTGGCGGAGAGGCGGCCCCGTACGCTCAAACATGGTGAAAGTTTCGCCGTCTTCGATCACAGCGGCGACGCCATTGCTGGGCCGGGCAGTCCGGAAGGCCTCTATTATCGCGACACGAGGCACCTGTCGCATCTCTATCTGACGATCAATGGTCTGCGCCCGATCCTGCTCAGTTCGGCCGTCCGCGACGACAACACGATGCTGACCTGCGACCTCACCAACCCGGACTTTTTCGATGAGGACGGGCGCGTCACGGTGGAACATGACCTTATCCATCTGCGGCGAACGCGCTTCTTGTGGCGGGGCGCCGTTTATGAGCGGGTGACGGTGCGGAATTTCGATGCGGAGGATCGCGATATCCGGATCGATGTGAGCTTTGCGGCGGACTTTGCCGACCTATTCGAAATTCGCGGCATGACCCGCAAGCAAAGAGGCACAGCGCACGCGCCCGACGTTGCCGATGCCCAGGTACGGCTATCCTATGTCGGCTTGGATGACGTAGAGCGCTTCACGCATATTCAATTCGAACCCGTGCCCGATGAATTGACTTCGGCGAACGCGCGGTTCGACATGACCGTTCCGGCGGGCAAGCGCTGCACCCTGTTCATGCGCATCTGCAGCAATGCGGCCGAGCCTTCGCAAAGCCTGCCGTTCGAATATCTCGCGACCTTGCGAGAGGCGATGCAGGGCGCGAAACAGGCGCGGAAGCGCAGCGGAACCCTGCGTTCGTCCAATGCTCTGTTCAACGAAGTCGCGGGCCGCTCCGTTTCCGACATTGCCATGTTGTCCACGGACACGGACTATGGCCCGTATCCTTATGCCGGCATCCCCTGGTTCAGCACGGTTTTTGGCCGTGACGCCATCATAACCGCGCTGCAGATGCTCTGGCTCGATCCGGCGCTGGCGCGCGGCGTGCTGGGTTATCTGGCCGCGCATCAGGCAACAAGTTTCGACCCTGCGGCGGATGCTGAACCCGGCAAGATCCTCCACGAAGTGCGGCGTGGCGAAATGGCCGAACTGGGCGAGGTTCCGTTTCGCCATTATTATGGCAGCATCGATTCAACTCCGCTCTTCGTCATGCTGACCGGCGCCTATCTGGAACGCACGGGCGACATCGGCTTCCTGCGCGGCATTCTGCCGCAGGTCGAAGCAGCGTTGGCGTGGATCGATGACCATGGCGACAGGGACGGGGACGGCTTCGTCGAATATGGGCGGCTGACCGATCAGGGCTTGCAAAACCAGGGCTGGAAAGACAGCCATGATTCCGTCTTCCATGCCGATGGCGCGATCGCGCGCGGGCCAATCGCGCTTGCCGAGGTTCAGGCCTATGTCTTTGGCGCCTGGCGGGCCGCCGCTGATCTGTTTGAAGCCACTGGCGACATGGTTCGCGCCACGGGCTATCGCGCCCGCGCCGAGGACCTTCGGCATCGGTTTGACGCGGCCTTTTTCGACGCGAAGCTCAATAGCTATGTGTTGGCGCTAGATGGCGAAAAGCGACCCTGCCGCGTGCGCGCATCCAATGCGGGCCATGTTCTCTATACCGGCCTGGCGCTGAATGAACGCGCCGCAAATGTCGTTTCGACCTTGATGGCGCCGGCGTCCTTTTCCGGTTGGGGCGTCAGGACGGTCGCATCTACCGAAGCACGATATAATCCCATGAGCTATCATAACGGGTCGATCTGGCCGCATGACAACGCGCTGATTGCGGCCGGCTTTTCGCGCTATGGCTTCCGGCGGGAGGCGGCCCGCATTTTCGAAGGAATGTTCAGCGCGGCGACCTATGTCGACCTCATGCGCTTGCCCGAACTCTTTTGCGGTTTCCCCCGGCGTCGGTCGCAAGGGCCAACATTCTATCCCGTCGCATGCAGTCCGCAGGCTTGGTCGGCCGCGACGCCCTTGTCGCTGGTCCAATCCTGCCTTGGCCTGGGTTTTGACGTGCAGAAAGAGGAGATTTGCCTGCGCGAACCGATCATGCCAGCCTTTCTCCAGCAATTGACGGTGCGGGGTTTGCAGATTGGTGCGAGTGCGGTCGACATCGGCTTCGATCGCATGGAGGATAAGGTGGTGGTCCGTCCGCTCGGGCGGTCGGGTAGCGCGCGGATCGTTACCATCGCCTGACAGGCGACGGTCCGCCAGTAGCGCTCAGCTTTCGTACAATTCCAGCGGCAATCCGTCGGGATCGCTGAAAAAGGTGAAACGCTGCCCGGAATATTCGTCCACCCGAACGGGCTCGCACCTCACGCCATGGTCGGCCAGGCGCGCGATCTCCGCGTTCAGATCGTCAACGGAAAAGGACAGATGGCGTAGCCCGCGCGCCTCCGGCCGGGTGAGTCGTTCAGGCGGGGAAGGGAAGGAGAATAATTCTATCTGCGCGTTCCCGGCGTCGAGGTCGCATTTCCAACTGTCACGCGCCGCCCGATAGACTTCGCGCACAATCGGCAAGCCCAGCACCTCGTGATAGAAGGTGCGCGACCGCGCATAGTCCGATCCGATGATCGCGATGTGATGGACGCCGCGCAAGGCCACGGGTCAACGCTCGATCTGGCTGACGTCGCGCACGGCGCCCTTGGCCGCGTTGGTGGTCATCGCGGCATAGGCGCGCAGCGCTGGCGAGACTTCCCGCTTCCGGCCAAAGGGCTTCCATGCCTTCGCGCCGCGCGCCTCCATTTCGGCGCGGCGCTCCGCCAATATCGCGTCGTCTAGGTCGACCTTGATCACACGGGCAGGAATGTCGATGACGATGGGATCACCCGTCTGCACCAGCGCGATAAGGCCGCCTTCGGCCGCTTCGGGCGAGACATGGCCGATCGACAGTCCCGATGTGCCACCCGAAAAACGTCCATCGGTGATGAGCGCGCAGGCCTTGCCCAGGCCTTTCGACTTCAAATAGCTGGTAGGGTACAGCATTTCCTGCATGCCGGGGCCACCCCTTGGCCCTTCATAGCGGATGACGACGACGTCGCCTTCCTTGACTTCATTGCCCAATATGCCCGCGACCGCCGCATCCTGGCTTTCATAGACGCGCGCCGTGCCGTGGAAGATGAGGATGCTTTCGTCCACGCCGGCGGTCTTGACGATGCAGCCTTCGGGCGCGAGGTTTCCGAACAGGACGGCAAGGCCGCCATCCTTGGAAAAGGCATGCTCGGCGGAGCGGATCACGCCCTGTTCGCGGTCGGTGTCCAGCTCTTCCCACCGCATCGATTGGCTGAACGCCACCTGGGTCGGCACGCCGCCGGGCGCGGCGCGATAGAAGTTGCGCACCTCTTCGCTATTGCTGCGGCCAATGTCCCAACGGGCGAGCGCGTCCGCCATCGTGCGGCTGTGCACCGTGGGAAGCGATGCGTCGATCAGCCCGGCGCGCTCCAATTCACCCAAAATCGCCATGATCCCGCCAGCGCGATGGACATCTTCCATATGCACGTCATTCTTGGCGGGCGCGACCTTGCACAGGCATGGCACGCGGCGGGACAGGCGATCAATATCCGCCATGGTGAAGTCCACGCCGCCTTCATAAGCGGCCGCCAGCAGATGCAACACCGTGTTGGACGATCCGCCCATGGCGATGTCCAGGCTCATGGCATTTTCGAACGCGGCATAGCTGGCGATGGAGCGGGGGAGGACGCTGTCGTCGTCCTGCTCATAATAGCGCCGCGTGATATCGACGATCAGATGCCCGGCTTCGCGGAATAGGCGCTCGCGGTCAGCGTGCGTGGCCAGCGTCGATCCGTTGCCGGGCAATGACAGGCCCAGGGCTTCGGTCAGGCAATTCATCGAATTGGCGGTGAACATGCCCGAACAGCTGCCGCATGTGGGGCAGGCGGAGCGCTCGATGGTCTGCACTTCCTCGTCCGTGTAGCTTTCATCGGCCGCGACGACCATGGCATCGACCAGGTCCAGCGCAACCTTCTTGCCGCGCACGACCGTCTTGCCGGCTTCCATCGGCCCGCCCGACACGAACACGACGGGAATGTTGAGCCGCATCGCGGCCATCAGCATGCCGGGCGTAATCTTGTCGCAATTGGAAATGCACACGATCGCGTCGGCGCAGTGGGCATTGACCATATATTCGACGCTGTCGGCAATCAGGTCGCGGCTTGGCAGCGAATAGAGCATGCCGCCATGACCCATCGCGATGCCGTCATCAACCGCGATCGTGTTGAACTCCTTGGCGACGCCGCCAGCGGCTTCGATCTCGCGTGCGACCAGTTGGCCCAGGTCTTTCAAATGCACGTGGCCCGGCACGAACTGGGTAAAACTATTGGCAATGGCGATGATCGGCTTGCCGAAATCCTCGTCCTTCATGCCCGTCGCGCGCCAGAGGCCACGCGCGCCCGCCATGTTGCGGCCATGGGTGGTGGTGCGGGAACGATAGGCAGGCATGATTCAGGGTCCTTTAGCGGGGAGAGGCGGCTCCTCTACCGGCTGGGCCGTCATATTGAAACAAATTATTCCTTTTTACTGGCGCAGGCGTCATTTTCTTGCCGACAGCGGTGCCTGCAAAATGGGGGAAAGGGGGCCGCCGGACCAGCGTGCAGTCCAACCCGGCGGCGGGGGAACCGGCCTTCAAGGCCGGAAGCCGATTATCGTTGCGGGGTCAGGCGGATCGCTGCGCCGCCGCCGGGAGCCAGCCACAGGTCATAGCGGTCGCCCTTGCGGATCGTTCTCGTTTCATAGGCGATGCGATGGCGCGCTTCCGTCAGATAGGTCGCGCCGTCTCCATCCTTGTAAATGGTGGCGGTATAGGCTCTGCCGGGTTCGAGTTGATCGAAAGTAAGCGGTACGGTTCGCGCGGTCGCGTCGTTGACGCCCCCGACATACCAGTCATCACTGTTGCGGTCCTTGCGCGCGAAGATCGCATAATCGCCGACTTCGCCTGCGACCAGATGGCTTTCCGACCAGTCCGCCGGCACCTGGCGGATGAACGCCAGCTCCTTGGGGTATTGGGCCAATGTCTCGATGAAATCGGCCGCCATCTGGATCGGCGAATAAAGGGCGAGATACAGGCCCAATTGCTTGGCCAAAGTGGAGGCGAGCGGCGCTTTTTGCGCGCCCTCCAGGCTCAGAACGCCCGGCGTGAAGTCCATCGGCCCCGACAGCATCCGGGTATAGACAAGGGTCGGTTCATGATCCGGCCCGTTGGCGAAGGCGCCCCAGGCATTATATTCCATACCGCGCGCACCTTCGCGTCCGACCCAATTGGGGTAGGTGCGACGCAGGCCCGTATCCTTGATGGGTTCATGCGCATTGACCGCGACATGATTGCGCGCGGCGGTTTCGACGACTTTCAGGTGATGCTGCGCCATACGCTGGCCGTCATGCCATTCCATGCGCGTTTCACCCGGAGCATCGCCCGGCGCAATGATGCCGCCTGCGTCGGCTACATAGCCGGTCTTGACGACATCGACGCCCAACCGTCCATATAGCGCCATCGCATCATCCAGTTGCGCCTCATAATTGGCGATGTTGCCGCCGGTTTCATGATGCCCGATCAATCGGACGCCTTTCTGCCTGGCATAGGCCGCGAGGGCGGGCAGGTCGAAATCGGGCGTCGCCTGCGTATAGCTGAAATCATCGCCATGGCCGAACCAGTCGCCATTCCAGCCCTTGTCCCACCCTTCGACCAGCACGCCGCGAAAGCCGTTTTTCGCGGCGAAATCGATATATTGCTTGGTCCGTTCGGTAGTGGCGCCGTGCTTGGGGCCTTCTGCCCAGGACCAGTCGCCCCTTATCATCCCCCACCAAATGCCGATATATTTGGCCGGGGTGAACCAGTTGACATCGCCCAGCTTGTTGGGTTCGTTGAGGTTGAGTTCCAGGTCATTTTCGACCAGCCCCGCCGCATCGTCGGCAATGCGGATGGTGCGCCACGGCGTGTTGAAGGGCAGGTCGCGCGTCACGCGCGCCGCCTGCGACGACGGGGCAAGCGTGGTGCGGAATTTACGGCCGTCCGCGCGTTTCAGCCAATAGCCCGCATAATCGACCAGCGCCGCCTCGTGAAAACTCAGATGCGTGCCGTCGGCCAGTCGCATGGTGATCGGCGTATGCGCAGTGGAAACCGCGTCGATCGGGGTCTTCTGGTACACCTGTTCGTAGCGGTTCCATTCGCCGCCGGGTATCCACCAGGCCGTCCCTTCCGGCGCGATGTCGAACTCGGTCGTCTCGTCGGCGATGCGCATCGTCTTGAGGCCGGGCTGCTCAGGCAATTCATAGCGAAAGCCCACGCCGTCATCGAACAGGCGGAACCGCACATTCATCAGCCGCGCGCCCTGCACATCGGACTGCTTGAAGCGGACCAGCAGCTCATTATGATTGTCGGTGACGAACCGACGCTCGCCCCAGGGTTGCTCCCAGCGATCCTTGCCGCTGCCTTTTTCAGACCCTGCAATGGCAAAGCCGCGCACCATGTTGAGCCCGTCGGTCAGGATGAAGCCCAGTTTCGACGGCGCGATCAGCAGCTTGCCCTTACGCGAAAGCGACCAGACGGGCCTGCTGTCATTGTCGGTGGACACTGTGAGCGCGATGCTGCCATCGGGCGAGGTCGCGGTCACAGAAGGCCGGCTGTCCTGCGCCGATACCGGGAATGCCACGGCCATTGGCAGGGCGAGCGCGCAGGCGCGCAATGTCATCGTCAACACGGAACTCATTTTCATTCCTCGATCAGCAAGGCGCCATAAGCAGGCAGGATGCCTGGCGCGGCGTCGTTGATGGTGCACAGTAGATGATTGGAAGCGGCGATCTGATCCGGCCACGGCACCGGCTGATTTGACAGGTTGAACAGGCACAGGGTGGACTGTCCATCCGCTGTCCGGCGAAACGCCAACGTGCGATCATCGGCGATCAGGATGTCGAGCGCACCATGATGCAGCGCCGGATTGGCCCTGCGCAACGCCAGCAAATGGCGGGTGAGGTTCATCAGCGACGCAGGATCGGCGTCCTGTGAATCGACCGCCAGTGCCAGATGATCGTCGCCATGGGGGAGCCAGGGTTCACTGTTGGAAAAGCCCGCCTGTGCCGCACTCGCGCTCCAGGGGATCGGCGTGCGCGCGCCGTCGCGCGACAGTGTCAGCGGCCAGTTGGCGATCGCTTCGGGGTCTTGTAGCCGCTCGAATGGAATATCGACCTGGGTCAGGCCCAGTTCTTCGCCCTGATACAGGATGGCATTGCCGCGCAGCGCGATCAGCAGCGCCATCTTCAATCGGGCGAAGGCGGCGCGATCCTCCGGCGCGCACCAGCGCGACAGGGCGCGGGGCGCATCATGATTTTCAAAAGCCCAGCTTGGCCAGCCGGTGCCGGGCTCATCAGGCCAGCGCTCGATCGTGTCCTTGACCAGAGCGGGCGTCAGCCTGTCGGCATAGAGGAAATTAAAGCCATAGGCGCTGTTCAGGCGCTTGTCCCCGGCGGTATAGGCCTTCATCTCCTTTTCCGCGAGGTCGCCGCCCACTTCCGCCATGGTGAAGACCGCCCCATAGTCGTCGCACAGGGTCCGGATGCGCTCGACAAAGCCGACGACGTCGGGATGCGACTGGTTATAGCGCCGGATCTGGAAATCAAATGGCCGGGTGCGCGGCTTGCCATCGTGGGGCGCCGGCGGATTGTCGCGCAACCGCGGGTCGTGCATCGAATGGTTGAGCGCGTCGAGACGGAAACCGTCGACGCCCCGGTCCAGCCAGAATCGCATGGCGGCCAGCAGCGCATCCTGCACCGCGCGATTATGCACGTTGAGCTGCGGCTGGCTGGAAAGGAACTGGTGCATATAATATTGGCCGCGCCGCGCGTCCCATGTCCAGGCCGGCCCGCCAAAGACGGACTGCCAGTTATTGGGCGGCGTACCGTCGGCCTTGGGATCGGCCCAGACATACCAGTCGGCCTTGTCGCCCGATCGGCTGGCGCGGCTGTCGACGAACCAGTCATGCAGGTCGGACGTATGCGCATAGACCTGATCGATCGTGACCTTGAGGCCTAGCTCATGCGCCCGCGCCACCAGTGCATCGAAATCGGCCAACGTGCCAAAGATCGGGTCGACTCCGCAATAGTCGGCGATGTCGTATCCAAAGTCGCGCATAGGCGACGTGAAGAAGGGCGAAATCCAGATGGCGTCCGCGCCCAAGCTGGCGACATGCTCGAGCCGCTGGGTGATGCCGGCCAGATCGCCGATGCCGTCGCCATTGCTGTCCTGAAAACTGCGCGGATAAATCTGGTAGATGACGGCGCCTTTCCACCAGGGCAGGTCGGTCGCACGCGGATCAGGGGTCATGGCATATTCCAAAGCATTCAGGGTTGGGCCGCGCAGACGGCATAGCCAAAGGCAGGCAGGCGCAGCGTCAGGCTGCCCGGCGCGGTGGCCGTGGCCGGGCATGCGCCCGACAGGCTGGAGAAAGTCCGGCTTTCAGGATCGATGGCAATGTGCGTCGCGACGGGCGCATCGCTGGTGTTGAAGGCGACCAGGACTTCGCGGCCATTATCGGGGTCGAAGCGCGACACGGCGAAGAGGCCTGGCTTGTCCGAACTGGCGCGCACCATGGTCGCGCCCCGCGACAGCGCCGGGGTCGCCACCCGCAGACGGGCAAGGCGCGCAATCTCGGCATAAAGTGGATGATCGGTCGTAAAATTGTCGGCCGCCGTGGTGGCGCTCGTTCCGACCAGCCGGTCCCGATTATATTCGGCAACCTTTGAAGGGAACATATCCTGCCGCGCCTGCTGGTCATTGCCGGTGCCGGCAAAGCCTTGCTCGTCGCCATAATAGATGGTCGGGACGCCGCGCAGGGTCAGCAGCATCGCGTGGCCCAGCGTCATACGGGCCAGCTCCTCCTGGGGCGACATGGCCGGTTTGGCCTCTCGCAGGAAAAAGGCGAAGCGACCGGCATCATGATTGCCTAGGAATGTCGGCAATTGCAGCGCGGCAGCCTTGCCGCCTTCATACAGCGCATCATCGTCGCTGAGGCGCGCAAGCAAATCGGTGCCGCTCTTGCCGCTTGCCGCATCGACCGCCGCGCGCATGAACGCGAAATCCAGAACCGCCGGGAAAGCGGCATTGCGGGTCCAGCTCGCCAGCAATGCAGGATCGTAATCGCCGGTCGCGACTTCGCCGAAGATGTGGAAATTTGGAATGCCCTTGGCGGCGGCATGCGAACGGATGGCAGGAATGAAAGCGCGCCAGAATTCGGGGTTCACATGCTTGGCCGTGTCGATTCGATAGCCATCGATCCCGAAGCGGTCGATCCAGCCCTTATAAATGTCGATGAAGCCCGAGACGACGCGCGGATTTTCAGTGGCAAGATCATCGAGGCCGACGAAATCGCCATATTGTGCGCTCTCGCCGCGCCAGTCGGTGTCACCCCGATTGTGATAATAGATCGGGTCGTTGAGCCAGGCGGGCACTTTGACCGTCTTCTCACCCTTGGCAATAACGGGCGTATAGGCAAAGGACGGGTCCTCAAGCTTTGCCCAATTGGCGGCGCTGGCGTCCTGATCGCCCGCAAATCCCCTGTTGATTGCCAGGCCGGTCAGCCCGCCTTTACGCGAGAAGGGATAGTCAGCCTTGCTGCGATATAGCGGCGTGCTGCCGGCGCTCTCCCGATAGTGGATGACATCGGCCGTATGATTGGCGATGATGTCCATATAGACTTTCATGCCGCGCGCATGCGCCGCCTCGACCAGCGCCTTGAAATCGGCGTCGGTGCCAAAATGCGGGTCGACCCGCGTGAAGTCCGTCACCCAATAGCCGTGATAGCCGGCGCTCTCCTCGCCCGGTCCGCCCTGGACGGGCTTGTTCTTGAAAATCGGCGCCAGCCAGATGGCGGTCGCGCCCAGTCCCTGAATATAGTCGAGCCGGGCGGTCAGGCCTTTAAGGTCCCCGCCATGATAGAAAGCGCGGGATGTCGGATCATAGCCGGTCTGGAGCGGGCCGCCGCGCAGCCCGCCCTTGTCGTTGCTCTGATCCCCATTGGCGAACCGGTCGGGCAGGACGAAATAGACGATTTCCTGCTCGGGCGTGCGCGCTCTTAATTCGGTAAGCGTGTCCGCGCTGGCCGCCCCGCAGCCCATGGCCGCGATCATCGCGGCGGCTGTCATGTAAAGGGCCGTGGCCGGTCGTCCCATCGGGAAATCTCCCTGCTCCAAAAGGCGCCAAGCGGCCCGGCGGCACGAACCGCCGGGCTAAGTCTACACATCAGAAGCGGTAGTTGAAGCCCGCCATGTAGCGCGCGCCATAGCTTTGATAGTTGCGGATCTGGATCGACGCACCGGTGTCGACCGACACAAAGGGTTCGTCGGTCAGATTCTGGCCCTGGAGGAAGAAGGACAGACCTTCCAGCGCGCTGCCCTTCTGGAATTCATAGCCGATCTGCGCGTCGACGATGGTTTCGCTGAGCGCCCGGCGCAATTCCCGTTCACCGCCGAAGCCCACGAACTGGCCGACGAAGGAGGAGCGGTAACGGACCGATCCGCGGGCCGAGAAGCCCCATTTTTCGAAGAACAGCGTCCCGTTGGCGACCCAGCGCGAATAATCGGGCAGGTCTTCGGCCGACGCCCCGACGCCAGGCCGGATGCTGGTCTTGGTATAGCCTGCGCCTCCGGTCAGACCAAAGCCTTCCAACGCCGGCGTAATGACTTCGAACGGCACCGTGCCGGCCACCTCAAAGCCGTAGAGCTTGCCGCCCGACCCATTGACCGGGCGCGTGATCGTACCTTGCAGATCGGTGACGCCCGGCGGCAGGATGACCGGCAGGCCGGTATAGTCGAACGGCACGGTCTCGCGGTAGACGTAGCTTTGCAGCTTCTTGTAGAATAGCTGCAGGCCCACATAGCCCTTCGTGCCGAAATATTTTTCGAAATTCATGTCCGCCGCCCAGGCGCGATAGGGCCGCAGCGTGGGCGTGCCGCCGGTGCCGGTTATCACGCCGCTATTGGTGTTATAGCCGTAGTCCAGGCTGACCTTCATATCCTCGAAGCGAGGGCGCTGGATTTCGCGCGCGCCCGACAGGCGGATGACGAAGTCGCTGGGGAAACGCAGCGACAGGTTGGCGCTTGGCAGCACGTCCCAATAGGTCGCGCCCCGCGTCGTCGGCACCAGATCGGCCGCCGCCAAATTCTGGAACCCGCGCGATTTCTGTTCGGTATTCTGGGCGAGCACGCCGACATTGCCGGTCAGTTCTGCCGATCCCACATCGGCCCGAATGTCGGCCATCAGATAGGCAGACATAACCCGCTCCGTCACCGAATAGGCCTTGGCCGGGACGTCCTTGCTGGGGTTGGTCGTCAGTACATAGACGCCATCTTCCAGCAACTTGAAGGGATCGTAGGACAGGATCGGCCCAACGCCGATGAAGCTCAGGTCCGTGCCGCCCATGCGATATTGTTCGGGCAGCACAAGCGACGTCGCGCCATTGGCCAGGTTCAGGAAATATTCCTCCGGCGTCTTTGACTTGGTGCGATCGGTGTAGCCCAGCCCCGCCGTGATCTTCGACAGGAAGCTGCTTTCTATCTCCTTGCCGAATTCGATCTGATAGCTTTTCAGCTCATCGTCGATGATCCGGTCGTTATAATAGCCTTCCTGATGGCCCAGCGGCGCGCCCGCGCCCCAGCCCAGCGGGTCGGTCAATACCATCAGATTGGGGTCGCTATAGTCCAGCTGGCTGCTGGTGAAGCGCGTGCCCGTCTTCGTGCTGACGAAGTCCAGCGTGTCGGTCGCGCCGACGCCGGGACCATAGCCCGTGCCCGCGTTCGTCTCCAGCGACAATTCGCTGCGGTCGGTGCGCGAATAGCCAAAGTCGAAACTGGCCGACCAGCCATCATCGCCGGTATATTTAGCGTTGAAACCGCTGGAGAAAATCTTCGACGTGCGCTCATAGCCATGATTGTTCACCACGGCCTCGACATTGGTGAAGGTGCCCTTGTTGATGAAATTGCCATCGGTCATCGTGCTGCCGGGGACCAGCGACGCGCTCGACCAGTAGAGCGGGAATTCGACACCGCGCTTGATCTGCTTGTCCTTGAAATCGCCGTAGAAGCCGTCGAAGGTCAGCATCAGCGTATCGGTGGCCTGCATCTGCACGCTGCCCTGAATACCCAGTCGCTTGAGCTGGGTCGACACGCCGAACGGTTTGATGCCGCCAATCACCTTCTGGCCATCGGGCGTGTCGGCATAGCCCCAGGCTTCAAACTCCTTCGACTGATAGGGTTCGTCGCTATAAGCGACCGACAGGGCGACGCCGATCCGGTCACCGGCAAATTGGTCGACATAGGTGCCGGTCAGGCGATAGCCCATGTCGTTGCTGTCGGCGTTGACCTTGCCCAGGTCCGCATAGACGCCGCGGGCGCCGACGGCGATCAGCTGCTTGCCATAATCGAGCGGACGAATGGTGCGAATGTCGACGGTGCCGACCAGACCCTGATGGATCAGATTGGCCTGCGGCGTCTTGTAGACGTCGACGCGGCTGACGACTTCGGCGGGATATTGATCGAACTCGACATTGCGCTGTTCGCCGGTCGAGGTTTGCGGCCGTCCGTTCAGCGTCGTTGAGGACAGGTCGGCACTGGCGCCGCGGATCGCGATCGAATTGGCGCGGCCGAACAGGCGCTGCGACGTCAGGCCGGGCAGGCGAGCGATGGATTCGCCGATCGACGCGTCGGGCAGCTTGCCAATATCTTCGGCCGACACGGATTCGACGATAGTCTGCGCATTCTTCTTGACGTTGACGGCGTTCTCGAGCGCGGCGCGGAAACCGGTGACGACGATGGTGCTCGCGGGGTCATCCTGCGGCGCGCTGTCGGTCTGCGGGGCAGCATCCTGAGCCATGGCCGGAACGGCCGTCGCAGCGACGATGATCGCCAGCATGGAAGCGCCCAGCCACTGGGCGCGCTCTGATTGATTAGCCATTATCCTCTCCCCTTGTCACCGGCGGTTCTTGTCCCGGCCGGTGCAAACCCGTTGCGAATGCAACGTGGCGGTGCGCCGCCACGGCTATGCGCTGGCCGTTTCCTTACGCCGGCTTTCGGCAAGGTCGCCAGATGGCATACGTATACGCATAAGATACGGTCATGGCGGGAGGCGAGGGACTGTGGCCATCGTGCAACGCTGCGCAATTGCCTAATGTCCATGACGGTCCTAACCTGGGGCCGCGCCCTTCTGTCGGGGCGGGAGGCGAATGTGGGACGTCAGCCAAGCAGCAAGCCGACAAGCTTCGACATCGCCTATCTGGCGGGCGTGTCGCAACCGACCGTCAGCCGGGCGCTGCGCGGCTCGCGCTCCGTCAGCCTTGCGACACGCCAGCGGATCGAGGCGATCGCCCGCGAACTCAACTATTCCGTCGACAAGAATGCGTCATCGCTGCGATCGCAGCGGTCGAATACGATCGCACTGCTGTTTTTCGAGGACCCGACCCCGGACGAATCCAACATCAATCCCTTCTTCCTTTCCATGCTGGGGTCCATCACCCGCCAATGCGCCGCCCGCGGCCTTGACCTGCTTATCTCTTTCCAGAAAATGGAGGATGACTGGCATGTCCGCTATCAGGACAGCCACCGCGCCGACGGCCTTATCCTGCTCGGCTATGGGGACTATACGCTCTACAAGCAGCGGCTGGAGCAACTTGTCGGCCATGGCACGCATTTCGTGCGCTGGGGTTCGGTCAGTGACGACAATATTGGCGCGACGATCGGGTCGGACAATGTTGGCGCGGGTCGTCTGGCGGGCGAGCATCTGTTTGCATTGGGCCGGCGGCGCATTGCCTTTCTTGGTCATGCCGACGAACATTATCCCGAATTTGCCGATCGCTATCGTGGCCTTTGCGCAGCTGCGGAAGCGCACGGCATCGTGTCCGATTCACAATTGCAAGTGGACGCGCTGACCGCTGAGGACGCCGGCTACGCTGCCGCACGGACGCTGATTGCCCGACGAACGCCCTTCGATGCCATTTTCGCGGCGAGCGACCTGATCGCGATCGGGGCGATGCGCGCGCTTGGGGAGGCCGGGCTGTCGATCCCGCAGGACGTTGCCATTGTCGGCTTCGATGACATTCCAGCCGCAAACCTCACCAGCCCGCCGCTGACCACCATCATGCAGGATATGAAGGGGGCGGGGGCGTTGCTGGTCGACACCATATTGGCGCAGGTGGAGGATCGGCCGTTGCCGCCAACGGTGTTGCCGACCCGTCTGGTCATCCGCCGCAGCAGCGGCGGGTGACGTCGGCTGGGGGCCATTTGGCAGCGCCCCTCAGCCTTTCGACAGCGCCGCTACTAGGCCCAGAACCCGGTCCGCATGCTCTTTGCGGCAGATGAGCAGATCGGGCAGATAAACGTCGCGCTGGTTGTAGAGGAGGGGGCTGCCGTCGATCCGGCTGGCATGCAGCCCATGGGCGATGGCGACGGCGGCGGGGGCCATGCTGTCCCATTCATATTGGCCGCCGCTATGCAGATAAATGTCGGCCTGACCCAGGATCACGGCCATGGCCTTCGCGCCGGCACTCCCCATCGGTACCAATTCAGCGTCCAGCACATCGGCGACTGCAGCGGTTTCGGCGGCCGGGCGAGTGCGGCTGACGACCATGCGCAGCTTTTGGGGGGCAGGGGGCACCGCGACCGGCTGGTCGGATCGCAATATCGTGCCGCCATCCAGCCCCGGTAGCGCTACTGCACCCAACGTCGGCGCGCCGTCGACGGCCATGCCGACATGCACCGCCCAGTCGGACCGCGCCTCGCCATATTCGCGCGTGCCGTCGACCGGATCGACGATCCACACGCGGTTCTTGTCCAGCCGCGCGGCATTGTCCTTTTCCTCTTCGGACAGCAGGCCGTCATCGGGCCGGGCTTCGCGTAGGGCGTGGCACAGAAACTGGTTGGCGGTCTGATCGCCCGCCTTGCCTAGCGCCTTGGGGCTGAACAGGCCGGACGATCGAACCTCCACCAATATACGCCCGGCGATCTCCGCCAGATGCGCAGCCAGATCGCCATCGCTCATGGTCCTGGGATCAACGCCTTCGCTCACGGGATCAGCCTAGCGACGATCGCATCGGCGGCCTCGTCAGCGGTCATGGCAGTAGTGTCGATCCGCATCTCCGGGTCGTGCGGCGGCTCATAGGGGCTGTCGATACCGGTGAAATTCTTGAGCTCGCCCGCGCGCGCCTTCTTGTACAGTCCCTTGACATCGCGCGCTTCCGCCTCGGCCAGCGGCGTGTCGATATGCACCTCGAAAAACTCGCCCGGCTGCATCATCTGCCGCACCATGTCGCGTTCCGACCGGAAGGGCGAGATGAAGGCGGTGATGACGATCAGGCCCGCATCCGTCATGAGCTTGGCGACCTCACCGACCCGGCGGATATTTTCCACTCGGTCGGCATCGGTAAAGCCCAGATCCTTGTTCAGCCCATGGCGGACATTGTCGCCGTCCAGCAGGAAGGTATGGCGGTTCATCCGGGCCAGCTTCTTTTCCACCAGATTGGCGATGGTCGACTTGCCCGCACCCGACAGGCCGGTGAACCACAGCACGGCAGGGCGCTGGTTCTTCAAGCGCGCATGGAAATCGCGGCTGACATCGGTCGCCTGCCAATGCACATTCTGCGCGCGGCGCAGGCTGAAATGCAGCATGCCGGCGGCAACTGTCGCATTGCTGATCTTGTCGATGAGGATGAATCCGCCCAGCGTCCGGTTATCGGCATAGGGTTCGAACACGATCTGCTTGTCGGTCGACAGATTGGCGACGCCGATAGCGTTCAAATCCAGCGTCTTGGCCGCCAGATGCTCCATCGTATTGACGTTGACCTGATATTTGGGCTGCTGGATCGTCGCCGTCACGGTCTGCGTGCCGATCTTGAGCCAATAGGCCCGGCCGGGCAGCATTTCCTCGTCCGCCATCCATACGATCGTCGCTTCAAACTGATCGGCCGCCTGGGGCGGGCTGTCGGCCAGCGCGATCACATCGCCGCGCGAACAGTCGATTTCGTCGGCAAAACAGAGTGTGACCGACTGTCCGGCCACTGCCTGCTCCAGATCGCCGTTCAGCGTCACTATCCGGCTGACGCTGCTGGTCTTGCCCGACGGCAATACCCGCACGCTGTCGCCAGGCCGTACGCTGCCCGTGGCGATCAGGCCGGAAAAGCCGCGAAAGTCCAGATTGGGGCGATTGACCCACTGCACCGGCATGCGGAACGGCTTGTCCGCGTCCGTCGCGCTGTTGACCTCGACCGTTTCCAGATGCTCGATCAGGCTTGGTCCCTGATACCAGGGCGTATTGGCCGACAGCGTCGTGATATTGTCGCCCTTGAACCCGGAAATCGGCATGGCGGTGAACGCGGTGATGCCGATGGACTTGGCGAACGCGGTATAGTCTTCGACGATGGCCTCGAACGTCGCTTGGTCATAATCGACCAGATCCATCTTGTTGACCGCCAGAACGATGTTCTGGATGCCGATCAGATGCGCCAGATAGCTGTGCCGGCGCGTCTGGGTCAGCACGCCCTTGCGCGCGTCAATCAGGATCACCGCTAGGTCGGCCGTCGATGCGCCAGTCACCATGTTGCGGGTATATTGTTCGTGCCCGGGGGTGTCGGCGACGATGAACTTGCGCTTTTCCGTTGCGAAGAAACGATAGGCGACGTCGATCGTGATGCCCTGTTCGCGTTCCGCGGCCAGACCATCGACCAGCAGCGCGAAGTCAATCTCATGCCCCTGCGTGCCGACCTTGCGCGAATCCGATTGCAGTGCTTCGAGCTGATCCTCGAAGATCATCTTGCTGTCATAAAGCAGCCGTCCGATCAGGGTCGACTTGCCGTCATCCACGGACCCGCAGGTGATGAAACGGAGCATCGTCTTATGCTCATGGACCTTGAGATATTGGTCGATGTCCTGCGCGATCAGCGCGTCGGTCTTGTAAATGGGGTCTGCAACGGTGTCGGTCATGTCGTCTGTCCCGTCATTCTGTTCCGTCGTGCCGTCGTGCGCCGGCATTCAAGATATTTGGGGGAGGTCTGCGCTAAGGCGCTGAAGCTGTAGCGTGCGCCGAAGCAAATGCGCTGTCATCCGCGCGGCGGATGACACGGCGCATCAAAAATAGCCTTCCTGCTTCTTCTTCTCCATGCCGGCACCACCGGCATCCTTGTCGATGGCGCGCCCCTGGCGTTCCGATGTGGTGGTCAACAGCGTTTCCTGGATCACCTCAGGCAAGGTGCGCGCCTCGCTTTCCACCGCCCCGGTCAGCGGATAGCAGCCAAGCGTCCGGAACCGGATGGAGCGCATGACCGGCTCTTCCCCAGGCTGCAGCGGAAAGCGGTCGTCGTCGACCATCAGCAACATGCCGTCACGCTCCACCGTCGGGCGCTTGTCCGCGAAATAGAGCGGCACGATCGGCACGTCGTTCAGGTGGATATATTGCCAGATGTCGAGTTCGGTCCAGTTGCTGATCGGAAAGACGCGGATGCTTTCGCCCTTGTTCTTGCGGGCATTGTAAAGGTTCCACAATTCCGGCCGCTGGTTCTTGGGGTCCCATCCATGGCTGGCGGTACGGAACGAAAAAATGCGTTCCTTGGCGCGGCTCTTTTCCTCGTCACGCCGCGCGCCGCCAAAGGCCGCGTCAAAGCCATAGAGGTTAAGCGCCTGTTTCAACCCTTCGGTCTTCCACATATCGGTATGCAGCGGCCCATGGTCGAACGGGTTGATGCCCCGGTCCTTGGCTTCCGGGTTCTGGTAGACCAGCAATTCCATCCCGCTTTCGCGCGCCATCCGGTTTCGCAATTCGTACATGGCGCGGAATTTCCAGGTGGTGTCGACATGCAGCAGCGGGAAGGGCGGCGGCGAGGGGTAGAAGGCCTTGCGCGCCAAGTGCAGCATCACCGCGCTGTCCTTGCCGACGGAATAGAGCATCACCGGCTTTTCCGCCTCCGACACGACTTCGCGCAGGATATGGATACTCTCCGCTTCGAGGCGTTCCAGATGGGTCAGGGTCTTCTTATCGAGCATGGTGTCTCCACGGCAAGGACGCACCCGTGTGGCATCGCACCACGCATGTTTGACCTCCCATATGGGAGTGTGGCAGAAAATACTCATGCGCATGATGAATACTGGCGAGGCGGACCTGTTGGCCGCGCTGCATGACGGCCTGTCCGATCAGCCGTTATGGAGCCGTTTCCTTGGCCTGCTGCAAGGCGCTACCGGTGCTGCGACGGCAAGTCTGATTGTGCACCCCAAGGAAGGACCGGTGGTGCAGTTCCGTGCGGGAGAAAGCCTGCCGCTAGCGCTGCAGGAGTATTTTACCAGACATTATGATGCCGCCCGGCTTTTGCGGGAAGGGCGCGTATATGCGTTGGACGAGTTGACCGTTGGCGAGCAGGACCTGCGAACCTTGGCAACGCCGGAGGAGGTCGGCCTTCGCCATTTGCGGACCCTGCGACTGACGGATGCAAGCGATGCTCACGCGTGGCTGACGATTGCCGGCCCCCGCGACATGGGCGCGGCAAGCGCGGCCTTGCTCAGCCGGCTGGGACCGCATCTCAGGATCGCGCTCAACAATCTGGCAGCGCTGGAGCGGGAAAGACGGCGGGCCTCTATCTCGTCCGAAATGATCGGGCGTCTGAATTTCGGATGGCTCACCATCGATGCGCGTTGTCGCATCATCGACCAGTCGGCTAATGTTCAGGACATCCTGCGCCGCACCGCGCTGCTGCGTCATGGACGCTATGACCGGCTGACTTTCGCGTCCCCCGCGATCGACAGGGACGTGGCCGCCCTGGCCAAGGCCTTTGCGCAAGACCCCAACATCCGTCCCCGCGCCTTTCGCTTGAGCCAGGATCCCTGGATGGACATGTTTGTGACCGCCGTCCCCGACCGTCAGCTTTCTGGCGCATCGTCAGCGGTGGCGATGCTGTATCTGAGCGGCGATCGCTGGTCCCGCGATGATCGGTGCGAACAGCTGATCGACCTTTTCGGTCTCCTGCCGAGCGAGGCCCGTTTAGCCTGGGCCATGGCGCAAGGGCGCAGCATCGCGGAGGCGGCGCACGACCTTGACCTTACCACAGAAACCGCCCGAAACTATTCAAAAAAAATCTATGCCAAGACAGGGGCGGGGGGCCAGGCTGACCTCGTGCGCATCATCTTCACCAGCGTACTGGCGATCATCTGACATCACGGCGTGGATGCTGTGCTAATGGCAGCACCATGACCAGTCATATCTATCATCGCATCGGAATCGTCGGCAGCGGCAGGGTTGCGGGTGCCATGGGCTTGGCGCTTGCTGCCCATAGCGCCCATCCTTCTTGCATATGGGGGCGCGATGAAAGGCGCGCGCGCGATGCTGCCGTCATTGTCGGCGGTGATGTGGTCAATGACGTTGCTGTACTGATGCAAAGCTGCGACTTGGTGCTGCTGGCGGTCTCGGACGATGCGATCGCCTCGGTGGCGCAGGCCCTGTCATTATCGCCATGCCCTTCACCTGCACCCTTTTGCATTCATTTAAGCGGCGGCAGCGGGGTGTCCGTGCTTGATCCATTGCGCGCGGCAGGCGCGTTGACCGCGGCGATCCACCCGGTGATGACGTTCACTGGCGATGCCGCAGTAGAAGTCACGCTCATGAAAGGCGCGGCCTTTGCGATCACGGCTACAGACCCCGCGGCGATTGCGCAGGGCCGCGCGCTTGTAACTTTGCTGGGAGGTGTCGTGGAAGTTATCGGGGAAGAGTGCCGTTCCCTCTACCATGCCGCGCTATCGCACGCCGCCAATCACATGGTGACGCTGCTGGCGGGAGCGACCGACGCGCTGGCTGCGGCCGGGGTTCAGGATCCCGCCGCATTACTGACGCCGCTGGTCCGCGCAACGCTGGAAAACAGCTTGTCAAAAGGGTTTGACGCCTTGTCGGGTCCCCTGCTGCGCGGCGATGCGCAAACTATCCATCATCATCTGACCGCATTGGCGCTCGCCTGTCCGGATTTGCTGCCCGCCTATCGGGCCATGGCCCGGGCGACGCTGGCCCAGATGGAACGGCGTGGCGACCACCCGGTCAGATCCGGCCTCAACGACCTGCTGGATTAGGGCTGCCTGACTGCGCGCAATCAGACCAGCCTATTAGTTCGCACCAGTTCCCGATACCAGTTCGCCGACAGCTTTGGCGTCCTTTTCTGCGTCTTGAAATCGACATGGTGGATGCCGAACAGCTTGGTATAGCCATCCTCCCATTCGAAATTGTCCATCAGGCTCCAGACAAAATAGCCCTTGATCGGCAAGCCTTCGCGCGCAGCGCGCTGAAGATGCGTGATGTAGTTGCGCAGATACATGACCCGGTCGGCATCATAGACGCGTCCATCCGCTGAAAGCTGATCGTCGGTCGAGCAGCCATTTTCCGAGATATACATGGCCTTGGGCTTCCACATCTCATGGATGGCGCGAATGCCCCAGTAAATGACTTCCGGACTGACATAGAGCCAGGGGGACGCCATGCGCGGCGACTGCGGCAGTCGGGGCAATATGTCATAACCGCCCGGCTTTGAGCCATCGGCACGAACGGTGTTACCGGTATAGACATTGATCGACAGGAAATCGAGCGGACTGCCGATTGCCCGCATATCGCCGGCCTTGACCATAGGCGCGTCCTTGCCCTGCGCTGCGAGATAGGTGTCGCGATAGGCCCCTTCCATGATTGCGGTCAGGAACATGGCATTTTCTTCCCGCACCGCGCGCTTGACCGCTTCAATATGGTCGGTTGTCTCGATGGCGGGCACGTAGATGTTGGGATTATCGGCTATGCCGACCTGTGTGCCCGACTTGGCGGCTGCGCGGATCGCCTGCACGCCCAGCCCGTGGGCCAGAACGCCATGATGGCGCACCTGGTTGACCTCTTTCATCGGTAGCTTGAGGCCAGGCGCCTTGCCGCCGGTCATGTAGCTCAGATCCGTGAAACAGCGCAGTTCATTGACCGTCATGATATGCTTGACGCGATCGCTGAGACGCGCCGTCATATAGCTGGCATAGTCGGCAAAGGCATAGGCGGTATCCCGGTTCTGCCAACCGCCGGGCAGCGCATGGGGCAAGTCCCAGTGGAACAGGGTAACATGCGGCGTGATGCCGGCGGCCAGCAACGCGTCGACCAACCGGTCATAATAAGCCATGCCCTTGGCATTGGGTTGCCCCCTGCCATCGGGGAAGATGCGCGACCAGGCGATGGAGAAGCGATAGGCCTTGACCCCCAGGGCCTTCAAAAGGGCGATATCCTCCTGATAGCGATGATAGCTGTCGCACGCGACGTCGCCGGTATCGCCATTGGCAACCTTTCCAGGCGTGTGCGAAAAAATATCCCAATTAGTGAGCCCGCGCCCATCTTCCTTGACCGCCCCTTCGATCTGATAAGCCGCGGTCGCGGCACCCCACAGGAAATTGTCCGGGAAAGCGAGCGGATCGAGAGGGCCGGTCGTCGCAGCTGCGCCCGTTTGCGCGCGCGCGCCGACAGATCCGGTGAGCGATGCCCCGAGCGCTGCCGCGCCCAACCCCAGGCCCAGATCGCGGCGGTTGATGCCAGTCATGCCAATAGCTCCTTATTGACCCATGATCTGGACCAGGCCCTTGATTGCCTGACCGCTCGGTAGCGTCGTCTTGCTGCTGAGTGACCGGCCCTGGTCGTTCCAGACTAGATCTGCCTTCACGCCGCCCTTCCGATAGGCGTTGGTCTTGCCATCGTCATCATACAGGGTGAAGCGAGCGTCCGCGCCGGGATAGACCCGGATCGCTTCGAGCGCCTGGCGTTCCGCCGTGCTTTTCACCTGAACACCCATGGGGATGATCGACCCTGCCTTGATGAAGAGCGGCATGCGATGGATCGGCGCCGCCACTTCGATCGTCCGGCCGCCTTCGTAACGCTGGTTGGTCCAATAATCATACCAGGCCGTGCCCGCCGGCAGGTAGACAGGGCGCTTGGTCTGGCCCTGCTCCGTGACCGGCGCGACCAGGAAAGCGGGGCCGAACATATATTGGTCGCCGATTGTCGCGGCCTTGGGATCATTGGGAAAATCCATGAAGAGCGCGCGCATGAAGGGGGCGCCGCTGTCATAGGTGTGGCGTCCCAGCGAATAGATATAGGGCATCAATGTGTAGCGCAGCCGCAGCCAGTCCGCCAGAATCGGCTCCGCCGCCTTGCCGTAGGTCCATAGCTCCGTGTCTGGCCGCTGCCCATGGATGCGCAGGGTGGGCGTGAAGACGCTATATTGGAACCAACGAACGAACAATTCCGGATAATCGACATAGTCCATGCCGGCAGCGGTCATGCCGGCGGGATCGATCAACACGGGCGCCTGCGGTGGCGGACCCTTGGGCCATTGCCATCCGCCGATATCGCTACCCCAGTAGGCAAGGCCGGACGCAGTATAATTAAGCCCGGTCGGCACCTGTCGCCGCAACGCTTCCCACGTCGATTTGACGTCCGACGACCAGAACAGCCCGCCATTGCGCTGCGCGCCAAGATAAGCGGCGCGCGCCAGTATCATGTTGCGGAAATCCGGGCGATCGCGGGCGGATCCTTCGGCGACGCCACCTGTATGAACCAGTGGGAAGAAATTGCGGTAGCGGTCGCCCGAGCCGATCGAGAAGAAATAGCCCTCCGGGATCACATCCGGTTCGGTTTCGTCCAGCCACAGCCAGTCAAAGCCTTCAGACACGATATTGTCGCGGATCTTGCTCCAGAACCAGGCGCGCGCCTCAGGGTTCGTGCTGTCGATCAGCGCACCGGCCCGGTCGTAGCGAACGGGCAGGCCATCGACCGGATTGCCGTCCTTGTCCTTGAGCAGCCATCCCTTGGCCGCCAGCATGTCGAAATAGCGGGATTCCCGCTCGAAACGCGGCCACACACTGATGATAGAGCGCATCCCCATGGCGTTGAGCTGATGGTTCATCCCCCGCGGATCGGGAAAATAGGTGCGGTCGATGTCCAGCTGCCCCATGCGGGTCCAATAGAACCAGTCGAGCACCATCACGTCGAGCGGATAGCCCCGGTCGCGATAGCCCTTGGCGACATCGAGCAATTCCTGTTGGCTTTCGTAGCGCGCCTTGCTTTGGATGAGGCCGAAGCCCGCCTTGGGCGGCAATGGGGTTTCACCGGTCAGCTTGGCATAGCCGGCGTAGATGTCGTCGGTGGTGGCGCCGGAAATGACGAAGAAGGACACGCGTTCGCCGACCTGGCTCTGCCAATGGGTGCTGCTGTGCAAACCCGGCCATATCAGCGTGCGCGCCGGATTGTCCCAGACGATGCCATAGCCCTTGTTCGTGACCATGAACGGCACACAGACGGTCTCGCCCGCCGGTGCGTCATAATAATGTTTGCAATCGATCTCCCGCCCTTTGAGATCGAGCATACCCTCCTGATTTTGTCCCAGCCCGTAATAATGTTCATCGGCCGGAGCGTCGAAACTGGCGCCGACCTTGAAGGTCTGCTCGCCATTCACGCTGTGCGGCGCCATTTCCCAACCCGTCATTTTTGTCAGCAGCCTGCCTTGCGCATCATGGACGGACAGGGTGACAGGCGGCAGCGACGGCGCGAAATAGCGGTCCATCTGCGGTGGCGCTTTAGGCCAGGGTTGGGGATCGACGGTGACGGTCAGCGCGGAAGACCGAAAAATATCCGCGCCTCCATCATTGCTGTGCGTCCAGCCATTGGCGTCCGATTGGGCGATCGGTCCTGGTCCGGGGGGCGCCTCCGCCAACGCCTTGTCGAGGGCAATTGTCACGCGCACGATATTGGGCGCATATGGTTCGATCGCGACGCGGCTGCCATGGCGGTCCAGCAACGCCATGGGTTCGGCGATTGCGGGCGCGGACGAACCCACGCCGGATACACCCAGCACGATCGCCGCCAGCGCTATCCCGAAACGTCGTGCCTGCATGCCTTTCAATCCCGTTCTCTTCGTCCAGTCGGGTCGCCGCCTTCTTGACGACCCATGACGCTGGCGGGCCTCGAACGTTCTGCCGACAACACAGAACGACTCCTCCGCGCCGTGGCGTCTCTTGTATGTGACGGACTGCGATCTTTCGCGAAAGTCAGCGGATAGTCGTAGGGGCCACCGACTCGGGGGACGCTGCGGCGAGTATGGCGATCACCATATTTGCGGTTGGATCGCGGCCGATGGCTGCAAATGCCAGGCAAATTGGGGAGATGTCCATGTGTGGTAAACAGCGTCGATCTTGGCAAGCATACGGCTGACTTTTGGGGTTCTCTGAAACAGTGCTGGGACTAGGCCAGCATCTCGCATGTCACATCGCGATCATCCCCTAACTCCATCAGTTCGGCATGGGTCACGGTGGTGCGGGACTTCGTCTCAAGATTTTAGTGCGCCTCCGAACCAAGCTGATCGACGTGCCCCGCAGGTCAGGCGTCTTTTACCAAGGTCACCAAAGCGCCTTCATGGAAAGTGGCAACCGCTGCGGCTTACATGCTTACGATCAACATATTTCCTGGGTCCAATCGAAACCGCTTCCTGATCTTGCGCAGAGGTTGCATCTGCGACGAAACCTGTCGTCCCTTAGGCGGCTAAGCCGGCCGCCGTCGTGAGAAACTGGGACGGGGGTATGTCGTTCCCGAGCAAGGCTCATCGACAATCTTGCTCGGGCCGACATCTGCATAGTAGTCGAAGGCGATCGTCAGGCCGTATGTGCGCGGTGGTTTGACGAAGCCATCATAGTTCAAAATCTGATGGCGGGCGCTGATGTGCCCGCCATCCATAAAAACTGACATTCAGAGATTAACATAAGACATATTATCAATTATCTATCATTTGGAATGGCAAGGTTCAGGCTTCGGAACTTTTCCGTCCTTATGCCGCCACCCCATCGGGCGATTACGGCGCATTCCCTTCGAGCAGCGGCAGAGGCGAACTCCTTTTCGGTCGCCGGCATTGCGCCGATCGGGTGCCGCTAGATGTATCTCGCTATGATCCTGCAAAATCTCTTCTTACGTCTGCGGCGCGCGAGGTCACTTAGGCTGCGCTGCTCCAGCGGCGGCTTCGAAGATCGATCCGATGATGCCTAAAAATAACCTGCCCCAACGGGTTTTCGAAGCAGGAACCCTACCGACTGAAGCGAGGGTTCATCCTCCTTTACGATTTATTAGCGGCTCTGCCGCCGGCCGCATCCGAATATCTTGTCCCGTGGGCTGGCATCCTGTCCGATCCGCCTCCCGCCATGTGTTAGGGGTTCGACGCAGGGTCGCCAATGTGGCGCCGCATTTGGCTGTATGTTGGCGTAAGCCGCATTTCGCTCACGGACAAGGGCTGGCATATCGTGGTCCAGACGGGATATGCGCGATGCATGACTGATCCGACCGAAGACCAGCTTGCCACGCTCGGCAATGCGTTTGAAACTTTTGCGCGTCGCCATAAGCTGGCCGACGCGCTCCGCATCGAACGGCCGCTTGCCGAACTGGACAAGGCGGTGCTGCTCTATATCGCCGAGCATGCTGGCTGTGGCCCGACCGATGTGGCTCGCTTTCTCGGCGTGCCCGCGACAACATTGTCTTCGGCGACGGACCGGCTGGTCAGGCGCGGCTTGTTGAAGCGGGAGCGGATGGAAGTCGATCGCCGCGCCGTGGCGCTCACGCTGTCCACGGACGGCAAAGCCTACGCCAGGGCGCAGGTCGAGGCCTACAGGCAGATGTATATGCTGATGCTCTCACGGCTGTCCCCCGACGAACGGGATCAATTCATCGCAATGATTACTAAGATCGTCTACGACGATAGTTGAATAGTCCGATAATCGTTGTACCTTATGGGCGGGGCGGCCGGGTTGGCTACTCGCTAAGGAACGGAGCGACGGTATGACGATATGCGTGAACGGCACTGAAGTTTCGCCGCCGGCCGACGCCAGAGTCTCGCTGCTCGATCTGTTGCGGGAGCATCTGCACCTTACCGGCACGAAGAAGGGGTGCGACCAGGGTGCCTGCGGTGCCTGCACGGTTCTTATGGATGGTGATCGCGTCCTGTCCTGTCTTACGCTAGCCGCGCAGGCGGAAGGCCGCGACGTTCGCACGGTTGAAGGGCTTCCTGGCGGGAGTGACGATCTTCACCCGTTGCAGCGCGCCTTTGTCGAGCATGACGGGCTGCAATGCGGCTATTGCACGCCCGGCCAGATCTGCTCGGCAATCGCCATGGCGGAGGAGTTGCGTCGCGGCGATCCCAGCTATGTGACCCACGATCTCACCGCGGGTACGCTGGTCGCGACGCGCGCGGAGATACGCGAGCGCATGAGTGGCAATCTTTGCCGTTGTGGTGCGCACAACGGGATCATCGACGCGATCGAGACGATGCTGGCGGAGACGGGGGCATGACCCCCCTGACCTACATCCGCGCCTCCGACCGCGCGGACGCCCTTGCGCGTGCCGGCAGCGACGGTCGGTTTCTGGGTGGCGGGACCAATTTGGTCGACCTCCTGCGCCAGAATGTCGAACGAGCAAGCGCGTTGGTCGACATCAGCAGCCTGGACGGTGCCATCCGCGAAAGCGAGAGCGGCGGATTGTTCATCGACGCATCGGTCAAAAATACCGCACTGGCCGCCCATCCTCTCGTCCGCAGCCGCTATCCCGTGCTTGCCCGGGCGCTGCTCGCCGGCGCCTCGGCACAAATCCGCAATATGGCGACGGTCGGGGGCAATATTCTCCAGCGGACACGCTGCATGTATTTCTACGATGTCGACGGGGCGCGCTGCAACAAGCGACAGCCGGGTGCCGGATGCGACGCGCTTTACGGGTTCAACCGCTATCACGCGATTCTGGGCGCGTCGGACCAGTGTGTCGCGACCCATCCCTCCGACATGTGCGTCGCCCTCGCCATGCTCGACGCCGTGATTCATCTTTCCGGGGCGGCCGGCGAACGGCAAGTGCCGCTGACGGATTTCCATGTCTTGCCAGGGGATACGCCGCAAATAGAAACGGTGCTGAAGTCCGGCGACCTGATTACCGCCGTCGAACTGCCGCCGCCATCGGATGCGACTGTGAACTCCGAATATCGCAAGGTGCGCGACCGCTCCAGCTACGCGTTCGCATTGATCTCCGTCGCCGGCGGCCTCGCGCTCGCCGACGGACAGGTCGCGCAGGCCCGTATTGCACTGGGCGGCGTTGCCGCCAAGCCTTGGCGGGCGCGCCGGGCGGAGCAGGCTCTGGTCGGCCGTGCCCCGACGCCCGACGCTTTCCTGGCTGCGATCCGCGAAGACCTTATCGACGCGCGGCCGCTATCGGGCAATTCCTTCAAGATCGGCCTCGTCGAACGCACTATGGTCGCCGTCCTGACCGCCCTTGCAGGAACGAATGCATGACCAAGCTTCAGAACGCCATCGTCGGCGGCGTGCGCGCTGTCATCGGCCATGTGCCCGCAAGCTGGCTCCCCGGCGGCACGCCCGATCCGCTGATAGACAAGCGAGTGGCACTCGGCGGGCAGCAGACGCGGATCGACGGTCCCGACAAGGTGCGCGGCGCGGCGCGGTTCGCCGCCGAAGTGCCGATGAAAAATCTCCTCTACGCGTCGTTCGTGCACTCGGCGATCGCGCGGGGCCGCATCGCCGACCTGGACGTGTCCGCGGCCGAAGCTGCGCCGGGCGTCGCACTCGTCATGACCCATCACAATGCGCCTAAAATGGCCGTCCCGCCGCCGATCGGCATGACGAACCTGAAAGCCGCAGGCAATCATACATTGCCGATCATGCAGGATGCCAAGATTCGCTGGAACGGGCAGGTCGTCGCGGTCGTCCTGGCCGAAACCCGCGAGCAGGCCGATCACGCGGCGACTTTGATCCGCGTGGGATATGAAGCCGTGCAGGCGCGTACGCAGTTCGAGGAAGGCAAGGCCAGCGCCTACACGCCGGACTCGATGCTCGTCGAGAAGAACAGGCTCGACAAGGGCAATGCAGGCCAAAAACTCGCGGAAGCAGCCTTCAAGATCGACGCCGTCTACACCACGCCATGGGAAAACCATAACCCGATCGAGCCGCACGCTTCCACGATCGTCTGGCAAGACGGCAAGTTGATCGTTCACGACGCAACCCAGATGATCCACGGCACCGCCGGTTCGCTCGCGAAGATATTCGGACTGAAGGTAGGCGATGTTCAGGTCAGTTCGCCCTATGTGGGCGGTGGCTTTGGCGCCAAGGGCCTGTGGGACCACCAGATCCTCGGCGTGGCCGCTGCGAAGCTCGCCGATCGCCCCGTACGCGTCGCGCTTTCGCGCGCGAGTATGCACAGGTTGATCGGCGGGCGAACGCAGACCGAGCAGCGGGTGGCGCTGGCTGCGGATGCCGACGGCACGCTCAAGGCCCTGTTGCACCATGGCTATGGCGTCAAGCCGCTGCACAGCATCTGCGATGAAGGCTTCAGCCTGACCGGGCGATCTCTCTACGCTTGCGAAAGCTTCGATATCGTCCAGCATTATGTCGATCTCGACTTGCTGGCAAACAGCTTCATGCGCGGGCCGGGAGAAACGCCGGGCACATTCGCGATCGAATGCGCGATGGACGAGCTGGCGCACGCCATCGGCATGGACCCCATCGAACTGCGCCGCCGCAACGTTGCGACCCGCGATCCAGTCAGTGGCGCGCCGCATTCGCAAAGCGCGATGATGGAGGCTTATGATCTGGGCGCGGCGCGCTTCGGCTGGCACCGGCGCATGGCCCAGCCGGGAATGCGGCGCGAAGGCGAGTGGCTGATCGGCATGGGCTGCGCCAGCGGCACCTTTCCGTTCATGCGGATGCCCGGCACATCGGTGCGGGTCACCATCGATAACAGCGGAGACGTCCATGTCGCCAGCGCCGCGCACGAAATGGGCATGGGCACGGCCACGGTGCAGCGTCAGCATGCTGCCGATCGCCTTGGCCTCCCGCTCGATAGGGTCACGGTGACCATAGGGGATTCAAGCCTCCCCTTTGCCAGCTTTGCCGGCGGATCGTCGCAGACTGCATCGCTGGCCGCCGCGATCAGCGCGGCGAGCGGAAAGCTCGTCGCCGAATTGCTGCGGCTTGCAGGCAACGACACGCCACTGGCCGGTCTCAAGCCCGCTGAGGTCGAATTCGCCGATGGTGGCCTGCGCGGCGTCGAGGATCCTGCCCGCAACGAAAGCTTCGCTTCCATCCTGCGGCGGTCGGGCCGCGCGGAACTGAGCGTCGTCGGCGAAAGCGGTGCGCCGCTTGAGATCATAAAATATTCGATGCACAGCACCTCGGCAAATTTCTGCGAGTTGCGCGTCAGTGAAGTCACCGGCGAAATTCGCGTGAACCGCCTTGTCGGTGCCTTCGACTGTGGCCGCATCCTCAATGCCAGGACGGCAACCAGCCAGTTTAAAGGCGGCATGATCATGGGTCTCGGCATGGCGCTCACGGAGGAAACGCTGCTCGACGAACGGAGCGGCCGTATCATGAGCACGTCACTCGCCGATTATCACGTGCCGGTGCATCTCGACGTGCCCGACATAGATATTCTGTGGACCGACATCCCCGATCCTCGCACGCCGCTCGGGGCCCGTGGCATTGGGGAGATCGGCACCACTGGTGTGGCTGCCGCCATCGCCAACGCGGTTTTCAACGCAACCGGAAAACGGGTGCGCGACCTGCCGCTCACACTGGACAAGCTACTTTAGCACGTTTTTCCTGGAAGCAGGATTCCTGGAATTTCCTGCGAGCAAGACATGTGGTTCGCCGGGGCCAACTTTGGCCGAGGTTGGCGAGAGAGGCGGATGGCTACGGGATCTGGAAGGCCTGCGCCGCTCGACAGGGAAGCATTTTCGCCACGCTGATCATCGGCTGGCCGTTTATGCCTGGGGACCACTGCGTCAACGGCATCTAGCTTCCGATTATCGGCCTATGATGTTTCAGCTGTGACACTTTACCCGCTGGCAAAGTGTCACAGCCGACAAAGAGCGACTCGGCTGAAAAACAGGATTCACATCGGCATAGCTTTGTGCTTGATTCACGATATGTTTCACCCATCCATCCCATCCCGCATGGTGGGCGGCAGCGACATTTCGCTCTTGCTCGATCAACTGGCCCACTGCTGCTCGCGCCCGCGTTATGCCTTCATGCTGCTGACACTGATCGCCGATGTGGCGCGGCCCGATGGCAGCGCGGGACCTGTGGTGCGGGTCGAGGACGGCCTTGTGCCATTGCGTGACTGGTTGTGCGACGCACTGACACCAATGGGCCAGCGGGATCCGCGCCGGTTGGCGCTGGTCGAGCGCGTGCGGGAAGAGTTGCGGTCTAACGGCCGGATCCTCGGAGACACAGAGGCAGACTCAAAACTGGTTCAAGATGAAGTGCAGGCGCGCGTTCGTGCTTCGGGAAAAACCAATTTGAGCCGCGCAGCATCGGAACTGGTAAAGGCCGGATTGCTCAAACGGCATTATCAGGGCTACCGTGTGGACCACCTCAATCGCGGCGCCCAGCGTCAGGCGGTCTACACATTGACCGGCCGCGCCAGAGCGCTCGTGCCTCATCGACCTATCCCGCCCCGGGTGAGCGGCCGCGCACGGCAGGGCGACCTCTTCGCATCCTGACGTGTGGCGCCCAAAGTTCTGCCGTGCAGGCAAGGCGCGCACGTCATGACGACCCAAGGCGCGACCGGCCGGTCGAAGCCTATATGCCGCCAGTGGACTTATCGTATATGTTCCGCTTGGTCGGCGTCTTGCTCGTCGTGCAGGGGCGCCACGCTGTGCCGGATGTCGTTGGCCAGTCGTTCTACGGTATCGATGGTAGAGTCCCACGCGAACATGAAGCGCGCCGCACCACCGATGAAGGTATAGAAGCGCCATCCCAAAGCGCGTAATCGCTCCAGGATGACAGGGTCGGCCCGCATGAACACCGCATTGACCTGAACGGGGTAAAGCAGGTCGATGCCCGGCAAATCGGCAGTGGATTGCGCAAGTGTCTGCGCGCAACGATTGGCATGGCCAGCGTGTCGAAGCCATGCCCCGCCCGACAATATACCGAGCCAGGGCGCTGCCAGAAACCGCATCTTTGACGCGAGTTGTCCAGCCTGCTTGCAACGATAGTCGAAGTCCTGAGCCAAGTCTGTGTCAAAGAAAATGACCGCTTCCCCCACAGCCATTCCGCCCTTTGTTCCGCCCATACAGAGGACGTCCACGCCGGCGCGCCAGCTTATATCCGCCGGGTCGCAACCCAAGGCGGCGCAAGCGTGCGCAAAACGCGCGCCATCCATATGCAATTTCAGCCCAAGGTCCCTGCAGGCGGCGGAGATTGCCCGTATTTCGTCGATGGAATAGACTTGCCCAGTTTCGGTGGGCTGGGTGATGGTTACGACGCGCGGCTTGGGAAAATGAATATCCTTGCGGCTCTGGGCAATCATGTAAATCGCCTCAGGCGTCAGCTTTCCGTCCTCACTGTTCGCGACCAGCAACTTCGATCCATTCGAGAAAAATTCCGGAGCACCGCATTCGTCTGTTTCCACATGGGCGGACGCTGCGCAAATTACGCTGTGATAGGATTGGCAGAGAGATGCGAGCGCGAGCGAGTTGGCCGCCGTCCCGTTGAAGACGAAAAATACTTCGCAGCGGCTATCGAAAAGCGTGCGGAAGGCGTCCGCTGCTTTCTGCGTCCAGTCATCATCGCCATAGGCCGGCGCAGATCCATGGTTGGCCTGTGCCATCGCCGCCCAGGCCTCGGGGCAGATACCTGCATAATTGTCGCTGGCAAATTGCTGCGCCGGCATAGTCATGACTTGTCGCTCCTTGTGTCGATAAGGGCGAAGCAAACGTCTCATGCGGCAAGGATCCCGTGGTTGCCGGTCCGGCCACATCCCCCGCTTTTGCGCGGGGCACCACCTTGCCCGGGAGCAGGTTGGTGTCAGGCGTTCACCCGACTCTTGATGCAAGGGACGGGCTAGTCGCCCCTCTTCTATGCGTCAAGCTTTCCAGCAAGGCGCTGCTTGCCGGAGAGCCCGTCCACATGGTTAGTAATTCAACGTAAAACTCAGCAGTCCGCCCACATAGGCGATCCAAAGGACTCCCGCCAAGGCGGCCGCCATCACCAGCGTTCCAAGCCGGATCAGCCAGTGCCGACGGGCTCGGAACGCCTCCACACAACTCCAGATGCCAGCCACGAGGGCGAGCATCGGGATGACTCCGGCAATCTGCATAGCGCGGATGATCGGGTCGCGGGCCGAGGTATAATAGGCCACGTCATTGCTGAGGATCGGAGAGAGCAGCGCAAACCACCCGACCAGATAAGCCAGGTCGGCAATGACCGCGATTCGCCCGAACCGGCGGGCAAGGACGACCTGCCGGGGCAAGGCATTCGATTGGCCATGGACCCGCTTGCTGATGGCCGAAGCGACCCATGCGACCGCCCCGGCAATCAACAGCAAAAAGGATAAGCCGAAGATCGCCAGGTTGAAGCTGGCATCGCGCCGAAGCGGCACTTGCTGAAAATATTGGATGGGATCGTGGCTGTCGATGATGGTCTTCGTCCCATCGATGCGCCGCAAGGTCAGGGTTTGCGTTCCCCCCACTTCTTGCCAGACATAGGGCGCGACTTCGCGATAGGATTTTTCGGGTGCGGTTGCGAGCTTGATGGTGCCGTCCGGTTGAGGGCTGACGACCTGCTGCCCTTGAAGCACATAGAACAGGCTCATGAAGCCAGACTGCACCCGACGCGACGTTTCGTATCGTCCGGCGATTTCCGTGCCATGGGCCTTGGCGGTCGACAGGGCGGGAGGCGTCACGGTGTTGGGCCCCGGGAAATAGCGGTCCATGAATCCGTCGATCAGACTTGTCCTGATGCCATAGGCCGCATCGCCCTTGCCCCGGCTGTTGAAGCTAACGAACAGGCCGACGCCGTCATCGGGCAGGATTTGCAGGTTGCTGTGGAAGAGGATCGTGTCGCCGCCATGTTCAAGGATGAGGTGACCGTTGCGATGCCCCCGGAAGAAGCCATGGGCCATCACGTCCGATCCCTTGGCATGGGGAATAGACGCGCTGTACATCGTCTGCGCTGTTTCGGGCCGCAATATGCTCTGGCCGCCGAACCGACCGTCCTGAAGATGCGCGATCATGAAGTTCGCCATGTCGGTCGCCGATGACGTCAAGGATCCGGCGGGCGAAAAAGAGATGAGCTCGAACGGCCGCGGTGCGTCCGATCCCGCCATATAGCCTTTCGACATGCGCGCCGCAAAGCGCGGCGGCAGAGGCTGATGGAATGTCGAGCTGGTCATGTCGAGCGGCTGGAAAATATGCTGCGCCACATAATCGTCGAAGGACTGCCCGGAAACGCGCTGCACGATATAACCGGCGAGCGCCGTTCCGTAATTGGAGTAGGCAGGCGTTTCGCCCGGTGCGAAAAGCACCGGCCGCACATGCCTTTTGAGAAAAACCTCCAGGCTTTGAAGCGATTTGGGATCAGTGATGATCGCGTCCTTCAGCCCTTCTTCAAAACCCGCCCGGTGCGCCATCAGCTGGTTGAGCGTGATCGGTTTGCCCAAGGGTTCGGGTATCTTGAAGTCAAGGTAGCGATTGACGTTGGCGTTAAGGTCCAACTTGCCCTGTTCCACCAACTGCATCACCGCCGTCCAGGTGACGAGTTTGGACACCGAACCCGGACGCACCAGCGTGCGTCGCGCGTCCATCGGCACCTTGCGCGCGACATCGGCATAGCCATAGCCCTTGGCGAACAGGATCTGCCCGTCCTTCACCACCGATACGACCGCGCCCGCGACATCGCCCTGTTCAAGCGCAACGGGAAGCATGCCGTCGAACCATGCTTCAAGGTCGCGGGCGTTGAGGTCATGGGATGGCTGCGGTACATCGACCGTGTGTGCGGCATCAGGTTGCGATACCGGGGGGGCGGGCAGGACTTTCGCGGGCGATGCGACGGGCGCTGCACCGACCATCATGTGGGCGGCGACGCACAATAGCGCCGTTCTTGCCAGCCTGCCTATCACCGCCCTCATCCTCTTGCCTCCGTCAAACTGCGCTGCGCGCTCATTGTCCCTCGTCCGTCCTGAGGGGTGGTGCCCTGCCGCATCGCCAGGAAAAAGCAAATCGCCGATAAAACAGCCGCCGGCGCGCACAGGCCGGCAATCGCAAAGCCGAGCATCGTCTCTCCGCCCATGGCCTTGCTGACCATTGCGATCGCGGCGGGAGCGGTGGCGGTCCCGAGCAACGTCGAACACAGGACGTTGCTGCCGAGCGCCAGGCCCCTTATCTCATTCGGAAAATTGAGCGTTATCGCGATGACGCCCAATGTCGCGATGACGGCGCCGGCAAAAATATTCCCCGCAAGGAAAAGCGCAACGAGCGGGATAGTCGGAAGCACGCCGAACAGGGACAGTGGAATAAGGGCAAGAGACGCGATCATGGCGGGCATCAGCACGCGGCGATTTCCGCCCTGACGCTGCCCGGCTTTCCCGAGGCGACCGCCCGCCAGTGCACCCAGCATTCCGCCTGCAAGCATGATCGCGCTCAGCCAGCCGGCAAACTGTCCGGGGGTCAACCCGAATTGTCGCGTCAGAACGGGGGGCGCCCACACCGATGTTGCTTGCATGGTGACTTGCGTGAACAACATTGCGGTAAGAAGCGGTATCAGCAATCGCCGATATGTCCAAAGCTCCCGCACAGCGCCGATCGCCGTAGCATGATGCTCTTTTTGCTCCTGTCGTGCCGGTTCCTTCACGCGGGCGAGCAACAGATAGGGGACGAGGCCCAGCAGCGCTGCGCCGATGAACAGGATGCGCCAGGCAGGCAAGTCCAATGTCGCGCCAGGATGCGCATTTTGAAAGGCGGTGAGCGCGTCGAATGCGAGGCCGCCGACCAAGATGCCAAACGCCTGGCCCCCCGCCTGCCCCACGACGAAAAGGCTGGTCGCAACCGAGCGTCCTTCGGGCGGATACAGGTCCGCGATCAGGGAAAATGCCGCTGGAATGAGCAGCGCCGCGACGCAGCCAAGGACAAGGCGGGCAAAGATGAGCGTCAGAAAGCTCGATGCGGCGCCGGTCGTGACCATCGCGGCGATCCAGAACAGAAGGCCGATCCCCAGAAACCGCACGCGGTTGCCTTTGTCGATGAGGCGGCCCAGCGGCACTGAACTCAACCCGAAGGCTATGCCGAAAGCCGTTCCCTGAACGAGGCCGATCTGGATGTCGCTCAATCCCATTTCGCGCTTCATCGGCTCGATCAGCAGCGTGGTGAGCGTGATGTCCATCGACAGGAAAAAGCCGGTCGTGGCGATACACGCGACGCCGCGACGCGCCTGGGCGGCCGTGGGGAAGGAGGGCGCCAACGTCGTCATCAGACCGACATTCTCCGGTAAAAGGGAAGCCGTGTCGTCCTGCCGGTCGTTAGCCTAAAACCGCCGTCGCCAAATTCCAGCGTGATGACGAGCGGCAGCCCGGTCCCACCTGTCGCTTCCCAAAGTCCGTCCGCCAATGGCACGAGCTTGTAGGTCGTGGAACCCATCGGGCTGCCCAGGACAAGCTGTGCCGCCCCGTCCCCCGTTTCGATCAATATGCTGGCGGTGAGGGATGCCGCTTCGTTCTCATAATCGCCAATGATCGACCGCACGTCGGCGCCGGTCGAAAGCGCAAGCCGTTCGAGTTGGTCGACCTTGCCGAATTCGCTGACCGTCAGAACATCACCTCCCGCATCGAGCGCGATCGTCATGTCGGTCGGCAGGATCGGGAGGCTGAGCAAGCCGTCTGCGTGGGTTCGCGCGGGCAGCGTGATGGCCCCGATCGCAACCATCTGGGCGCCGTCCTTGTCGGCCAGCCGCATCACGCGGCCGGTCGCGCGGGAATGATATATTCCTGTCGCCGCCGGGCTTGTCCTCCCCTCGGGGATTGGGGGAAGGTCCGCTATGCACAGGTCTATGATCGAGTCGGCAAGGCCATAGCCTTCTAGACTGCTGCGTCCATTGGACAGGATCACGATGTCGAGGCCAGCCGCCGGGATCTTCACCATTTGTGTT
>NZ_BCYT01000011.1 GCF_001598335.1 Sphingobium abikonense NBRC 16140
TGGGCCGCGATGCCGAATGCGCTGGCAATCCGCTCAACCAGCGGCGCCGGAATAAGACGCCCGAGAAGCGACTGGCCGTCATCGCTCGTCAGCCGCCAGACCTGGACATGATCGTCGGGCAGCTTGCCCCACACCGGAAGCAGCAGGCCAGTGACCAGATAGATGATCTGCGTGCGCGTCTGCGCCGCCATTGCGTCGCATTCGGCCTGCCAGGCTTCGTCGAAGCTCGCCCGGTCCACGTCGGTCCAATGGGTTTCGGCGAAGAGGTCCTGCCGGTGCCGTTCGGTGCGCGTCGGCCGCACCAGCTCGTAGCGGCGCACGGTCCGCCCCTCTTCGTCCGTCAGCGAGAAGGTCGGCCGGCAAATGGCGGCCTTGCCGGAACGCGGGTTGATCAATCGGCGCGCTTCCGGGTCGGCGAGAAGCCAATGCGCTCGTTCCAGGGTCAGTGGCCGATATCGTTCCTCGGTTTCGATGCGCAGGATTTCGGTTTCGGCGCCGCTCACGGGATCGCGCCGGATCACCGTCCGGTCGAGGATCGAAATACGGTCGGCCGCGATCGTTTCGACGCCAAGATCGAGGGTGCCGGCCTCGCGTGCCTTTTCCACCCGTGCTTCGATCAAGCCGAGATATTCGTCGAAGATCGCGTTCTGCAGGTCGATGCGCAGCGCCAGGATGCGGTTCAACCACCGCTGGATCGTGGGCAAGGTCTCGGTGAGCCCCCCGCCCTCCCCGGCCAGGTTCAAACCGGTGAGCGCCTGGAACTGATCGAAGTGGACCGATTGGAGTTTTGCCTGGAACAGCAGGCGAAACCACTGGTCGAGCGATTCCCGCGCGAAGTCGGACTCCAGATTGTCGCGGGGGTCGAAAAGTCCCTGCCCGCCGGTCTGGCGTTGGCCGCGGGTCAGCGCGCCCAGGCTGTCGAGGCGCCGGGCGATGGTCGAGATGAACCGCCGTTCGCCGCGGCAATCGGTGGAAACGGGCCGAAACAAGGGCGGGCAGGCTTGGTGGGTGCGGTGCGTGCGGCCCAGCCCCTGGATCGCCGCGTCCGCGCGCCAACCGGGCTCGAGCAGATAGTGGATGCGGCGGCTCTGATTGGGCGCGTCGAGGCTGGCGTGGTAGCTCCGCCCCGTGCCGCCGGCGTCGGAGAAGATCAGGATGCGCTTTTCGCCGCGCATGAAGATGTCGGTCTCCGCGAGGTTCGTGCGCGCGCTGCGCCGTTCGATCCGCTGACGGCCGTCGGCATCGACGATGATCCGCCGGCTGCGACCCGTCACCTCGGCCACGGCCTCCGTCCCGAAATGCCCGATTATGTGATCGAGCGCCGAGCCGACGACCGGCAGCGCACAGAGTTGCTCGAGGAGCTGATCGCGCATGGCGATCGCTTCCCGGCACAGCACCGGCTGCCCGGCCTCGTCGATCATCGGTTCCGAGCGCACCGTGCCGCTATCGTCGGTATAGGTGCGCATCTGGCGCACGGGAAAGGCTGCCGTCAGATAGTCGACCAGGAATTCGCGCGGGGACAGCTCGATATCGAGCCAGGCGCGCTCCTCGGGGGACAGGTCGGCAAGGGCACGGTCGAGCATGGCTTCCGACGTCGACACGAGCTGGACGACGGCGCAGTCGCCGCGCGCGAGATCGGCGGCGATCGCCGGGATCAGCGACGGCAGCTTCATCGACAGCAGGATCTGGCCGAAGAAGCGTTGCTTGGTCGATTCGAAGATCGACAATGCCGCGGCCTTCGCGCCGCTATTATAGGTGGCACCGCTGAAGCCGTCGGTGACGCGCGTGGCGGCGAGCGCGGCCTGCAGATTGTTGTGAATGATCGCCCAGGCATCGGCATAGGCATTGTAGACGGCGATCTGTTCTTCGCTGAGCCGATGCTCGAGGATGTCATATTCGACGCCGGCGAAGCTGAGCGCCCGCGCGGCATAGAGGCCCTGCGCCTTGAGGTCGCGGGCGATCAACTCCATCGCTGCGATGCCGCCGCGGCGCAGGGATTCCACGAAGGCCCGCCGGTCGGCGAAGGCCGTCTGCGGTCCCCACAATCCGAGGCGTGTCGCATAGGCAAGATTGTTGACGTCCGAGGCGCCCGTCGCCGAGGCGTAGAGAATCCGGGCGCGCGGAGCGAGATTTTGCAGGCGGACGCCGGCGATGCCCTGCTCGGACCCTTTCGTGGCGCCGAACCGGCCCTCGCCGCCGGCCACCCCGGCCATTTCATGCGCCTCGTCGAAAACGATGACGCCGCTGAAATCCTCACCCATCCATTCGATCAGCTGGCGCAGCCGCGTGCCCCTGTCGCCGCGGTTGGAGCGCAGGGTGGCATAGGTCAGGAAGAGGATCCCATCGCCCAGCGCGATCGGGGTGCCGAGCTTCCACTGGTTGAGATGCTGGATGTCGAGCGGCAAGCCGCCAAGCGCCGACCAGTCCCGACGAGCGTCTTCGATCAGCGTCTCGCTCTTGGATATCCAGAGGTGGCGGCGGTTGCCGCGCAACCACTGGTCGAGGAGGACGCCCGCCACCTGCCGCCCCTTGCCGGCGCCCGTGCCATCGCCAAGGAAAAAGCCGGTCCGATAGGCGTTACCGGCCTCTGCCGGCGACAGCGAAAGACCCTCCTCGCTGGATATGAACCGCCCGGGAAGATCGCGCTCGAACGCCGCGCCAGCGTAGATCAGCGTTTCGAGCTGCGCGTCCGAGAGCAGGCCGTCGTCCAGGATCCTGGCCGGCAGCACGGGTTCATAAGCGACCGGGGGTGCGGCAATCGATCCCATTGCCTGCGATTCGACCAGCGCGCTTGGGTGCTCACGAGCATCGGCAATCAGCAGACGGCTCGGCCGATAGGGCAGGTAAATCCCTTGCGGTTCGCCCGCGGGTGCGGGCGCGTCGAGACGGTGATAGGCGACCGCGCGGGTCGTGGGCAGGGTCACCGCCGCACGCGAGCAGACGGGGCGGGTCCGCCGCGTGAGGCCCCGGAACAATCCGCTGGGGCGGGAGATCGGCTGCGGCTGCGGCGCGCATGGGGTCGCCATCGCATCGATGGCCGCAAGCGCAGCGCCGAGCGTCGTGCAGGTCTGGCGCGGGACCGAGCCCCCTGCCCCGTCCTTTTCGAGGAGTATGAGCTGGACTGCCTGGCCGGTGCCGTGCTTGGCATAGGCATCGGGCGGCAGGTCGAGATGCAGCCGGGCATGCGCGCCCGCAGTGGCGTGCAGCCAATCCGCGTCCTCCGTCTCGATGCGGTCGGGGAGAATAACGGCGCAGCGCCCGCCTGGAGCAAGCCGCAACAGCGCGGAGCGCAAATGGCGAAGCGCGGCATGGCGATCGCGCGCGCGCCCCTGGCTTCGCGAGAAGGGCGGATTGAGGAGCACGACGCTCGGCACCAGTTGCGGATCGAGCATATCGTCGATCAGTTCGCCATCATGCGTGCTCAGCCTGCCTTCGGGAAAGGCGTGACGCAGCAAACGCGTGCGCCAGGCATCGATATCATTGAGAAGGAGGCGCGCGCCGGCGAGATGGGCGTGTACGGCCAGGAGGCCGGTCCCGGCCGAGGGCTCGAGCACGATATCGTGTGCCGTGATCGCGGCTGCCTTGGCGGCAAGGAAGCCGATCGGCGCCGGTGTCGAGAATTGCTGGAACGCGATCTGCGTTTCGCTACGCACGCTTTGCGTGGGAAGCGCCGCCGTCATAGCGATCAGCTGGGCGAGCCGCGCATTCGCATCTGCCGGGAGCGTCGCGTTCTTCAGATGGAGGACCTGCGCGAGTTCGAGCACATCGTAGGCGTCGCGCAATGACCACAGGCCATCGGCGCTCGAGCCACCGAAAGCGGAGGTCATTTCGGCAAGGAGGTCGTTACGTGCAACCGGACATCCTTCGGACAGCCGGTCGGCTATGCCTTGAGCAGCGGTACGGGCGGGATCATCGAGCGGCAGCGTGAGCGCGAGGGGGTGTGTGGCCATGGGGCATCTCCAGGTCTGACACCTGGCATCAGCGCCAGGTCATCAGCCGGAAGGCTCCCTCCCCTTTCAGGCCGCCTCGGCGGCCCGGCGGACACGCCAAGCATCATTCCAGTCCGCGTGCCGTTCCGGCAGCCGGAGCACCAGTTCGCGTCCATTGGCTGTGAGATGGGGGCGGGCTTTTTTGAGCATGGCGGCAGCGGCGGCACCGCGATCGCCATAGACGATGATACGCTTGACCCGTTCGGGGATGGCGACAAGCCCAAGGCGTTCGACCCCGCCCAGCGCCCAGGTGGGCGTTCCGAACCAGGCCATTGCTGAAAGGGCGTCCTCGATGCCTTCGGCAAGGCCAAGCTCCTCGCCGGCCGGCGCCAGACGAATGGCCGCGTCGCCGAGAAGGCCAAGGGCAATCTTCGGCTTTGGCATGGGTTTGTGCAGGATGTCGGCGAGATCGAGGCAGGTCCGCTGGACGGCGACAACCCCCAGATCATTCTCGACCGCGGCGATCATCGCCGGAAAGAACCGGCGGCGCTCACCGGCCCCGACGATGGTGCGCGGGTTGTAGCGCAGGCAACGCGGATAGGGAGGCGGCAGACCGCGCGCCGCCAGATAATCGGCCGCTGGAGATCCGGCGATGGGCTGGCTCGCCTTCCATAGGCGAAGTGCAAGAGCGCGATGGTCCGCGGCCGCCTTCGGGCGCGGCATTGTGAGCGGCTCCGCATCGTGAAGTTTGCGCCGGCGCAAAGCAGCCAGAACATCGCGCGTGTCGCAGCCGGCAAAGCAGTGGAACAGGATCGCCCGCTCGCCCAGGCGTACCGACAGGCTGGGACCATGATCGTTATGTGCCGGGCACCGGCATTCGCCGCGCGTACCGCGCCAGATCCCACCCAGGGCTTCGACAATGGCTTTGGCGCGATGGGGAGCAGCTATGGGCATCGACTAATCCTCGGAAGTGGTGGAGCGCCGCTGCTGATTGCGCCCTCCCCTCCCCGATATTTCACCCCGGCATGCCTTTGGGTGCCAGGATCCCGAATTCCTCGACGATGCGATCGGTTGTGTAGTGCGTCGCGCCGTCGCGTTCATAGGAGCTGTCCTTGAGCCGCCCGGCTATGCGCACGAGATCCCCGACTTGAGCCCGGTCGGCGATATGCTTCCGCTGGCCTTCGCTGAACACGCTGACCCGGTTCCAGTGGCTGTCTTCCTGCCACTCGTTATCCTCGCCCTTGCGGCGATAATTCGCGCAGACTGACAGCAGGGTGACTTTCGGCCGCGCGTCGATTTCTCCGATTCGGCCGATGATCTCGAACTTGGCGAAGTTGATCATGCACCCTCCATTGGCGACGTCATTTGGCCAGGGAGCCTACCGTGGATGGCGGACTTCGCGTATCCCTCCAGACAGGGGGATTGAACGATTGCTTCAGGCACGACGCGGCTCCCTATCTCGCGGAATCTTTTCGCTTCGCAATCAGCGACGCGGGGATGAGAATATCGCGGGCGCATTGCTGAAACGAACGTCTGAGCGCTCCGTCGGCACGGGCGGACAGCGACACATTGCCATGTTGCCTTGCCATTTCTCCACAGCTGGAACGGTTGGCAAATGACTTCTTGTGGCGACGCGCATTCGCCGTCGGGGACAGGAAATAGCCGAGGTTTGACTTTTAGAACAATTTTTGTTCATTAAATGCGAACCGAACCAGGCTATCTGATTCGAAGGGGGCGAAAGCGGGCATGTCGTATACCGTAAACACGCTGCGAGCGATGACGCGGTCGTGCGAGGAGATGCGCGATCGGGTGAAGTCGATTGTGTTCAAACCCGAAGATCGCAAGACGCTCGACCTGACGTTCGGCCCCGGGATCGCAGCCGATCTCGTCGGGCGTACCCCCGAAGCTTTGGCCAAGGCAGAAAAGGAAGGCCGTCTCGCCGCTCCCAAGCAGCTCAGCAACGGGCGGCGTTACTATACGCTGGAAGACCTGACGCATATTCGCGAAGCGCTGGGCATTCATGCCGGCAAAGCGCCCGATGAAGATGCCGTCATCATCGCCGTTCAGAACTTCAAAGGCGGCGTGGGCAAGTCAACGATCACGAAGCACTTCGCAGATTACTTGGCGCTTCACGGCTATCGTGTGCTCGTAATCGACTGCGATCCGCAGGCATCGACGACGACGATGTTCGACATTCAACCCGAAACGCTCATCGATGACGAAGAGACGCTCGGCCAGTTCCTGTCGCCGCGCAGCACGTTCGACAATTTCCGTCAGGCGATCCGCGACACCGCATGGCCGACCATCAAGATCGTGCCATCGAGCCTCGGGTTGCAAGATGCCGAGTGGGATCTCACCGCGACGCTTCGCGAAGGCGGTCAGGCGGTTCGCGAGGGCTTGCAGCGCTTGCGCATCGGAATCTCCAGTATCGTGAAGGATTACGACGTGATCCTGCTCGACCCACCGCCGGCGATGGGCTTTCTCGGGCTTAACGTGATGGCCGCGGCGACGGGCTTGCTCGTTCCTGTCCCGGCCCGTCAGCTCGATTATCTCTCGACGATCCATTTCATGGACACGATCGCTGAGAATATTGAAGTCCTCGAGGCCAACGGGACGCCAGTGGACTATGGCTTCATCCGTATTGTCTGTTCTGCCTATACGCCCAGTAAGCCGGGCGAGAACGACATGTGGAAGATGATGCAGGCGACCTACGCGAATTTTCTGCTCAGCCAACCGATCCTCGCCTCGGAGGAGATCAAGAATGCGACGCAGGCGTTTCGCTCAGTCTATGAGAGCAAGCCTTCGGCGTCACATGCCACCTACCAGCGGTGCCGGGACAATCTGGACTCAGTGTTCGGCGAGGTGGTGCAGCAAGTCCGCCAGCAATGGCCGTCGAAGAGCATCGCCGGGCGGGCCGGCGAGACAGTCACGAGTGCTGCAGCGTGAGCCGGCGGTCACTGATCGGCGAAGCCCTTGCCTCCGGACCGGCCGAGCCGGTGCCGCTTCTTGAGGAAGCGGTCGCCTCTGAGCCGCGCACAACCTTCACGAGCAAGCGCCTCGATGCGTTCGGCGAAGCCTCGCGGATGGTCAAACGGCCGACGATCCGGCTGAAACCGTCGGAATGCTCGATCTGGCCCGGCAATGCGCGTGATTATGCCCTGTTGACCGAAGATCGGCTTCGGACGCTTATCGATTCCATCCAGGCCGAGAATGGCAACCGCATTCCGGTTGTCGTCCGCAGGACGCCCAAGGCCGATCTGGCCTACGAGCTGGTGATCGGTACACGCCGGCATTGGGCGATCTCCTGGCTCAACACCAATCACTATCCGGACATCGAGCTGGTCGCGATCATCGAGGATATCGACGACGAAGCAGCGTTCCGGCTCGCCGATATCGAGAACCGGGAACGCGAGGACATTTCGGATCTCGAGCGCGGGTTAAACTACAAGGCAGCGGTCGACGCTTACTATGACGGCGTGCAGTCGCGCATGGCCGATCGCGTCAAGCTGTCGAAGTCCACCCTCGCTCGGTACATCGGTTTGACCGACATCCCACAGACGATCGTCAGTGCGTTCGCGTCACCAATGGACTTGCAGGTCCGCCATGGCGACAAGCTGCTCCCTCTGCTCCGCAACCCCGGGATGCGGAGCAAGATGGAAGAGACGGCGAAGGTAATCGCGGCCGAGCAAAGCTTCCGCCAGTCTGGCGACGAAGAGCCTATCAGCGGTTCGGAGGTTGTGGCCCGGCTAACCAAGCCCACCTCGACCCGACCGGGCCGCGCGCAAAAGGCGACGATCGAGGTTAAGGGCGCCGCGATCGGCCAGGTCGATCGGGACCGTAGCCGGGGCCTGACGATCACGCTGAATCCCACCGAGCTCTCGGCCGACGACATATTGGAGGCCCTCCGCCCGCTCATCGAGAACGCGAAGATCCTCAAGAAGGCGGGCCGGTGAAACCGCACCCCGCCCTTTCGCCCAACACGATTTTTGCAACTCTGCAAAAGGGTATGTTTCTGTTTTTTATCAACATCTTAGTGCGCATGTCCCACGCGTGGGACATGCACCTCTTCAATAGGGTTTTTGTGTGAGTTCCGAGACGTCGCCGACGGTCCTTGGAGGCCGCCGGGTCCAGTTTGAGATGTTCTTTACGCTGCCTGATTTCAGCGACATTTCCCTGCGCGATTATCAAGAGACGATGCAGCGTCCCTTCTTCAGCCTGTCGAAGAAAAAGCGGATCAAGCCCATCGAGTATGTAAGCCCCGACAAGTCCGTTACCGTCCACGTGTCTGCAAACCCTGCGTACGGAATGGCGACGATCTGGGACGCGGATATCATGATCTATCTTGCCTCGCATCTCAACGAGCTGCGAGAACGCGGCGAGAATGACTTGTCGCCAACGATCAGGCTTCAGCCAGGCGATCTCCTTAAGCGCGTCTGCTGGGGGATCAGCGGCCGCGCTTACGAGCGTTTGATCGGCGCGCTTGATCGCCTGCAGGCGACGACGATCAAGACCAACATTCGGGCGAATTCGAAGTCGCGCGAAACCACCTTTTCGTGGATCGACAGCTATACCCATCTGGTCGACGAACGAACCCAGCGATCGTTGGGCATGGAGATCACGCTCTCTAAGTGGTTCTTCGACGGCGTAATGGACAAGCGGAACGTCCTCGCGATCTCGCCACTTTATTTCGAAATCACCAGTGGCCTCGGCAAATGGCTCTATCGAGCAAGCCGCAAGCATGCTGGCGGGAACGGTGTCGAAGGTTTCACGATCGGGTTCGAGACGCTTCACCAGAAGAGCGGAAGCGAAAGCTCCCTACCCTCTTTCAAGAACAAGATCCTCGAATTGGCGCGAGCGAACAGCCTGCCCGAGATAAGCCTGGAGGTGATCGGCGCCGACACCCCGCGCCCGAAGCTCAAGATGGTGATGCGCCGCCATCTCGAAGAGCAGAGCGCCAAGGCCTTGGAAGTTGCCCAGTCCGCCTTGCCTCCGCCTCAGGCCGCCCGCCCTGCTCCGACTCGCGCTAAGCCCGCGGCTGAGGTTCCGGAGCCCGCATCGTTCGTCAACGCGAGCCTGACACGTGGGCTGATCGCAAAAGCGGTTGCCGGCCTCAAGGTGGTAGATCCGGCATCGAGTACCGATCCTCATGATCCCGGCTATGCAGCGGCAGCCGCTACGATGCCCCGCGCTCGTACCGGACGTGCGCAGGATGTGCTCGATCGCGATATATATGACGCGATCCGCGCCGAATGCCCAGGCTGGGACCTCGACGTCCTCATGAAGCAATTCGACGCCTTCTTGAACGCGAACCCGAACGAGATGCCGCGAAACTACTCGAAGCGCTTCTACGGCTTCATGAAGAAGCACCACGAGCGCAATAAACACTCTCTCCCCGGCTTCTGATCGTACGCCGGCCGTCCGCGCCGTCAGAGGCTGGCATTTGGGTCCCCCGGCCGACGTGTTTTCAGAAATCGTCGCACGCTCACGCAGCGGATGTTTGTTCGCGCGAAATTTTGCCGTCCCTATGCCATTGTGGGATCTGCGACAGCGACCGCAGCGTGATTCTAAAAACACGTTCTGCAGTCCCGAGCATCGGGCCGCAGAACCGCGAATTCGCAGTCGCCCGGATGCTAGTTGGCTCGGATGCTCAGCGTACCACCATCCTCCGCCTTGGACGGAGGTGGCCTCTCAGATCTCAACGAGGGGAGGGAGGTGAAACCGCATTCCCGAAAACACGACGAAGGGGATCGACATTTCCGATAACACGACATGTCAGGACGAGCCCGACGATCTCGAGTGTGCGGTTTGGAGATCACTGGCCAATAGCGAATCAGAACGCCAACCTGATGCGTTGGTATGGTCAGGGATCAAACTTATCCACAGCTCCCGTGGTGGCCGACGTGTTATCGGATAAGATCCATCGTGTTTTTGGAATCGCTCCATCGTGCTATCAGATCGTCGGCACCGTGTTATCAGATTCTATCCACACGTCGCGAATCGCCGGATTTTCGCTACTTTCGCCCATGATCCGCGACAGTAACCTTTTAACTTCAAGAGATAACTCTCCTTAACGCCGCGCCTACGGCGGATCATTGATTTTCTGCTTCTTGATTTTGAAGAAAAAGGGGAGGGGGTACACCTCGACCGACCAGCACCACCACAGCCGTCCGCGCCCACTGATGCTCGCGTAGGCGATCGAGCTTATACAGGCCCTTTTCACGGCATGCCCGAAAACGGGTGCCGGATCGTCGATCCCTCGCTGACATTTCCAGCGCCTGCACCGGTGCAATTCTGTGTAGAAGGGAGTGGATGAGCAAGAGAATACGAACTACGCGGCTGGCGGAACTGATGGCAGCCTTTGCCGTCCCGCGGGATCCCAGGATCAAGGATCAAGGCGTAGGCCGTTCGCGTGGTGCCGATGGCAGTGCCGGCGTCATACCTGCAGCTCGTGCTGTCCGCCGATCCCCAAGAGGTCAGACAAGGCTGTGGATTACAAAGGTCGCAACTTACCTTGCTGACGCATGCGCGCTGAAGCGGAGACCGCTGCTCGACCGGCACTGATGTGCTCCTTCTCCGGTGTACTTGGTAAGCGCTGTGATTCGATCCAGATCGCGAGAATCACTGCGGAAATCTCGTAGCGTGACACACTCATTGAAATGATACGCTTTTGAGTGCATATATAAGGCATGGAGTGCACTCATGCTTGCTGCTTTTTTGGATGACATTCGCGAGGGCGACATGATCGCGCCGCGCCGCATGGCGGAACGCCTGCGCCTGCCGATGACGCGTCTATCGCGACTTGCGCACCTCAATCGCAACACCATGACCACACATCCCGGCAGCCCGGCTGTGCAGGCCAAGCTGGGGGAAATTGCCCGGATCATCGCGCGCGCCGCCGATCTGGCCGGCGATGAAGGCAAGGCGATCATCTGGTTCAAGCATCAGCCTCTGCCTGGATTTGGCAAGACGGCTGAGGAGTTGGTCGAGGATGGCCATGCTGATGTCGTGATCGAGGATCTCGATCGTATGGCCGCCGGTGTTTATTCCTGACGCGATTGACTCTGGTTCACAGGCTTGACCGTGGCCATGTTTCCGCACGCTGGTAGTGCGGCGCAATGACCTATGCTCTTGCGCCGTTGTCACTTCCGCTTTGGCGGATGATCCGGATCCGCCACCAGTTCAGTCCGACGTCGGGAGAAGGCGCGCGGCTTTATGGCGGACGCTGGAACAGGAAGGGGAAGTCAGCGCTCTATCTCGCGGCCGATGCAGTCACGGCGGTGGCGGAATACTATCAAGGGCTGCCCAAGCCCGGAACACTTGTCCCTTATCACCTCGACGCGGCGGCAATCGCGGATCTCACCACCGGCACGGCCGAACCGTGCGACACGCGGGTAGGGGAGGCCCTGGGGGCGAACTGGAAGACCATCGCGTTGCTCGAACGCCAGACGCCGCCGAGCTGGGCGCTGGCGGACGAGCTGATCGCGGCGGGTGCGCAAGGTGCGTTGGTGCCATCTGTCCAGAATCCGGGTGGGCGGAACCTGGTGCTGTGGCAATGGCATGAGAAGGATATGCAAGGGGAGGGCGCCGCGCTGACTGTCCTTGATCCTGACGATGCCTTGAGGCCTCCAGGCTAGACGAATCTAGCCACACACACGCGTTTGTCCGCTGCACTGTGTGTCGATATATTGGCGCACCACATAGAGATCGGCGACATTGCCTGAGGCCATCCGCTCGATCGCCGGACGTCCGGCGAACAGCGGCGCCTCGTTGGGTTTGCGCACCCATTCGTCGGCGGTACGCGGCACAAGCATCTGCAGCCCCTTGTAGATCCCCATGACATAGGAAATTCGCTCGAGCGCGTCCCTGGAAATCGCCGCGACCGCGCCGCGCTTCCAGGTCTGAAAGGTCGAGCGGCTGTCGAGCCCGAGCAGCTTCATCTGCTCGGCTTCTTGGAGGCCCCAGGCGTCGGCGATGCGGAAGAATGTGCGCAGCGCCGGAGCCGTCAGAGCCTTGCGGCTAAGCGTGTCAGCATCGGCTGACTTGACCATCGGCTTCCCTTTCTCCGTCCAACTCTATCGCATTCGCCCAAAAAGCGAATTCCGAAACATCATCTCTCGCGCGCGGCTTGGTCAACCTGGGCCAGAAGTGCGCGCCAGCAGTTGGTCGATATCGGTCATCGCCGCGTCGAACTCGGCGAGCGCTGGATGGGAGAGCGCGGGTGCTTGGTCCAGGGGGGCCGACAATCGCTCCCTTCGCGGTTCTTCGGCGACCAGCAGGACCTTCCCCTTGACCGTCTCCCGCCGTGCCATGCGCGCCGCCACAAGGGCGTCGCGAATCGCATAGGTGCCGCGCCGGCTGATCCCGAAGGCCGAGGCCATCTGATCGAGCCCGAGCGGCGCGAACGCGGCAAGGACGATCCACACCTGCGGCGCCCGCGCGCTCGCGCGCAGGTGCCCCAGCTGCGCGTCCATCAGCGCCGCGCGCCGCCGCGCTTTCACGACCAGATCTGCAAGCCGGGTAGCGCTGGCGCGAAGCGTGCGCGCTGAGACAATGGCGCGTTCGCCCGGCCAGAGCTGCGGCTGAAGCGGTTCGGCGGTCACGGCGCCGGGGCAGGGGAGGGCAAGCTGCCACGCGCCGCACGCGGTCAGCAGCCGCCCCAGCGCGGCGTCGACCGCCCAGAGCGGTGTGCGCGGGGCGGCCTGCTCGATCGCCACCGCGCGGTTCCCAAGCGAACGGATGTGCACCGCGCGCTCCACCGGCGCGAACAGCGGATCGGCGCGCAGCAGCGCGTACAGGTGGCCCAGACCCGCAAAGGGCAGGGGGGTCTCGTCCTCCGCGCCGGCCTGGCTCACCAGCGTGATCGCCCTGCCGATCGCCTCCTCCGCCAGCGCATCTTCGGCTTGCATCGGGCGGTCGGCCCCGAAGCGCGCGGCCAGAGCGATGGTCTGCGCGGCGTCGGCGAGCTGTTCCCACGGATGATGGCTGAGTTCGCCCAGCAGCGCGCGGACCACGGCAGTGGCGGAGCAGGCGGTGAGCGGCGTCTCTCGGGGGCCACGGTCGAGCCCGGCGAACCAGGAATTGAAGCGCAATTCGGCATCGGCGAATCCGCTCTGGGTCAGGCTTGAGAGCAGCACCGCGCGCACCAATCCCATGCAGAACAACGCCTTCTCGTCCTCCGTGAGTCCGGCGAGCAGCCCGTCGAGCCGGCCGAGCGCCAGCGCGCATTCGCCTTGCGCGAGCGCCAGCTTCTCGGGCGGGACGTCGGTGTCGGCGGCGAGGGGATGGAAGCGCTCCATGCCGAATGTGTAGTGAATGGCTAAACACTGCACAACCGCTCGGAGGGTCAGTGAATGAACATGCGATAATTGCACTTATCACATAAGCAGATTTGACCGTTCTTTATAAGGTGGGCTACAAGCGCGGCTGAGGAGCTGTCGGTTTCCCTATACGACCGGACTCCAGCGTTTCCCGCGATGTAGCGGGTCAGGCTGATCCCAAACCTCCGGATTCCGATACCAAACCACTGGACTGGCATTGGCAAAGCGGCGGAAAGTCGCGGACTGGGCCGTTCTTGAACCTCGGAGCGGGGAGGGGGCTCAATCCCTCACGGGCATAGGCGCTGGCGCGGTGCGCAACATTCTCTCCTTGGATCACCGGCGCGCCTTCATGGCGATCTGGACTAGCCGCCACTGGCTCGTAACTCTATCATACGGGGACAACCGAACGTTTGACCCCGTTATATGGAATGTGACAAATGGCCTTGATCGGCTACGCACGCGTCTCGACCGACGAACAGGACACGGCTGCCCAACTCAGCGCACTGCGTGCCGAAGGCTGCTCGATTGTCCTTGAAGACAAGGCCAGCGGAGGCAGTCGCGATCGGCCGAACCTCGCGCGAGCGCTCGAACGCGTGCGGCACGGCGATACGCTGCTGGTGGTCCGGATCGATCGACTGGCGCGATCGCTGTCGCATCTGCTCGAGATCGTCGAGACCCTGCGAGAGAAGGGGGCCTTTTTCCGCTCGATACACGATCCGATCGACACCTCGAGCGCGCAGGGCATGTTGATGACCCAGATGCTGGGCGCTTTCGCTGAGTTTGAGCGGGCGCTTGTCCGCGAACGGACCAGGGCAGGCCTCAAGGCAGCTGTCGCGCGCGGCGCGCGGCCCGGAAACCCGAAGATGCGTTCTCGCGATCCGGCGGCGATCGCCGACATCCGGTACAGCCTCAAGGAGCGCTATCTCAATGAACTGCTCAACGATCGGCACCGGTGGTTGCCCACGGTAGCACGCCTGCGGCCGCACTTGCCCTGGGCGCTGGTCTTGCGGCAAATCCGCGCCATTACGCCGGCGGTGCGTTCGTTTAGCGAGCGGACGCTCGTGAAAGCTTGCCGAACGCTGGTCAAGGCCGGCTACGCCGACGCAGCGATCCTCGAGCCGGCACCAAGGCTGCCGCCTGACACGCGCGTCGCGCGCCTCGTCGCTGATCGGCTGAAGACGCATCCGAATTCGTCGCTGCGGGATATCGCATCCTGGCTGACCCGCGATCTGCGAGAGCCAACGCCGCGCCGTGGACTGGCGTGGTCGCCTGAAGGTGTCCGCCGGGTGATTGGCCAAGCCGAGAAGCTGTCGTTGATCTAGATTGCAGCGGGAATGTGGTCTGTCCAGGCAGGCGCTATGGAGATGAATCGCCGAAAGAATCGGCAACTGAATGATTAGAAGCTCGCGGTGAGATTGAACGAGCCATAGCGCGTCCATCGTCTCGGCGGCGCATTGGGCGCGTCTCGCAAGAAGCGTCCTTTAGCAAGCAGCAGGCCGTCGAACTCGAACCTGAGCCGCGCGGGCACGATCCAGTAGCGGACGCGCGCCTCGATCTGGTGGCCGGCAAAATCGCCCGATCCGCTCGAGGCGTCGCGCACGCCGGTTGTGGAGAAGCTGTCTTCGTTGGCGGCAAGCCATATCGCGCGATAGACCGCGAACCAGTCAAGCCGTTTGCTGGGCGTTGCTTCAAGCCGGATGCCCGGCGTCACGATGTTGGCGCGACCGACCGCGTTGTAGAGACCGGCCGGCGCAAGCTCGGCACGTCGCATTCCGAACAACGTGTCGAACCGGCCGAAGCGTCCGCCAGGCTTGTCTCCACTGGCGCGATCGAACTCGACCGAGAGGCGCGGCCTCCAGCGTCCAGCGAAGCTGTAGCCGACATCGGCATGGATGAAGCTCGCGCTGACCGACTGCCGGGCCGCGGTCGGCGCCAGCGACGCGCTGATATGGCCGGTCTGATAGAGTGCCTCGATCTCGTAGTCGAACGCACCGCTTCGCGGCTCGGCGATGACTCTCCCGCCGAAGGTGTCAAGGGCGCGGTCTCGAGTCGGGCGACCCGGCGCGTCGCGCTCGTCGAGATGGAAATAGGTCAGTTCCCCCATTGTCGGGCCGATCACTCTGGCCTTGCTGACTTGACCACCCCAGAGCACGAGGTTGAAGCTCTCCCGATCAAGCCGCACTCTGGCGTCGCGGATGCCCTCATTGTCGTCAGGCAGACGGATCTGCGGCAGCGTGTAGATGAGCGTCGCCTTCCACCCCTGCGGTGCAGCGATGTCGGCGCGAAGCCCGGTATAGCCATTGGTGGTGTTGCGATAATCGTCCGCGGCCACGAGCCGCCGCGAGCCCAGATTGAGCATCATGCGACCGGCGGTGAGCGTAAGCTTCGTGCCCCGGCCGAAGGCTCCGTCGAAGTTGGCCGCGACATAAGCCTGGACCGGCTCCAGCGCGTTCACCTCGTTTGTCGTCACCGGCGTTCCCGCATCGTCGCCCCAGACGCGGCTGTCGAACAGCTCGACCCCGACGCGGACAACGCCTTTGCGGTATTCGGCGAGAATATTGGTGCGAAGGTTTACCAGTTCGTCGCTGGTGTTGAACCCGGACCGGGCCTGGCCGTCGATCGCCTCGTAGCGCAAGCGGATCGAACCCGAGAACGCGAGGCCATCGTCGGGCGGGGGCGCCTCGGCACGCGCTGGCGGCTGCTGCGCCCAAGCGGGTTGCGCGACGGCTGCAATCAGCGCGGTTGCGGATATGGGATATAGATGTTTCATCGAATCACTTACGATGATACATATGCACTATGAACGACACAACCGACCCCGATACCTGGCTCGCGCTGCTGCACCAGCTCCCCGCGAAGCCGCCCTATCTGCGCGTGAAGATCTGGCGCCGCTTGCAGGCGGCGGGCGCGGTGCCGCTCAAGAACGCCGTCCATGTGCTGCCGCGCCGCGAGGAGACGGAGGCCGCCTTCCGCGACCTGCTCGCCGAGATCACATCGAGCGGCGGCGAGGCGGTGCTGATCGACGCGCGGCTGATCGAGGGCCAGAGCGACGCCGAGCTGCGCGCGCTGTTCGATGCCGCGCGCGACGCCGACTATGATGAGCTGGCGCAGGCCGCGCGCAATCTGCTCGATACGGGACCGGCCTCCGGCGCGGACATCGCCAGGCTCCAGCGGCGGCTTGCCGAGATCGTCCGGCTCGACTTCTTCGGCGCGCATGGACGGCAAGGTGCCGAAGCGGCGCTGCGCGAGCTGGACGAGCAGCGATATGCCCATCCTGATGTCGGCCGCTCGGACGCGGCCCCCGAGCTGGCGCCCTCCGACCTTGCGAACCGCGTCTGGGTGACGCGGCGCGGCGTCCATGTCGATCGCATCGCCTGCGCCTGGCTCATTCGGCGCTTCATCGACCCGAAGGCCAGCTTCAAGTTCATCGACGGCAAGAGCTATACGCCCGAGGCCGGGGAGCTGCGCTTCGACATGGTCGATGCCGAGTTCACCCATGAGGGCGATCGGTGCAGCTTCGAGACGCTGGTGCATCGCGCCGCGCTCGACGGCGATGCGGCGCTGGTGGCGATTTCGGAGATCATCCACGAGCTGGACATCGGAGACGGCAAGTTCGACCGGCCCGAGGCGGCCGGGCTGGGCGCGATGCTGTCGGGCGTCTGCGCGTCCACCGACGACGATCTGGAGCGCATCGCGCGCGGCGGCGACGCGCTCGGCCAGTTTCACGCCTATTTCAGCAGCCGGAAGGCCGAGCGGTGAGCGTCGCCGTCACCGAGCAACTGGAGCGGTCGGAGGCGGCCCACGATCACGGCATTCCCTTCGGCGAAGCCGTCAAGGTGTGGGCGCGGATCGCATCGCTGAGCTTCGGCGGTCCGGCCGGGCAGATCGCGGTGATGCACCGCATTCTCGTCGACGAGAAACGCTGGATCGGCGAGGAGCGGTTCCTGCACGCGCTCAACTATTGCATGTTGCTGCCCGGCCCCGAGGCGCAGCAGCTCGCCGCCTATATCGGCTGGCTTCTGCACAAGACCAAGGGCGGGCTGGTCGCGGGCGCGCTGTTCGTGCTGCCCGGCTTCCTCGCCATCCTGGCGTTGAGCTTCCTCTATGTGCTGCTTGGCGCTTCGCCGCTGGTCGAGGGGCTGTTCTTCGGCCTCAAGGCCGCGGTGCTGGCGGTAGTGATCCAGGCTGTGGTCCGGGTCGGCTCGCGCGCGCTCAGGAACAACGTCATGCGCGGGATCGCGGTCGCCGCCTTCGTCGCCATCTTTTTCCTCGATGCACCCTTTCCGCTGATCGTGCTGGCGGCCGCGCTTGGCGGTTATGTCGGCGGGCGCCTCGGGCTTCCTGCGTTCAAGAGCGGCGGCGGGCACGGCGCGGCGGGGGGCAATGTGGTCCATGACCGCGACACCGCGCTCGGCGAGGGGCTGCCCGACCATGCCCGCCCCAATCTCGCCTGGTCGCTCAAGATCACGGCGGCGCTGCTTGTCCTCTGGCTCGCGCCGGTCGCGGCGATGCTCGCGCTGCTCGGTCCCGACGACGTGTTCTCGCGCATCGCTGCCTTCTTCAGCCAGATGGCGGTGGTAACGTTCGGCGGCGCCTATGCGGTGCTGGCCTATGTCGCGCAGGAAGCGGTCGATACCTATGGCTGGCTCAAGCCCGGCGAAATGCTCGACGGGCTGGGCCTTGCCGAGTCCACGCCGGGTCCGCTCATCATGGTGACGCAGTTCGTCGGCTTCCTTGCGGCGTTCCGCGAATCTGGCGCCTTGCACCCGCTGGTCGCCGCGACCTTGGGGGCGATCCTCACGACCTGGGTGACGTTCGTGCCTTGCTTCCTGTGGATTTTCGCGGGTGCCCCCTTCGTCGAAACGCTGCGCGGCAACAGGGCGCTCTCTGGCGCGCTCGGCGCAATCACGGCCGCCGTGGTCGGCGTGATCCTCAACCTCGCGCTTTGGTTCGCCATCCACACATTGTTCGGTGAGGTGCGCGAGGTCGGTATCGCGGGCACGCGCTTCGAGGTGCCGGTTCTGGCTTCGCTCAACATCCCGGCACTGCTGCTGGCAGCGGTGGCCGCGATTGCCGTGTTCCGGTTCAAGGCCGGCATGATCCCGGTGCTGTTCGCCTGCGCCGGCCTCGGCGCGGCCTATGTCCTCCTCAGATGAACGGAGAAGCCCGGTGACGGATGTATCGCGCAGATCGGCGGTGAAGGCCCTTGGGATGGGAGCAGTGGCAATGGCAGTGATGGACAGCGTCGAAGCACAGGAACCCAGGGCAGCGCGGCCGCCGGCCTTTGCAGGCCAGCATCAGCCCAAGCCGCTCAAATTCGATCCCGCGAAGCTCGACGGGCTTTCGGAACGGCTCGTCAAATCGCATTGGGAGAACAACTATATCGGCTCGGTGCGAACGCTGAACATGATCGAGACCCGGCTGGCGGCCGCGCTCGCCGATCCCGACCTGCCGCCGGTCGTTTATGGCGGCCTCAAGCGCGAGGAGCTGCACCGCACCGGCTCGGTCGTGCTGCACGAGGTCTATTTCGACGGGCTGGGCGGCAACGGCCAGGCGGGCGGCGCGGTGCGCGAGGCGATCGCCGCCGCGTTCGGGTCGTTCGCCACCTGGGAAGCAGAGTTCCGCCGCACCGGCATGAGCCTCGCGGGCGGCTCGGGCTGGACGATCCTCGCCTATAATCTCCACACGCGCTCGCTCCACACCCATTGGGCCTGGGACCATATGCACGGCGCGGCGGCGGGTGTGCCACTGCTGGCGCTCGATATGTATGAGCACAGCTTCCACATGGACTTTGGCACGCAGGCCGCCAGATATATCGACGCCTGGTTCAAGAACCTCGATTGGGAAGCCGTCGATCGCCGCTATGGGCAGGCGGCGGCGGCCGCGCGGAGCTGACCCCACGCATAACGGGGAATGGCCCGCATCGGGCGGGTGAACTTGGGCTTTCCTTTTGCGAATAATTCGCAGATAAAGGCCGAAGCCTCGGCGGGATCACAGGATTCGTGCCGACCCGTCTCGCCGGAAAGAAAGGCCGCATCCGACCCTGCCATGCTGATCGTCCGGCTGCTTTCTTTGTTGTTCGTTCTGACGCTGGCCTTCTCCCACGGCGGTCCGGTGGCGTCGGTCAGCCACGATCATGTCGTAGCGGCCGAACATCATCACGCTGAGCATGGCCATAGCCATAGCGATGCGCCCGATGCCGATCATGAATCGGACGGGACCAGCGCCCATGTTCATCTGCTCGTCGACCGGCTCGCCCATGCAGCGCCGGTCCCGGCGACGAGGCTCGACCGAGCGCCCCGGCACTGGCCGCACAACCAACCGCAACTGCCTTCAGCCGTTCTCGCGCCGCTGCTCGAACCGCCCGCCGCCTGAGCCTGGCTGCGGCAGCCGCCGCATGAACACGGTGCGGGCCTGTCCCGCGCCGTTTCCCCAGGCATGTGCCGGCGGGCTGCTTGCCCGTCCGGCGCCCAGGAAAGTCATATCATGTATCCATTCCGGGCCAGACCCTCGGCGCTCGGCCGCACGGTTCTTCTTGCCCTGATGGCCTTCTCCTTCGCTGGCGCGGCTTTCGCGCATGGCGTTGCAGAGGGCGATCAGGGCTATATCGAGCAGACGAGCGGGCCGCAGATCAGCGCGTTCCTCTATCTCGGCGCCAAGCATATGGTGACGGGCTACGATCACCTGCTGTTCCTGTTCGGCGTCATCTTCTTCCTCTACCGGATGAAGGATGTCGCCGCCTATGTGACGCTGTTCGCCATCGGCCACTCGACGACGCTGAGCGCGGGCGTCCTCATGGGCACAAATGTCAGCGCCCATCTGGTCGATGCGATCATCGGCCTGTCGGTCGTTTACAAGGCGCTCGACAATCTCGGCGCGTTCCAGCGATGGTTCGGCGTCCAGCCCAATACCAAGGCGGCGGTGCTGATCTTCGGCCTGTTCCACGGCTTCGGCCTGGCGACCAAGCTGCAAGACTTCTCGCTCTCCTCGGACGGCCTGATCGTCAATCTCCTCTCGTTCAATGTCGGCGTCGAGATCGGCCAGATCCTCGCCCTCGCCGCCATCCTTATCGTCATGGGCTATTGGCGGCGCACGCGCAGCTTCTCGGCCCATGCCTTCACCGCCAACGTCCTGCTGATGACCGCCGGCTTCGTGCTCACCGGCTATCAGCTTGCGGGCTATGCTCTGGAAGGAGCCGCATCATGACCCAAGTTCCGCAACCCGGCATCGGCGAGTTGCCGAGCCTGCGCCAGCTCAACCGCGCGACCCTGATCGCGTTCGGCGCCGCCGCCGTCATCCTCGTGACGACCGTGCTTCCGGCCGAATATGGCGTCGATCCCACCGGCGTCGGCCGCTTGCTCGGGCTGACCGAGATGGGCGAGACCAAGCAGGCCGACGCCGCAAGCCATGCCGCCCCGGCGCCGCCCGCGGTCGCGGCGCCCGCCGCCTCGCCGACGCCCGCCCTGAAGGCCGGGGAACCCGTCGAGGTGACGCTGACCCTCGCCCCCAATGAGGGCCGCGAGGTCAAGGCGACCATGAAGGCGGGCGGCGAGTTCGACTATCGCTGGGCAACCGACGGGCCGGAGGTACGGTTCGAGCTGCACGGCGAGCAGACCGGCGCCGCCGAGGGCGATTATACCAGCTATGAGAAAGGCAGCTCGGCGGGCGCATCGGGCAAGTTCCGCGCGCCCTTCGACGGCACGCATGGCTGGTATTGGCGCAGCCGCACCGACCGGCCCGTCACCATCACCGTCACCGCTACCGGTGACTTCGAGAAATTCGCCGCGCTTCCCTGACATCTCACTTCATTCTGAAAGGACATCACCATGCGTATTGCACTGATCGCTCTTGCCGCCTTCGCGCTCCACGCCGGCGCCGCGCTCGCCCATCCCGATCATGACGACGAGGAGCAGGAGGCCCGCACGCCCCAGCAGACCGCCCGCGACAATGTGATCCGGCTCGTCAGCCAGGCGAAGCTGCCGGCGAGCTGGTCGCGGGCAACCGTGGCGGGCACGCGCGAGCGGACCAGCCGGGGCCAGCACCAGACGATCGTGACCTTCCGCAACGACGCGGAATCCGATCCGGCACGCAAACTGTTCCATGTCGTGTTGACGACGGACGGCGCGTTCGTTTCGGGCGACTTCCGCCAGCCCTGATCCTCAAGGGACGCCGGGGCTATTCCCCCGGCGTCCCTATGCCTAGCGGATCGGCCAATGTGGATGCAGCTCGTCGATCATGAACGCATGGGCGGCGCGGCCTTCCGGATGGCCTTCGACCAAATGAGGATGACCCGGCGGCAAACCGTCATGGTCATGCGCCACCACTTCGGGGTCGTCCCTCGGCCAGATCATGAACGCGGTAATGGTGCCAAGCAGCCCCAATATGGCGGCGGCCGCGAACGCGAGGCCCATGCCGCCCAGCGCGCCGGTCTGGCCGGCGAGCGGATAGGCGACGAGCCAGCACAGATGGCTGAGCGCGAACTGCGCGGCGAACAGGGCTGGGCGATCTTCCGCGCCCGACGAGCGGCGCAGCAGGCGCCCACCCGGCGTGATGCTCGCCGAATAGGCGATACCGAGCACCAGCCAGCCCGCGAGGATCACGCCCCAGTAACCAGGTGCGGCATGGCCGCCCCATGAGACGGCCAGCGCCGCCAGCGCCAGCGTCATCGCGGCAGCCGCCGACAGCATCACCGTCCGGTCGGGCAGCTTGTCGAGCAGGCGTGGCAGCAACAGCGCGGCTAGCATCGAGCCGCCGCCGAACGCGGCGAGCGTGATCGCTACCGCGCTTTGCCCGCGCCCGAGCGCCGCCTGCACCAGCACCGGCGTATTGACGATCACCATCGCGCTCGCGGCGGCGGCGGCGAGCGTCACCGCGAGCAGCCCGCGCAACCGGGGCGTCTTGAGATAGAGCCGGGCGCCCCGCGTCGTGTTGTCGTAGATGCCGCCCTTCGGTTTGGCGGCGGAGCGCGGCAGCACCGTGGTCAGCACCAGCAGCGCCGAGCAGGCGAACCCGATTGCGGTGCCCGAGAACAGCCAGTGGAAGTTCATCACCGTCAGCAGCGCGGCGGCGAGCATCGGGCTGGTCAGGCTCTCCATGTCGTAGGCAAGCCGCGAGAGCGACAGCGCGTTGGTATAGTCCTTCTCTTCGGGCAGCACATCGGGGATGGTGGCCTGGAAGGTCGGCGTGAACCCGGCCGAGGCCGATTGCAGCACGAAGATCAGCACATAGACCTGCCAGACCTGATCGACGAACGGCAGCGCGAGCGCCACCAGTCCGCGGATCACGTCCATCGCGACGAGGAAGCTGCGGCGCGGCAGGCGGCTCGCATAGGCGCCGACGATGGGAGCGACGCCGATATAGGCGACCATCTTGATCGCCATCGCGGTGCCGAGCACCGCGCCCGCATCGGCCCCGGCGATGTCATAGGCAAGCAGGCCGAGCGCGACCGTGGCGAGGCCGGTGCCGACTAGCGCGATGACCTGCGCCAGGAACAGATGGCGATAGGTGCGATTGGCGAGAACCGAAAGCATGGCGGATGTCCTTGGTGGGTCCGCTCCCATGCGCGCTCGGCGCATGGGAGCGGCATGGGGTCAGCTTACGGCTGGCACGGTGTCCGGCCGCGTCCGCGCTTCCGGCTCAGCCTTGCGGCCATGCACGAGGCGGTAGAGCGCGGGCAGCACCAGCAATGTCAGCACCGTTGAGGAGAGGATGCCGCCGATCACCACGGTTGCCAGCGGCCGTTGCACCTCGGCGCCCGCGCCGACGTTGAAGGCCATCGGCACGAAGCCGAGGCTCGCCACCAGGGCGGTCATCAGCACCGGGCGGAGCCTCGTGAGCGCGCCTTCTCGGATCGCGTCCTCAAGGCCGCCGCCGGACTCGCGGAGCTGGCGGATGAAGCTCAGCATCACCACGCCGTTCAAGACCGCCACACCCGAGAGCGCGATGAATCCGACCCCCGCTGAGATCGAGAGCGGCATCCCCCGGATCAGCAGCGCCGCCACGCCTCCGGTGAGCGCCAGCGGCACGCCGGAGAACACGATGGCGGCGTCCTTGCCCGACCGGAACAGCCAATAGAGCAACCCGAAGATCAGCAGCAGCGCGGCTGGAACGACCAGCCTCAGCCGTTCGGCCGCCGAGATAAGCTGCTCGAACGTGCCGCCATAGCTCACCCAATAACCGGGCGGGACTTCGACTTCGGCGCCCACTTTCGCGCGCAGCTCCTCGATGAACGAGCCGAGATCGCGCCCGCGCACATTGGCGGTCACGACCACGCGGCGCTTGCCGTCCTCGCGGCTGATCTGGTTGGGGCCGATCACGACCTCGACCCTGGCCACATCGGCGAGCGGCACGAACCCGCGCGGGTCGGCGCCATTGCCGGCCAGTGGGATACGCAAGCGTCCGATTTCGTCGGCCTTGCTCCTGATGACCTCCGGTAGACGCACGATCACCGGAAAACGCCGATCGCCTTCGAACATCTGGCCAGCTTCCCGGCCGCCGATTGAGACGGCCACCACATCCTGGACGTCGCCGATGTTGAGGCCGAGCCGGGCCAGCGCCGCCCGATCGGGCGTGATCTGGAGGACGGGCAGACCCGTAACCTGCTCGACGCTCACATCCTGCGCGCCCTCGATGCCGCTCACCACCCCTTCGATCGACTGGCCGATCTCATGGAGCCGGTCGAGATCGTCACCGAACACCTTGATCGCGACATCGGCCCGAACACCCGACAGCAGCTCGTTGAACCGCATCTGGATGGGCTGGGTGAACTCATAATTGTTGCCGGGGATCGTCGCTGCCGCTTCCTGCATCTCGCGAACCAGTTCCGCCTTGGGCTTGCGCGGGTCCGGCCATTCGCTGCGGTCCTTGAGCATGACGAAGGTATCGGCGACCGAGGGCGGCATCGGGTCGGTCGCCACTTCGGCGGTGCCGATCTTTGCGACAATCCGCTCGACCTCGGGGAACTGCTTGAGCCGGGCTTCGAGCGTGGTCTGCATCCCGATGGCTTGTGTGAGGCTGGTGCCGGGGATGCGCAGCGCATGAAGCGCGATGTCGCCTTCGTCGAGATTGGGGACGAACTCCGATCCCATGCGCGTCGCGGCGAAGCCGGAGATCGCCACAAGGGCGATGGCCCCTGCGACGAACGCGACCCGCAGTCGCAAGGCGGCATCGAGCGCGGGTGCATAGAGCTTGCGCGCCCAGCCCATGAGGCGGCTCTCCTTCTCCTCGACCTTGCCGCTGACGAACAGCGCGACCGCCGCTGGCACGAAGGAGAGCGACAGGATCAGCGCGAAGCTCAGCGCCATGACCACCGTGATCGCCATCGGATGGAACATCTTCCCCTCGACGCCGGTGAGCGCGAAGATCGGCACATAGACGAGCGCGATGATGAGCACACCGAACAGCGACGGGCGGATCACCTCGGAGGTGGCCGACGCGGCCAGCGAGAACCGCTCTTCGCGATCGAGCAGACGCCCCAATCGGTGCTGCGCCTCGCCGAACCTGCGCAGGCAGTTCTCGACGATGATGACCGCACCATCGACGATCAGCCCGAAATCGAGCGCGCCGAGACTCATGAGATTGCCGGACACACCAGCACGGAGCATCCCGGTGATCGTCATCAGCATGGTGATCGGGATGACCGCCGCCGTGATGAGCGCCGCCCGTATATTGCCTAGGAGCAGGAACAGCACGACGATGACCAGCAAGGCGCCTTCGAGCAAGTTCTTCTCGACCGTGCCGATCGCGCGCTCGACCAGATCGGTGCGGTCGTAGATCGCCACCGCCTTGACGCCTGCCGGAAGCGCCTTGGCGGCTTCCTCAAGCCGCTCGGCTACCGCGCGGGCGACGATGCGGCTGTTTTCGCCCGCGAGCATGAATACGGTGCCGAGCACCACTTCCTGCCCGTTCTCGGTCGCCGCTCCGGTGCGCAGTTCTTCACCCATGCCGACATCGGCGACATCGGCCACGCGGATCGGCACGCCGCCGCGATTGGTGACGATGATCGACTTCAGATCATCGATTCCCGATGCCTGGCCCGGAACCCGGACCAGATATTGCTCGCCATAGCGTTCGACATAGCCGGCGCCGACATTGGCGTTGTTGCGGCCGAGCGCCTCGACCACATCGTTGAGCGTCAAGCCATAGGCCGAAAGCCGGTCGGGCAGCGGCGTCACATGATATTGCCGCTCATAGCCCCCGATGCTGTTGACCTCGGTGACGCCCGGCGTGTTCCTGAGCTGCGGCCGGATCACCCAATCCTGCAATGTGCGCAGGTCTTCGGCGGTATAGGGTTTGCCGTCCGGCTTGCGGGCATTGGGCTGCGCCTCCAGCGTATACATGAAGATTTCGCCAAGGCCGGTGGCGATCGGTCCCATCTCCGGCACGACGCCTTCGGGGAGCTGATCGCGCGCGGTCTGGAGCCGTTCGTTGACGAGCTGCCGCGCGAAATAGATGTCGGTGCCGTCGGCGAACACCGCCGTCACCTGGGACAACCCGTAGCGCGACACCGAGCGGGTATATTGCAGGCCCGGCAGGCCGGCGATCGCCGTCTCGACCGGGAAGGTGACACGCTGCTCGGCCTCCAGCGGCGAGAAGCCCGTAGCCTCGCTGTTGATCTGCACCTGGACATTGGTGATGTCGGGCGTCGCGTCGATGGGCAGGCGCTGGAAGGCCCAGACGCCGATCCCGCACAGCAGCACGACGATAGCGAGAACCGCCCATCGGAAGCGGATTGCGGCCGCAACGATATGTTCGAGAAAGCCCGTGCTTGCGGGCTCGGGGATGGTCTCAGTGGTCATGGCTGGCCCCCGACTTGTCGATGTCGGCCCGGATCAGGAACGCGCCATCGGTCACATATTCGGTGCCGGGTTCGAGGCCGCCGAGTATTTCGGTCCATTCGGGCGTGCGCCGCCCGATCTCCAGCATCCGCACCTCATAGGTGTTGCCGACCTTGGCATAGACGACCTCGAAATCGCGGAACCGCTGGATGGCCTTGGTCCTGACAGCGAGTGGCACATTCGCGGAGGCGACCGCGAACGATCCCTCGACGCCCATGCCGGGCCGGAAAGTCTGAGAGGCGGACGCCGGCAGATGGACGTGCGCCATCAATGTCTGGCTGGCGAGATCGGCGGTCGGCAGGATCGCCTCCACCTCCGCTTCAAGCCGCGCTTCACCTGACAGACTACGCAGCGACACACGCTGGCCGACCCGCACACGCTCGGCATCTCGGGGATAGACGAAGAACTCGGCATGGAGCTGGGTAGGATCCGCGATCACGAACAGCGCGCGGTCGCCGGTGGTGTCGCCGACATTGGCGTTCTTCTCGACGATGATGCCGCTGATCGGCGCCGTCACCGCATAGGTCTGGAGCGAATGGCTGGACTCGACGCGGAGCAGGGTCTGTCCCTTGCGCACGGCCTGACCGAGCTGGCCGGTCATCCACATAATCTGGCCGGGAAGCCGGGCACGAACATCGGCCTTGCCTTCGGGCGTGATCTCGATCCGGCCCGCCATGTCGATCAGCTCGGCAACCGTGGCGGAACCGGCACGCTCGGAACGCACACCGCCGGCCTGCGCCGCCTGGGCCGCGATGGTGGTCCGGCCTTCGTAGGAGGCATAGGTCCAGTTGTGGGTCCGGCCGCCTTCGACCGCGCGGACCTTCACGTCGAACGAGTGCGGCTCGATCACCACGCCGCCGCCGCGCAGATAGTCCTCCTGCGGCGTGAAGGCGAAGCGATCGACCTTGCCGCCGAGGCGCGACAGCTCGATGGAAAGCTGCACGTCGCCCGGCGCCATCGGCTTGTCGTTCCGATAGGCATAGACGTGGAACTCGGGATCGACGCCATCCTCGAAGATGGTCACTTCGAGCGCAAACTCGCCGTCGCGCAGCATTCGCCCGCGATGCGGGCCGCGTTCATATTCGCCTGCGGCGGCGGCCTTCGGTTCGGTGGTCTCAGTCGTTGTCGGGGACTCGCCGCAACCGGCGAGCAGGGCAAAAGCGAGCAGCGTGCCCGCGATAGGAATGGATCGTGTCATCAGCGGTTCTCCGCGCTGGCAAGAAGGGGAGCGTGGCGGCCGGTCAGCCGGTCGAGACGGACGCCCGCGAGGTGGAAGCGGCGCAGCAGCTCGACCCGTCGCGAGCGCGCATCGGTCAGGGCTTGGCTCGCCTGGTTGATTTCGAGGAAGGTGAAGGCCGTCCCGCCGCGCGCAAAGCCGTCCTGCACCAGCACCAACGCGCGCTCGGCGCTCGGCAGCACCTCGCGGTCGATCCGGGCGATCTCGGTGGCAAGCGCTGCACGCTCGGGCACGAGCCGGTCGATGTCGCGGCGGATTTGCGCCCGCGCCACCGCGATCTCGGCCTCGGCCGCCTCGGCGTCGGCATTGGCGCGCGCGACATTGCCGCGATTTGCGGCGCGGCTCCCGAGCGGGATCGAGCCGCCGACCATGATCGCCACGTCATTGCCTTGCCCGAAGTGGCGCAGGCCTACGCGCGCGGTCGGGTCGGAGACATTGCCGGTCTCGGCGAGCCGGACCCGCGCACCCGCCGCATCACGCTCGGCTGCGAGCAGGGCAAGGTCCGGGCTGTCATCGTCCGATGTCATCGCCGCGTTCACGATGGCGAAGGGCGCCGTATCGAGGCTGTAATCGCTACCGCCACCCCACCAGGATGCGAGCGTGGCGCGCGCGATGCGGGCGTTCTCGCGCGCCTGGTCGAGCGCGATCCGAGCTTGCGCCACGGCGGTTCTCGCCCGCTCGCCCGCGAACAGCGGATCGAGCGCACGGCCCACGCGCCGGGCGGTTTCCGCTTCGACGCGCTGGGCGGCGGCGAGCCGCTGCTGCGCGATCGGAATCGCCGCCTCGGCCGCCAGCGCCTCGACCCACGCGGCCTGGACCTGCGCCATGAGATCGAGCATCCGCAGGCGATTGCGTGTCGAGGTCGCGTCGAGATCGGAACGGGCGGCGCCAATCCGTGCCTCGCGCTTGCCGCCGCGTTCCCAGGTGCGTTCATACCAGGCCGTGGTCTGGGAGCGATCGACCGGTGAATAGGGGCCGGTGCCCATGAAATCCTCGACATCGACGCCGATAACATCGCGCGGCCGCACGTCGGCCTGGGTGATGGCGGCATCGGCCGCCCGGAGCCGCGCGGCATTGGCCGCAACGGAAGGATCGCCGGACGCGACGCGCGACAACGCATCGGACAGGCTGAGGGTCTGCGCCGCGCCGATCGAAGGCGCGGACAATGTGGCCAGCGCTGCGCTTATCGCAAGCGTGCGCCGCAGACGCGCCGATGGGCGCGCAACAAGAAGGGAAAACATGACAGAGACGGCCTCACGAGCAGGCGTGGCAGATGCCGCGCCTCATGTGACGCGGCGGCTCAGCTTGGGATCGCGAGGCTCTTGGGAGGTCGTTCGGGGCCGGAAATGCGCAAGCTTGGTGTCTGGTTATCCGGCGCAAACCCATGCAGCGCGCCGGACAAGACGAGTTGAGCAGCCTCCGCTGCAGCCGTCACCGGTACAGCCGATCCGCCATCGCCATGATGGTGATGGCTGCCGGGCAGATGGTCGGCCGGATCTTTGTCGCCGGGTTGGGGCGCGTGATGATCGTCGGCATGGTCTTGTATGATGGAAGTTTCGCTGAACAAGGAATGGTCGTGTTCGAACGAAACACCCGGCGCATGCTGGATCTTGTCGATAGACGTGGAGAGCGAGGTGCCGGCGAAGACGACGGCCAAGGCGATACAAAGCATCGCCCAAAACCGGTTCGCGAGGAAGAGCCTCGAAATGCGCATGGATGGGGTTCTAGCCGGTGAAGGGCGGTGGCTCAATCAGGAACTACTTCCCACGACATGGAATCAGATTTGGCCGGTGGAACGGTTAAATTTGGTTTGTTCGTTGGACGATGAATGCGCGAATGCGTTGCGTATCGCTCGATGCGCCGCTTCCAGCTTTGAGATCATGAACCGGCGAGCCATTCGCTCTCGTGCGGCTTTGATCTGAAGGATAAAGGCGGAAGACCAGTGGCCGTCTGCCATCAGCAAGCGATCGAGCCCGCCGCGATCTGTCCTGGCTATGAACTTTTCGATCGCTGGCGGTGCTTCAGGACCAAAAAGCGCGGCACCTACATCGGGATTGGTTTCGATGATGCCGCAAGCGGCGGCAAGCAGGCACCGGCGCAGGAGCGGCGATGCGGTGGCCAGCGGGTTGCGAGTGTCGCTCGAATAGAATTGGAGACCGATGTAACCGGGCGTCATCGCATCGCACGCGAAATCGTTCAGCGCGATATTCCGTGTCCTGCACCACCAATATTCGTCGTTTGGCGGCTTCTTGGTCAGGAGGCTGCAAACGTCTCGAACCTCGTTGAGGAGTTGGCCGGCCGACGTGAAGTTGAAGCGGAACTGGTCAGGGGTCCTACCCCTAATCGCGCCCATGCATTGCTGCTCGAACGCAATGATATGATCCCAGCGGACCAGGGTATCCTTCCCGGCATAAAGGGCCGGCGCCGAGGTTCTTTCCATCGGTTGCCAGCAGGCTTCGCAAATCATCCGCAGCGGACCGCGCGCGGGCATCGCAAATCGCCATGTCCGCGACCCGCAACTATTGCAACGATCCTCCAGCGGCCAGCGGTGCCGATGGCAAAAGCCCACGGCGGCCAGCACCCACTGACGCCGGACGTGTGCTGGCCGGTCGGATGCGAAATCTTCCGCGAGACACCGGCTGCACCAACTGACGTGCAACCGTGGTATCGGGATCAGCCCCGTAGAACTGGCTGACCCTGGGAGGTGTTCCCAGGCCAGAAAATCGGGCGGCAAAGCGGGATAATGTTTCGCGAGACTATGTTCGACCAAGCACGCTGCCGACACGTTGAGGTCGTCGGCAGTCGCATTGATCCAGGCCATTGTCGGGCGAATATCCGGGTGGCGCCAGTCGCCCATGCGATCTCGGACAGCCTTTGGCGCCGGTAGCCCTCGCCCTCGGCGGGAATGGCGCTGACGCGCGTGCCAGGACGTCAGCAGTTCGTCAGCGAAAGGATATTCATGCCGCACGGCGCCGCAACGCCCGCTTGGTACTGGCGATGACTTGCATCGAGACGAGCGGGAGCAATAGTTGCTCATCATCGAAGCTGTCGGCGTCGATCATCTCGCGGCCGCTTCGGATCGCCGCGATTGCGACAGCCTCCATCAATCGGAATATTCGGCCTGTCACGCCCTCGCTCAATGCGATGACGCGCTGGCGGACATCAGGTTCATCGAGCAGGGAAGGGCGGCGCAAAGGCAGCAGACCGGCGAAGCTCGCCATGAGCTGGCGCAGGGCGTGATCGTTGCGCCATGGAGACAGCTCGAAGGCGGCGAAGCGGTCGGCGAGATTAGGATCGGTGAGTATCGCGATACGTGCATCTTCGGTGCCCGCGCACACGATCGGGATTCTGAGGTCGTTGGTCAGAAAGCGAATGGTGTTGAGAAAAATCCGCTGTTGGCGCGGCGAGCCTGCCAGCATCTTGTCGATTTCGTCGAGGACCAGCACCTTCGTCCCGAATTCCCCAAGGGTGCGACGAGCCAGAGAGCGCAGTGATCGCAGGGAGATATGGTCGAACTCGGAGTAGTTCATCGCCAGCATAAGCTCGGTGTAGAACTCGTCCTCGGTAGGCTGTGGCGGCATCTGCACCTTGACGACAGGCATGATCGTAAGGCCGGCGCCTTTATCATACCGGGTTGCGTGCAGCTCTGCGAAGCGATTGAGGATCTCGCTTTTGCCCATACCAGTGGAACCGAAAAGCAGGAGGCAGGGCATGCGGCCGCGCGGGGGATAGGTCAGCAGATCTTCTAGCCTGCCGAGCGCGGCTTCGGATTGTGGCAGCGATAGCCATCGATCGCGTCTCAGCCAGTCGATGCGTTCGTCGTCGGATAGCCCTGCCTGCTCGCGATATGCCGGAAACAGGTGATCGTAAAGGTCGGTCATAGTCGCTCCTCGATCTGGAATGGAACGATAGGCGCGCTATCCTCCGGCTCGGACGATACCGGCAAAGCCATTGAAGGGGCTGCGGTGGCAGGAGGAAGGCCAGCCTCCAGAGCATAGGCGATGCGCTGGGCGGATTTTCGCGCTGTCTTGGTCTTGTGGGCCGCTTCGAGGACGATGCGCCGCTGCTCGTTCACCATGTCAAACAGCGATTGCTCGTCGACGGCCTGGCGCCCGCGCTCGCGCAGTGCTCGCACTGCCAGGTCGTGCTCGAACTTCGTGATGGCAGGCCGTCGCCGATCACGAAGCGGAACCGTCAAATGCTCGGTATCGGACAACTCGACGTAAACAGCCGAGAGGTTGAGCGGATTATATTTGATCGGGAGCTTGTGGTCGCAGTTCGCGATGAGGCCGGCCAGACTGCCATGCCAGTAGAACGCATGGAACAGCTCGATCCCCTCGCGCCTGACCTTCCGCATCTCAAACGGGAGAAAGTTGAAAAGGAAGCGAGCGGGATCGGCGGGGAGCCGGAGCGGATCAGCGCGGTTGCCCAGCCCGTCGGCCCAGGCCGTGAGCGGCGGGACGCCAAGCTCGCTGTGAATCGAGCCATGATAGACGCCGACTTCGAGCGCGAACCACTGCTCGAACTCGCGCAGCGTCATACAGGCCCGGCCTTCGGCGTCATAGTCGCCTTTGGCCTTTATGTTTGCAAAGGTCGTACCGGGCAGGAGATGCACGGCGCCGACCGCGGTTCCGATCAAGCGTTCGATGTGGCCACCGTAGTGCGGCGTGCGCCGGGGGCGGTGCTTGAGGTCGATGCCATGCTGCTCGCAGCCGCGCTCGAGTGCCCGGGACCAAAACTCTGCGGCATTGTCGAGATGCAGAGTTTCGGGGATGCCGAAAACGGGATAGTCGAGGTTGATCTCCCGCTCCTGAAGCCAGGTTGCCTTCGGCAGGACTGCATGGCGGATCGCCATGCCTACAGACGTGGCTGAGGGTCTCTCAAGCGAGATGTAGAAGCCCGGAATGACCCGCGTCGCTACGTCGATCTGAAGGGTCAGCGTTGGTCGACCAAGCGGTTTGCGGAAATGCTCGTCGACGATGATGATATCGGCAGGTGTGTGGTCTATTTGTACGATCTGCAGCGGGTAGTCGGCAGTGTAAGATCGCGTCACGGGTCGGTATCGATCAGACGCTGCCTTCGCACCGTCGCGCGCCCTGGTGAGGCGTTCTCGGTCAATCGCGGCAACGCGCGCGGCGATGGTCTTGCGTGTCGGGGCGCGAAGGCCGCGTTCATAACAGGCATGCCGAATCTCGCGTAGCAATCGCGCGAGGGTCGGCTTGGGGCGCGTCAAGTAGAACCGCTCGATTTCGGAGGCGACTACCTGGTCGATCTCCGGCGCCAATCGGCGACGCCCTTTGGGAAAACCTTCGGGCCGATCGACCAGGGAGCTGGTAACGGGCTCTGCGCGATAGCGGGCGACAAGCTCAAAAACGCGCGACCTGCTCAGGCCCAGCTCCGCGCTCGCATTCAACATCGCGGCGCGGGTAATCTTGGGCAGGCTGGCAAGCGAACGAATAGCCGGCTCGCGATTGCAAGCAATGCTCCAGGCTGTAGAATCCGCTCTCGTAAGAGCTGTGCCCGTTTCGGCCATGACCTATCCCCGATCTTGCCAGGGACTCGTGTTGCCGGGTCCACCGGTATTGTATCAGAAACGGGATGGACGGGCGAGAGTCCGGAGGTATTTGGGATAGATGAAGATTGAAAAACCTAGCAATTTCGGTCTGTCGGTTTGGTCAAGCTGACAGCCGCTGAGGAGCGTGGCGCAGGATGGGCACCGAAACCGGCTTAGAAGGGTCAGAAAACGCTGTGGCGGCGCCTGAGGCGATCCTGCCAACCGTTAGCGCGCCGGCCGACCTTGCCTGGACGATCGTGCAGATGCGCGCGGGCGAGCGCATTGCCGTCAACGAGGCGCTGATCGCCGCCTATCAGGCCGCTTCGTCGCCTCACAGCATCCGCGCGCTCAAGTCCGACATCGAAGCATTCGACAGCTGGTGTCGGCGCACCAACCGGATCGCGCTGCCGGCGACGGCTGAGACCGTGGCCGATTATCTGGATGCGCGGGCGGGGAAGGGGAGCCGTCCAGCGTCGCTATCCCGGTACAAGGCGTCGATCGCCAAGATTCATCAACTGCTCGACCGCCAGGATCCGACGCCGGCGCCGCTGGTCAAGTTGCGGCTGCAGGCCGTGCGCCGTGAGAAGGGGACGGCGCAGAAGCAGGCGCGGCCGCTGCGGTTCAAGGGCCCGGTGCGCGACGTCGAGCGTGACAAGGCGCGTGGGCTCAACATCCGCGCGCTGCTAGAGAGCTGCGGAGACGATCTGCCGGGCCTTCGCGATCGTGCATTGCTGTCGGCGGCCTATGATACCGGCCTGCGAGCCTCCGAACTCGTGGCGGTGGCCGTCGAGCATATCGAGGAGGCGATCGACCCCGAGTCACGCCTGCTGCAGATCCTGCGCAGTAAGGGCGATCAGGACGGGGAGGGGGCGACCGCCTATCTTAGCCCCCGCACCGTCGCGGCGATCATGGCCTGGACCGAGGCTGCCGAGCTATCGGCCGGGCCGCTGTTCCGGCGGGTGCAGGTGCGGCGCTACAAGGCGCGCGCCGCCGTGCGCGGTCGGGCGATCGACAGCATTTCAGGTCGTGAGGCTTGGGACCTGCGCAAGACACTCTCGAAGCCTGCCGTGAAGGCGCGCGTCGAATATGACATCGGCAGCCTGGCGCTCCACCCGGGCTCGATCGGGCCGATTTTCCGGTCGATCATCAAGCGGGCGTTCGACCTCGGCGCGCTGCCCGATCTGACAGCCGAGGATTTGGCCAGATTGCTAAAAGGGATCAGCGCGCACTCGACACGGATCGGGCTGAACCAGGATTTGTTCGCGAGTGGCGAGGATCTCGCGGGTATCATGGATGCTTTGCGGTGGAAGTCGCCACGAATGCCACTGAGCTACAACCGTAATTTGGCCGCCGAAGCGGGCGCCGTCGGCCGCCTGATGGACAGGTTGAAATGACCGCGCCCGGTATCGACAGCTGCTCCCTAGCCCCTTTGTATTTCGAGGCCTTCTTTGGTGCCAGCACGGGGCGGTGCAACGGCTTTCTTAGATTGTGCCCAAGGTGTTGTCTAATCGCGAACCGCTGAGCAAGCACCTTTTCGCAACATCACTGGGCTGCCGTGGCGGGATGACAGGCAGCTGCAGTCATAAAGATCGACAGGCTCGGTACCCTGGCGCCTTTAAGGTGGGCGCTGCCAGGAGCATGGTTGTCTGCGCGGTCGACATGTTCCGCCGCATGATGGGTTTCGCAAGAGAGGCCTTCCAGTGTGGTGCGCGCATTTTGCCGACAGTAATTGCAACTGGAACGTTGTTGGACGGAATGGCCTGACCAACGTCCCGACGAGACGACCGGGCGCCGGATACCGGCGTGATCGGCTATGGTTTTTCCTTCTAGCTTCCTCGTGAACTGGTTTAAGGCTTTGCGTTTGCTGACCTGTCGAACAGCTCGCCAGTCTTCAGCATCTGATGCATTATGACTGCCAGCTTGCACGCGTCGCTCTGGTGCCCCGCAAACGAGCTGCTTCCCGAGCTCTGCGGTCTGGCTGCGCATGCTGCGCCATGCTTCGAGGATGGGCAAGATGATCCGCTCCAATGCAGCATTGGTGCTCAAAAGGCTCCGGACGTGCCCTTCAAAGACTCGTCCGGAACCCTTGGGAATGATCAAACCGAATCAGCAACGGAAGTCGATAATGCATTGCAGCGTCACTTTTGGCGATTATCTGATCCGTCGATCCTCCGTCCCGTTAGCAGGCCTTTGGCGCCCTTGCCTTCGAACTTGAACTCGAAGTCTCTCCAGGTTTTCCTCCAGCGTCGCGCCACGTATCTTTCTCCTGGTCTTGCTGCATCATCGAGCATGATAAGGCCTCCCGGTGCGATACGTTCGAAAAGGCGTTCCGCCATTCCTCGGGTAAAGGGATGTATTGACCAAGGCGGTCCATCTATGACAAGCAGATCAATTGTCTTTGGAAGGTGATGCAAGACATACCATAATCCAGGCCAGGCCTTGTCCCGAAAGTTCAGCGGAGCATGGCTGAAACTTGCCGACAGGTGGTGCTCAGCGAGCCAAATGCCCATCTGCTCAACGAACGGTTCATACTGATCGTAGCTGTATAAATGCCCGCCACCGTGAAGCGACAATGCTTTGGCGATAACCAGCGAAGTTACTCCGGAACCTAATTCCACAACATTTTTCGGTTGTCGGACTTCAATCTCATCAACAATCCTGTGAAGAAGGTAAGTGTCTGCTTTCCAGCTGCCAAGATGAGGCAAGGCGTCCTGTTCAAGGTTTATACGCTCAAGAACAGCATTTTTTTCAGCTTTGTTTCCCCCATAAAGGCTTTTCAACAGCCAAGGCCATTGGATGAGCGCAAAGAATAGCTGGAACAGGGTTTCGCCCTTTGTGCGCGCGGTGCCTGTTTCCTGCGGCATCTTTTTGGCCAGCATGCCGGTCAGATTTTTGGTCGTCAACTTTCGTCACCTTCGTTATGGATAGCAGTCCAGTGAGCGAGGCAGCAGCCAGTTACCGAGTGTCATCTTAGGCAAACCCACCAATGTATGGCGCTCTGCACAGCAAGTCGTCCGACCCTCGATGATCTGGAGCAAAATCTCTTCTCCCATGCTCGTCCCTCTAGGAGGTCGACTGGCGCCCTAAAAAGCCGAGAATTGCGGCAGAAAAGGCGTCGTTTGCATCGCCTGCGACCATATGCGTGGCATCGATTATGTCGGTATATTCAGCATGCGGCGCCAATTCGCGTAGATGTTCGACAGCGCCTTTCGAGACAAGATCACTAGATCCGCCCCTGATCAGATGAAGCGGTAGCGTCAAATTAGCGGCAGCCTTGTATAATATATTGACTTGCTGCTCCTGATGCGCGGTATCGCTGCAATGTGCAGCCACCATATTGCTAATAAATGCTGGATCCCAGTGCCAGTAATAGCGGCCATCCTCTTTATGCCGGAGATAGTGCCGCAGGCCATCACCCGCTCTGCGCTTGCGACGATGAGGCATGTAGCGCGCAATGACTTGTGCAGCTTCTTCCGGAGACGAAAAGCCAGTCTCGACATGTTCTTGCATGAAGCTGACCACCCGCATCACGCCGCCCGGATCGATACGCGGGGCTATATCTACAAGAGTGAGCGACGCGAAGCTGCCTGGGGCGAGGTCTCCTTCGGCTATCATTCCGGCAAGGCCGCCAAGGGAGGCGCCTACCAGAGCCGGTTTGCGATCCATTCTTGATGCTACCGCGACGAGATCGGCCGCAAAGTCGCGCACGTCATAGGCACCTGCGCTCGACCAGTCGCTGTCGCCATGCCCACGCATGTCGATAGCGATAGCGCGAAACCCCGCCTCGACCAGATCTTGCATTACCCGCTTCCAGGCGCGGCGAGTCTGACCCGCCCCGTGGGCAAGCAAGACGGGCATCGCCCCGCACTCGCCCTTCACTTCAACAGCCAGGCTGATACCAGCGGCTCCATCGATTGTGCGATTCTTCCCGGTCATCCACCAGTCTCGGTCTTGCAGGCCCGATTGAAGATAAACCCCTTAGTCCATTTTTGGCGTTGCCTTTGCGCCACTTCAGGACGTTGCATCCACACACGCGCGAAGAATTGAGAGGGTCGTTCTATCGTCCTGACTTCGTGCTTCACAGAAGCTGATTGCGCGCCTGTGCATGAAGACGAGGGTTGGTCCGTTCCTGAGCGGTCGATCGCGATCATCTATTTCCGTTCCTCAGTCGTGGGCCGGTAGTCAGGTAGTTTGGGAGATCCCAAGCCTTCCCGGTCAATCTTCTTGGCCGCATCGCCCACGCGTCGAACTGGTTCGCGAACGGAGCGGGCGGTTTCGGCGATTTGTTGCGCATCCCCTTCCAATTGCCTGATCCGGGGCCGTGCGTGTGCAATGGATAGGCCCAGAGACCGGGCCTTGCCTTCGGCATCATGCAAGGGCCGGCCGAGGCTGTCGCGAAGACCGCCCCGCGATGCCTCGAGCCTCAGGCGAAGCCTCTCCGCGTCGTCTCCCGCCCGAGCCATCACATTCCCTAGAGAATGGATCCTGTCTTCCTGCAGGACCTCCGCCGCGATTTGACTGGCATCGCTTTTCCAGTCCCGCGAGCGCAGCGCGAGTTGGCCAAGACGTTCCTCGATTGATCGCTGACCGGCAGGGTCCAGCTTCTTTGAGATGCTCTCGGCACCTGACGATATCTTGGCGATCATCTCGCCTGGATTGAGATCACCGCTCAGGAGACCGCCGGTCTTCACTGGCACAAGCGGGAATGGCTGTCCCGCTTGAACTGTAAGTGCCGGTTCACGCTTGTTGCTTCCCGCCAGGCTTATTTCTGCCGATCCATCGAAGAATGATTTATCGATCGACGCTGTCACGCCGCGATGGAGTAAGATGTCCTTGGTAAGGACGAACCGGACCATCACCGTACCCGGATTTGAAGGTTGGAGCCGGACCTGGGTTACTTTCCCGACGGGAACACCAAGAAGGTTGACGCCCGATCCGATTTGAACGCCGTCGACCGATTGTTTAAACTGCACCTCATACGTGGCCCCGTCAGCCTCACGCGACTGGATGAGCCACAGGGTGAACCCAATGACGGCGGCTATGAGCAGGCCGACAACAAGGCTCACCTTCAACCAGTTCGAACGCGTTTCCATGCGACCTAGAAATCCTGGAGCCGGCAGCGCGACAAATAAGCTTTGACTTTTCGCGAGATTTGGAACGTGATCATCGCCGCTTCACTCGTTCGCCAATTGCCAGGGCAATGGAAAGCACCGCCAGCAGCCCGGCGATCATCGGTTCCGAGGCGAAAAGGATTGCAGCACATATTCCCAATGCTGCGGGGTAGAGCTGGGGAGTGGCTCTGCTGTTGCGCTCATCGCCGCGCAATCGTTCAAGATCCCTGGGTGCGATACTGACGGTGATAGACCCGGTACGCGCAACTCTCTCGATCTGTCCCACCAGGCTCGGCGTTGACAAGGCGGCTCTTCCAAGCGCTGCAAATAGCTTGCCCGCTTCGCCACGCAATCGCGCAGGACTCGTTCGCTCGCGCATCAGTTCCTTTGCCAGCGGAGCCAGTTCTCGAGTGATGTCAAATGTCGGATCGATGCGCCGGACAAATCCCTCTGCTGTGAGCAGCGTCCGGAGCACCAGTGCCAGATCGGGCGGGAGCGCGAGATGAAAGTCGCGCAGTATCGCAAAGACCATCTTGAAAATGTCGGTAAGGTCAATTTGCTCCAGCAGAACATTGCTGAAACGGTTGATCAGTTCGTCCAGGGCCTCTTCCAGCCTGACACGGTCAACATCAGGGTCGCCCGCCCAAAGCAGCAGAATATCGACGACCCCGCTTGTGTCCGCCGCCGCGATCGCCAGGCCAAGCCGTACCAATTCCTCCCGGCGTCTCGGCAGAAGCGTCCCCACCGCTCCGAAGTCGATAAGCGCCAGCGTTCCGTCCTCCAGGAAAAAGACGTTGCCGGGGTGGGGATCGGCGTGGAAATGACCATTGATGACGATCATGTGGAGGATCGCCTGCGCATAGGTGCTGGCGAGGCTCGTGAGATCAAGGTCGCCCTGCCGTGCCGCCTCCAGATCGCTTGCCGCGAGGCCTCGAAACCGCTCCTGTATGTTGACACGCCTGCCGGACAACTCCCAGTCGAAGCGAGCCGTTCGCACGCCGAAAGCTTTGAGATACTCTCCGATCGTATCGCTGGCGCGAGCTTCCGCGCCGAGGTCCATTTCCCGATCGATACTTTCAGCGAAGTGGCGCAGCAGTTCGTCCGGCTTGAGTCGCGCGATCTCGGGGATGCGGCGCTCTGCGATCCGGGCGACGCGGCGCAGCAGCCGAAGGTCGGCGTCGACAATCCGCTCGATCCCGGGACGACGGACCTTGACGATAACGTCCCGGCCGTCGAGCAGCGTTGCTGCATGGACCTGAGCGATCGAGCCGGCCGCAATCGCTTCGTCTTCAAACGAGGCGAAATAGCTTTCCACAGTTCCGCCGATCGCCTCTTCGATAAGTGGTCGCACGGTGGCGAACGGCAGCGGCGGAACCCGGTCCTGAAGTTTCGAAAGCGCATCGATCCAATCGGGCTCCAACAGATCACTTCGCATTGCAAGAATCTGCCCGAACTTGACCGCCGCAGGACCGATATCTTGCAGCAGCGCAACGACTGCTTCTGGTCGAGCGCTATCAAATGGTTCCTCACCACCCAGTCTGAGACCTAGCCGGGAGGCCATTCCCTTGAGGCCATGTCGCCCGAACAGAAGCAGGATTTGTGCGAACCGCTCCCGCTCCTTCAATGCGACCGCTTCAGGCCCGTCCATCAAATGAGGATCAGCCATCGTTATGTGCCTTGAGCGTGGGGACCCGACCTTGGCGGAAGCCAGCTTGCGTTTCGAGTTGATCCACGACCTTGTCGAGGTGAAGGATCGCCCTATCCAATGCTTCCAGTTCTTCCGCGGTCAAGCTGCCGAAGGTCTTTGCCACAATGCCATCGTAGAGTGGCAGGGCCTGCTCCAGCATCGCCCTGCCTGCGTCCGTGATTTCCACGAGCTTTACACGGCGGTCCTCTTCAACGGGCGAGCGTGTGACCAGACCATTCTGCTCCAACCAGTCAATCGCCTGGGTTACCGTGCGCGGGGCCTGATCGAAGAAGCTTGCAATATCGGTTGAGCGGCTGGGTTGCTCGGCGAGATATACTAGCAGCTTAAGACGGGCCATCGATGCACCTTGGGACGCAAGGTGCGCGTCGATCAGCCGCCGCATTCTGTACCAGGTCCAGCCAAAGGCCGTCGCGAGCGCGCGCAAATGAACTTCCTGAGGTTCCATATGTTATGTCCTTGCTCAATCTTTGATGGCATGGCAAGAGGAGAGGATAAAGTTATGACTGCGACGAAGCTGACCGCTCTTGGCCTTTGGCGCGCCATTGCTCGATCGTCATCGTGAGACCCCAATGCTTGACCATGGCGTAGTTCAAGATATGCGCTGCGTGGCGTTGATGCCAGCAGCAGCCGAAATCGTCCGCTGTTCAATTCCCATGCTGCCAGTGCGATGATCGCGGCAGATTGGCATATTGACGAGGGTGGCGGCCAGACTCTGCATGTGAGCGGTGACTGGACTTCGCTTGCTTTGGGCGATGCGGAAGGGCGCCTGGATGCCCAGGCGGCCAGGAGTCTAGACGTGCAGCGTCTCGATCTTTCTGCTCTAGGGCGGATCGACACTGCTGGTGCCCTCCTACTTTTGCGGTCCATGGCTCCAGGCGCCGAAATTGACTTTGGCGAAAGAGAGGATTTGCAAAGGCTGATAGACCTTGTTCGACCTGCCCTTGAACAAGAGTCGTCCGGTAAGGCTGGCGTCACTGGTGTTCTAGGATTTTTCGAGCGCTTCGGCCGTCAGGTAATCGGGACCGCCGGTGACGCCTACCAGATGCTGGTGTTCACTGGACAGCTTATTATCGCGCTCGGCCGTACGCTTGGCAATCCTCGCCGATTGCGCATGACGCCGCTTGTCGCTTTCATGCAGGACGCGGGCATTAATGGGCTTCCGATAGTTTTTATCATGACCTTCTTCATCGGCGCGGTCATTGCGCTTGTTGGCACCAACCTTTTGACAACGCTTGGCGTTGAGGTGTTCACGATCCAGTTGGTGGGCGTGGCCATCCTGCGCGAGTTCGGCGTAGTGATCACCGCCATCCTTCTGTCTGGACGTTCCGCATCTTCCTTTGCCGCTCAGATCGGTTCGATGCGGATGAACCAGGAAACCGATGCGATGCAGGTTATGGGTGTGGACCGTTTCGATGCGCTGGTAATCCCGCGCATATTAGCCGCGCTTCTCATGATGCCTCTCATGACCTTCTGCGCGGATATCGGCGGTCTTGCTGGCGGACTGTTGGTCAGTTGGGTGACGATTGATATCAGCCCGGTCTTTTTCATCCAGCGTACGCTCGAAACGGTAGACATTAAGCATTTCTGGATAGGCATGTGCAAAGCGCCGTTTCTGGCTCTGATCATCGCTGCTGCGGGCTGTCGGCATGGCCTTATGGTCGGCGGCGATGTCCAAAGCCTTGGTCAAAATGTGACATCCGCGGTCGTCCAGTCAATCTTCATGGTCATTATGTTCGATGCGATTTTCGCGGTGATCTTCATGGCGCTCGATCTGTGAGCGCGCCTCTGGAAACCGATGCCGAAGACGTGCCCATTCGCGTCAAAGGCCTGCGCACGGCTTTTGGCGACAAGGTCATCCATGAGGATCTCGGCCTTGAGGTCAAGCGCGGTGAGATATTGGGTGTGGTTGGCGGATCGGGTTCCGGTAAGTCGGTGCTGCTCAACACTATCCTGGGCCTCAAGCAGCCCGATGGCGGATCCGTCGAGATATTCGGGCAGGACATCCGCGATCCGCAAGCGCACAGTGAAGTCGAGCGTCGGATTGGGGTGATGTTCCAGCAAGGCGCATTATTCTCCTTTCTCACCGTACAGGAAAATGTCGAGGCGCCACTTCTAGAACATACGAAACTCACACATGAGTATGTGCACGATCTTGCAAGGCTGAAGATCAAGCTTGCTGGTTTGCCGGAAGATGCAGGCTGCTTGAAGCCTGCCGAGCTATCTGGCGGAATGCGCAAGCGCGCGGGGGTAGCCCGCGCAATCGCGCTGGATCCGGATATCCTCTTTCTCGACGAGCCGACTGCCGGCCTCGATCCAATTGCTGCAGCCGAATTCGATGATCTTATCAGAACATTGCGGGATGCTCTTGGCTTCACCGTGTTCATAATCACCCACGACCTCGATACTCTGTACGCGATTTGCGACCGCGTTGCGGTTGTCGCTGACAAGAAAATCGCCGCTGTTGCAACGATCAAAGAACTTGAACGGTCAGATCACCCGTGGATCCGGAGCTATCTTCTGGGACCGCGAGGCCGTGCCGCCAAAAAAGAGAAAGAAAGCTGATGGAACGCCATGCCAACTATGCTCTGGTAGGCGCCGCCTCCATCGCGTTGCTTATCGCCACGCTTGTTTTTGTTGTCTGGCTCGGCGGTTCGGCCAAAGGAAGTGATTCTTACCAGATCGTGTTTCATGGGCCGGTCAGAGGCTTAAGCGTTGGAGGCGAAGTGCAGTTCAACGGCATCAAGGTCGGGGAAATCGGCGGAATCCGCCTCGACCAACGCGACCCCAACCGTGTTATCACGGATATCGAACTGACGCGCGGGACACCGGTCCGCGAAGATTCGGTCGCATCCTCTGAAAGTCAGGGCATCTCAGGGGTCAGCATCGTTCAAATCAGCGCTGGCACGCCGAGCAAGCCCCTTCTCAAGACCAATGATCACGGTAAGCGACCTGTCATCCCCAGCAAGCCCAACGCTATGTCTTCGTTGCTGCAAGGCGGCGGACAGGTGGTGGCAAGCGCGACCGAGGCACTGAGCCGTGTGAACAAGGTCCTGTCTGACCGTAATATCGCCAACATCGGCGGCGCCATTCGCGATGTCCGAATGACTACGGCGGAACTGGCGGCCAATCGGACCATGTTCGCCCATGCCGGTTCTGCGCTCGCCAAACTGGATCGGGCGGCTGACGATATTCAGGGCGCGGCCTCGTCCGTTCGGCAGATTGCCGATGGCGATGGCAAGCGCGCCTTCGCCGACATCTCCCAAGCGGCAAACGAGCTCAAATCGGCAGTTCATGAGGCTCGCGGCGTGATCGCCAAACTCGACACGCAAAGCGCCGATATCGGCACGACCACGATCCCTAATATCAATGCGACTATGCTGACATTGCAAGAAACAGCTGAATCGCTGGACGGGCTAATTCGCGGGATCCGACAAAGTCCCCGCGAAGCTCTGGCCAAAAGCCGGGGTACTGAACTGGAGTTGCCTAAGTGACATTATCAACCAGGAATCGGACTTTTGCACTTCTGTCGAGCGCCTTGCTGCTGGCTAGCTGTGGAAACCTGCTAGGCGGCGGCGAGCGCGCTGACCTTTTCAGGTTTGGCGTGGTTGACCCCACGCCCGTCACCGGGATGCAGGGTGCGCTCCCGACTCGCTCTGTATCTCTGCTTCGCCCCCGGTTCTCGCAGGAGGTGGAGGGCGATCGCATGCTCACCACGCGGGGGGAGCGTGCGCTCTACCTCAAGGGGGTTCGTTGGGTGGCGCCGGTCCCCGATCTTTTCACCCAGGCGCTGATGCGTCAATATGCGGCGCGGGCACCTGACGTGCGCCTGACGGGCGTGAGAAACGCCACCGGGGCATCGCATGCGCTGCAGATTGATATCGAGCGATTCGAAGCAAGGTATGCCCTAGATGGGGGTGAAAAAGCACCGCCCACTGTCATTATCGAAGGCGATGCAACCCTGTTTGATCTTTCTGATCGTCGTCCCGTCGAGGCCAAGCGCTTCTTGGTGCAGGAGCCAGCTTCCGCAAATACCACAAGTGGGATAGTCGCCGCTTTCGATCGTGCAGTAGCTCGCTCAACCACAGAATTGACGGATTGGTCCGCGGATACAGCGCGGAAGCATTCCACAGAGCGCGCGCTAGATACATCCAAGGATCGGATGGATCGCAAGCAGGAGATAAATTGATCATGAGCCTGTCGCCGATCTCAGCAACTTTCGGGCGTAATTGCATGTACAAAATCGCCATGCGCCGGATACCTTCGTAGGTATCTACGAGTTTTGTTTTTATTTGAAGGACCGACCCGATCGGAGCCAAATTAAGTAAGATAGTGAATATCGGGTTCCAGGTCTTAATAAGCGATAGCATATCGACCATGTGATAAGTCAAATCTTGCAATTCCTAATATTTCTATCCGATTAGCCAATGGAATCTGCTGCCGATTCAATTGCTATTGATTTGACAATTCAATTTATGCAATGCGGGTGATGGTGGAACGATTATCCAACAGCATCGTTACGACGTGGTCACGTTTAACGTGATGCGGCCACTTGACCGCTCGCAATCTATTCTACGGAGAAGGTACTATGCTGAAAGTCATTATGGCCGCGGGCGCGCTAGCGCTTTCAGGTTCAGGGGCTCTTGCCCAAGCTGTTTCGCCAACGAACACAGGTTCAATGTCGAGCATGGATACCGGCACGACACCGATAGCTGGACAGAATGAGCCAGCGTTTGTGATGGCTGCATCGGATGCGAACCTCTATCAAATAAAAGCGGCGCAGCTCGCCGTGACCAAGGCCCAGCGTGACGATGTGAAGGCTTATGCCAAACGTGTTCAGACAGAAGCGCAAATCGCCCAGAAAGCTCTCATGGCGGCGCTGCGCAACGATCAGCGGACGATAAAAGCGCCATCGTCATCGCTTTCCTCCGACAGAGCCGCACTCGTGAAGCTGCTCCAGAAGACGCCGCGCGGCAGCTTCGATAATCTTTATCTATCCCAGTCCGCCCAGGTACTGCAGGCGGCATGGGCCATCAACAAAGGCTATGCGCAAGACGGCACCGACCCAGCCTTGAAGCAAGTCGCGGGCACCGCCGTTCCCACACTTGAGCAAGAACTCACCAACGGGAAGGCACTTCTTCCTTCAGCATTGACCGGCGGTCAATGATCATAGTGGCGCCCGTTCTTCACGGGCGCCACTCAATGTGATCGTCATGCCCTTGTGGGCATCTGCTGTTATTTCAAGCGCGGCAACAGTGAACCCCACAGCGGTCGTGTTTATGCTTTCAACCTTGTCTTCAGGATATTTGGCGGATGATGATACTTATTTTTGCCATGGCGGCTCTTGGACAAAGCCCCGAGCAACCCGCCAGAAAAGATGAGACAGTTGACCGCGGTCGGGAAATCGTCACTCAGCCGGCGAAAGATATTGGCGCGGCCAAAACTGAAATTCCAGTTATTCTGGAAAGAGCGCAAGAAAATCCATATGGCCTCTCCGGTTTGAAATCCTGTGCGCAGATCAAGGCCGCAACCACGGAGCTCGATAGCGTCCTCGGACCTGATTTTGCCGTCGGCAACAACAAAAAAGAGAACAGGCCTGGTCGGCTAGCCGAGGCTGGAGGAAAAACTATTGTTAACACAATCATACCGTTTCGGGGCTTAGTTCGGGAGATTTCGGGCGCAGCTCCGGCCGAAAGACGCCTGGCGTCAGCAATCGACGCCGGCTTCGCGCGCCGCGGCTTTCTTCGTGGAACAGCGCTCGCACGGCGCTGTCCGGGTAGTAAAAATTAACGACGAAAGCTGACGCTATTGAATTCAATGCCGCTGTGTGAGGCTGCGCATTATCTCGTGAGCTTGGCATTGCAGGGCAATAACTCCGGCGAGACTAACAAGAAAGTACTAGCGGTCGAGACCGCCCATAATATCGCTGTCGGACAAGGTGACGGCACCCATCCAATCAAAGTGGCACGGCAATTTTCGGATGGCGCTGCTCATATCACGATAGCCCATCGTTGCGCGGATTGAACCTGGACATCGGATCTCGGCTCAGTTTTTATCGACCGTCCTGTAGGCACCAGTAATCTTCTCGCCGAAATGGTGGGCATCATGCGCGTTCAGCTTCTGTATTTGTGCCCCAGCTTAACAAATCGTTCCTCGGTATATTCTGATTCTGACGTGAAGTTGGGGGGAGCTACAGCCTGATAGGGCGGCTGATGGTTAGTACCGGTCCAGCGGCGTCGGGCAAGAGCGAATGATAGGGGCGTAAACGCTGAGGTTCCATATAATATGCAATTGCCGAGCGCCCTTTAATGCTGCAAGAGCAGAACCGCACCGCGCATCATGGGGAATTGTAATTTATATGGCGGACAAGTCGGCCACTGCTTCGGCGGATCCTGAGGGCCTCGGCGAATCGGCAGCGTCCCCGCTTAAATCGCCACGCGTTCGCCTGGCGATGCTCATTAGCGCGATCTTGCTGCTCATTGGTGGCCTTGTCTGGTACTTGGATCATCAGAACCGGGGCCGATACATGCAGGTGACCGACAACGCCTATGTTGCGGCGGATTCCGTCATCACAGCGCCCAAGATCGCCGGATATGTTGAACGGGTGTTCGTTATCGAGAATCAGACGGTTCGGCAGGGGCAGTCTCTAGCTGAACTCGATCCCCGCGAATATCGGGCGCAGACTGAACAGATTACCAGCCAGATCGAAACGGCAACGGCTGCGGGGGATACGACGCGCTCTCAGATTTCCGAACAACAGGCAACCATAGCGCAAGCGCAAGCCCAGCTCGACGCGGCGCGCGCCGAGGCTGCTTTCGCCGCACAGCAGGTTACGCGATATCAGCCGCTTGCCGCATCCGGCGCCGAGCCAGGGGAGCGTTTCGCGCAGCTTCAGACGCAGGCACGGCAAGCTCGCGAGCGAACCAATGCTGCGCATGCCGCGCTGATTGCCGCGCAACGGCGTGTCGGTACACTGAGCGCGCAGGTACGTCAGGCCCAGTCGCAAGCAGAGGCCGCGCGTGCCCAACTCAAGGTGGCGCGCGTCAACGTCGAATCGACAGTGCTTAAGGCTGCCATCAATGGCCGTGTGGGCGACCTGGCTGTCCGTGTCGGGCAATTCGTGCAGCCCGGTACGCGCCTGATGACACTGGTTCCTGTCGATCGATTGTTCATAGAGGCGAATTTCAAAGAGACTCAACTGGGGCTTATGCGCGTCGGCCAGCCTGTTGGCATCGAAATCGATGCGCTCCCTGGCGTCGAACTGACCGGGCGTATTGCCAGTGTCGCTCCTGGCACGGGCGCCCAGTTCTCGGTGCTCCCCCCCCAGAATGCGACCGGAAACTTCACAAAGATCGTACAGCGCGTGCCTGTACGCATTGCAATCGATGCTCCTCTCGAAGTGCGCAGGCTCCTTGTGCCGGGAATGTCGGTTGGAGTAACGGTCGATACGCGTTCAGCCAGAGGAGAGATGGATCGACTCCGTCAGGCCGTAAGCCGGAAGCGTTGACAGTGGTCACGGTCACAGCATCTCCAGACGCAGCTCGTTCCGCGCGTGCGGACTTGACCGCTTGGATCGCTGTGGCTGCCGGCTCGCTCGGCGCACTGCTGGCGACCCTCGACATCTCGATCGTCAACTCGGCACTGCCAACGATCCAAGGCGAAATCGGAGCAACCGGCACTGAGGGAACGTGGATCGCCACCGCCTTTCTCGTTGCCGAGATCGTCGTCATTCCGCTGAGCGCTTGGCTGGAGCGGCTTTTGGGACTGAGAACCCTCCTTCTCATTTCCGTGACTGCCTTTACCGGGTTCTCCATCCTATGCGGCATCGCCACCGACCTTATGACGATGATCATCGGACGAACCGGGCAGGGCCTTATGGGAGGGCTGCTGATACCGACCGCCATGACGATTGTCGCAAAGCGACTCCCGCCACCCCAGCAGCCTATCGGGATGGCCCTTTTCGGAATGACAGTAATCTTGGGGCCCGTTCTTGGCCCCTTGCTCGGTGGCTGGCTGACGGAAAATTTGAGCTGGCATTATGCCTTCTTCGTCAATGTGCCGGTCTGCGGGATACTCCTCTTGCTCCTGTTGCTCGGCCTGCCGCACGAACGTACGAATTGGGTCTATCTTCGCGAGGCCGACTGGTTGGGTATTATAGGCCTGATCCTTGGCCTTGGAGGACTGACGATCGTGCTCGAGGAGGGGCACCGTGAAGACTGGTTCGAATCGACGCTTATCATCCGGCTGACGTTTATAACAGTAGCAGGGTTTGTGATGTTGGGGATCGGACAGATCCGGGCAACAAAGCCCGTCCTTAAGTTGCGAATCGTCATGAGCAGACAGTTCGGCAGCGTCGTTATAATGGCGCTAGCGCTGGGCATGGTGATGTACGGATCGACCTTCGTCATCCCGCAATTCCTGTCGCTTATCGCCGACTATAATGCCCTCGAGACCGGACAGGTCATTTTTCTCATGGGCGTTCCTGCCTTCTTTGTGATGCCATTCGTACCGTTTCTGATGCGGTTTGTCGACATCAGGCTGGCCGTTGGTGCTGGCCTCGCGCTTATGGCTGCTAGCTGCTTTGTGAACACCAGTCTCACAGTGGAATCCGCAGGCGAAGCCTTTACTACCGGTCAGCTGCTGCGCGGGGTGGGGATGATCTTTGTCATGCTCTTTCTGAACCAAGCCGCCATTACCTCAGTCAGCAAGGAGGATGCTGGAGATGCCTCGGGCATCTTCAATGCTGCGCGAAACCTCGGTGGCTCATTCGCTCTGGCGGCCCTGACGTCGTTCCAGGACCAGCGCATGTCACTCCACAGCCGACGGATGGAGGAAACGCTGTGGGCAAACGATCCAAGCGTGCAGGAGTATATCGCGGGGATGTCTCATACTCTGGGAAATATGGACGCCGGCCTTCAGTCGCTCGCTGGCACTATTCAGCAGCAGGCGTTCGTCATGACCTATAACGACATATTTTTGACGATGGCGGTAGCGACTTTTGTGACGCTCCCGTTCGTGTTTTTCCTTCGCCCGCTCCCCAAGGGGATGTCGCTGACGATGCATTGAGGTGGTAATGGCAAAGTTAAGTGGTCTCATCCTTCCGCTGCTCCTTGGTGGATGTGTGGTCGGCCCGGACTATTCCGGACCACCAGAGCTCGGCCAAGCCGCGCCGCGGCCAACATTCGTTCGTCAACCAGCAGATGCATCGACCAGCGAGCCTGAACTCGCCGAATGGTGGGCGACGCTGCAAGATCCGGTTCTCGATGAGCTCGAGCGGCGCACTCTTGTCGCGAATCCCTCGATTGATGTTGCGCAGGCCCGACTTCGCCAAGCCCGTGCGTCTGTACGCCAGGAGCGAGCAAACCGCCTGCCGACGGCTGGTGCTCAGGGCACGGCCATATTTGCCGATCTTCCCGGGATCGATCTCCAGACCAGTCAAGGAAGTACTACACCCACACCTGTTCCGGCGCCTTCATCCGCCCAGGATGCGGACACGTCTCTGCGTTTCTACAACCTTGGTCTGAACGCAAACTGGGAAATAGATCTCGCGGGCGGGCAGGTGCGAAAAATCGAAGCGGCAAACGCGCTGGCGGCGGCAGCGGCGTATAATGTTGCAGACGCAAAGGTCCAGCTCAGCGCTGAAGTCGCGCAGACCTATACCAATCTTCGTGACCGGCAGCAGCGCGCCGCCGCTTTTCGCGAAGGTCTCGACATTCAGCGGCAGCAGCTCGCCCTAGCCCGGCAGCGTTTCGGGCAAGGCACAATCCCGGCCTTTACTGTCGGCCAAGCGAACCGCGCGGTTCAGGCCACGATCAGCGATCTCGCCGCAGCCGATGCTGAGATCGTAATATATATGAATGCGCTAGCGGTTCTCGCCGGTGAAGCGCCGGGATCTCTCGATCCGCTATTGACGCCACGGCGCGATATCCCGATGCCCCCTGCGCGGGTGTCGATCGGAGACCCTTCGGCGCTCCTGCGTCGCCGTCCCGACATCCGCGCTGCGGAGCGCAGTCTCGCTGCCACAACTTCCCGGATAGGAGTCGCGGAAGCAGCTCGTTTTCCGAAAATCAGCTTCATGGGGATTCTCGGGATTGGCGGCACGTCGATCGGAGACCTGGTAGATCTGGGCAATATTTCCAACATCGCCGTCCCTCAGCTGCAATGGGGCTTGCTCGATTTTGGACGAACGTCAGCGGCGATATCACAGGCACGCTCTGGTCGCGATGAAGCCGAGGCACAATATCGGCAGGTAGTGCTCGGCGCGCTTGAGGATGCGGAGACGTCGCTTGCGCGCTTTGCACAGCAAAGGCGAAACGTCGCCGCTTTTGCCGAAATCAAGCGGTCAGCAGATGAAGCGGCAACGCTGATGCGGCAGCGCTATGCGCGGCAGGTCATTTCGAGAGGCGACGCTCTTGAGGCTGACCGCCAGCAGCGGCTTGCAGAGGCAAACCTGCACAGTGCGGTTGCGGCCCTCACCGCCAGCTATGTTGCCATACAGAAGTCGCTTGGACTGGGATGGACAGAAGCTGGGAGTCAAGCCTCAGCCCTTATGAGCAAATAATGATGGTATCTGTCCGGACTTGCCAATACAAGAATCGGCGGCCCTGCCCACCGCCAATGATGACTTTTGGCACAGGGCAACCCGCCTGTTCGGCATCCATCCTGCGGCCCTTGCGATTATACAGAGTTTCGCGGGGTAACGCGCCCCGGGGCGATTGCGATGTGTTTGACGGGGGTTGCCCCCGATAGGATGAAATACGGATTCACGACCGCATAGCCGGACGCAACATCGGACCGGAGACAACCATAGAGCAGTTTATCGGCCTCGACGTGTGATTGAATAGAATTTTCTGTCCGACGAAGATCTATCCCGCGGGGAGTTGTCCTGACCGCGTATACGACCTTGTACCCGACAGACGGCATCACCCGCAGACGGAAGATGGGGGCGCTTGTAAGACCAGCCAAGCTTACGACCTCACGACCATAGATCGACGAAGGGGGCACTTCAAGGTTTGTTACACGGACAGCGGTAAGTTGAACATAGAGGCAACATTGCGGGGTCAGATGAGCTTCGACCCCCTTCATGCAACTTGGTCGATGGGTTCGACGCCAAGATTGAGCGGCCTGAAGCCGTCGTTATCGACGCCATGGCCGGTGTTCTGCCAAAGATAGTCGCCGGTGAGGCTGATATGCCGCCAGCCCAGCGGCGCGACATGCGCAAGCAACTCGTTGGGGGCAGGCTCGCCCGATCGGCGTAGGTGATCGACTGCCCGGCCCATATAAAGTGTGTTCCAATAGATGATGGCGGCGGTGACAAAGTTCAGCCCCGATGCCTTGAGCGCCTGGTCCTCGAACGTGCGATCCCGCAACCGGCCCTGCTTGTGCGCGAAGACGGCCTGGGCGAGGAAATGCCGCGCTTCGCCCTTGTTCAGTCCGGCCTGGCACTGCTGCCGGAGCTGCTTCGATTCCAACCAGTCGATTGTGAACAGTGCGCGCTCGATGCGGCCCACCTCCTGGAGCGCGAAATCGAGACGGTTCTGACGGCGGTGCGCGGCCAGCTTCTTCAGCATGACCGACGGCAGCACGGCATGGGCCTTGATGGATGCGGCCAGACGGACCAGCTCGTCCCAGCTCTCGCGGATCACCGAGGTGTTGATCGGGCGGCCGATCAGGGGCGCCAGCGAAGGGTAGCGACTCTGGCCCTCGAATGTGCCGAGCTTGCGGTCTGCCAAGTCGCGCAGGCGCGGGACAAACCGGAAACCGAGCAGATGCGCCAGGCTGAACACATGGTCGGAACTGCCGCCGGTGTCGGCGTAATGGGTGGCCGGTTCGATGCCGGTTCCGTGGGCGACCAAACCGTTGAGGACGTAGGGCGCCTCGGCCGCGGTCGCCGAGATCAGCCGGGCGTGGAACGGGGCATAGGTGTCGGCGACGTGGGTATAGATCTTCTGCCCGGGTTCCGAGCCGTAATGCAGGTTGACGCTACCGGCGGACCCGCGGCGACCGCTCCTGAAGAACTGCCCATCCGAACTCGACGTGGTGCCGTCTCCCCAGAGCCGGGTGAGCGGCAGGGCGGCCTGCGCATCGATCAGGTGGCGCAGCGCGCCCGCATAGTTCTCGTCCGAGAGATACCAGCTGTGTGTCCACGCCAACTGCGCGTAACTGATACCCTGACTGGCGTTAGCCATTCGCTCGATCCCGAGATTGGTCGCGTCCGCCAGGATGGCCGCAAGAAGGGCCTCGGGATTGGGATGCGTCCGCCCCGAACGGAGTTCGGGGAAAGCTGACACAAAGCCGGTGCGTCTCGCCACCTCGGCCAGAAGCTCGGTGATGCGGACCTTAGGCATGATCCGATCAACGAGTGCATCGAGCTGGTCGGCTGCCGCGGGTGTCGTTGCCGCGACCGGGGTGACGCGCAATTCGTTGCCCCTCAGCTCGACGCCGTCGAGCGTGCCGCGCTTCAGTGCATTGCCGAACCGGCGCAGCCGCCAGTCGAGCAACTTGGCACGTCCGTCGAGGTAGCGGTCCACGTCGGTGTCGAAAGGCAGATTACCGGCGATTGCTGCGGCCTCGGAGCGGGGCAGCAGATAGGCATCGAAGCGAAGGTGGTCGCGGGTACCCTCCACCCACAGGTCTCCCGAGCCAAGCCGCTCGCGCACCATAGCGACGGTTGCCGTCTCATATCGTCTCCGATCGATGCTTCCGCCCTCCGTGATCGCGGCTTTCCAGCTCTTCGGGAATGGCATGGGTGCGTCGATCGGCACCTCGCGCTTGCCGGTCGCGTTCAACTCGCGCACCAGCTTTACGGCCGCGAGCACGCCATCGCGCGACCCCGTGGCCTTGAACCGGAATGCGTCCAGGAAAGCCGGCGCATATCGACGAAGCGTCATGTACTTGTCGGACGCCCTGACCAACGGCTCGTCACGAGCGAGATCGGCGATCGCGGACACCTCATCGGCCACACCCATCAACCGGTCCCAGCCAACGCCGGTCTCGAGCGCAGACCAAGGATCAAGCCCGTCTTCGCGCGCGACACGAAGCGTACCGATCGTCGATCCGAACATTCGCATGAGGCGGCCGACGTCCTTGGTGGTCGCCTCGTAGCGGCGTTTTTGCGAGGCTCGCGCCTTGGCGAATAGGAGCCCGGTCTGCTTGGCGAACATCTCGATCGCGGCATCGGCGAGCCGGGCTTCAAGGTCGATCATGGCCGCGGCCAAGGTCGCTCGCCGGCGACGGAGCGAATAGTCCGAGAGGAGGAATGCCGGCGCAACTGCTCCTTCACGTACGAGTTGGCGAAATCGGCGCTCGTGGATGCTCTCGGCCACCCGCGCGTCGATGCCGATGCCGCGGACGTAGGACAGGCGAGCGAGGATGCCGGCGAGATTTCGGGCGGATGGGCTGTCGCCCGTGTCGCGCAACCACGCGAGCGGGGTCACCCCACTTTTCTGATCGGCGACCAGCAAAGCGTCGAGGGCGCCGACCTGCCCTGGCGTGAGTGCGGCCACCACGATGTCGGCCGCGAGCTTGCGCGCCCTTGCCCTTCCTGCGATCCCGATCCGCTCGATGCGGGCTGGCGCCGGAAGAACGATGCGGCCTGCGCGAAGGTCGTCGATGATCGCAGTCGCAATGGCCATGCCGCGCTCGGTTCCTCTCGCCGCCTCGGTCGCGACGTCAAGTGCGCGCCCCACGTCGCCGGGCTCGAAGCCGCGCAGGCCCAGACTTCCCATTGCTTCCCAGGCGTGCTCGAGCCGGGTCTGTGCGCGGTGGGCATAGCCAGCCAGCGTGCTCGATCGCAAGCCGAGTTGGTCCGCTATGTAATGGGCCAGAAAGTCGGGCACCACCTCGTCGTGTCGTAATCCAAAGCCTGGATACTGCAGAAGCGCCAAGTGGAGCGCGAAGCCAAGCCGGTTGGCGTCGCCACGCCTCGCCTCGATCAGCGACCGATGCTCGGGCATGACGGTGTAGAACTTGGCGAGCGAGGCGCGGTCGAGCGGTACGCCGAACAGTGCTCGGCGCTCGTCTCCTGTCAGAAGGTCGCGTCGGGCCATACGACTCACTCCCGTCAACCAGTAAGCGTAGCCTTGCCGCGCCAGGGACGCGAGGTTTCGCAAAACTTGTAAGTTCCGCGACAGATCGGGACCACACGGAAAATCTGGTGTAAACGCTCGCGCTAAATGGCGGCGTTCTGATCGCGCTATTTGTCAGTTGCCGGGTCCGATGACGAGGCAATCGCGCGCGGCCTGAACGATGTCAGCGGTGACCTCCTCGACGCGGTTGAGGGTCATGATCCGCCGCATCTGCGCGAACAGGCGCTCCATGAGCCGGAAGTTGCCGCGCGTGATGCGGATCACGGCTGCCTGCGCTTCGATCGCGTCGAGTTGGGCCGGGTCGAAGCTGATCCCGAAATCGCCGGCGTGGGTCGCGAGCAGCAGCCGCATTTCGGTCTCGGTAAGCGGTTTGAACTCGTGGACGAAGCCGATCCGCGAGTAGAGCTGGGCATAGCGGGCGAGGCGCTTCTCCAAGCCCGGCATACCCATCAGGATCAGCCCGAAGCCGTGGCGATCGGCCATGTCGCGGAGATGTTCGAGCGACTTTATGGTCAGGCGGTCGGCCTCGTCGACGATGACGAGGGGGCAGGCGATGCGGGCGGCGTCATGGGTGATTTCGTCCTGCGAGCCGCCCGCGACCGTCAGCCGGGCATAGCCCAGCTTAATGAGGTTGAGGCCCAACACCGCGTCGATCGTCTTGGGCGTGTTGCTGACCGACACGGTGTAGAAGACGGCGCGGCAGCGAGCGACCTTTTCGCCAAGGAGCGCGGCAATGGGACGGAGCGCGGCATATTCCCCCAGGTCGGGGAAGCTGGAAAACTCGCGCGCCGATCGCGTCTTTCCGACGCCCGGCCGGCCATGACACACGCCGATATAGCGGTAGTGCGCGCAGGCTTCGGCAAACTCGACGAACCGGGCATGTTCGCGGGTCGCCAGGAACGGCTGCTCGACCAGGAACTCAATCGTCAGCGGCGTAGAGCCGGAGCCCTCGGTAGGTGGTGGGCCGGGAAGCCGTATCCTCTTGGTCGCCATCGAAGGTCTCCGTGGGGGCAGGCACCTGCTTGTCGCGCTCCTTCGCGCCGCGCCGGGCGCGCTGGATCGCGCGCAACGACGGGTGCCCAGCGTGCTCGGAGCTGAGCGCACGGCAGACGAACCGGCCCTGGTGGTAGACGTGGATCTCGGTCAGGTCGCGGGGGTCATAGACCGCCTCGACCTGCTCGCCGACGAAGGCCGCGAGCGTGGGTTCGACATAGCGCCTGCCCATCAGACGGATGCCGTCGCGCAGCACTTTACGGGGCTTGGGCACGTGCACGAGCAGCATGTCGAGCTGTTCAAGGCTGTCGGGCATTGCGGGCAGGAACCCGCCCTTCTGCCAGCGCGTGATCGGCGGTTCGCCGGTGCTGCCATGCGGGCGACGATGATAGACGCCGCACACGAACGCCTCGAAGCGGGCGCGCAGCTCGTCGAGCGTGAGCACTGGCGCCGACAGCGGCTTGCCCGCGATCAGGTGGCCGGGCAGGTCGGGCAGGAACATGTCGTTGATGGTGCGGAACAGCCGCTCGATCTTGCCGCGCCCGCGAGGACGCCCCGGCAGCGAATGGATGAGGCGGATTTTGAGGGCGATGCACGCCTGCTCGATATGCTCGGAGATGAAATCCGAGCCGTTGTCGACGTAAAGCTGTTCGGGAATGCCGCTGACGATCCATTCGGGATTGGGCTTGCGCCAGATCGCCTGCCGCAAGGCGAGCGCCGTGTTGAGGGCACTGGGGGCATCGAGGCTGAGGAAGTAACCGGCGATGGCTCGGCTGTGATCGTCAACGATGACGGTCAGCCAAGGACGCACCGGGGTTCCGGCATCATCGAGCACGAGAATGTCGAGAACGGTATGATCGGCCTGCCACATCTCGTTCGAGGTCGCGGCTTCGCGCCGATGCACTAGCTCGTGCTGGTCGCGGTAGACGGCCGGATCGGAGGCTGCGGCGATCTGGCTTGCCGGTATCGCCCTGACGACACGCGCGACGGCCGCATAGCTGGGGGTTCGGTGTCCATGCGCGATGGCGAGTTCCTGCACCTTTCGGTGAATGGCGGCGACCGGGGGTCGCGGGCGCTTGGTGGCGAGAGTGCGGGTCAGTTCGACCAGATGTTCCGGCAGGTGCAGCCTGCCCCGATCGTTGCGCGGCAGACGCGCGAGACCGGCAAGTCCTTCGGCACGGTAGCGCCCGAGCCAGCGCTGCAACGTCCGCTCGCTCAGCGTGCCGGTGCGGGCGAGGTCCGCGAGCGGGATGCCATCGGCGAGGTGCGGTTCAAGGACGCGGTAGCGCTCGATCGCCAGCGGCGGGACAAGCGCCGGATGCGTCACCGCCGACGGTCCGTGTCGCAGGTAAGGAAAACGGAGATTTGCCTGCCCATCGCCATGCGAGTCCGCTCGCGTTGCCAAACCGGCCTGTTCGACGTAAATCTACCCGGTAAAGAAAACTAGGGCAACATAGACCTGCCGATGACGACTTTCTTCCCAAACCGCGCCCGATCGGGGCGCCACCGGCCCTACGCATGAAAATCGGTTACGCCCGCGTATCGACCGCCGAGCAGAACCTGGACCTCCAGCGTGATGCGCTGAAGGCTGCCGGCTGCGAGAAGGTCATCACCGACAAGGCCTCCGGGGCGACTGCCGCTCGCCCTGGATTGGAAAAGGTGAAGGAGCTGCTTCGCGCCGGCGACACACTGGTGGTCTGGCGCCTCGACAGGCTCGGCCGCTCGCTCCGTGATCTGATCGGATGGATGACCTACCTCGACGAGGAAAAGGTCGGGCTGCTGAGCCTGCACGAGGCGATCGACACGACCACCACGTCGGGCAAGCTTACCTTCCACCTGTTCGGGGCATTGGCGGAGTTCGAGCGCAACCTGATCCGCGAGCGGACCCAGGCCGGTCTCACCGCAGCCCGCGCTCGCGGCAAGAAGGGTGGCCGGCCGGCCGCACTCGGCAAGGACAAGCGCGACCTGCCCGTCAGGCTCTACCACGAGAACACGATGCCGATCGCCAAGATTTGCTCGATGCTCGGCATCTCCAAGCCAAAACTCTACGCCTATGTGCGATCGGCCGAGACCAAGCCGGTAGCCGCGTAGCGACGCTCGCCGACAAATAGCGCGATCAGAATGCCGCCACTTAGCGCGAGCGTTTACACCGTTCGCGGTCCCGATCGGCCCAGCGTCCCCCGGAACCGTTCGTTATCGGGAAGGCATCTAAGCGGTCTGCACCATCCTTCATCTAAAGTTCTCCAAGCGCTTCTGAGGATTTTCGGGCGCACCAAAAGCACTTGCTCCTCCAGTGGCTGGAGCATGTAACCGCAATTTGCTCTCCTGCGGACGGGGGGCTGGAGGTGGCTTTTTGACGGCCCGTGTTGAAGCAATCGGTATGTCTCGACGCTCATTAGTGGCGCGGCTGGTGGCCTGTGGAACCGGCTTGGTGCTCGGTTCTCCAACGCTCGCGCGACAGACTTCCCGGTCTGCGGGCTCGTGGAACTTCGGTGCGGCTCACCTCGAATGGGAGCCGCTGGAAGTCGGCACGGGTGATACCCTCCTTGTTTCGGCACAAGTGCGCGGAGTGCCGGTGCGGGCGGTGCTCGACAGTGGCAGCGGCGCGTCGATCATGAGCACGGCGCTCGCGGCGAAGCTCGGCTTGAACGATGGTGAGCGGCGCATGATTAGCGGGCTGAGCGCCAAGGCCCCGGTGCTGCTGGTCCGCGACATCGACGTACAGCTCGCCCGCGAAACCCGTCGCTTACCCTTTGCCGTCGTTGGTGATCTGAGTTCAGTGTCGGCGGCCTTCGGACGACCGATCGATATCCTCCTCGGTGCCGATATGTTCACGGGTAGCTGCATCGCGCTCGATTTCGCGAAAAGGCGTATGGCGGTCGTCAAGTCAGGCACGTTTCTCGCCGGTCCCGACTGGCGCGCTGTCGCGCTCGGGCGCGGTGCCAAGCAGGAGCTGTTCATTCGAGCTTCCGTCTCGGGTTTGCCTCCCGTGCCCTTGATGATCGATCTTGGCAGCTCGGCCGCGCTGATGCTCTCGTCGGCCTATGCCCGCGATCAAGGGCTGTTGAACGGGAAGCTCGTCTCGACCGCGGCGATCGGCGGCGTCGATGGTGTGCGTATCAACGATGCTTTCACGATCCAGAACATCAACATCGAAGGGCTTGGCGTCTCGAACGTCCCCACACTCGGGATGAGAGCTTGGCTCTCCACCAGCACGGTTGGCAATGTCGGCCTACCGCTGATCGCTCAATTCGACGTGGTGTTCGACGTGACCGCCGGATTCGTGTGGCTCCGGCCACTCGGTCCTCGTCGTCGCCTGCCGATGCTGAAGGACCGTAGCGGCCTTGGCCTCGCAGCCTCACCAACGGCGCTCACCGTTGTTCATGTGGCGGCGAACAGTCCCGCGGAAAAGGCTGGCTGGGCGGTCGGCGACCGGATCGTGGCGGTGAACGGCCATTCGATCGATGCGAACTATACGCGTGGGGAGCTCTGGCAAGTGCGCTCCCGGCCTGCTGGCACCCTCGTAAAGCTGACGATGGCCTCGGGTGATGTGCGCGAGCTCAGGCTGGCCGATTATTATTGATCGGCTTGAGGGTGGCCTTTGCCGATCGCCTTCATGATCCGACAATCGGCCATGCGCGCCTTGGTGCAGCTCTGGCTGAGCATTGCCAACTCATCCCGCAACACCGCGAGTTGCGCCAGTCTCTCCTCCACATCCTTGAGGTGCTGAGCAGCGATAGCTGAGGCGGCACCACAATCCTGGTCCGGGTTCTGCGCCAGCCCCATCAACGAACGGATCTCGTCGACGGAGAAGCCAAGCCGGCGACCGTTGCGGATGAAGTGCAAACGCTCAATGTCACTGGCATCGTAGGTTCTGCGACCCGACGCCGTGCGAGGGGCGGATCGGAGCAACCCGATCGACTCATAAAAGCGGATCGTCGTCACCTTCGTCGAGGTCTCGCTGGCGAGCTGCCCAATCATCACCGGCTTCATCATGCCATCCTTGCTTATGCGAACGTGTCGCACATTTCGCTTGCTTCTACAGCGACTGGAGGTGGTAAGGAAGGCCGCATGAATGCTTCTACCGAAAGCTGCGGGTGCCACGGGGAGCCCGCGCGCGCGCAAACCGATCCGGCCTATCGCCGTGCGCTGCTGACCGTCGTGGTGCTCAACCTCGGCTTCGGAGTCGCCGAGCTGTTCGGCGGGTTCATCGCCGATAGCCAAGCGCTGAAAGCGGATTCCCTCGATTTTCTCGGGGACGGGTCGATCAGCCTTATCGGTCTTCTCGCGCTTGCCTGGTCCGCACGGGCGAGGGCAAAGGTCGCGCTGACGCAGGGGTTGTTTCTCGGTGCGCTTGGCGTGGGCGTAATCGGTTTCGCGATTTGGCGCGCCCTGAACGCAACCGCGCCCGATGCCGAACTGATGGGCACAATCGGCGTTGTCGCGCTCGCGATCAATGTCGTGTCCGCCTTGGTGCTTGCGCGTTTCCGGGAAGGGGACGCCAATGTTCGCGCGATCTGGCTGTTCAGCCGCAACGACGCGCTCGCCAACGTGGCGGTGATCGCCGCGGCCGGTCTGGTGGCGTGGACAGGAAGCGCCTGGCCGGACCTCGCCGTCGCCGGCCTCATCGCCCTCCTGTTCCTCCACTCCGCTTATGAAATCGTCACTGGCGCTCGGCGCGAATTGGGAGAGCGGTAGTGCGTCTGCTCGCGTTGATCCGGGCAATGCTCTCGTTGCGGCTGCTCTCCGCGCTCGCGGCGCTGCTGATCCCTGCTGCGGCAATCGCCGAACCCGGCGACGTGCAAACCGCATGGCGGCTGCTCGACTATATGGCCGTCGATTATGGCGGCGCGGTCGCCAACGGTCGGATCAAGAGCACGTCGGAATATGCCGAGATGACGGAGTTCGCCGCGTCGGTCTCGACACGGCTTCAGGGCCTGCCGGCGAAGCCGGAGCGTCAAGCCCTCATCCAGCGGGCTGCCAACCTCCAGGCGGTGATCGCGGAAAAGGGACCGACTGAACAGGTGGCAACATTGGCGCACGGGCTCGCGGCCGATCTGTTGCGCGCCTACCCGGTGCCGCTCGCGCCCGATAAGGCTCCGAACCTCGTCTCCAGCGATGCACTGTTCCGACAATCCTGCGCGTCCTGCCACGGGATGACGGGCAACGGCCGTGGCCCTGACGCCGCCAAGCTCGCTACGCCCCCGATTGCTTTCACCGATGCCGAGCGCGCGCGCCAGCGCAGCGTGTTCGCGCTCTATCAGGTGGTGACGCAAGGCATCGACGGGACCGCGATGCAGAGCTTCGCCGATCTGCCCAACGATCAGCGCTGGGCGTTAGCATTCCGAGCCGGGAGCTTCGCCTTCACGGATGCGCAGGCGCGCGAAGGCGAGCGGCTTTGGAAATCCGACCCGACCCTTCGCCGGCGCATTCCGGACCTGAAAACCCTGGTCGCGCTCACCCCGGCCGCGCTCGGCGCGGCGATCGGCGACGCCAAGGCTGACCCAGTGCTCGCGTTCCTGCGTCGTCATCCCGAACAGGTGATACAACAGGCTCCCGGCTCGCTCGCGGTCGCCCGCGCCAAACTCGCCGAAAGCGTGGCGGCTGCGCGGCGCGGCGATGCGCGCATGGCGAAAGAGCTGGCGCTGTCGGCCTATCTCGATGGGTTCGAGCCGATCGAGCCAACACTCACCGCGCGCGACGCGACGCTGATGGGTCGAATCGAGGGCGCGATGGGGGAGTTCCGCGCCTCGATCGACCGGGGCGCGTCGCCCGATGATCTCGCGGAGAAGGTCGCAGTACTGGGCGGCCTTTTCGACGATGCGGAAGCGGCGCTCGCGCCTGATGCCGCCACCGAAGCGTCCACGTTCCTGGGCGCGTTCACGATCCTGCTGCGTGAAGGGCTCGAAGCCCTGCTCATCGTTGTCGCCATGATCGCGTTCCTGCGTAAAGCCGAGCGCGGCGAGGCGCTGCGGTACGTGCATGGCGGCTGGGTCAGCGCGATCATCGCGGGCGGGATCACCTGGGCGGTCGCCACCTATGCGATCGGGATCAGCGGTGCGAGCCGGGAGCTGACGGAAGGGTTTGGCTCGCTGTTCGCCGCGGTCGTGCTGCTCTCGGTCGGGATTTGGATGCACGGCAAGGCGCAGGCCGATCAGTGGCAGCGCTATATTCGCGAGAAGATGTCGCGGGCGCTCTCGGGCGGGTCGGGCTGGTTCCTGTTCGGGCTGGCGTTCGTCGTAGTTTATCGCGAGGTCTTCGAGACGATCCTGTTCTATGCCGCGCTTTCGGCGCAAGGTGACAACGGGATGCTTCTCGCGGGGGCCGGGTCGGCGATTGGACTGCTCAGCCTGATCGCTTGGGCCATGCTTCGCTACAGTCGCAAGCTGCCGATCGCGCAGTTCTTCCGCTATAGCTCCTGGCTCATGGCGGTCCTGACCGTCGTGCTGGCGGGTAAAGGCGTCGCCGCGCTCCAGGAAGCCGGCCTTATCAACATCGCACCGCTCGCGGACGTGCCACGGCTGTCGATGCTCGGCGTGTTTCCCACTTGGCAATCGGTGCTGGCGCAACTCCTGATGGCGGTCGCCATTGCGGTCGGGTTCGCCTGGAACGGGCGCGACCGATCCCGCTCGGGTTCCGGCTCAGTGACCCTTGGTTCGAATTAGTGCAATGACATGAAAACCCTTCCGTGATAGAGGCAAGCTAGTGCGAGCCTTTTTGCCTTTCCTGACATGCCTGATGCTGGTCCTGACCAGCTTCTCCGGCATGGCCCATGCCGCCGATCTGGCGGGGGGAAGCATCGCGGGCGTTGAGTTCACGGTCCATACCGCCGGTGACATCGATCAGGTGCCATCGGACTCGGACAAGAATGTCCCGCATCATCACAATTATTGTCACGGACACGACGTCGGCGCGCCTGCGCGCACGACGATGGAATATACCCCCGTCCTCACAGTGCCCAAGCCGACAATCTCCGCCTCTGCGTCGCTCGACGGCCGCACCGGCATGGTCCATTTGAGGCCCCCCCAAGCCTGACGTCCGATTTGGGCGTGCGTTGGCGCGCCCCTGTCGATCATCGTCAGGAGTCCTATTTTCATGAATCGTATCCTCGCGGCCATGCTGGCCGCAGCGTCTTGCGCCACGATGGCGCAGGCGCAGGTCGGACCGTCCGCGCCTGTTGCGCAGGATGCGCCGGTCTACACGCTTGACCAAGCGGTCAGTGCAGCGGGCGGTTCGGCCCCTGCTGCGGAAGCGGCGACAGCTGGAATCGACGCGGCCCGTGCAGGTCGCACAGTCGCCGGCTTGCGGCCCAATCCGGTGGTTCAAGGCCAAGTCGAGAATGTCATCGGCTCCGGGCCGTATCGGGGGGTCCGCAGCGCGGAAACCACGGTCGGCTTTGCGATCCCGATCGAGCTAGGCGGCAAGCGCGGCGCCCGCGTCGCGGTCGCCAATGCGCAATTGTCCCGGGCCGAGATCCAGGCCGCGATCATCGCGGCGGATGTCCGGCTTCAGGTAACGCAGCTCTATGTCGAAGCGGTCGCGGCCGATCGCCGGGTAATGACAGCCCGCGATCAGGCCCGGATCGCCAGCGATGCGCTGCGGGCCGCGAGCGTTCGCGTGCAGGCAGGGCGGGCATCGCCACTCGAGCAACAGCGCGCGGATGTCGCGCGTATCAATGCCGACGCCAATGTGGAGCGGCAGCTTCGCTTGGCCGAGGCGGCCCGCGCCAATCTGGCGCGTCGGATCGGACGGCCGATCGACGGCCTGCTCGATGACACGCTGCTCGATCGCCTTCCCGATGTGAACGTCTATGGGCCGTTGGCACCGGTCAACACGACCGGCACACTCGCGCTGGCGGCAGCCAACGCGGATTTCTCCATTGCCGAAGCCGGCGTGCGGCTCGCGCGCGCCAATCGCGTGCCTGACCTGAACGTCGGGCCGTCGATCCGCCGCCTGGAAGCGACCAACGACATGGCGGCGGTGTTCAGCGTGTCGATCCCGATCCCGGTGTTCAACAATGGTCGCGCCGCGATTGCGCAGGCGACCGCGCAGCGGACCCAGGCGGATGCGCAGCGCCGCGTGACCGCGCTCGACATCGAACAGGCGATCACGGACGCGCAGGCGCAGGCGGCCAATGCCGCAACGACGGCTCGTGCGGCGTCGGGGCCGGCGCTGGCGGCTGCACAGGAGGCCGCCCGCATCGCGCGGATCGGCTATCGCGAGGGCAAGTTCGGCCAGCTCGAATTGCTCGATGCTGAACGCACGCTCGCCGAAACGCGGGTCGCCGCGATCGACGCGCTTGCCAATTACCAGAATGCCCGCGCGCAAGTGGAGCGACTGACCGCTCGTGCGCCCAATGGGGGGAATCAGTGATGAAGAGCTTTTATCTCGCGGGCGCGGCGTCGCTCGCCCTGCTCTTGGCTGCCTGCGGCGGCAAGGATGGCGGAAACGAGGCAACTGCCGAAGGCGCAGCTGCCAATGAGACGGCAGCGGGCACGGAAAAGGGCGGTGCTGAAGGCGGTCATGCCGGTGAAGGCGTCGTCACATTGGGTGCCGACCAGATCGCCACAGCGGGCGTCCAGGTCGGACGGCCGATCATCGGCGGGGCCGGGACGATCGAGCTGCCCGCGATCATCGAGGGCGACCCACAGGGAACGCAGGTCGTCTCGGCCGCAATTGCGGGACGCGTGGTCGCGCTCACCCGTAACCTCGGCCAATCGGTCGGACGCGGCCAGACCATTGCGGTCATCGAAAGCCGCGAGGCGGCGCAGATCAAGGGCGAGGTCGAGGCGGCGCGGGCGCGGCTTCAGCTCGCTAATTCGAACCTCGCGCGCGAACAGCGGCTGTTCGCGCAGAGAGTCTCCCCTGAACAGGATCTGATCGCCGCCCGCACAGCGGCGACGGAGGCGCGGATCGCCCTGACGCAGGCGCAGAGCATGGTTTCGGCGGCGGGTGTCGGCGGCGGCGGGCTCAACCGGCTCGGCATTGCCGCGCCGATCTCGGGCCAGATCATTGCGCGCCCCGTGACGCTGGGACAAACGGTCGCGGCGGATGCCGAACTCTATCGCATCGCCAACCTGAGCCAGGTGTCGATCGCGCTTAATCTCAAGCCCGAGGATGCGGGCCGGGTGCGTCCCGGCAATACGGTGCTGGTGAAGGCGGCAGGCCGTCAGGCGACCGCCCGCGTGACCTTCGTGTCGCCGGCGCTTGATCCGCAGACGCGGCTCGTGCCTGCGCTCGCCACCCTCGACAATCGCGGTGGCGAATGGCGGGTCGGCGAGCCTGTGACGGCAGCCGTGCAGCTGACGGGCAGCGGCGGGAGCGGGGCGGTCCGCGTGCCGACGACGGCGGTCCAGAGTTTCGAGGGCAAGTCGGTCGTGTTCGTGCGCACGCCCACCGGCTTCAAGGCGACCCCGGTCCAGCTCGGCGATGCGTCGGGCGACACGGTGATCGTCCGGTCGGGCCTGACCGGCAACGAACAGATCGCCACCACCGGAAGTTTCACGCTCAAGGCCGAGATCGGCAAGGGCGAAGCGAGCCACGAGGATTAAGCCATGATCGCCCGTATCGTAACCTGGGCGGTCGAGAAGCGCTGGCTAGTCCTGCTCCTCACCGTCATCGTCGCCGCCATCGGCGCCTTTTCCCTCTACCGGCTACCGATCGACGCGGTGCCGGACATCACCAACAATCAGGTCCAGATCAACGTCCGCGCGCCTGCCCTCTCGCCCGAGCTGGTCGAGAAGCAGGTGTCGTTTCCAATCGAAACCGCGCTCGCCGGCACCCCCGGCCTGGAATATACGCGCTCGTTGAGCCGCAACGGCTTCGCGCAGATCACGGCGGTCTTTTCGGACGCGACGGACATCTATTTCGCCCGCCAGCAGGTGGGCGAGCGTCTGCGGGGCGTGCAAGAGAATCTGCCCGACGGCGTGAACCCTGAAATGGGTCCGATCGCGACAGGCCTGGGCGAGGTGTACATGTACACCGTTCGTCTCGATCATCGCGAGGACGACAAGCACAAGCCCGGTGAACCGGGCCAACAGCCCGATGGCAGCTACATCACGCCAGAGGGCGAGCGACTGACGACCGAAGAGGACAAGGCGACCTACCTGCGCACCGCGCAGGACTGGATCGTGACGCCGCTTCTGAAGACCACACCGGGCCTCGCCGGTGTCGACTCGATTGGCGGTTACGCCAAGCAGTTCCTCGTCGTGCCCGACGTGCAGAAGCTGGCCTCGCTCGGCATCACGCTGACGGACCTGGGAAATGCGCTGGAGCGCAATAACACCAGCGTCGGCGGTGGCTTCGTCAATCGCAATGGCGAAGGTCTGGCTGTTCGCTCGGATGCGCTCGTTCGCAATGCCAGCGAGTTGGCCAGGACCGTGATCGCGACACGTAACGGCGTGCCGATCACGGTCGAACAAGTTGCGACTGTGAAGACGGGTCAGGCGATCCGCATGGGTTCGGCATCGGAGAACGGTACCGAAGTCGTCGTCGGCACGGCGATCATGCGGATCGGCGAGAACAGCCGCATCGTGTCGACCGCGGTCGCTGAGAAACTGAAGACGATCAACGCTTCGCTGCCTCCTGACGTCGTAATTCAGCCGGTGCTGAACCGCACCGAGCTGGTCAATTCGACGATCAAGACGGTCGCGAAAAACCTGTCCGAAGGCGCGGTGCTGGTCATCGTCGTGCTCTTCCTGCTGCTCGGCAACTTCCGTGCGGCCCTGATCGCGGCGTTGGTCATCCCGATCACCATGATGCTGACAGGCTTTGGTATGCTGCGCGCTGGGGTCTCGGCCAATCTGATGAGCCTTGGGGCTTTGGACTTCGGTCTGATCGTCGACGGCGCCGTCATCATTGTCGAAAACGCGCTGCGCCGGCTTGCCGAGCAACAGCATCATGAAGGCCGATTGCTCAGCGTCAAGGAACGGCTCGCGACCGTGGCAGCCGCTGCGCGTGAGATGATCCGTCCCTCTGTGTACGGGCAGGCAATCATCATCCTCGTCTACGTACCGCTGCTCACGCTGACCGGCGTGGAGGGTAAAACGTTCGGACCGATGGCGCTGACCGTCATCATCGCGCTCGCCTTCGCCTTCATCCTCTCTCTCACCTTCGTGCCGGCGATGATTGCGATCTGGCTGTCGAAGAAGGTCGAGGAGAAGGACGGCCGCATCATCACGTGGCTGAAGAAGCGCTACGAACCCGGTCTCGACCGGGCCATGAAGCGCCCGACGCTGACGATCGGTGCGGGTGTGGGAAGCCTTGTGGTGGCGGCGCTTGCTTTCACTACGCTCGGCTCGGTGTTCCTGCCGCAGCTCGACGAAGGCGATTTGCTGATCCAGTCGCTCCGCATTCCGGCAACGTCGGTCCAGCAGAGCCAGGCGATGCAGGTGCCGATCGAGCGGATGATGTCGAAGCAGCCGGAGGTGCAATTCGTCTATTCCAAGACGGGCACCGCCGAGCTGGCGGCCGACCCGATGCCGCCGAACGCGACCGACATGTTCGTCATCCTGAAGCCGCGCAAGGATTGGCCGGATCCTGAGCTTCCCAAGGAGGAGCTGGTCAGCCGGATCGAGGGTAATCTCGCGAAGATTCCGGGAAATGCCTACGAGATCACCCAGCCCATCCAGATGCGCTTCAACGAGCTGATCGCCGGCGTGCGCGGCGACATCGCGGTGAAGGTGTTCGGGGACGACTTCAACCAGATGAACCGGACGGCCGAGCAAATCGCGGCGGTGCTGCGCAGAACGCAAGGCGCAGCGGACGTGAAGGTGGAGCAGACGACCGGTCTTCCCATGCTCGACATTCGCGTCAACCGCGACGCGATGGCGCGGTTGGGCGTTACGGCTCAGGATGTGCAGGACACCGTGACTGCGACGATCGGCGGGCGAACATCGGGCCAGATCTTCGAGGGCGACCGTCGCTTCCCCGTGGTGATCCGCCTGTCGGAGGCGCAGCGTGCCGACATCGGCCTGCTCCAACAGGTGCAGGTGCCGGTGGCAGGCGGCGGCTATGTACCGCTGTCCAGCGTCGCCGAGATCAAGGTGGTCGATGGTCCGAACCAGATCAGCCGCGAGAACGGCAAGCGGCGCGTGGTGGTGCAAGCCAACGTGCGTGGCCGCGACGTCGGATCCGTCGTGGCGGATGCGCAGGCGGCGATCGGCAGCCAACTCCGGCTGCCTGCCGGCACCTATCTCGAATGGGGCGGCCAGTTCGAGAACCTCCAATCGGCAAGCGAACGGCTGAAGCTGGTCATTCCGGCTTGCTTCATTTTGATCCTGCTGCTCCTCTACGGGGCGTTGGGATCGGTCCGCGACGCCGCGATCGTGTTCACCGGCGTGCCTTTCGCGCTGGTGGGCGGCGTCCTGTTGCTGTTCCTGCGGGGCATGGACTTCTCGATCTCGGCGGCAGTGGGCTTCATCGCCCTCTCGGGCATCGCGGTCCTCAACGGCCTCGTCATGGTCAGCTCGATCCAAGATCTGATCCGATCAGGGATGAGCCGCGAGGAAGCCGCGCATGTTGGCGCGATGCAGCGTCTGCGACCCGTCATCATGACCGCGCTAGTCGCCAGCCTCGGCTTCGTGCCGATGGCGCTGGGCGAAGGCGCCGGCGCAGAGGTTCAAAAGCCTTTGGCGACGGTCGTCATCGGCGGTCTGATCTCGGCGACGCTTCTTACGCTGTTCGTGCTGCCGACACTCTATGCCCGGTTCGGGCAGAAAGTGATCGAGAAACCCGAGCACTACAATGAGGAGCATGAAGGGGACGACCACGGTCAGACCTTCGTGAACAACTTGGCCTGATGGATGGGCGGGGCGATCCGCGATCGCCCCGCCCATCTCTGGGAGATGGGGATATGCCTCGCACCATAACCAGCTCGATGCTTCACGGCGGGCCACTGCGCATCTGGTCGGCACTCACCGATCCGGATCATCGCCGGGCGTGGAGTCCGCTCGTATTTCTCGATGATCCGTCCCGGCTCGGCGACACAGAATGCACCTTTGCGATCCAGGGCATCACCCGGCCAATTCGGACGCCAGCACGGATTGATCGATTCGATAAACCGCACGCCTTCGCTTGGTCCTGCGGCATCCCCTATCTGTTCACGCTCGAAGAGCGGTACGAGCTGGCGGGGGACGATGGCGGCACCAGGCTAACGCATAGCTGCACGCTGCGCGGGGCGCTCTCCCTGCCGTTCGCGGCGATGATGTTGCGCCGCCTGCGATCCCTGATGGTCGAATCTGACGATCGCCTCGCAACCTATCTCCGCTGGCGGGTAGGTCAGCCTGCCCGGGCTATCAATCGTCAGCGCGTCCCCTTCCGCTGCAGGAGGAAGGCGCGATGATGATGCACTGTAAGCGGGTGCTGCCCGCCGTCATCCTCGTTGTCGGGCTCGCGGCGTGCTCGGAAAGAAAGCCGCCAGCCCCGCCAACGGAGCAGCAGATCCATTCGTCCGACAGCGCCGTGGCGACCGGGGAAATGGGGCGGCATAGATATCGCTGTTCCGACGGGGAACCGCTGTTCGTCGATTACAAGGACAACGGCCTGCAGATCGATTTGCGGCGCTCCAACGGGGGACCGCCGATGATGCTGACCGCGCCAGCGCAGGGCCTGCAATATGTCGGCGAAACAGCCACCGCGACCTTCAAGGGGTCGCAGCTCACCATCGTGGAAGGCGATGGCCGTACCCGGATCTGCGAGCAGGAAGGCACGCGATGAACTGCCCTGCCTTCGAACGCCACAGGGCGCTTCGTCGGAAGAGACCGATGTCTGACACGTCGATTTCAAATGTGACAACCTTGTGCGGCCTGAATCGGGCCGGTCTGGCGATCGCGCGCCTCGGCGTCGTTCTCGTCTCCGGGGCGGTTATAGGGGCGTGTAATCCAGCGCCGACCCAGCCTACCGAGCCGGCGCATGAAAAGCATCTGACGTCGAAACTAATCGCGCAGCGCATCATGTACTGCGACGACGGCACACGCGCCGATGTCGACTTCATCGATGACGGCTTGAAAATGGCCGTCACCTGGCTGCCGAAGGGCAGGACCGAGATCCTGCGCGCGCAGCGAACCGGTGACGAGTTTCGCGGCGACCATTCGCGGGCTGTCGTGGCGGGCGGATCGATCGCGTTCACGCGACGCGGGAAGATCCGCGTCTGCCACCGAACCCCGGAGGAGTCCTAGGAAATGCAGGCACTGCTCTATACGCTTGCGCCTGTGCTGGCGGTCGTGCTCGGCGCGATTGTCGCGAGCCGCACCAAGTTGAAACCTGGCCTCGTGGCGGGCCTACAGCATCTCGCTGCCGGCGTCGTGTTCGCGGCGGCAGCGACCGAAATCCTGCCGCAGGTCAAGCATGAGGCATCGCCCAGCGCGACGTTGATCGGCGGGGCGGCGGGCGTCGCGACCATGCTGGGGCTCAAGGCTCTTGAGGCCCGCTTCAAGGGGCCGATGGCGCTACTCGCCGCGATCGGCATCGACATTCTGGTCGACGGCCTGGTGCTCGGCCTCGCTTTCGTGGCGGGCGAGAAGGCAGGTCTCCTGCTGACGATCGCGCTCACTCTGGAAGTGTTATTTCTGGGACTGACGCTGACCGACGAGCTGGCGGAAACCTATCGCTCGCGCTTGCGCATCATCGTGATCGTCTCGGCATTGGCCCTGCTGCTGCCGATCGGCGCGCTCGCTGCCGTGCCGGTCGCCGCGCTGTCGCCGGTGATGATCGCCGGCTTCCTCAGCTTCGGGCTGATGGCGCTGCTCTACCTCGTCACGGAGGAGTTGCTGGTCGAGGCGCACGAGAAACCCGACACCCCGCTCATCAGCTCGATGTTTTTCGTCGGCTTCCTGGCCCTGCTGACACTTGAGGAGATGATGGGATGATCCCGGGCAACGACAACAATGGCGGGCAGGAGCGCCGCACACTGTGGATCGTCCTGCTGCTGAACGCGGCGATCGCTGCGGGCTTCTTCGTTTCCGGCTTCTTCGCGGACTCGAGCGCGCTGATCGCCAACGGCGTCGACAACCTGTCCGATACGGCTGTGTATGCGCTGAGCCTTGTGGCGCTCACCCGGGGCCAGACATGGAAGACACGCGCCGCGGTCGCTTCGGGCGTCATGCTGCTGATCTTCGCGGGCGGCATCTTGATCGATGTCGGACGGCGCTACGTGCAGGGCAGCGAGCCCATCGGACCTACCATGATGGTCATGTCCGCGATCGCCGGCGTCGTGAATTACCTCTGCCTGCGGCTGCTCCAGCGCCTCAAGGATCCGGACGTCAATCTCCGGGCCGCAACCACCTTCAGCTTCAACGACTTCATTTCCAACGGCGGCATCCTGATCGCCGGCGTGCTGGTGCTGTGGTTGGGTACCAATTGGCCGGACCTGCTGGTCGGCTTCGCCACCGCCATCATCGCCATCAAGGGCGGTGTCGAAATCCTGCGCGACGCGCGCGCCGAAACCAAGAAAAGCGAAAGGAGGTCGTCATGAACGACAAGCTCGAACTCGACATTCCAGTGTTGTTGCCGGACCTTCCTGACGCGGCCGATGCCTGCCTGGACCGTCTCGTATCAACCCTGTCAAAGCGCGAAGGTGTCGAGCGGGCGCATGTGATCTGTCTCGACGGCAACACGCCAGCGGCGCTGTGCATCCATTTCGATGCCGCCAAGCTGCCGCTGCCACGGTTGCGCGAAATGGTGCGCGCCGCAGGTGCCGAAATCACCGAGCGCTACGGCCATGCGATCTGGCAGGTGACGGGGATCAACCACGAACGTCGGGCGCGCACGGTCAGCGATGCGCTGTGCGCCTTGCCCGGCGTGGTCCAGGCAAGCGCCAGCACCAGCGGGTCTGTCCGGGTCGAATATGATCGCCGCGAAACCACCGAAGAGGAGGTGCGCGCTGCGCTTCGCAAGCTGAAGGTGAGGGTGGGCAAGCGGGTCGCTGCCGATGAACATGCCGGCCACGACCACGGCCCCGGGGGCCACGGCGCGGGCGAAGAGAAGCACGGCCCCGGCGATGGCCACGACCATAGCCACGCCGAATTTCTCGGCCCCAATACCGAGCTGATCTTCGCGCTCGCCTGTGGCGCGCTGCTGGGGATCGGCTACGCGATCGAGAGGCTGGTCGCTGGCGCGCCCGAATGGCTGCCGACCGCCTGCTATATCGCAGCCTATTTCTTCGGCGGATTCTTCACGCTGCGCGAGGCGATCGACAACCTCCGGATGAAGAAGTTCGAGATCGACACGCTGATGTTGGTCGCTGCGGCCGGCGCCGCTGCGCTGGGCGCATGGGCCGAAGGTGCGCTGCTGCTGTTCCTGTTCAGCCTCGGCCATGCGCTTGAGCATTATGCAATGGGCCGCGCCAAGAAGGCGATCGAGGCGCTGGCGAAGCTCGCGCCCGAAACCGCGACCGTGCGACGCGGCGGGCAGACCAGCGAAATCCCGGTCGAGCAGATGGTCGTCGGGGACATTGCCATCGTCCGCCCGAACGAGCGCCTGCCTGCCGACGGCTTCGTCATCAAGGGCACCAGCGCGATCAACCAGGCCCCGGTCACGGGTGAAAGCATCCCGGTCGACAAGGTGCCGGTCGCAGATGCCGCAGCGGCACGCGCCAAGCCCGATGCAGTCGACGCGGAAAGCCGGGTTTTTGCTGGTACGATCAACGGCGGCGGCGCGATCGAGATCGAGGTGACACGCCGTTCCAATGAAAGCGCGCTTGCCAAGGTCGTGAAGATGGTGAGCGAAGCGGAGACGCAGAAGTCGCCGACGCAGCGCTTCACCGACCGGTTCGAACGGATCTTCGTGCCCGCCGTCCTGGTCCTGTCAGTGCTCCTGCTGTTCGCATGGGTGGTCGTCGACGAGCCGTTCCGCGACAGCTTCTATCGCGCGATGGCGGTGCTGGTGGCGGCAAGCCCGTGCGCGCTCGCGATCGCAACGCCGAGCGCGGTCCTGTCGGGCGTTGCCCGTGCAGCGCGGGGCGGCGTGCTCGTGAAGGGCGGTGCACCGCTCGAAAACCTCGGGTCGCTCAAAGCGATCGCTTTCGACAAGACGGGCACGCTGACCGAAGGTCGTCCGCGCATCACTGATGTCGTGCCCGTCGATGGCGCCGATGAAGGCGAGTTGCTGGCGCTGGCTGTCGCCGTCGAAGCGTTGAGCGACCATCCCCTGGCCCAAGCGATCGTCAAGGACGGCCGCGAACGTCTGAACGATCGTGCCGTGCCGACTGCCGGCGACCTCAAGAGCCTGACCGGTCGGGGCGTCACCGCGAGCGTGGATGGCGAGACGGTGTGGATCGGCAAGGCCGAGATGTTCGGAAGTGAGGGCATTCCGGCGCTGGGGCAGGGCGCGCAGGACGCAATCGCGAAGCTGCGCGAGAACGGCCGCACGACAATGGTGGTCCGCAAGGGGGACCGCGACCTGGGCGCGATCGGCCTGATGGACACGCCTCGCGAAGCTGCCAAGACCGCGTTGCGTCGGCTGCACGAGATGGGCGTGTCGCGGATGATAATGATCTCCGGCGATCACCAGAAAGTCGCCGAAGCGATCGCCGACGAAGTCGGGATCGACGAAGCGTGGGGCGACCTCATGCCCGAAGACAAGGTTGCCGCGATCAAGAAGCTCGCCGGCGAAGACAAGGTCGCGATGGTGGGCGACGGCGTGAACGATGCGCCGGCGATGGCAAGCGCCACGGTCGGCATCGCGATGGGCGCGGCGGGGTCGGACGTTGCGCTGGAGACAGCCGACGTGGCGCTGATGGCCGACGATCTGGCGCACCTGCCATTCGCAGTCGGTCTTAGCCGCCATACCCGTGGAATCATCCGGCAGAACGTCTTCGTCAGCCTGGGTGTCGTCGCCTTCCTGGTGCCTGCTACCATCCTCGGCCTCGGCATTGGGCCAGCGGTGGCGGTTCATGAGGGATCGACGCTGCTCGTCGTCATCAATGCGCTCAGGCTGCTCGCCTACCGCGATCCGGCAGGGAAGGCGGCATGAAGTGGCTGATCGCCTTCGACCTCGACGGCACGCTTGCCGAGAGCAAGCGGCCGTGGCTGTTGAAAAAGTCCTACTGAAGGCTGCCGATCGTCTGTCGAAATCGCCTTTTTAGATTATGCGAGAGGTTTGCTTATCCGGTTCCACCTGAGACATCAGGAGCCACCTTGGGGTCGGGATCCTGTGCCTTGCCGGTTGCGGGTGCCGCTTTCTGGCTCGGCATAGCGGTGAGATAAGCAACGATCGCGTCAACGTCCTTCTCGGCCACCGGCGCCTTGTACACCTCACGCATCTTGGTGACGGTCGCCTTCCACTGGTCCGCCGATAGCGCAGGCTGAGTTAGCGCCATGCTGGCCGAGTGGCACGAAGTGCAGTTGGCGTTGATGACGTCGGCGTGCGGACCATCGGGGTAGGTAGCGTCATCGACCGGCAGGTCGACGCTGGTCGAGGCGAGCGAAAAGCCGCGGGCTGAGACGCTGGTGGGCGGTGCCGGCTCGGATGTCTCGGAGATCGGGGCAGGCGCCTTGCGGCTGCTCGGCGCCCCGATCGAGACGAGGATAATGCCGGTCAGGCCGATCAGGCCAGCGGCCATGATGCCGGGAGACGGGGTCTTCATGCTACTCGCTCCTCAGGCCGCGATGATGGTGGTGGTCTCGATATTGCCGCGCATGAACCCGCCCGGGTTCCAGATCGGCTTCATCGGCTGGGCGACACCGTTGGTGTTCCAGCAGCGCACCATGATCGGGTTGGCACCGCGTCGCAGCGGCACGCGACCATCCCACCGACGGAAGCTGTACCTGCCCTCGTCCGCTCCGAGCGTCGTCCTGTACCAGGTGCGGCCTCCGTCCGACGATACATCGACCTTGGCGACGCCGCAGTCGCCGCCCATCGCGATGCCGCCGACCGGGATCGATGCCTCATAGGCTATCGTCTGGCCATCGGGCAGGCTGGTCATCCAGCTGCGCGGGATCATGCGGTTGATGGGGACAGTCGGGAAGTCTCTGGCGCCGGGCGCGACATTCGCGCCCGGCGTCGCGGGGATCTTGTAGGCCTTGGCCATCCAATACTGGTCGTCGGGGCCGGGCAGTACCTCGATCGAGTTCAGCATCTTGACCCAATAGGTCGAGTACCAGCCCGGCACGATCAGCCGGCAGGGAAAGCCATTGAGGAGCGGCAGCTGCTCGCCGTTCATGCCGAAGGCGATCATCACTTCGCCGTCGCGGGCATGGTCGATGTCGAGCGCCTTCTCAAAGTCAGGGGCGCCCGCCACGACCGGTTGATCGAGCGCACCGAAGCGCACCTGCACCGCGCCTGTCTTGACCCCGGCGAGGTCGAGCACGTCGCGCAGGCGCACACCGAGCCATTTGGCATTGCCCATCGCGCCGTTGCCCCATTGCGCGCCGGCAACACGTGGCTGGAACAGCCCACGGCTGTTTCCCGAGCATTGGTTGACCGCCGCCATCTCGACCCGCGGCAGGCGCAGCAGCTGGGCGAGGCTGATCGACAGCGGTCGGTTGACGTGGCCGAAGACGTTGAGGCGGAAAGTCTCGACATCGATCGAGGTCGGGATGTCGGCCCAGTGCCAGCGGACGAAGAACTGGTCGTTGGGCGTGAACACCGACTTGTCGAACACGTCCATCGGCGTTTCCAGCAAGGGCGGATGGACACGCTGGAGGATCATGCTGCCCTTGCCGGGAAAGGCGCTGGTCATCGGCCGTTCGGCATTGCCGCCAGGCAGCTTCAGGTCGACGAGCTGCTGCGCCAGTGCCGGCGCGGCGGCAAGGCCGGCGGTACCGAGCGCGGCATGCCTGAGAAAGCGGCGACGGCTGGTCTCACTCGCCAGTTCGGCGTCGAAATTGTCCATGACAAGGCTCTCCTGTGGCCAGCCACGCTGGCGGATCGAAGGGGCGTTTCGCAAGTGATCGGACCGACTGATCCGATCATCATGGCGGATCAGTTCGGGGTGGCGATGCAGGGTGAGACGAACAGGTTGCCGCGCCATGCGCCGGCCAGCGTCTTGGCGCCGACGAGCAGCCACATCGCCGCAAGCGCGACTGTCAGCACCGTGCCGACGAAACCGAAGAAACCGAGGTTCAGCGTCGTGCCTAGGCGTAAGGTGGCGACGGTGTAGACGCCGAGCGGAAAGGTATAGCCCCACCAGCCCAGGTTGAACGGGACGCCGGCGCGCCAGTAGCGGATGGTGATGAGCGTCGCGAGCGCCAGCCACCACAGGCCGAAGCCCCACAGGCAGAGTCCGGCCACAACGCCGATCCCTTGCGCGACGGCACCGATACCGGCCAGCCCGTGCGCCGCGAGGATAGCCGGCGCGTCCGCCCCGAGCACCAGCATGCCCAGAGCACCCGTGCCGATCGGTCCCAGCGCCAGCCAGGAGGACGCCGCCATGCTCTCCTGCGGCAGTTTGTGGAGCGCCATGCGCAGGATGAGGATGGCGAGGATGCCGAACGCGACCGGCACCGAATAGGCCCACAGCACATAGGAGGTCGCAAGCGTGACGAGCTGCGCGTGAGGATCGGCCAGATGCGGCGCGAGCAGCCCGCCGCTGGCGCCCGCCACTTCGGCAGCGACGACCGGCAGCAACCATACCGCGGTCATGCCGTCCAGGCTGTGCTCGTGACGGGTGAACATCATGTACGGGATCAGCACGCCACAGGCGAGCGACATGGCGGCGTCGATCCACCACAGGACGTGTGCGACCGGTACGATGCCATTCCCGAACCGTGCGATGCCGAAGGCGAGGCAGCCGTTGATGATCGTCGCGAGGCCCATCGGGATGGTGCCGATGAACATCGACACGGTGTTATGCCCGAAGATGCGCCGCGCCTCGTGCCCGAACATCACCCAGCGCGCGCCATAAAGGCCGGCGAACAGCGCGAAGAGTGCGATATTGAAGAACCACAACACCTCGCCGACGGGTTTAAGCGAAGGCCCGATGCCGGGCACCTGCGGCAGCGCGAGCGCGAGGATACCGGTGCCCATCGTCGCGGCGAACCAGTTGGGCGTGAACTGACGAATCATCTCGCGGGGATGATCGAGCCGGCTGAGCGGCTTGAGGCCGCTGAGAACGGAGTGCGTGTCGGCAGTCATGCGACCTGCTCCTTGATGAGGTCCGTCAGCGCGTCGGCCGCGCGGGTGCGATAGCGTTCCTTGTGGCGCAGCGCGTGAAAGGCGCGGTCGGGCAGCCCGAGCGGCAGCTCGACAAGGTCACCGGCCTTGAGCGCGCGCGCGACGACCAATCGCGACAAGACGGCAACGCCGGCACCCGCCTCGACGGCGGTGCGCACCGCCTCGTTGGACGGCAGCGTCATCGCTATCGTCAGCTGGGCCGGATCAAACCCGCGCGTTCGCAGCACGTCCTCGAAGGTCGAGCGCGTACCCGATCCCAGCTCACGGACGATCCAGCGTTCAGTGCGCAGCCAGTCCTCGTCGACGCGCCCGGTGTCCTCGCGGCCGACCAGCACCATCGGATCACGCCCGACATGCCAGTGGGCGAGCGCCGGTTCGTCCACCTCGCCCTCGACGAAACCGAGCTCCGCCGCGCCGCTCAGGACCTGCGCTGCCGCACCTTCGGTGTTGTCGATCGCCAGTTCGACCGCGATCTGCGGGTGGCGTTCGTGGAAGGCGGCTAGCTTTGCCGGCAACCAGTAGCTCGCGATCGTCTGGCTGGCGACGATCCGCAATGAACCACGGGCAAGCCCGGCATAGTCCGCCAGCATCGTCTCGGCATGCGCTGCCCGCCCCAGCACCGCGCGCGCTTCCTCCAGAAAGCCGCGGCCTGCTTCGGTCAGCTGGATGCCACGCCCGACGCGGTGAAACAGAGGAACCCCGTAGCGCGCTTCGAGGGCAGCAATCGCGCCGGAGGCAGCGGACTGCGTGACGTTCAGCACCTCCGCTGCCTTGGTGACGTGTTCGCGCTCCGCGACACCGACGAAGATTCTGAGCTGCTCCAGGGTCATGCAGCATATATCGCGTACTTAGATCGATACGACCAACCGTTTGATATGGTCATTCCAATCTGGATATCGGAATGATCGGCAGCCTTTCGTCTGCGATGGTCTCGAAGACTTGGAGCGTTAGGCGGGCCTGCGACGTTTGATCGTCCATGACCGCTCATCACTGGCGGGGTGATCCTTGCGATGCTCGTCCTGTTCGTCGGCGCGCCGCTGGAACGCCACATCCGCGAGCGAGCCCGCCTGACGCCGGCCGAGGCCGCCAGGAAGGATGCCGAGCGCAAGCCCTGATCGCGCTGGCCCGCCCGGTGCCTGTCGGCGCTGAGGAGCAGCAAGGGCGCTATCAGGACACCAGCGCCGCATCGGCCTGCCGCCGGACTTCATCGGCAATCGGATGCAGCTCGGCCGCAGGCCGCTCGCCCACCACACTATAGCCGATCCCGTCGACTGCCCATGTGACCCGGCCCATGGTCCCGCTGGACGTGCTGGTCATGCTCGCAGTCTTGTCGATCTGCATAGGCCTCGTCAGCACCGCGAGTTTCGACGCTTGCGGTCCGTCGTAGAGGAGCAGTGCCGCAGGGCCGTGAGGCGTCGCGACCAGTCGCCCCCCACCATAGCGATAGCCGGCTGTGCTGAGGTCCGGGATGGTGACGCGCTCACCCAAACGGGCGGAGGTCCATCGGATCAGCATGGCGCGCTGATCCGGACCGATCTCCGCCGGTCGTATCCGGTCGGCGGCATAGACACGGAAATTGTCACTCGCCTCGTTGGCCAGCGCCGCGATGCCTGCGCGGGGTTCACCGCTCCACTTCGCGCTCGACCAACCACCGCCAAACCCGACCGCCAGCAGAAGTGACGCGGCGATGGCGAATTGCCATCGCGGCTGACGTTGCCGCCCCCTGATGGCTGCGACGCGCATCGTCGCCGGGATCGGTTCATCCGCGATCGGGGCAAACAGGGATGCAAGGGCTCGCGCCTGCTCCGCCTGTTCCCGCAAACGGGCATGCAGGTCCGGCTGGCCTTCAAGATAGGCGTCGACCAGGCGCTGCCGCTCGGGCGACAGCCTGCCATCGATCCATGCGGCCAGATCGTCCTCGCCGATCGGGCTGGTCATTGCACGCTCCTCAATCGCGGCCGTTCACCCTCCCGGAGGAGGGTCGCCAGTCGGTCGCGCGCCCGGGATATGCGCGACATCACCGTGCCCAGCGGCACGCCGACAACGGCAGCGACCTCCGCATAGGGCAGGCCCTCGACCGATACGAGGAGCAGCACCGTTCGCTGCTCCTCGGGCAACGCATCAAGGGCGCGCAGCAGGTCGCGGTGGTGTAGGCCTGTTTCCTGATCGGCCGGACGGCCGAGCGTGGCGTCGTCCACGAGGTGGAGCGGAACCGCTGTGCCTCGCCGGCTATGCTGCCGCTGATGGTCGACCAACAGATTGTGCAGGATCGTATAGACCCATGGGCGCACCTCCGCCCCGCGTCGTTGTCGCCAGCGCCCGACCGCGCGCTCGAGACAATCCTGCACCACGTCATCTGCCATTGCCCGATCGCGCAACCACGACCGGGCATAGCGGCGCAGACCGGGGATCAGGGGCTCGATCGCGGCGGCAAGCGGGTCCATGTCAGTCGCGCTGTACCTGCACGATGCGTCCCGGCGCGCCGTTCACCACCTCAGCGACCGCCAGAAAACGGCGGGGCGTCGCGGTGCTGCCTTGAACGATCTGCCGGATCGGACCCGACGCGTTGACGATCGCCGCACCCGCCGGGTTGCTCATGAAGTTGGCAAGCGGCTCTACAGCGCCGCTACCATCCGCGTTGGCGGTCAGCACGAGCATGTAGGGCTTCTTGGGCTGCAAACCGGTAACGGCACTCTGCACGACCTGAATGATGCCTTGGTCGAAGAGGGTGATGCTGCTTGCCGCACCCTTGCCGCCGATCGGCCCCATAGTCAGATGCAACGCCTTGCCGGCCGTGCCGAGCGGCTGGAGATTGTCGGTGCCGGGGCCTGTCGGAACAGCGTTCGGCACATAGGCGATCGCCTGCGGTGCCTGTCCGACCGGCACGGTAGCGACGACCGTGTTGCCAGCGGTGTCGATCGCGGCCAGCTCATCGGCATTCTCCAGCCCGACATAGATGCGCCGACCGTCGCCGGACGGCCAGACACCGTGCGGCATCTTGCCGACTGGAATGGTTGCCACCAGCGTGAAGTCGGACGTGCGGAACACCTTCACCGCATTCTCCCCGCCGACCGTCACATAGGCGAACTGCCCCTTGGCCGTGCGGGCGAAGTTGACGTGATTGGTGATCGGCCCGGTATCCAGCACCTTGAGGATTGTGAAGGGTGGCCTGGCATCGAATGCGACCGTCTTGCCGATGTCCTTTAGCGTAAACCACGCCTGCTTGCCGTCCGGCGTCGCGGCGATGTTGGGGCAGAATGGGCTCGGCTGCGCCACCTGTCCGACCTGTGCGTGGGTTGCGACATCGAACACGGCCAGCACCGGATTGAACGAGGAACAGACATAGCCGTATCGCCCATCGGGCGAGAAGATCGTCATACCCGGACCACCGGGCGTCTTGATGCGGCCGGTTTCCTTGTACGTCGCGGGATCGAGCACGGCGATATAGTCCTCGCCGCGAACGGTGACCCAGACCTCCTTTCCGTCCGGCGTGAAGAACGCCTCGTGCGGACTGCGCCCGACATAGGTCGTGTGTTTGACCGTGTTGGTGGCGGTGTCGATCCACGACACGGCATTCGATCCGATCGACACGACCGCCAAGGTCTTCCCGTCCGGCGAGAAGCCCAGGCCGTGGACCAGCACTTGTCCCTTGTAGAGCGGGGAGAAGTTCATCGGCTGCGGATCGCCGAGCTTGATGACGCCGAGCAGCCGGTTGTCGGCAGGGTCCGTCACCGACACCGTGTTGGAGAATTGTTCGGACGCATAGACGCGGTCGCGGTGGCTGACGGGCATGTCCTTGGCGTTCCACGGCGCCTGCTGCGCCATGGCGAGGCCCGGTGCGGCGCTCATCAGCAAGGCGGCCGAGCGCAGGATGGTCCGGATCATGTCAGTGCTCCATAGGGCTGTGGTGGTCGCCGCCCTGCGTCGGGGCCGGCGTCGAAGGCGGTAGCGGCTGACCGATCGCCAACTTCATAGCGGCAATCTCCTGCTGCTGATCGATGATGATCTCCTGCGCGATGCGCTTGAGCTGCTCGTTATGGCCGTAGCGCAGCTCCGCCACTGCCATATCGATCGCACCCTGATGATGCGGGAGCATCATCGTGACGAAGTCGCGGTCGACGTTGCCGGACGGCTTGACCATCATGCCCGCCATCATCCGGTCCATCGCGGCAGCCACCATGCTGGCGTAACCACCGGCAGGGGCGGCCGCGACTGCGCCTGTGAGCAGGGCCGAAGCAGTCAGACCGAGCATCCAATATCGTCTACGCATAAGCCTCCGGCGCATCAGTCCTGAAAGCATAGACGACGCTCGTCCGGGTTTATTCCATGGGTGAGCCGGTTATCAGCCTTCCCGATTGGGAACCTCCAACGGGACGACCGTGACCGACACAAAAATCCGCTGTATGCCCGCCGGGGCTTTCCCAAAATATGTTCCCGAAATATGAGTCCCGAAATTCGCTGTTTGAGATGGGATAACGGGACTCATGCTGGTTGGTTATGCGCGTGTCTCGACCTCCGACCAGGACCTGACGCTACAAACCGATGCGCTGACCAAGGCTGGCTGTGAAAAGCTGTTCACCGACAAGGTGAGCGGCGCGAAGCTGAACCGTCCCGGTCTGACCGAAGCTCTCAATTTCGTGCGGGCCGGTGACACGCTGGTGATATGGAAGCTCGATCGCCTTGGCCGATCGATCGGGGGCCTGATCGAACTGGCGGCGGACTTGTCCGCTCGGAAGATTGATTTCCGGTCCCTGACGGACGGGTTCGACACGGCAACCCCATCGGGCCGTCTGCTGTTCCATATCCTCGCTTCTGTCGCGGAGATGGAGCGCGAACTGATAAAGGAACGGACGATTGCCGGTTTGGCAGCGGCACGGGCCAAGGGCGGCACGGGCGGAGGCCGCAAGTCGGTCATGACGCCTGACATGCTCGATACCGCCCGCAAGCTGCTCAAGGCTGGCGACAAACCGGCGAAGGTCGCGAAGCTGCTCCAGGTCGGCCGTTCTACCTTCTATCGCCACTTCCCTGCGGCCGAGCGCGAACCCGGCTAACCGGCGTCAGAAGATCGTCGCGTAGTAGGATTGCTCGAACCGGCCACGGCTGATCCGGGCCATGCGCTCGATGCGTTCCGGCACCGGGGGCGGGCGACGGTTCCGGGCCGGTCTTGCGTCGGTGCGGGCTAACAGCACGAGATTGGCAATGGCCGCGCCCAACAGAAACTCTTCTTCGGCACCGCGCAGTCCGCGAAGGTGCAGGCGGGTCAGCCCTCGCTTGCCTTTGGCATCGGCGAACACCCGCTCGACACCCCGGCGCAGCCGCATCGACCGCTTGAATAGCGGCGTCTGCATCTCGCCGCGCACCATCTCACGCACGTCCTCATATTCGCTGTGCGTGACCGACCTGTTGCTGCCTGCGGTGCATTTCCGTTTGAGGTGACAGGCGCGGCAATCGGCAGGACTGGCGCTGTATCGGAGAAAGCCCGCCCGACGATCGGCACCGCGAAAGGGCAGTATCTTCCCAGCGGGGCAGACATAGCGGTCCTGCTCCCGCTCATAGCGGAAGGCTTCGCGGGGGAATTTGCCCTTGGTCTGTTCGGATCGTTCCAGCACCGGGATATGCGGGATGGTGCCGCGATCGGTGACGAACGCCAGGAACGCAGCGCTGCCATAGGCGGTGTCGGCCGCGACACGCTTTGGCCGATAGCCGAACCGATTGTCGGCCCGTGCCAGCATGGTCCGCCCCGCATCGACTTCCGCGGCGAAGCGGGCGGGACTGGCCTCCACGTCGATCGCCACCCCTCCCGGCGTGTCAATCAGGACATTGAAGGCATAGCCGAACCGGCCCCGCGCCGTGCGCGCCGACCATGCCGACGCCGGATCGGTGCGTGACACCTCGGCCGGTTTGCCACGCGGTACGCCATGTTCCTGCGGTGGAGCATTGGCCTGATCCGCCAGCCATTCACAAACCGGGCGGGGAAGCCGGGGCGCGGCCATGTCGGCGTCCCGCATCTTGCGCTGCCAGCTTGCATCGGCCGCGACGAACGATGCATCGATTGCGGCATCCTTGTGGGCGATCAGCCCCGCATCGGCGCAGCGCCGCACCGTCTGCTCGAACAGGATGCGGAAGATGCTAGCATCGCGGAAGCGGCCATGCCGGTTCTTGCTAAACGTCGAGTGGTGCGGCACCGGCGCGTTGAGCGGCAATCGGCAGAACCAGCGATAGGCGAGGTTGAAGCGGACTTCCTCACACAGACGGCGCTCCGACGTGATGCCATAGAGGCGAGCGATCAGCGCCATGCGGACCAGCAATTCAGGCGCGATCGAGGGACGCCCACGGCAACTGTAGTGCGGCGCGAGCGCATCGCGCAGTTCACCCAGGTCGATCAGCCCGTCTATCCTGTGCAGCATATGATCGGCGGGGATCATCGCTCCCAGCGCCCGCCAGCTTGCGCCCTTGCCGCCTCGCTGTTGCTCACCCATCATGGCCGCTGCTCCCGATGTGTCGAAGCAGGGAACCCGTTAGGAACGCGATCGGATCACCCGGCCTTTTTTCAACAGCCCCGACCGGTTTTGACACCTAAGTGGTTGTATATTGGTCAAGCAATTCGATCACGGCACAACTCGCCGCCCCGTCGCCCTCGCAACGGTCGATCGTCGTGGCAAGCAGGCTTTCGAGTTGCGCTAGGTCTGCCATTTTCGCGCGAACCCGCTCCAGGTGGTGGGCCGCGATCTCGCGGACCTCACTGCACGACGCCTGCGCGGGACCGCCAAGTGACAGGATCGCGCGCACCTCGGCCGGGGTGAAGCCGAGTTCACGCGCGCCACGGATGAATCCAAGGACGCGGACGTGGCCGGCCCCATATACTCGCCGGCCCCCGCTCGTGCGGGGTGGGGTCGCCACAATGCCGACGCGCTCGAAATAGCGGATCGTCTCGATGTTCACGCCGGTTCGGCGCGACAACTCGCCGATAGCTAGGCCTTTCTCATCCCTCATAATTCGCTTGCTCCTGTAGCCGCTACAGGAGGCATTAGGGGGTTATTCCGCCGGAGACGACTGATGAATAAAAGGATTTTGCCGCACGAAACCCTGGCCGCTTCCGCATCGCCACGCCGCGCCGACGCGGGGCTATCCGCCCTGGGTGCGCTGGCGAGCTTCGGCGCGGTCCTAGCCGCCGCATCCTGCTGCGTCTTGCCGCTCGCGCTGGCGGCGCTGGGCGTGGGGGCGGGCCTGTCGAGCACCTTCGCCGCGCTGATGCCTCTGCGCTGGGCCCTGACGGCGCTTTCCCTCGTCGGCCTGGCTGCCGGGTGGTGGGCGTATGTGCGGCGTCGGAGGACCTGCGCTGCGGATCGGTCCTGCACCGTGACCCTACCGTCCCGCGCAACTCCGATCATGCTCACGATCGGCACGACCCTGACGCTGACCGCGCTGATATGGGATCGCATTGAAGCGCCGCTTATAAAGGCGCTTTCCTGATGCAGCTCACCTCCACGCTGACCTGTCCCGAGTGCGGCGGTGTCGCGACCGAGACGATGCCCACCAACGCCTGCCAGTTCTTCTATGATTGCCGACATTGCGCGGCGGTGCTGCGGCCCCTGGCCGGCGACTGCTGCGTGTTCTGCTCGTTCGGCGATGTCCCATGCCCTCCGATTCAGGAGGCGAAGGCGAACGGGACCGTGGCGGGCTGCTGCGGGTGAGGGGGTATCGCACCTTTCAATCCGGGATGAGCGCGTAACCCCGGATTTGTAGATTCGCCAAGGTTGTAAGCGCCGAATCATCGATCTCAACGCCCGAAGCCACTTGGTTCGGCATGATCTCATTTCCGACCATGGCCTGACTGCAAACGCGGATTGAAACACCGGCTTTCTGGAGAGCGGCAATCAGCGCAGCGTTCGGGTTGGCCGCTACCTTCATACGCGCCGCATATGGCGCGTTCTGCAGGACGAGCGGGGTCGCGGGACCATGAATGATGACGGCGATGTCACCAGCCGGATGGACCTTGTCCGCGCCTAGCAGGTTCACGAAGCGCGCGACCTTCTCAAGGCTGGGATTCACTTTGTCGGGAGAGCTTGCGGCCTTGGTGACATTGAACAAGACGCGGTAGCGAAGCTTGGGATCGGGCCGCTCGGCAGCACTGGGCACGGCCACGATCCCGCCAAATCCCGGTATTACGGGATAAACCAGATTATCCTGTGCAGCTAGCGAGGTGCCGCCGGTCAGCATCGTTGCCGCGAGCAGAAATGTGGCGAAAGCTCTTTTTGGCAACCTTGCTCTCCTGTTGGACGGTAGGCGCTGCATAAACTCTCCAGAAGTGGGAGCCTACGCCTACGCAACACTGAACTGGCCCATCATTCCATTATCCTCATGTTCAAGGATATGGCAGTGATACATGAAGGGAGCGCTCTTGGCCGGCTGATCAAATCGGATGAGAAGCTCCACCGGTTCCTTGACGAGGACCGTGTCGCGCGGCCCCTGGTCGAGAACATCGGGCTGCCCGCCACCGCGGGTGAGAACATCAAAGTGGACGCCGTGAATATGGATCGGGTGGCGCATCATTTCGCCAGACACCTCCCATATTTCGGTGGAGCCTAGCTTCACCGTCTCATCGATGCGATTCATGTCGAATGGCTTGCCATTGATCGTAAGGCCGCCACCGCCGCTTCCTGAGCCCATCATGCCGCCCATGCCCATGTTGAGGCTCAGACGGCGACGGCGCACCGCCTTGCTGGCGTCGGGCCCAGTTCGTGATGCCAGAAGGGTCGGCACGACGCCGCTGGCACGAGCCTGTCCCAACGGCCGTGGTTCAAACCGCAGCACGGTCGCTGGTGCCGCGGCATCGGTCCTTCGGGCGCCACGCCCCATCATACCCATGCCGCCCATCATCGAGCTGTTGGTATCAGCCGCCGTCACCAGCGAGGCGGACCTACCGTCCGTGAAGTCCACGAGAAGCTCGGCACGTTGGCCCGGCGCCAAGGTTATGGCTTCCAATGCCACTGCGTGTTCGAGCAGCCCCCCTTCGGTTCCGATCCAGTGAAAGCTCCGCCGATCGGAAAACGACAGCTCATAAATCCGCGCGTTCGATGCGTTGACGAGCCGCAGGCGAACCAACCGATTTGGCACCGCCGCCAGCGGATTCACCGCGCCGTTCACAAGGATCGTGTCGCCGCGCCGGCCCTGCATGGCGACCATCATGCCGCCTGGCATGACAAGGCGACCATTTTCGAACTGGCGATCCTGGATGAGCAGGGGCAGATCGTCCACGCCATATTCTGACGGGAGCCCCAGGCCCTGCTCTTCGTCGTCGGTTACCAGCAACGCCCCAGCCAGGCCCGAATAGACTTGCTCGGCCGTCAACCCATGGACGTGTGAGTGATAAAGGAGGGTCGCTGCGGGCTGCCGGATCGGGAGCGTGGGCCGCCAGGTCGCGCCCGGCGCGATGATCTGATGGGGGCCGCCATCCAGCTCTCCGGGGATCAGAAGCCCGTGCCAATGCACAGTCGTGTCCGCGTTGAGCCCGTTGGTCACGACAGCCGCCACGTCGTCGCCACGGCGCACCCTGATCGTCGGTCCGAGATAGCTGCCATTATACCCGAGCGTGTCACTCGGCCGGCCTGGATAAAATGAAGTCGTTCCGGACTGGACCCGTAGCGCGAATGAGCGGCCAGGCCGTGCGTCCAACAGCGGCGGCATCGGAAGCGGGTTTGCACCTCCCCCGCCGAGGCCCGGCGTGGAGCGCGAGCAAGCGGTGGTTGCGAACAATGCCGCTCCGCCAGCCAACAGCGAACGTCGATCGAGCATCTAAATCTGTCCCAGCGTGCAGCGCAGCTCGGAAGCGATACGGACAGCCTGGTCGATCAGCATGGGGTTACCTCGCACTCCGGCGCTTCGAAGGAGCCTCGATGGCTTGGCGAAATAGTAGCTCACGGGGGGAACCTCCTAGCTGGCGCTTGATCGAACACCACTCCATCATATATGCTACATATAAGATGTTTGGAGCAACTGTGCCACCTTCCCTCGTTAAAATGTCTCCGGAGCTTCTGGAGGAAAAGGCCGGCGAAGCGGAAGCGTTCCTCCGTTCGCTTGCGAGCCGGCACCGTCTGATGATCCTGTGCAGCCTGCTCGGCGGGGAGTTGTCGGTAACCGATCTGGGCGAACGCCTCGGACTGACACAGTCGAATTTGTCCCGCCATCTGGCCACGCTGCGCGACGAAGGCCTGGTCGGAACACGGCGGGAGAAAACGACGATATTCTACCGCATCACGTCCGAGCGCGTGCTGCCGATCCTGACGGAACTCTACGCACTCTTTTGCGCCGGTGACGAAGCTGAGAGCAGAGAATCCTGACGATGGAGGGTTTCACCCCATTCTCGGCCATCGTGGGCGGCGCGCTAATCGGCCTCTCGGCTTCCTTCCTGTGGATCGCCAATGGGCGCATCGCTGGAATCAGCGGCATCGTCGGCGGGGTGCTTGCGCCTGTCCGCGGCGAGATGGCCTGGCGCGCAACATTCCTGGTCGGCCTGCTCGCCGCGCCCTTGCTCTACCGGGCGGCGGGCGGCCTGCTACCGGACCTCACGTCGCCGGCCCCAGTCGCCGTCGTGATCGCAGCCGGCCTTCTGGTGGGATTTGGGACTCGGCTCGGGAGTGGTTGCACCAGCGGGCATGGCGTCTGCGGAATAGCGAGGCTCTCGCCCCGCTCGCTCGCCGCGACAGGCGTCTTCCTCATCACAGCGGCCGCGACTGTGTACGTCGCCCGACACGTCATCGGACTCTGAGCAATGAGGAAGCTGCTCATCGCGCTCGCCTCGGGGCTCATTTTCGGCTTCGGCCTGATCGTCTCCGCCATGATAGCCCCCAGCAAGGTTCTGGCGTTTCTTGATGTCGCCGCGCCGTCGTGGGACCCGAGCCTTGCCTTGGTGCTGGCCTCGGCCGTCATGGTTTCAGCGTTGGGATTTGCACTCGGCCGAAGGCGCGATGCTCCGCTTTTCGCACCGGCGTTCAATGGGCCATCGTCCCGGTCCCTGGACAAGAAGCTTCTCTCGGGCGCGGCTTTGTTCGGCGTCGGATGGGGCCTCGTCGGCTACTGCCCTGGTCCGGCCCTGGTCGCCCTGAGCCTCGGAGCGCCGGCGGCGCTGGTGTTCGTCGTGGCGATGCTGGCGGGCATGGGCGTCTTCGCCCTTCAGGAACGTTATCGCGCAGCCAGGCCCGGGGCAAACCCATGACGCCGGTCGACATCCTCACGCTCATATCCGGTGTCGTCGTCGGCTTTACCCTCGGGGTGATCGGCGGCGGCGGCTCGATCCTTGCCCTGCCGTTGCTGCTGTATGTCGTGGGCATGAAGGACCCGCACGTCGCGATCGGCACGAGCGCGCTGGCGGTGGCCGCCAATGCCTTCGCCAACCTGATCCAGCACGCCCGGGCCGGAACCGTGAAGTGGCCCTGCGCCCTCGTCTTCGGGGCATCGGGCGTCATAGGCGCCCTGATCGGCTCCACCCTGGGCAAGATGGTGGCGGGTCAGCATCTCCTGGTGCTGTTCGCAGGCGTGATGATCGTGGTGGGGGTTTCCATGCTGCGCGGCAAATCCGGCGGCGGCGACCCGGGCGTGCGGATCACGCGCCCCATCGCTGTGCGGCTCGTGGCGATCGGCCTTCTCGCCGGCCTCCTGTCAGGGTTCTTCGGCATCGGCGGCGGCTTCCTGATTGTGCCCGGCATCATGCTCGGCAGCGGCATGCCCATCCTCAACGCGGTCGGATCGTCGCTGTTTTCGGTGGGAACGTTCGGATCGGCGACAGCCCTCAACTATGCCCTGTCAGGACTCGTGGATTGGCGCGTGGCCGGCTTCTTCATCGCTGGCGGGGTCGCTGGCGGCGTCGCCGGCATGCAAACCGCCATCCGGCTCGCCGATCATAAGGGCTTGCTCACCCGCATCTTCGCTTTCGTCCTGCTGGCCGTGGCCGCCTACATGCTGTTCCGCAGCCTGGGCGGGATCGGCGGCTAGACACCATTGGAGACCGATCATGATCTTTCGTCAGTTGTTCGAGCCGGAGTCCTCGACCTACACCTACCTCCTCGGTTGCCCGGAGACGCGCAAAGCCGTCCTGATCGATCCTGTCCTCGAAACGATCGAACGCGACCTTGCCGCGCTTCAGGAACTGGATCTCGAACTGGCTTATACGTTGGAGACGCATGTGCATGCGGACCACGTCACATCGGCCTGCTATCTGCGCAGCCTTACCGGCTCCAAGATCGCGTACCCCGCCATGGACGGCCTTCCCTGTGCTGACGTGGGGGTCGCCGAGGACCAGCCTTTGACTGTCGGCGCGCTCAAGCTTCAGCCGCTGTTTACGCCGGGGCACACCGACGCCCACCATACCTACCTGGTTGAGCAGCCCGATGGTCTTCGCGCCTTCACCGGCGACGCCCTGCTAATCGACGGCTGTGGCCGCACCGACTTCCAAAACGGTGACGCCGCCACCCTTTATCACTCCGTCACGCAGAAGATTTTCACGCTGCCGGGCGATGGTCTGATCTACCCGGCTCACGACTACAATCATCGCCACATCACGACAGTGGCGCAGGAGCGTGAACGGAACCCGCGCCTTGCGGGCAAGACCGTTCAGGAATTCGTCGCGATCATGGCCGCTCTCGATCTTCCCTACCCAAAGAAGATCGACGTTGCCGTTCCGGCAAACAAGCTTTGCGGTGATTGCCCGACAGATTTGCCGGAAATGCTGCGCCAGATAGGCGGCAAGTCCGAGCAGGGCTGAGCCATCCGATACAGGTTCATTTACAGGAGAAAGTCGATGCCAACACGCACCTCGAAACAACTCGTTTCCGAAGCGAATGCGATTGTCGAAACTATCGCGCCTGACGATGCAGCCAAACTTGTCGGCAATCCCAAGGTCCAGTTCGTTGACATCCGCGAGCCAGGGGAAGTCGCAAAATCGGGGCTGGTGGCTGGTGCGGTGCATGTCCCGCGTGGCCTTCTGGAATTCCAGGTCGATCCTGAAAGCCCCACCCACAATGCCAAACTCGCCAGTGGATCGCGGTTGGTGCTCTATTGTGGGTCCGGCGCCCGCTCGGCGCTGGCCGCAAAATCACTCAAGGAGATGGGCGTGGAGAATGTCGCCCACGTCCCCGGCGGGTTTGCGGCGCTCAAGGATGCCGGCGCTTCAATCGCACCGGAATAACCCATGGCGCGCTCGAGCGCCGCTTCTCGCAGGCAGGATACAATCCTTGGATAGCCATATCGCATTCGCCAGCCTCGGATTGAGCCCGATAGCCATCTCCATAGGCCCGCTCGACATCCGCTGGTACTCGCTGGCCTATATCGCCGGCATCATTGCCGGGTGGTGGTATCTGCTGCGGCTGCTGGCCCAACCAGCGGCCCCGATGAACCGCGCACAAGCCGACGATCTCGTGTTCTACGCGACGTTGGGCGTTATCCTCGGTGGCCGTCTCGGCTATGTGATCTTTTACGGTCCTGAGATGATCTTCGACCCCCTGCAAATCCTCAAGCTGTGGGACGGCGGCATGTCGTTCCACGGGGGTGCAGCTGGCGTCTCGCTCGCGCTGATCCTGTTCGCGCGACGACACGGCCTCGAATGGCTGCGGGTCCATGATTATGTCGCCTGCACCGTGCCGATCGGCCTGTTCTTCGGCCGCCTCGCTAATTTCGTGAATGGTGAGCTTTGGGGAAAGCCCACCGATGTGCCTTGGGCGATTGTGTTCCCCGGAAGTCGCGATGGCCTCGCGCGTCACCCGAGCCAGCTCTACGAAGCCGGGCTGGAAGGACTGGTCTTGTTTGCCGTGCTCGCGTGCCTTTTCTGGTTTACCAACGCCCGACGTCGCCCTGGCATGCTCGTCGGCGTGTTCCTTCTTGGCTATGGGCTCGCTCGCTTCATTGTCGAATTCTTCCGGGAGCCGGATGCCCAGCTTGTCGGCTTCACAGCCAGAACAGGGCTTCATATGGGTCAGTGGCTCACCGTGCCGATGATTGCCGCAGGTATCTATTTGATAGTCGCAGCTTGGCGCGCCGGCTCGCGCAACCAGCAGGGCAAATCAGTAAAAAGTGAGCCAGCAATCATGCCAAAATCGAGTTGCAGTGAATAGGAACTAGCGGTCGCTATCCTGCTGCTCCTTGTT
>NZ_BCYT01000012.1 GCF_001598335.1 Sphingobium abikonense NBRC 16140
CAAACGATTTCCGGGCTCGCTCGATCGGCCGGCGTCAATGTGGAGACGGTCCGCTATTATCAGCGCCGCGGGCTGATCGCGACGCCGCCGCGCGGGAAAGGCGTGCGGCGCTATGGCGCGGAGGATGTGCGGCGGCTGGGCTTCATCCGGTCCGCGCAGGCGGCTGGTTTCACGCTCGATGAAATAGCGGAATTGCTGGAACTGGACGCCGGGCAGGATCGGGCGCGGGCGCGCGAACTGGCCGCCGAACGGATCGCCGCGCTGGACGCCAGGATCAAGGCGTTGCAACAGGCGCGGTCCGCGCTGGAGCGGCTTGCCCGGAAGTGCCATGAAACGGAGGAAGGGCCGTGCCCGATCCTCACGGCCTTCGAAGCATGAGCGAATGGGAGCGGGCCGTAAGACGCCTATTCCAGTCCCGCGACCAGCCCGTCGATCGCACCCTGAAGGATGTAGCTGGCGGCGAGTTTGTCCACCAGCTCGTCGCGGCGCGCGCGGCTGGCGTCGGCTTCCAGCAGGGTGCGGGTGACCGCCTGCGTCGACCAGCGCTCGTCCCAGAGCAGGATGGGTAGGCCAAGGTCGGCGATATTGTGCGCAAAGGCGCGGCTGGCCTGCGCGCGCGGGGAGAAGCTGCCGTCGAGGTTGAGGGGAAGGCCGATGACGACGCCCTTCACCTGCTGCTGGTCGATGAAGGCGGCCAGGCCGATCTTGTCCTTGCCGAATTTGCCGCGCGTAACGGTGTAGGCGGGGCTGGCGATCGTCCAGGCCGCGTCGCAGAGTGCTAGGCCGATGGTCTTGGTGCCGACATCCATGCCGATCAGCCGCCCGCCATGGGGTAAAGCCTGTCGGAAGGCCGCGCGATCTGTCGTCACCACTGTCATGGCGGTGCCTGTGTCACCGATCGCGGCGAATGTCACTCGCCGCGAAAGGCCGCCAGCCTTTTTAGCGCATCCTCCCGCACATTGCCCCAGAACAGGCTATAGTCATAGACGTGGTAATTATTGCCCGGCAGGGTGAAGGGCCCCATGTCGACCGGCTCCCCGATCATTAGCACGCCACTGGTATCGCAGCGCGCCGGCACGATGCCGGGGACCAGCTTGGGCGGCTGGCCTTCTTCGCGAGCGTCGAGCGTCCCCTTGTTCGCGCTGGCCGGCGCCTGGCCGTTGAAGGCGCCGGTAATGGGGTTGGTGCAGAGCATGTGCGTGCCCTTGCGCGGCCGGCCGGTATAGCCGCTCTTGCGCTCAAAGCTGTCGACCACGGCGGAGGGGTCGGCCGGTTCGGCGTAGCTTTGCCAGCTGACGATGCAATGCGCTTGGTCGCGGCGCGCGCAGGCGGGCAGGCCGAGCGCGGGCAGGTCCGCCTCTATCGAAACGGGCCAGCCCACGACATAGGCGGCGACGATCCGGTCCGCGATCGGCTTGCCCGCGACTTGGTTCCGCAGCAATTCCAGTAGGTGACGCGAGCCCTGGCTATGGGCGGCAAGGATCAGCGGGCCTTGCGGGTTGGCTTTGAGGAAAGCCGCAAAGGCCTGGCGCACATCGCCATAGGCGGCCGCCAGCGCCTTGTCGCCTTCCGGTCCCTGCGTCAGGAACGCGCCATAATTGGCCTGGCGATAGCGCGGCGCCCAGATGGCGCCCGCACCGTTGAAGGCGCTGGCCTGGCTGGCGACAAAGCGGCGCGCGGTGGCGTTGGCCTCCGCATTGTCCAGTGCAGCGTTCCAGTGCGCGCTGCCGAAGGTGGTGATGTAGCTGGTGGGATGGATGAAAAAGACCGCCGCCTGGCCCCGTTCCTTGGAAACGGGCGTGCCCGCAGGCGTCCAGAGCGCCGGATTGTCCTTCGCTATGTCCGGTCGCGCGATCCACATCGTCGCGTCGGCATAGGCATCAGCCGGCAGGGGCTTGAGCGGTTCGAAAGGCTCGCGTGGCACCATCACGGCGCGGATCAGCGCATTTCCCCAAAGTGCGTAGACCGCGCTCGCGCCGATCGCCAGCACGACCAACGCCGCGACGACATAGAGGAATTTGCGCGCCACCCTTTTCTCCCCGCCCTTTTGGAACATTGCGCTCCCTTGCCACCTCATGTCTGGCGCAAGGAAGGTACCCGCGCAAGAGGCGCGAAAGCGGCTTGATGGCGGGCGGTGCCGATGGTAGCGGCAACCCATGTCGATAGACCTTCAGACCGTGAAAAAGATCGCCAGCCTGTCGCGCATTTCCGTGACTGATGCCGAGGCGGAGGCTATGGTGCCCGAACTCAACAACATTCTGGGCTGGGTGGAGCAACTGGGCGAGGTGGACGTGACCGGCGTTGAGCCGATGACCGCCGTGATCCCCAATCAGCAGCGCCTGCGCGACGATGTCGTCACCGATGGCGATGTGCGCGACAAGGTGCTGGCCAACGCGCCGCAGGCCGAACATGGCTTTTTCGCGGTGCCCAAGGTGATCGAGTGACCTTCTTTGTCGCCATTCGCCATGAATTGGTCGAAGGGCTGCACTATTCTTCAAGGAAGGACTGGGCTTCGACAGGCTCAGCCCGAACGGGGTTAGAGTTTTGACTGATCTGACTGATCTTACCGTAGCCGACATTCGCGACGGATTCCGCGCCGGCGATTTTTCGGCGCGCGAGGTGGCGGAGGCGTTCAACGCCAATGTCGCCGCGGCCAAGGCGCTCAACGCCTTCATCGTGGAAACGCCGGAAAAAGCGCTGGACGCAGCCGACGCCGCCGACAAGGCGAAGGCCGCCGGCGAAACGCTGGGTCAGCTTGCCGGCGTGCCGATCGGCATGAAGGACCTGTTTTGCACGCAGGGCGTCCAGACGACCGCCGCCAGCCACATGCTGGAAGGCTTCGTCCCAACCTATGAGTCTACCGTGTCCGGCAAGCTGTGGGCGGCGGGCGCGGGAATGCTGGGCAAGCTCAACCTCGACCAGTTCGCCATGGGGTCGTCGAACGAGACCAGCTATTATGGCAATGTCATCTCGCCTTGGCGGCGAGGCGGCGGCGATAATGCGGCGCTGGCGCCCGGCGGCTCCTCGGGCGGCTCCTCCTCGGCCATCGCCGCGCGGCTGTGCCCGGCGGCGACCGGCACCGATACCGGCGGATCGATCCGTCAGCCCGCCGCTTTCACCGGCATCAGCGGGATCAAGCCCACCTATGGCCGCTGCTCGCGCTGGGGCATCGTGGCGTTTGCTTCGTCGCTGGACCAGGCGGGGCCGATGGCGCGGACGGTGCGCGACAACGCCATCCTGCTGGAAGTCATGTCGGGCTTTGACCCCAAGGATTCGACCAGTCTCGACCTTCCCGTCCCGCAGTGGGAAGCGAATTTGTCGAGCGACCTCAAGGGGAAGAAGGTCGGTATTCCCAAGGAATATCGCCCCGAAGGCCTGGACCCGGAAATCTCCGCCTTGTGGGATCGCGGCATCGAATGGCTGAGGGATGCCGGCGCCGAAGTCGTGGACGTGTCGTTGCCGCATACGCAATATGCGCTGCCGACCTATTATATCATCGCGCCAGCCGAAGCCTCTTCCAACCTCGCCCGCTATGATGGCGTGCGCTACGGCCAGCGCGACTTGCCCGATGGGGCGGGCTTGCAGGACATGTATGCCGCGACCCGCGCCGCCGGCTTCGGGCCGGAGGTCAAGCGCCGCATCATGATCGGCACCTATGTGCTGTCGGCGGGCTTCTACGACGCCTATTATACGCAGGCGCAGAAGGTCCGGGCGCTGATCGCCCGTGATTTCGAACTGGCTTTCGAAAAGTGCGACCTGCTTCTGACGCCGACCGCGCCGAGCGCGTCTTTCGCGCTGGGCGAGAAGCAGGCCGATCCGCTGGCCATGTATCTGAACGACGTCTTTACCGTGCCGGCTTCGCTGGCAGGGCTGCCGGCGATGGCGGTGCCGGGCGGGCTGGATTCGGCGGGGTTGCCGATCGGATTGCAGATCATCGGCAAGGCGCTGGACGAGCAAACGGTGCTGAACGCATCGCTGGCGCTGGAAGAACGGGCCGGCTTCACGGCGCGGCCGGACAAGTGGTGGTAAGCAATCATTGTCATGCCAGCGCAGGCTGGCATCTTAGGCGATGTGGCACGACATACGAGAAAGATCCCAGCCTTCGCTGGGATGACGGTGTGAAAAGATGACTGAATCAACCTATCGCATCCAGGGCGCAACCGGTGAATGGGAGGTCGTGATCGGCCTTGAAGTCCATGCGCAGGTGACGTCGAACGCCAAGCTGTTTTCAGGCGCGGCGACGGCGTTCGGCGCGGAGCCCAATACGCAGGTCAGCTTGGTCGACGCGGCCATGCCCGGCATGCTGCCTGTGCCCAATCGCGAATGCATCCGCCAGGCGGTGCGCACCGGCATGGCGATCGACGCGCAGATCAACAAATGGTCGCGCTTCGACCGAAAGAACTATTTCTACGCGGATCTGCCGCAGGGCTATCAGATCAGCCAGCTCTATCACCCGATCGTCGGCGAGGGCGCGATCGACATCGTGCTGGATGAGAAAAACCCCGAAACCAGCACCAAGCGCATCGGCGTCGAGCGCATCCATGTCGAGCAGGATGCTGGCAAGCTGATGCATGATCAGCACCCCACCAGCTCCTATGTCGATCTCAACCGGTCGGGCGTGGCATTGATGGAAATCGTGTCGAAGCCCGATATGCGTTCTCCCGCCGAAGCCGGGGCGTATCTGTCGAAGTTGCGGACGATCCTGCGCTATGTGGGGTCGTGCGACGGCAATATGGACCAGGGCTCGATGCGCGCCGACGTGAACGTCTCCGTGCGCAGACCTGGCGAGCCGTTCGGCACGCGGACCGAAACGAAAAATGTGAACTCCGTCCGCTTCGTCATGGCCGTGGTCGAGCATGAGGCGAGCCGCCAGGTCGACGTGCTGGAGGCCGGTGGCAAAGTGGTGCAGGAAACGCGCCTGTACGACCCGGATCGCAATGAAACGCGCTCGATGCGGTCGAAGGAAGATGCGCACGACTATCGCTACTTCCCCGATCCTGACCTTTTGCCGCTGGAACTGGACGAGGCTTTCCTGAAGGAATGTCGCCAGTCGCTGCCAGAGCTGCCGGACGCCAAGCGGGCGCGCTATGTGAACGATCTGGGCTTGTCCGCCTATAATGCGACGACCCTGACCGCCGACGCCGACACCGCGCGCTGGTTTGAAGCGTTGTTGGCCGAAGGCGCGCGCATCCAGAAGAAGAGCGAGGGCGAAGTCGCCAAGGCGTCGGCCAACTGGCTGCTGTCGGAGCTTTATGGCGCGCTCAATCGTCTGGGCAAGTCGCTGGAAGAAAGTCCGGTCGGGCCGGAGGAGGGCGCTGAACTGCTTGCGCTGGTGGCAGACGGCACGATCAGCGGCACCATTGCCAAGCAGGTGTTCGAGATCATGCTGGAAACGGGCGCGCGCGCGCCAGCCATCGTGGAAGAAAAGGGCCTGAAGCAGACGTCCGACACGGGCGCGATTGAGGCCGCGGTAGCCAAGGTGCTGGCCGACAATGCCGACAAGGTCGCGCAATATAAGGGCGGCAAGGAAGCCCTGTTCGGCTTCTTCGTGGGCCAGACGATGAAGGCGATGCAGGGCAAGGCCAATCCTCAGGTCGTCAACGAAATGGTGAAGAAGGGACTGGCTGGCTAAGTCGATCCGATCATTTAAAGCAATGACAAAAGGGGTGCTTGGTTAAGCGTCCCTTTTTTTATGCCTACGCCGATGGGCAAAGAGAAGGGGCGCCGCCGGGGGACCAGCGACGCCCCTCTTTATGTTCGGCGCCCTTGGGGAGGGATATGTGCCGAAGCGGAAGCGGCGGACCGGGAGGGTCTGTGGGGTGTGGCCCGCCGCTTCAAAGATCAGACGTCACAGGACGAAGTTAACCGTCGCGCGAAATGAGATGGCGACGTGATTTTGTTGTTCCTCCGCGCCGAATTCGCCGCCGACGCGGAAGGTGTCCGTGCCGCCATAGAGACGCGCGCGGCCGGTCCAGCCATTGGTGCGATCTTCCGCCACCAGCGTGAACTGGTCGCCATCCTTGAAATAGGCGGTGGTGTCGCCGAGCGATCCGCCGATGATCTGACGCCGGCCGCCCTCCAGCTCCAGCCGGACCCAGCCGTCGGCAGGGTTCAGACTTCCGAAATCATAGCCGGCCGTGATCGTGCCGTTGGCGGTGGTTTCGTCGCTCGTGCGGCCCAGCACCGTCAGGTTGAAGGCATCGCCGCCACCGGTTTCGGCATAGCCATCTTCCTTGAGCCGGTAATAGTCGATGCCGACTGCCGGACGCAGGCTGAACCGGTTGAACTGCATCTGATAGGAGAGGCCGGCGGTCGCGGAATAGAGATCGCCATCCCATTCTCCGTCGGCGGTGCGCGTCACGTCGCCATTTTCGAAATGGCGGGTGCCCGAGAAGTTGATCTTGGCTGCGGACAGGCGGGCAAAGGCCAGCAGTGGCCCCCATTGGCCGCGCCAGTGCGCCGCCAGTTCATATTGATCGGAATCCACGGCATTGTTCGAACCGCTGGAATCGCTGCCGTGAATATAGGCGAAGGACCCGCCAAATGCGCCCAGATCGGTCAGATATTCGACACCGCCGCCCGCACCCCAGCCATTGATGTCGTAGGACGCCGTGCTGCCCACGCTCTTGGCGCTGCCGAAGGCGACCTGTTGCAGCCAGAAGCCCAGACGGCCGTCCTTGGTGCGGTAGATGCCATTGGGATCCGACAGGATGCGGGCGGTCGCGCGCGATCCCGACGTGACCGCTTCAAAGGTGCCGCCGGCATGGTCGGGCAGCATCTGGCGCAGATTGGCGTTCAGCGTCGTGCCGTCCGCTATGCCAAGATAGGCGTCGGCAATGTCGCTGTCATTGTCGAGCGCGTTGAAGATCGCGTCATAGGCGCGGGCCACCGACCCGCTCAGCCCCAGTTCCGCGACGCTTTTTGCTGCAATCGACAGAGTGACGGTGCCGGCGGACGTATCGCCCGTCACGCTGCCCTTGAAAATATAGGGTAGCAGGGTTTCGGTATCGAGCGCCGGTGCGCCACTGAGCGATCCGGCGCGGACGATGACATAGTCCCCTTCCGATCCGCTGACCTGAGCCAGATTGACCTTCACCTGCGATCCGCTGGCAAAGCTTGCCGCGCCCGCCACGTCGTAGAGCGTGCTGGTTCCTTCCCCTGCATCAATAGTGACGCCGATGGTGGATGTCCCGATGGCGGCCAGGGAATTCAGCGCGATTGTTCCGCCGTTGGTGGCGTTCAACATGCCGCCATTCAGCACCACGTCGATATTGCCGGCGTTACTGATCGCTCCGGACAGGCTGGACGTACCCCCCATTGTCAGCGTGCCGGAACCGTTGCCGAAGTCGACGGCGCCGATGATCGCGGCGGTGTCCGCCAGGGTCAGGTTGGCCGATCCGGTCCCGAAGCTGGTATTGCCGGTCAGCGTGGTGCTGCCGGAAAGCGCCATGCTGTCATCGCCAGCGCCCAGCGCGACATTGCCGGTGATGGTGCCGGCCGACACCATCACGCTGTCATTGCCGGCACCCAGGCGAACGTCACCGATGATGACAGGCGCGCTGGCGTCTTCGTCCGTCCTGCCTTGGGTCAATGTGACGCCGCTGTCATTGGCACTCAGATCAATCGCAATGTTGGAAGCGCCGCCCGAAGCGGAAATCGTTCCGCTGTTGCTGAGAACAGAAACGGTGCCGGAGTTGTCCACTATGGCGATGGCCGTGCCGGCTTCATCGTCTAGCGCTGCTGATGTCACGGTTCCACTGACGATCAACTGTTCGACATTTGCGCCCGCATCAATCACGATGGCACGCGCAGCGGTATTTTCTTCCGACGAGCCCGTCGCACCGATTGCGCCGCTGACTTCGATCGTCCCGGCACTGGCTCCTGACCCCAGCCGGAGGGCCGTGGCGTTGCTGTCATAGGACACCGCCGCGATCGTACCGTCTACCAATATGCCTTTGGCTATGTCGACATTGCCGCCCAGCCCGCCGATGACGAGGCCATTGGCGTCAACGCCGTCATAGATGCCATAGCCGGCTATGGTGCCGTTGACGATCAATCCGTAGCCCGATCCACCTGCGGCCACGGCGCCGATCGTCGTGTCCACATCCGCCGCGCCGACCTGAACCGAAGCGGATGATCCATAGGTCACGATCGAAGCCGACCCTTCGGTGCTGTCGGTCAGGCCGTCATCGTCGATGTCGGTGTCATCTTCATCATCGTCGTCCCCTGCGACCGGCGGCACGTCGAAGATGACGCCACCGCTGACATTGCCGGCGATCACGAGAGCCGATCCGCCCTGAAGCAAATCATCGTCGTCCAGAATATCGGTGTCGCTGGGGCGGGTGGTGTAGCGATAGCCGTTGCTGACGATCGATCCCTGGATCTTGACCGCGCCGTCCACATCGCCCAGCAGCGCCGCGCCGACGCTGTTTTCGCCCGTGGCGCTGATGGCGCCGCGCAAGGTGACGTCACCTGTCACGTCATTGGCGATCACGCCATAGCTGTTGTCGCCCACCACCGTGATCGAGCCGCTGGTCGCCAGGTCGCCGGTGAGCGCGCCATCCAGACGGATGCCGGCCGAATCATTGCCTTCGATGCTGATGGTGCCGCTATGGGTGATGTCGCCGTTATGGCCAGCGCCCGATTGCACCCAGATGCCCTTCTTGTTGCTGCCTTTTGCAAAGGGGCCATCCGTGTCGCCGTCGTCATCATCGTCTTCGGCAGTATAATCCTCTGTCAGCGTGATCGTGCCGCTGTTGGTGATGTCGCCGGTGGTGCCGGGCGCGATCAAAATGCCGGTGACGTTATCCGCGTCGTTGATCGTGATCGTGCCTGCGTTTGAAACGTCGTTATTGCTGTCTACCGTTACCCCGGTGCCGCTGGTCAGCTTGATCGATCCGGCCGACGTGATGGTGATGTCGTCCGCCGATCCGTTGGCCACGGTCGACGTCCTGACAGGCGCGGTGGTCGCTGACGTGATCTGGGTTTCCGCCGCCGCGTCCGCGCCGGCCAGTGCCACCAGAACCGGGGCGATGGCCGTACAGGCCAAAAGATGTCGCATGATGTCTCCTCTGCGTGCCGCGCTGCAGTTGTTGTGAAAGGCGCGCGTGCGCATGGGACGTCGCCGGAGCGGGCTTCCCGTCCGGCGCTGCGATGAATGGATGTTCAGGCTATCGTCAGAAGGCGAAATCAAGCCCCAAGCGCACGGTTCGCGGACGCAGCGGGGTATAATAGTCCGATCGCAGGTCGAAAGGCGTGCCGAGCGAGAAGCGATTGCCATTGCTGTCGAGCAGGTTCGTGATCGACAGCGAATATTGCAGCGGACCGTGCCGAAGGCTGGCGGTCAGGCTGGTGTCGACATAATCGCCCTGCGTCTGACCCAATATAGGCCCGACGCCCAGTCTGGATTTCCCGACATAGCGCGCCGCGCCATTGAGATGCAGGGCCATGTCGCCGTCCAAGACCATCCGATAATCGACTGCCAGACGCCCCCCCAGATTGGCGACATTGGGCAGCGACAGGGATTCGCCGTCAAACGACAATGCGCGGAGGAATTGCGCGGGCCGGCTGAGTTTGCTGTCATTATAGATGAAGCTGCCGTCGAGCGTCAGAGCCGTCAAAGGCCGCAGCACGATCCGGCCTTCCACCGTATAAATCCGGCCATCGCCGATATTGGCGGTCGTCGGCAATCCGATCCGGTCCGTCACGTCTGCCTGGATATCGCGCCAGTCGGTATAGGCGACATTGGCGCTGAGCGCGAGCGGATCGCGACCGGGCATCCCCTTGCGGAATCCCAACTCCACGGTGGACACGCGGTCATTCTGGTAACGGCGCACCCTCTGGTCATCGACGGCAAGGCCGCCGGGCCGAAAACCCTGCTGGAACCGGGCATAGAGCGTGACATCGGGAATGGCGTCCGTCAGCAGCGATGCCGAGGGCAGGAAGATCGTCTCATTGCGATCCGCCTGTGCCTCGGCGCGGGCGAGGTCGGCCGATGACAGGGCGGCAATCGGGTCCAGAGCCTCACCCGACAGCCGGCTGTTGGTCAGCCGACCGCCGACCGTGGCGATCAGCCCCCGGATCGGTTCAAACGACGCTTCACCGAACAGAGTCGCTTCCTTAACCCGATTGCGCACACCGGTCGCGGGCGCAGGCATACCGCGCCCGAACACTGGCACGTTCGGAATAATCTCCGGTAGGACCGGGGCTGTTCCAAAGGACGTCAGTGATCGGTGAATGTCCGACATGCTTTGCAGATAGGACGCGCCCAATATCCAGCCCAGACCATTGTCGAGGTCGCGAACCAGCCGGTTTTCGGTCGAGAAAATGTCGACTTTGTTATCCTGGCGAAACAGCGCCGGTGCGCCGCCGGGCTGGGTGGCGTCATAGCTTTCGGCGAGGTCATGGCGGACAAGCCCGGTGGAGGACACGAAGCGCAGATTGTCCCACTGGCGTTCGATCCGCACATTGGCGAGCAGATAGTCGGAGGAATAGGGCTGGGTGACAGCCGACGCGCCTTTCAGGCGTCCGACCGAGCGGGTCGCATATTGCGCATCATCGCCGGCAATATGTTGATAGACGCCGCTGAGGTCGATGGTCCAATCCTCGTCCGGCGCAAAACGCAGCGCGGCGCGGCCGCCCCATGTCCGCACCCGGTTGACGTCTTCCTTGTCGCGATTGACGTCATCGATATAGCCGCCTTCCTGAACGCCATAGCCGACCAGTCTCAACGCCAGCTTTTCCGCGACAATCGGGACGTTCAATGTCGCCGACAGGTCGCCCCCGGGGTTGCCATGCTGCGTGGCTGACATACCTGCCGACATCTGGCCGCCATATTCGCCCAGATTGGGCGCATTGGGCATGATCCGGATGATGCCGCCCAAGGAACCAGCGCCGTATAATGTGCCTTGCGGCCCTTCCAGCACTTCCACCCGGCCGACATCGTAAAGTTTGAGGTCAGGGTCGGGCGCTGCGTAATTGAGGCGCATGTCGCCAAGATATTGGCCGGTCGTCGCCTGGGTCGGGCCAGCCACGCCGGAATCGGCGATGGCCCGGATGAAGAGCTTGTTGCGGCCATTGCCGGCGTGCGTGGAGCTGAGGCTCGCGATCCGCGCGAGCAGCGTCGCGCTGCCATTGGCGGCTTCAGCGCTGGTGAAGACGCTGCTGTCCAGCGTTTCGACCATCCCGGCATAGCGCGGCAGAGGCGTGTCGCGCTTGGACGCGGTAACGATGATCTCGACCGGATCGGCTTCGGGCGCGGGCAGGGCGGGTATGGCAGGCGCCGCAGGGGGTCGCGAGGGCGCCTGGTTCGGCTTGCGCTCCAGGCGCCATGTGCTGCCGGCAATGCGGCGCGCCCTGACGTTCGTGCCGTCGAGCAGCCGTCTAAATGCCACGTCGAGCGACATATGTCCGTTCAGACCTTTGACCGGTAGCCCGGCCACCGACTGGTCCGACATGCCGATGCTGGCCCCCGTTTGATGGCCGAGCGCAATCGCTGCCTCGCCCAGCCTGCCGGGAGCGATGCTGATCCTGTGTCTCTCCGCCGCCTGTACGGGCGTTGCGGTCGCCGTAATGGCGGCGGCGACGAAAAGGAGGTCAGTCTTGCGGCGCATTCCCTTCCTTGGACGATGCTGGCGTCAGCATCCAACCGCCGTCCTTTGGCACGGCCGAAAGCCCCATCAATGGCGCGGCGCCGGAAAAGAACCGTGCCGGATTTTTGTCCAGCTCGATCGTGCCGGTAAAGCGCATCGCCTGCGCAGAAGCGGTCGTCGTTACGCGAATGCCGAGCGATCGGCCAATATCCTGGCCGATGTCGCGGATGGGCGCGTTGTTGTAGACCAAGCGCCCTTCGCGCCAGCTGGCGACCGCAGCGGGCGCGACATCCATGACCCGAAGGCCCTCCGCATCGTCGGCAAGCGCGCGGCCGGCTGGCAGGGCGATCGCCTCCGCCTGCGGATTGTAGATCACCTTGCCCTCGGACACGCCGATGCGGGTCGCCTTGTCGGTATGGACAATGTTGAATATCGTGCCAGCATCCTCGAAGACAGCATCGCCGACGCTGACGCGGAAGGGATCACTGGCGTCGTGTCGGACGGTGAAGGCAGCCTCGCCCCGGTCCAGCGCGGCGAAACGCGCGTCGTTGCGATCGAGGCGAAGCCGCGTATCGCCGTTGAGATCGATCGTTGTGCCATCGTCAAGCGCGATATGGCGCGTTTCGCCGGGCCGCGTGGCCACGCGGTAGATGTCGGCGCGGTTCATCGTGCCGATCGACACGGTGGCGACCAGGGCAGCAGCGATCGCCCCGCCAGCCGCCCAGCGCCAGACCAGACGGCGCGGCGGCGCTATGTCATTGGCGGGCAGGGGCAGCGTGACCGGATCAGCAGGGATGATGGCGTCCAGTTCCGCGTCCTGGGCCATCAAGGCGTCATAGGCTTGGCCGCGCGCGGGGTCGCCCTCCAGCCAGATGGTGAAGGCCTCCCAGTCGTCAAATCCCGGATCCCGCGTGCGGATCACCCACGCGAGCGCCTCCTCATTCACCATGGCTCCAGCCCTGTTCCTATTATGCCCCTTGATAGGCCTGACGCCGCCGAGCCGCTCATTCCGTATCCAGTTTCTGCTTGAGCGCGATCATCGCACGATAGGCCTTTTGCAGGTCCTTCTCCACCGTGGTCAGACTTACACCCAATTCTTCGGCGATCACCTTCTGCCCGACGCCTTCGATCCGGAAACGACGGAAGACGAGTTCGACCCTTGGCCCCAGTGCGCGCAGAATGCTTCGCGCTTCATCCAGCTGCTGGTTCAGGATCAGCCGATCGTCTACGGGGACGTCATCGCTCGGATCGGCCATGACGCCGCCCGCGCCCCCGGCCCAATCCTGCTCGCGCCGTTCCCGCCGGGTCGAGGACCGATACCGGTCGAGCATCAGATTGTTCGCCATGCGGTAGAGATAGGGCAGCGGGTCGGCCACCGGACCAAGATCTTTGGCCTCCAGCTTCATCCACATATCCTGCAACAGGTCTTCAGCGTCGTCGCCCGCGCCGCGCGCGCGCAAAAAGCGCAGCAGCGCGGCGCGGTGCGTCATGAATATCGCGGAAAGGCCGGTGGCCATGCCTGTTCTGGGTCCAATGCGTGCGATCAGGCCGGATGCCATAGAGGGGGCGACGGGGTGTTGGCAATCGCCAAGCTGTTTACGTTGCCGCAACCGTGCTTTAGCGCCGCAGGTCACGACAAGGCGATGAGGGATGCGGATGCTTGACGGGTTGGACAGGGCGGCAGCGCTAGCAGCGGGCATGGACGCGGACCGGCTGGATGCGCTCGTGACGTTTCTCGATCAACATTATGTCCAGAGCGGCAAGCTGCCCCACATGCAGTTTCTTCTGTCCCGCGATGAGGCACCGCTAATTTCGGTGACGCGCGGCGCGGCGCGGGTCGACGGGACCCCGCTGCATCCCAATGCCCTGTATCGTATCGCGTCGATGACGAAGCCGGTCACGTCGGTCGCCTTCATGATGCTGGTGGAGCAGGGACAGGTGGCACTGGACACGCCTGTCACGCACCTCATCCCCGAATTTGCCGACCTGCGCGTTGGCAATGCATGCGAAAGCCGGCCAGCGCGGGCAATGCAGATGATCGACCTGCTGCGGCATACATCGGGCCTGACCTATGGGTTGCAGCGCCAGACCGCGATCGACGCGCGCTATCGGGAGATGGGGCTGGACGAGTTTCAGCAACAGCGTACCTCGGACCAGTTCATTGCCGATCTTGCGACCTTGCCGCTGGAATTTTCTCCGGGAGAAAGATGGAATTATTCGGTGTCTACGGACGTGCTGGGCGTCGTGATCGAGCGATTGACGGGGACGGACCTGCAAAGCCATTTCGAGCGCGCCATCTTCACGCCGCTGGGCATGGCGGACACCGTCTTTGTGCTGCCGGCAGACAAGGCTGCGCGCATGACCGACGCCTGGCGGCTGGAGGAAAGCGGCCTGCGGGTTCCGGCCGATCTGGGCGCGCGGAGCAATTGGCGACGGAGCGGATGCTTTTTCTCAGGCGGGGGAGGGCTGGTGTCGAGCGTCGCCGACTATCACCGGTTCGCACGCATGTTGCTGCGCGGCGGCGAACTCGATGGCCAGCGCCTGTTGTCGGAGGAGACGGTCGCGGCGATGCGCACCAACCAATTGCCCGGCGGCAGCGATCTGGCAGGCATGTCCAGCGCGATGTTCAGCGAAGCAGACTATCAGGGTGTGGGCTTTGGCCTGGGCTTCGCCATGGGGCTGGCAAAAGGCGAATATTACTGGGGTGGTGTGTTTTCGACCTATTTCTGGATCGACCCTGTGGAACGGCTGATCGGGATATTCATGACCCAGCTTCTGCCGTCCAGCGCCTATCCCGTGCGGGCGCAAATGCGCGCGGCCGTGTCAGAAGCGATCGTCCGGTCACGGCGCGACTGACGGATCGAAAGATCGCGCGACAAGTTCTTGCTGCACCGCCGAAATGCTGATGGCGCTGGTCCTGCGGCTATGCCATCATCATGGGTGATTCAGCAGGGGGACGTCACGCCATGAACCTTGAGGGCCAGACCAAACTTCCCAGGCCCGCGCCGCGGCAGGTCGATCCCGAATTGCTGGCCCGTGAAATCGTCGAGCGACTGACCTATCGCATCGGCAAGGATGCCGCTGCCGCCAAGCCCCATGACTGGCTGCATGCCGTCATCCTGGCAATCCGCGACCGGGTGATCGACGCCTGGATCGAATCCACCCATAAAACCTATGAGGCGCAGGGGCGCCGGGTCTATTATCTCAGCCTGGAATTCCTGATCGGGCGACTGATGCGCGATGCCGCGTCCAACATGGAGATGTTGGACGATTTACAGGCGGCACTGGCTTCGCTGGGTGTCGACATCGACATCATTGCCGCGTTGGAGCCTGACGCCGCGCTGGGCAATGGCGGCCTGGGCCGGCTTGCCGCCTGTTTCATGGAAAGCATGGCGACGGTGGACGTGCCCGCTTATGGTTATGGCATCCGCTATGTAAACGGCATGTTCCGGCAGGAAATCAGCGATGGCTGGCAGGTGGAATTGCCGGAAAACTGGCTGGCGCATGGCAACCCTTGGGAATTCGAGCGGCGCGAGGCGAGCTACGAGGTCGGCTTTGGCGGTCGCGTCGATCCGGCCGAGGGGCAAGAGGCCGGCCCGCATCAGATGCACTGGCGGCCGGGCGAGCGTGTCATCGCGACCCCCTATGATACGCCGATCGCGGGATGGCGCGGCAAGCGCGTCAATACGCTGCGCTTGTGGGAGGCGCAGCCCATCGACCCGATCCTGCTCGACAAGTTCAATGCCGGCGACCATCTGGGCGCCTTGTCCGAAAGCAACCGTGCCGAAGCGCTCACCCGCGTGCTCTATCCCGCAGATTCTTCGCCTGCGGGCCAGGAATTGCGGTTGCGCCAGGAATATTTCTTCTCGTCCGCCTCTTTGCAGGACATAGTGCGCCGGCATATCCAATATTTCGGCGACATACGAACCTTGCCGGACAAGGCCGCGATCCAGCTCAACGACACGCATCCGGCAGTGTCGGTTGCTGAACTGATGCGCATCCTGCTCGACGATCATGGGCTTGATTTTGACGAAGGGTGGGACATTACCCGCCGCACCTTCAGCTATACCAATCACACCTTGCTGCCCGAGGCGCTGGAAAGCTGGCCGGTGCCGCTGTTCGAGCGCCTGCTGCCACGCCACATGCAGATCGTCTATGCGGTGAACAGCCGGCTGCTGGCGGAAGCGCGCCGGTCCGGGCAGTTTGATGACGGCGCGATCGGCGCGATTTCCCTGATCGATGAACATGGCGGCCGCCGGGTGCGCATGGGCAATCTCGCCTTTGCCGGGTCGCACAGCGTCAACGGTGTGTCGGCGCTGCACACCGACCTGATGAAGGAAACGGTCTTTGCTGACCTACACCGCCTTTATCCCGCGCGCATCAACAACAAGACCAATGGCGTTACCTTCCGCCGCTGGCTGATGCAGTGCAATCCGGGCCTCACTGCCCTTATCCGTGATGCCATCGGCGATCGGTTCCTGGACGATCCCGAAGCATTGCGCGATCTTGATCGCTTCGCCGAGGATGCGGGCTTTCAGGAGAAGTTCCTCTCGGTCAAACGCGCCAACAAGGGGGCGCTGTCCGACCTGTTGCGCAAGCGGGTCAATGCGCGGATCGACCCGGCGGCGCTGTTCGACATCCAGATCAAGCGCATCCATGAATATAAGCGCCAGTTGCTCAACATCATCGAGGCGGTGTCGCTTTATGACCAGATTCGCTCTCACCCCGAACGCGACTGGTCGCCGCGCGTCAAGCTGTTCGGCGGCAAGGCCGCGCCCAGCTATCATAACGCCAAGCTGATCATCAAATTGGCCAATGACGTGGCCCGCGCCGTCAATCACGATCCGGCGGTGCGGGGGCTGCTCAAACTGCAATTCGTGCCCAATTACAATGTGTCCATGGCGGAAATGATGATCCCGGCCGCGGACCTGAGCGAACAGATTTCGACGGCGGGCATGGAAGCGTCAGGCACCGGCAACATGAAGTTCGCGGTCAATGGCGCGCTGACCATCGGCACGCTGGATGGCGCCAATGTCGAAATGCGCGATCATGTCGGCGATGATAACATCATCATCTTCGGCCTGACCGCGCAGGAGGTGAATGAGAGGCGCGCCAATGGCTATAATCCTGGCGAGGTAATCGGCCAGAGCCGAGAACTCGGACAGGCGCTCGACGCCATCGCCAGCGGTGTCTTTTCCCCCGACGATCCTGATCGCTACAAGGCGTTGATCCAGGGCATCCATGATCATGACTGGTTCATGGTCGCGGCTGATTTTGACAGCTATTCGGCGGCGCAGCGATCTGTCGACGCCCTGTGGAAGGATGAAGCGCTCTGGGCGAAGAAGGCGATCCACAATGTAGCGCGCATGGGCTGGTTCTCGTCCGATCGAACGATCCGCGAATATGCGACCGACATATGGAAGCTGCCGGCATGACGCAGGGGCGCAGATAGGCGATGCTGACGCGGGATCAGATCGACCGATTGGTTACGGGTCGGGAGGATGATCCCTTCGCCACCTTGGGCGTGCATCCGGCCGACAAGGGCTTCACCGCCTGCGTGATGGTGCCGGACGCGACAGGCGTCACGGCTCTGACGCTGGAGGGCAAGACCGTCGGGGAATTGGCCTGCATTCATCCCGATGGTCTGTTCGGGGGCAAGGTGTCGGTGAAAAAGCGCCAGCCACTGCGATATGTCGCGCGGTATCCCGACGGCAGCGATTACGCGCTGGTCGACCCCTATGGCTATGGCCCGGTGCTGGGGCCGATGGACGACCATTATTTCGCGGAAGGATCGCACGAACGGCTGTTCGACAAGCTGGGCGCGCATGTCCTTCACCACGAAGGAATGGGCGGCACGCATTTCGCGGTCTGGGCACCTAACGCCTTGCGCGTTTCGGTCGTCGGCGACTTTAATCGCTGGGATGGGCGGCGGGGCCTCATGCGTCGCCGGGGCGATGCGGGCGTCTGGGAAATCTTCCTGCCCGAAGTCGGTGCGGGCAGTGCCTACAAATTTGAAATCCTCGGCGTGAATGGCGAGCTGCTGCCGCTCAAGTCCGATCCGTTCGCCTTTCAGTCCGAATTGCGTCCTTCCACCGCCTCAATCGTCGCGCCGCCGCCCGCGCATATATGGGGCGATGACCGGCATCGGGCGCATTGGCGGGACGCTGACCCCCGCCGCGAACCCATCGCCATCTATGAAGTCCATGCCGGATCGTGGCAGCGCGATGCCGAAGGCCATTTCCTGACCTGGGATGAATTGGCCAATCGGCTGATCCCCTATGTCGTGGGCATGGGCTTCACCCATATCGAATTTCTGCCGATCAGCGAGCATCCCTATGATCCCAGTTGGGGCTATCAGACGCTCGGCCTCTATGCGCCCAGCGCGCGTTTTGGGGATGCGGAGGGCTTTGCGCGATTTGTGGACGGCGCGCATCGCGCCGGCATTGGCGTCATTCTGGATTGGGTGCCCGCGCATTTTCCGACCGACGAACATGGGCTGGCGCGTTTCGATGGCACCGCGCTTTATGAACATGCCGACCCGCGCAAGGGCTTTCACCCCGACTGGAACACCGCCATCTACAATTATGGTCGGCGTGAAGTGGCGCAGTTTCTGGCCAATAATGCGCTGTTCTGGGCGGAGCGCTATCATGTCGATGGGCTGCGGGTGGATGCGGTCGCCTCCATGCTCTACCTCGATTATTCGCGGCAGCCGGGGGAATGGATCCCCAACGACCATGGCGGTCGCGAAAATGTCGAGGCCGTGGCCTTCCTTCAGCAGATGAACAAAGCGCTCTATGGCGCGCATCCCGGCGTCATGACGATCGCCGAAGAGTCCACCAGCTGGCCAGGCGTTTCGCGCCCTGTCGATGCGGGTGGACTGGGGTTCGGGTTCAAATGGAATATGGGCTTCATGCACGACACGCTGCGGTATCTGCAGCGTGACCCGGTGCACCGCGCGCACCATCATGACGACATCACCTTCGGGCTGCTCTACGCCTTTGACGAAAATTTCGTCCTGCCGCTCAGCCATGACGAGGTGGTGCATGGCAAATCGTCCCTGCTGCACAAGATGGCGGGCGATGACTGGCAGAAATTCGCGACTCTCCGCGCCTATTATGGCCTGATGTGGGGCTATCCCGGCAAGAAGCTGCTGTTCATGGGGCAGGAATTCGCCCAGCGCGACGAATGGAGCGAGGCACGTGCGCTCGACTGGCATCTGCTCGACCATGCGCCGCACCGGGGGGTGCAGCGCCTGGTTGCCGACCTCAACCATCTGTACAGCAGTCGCCCGGCACTTCACGCCCGCGATTGCGAGGCGGAAGGCTTCGAATGGGTGCTGGTGGACGCGCGCGCGGATTCGATCTTCGCGTGGGTGCGGCGCGCGCCCGGTGCGCTGCCGATCGTCGTCATCAGTCATTTCACGCCCGTGCTGCGCCACGCTTACCGCATGCGCCTTCCCTCCGGCGGGCGCTGGCGGGAAGTGATGAACAGCGACGCGCAGGATTATGGCGGTAGCGGTGCCGGCAATATGGGCGCGGTGACGGCTGATGAGGAAGGGTGGGCCAACATCACCATTCCGCCCTTCGCCACGTTGATGCTCGAACTGGAATTTTGACAGGCTGGCGGGCGCATTCGGGCGACCTGCCGGCGGGTGAATGGAGAGGCGGATGCAGACGAAATATCAGCCCATAGCGCGCGATGCGATGGCCTATGTGCTGGCCGGGGGGCGCGGCAGTCGTCTGGCGGAACTCACCGACCGGCGCGCGAAACCCGCGGTGCATTTCGGTGGCAAGGCCCGGATCATCGACTTCGCCCTGTCCAACGCGCTCAACAGCGGCATTCGCCGCATCGGCGTCGCCACCCAGTATAAGGCGCATTCGCTGATCCGGCACCTGCAGCGGGGCTGGAATTTCCTGCGCCCCGAGCGCAATGAAAGTTTCGACATTTTGCCCGCCAGCCAGCGTATTTCCGAAAGCCAATGGTATGAGGGCACCGCCGACGCCGTCTTCCAGAATATCGATATTATCGAAGCCTATGCGCCCGAATATATGGTCATCCTGGCCGGCGACCATGTCTACAAGATGGACTATGAACTGATGCTCCAGCAGCATGTCGACAGCGGCGCGGACGTCACGGTCGGCTGCCTGGAAGTGCCACGCATGGAAGCTGTCGGCTTTGGCGTCATGCATGTGGACAAGGCCGACGTGATCACCGACTTCGTCGAAAAGCCCAAGGACCCGCCGGCCATTCCGGGCCAGCCCGATACGGCGCTGGCGTCGATGGGAATCTATGTCTTCCGCACCCGTTTCCTGATCGAGCAATTGTGGCGCGACGCGGATGATCCGACGAGCAAGCGGGATTTTGGCGGCGATATCATTCCTTATATCGTGAAGCACGGAAAGGCGGTGGCGCATCGCTTTTCCAGCAGCTGCGTGCGCGCAGAGAGCGAATTGGAGCCATATTGGCGCGACGTGGGGACGATCGACGCTTACTGGCAGGCGAATATCGACCTGACCGACGTTGTCCCCTCTCTCGATCTCTATGACCATAGCTGGCCGCTCTGGACCTATTCGGAAGTCACGCCGCCTGCGAAATTCGTCCATAATGAAGATGGCCGGCGCGGGTCGGCGACATCGTCGCTGGTCGCTGGCGGCTGTATCGTGTCAGGGTCATCGCTGCACCGTAGCCTGCTGTTTTCTGGCGTGCGCACGCACAGTTTTTCGTCCGTGACGGACAGTATCATCATGCCCGGCTGCGAGATAGGGCGGGGCGCGCGTCTGCACAAATGCGTGGTCGATTCCGGTATCCTGATCCCGCCTGGCCTCATCATCGGGGAAGATCCGACGCTCGACGCCCAACGTTTTCGCAGAACCGACAGCGGCATCTGCCTGGTGACACAACCGATGATCGACCGTCTGGAGGTTTGACCGGTCCATGACGATGCAGCTGTTGTCCGTCGCGTCGGAAATCTATCCTCTCGTCAAGACGGGAGGGCTGGCCGACGTTGTCGGAGCCTTGCCGGCCGCACTCGCATCGCAGGGGGTGGCCGCCCGCACCCTGGTGCCTGGTTACCCGTCCGTCCTGGCTCGTCTGGGCAAGACAAAAGCGGTGCGCCGCTATGATACGCTGTTTGGAGAAAAAGCGGCCTTATTGGCAGCGAAGCTCGATGGACTGGACCTGCTGGTGCTCGACGCGCCCGCCTTTTTCGCGCGTGACGGCGGCCCCTATGGCGGCCCGGACGGCACGGACTGGCCAGACAATTGGCGGCGTTTTGCTGCACTGTCTCGCGTCGGCGCGGACATTGCCGAAGGGGCGATCAAGGACTGGCGGCCGGACATCGTCCATGTTCACGATTGGCAGGCGGCGCTAACCGCCGCCTATATGCGCTTTGGTCCGGCCCATGTCGTGCCCAAGCTGGTGACGATCCACAATCTCGCTTTTCAGGGGCGCTTTGCCGCAGACATCTTTCCCGCGCTCGGCCTGCCGCAGGAAGCCTGGGGCGTAGATGGCGTCGAATATTATGGCGGTGTCGGCTATCTGAAGGCCGGCCTGGTTTCAGCTGACGCGATCACCACGGTCAGCCCCAGCTACGCGCAGGAAATCCGGTCGCGCGACCATGGCATGGGTCTGGACGGGCTGATCAACGGGCGCATCGACCGCCTGCATGGCATATTGAACGGCGTCGATACCGACATCTGGAACCCGGCCGAAGATCCGTTGATCCCGCGCCGGTTTAGCGGCCGATCATTGGGCGCGCGGGCGGGTAATCGCCGGGCGCTGGAGGAGGCCTTCGGCTTTGATCGGGACGATGCGCCGCTCTTCATCATCGTCAGCCGGCTTACCTGGCAAAAGGGCATGGACCTGATGATCGATGCGGTTGACCATCTGGTCGGGCTGGGTGGCAAGCTGGCGTTGTTGGGGTCGGGCGACCGGGCGCTGGAGGGCGCATTTCTGGCGGCGGCAGACCGGCATCGCGGCCGGATCGCCGCGCGGATCGGCTATGACGAACCCCTGTCGCATCTGATGCAGGCGGGCGGCGACGCGATCCTCATCCCGTCGCGTTTCGAACCCTGCGGGCTGACACAGCTTTATGGGCTGCGCTATGGTTGCCTGCCGGTGGTGGCGCGGGTTGGCGGTTTGGCCGATACGGTGATCGACGCCAATGATGCGGCGGTGAACGCCGGCGCGGCGACCGGCATCGTCTTTGCCCCGAACGACCCGCTGGCGCTGCACGGAGCGATAGCCCGCATTGTTCGCCTGCACGGCAACCGGCCCATCTGGCAGGCGATGCAGCGGGCCGCCATGCGCGCTGATGTATCCTGGAACAGCAGTGCCGCGCGCTATGCGGCGCTGTATCGGGACTTGCTGGCGGAGGCCGCGTGAGCATAGGCGCCGGCGCGCCGCAGGTCACGGAGGGCGGAACGATGTTTCGCGTCCATGCGCCTGACGCCAGCGCGCTCTGGCTCTGCCTTTTCGACGCGGATGGGGGCGAAACCCGCGTGCCGATGAGGCAAAAGGGCGATGGTGTCTGGCAGATCGAGGCGGCGGGCGTCGGCGTTGGCGCGCGCTATGGCCTGCGCGCCGATGGCGCCTATGATCCGCCCGCTGGTCTGTGGTTCGACCCCGACAAACTACTGCTTGATCCTTATTCGACGTCGATCGACCGGCCCTTCATCTATAATCCGGCACTGGCCGCGCCGCGAGGGGGCGGGACAGACACCGCGCCGCTCATGCCGAAAGGGGTCGTCGAGGCGCCGCTGCCGAGCGTGACCCAGCGATCGCCCCTCTTCGCGCCGGGGGGCCTTATCTACGAACTGCATGTGCGCGGCTTTACCATGCGTCATCCTGACGTGCCGCCGGCGCAGCGGGGGACCATTGCGGCGCTTGGTCATCCGGCCGTGATCGCGCATCTCAAAGCCCTGCATGTTTCCGCGGTCGAACTCATGCCCATCACCGCCTGGATCGACGAGCGGCATTTGGGTCCACTCGGCCTCACCAACTATTGGGGCTATAATCCGGTCAGCTGGTTCGCGATCGATCCCCGGCTGGCGCCGGGCGGTATGGCCGAACTGCGACAGGCGGTAGACGCGCTGCATCAAGCGGGGATCGGCGTCGTCCTCGACATGGTCTATAATCATGATGGCGAAAGCGACCGCGATGGCCCGACGCTGTCCCTGCGCGGCCTGGACCCGCGCGGCGCATTCCGGCATGCGGCGGACGGAAGCCTGATCAACGATACCGGCACCGGCAACAGTATCGCCTGCAACGCACCGGCGATGCGCGCACTGATCCTGGCGTCGCTGCGGCATTTCGTGCAGCAGGCGGGCGTCGATGGCTTCCGCTTCGATCTGGGGCCGGCCCTCGGGCGCCTGGACCATGGCTTTGATCCGCGCGCACCATTGCTGGAAGAGATGCGGGCCGACCCGGTTCTGGCCGATCGGATATTGATTGCCGAACCTTGGGATATCGGCCCGGGTAGTTATCAGCTGGGCCATTTTCCGGACTCCTGGCTGGAATGGAATGACCGCTATCGCGACGACATGCGGCGTTTCTGGCGCGGGGACGCAGGGACGATCGGGGCCTTCGCCACCCGCCTGGCTGGATCAAGCGACATATTCCCGAACGGCCGCACTCGGACGGTCAATTTCCTCGCAGCGCATGACGGTTTCACCCTGGCTGATCTGACAGCCTATGCAGCGCGCCATAATGAAGCCAATGGCGAACAGAATCGCGACGGCCATGGCGAAAATTACAGCTGGAACAATGGCGTCGAGGGAGCGAGTGACGATTCCGTTATCCGCGCCGCACGCCAGCGCGACATGCGGGTGTTGCTGACCACGCTTTTCTGTTCGCGCGGAACGATCATGCTGTGTGCGGGGGACGAATTTGGCCGATCGCAACAGGGCAATAACAATGCTTATGCTCAGGACAACGCGATCAGCTGGATCGACTGGGAGGGCCGCGATCAGGCCCTTGAGGCGGAGGCTTTTTCTCTGGCAGCGCTGCGGGCGGATGAGGCCGATTTGCAAGGCATAACCGCCTTGACCGACGACGTTGTGGACTGGCTCGATGAAACGGGTAGCCCGCTGACCGTGGGGCAGTGGGAAGAGCCTGGACGCCGCCGGCTGGTGTTGCGCTACCGCGCCAGTGGATTGGCCATTTGCGTCAACGGCGCATCGGACGCTTGTCGCTTCAGCCTGCCGCATGGCGATATTGATGTGGCTGCGCGCAGTATTGGGGTCAGTCGACCGGAACGCTGAACAGGTCGGGTCGTCGCAACCGCAGCGCCATCAGCAGGATTGCCAGCTTTCCATCGGCGATCTCCTTGCGCGCCATCATGGTCCACAGGGCATCCAGCGACAATTCGTGCACGCTGATATTTTCCTGTTCCTCAATCAGGCCGCCGCCCGCCGCAACACGGTCCCGCGCGGCGTAGGGGGCGAGGAAATAATCGATCTTTTCCGTGACGACGCTGGGAATGCTCCAGATTTGGCCCAAATGCACCAATTCGCTCAAGCGGACGCCGGCTTCCTCCATCGCTTCGCGCCGTGTGCAATCGGCCGGGTCATCCTCCGATATGCCGGCGATCGCCTCCATCATGTCGGGCAGGCCCGCCAGCATGACGGGCGTACGCGGCATGGATACGGTAATGGCCAGGCGGCGCTCAGGATCATAGGGGAGCACGGCAACAGCACGGCGCATTTCCACCACATGCCGGTCGACTTCGATGCCATCGTCGGTGCGCAACCGCACCATGCGTAGGTTGAGCCAGCCTTCATACAGCGGGGAGGTGGAGATGATCTTCATCGCGCTCCACAAGACTGTGGTGAGTCCAGCTGGGTTCGAACCAGCGACCTACTGATTAAAAGTCAGTTGCTCTACCGACTGAGCTATGGACCCCCGAAGCGGTGGACGACGCCCTAAAGGGGGCGGCGCGGATGGTCAACCACTTGTCGGCCGCTTTGGTTTCGCTTTTTTGAGCCGCGCGCTCAGATGACGGATGGCAAGGCCGCTGCGGGGATCGCGCCAGCCCGGAGCGATGAAGGATAGCGGCGTCAGCACGAAGCTGCGGCTGCGAAAGGCGGCGTGCGGCACGGTCAGCCGGCGTTCCCGCCACATGCCCCCCGACCAGAGGATGATGTCGATATCCATGGTGCGCGCGCCCCAGCGCCGGTGGCGTCGTCTGCCTAGGCGCGCTTCCATGTCCTGAAGGCATTGCAGCAGGGCTGGAGGCGCCAGCGGGGTTTCCACCAAAATCGCGGCATTGGCATAGCGGCGCAGCGATGGACCCAGTGGCGGGGTGTCGATGATGGGCGACATGGCGATCACTCGCATCCGCGCGCCGATCAGTGCCATGGCTTCCTCGACCAGTCGCGGCGGAGTGCGGTCGGCCGACAGCGCCCGGTTCGATCCCAGCGCCAGTGCGTAGACATGGGTGCGGCCATCTGGCCTTGTATCCGCCATGAACCAGCGCCTATCTGCTGTGCGTGATAGTGAAAAGCCCCCTTGCTTCGACCGAGCCGCCGCATGATTGTCCGCGCTGTCCCCGTCTTGTCGCCTTGCGGGAGGAATGCCGGGCCCAGCATCCCGATTGGTGGAATGCACCGGTCCCCGCCTTTGGCGATCCGCAGGCGCGCATTGCGATCATCGGACTGGCACCGGGCCGGCAGGGGGCGAACCGCACCGGCAGGCCGTTCACCGGCGATTATGCCGGCGATCTGCTGTTCGCCACGCTGGCGCGCCATGGGCTGGCCGAAGGGAGCTATGAGGCCGGCCGGACGATGGCCTGGTTCTGCGGGACGTGATCATCATCAATTCCGTCAAATGCCTGCCGCCGCAAAACAAGCCGGAGCCGGCGGAAATCCATAATTGCCGCCCGTTCCTGGCCGATGGGGTGGCGGCGCTTCCCAATGCGCGCACTTTCATCGCCCTGGGCCAGATTGCGCATCAGTCAGCCGTCAAAATTCTGGGCGGCAAATTGCCCAAAGCCCGTTTCGCGCATCTGGCCGAGCATCGCATGCCCGATGGCCGCATCCTCATCGATAGCTATCATTGTTCGCGCTACAATCAGAATACCGGGCGTTTGACGGCCAAGATGTTCGACGCGGTGTTTGCGCGCGCGGTCGAGCTAGCGGCGGGATAAGCCCGCCTTATCCATTATTGAACATAATATTATCTATCTCAGCTGCAGCCGTTTGCATATATAACGGCCGATGTCGTTCGGCTCGTCGGGCGCAGGGCAGGAAGGTCGTTCATGGACTTCATGAAGATCATCGAGTCGCTGGACGAAGCACTCTACACGGTGATGGGCTGGCTGGTCTTTTATCCCATGACATTGTGGCGCGCGCTGGTGCATCCGTTGGCAATGATGGCCTATGCTGATCGCGAAGTATCGGACACGCCCGAAGACCAATATGATGATGCCATACGCCCACCGCTATTCCTGTTCCTAAGCCTGCTGATTTCCCATGGGCTGGAAACTCTGATTGCGGGGCGCAACGCGCTTTTGACGAGCAACAGAGGGTTGGAGGCGCTGGTCGATACCGATCTTGCCCTGTTGGCGTTGCGCCTGGTTCTGTTCAGCCTGTTTGCGCTGTTGATGTCCGTGTTCATGTTGCGCAGGCAGGGGCTCAAACTCACCCATTCCAATTTGCGGCGACCGTTTTACGGTCAGTGCTTCACCACCGCCCCGCTGGCACTGATGGCCGGCATCGCGACATTGCTACCCATTCTTGACGTGTCGCACGGGCGAATGGCAGGCGCCTTGCTGGGCTTTTTCACAGCCGGCTGGTATCTGGCGGTGCAGGCTCTGTGGTTTTCGACCAGATTAGGGATTGGGCGCTTGGCAGGGTTCCGGCAAGCGGCTGCGGCAATCATGGTCGCGATATTGCTGTTCACTGCCGTCGCCGTGGTAATCGGCCTGAGCGCCCGATAGGTTTTTCCCTTAACGAAAAAGGGCGGCCCCATGAGGAGCCGCCCTTTTTGTATCTCGCAGGTCCCGAGGACTTAGCGCGAATAGAATTCGACGACCAGGTTAGGTTCCATCTTCACCGGATAGGGCACTTCGTCCAGCGTCGGCACGCGGACATAGGTGACCTTGGCGGCGCCGTCGGGCGAGACATAGTCGGGAATGTCGCGCTCGGGTAGGCTCTGCGCTTCCAGGACCAGCGCCATTTCCTGCGCCTTCTTGCCCAGGGTGATCTCGTCGCCCGGCTTCACCAGACGCGAGGCGATGTTGCACTTGACGCCATTCACATAGATGTGACCGTGGCTGACGAGCTGGCGGGCCGACCAGATGGTGGGCGCGAACTTGGCGCGATAGACCAGCGCGTCGAGGCGGCGTTCCAGCAGGCCGATGAGGTTCTGGCCGGTGTCACCCTTCATGCGGGCGGCTTCGACATAGTTCTTCTTGAACTGCTTTTCGGTGATGTCGCCATAATAGCCCTTCAGCTTCTGCTTGGCGCGCAGCTGAATGCCATAGTCGGACATCTTGCCCTTGCGGCGCTGGCCATGCTGGCCGGGGCCATATTCACGCTTGTTCACCGGGCTCTTGGGGCGACCCCAGATATTCTCGCCCATCCGGCGGTCGAGCTTGTACTTGGCGCTGGAGCGCTTCGACATATGTCTTTCCTTCGATATGCTAACAACGTTGGTCCCGGTATCGCCTGTTTTCCGTATTTCAGGGACAGGGCCGCCGCTTCACCGGGATGCAGGGCCAATCGCGAAGCGGGGCCTATGACGCCAAGGGGCTGGCCTGTCAAGCCCTCGACAGGGCGGGGCGGCGGGCTTAAGCCTCCCGCCCATGAACCCCGACAGCTATACCAGCATGAGCGAAGTGCGCGCCGGCGTCGACGAGATCGACCGGCAGATCGTCGCGCTGCTCGACCTGCGCTTTGCCCATATGCGCGCGGCGGCGCGGATCAAGCCCGATCGCGGCGCGGTGCGCGACGAAGCGCGCAAGGCGCAGGTGATCGCCAATGCCCGGACTGAGGCGGAGCGGCTGGGCGCGCCTGCTGATGTCATCGCCGATCTGTGGGACCGGCTGGTCGAAGCGTCCATCGCTTATGAGATGGAGGAATTTGACCGGACACGCGGCTGAGCGCGCTTCGCACCGGCGGGCTTGATTGCGAAGTTCACACCGTGGCGGGTCCGCGCATTTGCGTCGATCGAGACCTGTGGCGTTGATTTCGCAATAGGAGATTTTTTGCGAAGTCACGCGCGTGGAGCAAGGACCAGACTGTTGGAAAGAGCTGATCGCTCAGTCTAGCATTGAGCCATCCCTGTAGGACAGGCCAGGGGCCTAGCGCCCCGTCTCTGCCTGAAACCACGGGATCATCCGCGCAATCGCATCCTCAACCCGGTCGGTGGATACGGCAAAGCTGAAACGAATGAAGCGGTGTCCGTCAACGGGGTCGAAGTCGATCCCCGGCGCGGTCGCCACCCCGGTTTCGCGCAGCAGCCGTTGGCAAAAGCCCAGGCTGTCGTCGGTCAGATGGCTGATATCGGCATAGATATAGAATGCCCCGTCGGGCGGGGCGATGCGGGCCAGGCCCATGGCGGGCAACGCATCGAGCAGCAATTGCCGGTTGCGGCGATAGCTGGCGACATGGCCCTCCAGTTCGTCCGCACAGTCGAAAGCCGCCAATCCGGCGCGCTGCGCCAGCACGGGCGGGGTCAGGAATAGATTGCCCATCCGCGCGCGCGCCGTGTCGATCAATTCCGGCGGCACGACCACCCAGCCCAGCCGCCATCCGGCCATGCTGTAATATTTGGAAAAGCTGTTCACGATCACGGCGTCGGACGCATATTGCAGCATCGAATGGGCCGGTTCGCCAAAGCTGAGGCCATGGTAGATTTCATCGGAAATGATGCGAATGCCCCGGTCGGCGCAGACGGCGGCGATCCGCTCCAGTTCAGCGGGCGGAATGACCGTGCCGGTCGGGTTGGCGGGGCTGGCGAGGACCAGGCCATCGGGCGCAGGGGCCAGCGCGTCGAGCGCGTCGGCGCTGATCTGATAGCGTTCGGCCGGGCCGCAGGCGACCTCGACCGGGTTCAGATAGAGCGCCTTCAACGTATTGCGGTAGGCGACATAGCCCGGCCTTGCGGTCGCCACCCGCGCGCCAGGCGCAAACAGGCTGGTGAGCGCCAGCACCAGCGCCGGGGATGCGCCACAGGTCAGGATGATCTGTTCGGGATCGACGGTGACAGCGTAGCGATCCTGATAATCGCGGGCCATACGCTGTTTGAGGGCAGTGCTTTCCCAATAGCCCATGGGTTCGGTGTCGAGCACATGATGCGCGACCGCGATCGCCCGCGCAGGCGCGCCGGTCGATGGCTGGCCGAACTCCATATGCAGGATCGAGCGGCCCTGTTCTTCCAGCGCATGCGCTTCCCGGCTGATGGCGATGGCATGGAAGGGGGCTATGTCGGCGACTTTATTCATGAATAACCTGCGTTAATTTCGGCAACATGGGGCTGGCCGTGGCGTTGGGCATGGCATGAGCCAGACTATATTGACCGTCCTGCAATATTATGGCGCGGGGGCAGCGACGCTCGCCGCGCTGATCGTGTCGCTAAACCTTGGCCGGCGAATCACCGGATGGGCTTTCGTGCTGTTCGTGACAAGCTCCATCGCGCTCATTGCCTGGGGATTTCTGGACAAGAACAGCGAAGGCATTGGCTGGCAGAATGTCGCCCTGCTCTTCATCAATGCGACCGGGGTGTGGCGCTATCTGATTTCCAGCCACGATCCGGCGGACTGAAAAACGTCAGTTTTCGGCGATCCAGACTTCGACCGGCACATCATCCTGCAAAAGCGCGAGGCGGATCGGCAATTCCTCGACCGGCCCGCCTTCCAGTGCGCGGTCATAGACCGCCTTCTTGGCGGCGCCGCTGATCTGGAGGAAGATATGGCGGCTCTTGAGGATCGCGCTCGCGGTCAGCGACAGGCGCTGGTGCGGCGCGGCCGGCGGGGTGGCGGCGATGGTCAGAGCATCGGTGGCAAGACCTTCGGCCAGTTCCTTGCCGTCCGGAAAGAGCGAGGCGGTATGCCCATCATCGCCCATGCCCAGCAGGATGACATCAAGCGGCCAGGGCAGGGCGGCAAGGCGGGCTTCCACATCCGGCTGGCCCGCATAAGCATCCGCAGCCTCATTTTTCATCGGCATGAAGCGGGCCTGCGCCGCCGGTCCCTGCAACAGCGTGTCGCGCACCAGCCGTTCGTTGCTGTCCGCGCTGGCCGGATCGACCCAGCGTTCGTCCACCAGCGTGACGATCAGCTTGCTCCAGTCGAGCGTGGCCTGGGCCAGCGCCTCGAGCACTGGCCGGGGCGACCGGCCACCCGACAGCGCGATGGTCGCGACCCCGCGCGCAGCGATGGCGTCAGACAATAGGGCGGCGATCCGGTCGGCGATGTCGGCGGCGGCCTGCGCCCCGTTGGCGAAGAAATATTCGGTCGGCATGGGTCACTCCGCGTCGTCAGGAAGCGTGCAAATGTCCACCCAGCTTGCCCCGGTCAAGGCCGCGAGCCGATCGGGCGTCAATTCGACCGACGCCGTGCGCGATCCCGCCGCCGGAAAGACGGTGGCGAACGCCCGGAGCGAGATGTCGCAATAGATGGGAAGGGGCGTCGTGAGGCCGAAGGGGCAGACGCCGCCGACCGGATGGCCGGTCAATTCCTCCACCTCATGCGCGCCCAGCATCCGTGGCTTCGCTCCAAGCGCGGCCTTGGCCTTGCCGTTCGACAGCCGGGCGTCGCCGCGCGCGCAGACGAGTACGACCTGATCCCCCACACGCAGCGACAGCGTCTTGGCGATGCGCGCCGGCTCGACGCCGAGCGCGGCGGCGGCCTCTATGACCGTCGCCGTGCTGACGCCCTGATCGATGATCGACACATCCGGGGCGTTTGCGGCGAAGAAGGCGCGGACGCTCGTTTCGCTCATGCGCGGTCGCCAAGCTGGCGCTCCCAGGCCAGCGCATGGGCGACGATCTGGTCCAGATCGGCATAGCGCGGCGTCCAGGGGAAGGTTTCTAGAATGGCTCTGTTGTCCGAGATCAGCTTGCCGGGATCGCCCGCACGCCGGCCGACCATGACGCGTTTGATCCGATTGTTGGTCGCCCGGTCGACCGCGTCCAGCACCTCCAGAACCGAAAAGCCCCGGCCATAGCCGCAATTGAGCAGATGGTTGCGCGTCGGCTGCGCGATCAGCGCTTCGAGGGCGAGCAGATGCGCCGCCGCGAGGTCACTGACGTGAATATAGTCGCGCACGCCCGTGCCGTCGGGCGTGTCGAAATCGGTGCCGAAGATGCTGACGCTCTCCCGCTTGCCCAGCGCCGCTTCGACCGCGACCTTGATAAGGTGGGTGGCGCCGGCGGTCGACTGGCCGGTGCGCCCCTGCGGATCGGCGCCTGCGACATTGAAATAGCGCAGCGCGCAGAAATTCATCGGATGCGCCGCCGCCACGTCGCGCAGCATATGCTCGGTCATCAGCTTGGACATGCCATAGGGGTTGATCGGGCATTGCGGCGTATCTTCCCGCACCGCCTCCACGTCCGGGGTGCCATAGGTGGCGGCGGTCGAGGAAAAGATGAAATGCGGCACGCCGACGCGCACCGCGCTTTCGATGAGATCGCGCGTCTTAGCGCTGTTGTTGTGATAATATTTGAGCGGGTTGCTGACCGACTCCGGCACCACGACGGACCCGGCGAAATGCATGATCGCGCGCACGCCATGGTCGCGCAGTGTCGCTTCCACCAGTGGCTGGTCGGCAATGTCGCCGCGCACCAGCGGGACGTCGCCGGGCACCGCCCAGTCGAAGCCGGTGACGAGATTGTCGATCACGACGACGTCATAGCCGGCATCCCTGAGCGCCAGCACGGCATGGCTGCCGATATAGCCCGCGCCGCCTGTAACCATGACCATTGGCTTGTCGCTCATAAAGAAAAGGTCTCCCCAGCTGATGCCGGGGAGACCTAGCGAAAGGGCGTTAAGATTTATAGGCCGTTCACGCGGCCGCCTTCATGGATGCGGGCTTGTAGAAGGTCGCGCCGCTCGCCGCCATGTCGCGCAGCTGTTGCGTGGGAGCAAAGCGCGGCCCGTGCGCCTCCGCCAGCCGATCAAGCGTGGCGACGACATGGGCGATGCCGACCGTGTCCATGTGGCTGAAAGGCCCGCCGGTATAGGGCGCAAAGCCCCAGCCGAAGATCGCGCCGATATCGCCATCCTCGGGCGTCTCCAGCACGCCTTCCTCGAAACAGCGGGCGCATTCGATCAGCTGGCGATAGAGGAGGCGCTCTTTCACCGCCTCCACCTCGGGTTGCTCGGCCGCGCGCGGGAACATCTCGGCAAGCGCGGGCGAGAGATGCTTTTTCGCGCCTTCGGGATAGTCATACCAGCCCTTGCCATTCTTGCGGCCAAGGCGTCCGGCGTCGGTCATCCTGACCATGATGTCGTCGGACCCTTGCGGAACATAGGCGTCACCCAGTTCCTTCTTGGCCGCGGTCATGATCTTGACGCCCAGCTCGATCGACACTTCGTCGCTGACGGCGAGCGGGCCGGTCGGCATGCCGAGTTGCTTGCCGGCATTTTCGATGAGCGCGGGATTGACGCCTTCGCCGACCAGCTCCGCGCCTTCCTGCACATAGGTGCCAAAGCTGCGCGAGGTGTAGAAGCCGCGGCTGTCATGCACGACGATCGGGGTCTTCTTGATCTGCGCCACGAAATCCAGCGCCTTGGCGATGGCCGCCGGACCAGTCTTTTCGCCCAGGATGATTTCGACCAGCGGCATTTTTTCCACCGGCGAGAAGAAATGGACGCCGATGAAATTTTCCGGCTTGCTCCATGCGTTTGCCAGCTTGGTGATAGGCAGCGTCGAGGTGTTGGACCCGAAGATGGTGTCGGCGCCCAGCACTTCCTCGACCTTCTTCGTGACTTCGGCCTTTATACCGACATCCTCGAACACCGCTTCAATGACGAAGTCGGCGCCGGCCAGGTCGGCATAATCGGTCGTCGGGGTTACGCGGGCAAGCGTGGCTTCCAGTTTTTCAGGCGTCATGCCCCGGCCGAGGCGCTTTTTCAGTACATCCTCGACATGGGCCTTGCCCTTTTCCGCATAGGCCTGATCGCGGTCGAACAGCACGACCTCCATGCCCGCCTGCGCGGCCACGGTCGCGATACCCGCACCCATCATCCCCGCGCCCAGCATGGCCAGCTTCTTCGTCGGCGCCTTGGCTTCATCCCTGGGACGGCGCGCGCCGCGTTCGGCGGCTTGCTTGTTCACGAACAGGGTGCGGATCATGTTCGACGCCTGGGGATCGGCGGCGACCTTGGCGAAATATTTGCTTTCGATCCGGATGGCGCGGTCCATCGGCAGGGTGATGCCTTCATAGACGGCCGACAGCAGCGCGATCGGCGCGTTCATGTTGCGCTGGGTCTGCTTGAGCGTCATCGGCAGCGCGCCTGCCATCGTCTGCACGAAGGCGGGGTTGAAGCCGCCCGCGCCGCCCGGAACCTTGAAGCCCTTGACGTCCCATGGCTGCGTATGCGCGCTCGGGTTGGCCTTCACCCATTCGCGCGCCGCATCGAGCGCGGTGCCCTGCGGCACGACCTGGTCTATTACCTTCATCATGGCGGCGTCGGCCGGGCGGAACATCTTGCCCTGGAGCATGTACATCAGCGAGGCCTGCACCCCCATGATGCGCGGCAGCCGCTGCGAACCGCCGCCGCCGGGGAAGAGGCCAATCAGGATTTCGGGCAGGCCCAACTGAGTCTTGGGGCTATCGCCCACGAAGCGGCGATGACAGGCGAGCGCGAGTTCGAACCCGCCGCCAACGCATGTGCCCTCGATCGCGCAGGCGATGGGCTTGCCGCAGGTTTCCAGCCGGCGAAACAGCTGGTTGAGCACGAACACCTTGTCAAAAATGTCGGCCGGGGCGGGGCGATCCCCGCTGCCGCTGCTGAGCATCGACCCGAAATATTTGAGGTCCATGCCGGCCATGAAGCCGCTGTCCTTGCCCGACGCGATGACCGCGCCCTTGATGCCGTCCTCGGATGCGATACGCGTGATCGCGGCGTCGAGGTCAGCCAGGAGGTCGGGTCCGATGACGTTCATCGATTGGTTCGGCACGTCGATCGTAAGGGTGGCGATGCCGTCGGCGTCGGTGGTGAAGTTGATGGTGTTCATGATGCAGCCTTTCCCATCTCCGTTCGTGCCGAGTAGGGTCTGAGCTTGTCGAAGACCCGTATCGAAGCATTGATCCTTCGATACGCCATTTCGACGTCGCTCAATGGCTACTCAGGACGAACGGACTATATTTCTCAAATACGCTCGATGATGATGCCGGTGCCCATGCCTGCGCCCACGCACAGGTTGACGAGCGCGGTGCCCTTGCCGGACCGTTCCAGTTCGTCGAGCGCGGTGCCAAGCACCATGGCGCCCGTCGCGCCAAGCGGGTGGCCCATGGCGATCGCGCCGCCGTTCACATTGATCTTGCTATGATCAAGCTCCATCGCCTGCATGTAGCGCAGCACGACCGAGGCGAAGGCTTCGTTCAGTTCCCACAGGTCGATATCGTCCTTGGTCATGCCGGCGCGTTGCAGCAGCTTGCCCGCGACAAATTCCGGCCCGGTCAGCATGATCAGCGGTTCCGACCCGATCGACGCCATGGCGCGGATCCTCGCGCGTGGCTTGAGGCCATATTTGTCGCCCATATCCTTGTTGCCGACCAGCACGGCCGCCGCGCCGTCGACAATGCCGCTGCTGTTGCCGGCATGATGGACATGGTTGACCTTTTCTAGTTCGGGATAGCGGAGCAGGGCCACGGTGTCGAAGCCCGGCATCTCCTCACCCAAGGCGGCGAAACTGGGCTTGAGCGCGCCGAGCGACTGCATCGTCGCGTCCGGGCGCATATGTTCGTCATGGTCGAGCACGACCTGCCCGATCACATCCTTCACCGGCACGATCGACTTTTTAAAACGTCCTTCGTCCCACGCTTGCTTGGCGCGCTGCTGGCTTTCGACGGCATAAGCGTCCACGTCGTCGCGGCTGATGCCGAACTTGGTGGCGATGACGTCCGCGCCAATGCCCTGCGGCGCGAAATAGGTCTTGTAAGCGACCGCCGGGTCCATCGCCCAGGCGCCGCCGTCCGACGCCATCGGCACGCGGCTCATCGATTCGACGCCGCCGCCGATCGCGAACATCGCTTCGCCCGAAAATATCTTGGCCGCTGCCATGTTGACCGCTTCAAGGCCCGATGCGCAAAAGCGGTTGATCTGAACCCCCGGCACGGTCTGCGCATAGTCGGCGTTGAGCACGGCGACGCGCGCAATGTCCGCGCCCTGTTCGCCCACGGGACTGACGCAGCCCAGGATGACGTCATCGACATCGGCGGTGTCGATCTGGCTGCGGTCGCGCACCGCCTCCAGCACCTGCGTCGCCAGTTGGATGGGGGTGATTTCGTGCAGCGAGCCGTCTGCCTTGCCCCGGCCCCGGGGCGTGCGGACGGCGTCGTAAATATAGGCTTCCATTGTCATTCCCTCTCCATGGGGTCCTCGTGGCGCATAGCCGGATGAACGGGATCTGCTCGCAAATGTATTTACGTTTACGTAAAGTGCAAGTGTCTAATGTCGCCGTCCTAGTCGGTCCGCTATGCCGTAACGGCAGGACAAGCTGGTGAAAGATGGATCGCGAGAATGTCGCTTTCCGTGTCACCTTTGAACCCCTCTTGGCAAAGAATCGTCAACGCCGGCACCGTGAAACCGGAAGCGTGCCGGCCCGTTATCCGACCCGAGGGATCAAGAGGCTGACGCATGACGGGTTTGACGCTGGTGACGGATTGCGCTTCATGACGGGCGTGTCCGATCCTGCTTCCGCTTCCCCAGCCTCGCCATTCTCCATTCCGGTCTTCCGGGAGATCTGGTTTGCCAGCCTTGCGTCCAATTTCGGCGGGTTGATCCAGTCGGTTGGCGCGGCGTGGATGATGACATCCCTGTCCGCGTCGCCCCTGCTGATCGCGCTCGTGCCCGCCGCGACGACATTGCCGATCATGCTATTGTCGCTCTGGGCGGGAGCGGTTGCCGACAATCTGGAGCGGCGCAAGGTGATGATCGCCTGCCAGGCGTTCATGTTGCTGGTGTCGGCGCTGCTCGCGGCGACCGCCTGGGCGGGATGGATGACGCCCTGGCTGCTGCTGGGGTTCACCTTTCTTCTGGGATGCGCCACTGCGATCAATGGCCCGGCGTGGCAGGCGTCGGTGGGCGACATGGTGCCGCGCGCCGTCCTGCCCAGCGCGGTGGCGATGAACAGCATGGGTTTCAACCTGGCGCGCAGCGTCGGGCCGGCGCTGGGCGGCGTGATCGTCGCGACGGCGGGGGCGGCGGCCGCATTCGTCACCAATGCGGTCAGCTATCTGGGCCTGTTGGCGGTGCTGGCGCGCTGGCGGCCTGAACTGCCGCCCAAATTGCTGCCGCGCGAACGGTTGGGCGTCGCCATGCTGGCTGGGCTTGGCTATGTATCCATGTCGCCCAAAATCAAGCTGGTGCTGCTGCGCGCGGGCATTTTTGGTCTGGGCGCCGCCGCCGTTTCGGCGCTGATGCCGCTGGTCGCGCGCGACTTGTTGGGCGGCGGGGCCTTGACCTTCGGCGTCACCAGCGGTGCCTTCGGAGTTGGCGCGGTGCTGGGCGCGCTGTCCAGCCGCCGCCTGCGCACTCGTTATTCGGTCGAGGCCATCGTGCGATCGGCCGCGCTTGCGCTGGCACTCGGAACGGCGATGACGGGGGCGAGCAGTTGGCTCTGGGTGGCCTTGCCCGGCTATATGCTGGCGGGCGCGGGCTGGGTGCTGGCGCTGTCGACATTCAACGTGTCGGTGCAGATGTCCGCGCCGCGCTGGGTCGTCGCGCGCGCGGTCGCCCTGTATCAGATGGTGGCGTTTGGCGGCATGGCGGGCGGCGCCTGGCTGTTTGGCTGGATCGCCGAACATCAGGGCGTGGTCATCAGCCTCTATGTCGCGGCCGGAGTGCAGTTTCTCGCCGCGATACTGGGCCTGTGGCGTCCGCTGCCCCAGATTGGCGACGACAATCTGGACCCGCGCGGCGACTGGCAGGAGCCGGACACGGCCGTCCCGGTCGAACCGCGCAGCGGCCCGATTATCGTCACCATCGAATATCGCATTCCCGCCGGGTCGGTCGTGCCCTTTCTGACGGCGATGAGCGAGCGCAAGCGCATCCGCAAGCGCGACGGTGCGCATGGCTGGCAGTTGCTCCGCGATCTGGGCGAAAGCGATCTGTGGGTCGAGCGCTATCATGTGTCGACCTGGCTCGATTATATCCGCCACAATCAGCGCCGCACCGTCGCGGATATTGCCAATAGCGAAGCCATTCAGGCCCTGCACGACCGTCCCGAACCCCCGGTCGTCCGTCGCCGGCTGGAGCGGCAGACCGGTTCCCTGCCGCTCAGTCGGTCGCCGGATGCACGGGAAATGGGGGAGGGCTGGATCGACCCGACTCGGTCGAGCTAATCAACTTGCCGTGGCGAGATCGTCGGGCGTGTCGATGTCGCGCAGGATACCGGCTGGCGCTTCGATCTGCAATCCGTGGCTCAGCAGTGCGCGTGCCCCCTGATCGCCCCGCAGCGCGAGCAATTCGGGGAAATGCTTGCGGCCGATAAAGGCCGGCGGTGACGACGAAAAGCCGTCCGTCGATGCGACCACGGATCGTATGTCCTCTGCCGCCAGGCAGATGTGATTATAGTGCGTCTGCGGCACGTCGGGCATGTCTGCGAGGCAGATGAGGATGCCGCGCACGTCCCGGTTGGGCATGACATGCCGCACCGCGCGCACGATGCTGCCCGACATACCGTCCTGCGGCCGGTCATTGACGATGATGCTGTAGCCGCGCCGGTCGAGCTTGCGATGGATGACCGGGGCTTCGTCGATCGGGCGTGTCACGGCGACGAGTTCGGCAAAGGCCATAGAGGCGATGGTTTCCAGCACATGAGCCGCAATCGGCTTGCCGCGCAGGGTGGCCATCAGCTTGTCTTCCTCGCCAAAGCGGGAGGATGTGCCAGCGGCAAGCAGCACGGCGGCAATATGTTCAGTGCGCATAGGGCGAGGCGAATGTCATGTTTATGAGGCGATCCCGTTTGCATCGCGATGTGCCACCGGGACGATGCCAAGTCCAGTATGTGGAAAGGACTGGTCAGGCTGGACCCCAATTGCCATATGCGGGGCCGATAAGCAAAGGAGCGGCAAAAGCCCATGGCATGTGACATTGATGCGGAAACCGTTGGCGCAGGCAAGGAACCCGTGCCCGCGGAGGTCAGCGAGGCCATTCGCACGCTGATCCGCTGGGCCGGCGACGCGCCCGAGCGCGAGGGCCTTATGGAAACGCCCGAGCGCGTGGCGCGGGCCTGGCGCGAATATTGCCGCGGCTATGGGGATGATCCGGCCTATCATCTTTCGCGCATCTTCCACGAAGTGGGCGGTTATGACGACATCGTCCTGCTGAAGGACATCCCGTTCCAGTCGCATTGCGAACATCATATGGCGCCGATCGTGGGCAAGGCGCATATCGCCTATCTGCCCGGCGACTATGTCGTTGGCATTTCCAAGCTGGCGCGCGTGCTCCACGCCTATGCCAATCGGTTGCAGGTGCAGGAAAGGCTGACGTCCGAAGTCGCCAATTGCATCCAGGAGCATCTGAAGCCCCAGGGGGTCGCCGTTGTCATCGAAGCGACCCATGGCTGCATGACCGGGCGGGGCGTGCGCACGCCCAATGTCGTCATGAAGACCAGCCGCATGCTGGGCGTCTTTCGAGATGACGAAAAATCGCGCGAGGAAGTGTTGAAGCTTATCGGCGCATGATCGAACCGGAGGAAACGGGGTATCGCCCGCTGGGGCGCGCACGGGCCGATGCGGAGCCGGTGGGCAAGCCGCTGGCGGCCAAGCGGCTGGCGCTGGTGACGGGCGGGCACCGGCGGCTGGGCGGGATCATTACCGCCGCTCTGGCGCGGGCCGGCCATTCGCTGGCGATCCATGGCAGCCATGACACGCGGCTCGATTCCCACCTGGCGCTGGCGCTGGAGGAGGAGGGGACGGAATGGGACGGCTTCGTCGTCGACTTCGCCGACCCCGAAGGCGCGGAGGAACTGGTGGCGAAGGTCGCCGAGCGTTTCGGACGGCCGCCCGACATATTGGTCAACAGCGCGGCGATGTTCGGTCAGGATCGGCTGGAATCCGTCACCGCCGATGACCTGATGCGCCATTATGCCGTCAATTGTGCGGCGCCGGTCATGCTGACCAAGGCGTTTGCGACCGTGCCTGCCGGCGCAGTCGACCGGTGTATTATCAATATTCTGGACCAGCGGATCGACCATCCCCATGGCGACCAGCTGGCCTATACGCTTTCGAAGCTGGCGCTGGCCGGGTTGACGCGGACCAGCGCGGCAAGCCTGGCGCCCAGAGTGCGGGTCAATGCGGTCGCGCCGGGCCTGACCATCGCGACGCCCGATTATGACGCGGCGCAGATGGAGCGGCTGGGCGAGATGATGCCGCTCGCCCGCCTGCCGCAGGCCGACGAGATCGCGCAGGCGGTTCTCTATCTGACGGAAGCAAGCGCCGTCACCGGTCAGACGCTCTACGTCGATGGCGGCGCGCACCTCAAAAGCTATGAGCGCGATTTCATGCATCTGTGCCGGTGACATTGGCACAAATGCGAGGGGGTGAAGGCTGGCGATCCGCGACGCACCGCCATAAAGCGGTCCTGAACATAGATAAGGGAGATGGCGATGACCTATGAAACGATCCTGGTGGAACAACGCGACGCGGTGACGCTGATCACGCTCAACCGGCCGCAGGCGCTCAATGCGCTCAACAGCCAGGTGCTGGCTGACCTGACTGCGGCGTTCGCGGCCTATGATGCGGACGCGACGCAGCGCTGCGCCGTGCTGACCGGCAGCGGGGAAAAGGCCTTCGCCGCGGGCGCCGACATCAAGGAAATGGTCGACAAACCGGCGGCCGACTTTTTCCTGGAGGATTTCTTTTCCGGCTGGCAGACCGGCGTCGTTGCCACGCGCAAGCCCTGGATCGCGGCGGTCAATGGCTTCGCCCTAGGCGGCGGGTGCGAACTGGCGATGATGGCGGACTATATCATCGCGGCCGACACGGCGAAATTCGGCCAGCCTGAAATCAAGCTGGGCGTGGCGCCTGGCATGGGCGGATCGCAGCGGCTGACCCGCGCGGTGGGCAAGGCGAAAGCGATGGACATGTGCCTTACTGGCCGGATGATGGGTGCGGAAGAGGCCGAGCGTGCGGGTCTGGTGAGCCGCATCGTGCCGGCGGCGCAGTTGCTGGATGAAGCGCTCAAGGACGCGGCCCTGATTGCATCCATGCCGCCAATGGCGACGATGGTGAACAAGGAGATGGTCAACATCGCCTTCGAAACCGGGCTGGCGCAGGGGCTGCTGACCGAACGGCGGCTGTTCCAGATTCTGACCGCGACCGAGGACAAGAAGGAAGGCATGACCGCTTTTGTCGAAAAGCGCGCGGGCGTCTGGAAGGGACGCTGAGACGATTTTGTTGCCATGATGCAACAGCGGACACATTTATGACGGACAGATAGCGGCTCGGCGCGCCAACCTCGTTTCAACAGGCAACTGAAGCGACTGGTGGGCGCGTCCAAGACCCGGCCAGCGACCATGGGAGAGGGGGGGCGGATCGTCGCGCCACCTGATCGGCTCGCACTAGCCAGGGAGCCTTTTCATGTCCGTCCGTTTGTCCCTTCGTCGTTCCGCGCGCGCTGCTTTGTTGCTGGCGAGCGCCACCGGTGCCTTGAGCGCAGCGCATGCGCAGGAGCCGGCCCCGGCCGACGAAGACCTGATCACCGTGACGGGCCGGCGCGTGTCGCAATCGTCGGAAGCGATCGGCGAGGACAAGATCAGCAACGTCGTCGCGGTCACGCGAGAGGCGCTGCTGTCCGCGCCGTCTGGCATTTCGGGCCTCAAGATGCTGGAGCAGCTGCCTGGCTTCAACGTCCAGACCGATGGCGCGCTGGGGTTGTATGAGTTCGGCAACAGCGTCCAGACCCGCGCCTTCAACCTCGACCAGATCGGCTTCGTGGTCGATGGCATCCCGACCGGTCGTAGCGACGCCTTTGGCGGCAGTCCGGTGTTCCGCTATGTCGACAATGAAAATCTGGGCGTCGTGGAAGCAGCGGTGGGCGCTGGCGACGTGTCCTTGCCCAGCTATTCGACGCTGGGGCCGGTGGTGCAGTATAACAGCATCGCGCCGCAGGAGGATATGGGCCTGTTCGTGTCGCAGAGCTTTGGCGACTTCAACATGAAGCGCACCTTCATTCGCGCCAGCACCGGACGCGTCGGACCGCTCAAGGCCTATATCAGCCGCACCAAGCTGGACACCGACCTGTGGCGTGGGCCGGGTTCGGTCGATCGCGAACATTGGGAAGGGCAGATCCATGCCGACCTGGGCGGCGACAGCTGGGCGCGGTTCAAATTCGTGTCGAACGACTTTTTCGACTATGATTCACCAACGCTCAGCCGCGCTCAATATAATTGCACGGTCACGAGCCTGACGGGCGCGTGCGGGCGCGACTATGCCTATATCGAAAATGTGCCGAACACGACGCCGGGCTTCGAACCGACCGTTCCGGGCGTCTATTATTCCAACAGCAATTATGCGCAGGTCTACAACCTCGCCATCAATGTGCGGAAGGACAAGCTGTATGGCGCAACCTTCCATGCCGGCATCGCCGATGGCGTCTGGGCCGAATCAACCCTCTATTGGGAGGATAAGAGCGGCTATGGCGTGTCGCCCGACACCTATGCCAATTCGCTGGCCCGCTATACCGCGCAAGCCGCTGTCGGATTGCCCGTCACCGCGCCGAAGGGCGTGGAATTTGGCCGGTCGGGCGTGGGCGGCGACCGTTATGGCATCACGACAAAGCTGCACTGGGAGATGGGCGTCAATACGGTCGAAACCGGCATGTGGGCGGAAGTCGACAAATATCATCGCACGCAGGCGCGCTATAACACCGTCGATGGCGCTCCCGATGGCGCGCCGCTGCTCGACGAGCTTGTCTATCTGCGGCGCGATTATCGCTCGAAGCGCGATACGCTCCAGATATTCCTGAAGGACACGCTCAAGCTTGCCGACGAGCAACTGGTGCTGGACCTTGGCTTCAAGGGCCTGATGATGGATTATCGCTATGATGGCTATCGCGACTTTGCCGACTATTATCTGACGGTGGGCGGCGTTGCGGTGCCGGGCTATGGCCGCAGCGTCAATCGCGCCCAATATCGCGACATGTTCCTGCCGATGGCGGGCCTGCTCTACAAGATTGACGGCCGCACCCAGGTCTTTGCCTCCTATGCCGAGAATATGGCGCTGCCCAAGGGGATGGACGACATTTATTCCGCCATCCGCGCCGGCGGCGCGCTGGTGCCGCAGCCGGCGCCGGAGCGTTCGACCAATATGGAGGTGGGCATCCGCACAAACCAGGGCCAGCTTTATGCTTCGCTCGCCGGCTATTACACGAAGTTCAAGAACCGCATCCAGTCGATCACGACGATCCTGCCGGGCAGCGGCGGCGCGGCGACCGAGACATTTTACCAGAATGTCGGCCGGGTGCGCGCCTATGGCGTCGAATTCAGCGGCACCTACAAGCCCGCCTTCCTCAATGGGCTGGCCTATGGCAACCTCAACGTCACCTATAACAACGCCAAGTTCAAGGATGACATCCCCGCCGCCACGCCGATCGAGATTGCGGGCAAATATATCCCCGACAGCGCGAAATGGATCGTCGGCGGCGGCGTGACGATCGAGCCGGCCAGCTGGCTGGTGGCCAATATCTCGGGCAAATATACCTCGAAGCGCTGGTCGACCTTTACCAACACGCCAGGGTCCAGCGTGCCGGGCTTTACCGTGTTCAGCGCCTATATCGACATTGGCGACGGCTGGACCTTTGGCCCGATCAAGAGCGTGAAGGCGCGGTTCAACATCGACAATCTGTTCGACAAGGATACGCTGTCCTACATTTCCTCGTCCGTGACCGGCGACGGTTTCTTCCGCCCGCTCAGCCCGCGCACCTTCCAGTTCACGCTGACGGGGGAAATCTGATGCGGATGATGAGGATGGGGGCGGCGCTGATGGCGCTGCTCCCGACGGCCGCGATGGCGCAGGGACCGGTGGTGTCGAAGCAGACCTACCAATTGCATCAGAAGTTGCTGACGCTCGACAGTCATCTCGACACGCCGGCCTCGCTCGACCTGCCCGGCTGGTCGATCGACGAAGAACATGACGTGCTGCATGATTTCACGCAGGTCGACCTGCCGCGCATGAAGAAGGGCGGGCTGGATGGCGGCTTCTGGGCGATCTACACGCCGCAGGGTCCGGTGACGATCGAAGGGTTCCGCAAGGCGCGCGACTTTGCGATCCTGCGCGGCCTGTCGATCCGCAATATGGTGGCGGCCGATCCCGCCAATTTCGCGCTCGCGACAGAGGTGAAGGATGCCGCGCCCATTGCCGCCAAGGGCAAACGGATCGTCTATATGTCGATCGAAAACGCCTATCCGCTGGGCGAGGATGTGTCGTTGCTCGACACATTCTACGCCATGGGCGTCCGCGTGGTGGGGTTTGCCCATTTTGCGCATAACCAGTTCGCCGACAGTTCGACCGACCCGTCCGGCAAGCCGCGCTTTGGCGGGCTGTCGCCGCTGGGCAAGGAACTGCTCAAGGAAATGAACCGCATCGGCGTCGTGCCCGATGCCTCGCACAGCAGCGACCAGGTGCTGGACGATCTGCTGACGCTCTCGACGACCCCGGTGCTGCTCACCCATTCGGGCTGCAAGGCGGTCTATGACCATCCGCGCAATATTGACGACACGCATTTGAAGGCGCTGGCGGCCAAGGGCGGGGTCATCCAGATGAACGCCTATGGCGCCTATCTGCGCGCGTCCAAGCCGAACCCTCAGCGGCAGGAGGCGTTAAAGGCGCTCTATGGCCAGATGCGCGAAGGCGCGAAACTGTCAGCGGAAAAGCGCGCCGAACTGCTGGCGAAGCGCCAGGAGATCGACCGCCTCTACCCCGATACCGACCGGCCGAGCTTTGACGGTTTCATGAAGCATATGCTCCATGCGCTGGAGGTCGTCGGCCCGGATCATGTCGGGATCGGCGCGGACTGGGATGGCGGCGGCGGCGTCGTCGGCATGGAGGATGTGGTCGACCTGCCCAAGATCACCGCCGCCCTGATCAAGGCCGGTTACAGCGAGGCGGACGTCCAGAAAATCTGGTCAGGCAATGTCCTGCGCGTGCTGGCGGCGGCGGAGGCGGGGAAAGCCCAATAGGCGCGCGTTCGCGTCTATTTCCCCTCCAGCATCTCGATCATCAGGGAGAAGTCGCGCGCGGCCTCTCCCTGGTTGGCGAGCATCTGGTAGAGCGCCTCGGCCGCGTTGCCCATCGGCACCGACGCGCCGACGGATGCGGCCGCCGCGCCCGCCAGTTTGAGGTCTTTCAGCATCAAGCCCACGGCAAAGCCGCCCTGATAGCCATTGTCGGCGGGCGTTTGCGGACCAACGCCTGGCACGGGGCAATAGCTGGTCATCGACCAGCTCTGGCCCGACGACACGCTGCTGATATCGTAGAAGGTCTGCGGGTCGAGCCCCAGCTTCTTTGCCATGGCAAAGGTTTCGCACGTCGCCACCATGGTCGCGCCCAGCAGCATGTTGTTGCAGATTTTGGCCGCCTGCCCATTGCCTGCGCCGCCCGCGTGGATCACTGCCTTGCCCATGGCGGACAGGATCGGCCTGGCGCTGTCGAAGGCCGTATCGGTGCCGCCCACCATGAAGGTGAGTGTGCCGCCATTGGCCGCGGCAATGCCCCCCGATACCGGCGCGTCCACCATGGCGAACCCGGCGGCGAGAGCCGCTTCGCTGACGCGCCGCGCGGTGGCGACGTCGATGGTGGAGCAGTCGAGGAACAGCGCGCCGGGCCTGGCCGCACCGAATATCTCGCCGGTATAGACCGCCTCGACATGGGTTCCGGCCGGCAGCATGGTGACGACGGCGTCGGCCCCCGTCGCCGCGTCGGCGGCACTGGCCGCGCGCACCGCGCCATGGCTCTCGGCCCTCGCCAGCGCCTCTTCCGACAGGTCGAAGGCGCGCACGGCATAGCCGTTCTTGAGCAGGTTGGCGGCCATGCCGCCACCCATATTGCCAAGGCCGATGAAGGCGATCGTCTGGGTCATGTCGGCATCCTCTCTGCGGTTATGGCTCTCTGTGATGTTGGGGATCAGGCGTCGGCGACGTCGGGCAGGGGCGTCCAGCTTTTGTCGGCGGGCAGCGGTTCGAAGATCGCGTCGATCATCGCGTCGCTCACCTCTTCGAGCGTCGCCGGGTTCCAACGCGGCGCATTGTCCTTGTCGACGATCACCGCCCGCACGCCTTCGACGAAATCGGGGCGGCGGATGACGGCGCAGGCGATGCCATATTCCATCGCCATATTGTCGGCGAAACTGGGCTGGGCCGCGCCTTCGACCAACTGGCGCAGCGCGACCTTGATCGTCTGAGGCGATTTGGTGCGCAGGGTCGACAGCTGCTTTTGCGCCCATTCGCCTCCGTCGGCTTCCAGTGCCGCGACGATCTCCTCGGCCCTGTCGGACGCGAACAGCCGGTCGATATCGGCGCGCGACGCGACGAGCTTTGACGCGGGCGGCTGGGCGCTGGCGGCGTCGAGCACGAGCGTCAGGTCCCACGGGTTGGTGAGGACGCGCGCCTTGACCGCGTCCAGCGCTTCGGACGGCATATAATGGGTGGCGATGCCTATAGCGGCGCAATCGGCGCCATCGATCCGCGCCCCGGTCGCGGCGAGCCAGGCGCCGACGCGCCCCGGCAGCCGCGGCAGATACCAGCCGCCGCCCACATCGGGAAACAGGCCGATGCCGGTTTCGGGCATGGCGAAGGTGGTGCGTTCGGTCGCCACGCGGTAACGCGCGGGCAGGGACAGGCCCACGCCCCCGCCCATGACGATGCCGTCCATGAAGGCGACGATCGGCTTTTCATAGACGAACAACAGATGGTTCATCCGATATTCGATGCTGAAGAAGCGCTCGGCCTCCACGCAATCCGTCTTTGCGCTGTTGGCGATGAGGGCGATGTCGCCCCCGGCGCAGAAGCCGCGCGACAATTTGGGATCGCCATCGGGCGCGGGCAGATGGTCGATCATGACCGCGACCACGCGGTCGTCCTTCGCCCAGCCGAGCAGCGCGTCGATGATGGCGACGCACATTTCGGGCGTGAGCGCATGGATCGCCCTGGGCCGGTTCAGCCGGATGCGGCCGACGCCATTTTCGATGAAGGCCAGCACCGGGTCCGTCATGTCGATCTCCTGCTGATGGGGCGTTGCAGCCATCATCCCTGCCGCAGCATGTCGCGCGCAACGATCATGCGCATCACCTGGTTGGTGCCCTCCAGGATCGAATGGACGCGCAGGTCGCGCCAGAAGCGTTCGACCGGATAGTCCATCAGATAGCCATAGCCGCCATGCAGTTGGAGCGCGCGGTCGACCACCGACGATCCGGTGTCGGTCGCCAGCCGCTTGGCCATGGCGGCAAAGCGCGTCTTGTCGGGCGCATTTTCCGTCACCTTGACGGCAGCCGCATAGAGGAGGGTCCGCGCGGCCTCCAACTCGGTCAGCATGTCGGCCAGCATGAATTGCGTATTCTGGAAATCGGCGATCGCCTGGCCGAACTGCTTGCGTTCCTTGGTATAGCGCACGGCTTCGTCGATGCAGCGCTGCGCCCCGCCCAGCGAGCAGGCGCCGATATTGAGCCGTCCGCCATCCAGCCCCATCATGGCGATGCGAAAACCTTCGCCCTCCGCCCCGACGAGATTGTCGACCGGCACGCGCACGCCGTCGAAATTCACCTGCGCCGTGGGTTGCGAATGCCAGCCAAGCTTGCGTTCCTGCGCGCCGAAACTGACGCCCTCCATATCCTTTTCGATGACGAGGCAGCTGATCCCCTTGGGACCGTCCTCACCCGTCCGCACCATGACGACATAGATTTCGTTCTCGCCGCCGCCGGAAATAAACTGCTTGGACCCGGTGACGACATAATGATCGCCATCGCGCACGGCCTGCGTCTTGAGCGCGGCGGCGTCCGATCCCGATCCCGCTTCGGTCAGGCAATAGCTGCCGATGCGGTCCATCGGGATCATGGAGGGCAGATATTTGTCCTTGACCGCCTGGCTGCCGAAGCGGTCGATCATCCATGCGGCCATGTTGTGAATCGAGATGAAGGCGCTGGTCGACGGGCAGCCATAGGCCATCGCTTCCATGATGAGCGCGGCCTCCAGCCGGCCAAGGCCGATGCCGCCCGACGCTTCCGACACATAGATGCCGCCAAAGCCAAGCTCTGCGGCGGATTTGATCGTGTCGCGCGGGAAGATATGTTTTTCGTCCCATTCGGCGGCAAACGGGGTGATGGCGTCGGCCGTGAAGCGCTGCGCCATGTCCTGGATCGCGCGCTGGTCTTCGGTCAGATCAAATTGGGTCATGCTCTCCTAGCTCCGCGCCTGTTCCGTCATGTCGGTCTGCGCGCCATGATCTTCGTCTTTGCCGGCTGTAGCAATGCCGCATCCTTGCCAGCAATGGGGAAGTTGTGCATCAATATGCTGCAAATTTGCCGGGAGTGTCGATGTTCGACTGGGACGATCTGCGCGTGTTCTTGGCGGTCGCCCGTGCGCGCAAGATCGCGCCTTCCGCGCGCGCGCTGGGCATCGACGCGACCACGATTGCGCGGCGGCTGTCACGGCTGGAAAAGGCGCTGGGCGCGGACCTGTTCGAAATGGGCGGGGGCGAACGGACGCTGACGGCCAGCGGGCAGGCGCTGCTGCGCCATGCCGAAGGGGCCGAAAGCGCGGCGCTGGCGGCGATGGAGGAGGTGAAGGGGCAGGAACATCGCCTGAGCGGGCAGGTGCGCCTGTCGGTTGCCGAAGGGTTCGGAACATGGGTGCTGGCGCCGGGCATGGGCGCGTTCAACCGACGGCATCCCGGCATAAGGCTGGACCTGGTGACGGCATCGGGTTTTCTAAACCCATCGAACCGGGAAGCCGACATGGCGGTCATGCTGGCGCGTCCGCAGCGCGGCCGGCTGACGGTGCGGCGGCTGGGCGATTATCGCCTGCACCTTTATGCCGCGCCCGCCTATCTGGACCGAGCGGGGCATCCGGCCGCGTCAAGCGACCTGCGCCGGCATGTGCTGGTGGGCTATGTGCCCGAATTCATCTTCTCGCCCGAACTGGATTATCTGGATGAGGTAGAGGCGGGACTGGAGGCGCAGTTGCGCGCGACCAGCATCAACATGCAGCAGCGGATGATCGCGGAAGGGGCGGGCATAGGGGTGCTGCCCGATTTCATCGGCCGGCGCGATCCGGCTCTGACCGCGATCATGACCGACACGGTGGAAATCACCCGCAGCTTCTGGCTGGTGATGCATGGCGACCTGCGCCATCTGGCGCGGATCGGCGCGGTCGCCGACTGGTTGCAGGAACGGGTCGACCTGCTCAGCGGGCAGCGCCCTGCGTCATGATCCGTCACGCAGACCGCGAAAGCTGATCGACGCGGGCGCACGACGCCGCTAAGGGAGTCGCGATGGATAGAGAGCGGTCGCATTTCGCCCATGCAGCATAGGTCCAAGCGCAGCCGGGCGATCGCCTTGCCCAACAGCGAGTTGCGCACGCGCGCCACCGAATATCTGGATTTCCTGGCCGCTTGGGTGAAGAAGCCCCGGCAGACCGCCTCGGTCGTGCCGTCCAGCCGCTATCTGGCGCGGCTGATGGTCGAGCAGATCGACCCTGCCGGTGGGCGGGTGCTGGAACTGGGCGGCGGGACGGGCGTCTTCACGCGCGCTATCCTGGAAACCGGACTGCCGGCGGATCATTTGGAAGTGGTGGAGATCAACCCGGCCTTCGCACGCGGGTTGCGGCGTCATTTTCCTTCGGTTTCGGTGCTGGAAACGCCAGCGCAGATCGTGTCCACGGCGACGGCCGGCGCGCCGGGCGACTATCAGGTCGTGGTAAGCGGCCTGCCGCTGCTGGCGATGGACCGCCATGTCCATGCCGACATCCTGTCCGAAGCGTTCCGCATGCTGCGGCCGGGCGGCTGTTTCGTGCAGTTCACCTATTCGATGCGCCCTCCGGTCAACCGCGAGATACTCGACGCGCTGGGGCTGGATGTGGTGCGCGACGGGCACACCGTCCGTAACTTCCCGCCCGCGACCGTTTTCCGGTTCTTCCGCCGCGGACAATAGGTTGCATAAGGCCATCGGCCTCCTATCTTCGCCGCAACGCGAAAAGGGGGACCGCCTGTCATGGCATCCATTATCGACATAAGCGGCCTGACCAAACGCTATGCGTCGGGCTTCGAGGCGCTCAAGGGCGTCGATCTTTCGATTGAGGAAGGCGAGATTTTCGCGCTGCTCGGCCCCAATGGGGCGGGCAAGACGACGATGATCTCGATCATCTGTGGCATCGCGCGGCCAACCGGCGGGACAGTGCAGGTCGCCGGGCACGACATCGGGCGGGATTATCGCGGCGCGCGCAGTGCGATCGGACTGGTGCCGCAGGAATTGAGCACCGACCAGTTTGAACGGGTGATCGACACCGTGACGTTCAGCCGCGGGCTGTTTGGCAAGCCGCGCAACGACGCCTATGTCGAAAAAATCCTGCGCGACCTGTCCCTGTGGGACAAGCGCCATGCGAAGATATTGGAGTTGTCGGGCGGCATGAAGCGCCGCGTGATGATCGCCAAGGCGCTGAGCCATGAGCCGCGCGTCCTGTTCCTGGACGAACCAACGGCGGGGGTCGATGTCGAATTGCGGCGCGACATGTGGAAGCTGATCGGCGAACTGCGCCAGACCGGCGTCACCATCATCCTGACGACCCATTATATCGAGGAGGCCGAGGAAATGGCCGACCGCGTGGGCGTCATCAATCGGGGCGAATTGATGCTGGTCGAGGAAAAGACCGCGCTCATGAAGAAGCTGGGCAAGAAGACGCTGACGATCGTGCTGGTCGATCCCATCGCCGCGCTGCCGCCGGAGCTTTCGGACTGGGACCTCAGCCTCCATGCCGAAGGGCAGGAGATCGAATATGTGTTCGACGCGCAGGCGGAGCGGACGGGCGTGTCGTCGCTGTTGCGGCGTCTGGGCGACCTGGGCCTGGGCTACAAGGACCTCAACACGCGGCAAAGCAGCCTGGAAGATATTTTTGTCAGCCTGGTCCATCAGGAGAAGGCCGCATGAGCATCCAGAATCTGCGCGCCATCGCCGCCATCTACAAGTTCGAGCTTCACCGGTTCCGCCGCACGCTGCTGACGGGCCTACTGGTGCCGGTCATCACCACCTCGCTCTATTTCGTGGTGTTCGGCGGGGCGATCGGGTCGCGCATGAACGAGATTGACGGCATCCCCTATGCCGCCTTCATCGTGCCCGGCCTCATCATGATGTCGATGTTCACCGAAAGCATCTTCAACGCCAGTTTCGGCATCTACATGCCCAAATTCACCGGCACCATCTATGAACTCCTGTCCGCGCCGGTGTCCGCCGCCGAAACGATCATCGCCTATGTCGGCGCGGCGGCGACCAAGTCGCTGATCGTGGGCGGGATCATATTCCTGACCGCGCATCTGTTCGTGGACATACAGGTCATGCACCCGCTGGCGATGGTCGCCTTCATGATACTGATCGCGGTCAGCTTCTGCCTGTTCGGCTTCATCCTGGGCATTTGGGCGCAAAGTTTCGAGCAGTTGCAGGTCATTCCGCTGCTGCTGATCATGCCGATGACGTTTTTGGGCGGCGCTTTTTATTCGGTCCACATGCTGGCCGAACCATGGCGCACGATCACGCTGTTCAACCCGATCGTCTATCTGATCTCGGGCTTTCGCTGGACCTTTTTCGGCAAGGGCGACGTGGGCATTGAATTCAGCCTGATTTTCGTCGCGGGGATGCTGGCGCTGTGCCTGGGCATCATCGGCTGGATGTTCCGCTCAGGCTACCGGCTGAAGAAATGAGGGCTGGGGGAGGGGAGCGGCCGGTCGCTCCCCTTCGTCGATCGGATCAGGCGGCGGCGCTTTCTGGCGCGACGGCGAACAGGGTGACGCCCTTATATTTGTCGTCGCCATCATTATAGAGGCCGTACATCGCCTCGAACGTGTCATTGAGCACCTGGATATCCGACAGACCCGCCAGCTTGAACGTGCCAAGCTTCAACTCGCGGGGCGGGCGGCCGTCGCGGTCAGTCGTCACGGCGTCGATATACATCTCGTCATGACGGGTATAAAGAATGTGCGGGGCGAGGGTGACGACCATCTTGTTGTAGGTCACCTTCAGGCACTTCTGGAGCGCGATCGCTTCAAAAATCTCGGTCGGGGCTTGCATGATGGGCATTCCCTGACGGATTTTCGCGATTCTTTCAATTGCTTTGTGCGCCGCACCATTTCCTTCCGTGCAATCGACGCGGCGAACCGTTCAATTCCGCGGCAGGAGGTTCAGTCGTTCGCGCAGGCTCCAGCGCGCGACCAGCAGCACCGCCGCAGCGCAAAGGCCGCTCGCAAGGCCGAGCCAGATGCCGACGCCTTCCATCTTGAAGGGGAAGGCGAGCAGCGTTCCAACGCCAATCCCGACCACCCAATATCCAATCAGCGCAAAGACCATCGGCACGCGCGTGTCCTGCACACCGCGCAGGACGCCCGCGCCGACAGCCTGCGCCGCGTCGGCCAGCTGAAACAGGGCCGCGACGGCCAGGAAGCTGACGGCCAGGCCTATGGTCCGGGCATTGGCCGGGTCCGACAGGTCGAGGAAGGCGGATACCAGCGTGCGGGGCATCAGAATAAGCAAAGCAGCCGCGCCAAAGGCAAAACCGGTGCCGATGGCCAGCGCCAGCCAGCCCGATCGCCCGACGCCGGCCCGGTCGCCACGTCCATAAGCGATGCCGACGCGCACGGTCGCGGCCTGGCCAATGCCCATCGGCACCATGAAGACGAGCGCGGCGATCTGGATCGCGACTGCATGGGCGGCCAGCGAATCCCGGCCGATCAGTCCCATCAAGAAAGCCGACGCGTTGAACACGCTCGTTTCAAAACCCAGCGTGATGGCGATGGGCAGCCCCAGCGCCCAGACCTGGCGATGCCGCTCCCGATCCGCGGACCAGAAACGGCCCATCAGCCGATAGCGCCGGAAGCGCCGATCGATCAGGATCACGGCGAGCAGTCCGAGGAACAGGAAGCTGGACGACAGGGTGCTGGCCAGCCCGGCGCCAAACAGGCCAAGCGCCGGCAGGCCCAGATGGCCGAAGATCAGCGCCCAGCCCGCCGCGACATTGAAGGGGATGGCCGCAAGCATGATGACAAGGCCCCACACCGGTCGTTCCAGCGCGGCGATGAAGTTGCGCAGCGTGGTGAAGCCCAGGAAGGGGAGCAGCGCCCATTGCAGGCCGCGCATCAAGTCGCCCGCGCCGCGCGCCAGATCCGGCTGCTGCCCCAGCGCCAGCAATATGCCCTCGCAATGCCAGAGGATGACCCAGGAGGGGATCACGAAGAAAAGGGCGGCGCGCAGCGTCTGGTGCACGGTGCGGCGCACGTCGCGCACGCTGTGGCGGCGGCGGCCCCGTTCGCTGGCGATCAAGGGGGAAGCGGCGGTGACAAGGCCCATGCCGAAGATCAGCAGGGCATGGAACAGGTTGATGGCGAGCGCGCCCGCCGCGACGCTTTCCGCGCCCCGGCGACCGAGCAGCAGCAGGTCGCTGGCGGCGATGGCGGACCAGGCGATATTGCCCGCGATCATCGGCAGGGCCAGCAGGATCAGGGCGCGGGCTTCGGCGCGCCAGGGTTGGGCGGATGTCATGGCGATGTCTGGCGAAGATGCGGGTCTGTCCGCTCAATCCCTCAAAAATATGGCGTCAATGCTTCTTGAACAGGTGCAGCACGGCGACGATGATGCCGCCGACCACAAGCCCGACGATCGCACCGCCGATGGCGTTGACGATCCAGTCGGCGGCGGCGCCCACGGCGGGAAGCGCATGCGCCGCCGCTACGGCCAGATGATGGATGGCACCGGGCACCAGATCCAGGTGAAATTCGTGCAGGCCATGGACGATCAATCCTCCCCCGACCCACAGCATGGCGGCGGTGCCGACGACGCCGAGCACCGACATCAGCACCGGCATCGCCTTGACCAGCCCCCGGCCCAGCGCCTGCGTGGCGGCCGATGACCGCTGCGCCAGATGCAGGCCGATATCGTCCATCTTCACGATCAGCCCGACCACGCCATAGACGCCCGCCGTGATCAGCAATGCGACGACGACCAAGACAACAGCCTGTTCCCAGATCGGCTCGCCCGCCACCGTGCCGAGCGAGATGGCCATGATCTCACCCGACAGGATGAAATCTGTGCGGATGGCGCTGGACACTTTTTGCTGTTCCAGTTCGGCGGAGCTATGGGTCTGGATCGCCTCCTGCGCCACGTCATGGCCCTTGCCCATGGCCTCGATCAGCTTTTCGACCGCCTCGAAGCAGAGGAACGCGCCGCCCGCCATCAGAAGCGGGGGCAGCAGCCAGGGCGCAAAAGCCGACAGCAGCAGCGCGGCCGGCAACAGGAACAGCAATTTGTTGCGCAGCGATCCCTTGGCGATTTGCCAGATGATCGGCAGTTCACGATCGGGGCTGAGGCCCATCACGTAATTGGGGGTGACGGCGGTGTCGTCGATGACGACGCCGGCCGCTTTCGAGCTTGCCCGACCCGTCGCGGCTGCCACGTCGTCAAGCGAAGTCGCAGCCAATTTGGCGATGCCCGCCACGTCGTCGAGCAGCGCGATCAGACCCGAAGGCATGATTAAAGATCCCCTGTTGCAGGCGGCATAGGCGCCGCCTGTCCGGCCGCTTCCTTACTGAGCAGCGCGCAGGGGGGCAATGGGCCTCATCATTTGAACAGCCGGGTCAGAAATTGCCCGGCGGATCGCTGGCGGGGAAGCTTTCGTCGACTTGCTCGTCGACCTTGTCCCAGCCCGATTCACCGCCCTGCGGCCCTGCGTCGCGCACGACGCCCGAGGAGCCGACTGGCCCCCGATCATCGACCTCTCCGCCACCCATCCAGTCGCGCCAGCCCTTGACCGCAAAATAGCCCAGGCCCGTGACGATCCCCAGTTTCAACAGCCCCTTCATGATCGTGTCTCCTTTTCGTTATGGACATGAACCCAGTCCGCGCGGTCATGGCTGACGGCATCGGGCGTCAGGCGCATGTCGCCTTCCTCGTCGGTTCCCAGCGGTGGTTCGGTTTCGGACGCCGTCTGCGCCAGTGACCAGCGCTCGCGCAGCGCGGCGTCGATCATCGCCGCCCAGGCGGACCCGTCGCCCGCTTCGCGCATCGCGGCGTCGGGTTCCTTGAGGATCGCAAGGATGCTCGCGGCGTCCTCCACGCGGGCAGGCCAGTTTTCGGGCTGATCCGCCGCCAGATGGCGCGCGAGGCGTTCGATGAGGGGGCGGTTTTCCATGTCTGTCGAACGTCCGGTCGCCGGGGCTGTTCCGAAAGTCGTTTCGCCTGCGCGCACAATTGGGCACGGAACGCCATGGGGATTAACCTGTCTTGTTGTCTTGGTAAGCTGCGGCAGGACCGGGCAACAAAAAAGCCGCCCGTCGCCGGGCGGCTTTCTCGTTTCGATCCTGTAAGGAACCTCAGGCTTCGGTTTCGGCCGGGGTTTCTTCTTCGGTGTCCGCGGCGATTTCGCCGGGCTCCGCATTGGGATCATAATCTTCGGTGAAGCCGGTTTCGTCCTTTTCGAACATTTCGGCCATCACGTCGACGCCCTGCGCCTGCAGCTCGGCCTCTTCGGGCGAGCGCGCGACGTTGACGGTGATCGTCACCGCAACTTCGGGGTGCAGCGCGACCTTGACGTCGAACACGCCCAGCGTCTTGATCGGGCGTTCCAGCACGACCATCGCCTTGGTGACGTTGGTGATGCCGTCGGCGTGCAGCGCGTCCACCACGTCACGAACCGCGACCGATCCGTAGAGCTGGCCGGAGTTGGACGACTGGCGGATGAGCACGATCTGCTTGCCATTGACGCCTTCGGCCGCCTTTTCAGCGTCGCTGCGACGGGCGGCGTTTTCAGCTTCGATGCGGGCGCGGTTGGCTTCGAACACGGCCTTGTTGGCATTGTTCGAGCGCAGGGCCTTCTTGTTGGGCAGCAGGAAGTTGCGCGCATAACCGTCCTTGACGGTCACGACGTCGCCGATCGCGCCCAGCTTCTCGATGCGTTCGAGGAGAATGATTTCCATGGGTCTTTCTCCCTTACTTCACGATGTAGGGCAGCAGGCCCAGGTGACGGGCGCGCTTGATGGCCGAAGCCAGCTCGCGCTGCTTCTTGGCCGAAACGGCGGTGATGCGGCTGGGGACGATCTTGCCGCGCTCGGACACGAAGCCCTGAAGCAGACGGACGTCCTTGTAATCAATCTTCGGCGCATCCTTGGCGGCGAAGGGGCAGCTCTTGCGGCGGCGGAAAAACGGGCGTGCCATGATCTAGATCTCCTTATTCGCCAGCGTTCGCGTCTTCGCGCTCGCGGCGCGGGCCACGATCGCCATCACTGCCGCCGCGGTCGCCACGCGATCCACGATCGCCACGATCGGAACGTTCCTGCTTGCGCATCATCACCGACGGGCCGGTTTCCAGCTCGTCGACCTTGACGGTCATGTAGCGGATGATGTCTTCGTTGATCTGGGTCTGGCGCTCCAGTTCCGCGACGACGCCGGCAGGGGCGTCGATGTTCAGCATCACATAATGCGCCTTGCGGTTCTTGGCGATCTTGTAGGCCAGGCTGCGCAGGCCCCAGGTTTCAACCTTGGTAACCTTGCCGTCCATGTCCTCGACGATCTTGGTGGCGGTTTCCGCCAAAGCGTCGACCTGCGCCTGTGCCAGATCCTGGCGCGCAAGGAAGACGTGCTCATAAAGAGCCATGTCATTGCCTCATCTGTTGGCCGATCGCTGACGCCCACCCCATGTGGAACGCCCCTCCGGCTGTCGTCTCAAATGCATTCAATCCCGCAGGGCCGACTCACCCCGGTCCTGTTGGAAGCGGCGCCTATGACGCAAAGGCCGGGGAAAGGCAAGGTGCGTTTATGCAGCCTAACCCTGCCGATATCCGTTCGTCCTGAGTAGCCACTGAGCTTGTCGAAGTGGCGTATCGAAGGATAGATTGGCGCGCGACCCTTCGATACGGGTCTTCGACAGGCTCAGCCCCTACTCAGGGCGAACGGCGTGAGAGTGGGGGGAGAGGAAATGCCAATCGCGATCGCAGCCCTGTCACTGATCCTGCTGATGATCGCGGCCTATCGCGGCATGAGCGTCATCGTCATGGCGCCGCTGCTCGCCATGCTGGCGGTGTTGCTGACGGACCCGGCGGCGGTGCCGGCGGCCTTTTCGGGCCTGTTCATGGAAAAAGCGGCGAGTTTCCTGAAACTCTATTTTCCCGTTTTCCTGCTCGGCGCCTTGTTCGGCAAGCTGGTGGAGATTTCGGGTTTTTCCCGCGCCATCGTGACGGCGGTAATCGGGTTCATCGGCGCCGGGCGCGCCGTCCCGGCGATCATGATCGTCACGGCCCTGCTGACCTATGGCGGCGTGTCAGTCTTCGTCGCGGTGTTCGCGGTCTATCCGTTCGCCGCCGAAATGTTCCGGCGGGCCGATATCCCCAAGCGCCTGATCCCCGCCACAATCGGCCTTGGCGCACTGACATTCACCATGGATGCGTTGCCTGGCACGCCGCAGATCCAGAACATCATTCCGGCCAGCTTCTTTGGCACCACGGCCTGGGCCGCGCCCATTTTGGGGCTGATCGGGTCGGCCTGCATCGTCGCGACGGGCCTTGCCTATCTTGGCTGGCGGCGGCGCAGCCTGATGGCGGCGGGGGAGGGCTATGGCGCGCCGGAGCAACTGGTCAACGAACCCGACCAGCAGGAAGGGGGCGCGAGCGTGCACCCGATGATCGCCCTGCTGCCGCTGCTGGTCGTGGGAGTTGGCAATTTGCTGCTCACCATGGCGATCCCGCGCTGGGCAGGAGGAGACGCGGTGACACTGGCGCTCCCCGGCATGGCCGATCCCGTGACAGTGCAAGTGGCGCAGATGGCAGCGCTCTGGGCGGTGGAGGGCGCGCTCTTGCTGGGGATCGGCACCATTTTGCTCTTCGCCTTCGCTACGGTGGCGCGGCGCTTTGCCGAAGGATCGAAAGCGGCTGTCGGCGGCGCGCTGCTCGCCGGCATGAACACGGCGGTGGAATATGGGTTCGGCGCGGTGATCGCGGCGCTGCCGGGCTTCCTGATGGTGAAGGAAGCGCTGCGCGCGATCCCCAACCCGCTGGTCAACGAAGCCATCACGGTGACGTCGCTCGCCGGGATCACGGGGTCGGCATCGGGTGGCCTGTCGATCGCGCTGGCGGCGATGGCGGATCAGTTCGCCGCAGCAGGCGACGCCGCCGGCATTCCACGCGAAGTGCTGCACCGGGTCGCGTCCATGGCGTCGGGCGGGATGGACAGCCTGCCGCATAATGGCGCGGTCATCACCCTGCTGGCCGTCACGGGCCTGACCCATCGTCAGGCCTATAAGGATATTTTCGCGCTAACGCTCATCAAGACGATGACCGTCTTCGTCGTGATCGCCGTCTATTATCTGACCGGGCTGGTCTAGCCCCGGTGCATCTCGGCCGACCCGATGAAATGCGCGCGGGTCGATGGTCCGGCATGGTCCAGCAGCTTGGCGACCTTGTCCTTCAGCGCTGAAGCGGGCTGGAAGGGGTCGTCATAGGCCATGCCCCATTCGCCGAACTCGCGCGCCTCGATCGGCACATCGCGCAATTTGACGATCGCACTATGCCGCCCATCGCGCGCGACCCGTTGATAGATGCGCTCGACGGCATCCCTGGGGCCTTCCAGCACCTGGAGGAAGCGCTTGCTGTTGAACAGCAGCAGCCCGGTGACGCCGTCGACGCGATTGCGATCCTCGGCATCCCTGGCGATGGCGGCGCATTGCACGGCCGAAACCGGCCCGGTCGCACTGCTGATATACATGATCTGATGCAAGGACATGACCCAATCTCAAGAAAATGGCCCCCCGACCATCATCCATTTACCGGGAAAACCCTTAAAAATAGGTGTTTGATTTCGATCAGCAAAAAGCCCGGAGGCGGCGACCTCCGGGCTTTTCAAAAAGGGGGAATGGGGTTGAAGGTTAGCGGATGGCGCCGCCGACAACCGCGCCGATGATACCGCTGGTGATCGCGATCAGGACGGCGTCATTGCCCGAGCGGACCCACTGATAGCCGCGTGGCGGTGCGCTCAGCCGATAATCGCGATAATTGTTCACGACGCGATAGTTGCTGGCGTAGCGGCGATCGAAGCGCTGGCCCTTCGCCCAGCGACGGGCTGGCGTCGCCTTGCGGACCGTCGTCTTCTGTTTCACGACGGTGCGGCCGTTCGGCTTTTGCTTGACGACTTTGCGCGTTACTTCCTGCCGGTGCGGCGCGGCCTGCGCCTGGGCGGTGATGATGGGGCTTGCGACCAGCGTGGTGGTGGCCAGGGCCATGATGATCTTCTTGAACATAGTCTGCTCCTTTGCCTGTAATCGGGCGCCGCGTTCCGGCGTCGAAAACAGATTTAGGAACCACTTGTCGCGACGATGTGTCCGGGGGGCGGCTATTTTGTCGAAAAATGTAACAGCATGACAAATAAGCTGAATATCGGTTCATCTGGCGCAATCGACGCCGCTGCGCCTATTCGTGGCGCAGCGCGTCGATGGGATTGAGCGCGGCGGCCCGGCGGGCGGGGAAATAGCCGAACACCACGCCGATCGCGGCGGAAAAGAGAAAGGCGATAAGGTTCACCTTGACGTCGAAGAGGAAGGGCACCTGCATCAACGGCGCGATGGCGATGGATGCGACCAGCGCCAGCAATAGGCCGATGAGGCCGCCAAGGCACGACAGCACGATCGCTTCGACCAGAAACTGCATCAGTACTTCGCGCGCGACCGCGCCGATGGCGAGGCGAATGCCGATTTCGCGCGTTCGTTCCGTCACGGACACCAGCATGATGTTCATGATTCCGATGCCCCCGACCAGCAGCGAGATGGCCGCCACCGCGCCCACGATCTGCGTCAGGATGGTGGTGGTGCCGGTCAGGGTATCGCTGATCTGCTTTGTGTCGAAGACGTTGAAATTATCCTCCGTGCCCGGTTTGATCTTGCGCCGCTCGCGCATCAGTTCCTCCAGGCTGGCCTGCACGGTCGCCGTGTCATAGGCGTCATCGACCGCGACCATGATCTGGCTGACGTCGCGGTCGCCGGTGAAGCGCCGCTGGACGAAGCGGATCGGCATGACGACGACATCATCCTGATCGCCAAAGCCGCCTTGGCCGCGCGTCGACAGGACGCCGATCACCTGGCAGGACACGCCCTTGATGCGCATGCGTTTGCCCAGCGGATCATTATTCTGGAACAGGTTGGTGCGCACGGTATTGCCGATAATGCAGACAGGCTTTCCGGCCTCTTCCTCCTCCGGCATGAAGAGGCGCCCGTCGGCGACCTTCCACTGCTGCACTTCGGAATAGGCCGATGTCGTGCCATAGACGGTGGTCGACCAGTTATTGCCTTCATAAATGGCGGTGCCGCTCGACTGGACCAGCGGGGCGACCGCGCGCACGCCGGTCAGCTGGTTCTGGATCGCGGTCAGGTCCGCTTCCTTGAAATCGGGCGGGCGCGGTCCGCCGCCGCCACGGCCAAAGCCCTGACCGGGGCGCAATTGCAGCACATTGGCGCCCAGCGAGCTGATCTGTTCGCGCACCGCCGCCGTCGCGCCATTGCCCAGCGTCACCATGGTCACGACCGCCGCGACGCCGATGATGATGCCCAGCGTCGTCAGGAAACTGCGCAGCTTGTGCCGGTTGATCGCGCGGAAGGCGAGGATGATGGTGGTGCCCAGCATTATGCGCTTGCTCCTGCGTCCACCCGTTCGACCAGCCCGTCCTTGAAATGGACGATGGTGCGGGCAAAGGCCGCCATGTCCGGCTCATGTGTCACCATCAGCACGGTGATGCCGCTGTTGCGGTTGAGGTCGGTCAGCAATTCCATGATCTCGATCGATCGTTCGGAATCAAGATTGCCGGTCGGTTCGTCCGCCAGCAGCACATCGGGCTGGGTGACGATCGCGCGGGCGATGGCGACGCGCTGCTGCTGACCGCCGGACAGTTCGGCGGGCGTATGGTCCCACCAGGGCTTGAGGCCCACCTTGTCCAGCGCCGCCATGCCCATGTCATAGCGCGTCTTCTTGTCCTCGCCGCGATAGAGCAGGGGCAGCTCCACATTTTCCAGCGCGGTCGTGCGCGAGAGCAGATTAAAGCCCTGGAACACGAAGCCGAGATAGCGGCGGCGCAGCAGCGCGCGCTGGTCGCGGTCGAGCGCTTCGACATGACGGCCCTTGAACAGGAAGGCGCCGCCCGACGGCACGTCCAGGCACCCCAATATGTTCATCGTGGTGGACTTGCCGGAACCCGAAGGCCCCATGACCGCGACGAAATCCCCCTGTTCGATGTCCAGGTCTATGCCCTTGAGCGCCTGAAAGGCGGTTGGCCCTTCGCCATAGATTTTGGTGACGCCGCGCAGCGAGATGATGGGATTGTCCGCCATGACGGGTCAGGTTCCGCTCTGCCGCCCGGTGCCGCGCGTCGCGGCGGGTTCGCTTTGGCCTTGCGCGGGCGCGACCGGCGCGGCGTCGCCCGAATTGCCGAGCTTGCCCATGGTCGCCGGGCTGCCATCGGTCGATGGATTGCGCCCTCCTTGGCCCGTCGCCTTGTCCTGCGCGCCTGCGGCGTCGGTCTTCTGGTCTTCAGCCGGCGCTTCCTGGCCCGCCGCCAGTTGCCCGGTGATGACCTTCATCCCCGGTTTCAGGTCGCCGCCGGTGATGACGGTGCGCGATCCGTCGCTGGCGCCGACGACCACCTGGACCGGCTTGGGATTGCCGTCCTCGCCCAGAATATAGACGGTCTGGCTGCTGCCCGCGCCGAAATTGACCTGGCGGCTGCCGCCGCGGCGGAAGCGGCGCGGGCCGGGCAGCACGCTGGTGATGCCACCGCCGTCCGACGCGCCGCTGCTGGGCTTGAAGCGCAGCGCGCTGTTGGGGACGAGCAGCACGTTGCGCAATTCCTGCGTCACAATGTCTGCCGCCGCGGTCATGCCGGGACGCAGGATTTCGTCCTGATTGTTCACCGACAGGACCGCCGTGTAGGCTACCACCGTGCCGGTGCTGCTGCTGGAACTGGTCGAGGAGGACGATGAGGAGCTGGAACTGCTCGATGCGTTCGATCCGACATTCACGCGCGTGACCTTGGCCGGAAAGCTGCGGCCGGGAAAGGCGTCGACGGCGAACGTGGCGGACTGGCCTTCCTTCACCTGGCCGACATCCGCCTCGTCCACCGCGACTTCGACCTCCATCTGCGTCAGGTCTTCGGCGATGGTGAAGAGAACCGGCGCGTTCAAGGACGCGGCGACCGTCTGTCCCGGCTCGATATCGCGCGACAGCACGACGCCGGTGACGGGCGACACGATCTGCGCGATCGACAGGTTGGTTTGGGCGCTCGACAGCTGGGCCTGCGATGCCGTGACCTGCGCCTGGGCAGAGCGCAGATTGGCGATCGCGCTCTGATAATCGGCGCGCGCGGCATCCAGCTCCGTTTTCGCCGGCACGCGGCCGCCCGACAGCTTGAACACATTTTCCTGTCGGTCGAGCGTTGCCTTGGCCAGCGCGACCTGCGCCTGCGCCTGCGCGACGCTGGCCTGCGACGACGCCACCTGCGCGCGGTTCTGATTGACCGTGTCGACCAGGCGCCGCGTGTCGAGCTCGGCCAGCTTCTGCCCGCGCGTCACCCGGTCGTTCACATCGACATAGACCTGCGTGATCTTGCCCGATTGTTCGGAGCCGACATCGACCTGATTGATGGGTTTGAGGTTCCCGGTTGCCGACACCGTGACGGTCAGATTGCCCTGCCGCACCTCGCGCGTGGCGTAATTGGGCTTGTCATCGCCCCCGAAGCAGCGGGCGATCAGCAGCACGGCAATCAGCAGCACTATGCCGATGCCGCCGCGTATCACCCATTTGCGCCACGGCTTTTCCGGCTTCGCGCCAAGGAAGTCATTGAGATCCTGATCGGTGGTCATATCATTGCTCATCGGGGCGGTCGTCCATGCTCTGCCAGCCGCCGCCCAGCGCATTGTAAAGCTGGGCGATGGCAAGGGCTTCGTCGGCTTGCGCGGAAGCCAGGCTGTTGCGGGCGTTCAAAAGCGTGTTTTCGCTGTTCGACAATGTCTGGAAGTCGATCAGCCCCGCCTGATACTGGCTGCGCGCCAGGATCGCGGCATTGTTCGATGCGTCATAGGCGACGGCGAATTCCGCCTTGCGCGCGCGGGCGCTGGCAAGGGAGGCCATGGCGTTTTCGACATCCTCCAACGCGGTCAGCACGCTTTGCTTGTAAGCGGCGAAGGCGGCGTCGGTCGCGGCCTTTTGGGCGCGGACCTGCGAGGCCAGGCGCCCACCATCGAAGATGGTCTGCGCGACATTGGCAAAGACGCCGCCGGTGATGAGATCGAATAGCTGGCTGAAGGCGTTAGACGTGGTGCCGATATTGCCGCTGATGCCGAGCGAGGGATAAAGCTGCGCCTCCGCGACGCCGATCCGCGCGGTCGCGGCCGCGAGCGCGCGTTCGGCGCTGCGCACGTCCGGGCGCTGGCGCAGCGTGTCGGCCGGGATGCCGGTCGCGATGTCCGTTGGCGGCTGGGGAATGGGGGCGGGCGTTTCCAGCGTCCGGGTCGCATCGCCCGGCGCCTGTCCCGTCAGGACGGCGATGCGGTTGAGGCTGCTCTTGAGGCTGGCCTCCAGCTGCGGGATGGTGGCGTTGGTCTGGGCCAGCTGCGCGCGGGCCTGCTGTTCGTCGAGCGAGGAGACGAGGCCCGCCTGCAACCGCCAGCTGGCGATCTGATAATTGTCGCGCTGCACCGCCTGGGTTTCGCGCGCTACCTTGAGCTGCGCCTGCGCCAGCCGCGCCTGGACATAATTGTTCACCAGTTCGGATATGACCGTCATGCGCACGGTGGCGAGGTCGAAGCCCGACGCTTCCAGATCGGCGCGCGCCGCTTCGCGCCCGCGTCGCAATTCGCCGAACAGGTCCAATTGCCAGCTGGCGTTGATCCGGGCCGAATAGCTGCTCGACCAGTTGCCGCCGCCGCCGCCGATCGGGTTGCCATTGGCGTCCAGACGGCCGCCGGCGTCCTGGCTGCTGTAATTGCGCCCGCCCGTCGCGGAACCGCTCAATTGCGGCAGCAGGCTGGCGTTGGACTGGATCAGGCTTTCGCGCGCCTGCCGCAGCCGCGCCTGCGCCTGCACGACGTCCAGATTATTGGCCACCGCCTGGTCGATGAGCGCGCTCAAGGCCGGGTCGTTAAGGCGCGTCCACCATTGGCCAAGCTCCGCTTCGCTGAGCGCCGCGCCATCGCCCGCGCTATAGGCGGCCGGCACGCCCAGCGCGCCCATTTGCGGCGCGCGGTAATCCGGGCCGGCGGCGCAGGCGGATAGCGTCAGGGCCGTCCCGCTGATCCATGCTAGGCGATATCGCACCTTTTCCTTGCACTCCGTCGTCGTTAAAGGGGCCGCTTCATGCCGATCCCTTGAGGGGCCGGCGACCGCATGCGCCCTGACTGCCGCAGGGGTGTGTACGGCTCAACGACATTTATGTCTCAAAGTGTAACGGCAGTGGGAAACGGCGCTTTTGCGAGCGCTTCGGGCTTCGAGGTGAATGATGCGGGCATTTCTATTTCCGGGACAGGGCAGCCAGTCGGTCGGCATGGGCAAGGCGTTGGCGGATGCCAGCGGCGCGGCGAAGGAGCTGTTTCAGGAGGTGGACGAGGCGCTGTCGCAGCATCTGTTTCGCATCATGGTGGAGGGGCCGGACAGCGACCTGACGCTCACAGAAAATGCGCAGCCCGCGATCATGGCCAACGCCATCGCCACGCTGCGCGTCATGCAGAAGGAAGGCGGCTTTTCGCTTGCTTACAAGGGCGATTATGTCGCCGGGCACAGCCTGGGCGAATATAGCGCGCTGTGCGCGGCCGAGGCGTTCGATATCGGCACCACAGCGCGCTTGCTGAAATTGCGGGGCCAGGCGATGCAGGCCGCCGTACCGGTGGGCGAGGGCGCGATGGCCGCGCTGCTGGGCGCGGATATCGACAAGGCGCAGGCGCTGGCCGACGCTGCCGCGCAGGGCGAGGTCTGCACCGTCGCCAATGACAATGATCCCTCGCAGGTGGTGATTTCCGGCCATCGCGGCGCGATCGAGCGTGCGGTGGCGATGGTGAAGGATCATGGCATCAAGCGCGGCGTGCTGCTGCCTGTGTCCGCGCCCTTCCATTGCCCGCTGATGCAGCCAGCCGCCGAAGCGATGGAGGCGGCGCTGGCAAATGCGGCGATCAACGCGCCGCTGCTGCCGGTCTACGCCAATGTCCTGGCCGCGCCGGTCGCCGACACGCAGGAGATCAAGGCGCGCCTGGTCGAGCAGGTTACGGGCCGCGTGCGCTGGCGTGAATCCGTGGCGGCGATGTGGGACGCGGGCGTCACGGACTTCGTGGAGGTCGGCGGCAAGGTGCTCGGCCCGATGGTCAAGCGCATCGCGCCCGACGCGACCGTGCGCAGCATCGTGACGATGGACGACATCGAAGCGGCTTTGGCTTCGTTCTGATCTTTTTATTCGCGCGGAGGCGCGAAGACGCTCTCTGCGCTTTTGCCCCAATAAAATATCATGGAGTTGACTGATATGTTCGACCTGACAGGCATGACCGCGCTGGTGACGGGCGCTTCGGGCGGCATTGGATCGTCGATCGCCAAGGCGCTGGCGGCGCAGGGCGCGACGCTGGCGCTGTCCGGCAGCAATGAAGGCAAGCTCAAGGCCTTCGCCGCGGAACTGGGTGGCGACCACAAGACGGTCGTCTGCAATCTGTCCGACCCGGCGTCGGTCGATGCGCTCGTGCCCCAAGCAGTCGAGGCGCTGGGCGGCAAGATCGACATTCTGGTCAACAATGCCGGCATCACGCGCGACAATCTGATCCTGCGGATGAAGGACGAGGAATGGAGCCAGGTGATCCAGGTCAATCTGGAAGCAGCCTTCCGCCTGTGCCGCGCGGCCGCCAAGCCGATGATGAAGGCGCGCTTTGGCCGCATCATTTCCGTCACATCGGTCGTGGGCGTCACCGGCAATCCCGGCCAGGCCAATTATTGCGCGTCCAAGGCAGGCATCATCGGCATGTCCAAGTCGCTGGGGCAGGAACTGGCGAGCCGTGGCATCACCGTCAATTGTGTCGCGCCCGGCTTCATCCGGTCGGCCATGACCGATGCGCTGAACGACGCGCAAAAGGGCGCGATCCTGGTCAAGATTCCGGCCGGCGATCTGGGCGGTGGCGATGATATCGGCGCGGCGGTCGTCTATCTCGCCAGCAAGGAAGCGGGCTATGTCACGGGCCAGACGCTGCATGTGAATGGCGGCATGGCGATGATCTGACCACGCTGGGGAGGGGTATGGTAAAGCATGCCCCTTCCGCCGATTACCGGGGGGAGGATCAAGCCTCGATCCCCTCCAGCGCGGTAAAACGCTGCGACCACAAGGCCCCATAGACCGCCATCCACTGCACCACGGGGGCCAGGCCCTTGGCCCGCGCGGCATAGAAAGTTTCGCGGCCCGCCCGACGGACGGTCACGAGTTCCGCGCGCTTCAGCTTGGCCATGTGGCGCGACACCATCGGCTGCGATACGCCCGACACGGCGGTTAGAGCATGAACGCTCTGTTCCCCTTCACGCACCAGATGTTCCAGCAGGGCGCGGCGGGTGCCGTCCGACAGTGCCTTGAACTGCGCGTCGATGGTCGCGCCACGGTCTTCCCGGTTCGTCTTCGTCATGCTTCTTTCATAATCAAATGGTTATGGAATGGGCAAGTGCGCGTGCGATGGGACGCCTTCCTGTGGCGTTAACCAAAAAAATTTGCCCGCCCTTTTGGGGTGAGTCTTTTGAGTCACACCGCCCGATATGGAGTCCGGCGAGGGGTGAACGACTCAATATCTTGTGGGTCCCCGCTTCGTTCTCCCCATCATTAACGAATAGGCGAAGGGCGTGCCCTAAGCTACTGATCTTGACGCCGGACTCCGCAGGACTCATCGCATGATCCTCAAGGAATATAGGGGGCAAGCAGCATGGGTGTCATGGAACGGGTCGCGGCGCCGCGACGAAAAAAGGCAGTCGCCGCGGTCATAGCGGAGGCGCCGCCGATTCCGGTCGATACCCTGCTGCGTGGGGACTGCATCGCGCAGATGGCGGCGCTGCCCGACAAATGCATCGACATGATTTTCGCCGACCCGCCCTATAATCTGCAACTGGGCGGCGACCTGTTCCGGCCCGAAGGCAGCCGGGTCGATGCGGTCGACAATGACTGGGACAAGTTCGACACGCTGGGGTCCTATGATCGCTTCACCAAGGCGTGGCTGCGCGAGGCGCGGCGCATCCTGAAACCCAATGGCACCATCTGGGTGATCGGCAGCTATCACAACATCTTCCGCGTCGGCTCTGCGCTCCAGGATGAAGGTTTCTGGATCCTCAACGACATCATCTGGCGCAAGGCCAACCCCATGCCCAATTTCAAGGGCACGCGCTTTACGAACGCGCATGAAACGCTGATCTGGGCCAGCCAAGGCGAGGATGCGAAATATACGTTCAACTACAAGGCGATGAAGACGCTGAACGATGAATTGCAGATGCGGTCCGACTGGGTGCTGCCGATCTGTGGCGGGCAGGAGCGGTTGAAGCGTAACGGGACGAAGGCGCATCCGACGCAAAAGCCGGAGTCGCTGCTCTATCGCGTGCTGCTGTCCTGCACCAAGCCGGGTGATGTGGTGCTCGACCCCTTTTTCGGCACCGGCACCACCGGCGCGGTGGCCAAGCGGCTTGGTCGACGCTGGATCGGCATCGAGCGCGAGGAGGACTATATCGAGGTCGCGCTGGAGCGGATCGCCGATGCGCTGCCGCTTGATGAATCCGCGCTCACCATCATGCAAAGCGCGCGTAGCCAGCCCAAGGTCGCGTTCGGCACGCTGGTGGAAACCGGATATCTGAAGCCCGGCGCGATCCTTACCGACACCAAGCGTCGCTGGCAGGCGCAGGTGCGGGCCGACGGTTCGCTGGCGGTCGGGACCGACAGCGGCTCCATCCATAAGATGGGGGCGACGCTGCAAGGCGCGCCGAGCTGCAATGGCTGGACCTTCTGGCATTATGAGGCGGAGGGCGGCTTGAAGCCGATCGATGCCCTGCGCCAGACTTATCTGCTGGCGAACGAGCCGTAATTCGCGCACATCCGTTCGCCCTGAACTTGTCGAAGGGCTTCACTTTTCTTCAAGGAAAGAACGGGGCTTCGACAAGCTCAGCCCGAACGGAGTTTATATGGCTATGCTGCCCACCATCCCCGCCGACGCGCGTCTCTATCTCAAGCCTTCATGGTTCGTGCCGACGCCGATCGGACTGGATGATGGCACGGCGGCGCGGATGGGCAATGGGCTGATCTGGTTTCAGGGCTATGAGCTGACCGCGTTCAGCGGCGCGCAGCGGATCGCGCGGACAACCATTCCCGTGGCGGATTTCGAGGCTGCGGTGGCATCGCTGCCCGACCCGCTGGCCCAGCGCGCGCAGCGGCTGGCCGCCAACATCTCCGCGCTGCGTCCGCCGATGGTCCTGCGCGATCGCACGATCCGGTTCGACGCGCCGCAGGTGATGGCAATCCTCAACATCACGCCGGACAGTTTTTCCGACGGCGGCACGCATATGGGCGACCCCCAGGCGACGGCCGACGCGGGCTTTGCCATGGCGGCGGCGGGCGCGGCGCTGATCGACGTGGGTGGGGAATCGACGCGGCCCAAGGCGACAAAGATATGGGAGGGCGATGAAATCAAGCGGGTCGTGCCCGTCATCGAACGGCTGGCCGCCTCCGGCGTGCCGGTGTCGATCGACACGCGCAAGGCTGCGGTGATGGAAGCGGCGCTCGGCGCCGGCGCGGGCATCGTCAACGATGTGAGCGCGCTGGCGCACGATCCGCGCAGCCTGGAGGTGGTGGCGCGCGCCGGTTGCCCCGTCATCCTGATGCACGCGCCATCGACCGGCGATGACCCGCATCATAATCCGGCCGGCTATGGCGATGTCGTCGCCGACGTCTTTGACCATCTGGAGGCGCGGATTACAGCCTGCCTGAATGCCGGGATCGCGAGGGATCGGATCATGGTCGATCCCGGGCTGGGCTTTGGCAAGAGCCTGTCTGAAAATCTGGCGCTGGTGAACGGCCTTGCGACATTCCAGGGGCTGGGCGTGCCGCTGCTGTTCGCTGGCAGCCGCAAGCGGCTCATTGGCGCGCTGTCCAACGAAGCGCCCGCCGCTGATCGGCTGGGCGGATCGGTCGCGCTCGCTTTTCGCGCGGCGCAACTGGGGGCGCAGATGGTGCGGGTGCATGACGTCAAGGAAAGCGTTCAGGCGCTGCATCTGTGGCGCGGCCTGGCGGACGCGGGCCTCAGCGCCATTTAGCAACGGGTATCATTTTACCCGTCAGCAAAGCCGCGCATTTGCTTGACTTGCGTGTCGAGACTCGTCATTAGCGCCCCACTTCCGGATGTCGGCTTCGATGTCCGGTTTCATTTTTCTTGTTTGGAGATTGGCACCATGAAGGCGCTGATGAAGACCACCAAGCCGGCGACCCCGGCAACGGTCGAAAAGAAGTGGATCCTGATCGACGCGGAAGGTCTCGTCGTCGGCCGCCTCGCTTCGACCGTGGCGAATATCCTGCGCGGCAAGCACAAGCCGTCCTTTACCCCGCATGTCGATTGCGGCGACAATGTCATCATCATCAACGCGGGCAAGGTGAAGTTCACCGGCCGCAAGATGACCGACAAGGTCTATTACAAGCACACCGGCTATGCCGGCGGCATAAAGGAAACCACGCCCGCCAAGATCCTGGAAGGCCGTTTCCCCGAGCGCGTCCTGGAAAAGGCCGTCGAGCGCATGATCCCCCGTGGTCCGCTGGGCCGCCAGCAGATGCGCAACCTGCGCATCTTCGCCGGCGCCGAGCATAATCACGAAGCCCAGAACCCCGAAGTGCTCGATTTCGCATCGCGCAACCGCAAGAACAAGGTGGGTGCATAATGTCCGATAACCGTCAGTCCCTGTCCGACCTCGCGTCGCTGACCGCCAACGCGCCCGCCACCGCCGCGCCGGCCGCCGCCGCCGAAGGCGAAGCGCCTGCCGCTGCGCCGGTTGCGCCCTCGGCTCCGCTGCGCCAGCAGGAAATCGACGCACTGGGCCGCGCCTATGCGACCGGCCGCCGCAAGGATGCCGTCGCCCGCGTGTGGGTGAAGCCCGGCACCGGCAAGATCACGGTCAATGGCCGCGACCAGGAAATCTACTTCGCCCGTCCGACCCTGCGCCTCGTCATCAACCAGCCCTTCGGCGTGACCGATCGCGTTGGCCAGTATGACGTCGTCTGCACCGTCAAGGGCGGTGGCCTGTCGGGTCAGGCCGGCGCGGTCAAGCATGGCATCGCCCAGGCGCTCAGCAAATATGAGCCGGCGCTGCGCAGCGCGGTCAAGGCCGAAGGCTTCCTGACCCGCGACAGCCGCGTCGTCGAGCGTAAGAAGTACGGCCGGGCCAAGGCACGCCGCAGCTTCCAGTTCTCGAAGCGCTAAGTTTCCAGAACAGAAGAATTCGGGAAGGGGCTGGTTTTCCAGCCCCTTTTTTCATGCGTCATGGAAGATTGCCTGATTATCCAGATCGAAGAATAGCCTTCGTTGCGCATCCGGATCGACTGCAACCTTTGTTCATGTTCGTCCGTTTTCATGGGGAATTCAGCAAAGGAGAAGTCACATGGGCGAACTGACCGATAAGGCGAAGGCCGTGGCGAACAAGGCCGCCGGCGCGACCAAGGAAGCGATCGGCAAGGCGACCGACAATGAACGTCTGGAAGCCGAAGGCAAGGCGCAGCAGGCCAAGGGCACGGCGCAGGACGTGTCGGGATCGGTCAAGGGTGCGTTCGGCGACAAGGTCTGAGCCGCGCTACCGATTTGAAGGTGAACCCCGCCTCGAAAGAGGCGGGGTTTTTCATGTCGCTCCGTCTTGCTGGTGCGCCAGATAGTCTTTGACATCGCGCCGTAATTCGTCGGCGCAGAGGTAGAGCGCGATGACATTGGGGATCGCCATCAGGAAGAAGCTGCTGTCGACAATGCCGACCACGCGGCCCAGGTCGATGGCAGCGGCGGGTGGCAGGGCGACGATGTAGAGAACCTTGTAGGTCCATTGCGCTTTCGGCCCGTTGCCGAACAGATAGCCCCAGGCCTGCAAACCGTAAAAGCCCCAGGCGACGAGCGTGGAATAGGCGAAGAGGAACACGACCACCGCCAGCAGCCACGGGAACCAGGGCGACACCTGCGCGAACGCTGCGGAGGTGATGGCGATGCCCTCCAGTCCGCTGTTCCAGGTACCGGCCGCGACAAGGGCGAGGCCGCCCAGCGCGCAGACGATCATCGTGCCCAGCAGCGGTTCCAGCAGCGCCACCAGCCCTTCGGACACCGGATGCTGGGTCCGCGCGAGGCTGTGCGCCATCACCGCAGACCCTACGCCCGCCTCGCTGGCGAAAACAGCGCGGCGCATCCCCGCGACGAATGCGCCGACCGCGCCGCCGGTCGCTGCGTCGCCCGACCATGCCCCGTTCCAGATCAGCGTCAGCGCGGCGGGGATATCCGCGACATGCAGGATCAATATCGCAAAGACGCCGCCTAGATAGACAGCAACCTTGAGCGGGGTAAGGCGCTTGGACACTTCGCCCAGCCAGGCCGCGCCGCCCAGCGTCACCAGGGCAACCGCTCCGGCGATGAAGACGCCATAGGCCCAGCCATTGGTCATGCCGGTGACGACCTGAACCTGCGCGAAGCTCTGGTTCACCTGCACCATCGGGATAGCGCCGAACAGCGCGAAAAAGGCATAGGAGCCGCCCAACGCCAGCCCGACCCTGGGCCACCCGCGCGCGGCGCCAACGGCTTTCAGAACATACATCGGCCCGCCATGCACATGGCCGCGATCGTCGAACACGCGATATTTGAGGCCCAGCGTGACCTCCGCCATCTTCACCGTCATGGCGAACCAGCCGATGATGAACATCCACAGGATCGCGCCAGGCCCGCCCATGGTCAGCGCGACCGCGACCCCGGCAATATTGCCAAGGCCGATCGTGCCCGACAGGGCGGTGGATAGTGCGCCCCACTGGCTGACATCGCCCTTCGCCTCGCCCTCCTGTGGCTGGGTCCGCAGGATACGAACCGCGCGGCCGACCTGTCTGATGTTGGGAAAGCCGAGCCAGAGGGTGAAGAACAGCATCGGCAGCGCCAGATAGAGCACGATGAGTTCGATCTGCGTGCCCAGCAATGGCACCTTGAAAAACACGGCACCCGACAGGCCGTCGACGAAGGCATTGAAATTTTCCATCGCGTCCGGATGCCGCCGGGCGGGTGGAATGTCGATCAAAGATTGCTATGGGCGGGTAAGGATGGACTCCGCGCGTGCGGCCCCAAGCGACGAGGGACAAGTGAGCAGGCAATATTTTGGCACCGACGGCATACGCGGACGGACCAACCAATGGCCGATGACCCCGGACCTGGCGATGAAGGTCGGCATGGCGGCAGGCACCCATTTCCAGCGCGGCAGCCATCGCCACCGCGTGGTGATCGGCAAGGATACGCGCCTGTCGGGCTATATGGTGGAAAATGCGTTGGTGGCGGGTTTCACGGCGGTCGGCATGGACGTGGTGCAGTTCGGCCCGATCCCGACGCCCGCTGTCGCCTTGCTTGCCCATTCGATGCGCGCCGATCTGGGGGTCATGATATCGGCCAGCCACAACCCCTTTTTCGACAATGGCATCAAGCTGTTCGGGCCGGATGGGTACAAGCTGTCGGACGAGGATGAACTGAAAATCGAGGCGCTGCTGGATCAGACGATCGAACTGGCGGCGTCCAAGGATATTGGCCGCGCCCGCCGCGTGGAGGATGCGCGCGGGCGCTATATTCACGCGGTCAAGTCCAGCTTTCCCGCCGACCTGCGGCTCGACGGACTCAAGATCGTGGTCGATTGCGCCAATGGCGCCGCCTATCAGGTCGCGCCGTCGGCCTTTTGGGAATTGGGCGCGACCGTTGTCGCGATCGGCGTCTCGCCCAATGGCACCAACATCAATGACAGCTGCGGTTCGACGTCGCCGATGCTGTTGCAGGAAACCGTCGTGTCCTCGGGCGCGGACATCGGGATCGCGCTGGACGGTGACGCGGACCGGTTGATCGTCGTGGATGAAAAGGGGCGGCTGGTGGATGGCGACCAGATCATGGCGCTGATCGCCGCCAATTTCGCCGCAGCGGGCACGTTGTGCGGCGGCGGGCTGGTCGCGACGGTCATGTCGAACCTCGGCCTTGAGCGGTTTCTGGCGGACAAGGGCATCGCGCTGGAGCGTACCAAGGTCGGCGATCGCTATGTGCTGGAGCGCATGCGTGAGGGCGGCTTCAATGTCGGGGGCGAACAGTCAGGGCATATGATCCTGTCCGACTATGCGACGACGGGCGACGGCACGGTCGCGGCGCTTCAGGTACTGGCCGCACTGGTGCGATCGGGCAAGCCCGCGAGCGAGACGCTCCATAAATTCGATCCCGTGCCGCAATTGCTCAAAAATGTCCGCTTCGCCGGTGGCAAGCCGCTGGAGCATGACGATGTGCAGCACGTCATCGAGCAGGCGGAAGCCGAACTGGCGGGCGTCGGGCGTCTGGTCATCCGCCCGTCCGGCACAGAGCCTGTCATTCGCGTGATGGCGGAGGGGGATAGCGAGGACCAGGTGCGCGATGTCGTCGATCGCATCTGCGCCGCGGTGGAAAAGGCAGCTGCCTGATGCTTGAGATGCGGCCCGACTGCGAACGGTGCGGCGTGGATTTGCCGGCCGATGCGCCGGGTGCGTTCATCTGCTCGTTCGAATGCACATATTGCGCGGCCTGCGCGGAGGCGCTGGATGACCGATGCCCCAATTGCGGTGGTGAATTGATGGATCGCCCGACGCGCACCGGCAAGGCGCTGGCGGATTACCCTGCCGCGCAGGAGCGCCGCCACAGGTCATGAAACCCGCCCGTATCCTCATCATCGCCGGGTCGGACAGCGGCGGTGGCGCCGGAATCCAGGCCGACCTCAAGACCGTGACCCTGCTGGGCGGATTTGGCATGACGGCGATCACCGCTATAACCGCGCAGAACACGCTGGGCGTGCAGGCCGTGCATCCAGTGCCGACCGACATGGTACTAGCGCAGATGGAAAGCTGCATCAGCGACATTGGCGTCGATGCGGTGAAGATCGGCATGATCGGATCGGCGCAGACGGCGCTTGCGGTCGCGGACCGGCTGGAAGCGCTGCGGGACGTGCCGATCGTGTTCGATCCGGTGATGGTGGCGACCAGCGGGTCCTTGCTGGCGGATGACGCCACGATCGCCGCGTTCGAGAGGCTGATGGCTCTGGCGACGCTCATCACGCCCAATATTCCTGAATTGGCGGCGCTAGGTGGGGAAGAGATCGCCGCGCGCTTTGGCGCCCATGTTCTCGCCAAGGGCGGTCATGGCGAAGGGCCGACGCTCACGGACCGTCTGCTGGCGCCGGACCGGGTGCTCAAGGCCTGGAGCAACCGGAAAATCGAAACGATGCACACGCACGGAACCGGCTGCACGCTGGCGAGCGCGATCGCGACGGGGCTGGGCCAGGGTATGAGCCTGGTCGACGCTATCGAGCGCGCGCGCAAATATGTGCGCGAGGCTTTGGCGCTCGCGCCTGGTTATGGCAGCGGCCATGGCCCGATGGGCGCACCCATTGGGTTTCACGCCCATGCCTGATTTTTCGCGTGAACTCCTGCATCATCCTGGCCTGGTCGCCGGTGTGGACGAGGCGGGCCGGGGACCATTGGCCGGCCCGGTCGTCGCTGCCGCCGTTATCCTGCGTGCGGACGATTGCCCAGAGGGGCTGAATGATTCCAAGCAGCTGACCGCCAAAAGACGGGCGGAACTGGAGACGCAGGTGAAGGCGCGCGCGCTGTGCTGGGGCATCGGTGTCGCGAGCGTCGCGGAGATAGACGACCTCAATATCCTGTGGGCGACGATGTTGGCCATGACGCGCGCGGTCGAGGCGCTGAACGCGGATTGCGCGCATGTGCTGGTCGATGGCAATCGCTGCCCCCAATGGCGCTGGGCATCGACGGCGGTGGTGGAGGGCGACGCCAAATGCCTGTCGATCGCGGCAGCCTCCATCCTGGCGAAGGAGGAGCGGGACCGCATGATGATCGCGGCGGCCGCCGATCATCCGCATTATGGGTGGGAGAGCAACAAGGGCTATGGCAGCGCGCGCCATCTTGCCGCGCTGCGTGAACATGGGCCGACGCCGCTCCATCGCCGCAGCTTCGCCCCGGTGGCGCAACGCCTGCTTCTCTGAGCCCAAGCTGTGCCTTGCCGGGACGGTTGCAATCGCCTGATCTGACGGGGTGGCAATGCGGCGTCACATGGTTAATAAAAGCTTATGCGCGCGCATCGGCTGCTTCCCCTCCTGTTTATGTTGCTCATCGGCGTGCCCGCCCATGCGCCTGCCCAGGATTTGAGCCAACATCTGACACAGAATCTGGCGCTTTCACCGGGCGGCTATCGCTGGCTGGAAGATGGCGGCGATGGACCGCTCTACATGATCATCAGCATCGAAAAGCAGCGCGTCCATGTCTATCGTGGGGATCGGTTGATCGGCGCCGCCAGCGTCTCGACAGGCATGAAGGGGCATCGGACGCCGACCGGCGACTATCCCATTTTGCAAAAGCGGCCGTGGCATCGCTCCAATCTTTACAGCAATGCGCCCATGCCCTTCATGCAGCGGCTCACTTGGGATGGCATCGCGCTGCACGCCGGGCATAATCCCGGCTATCCCGCAAGCCATGGCTGTATTCGCCTGCCTTATGCCTTTGCGCGGCAGCTGTTTGCCTTGACGCGCATCGGAACGCCGGTGGAGGTGACGCAGGCCCGGCTGAACCCCGCGATCCAGCTCGACGAACTCGTCATCGCCGATCCGGGCAGCGCCATGGTCAGTTTCGATTCCCGGCCTCCGACCGGCGTGAGCGGTTTTGCGGCCGTCCCCGCAGCTATCCCGCAACTGGATGTCGATCCCGCCATCTTCCTGCCGCGCCTCACGCGCTGACGCCCTTATTTGCCTTGGCGGGACTTTGTCCGCACAAGGAGGGCGAACCGAAAAAACGATGAGGCGCCGATGCAGGCCAGTGGCATGTCCAACCGATCTCTGGCCGTGGCGATCCTGTCGACCATCGTCGAATGGTATGATTTCACCCTTTATCTCTATATCGCAACGCTGCTGTCCCGCATCTTCTATGGCGGCGGGGCGAGCGGCCTGGGGGAAGCATTGGCCGGCTTTGCCCTTGCCTATGCGATGCGGCCGTTGGGTGCGATCGTCTTTGGCCATATCGGGGATCGCTACGGCAGGCGGCTGACGATGCTGCTCTCCATGAGCATGATGACCGCAGCGATGCTGGCGACCGCACTGCTGCCCACCTACGCGCAGATTGGTTCGGCGGCCGGATGGATGCTGCTGGCGCTGCGCTGCCTGATGGCCTTTTCGGTCGGGGGCGAGTATACCGGGGTCGTCGCCTATCTGCTGGAAGGGGCGCAGGCCGAACGGCGCGGTTTCGTGACCTCTCTGGCATCGGCCGCCAGCGAGATTGGGGCGCTGCTGGCGGCGGGCATTGCGGCGGCGACGGTCGCGCTGCTGGACGATGTTGCGCTGATGGCGTGGGGCTGGCGCATTCCCTTCTTTGTCGGGGCGGCGATGGCGGGGGTGATCGTGCTTGCGCGTTCCACGATCGAGGAATCGCCCGACTTTCTGCGACAGCAGCGCGAACGGAAAGTGCCGGGCAATCCGCTGCGGGACAGCCTGACCCATCAGCGGATGGCGATCATGCGCGGCTTTGCCATATCGGCGCTGGGGTCGATCACCTATTATGTCGGGATCACTTATGTGCCGAGCTTCTTGACTGGCACGGGCGCGATGCGGGAGGGGGCGGCGCTCTGGCTATCGACGGCTGCGGCGCTGGTGGTGATCCTGGTTACTCCCTTCGTCGGCGCTCTGGCTGACCGCGTCGGTCGCCGGCCGGTTCTGCTCGCGCTGGGGCTGGCCGGGGCCGTGCTGCCCGTGCCGATGTTTTTCCTGATGGCGCAGGCCGGGGGCGGGGCGCTGCTGGGGGCGGTGCTGCTCGCCGCTTTGGGCGGAGAGGTGAGCGCGGTCGGCGCAGTGACGACGGCCGAACAGTTCCCCGGCGAAGGGCGGCTGACCGGCCTTGCGCTGGGCGCGACGACCGCGACCGCGATATTCGGAGGGCTGACGCCCTGGATCGCGCATCTGCTGATCGCGCGCACGGGGTGGACGCTGGCCCCAGGCGCTATGATCGCGCTGGTCGCCCTGTTCGTGCTGCCGATGCTGCTCCGCCTTCCGGAGACTGCGCCAGCGCGTTTGCCATGATCAGAAGGATATAAGTCTGGCGGCGCCAGACAAGCGTGCCCTTCAACGTCTTTTTATGTCGCGGCCTGAAAAGGGCGGGCGCCGCTAGCCGGCACTTTCTGGCCAGGCGCGCCGAAACTTACGCCAGCGGGTCTAGCGTGCCGAGCCATGCCACCAACGCGACGATCGCCACGGCTGTGCTGGTTTCGAGCGCCAGCGACAGGCGAAGCCAGCCGATGGCCTGCTGATCGTTCCCGCCTTCCAGGCGCGGGGTCAGCCACCAGCGATTGGCCGCAGCAAGTAGCAGCATGAGGCCGAACAGCACCAGCTTCATGGTCAGGAGCAGGCCGTAGCGGGCCTGCAGCATCGCTGACAGTTGATCCCATCCCACAATCATGACGGCGTTGACAGCGCCGCTCAGCACCAGCGAGACAACGATCAGGCTGCCCATCACGGCAAAGCACGACAGCATCCTTGCCATATGCCGCATGTTCGCCGTGGTGGGATGATGGGTCAGCAGGGATTGAAGGAGAACGACGAGCGCGCCGATCCACGCGGACGCCGCCCATATGTGAACAATATCGGCGGCCCGATGAACCTGGCCGGCCATATTCTCTGTCGCGCCGGCATGGCCGGTCCAGGCAAGCGTCGCCGCCGCCACCGCCGCGGGGAGCAGCGACAGGCGCACACGGCCCGCTAAGACAAATGCCAGCACAAGGAGAAGCGCGCCGCCCCGGACGGCGAGCACCGTGCCGATGGGCGTCATCGTCAGCACGATATGCAGGGTGGACCAGTCGGGGGGCAGGATGGGCGCCCCCGTCATCGTCGCGGTACTCGCCAGCAGCCAGAAGGCCGACAAGGCAAGGCCGCCGAGCGCCAGCGCGGCGACGTGGCGCGGGCGTCCCGCCATGCCCATGACCCACCAGAACAGCGGCAGGCCCATGAGCAGGGCCAGGTCGATCATCAACGCGAAGCGCGCCGCGACAAATGCCCCCTCGGTCACGATCCGGTTACTTGACCGTGAAGCTGTAGCCGCCTTCCATCTTGTGCTGGTCGGCGCCGACGATATGCCATTTAAGATCATAGGTGCCGGCAGGCAGTGGACGCGGAAGGGTCAGAACCATCGTCTTGCCTTCTACGCTGGTCTTGAAGCCCTTGATGGGCATCGGCGGATGATCGGCCATGCCCGGCATCGCGGTCATGGTGAGGTCGGCGCCGCTCATCGGAGCAAGGAAGGTTTCGGAAAAGGTCAGCGTCAGCTTGGAAGGCTTGGATACGGTTGCGTTGGCGGCTGGGTTCGACGAAACCAGCTTGCTGTGGGCAGCGGCCACGCCCGGCAGGGCAATGGCGATGGCGGCAGCGAGAGAAAGATAGGTCCGGGTCATGGAAGTCTCCATCGGGGGTGTTCAGCCGGTTTACGCGCCCGCTTGCGCTACCCCTCGGCTCCTGTGCATATTTTCTTGGCGTGCCCGACGAGGGATGGCGCCCGGACGCGCGTATGCCAGGCATGAGTGGAGACAGGATGATGGCCGATCTGGATCATTGGCTCGACGCGGTTCGGTCGGAGCCGTCAGACGGGCGCCTTGCGCAGATGGACGCCGCGGTCATGGAAGGGCTTGCGCGCCATCGCGACCGCATGACGGCGCGGCGTAGCCTGATGCTGGCGGGACTGCTGGCGGTCGGGATCGGCTGGGCAGGCAGCCTTGTCCCCGGCGCGCCCGCGCAGGCGGCATCGCTTCCCATCGGCATGTCGGATTACGCGCCATCGAGCCTGCTCGGCCAATGACGTTCGGCCGCTATGTGCTCGTCGCGGTGGTGGCCTTTGCCGCTGCCCTGGCCGCCGTGCTGTTGGCGCGCACATGGCTGGCGCCGCCGCCCCGCGTCGAAAGCCAGGTCCATGCCCTGCTGCACGAAAAGCTGGATCTCGATCCGGCGCAGGAGGCGCGCATCCACCAGCTTGAGCAAGGCTTTGCCGCGCGGCGCGCGGCGCTGGAGGCGGAAATGCGCGCCGACAATCAGCGGATGGCGAGGGCGATCGAAACCGAACATGGCTATGGACCGCAGGTCGCGGCCGCCGTCGACCGGACGCATCATGTGATGGGGCGTTTGCAGAAGGAGACGCTCCAGCACATCTTCGCGATGCGCGGCGTCCTGCGGCCCGATCAGGCGGCGCAATTCGACGCCGCCATCGTCAAGGCGCTGACACAGCCCGCCCGGTGACGCTGGCCGACGCCGACGACCGGGCGCTTGCCGCGCGCGCGCAGGCAGGCGAGCAGGCGGCCTATGCCATGTTGATGGCGCGGCATCGCGATGCCGTCTGGCGTCTTGCGCGTGGGCATGTGGGCGATGCGGACGAAGCGCTCGACATCACGCAGGACGCTTTCGTCGCCGCCTTTGCCGCGATCGGCCGGTATGACGGATCGCGTCCGTTCCGGGCGTGGATGGCGCGGATCACGCTCAACAAATGCCGGGACTGGGCAAGACGGCGCGCCGTTCGGCGCTTCTTCACGCTGGCAAAACCGATCGACGACGCGGTGCATGTTGCTGACCTGACGGCATCGCCCGAAGACGCACTGGCGTCGGCCGAGGGCGTCACTAGGATCAATGCCGCCATCGCGGCGCTGCCCTTCAATCTCAAGGAGGTGCTGTTGCTCCGCACCATCGAGGCCATGAGCCAGGCTGACACCGCCATTCTTCTGGGAATCAGTGAGAAGGCCGTCGAAACCCGGCTATATCGCGCGAGGGCGAAATTGACCGAAATGTTGAGGGGTGGCGACGACGACCGCGTATAGAGAGGCATGACCAGCCTTGCCTTAGACCGACGCACCCTCATCCGGGGTGCGGCCGCCCTTTCCATGGTCCGCGCTTTTCCCGCCTGGGCGCAGAGCGGTTCCGCCGGCCTCCGCCCGGCGCCCGACATGCTGTCGGGGGACAGGATCGAATTGACCGTCGGCACAAGCCATTTCGCGACCGGAGGGCGTTCCGCCCACGCCGTCACCATCAACGGCACCCTGCCCGCGCCGCTCATTCGGTTGAGGGAGGGGCAAAATGTTCAGTTGGCCGTGACCAACCGGCTGAAGGAGGACACGTCGATCCACTGGCACGGGTTGATCGTGCCGTTCCAGATGGACGGGGTGCCCGGCATCAGTTTTCCGGGCATCCGCCCCGGCGAGACGTTCACATATGACTTTCCGATCCGTCAGTCGGGGACCTACTGGTATCACAGTCATTCGGGGATGCAGGAGGCGATGGGCCATTATGGTCCGATCGTGATCGACCCGGCCGGTCCTGACCCCGTGCAGTCGGACCGGGAGCATGTGATCGTCCTGTCCGACTGGTCGCCGGTCCATCCGCACAAGCTGATGCAGCGGCTGAAGCAGATGGGCGGCTATTACAATATGCAGAAGCAGACGCTGGCCGGGCTGCTGCAGGGCAGGGACCAGAGCCTCAAGGACCGGATGGACTGGGGCAAGATGCGGATGGACCCCACCGACATTTCAGACGTCACCGGGTCGACCTACAGCTATCTGGTGAACGGCCATGGCACGCCGGAAAACTGGACCGGTCTGTTCGCGCCGGGCGAGCGGGTGCGGCTGCGCATCGTCAATGCGTCCGCCATGACCAATTTCAACGTGCGGCTGCCCGACCTGCCCATGAGCGTGGTGCAATGTGACGGCCAGCATGTGCAGCCGGTCGAAACCGACGAATTCCAGATCGGGATCGCGGAAACCTATGACGTGATCGTCCGGCCCATCGAGGCGAAGCCCTACGCCCTGGTCGCCGAGGCGATCGACCGGTCCGGGCTTGTCCGCGCCACGTTGGCGCCGCAGGTCGGGATGATCGCGCCGATCCCGCCCCTGCGCCAGAGGCCGCTGCTGACCATGAAGGACATGGGCATGGATATGAGCGGCATAGACATGGGGCAGAACGGCGTAATCGACCTCAGCCAACCCGCCAACGACAGCATGGCGGGCCATTCGATGAAGATGCTCGATCCGTCGGTCGCGCCCGACGTACCGATGGGACCGGGGGTCGCCACCCTGTCGTCCATGCCGGCTGACAGGACCGCCGACCGACCCACGGGCCTGGAAGATGTCGATCACCGCGTCCTCACCTATGCGGATCTCAAGGCGCTGGAACCCAACAGCGATACCCGCTCGCCGACCCGTTCGCTCGACATTCACCTGACCGCGAACATGGAGCGCTATATGTGGTCGTTCGACGGGGTGAAGCTGTCCGACCGCGCCGAACCCATCGCCTTTCGCCACACGGAGCGGGTGCGCGTGACGCTCATCAACGACACGATGATGCCGCACCCCATCCATATTCACGGCCATTTCTTCCAGCTCGTGACCGGGGAGGATGCTGCCGCCAATCCGCGCAAGCATACCGTCAACGTCCTGCCGGGGGGAAAAGTGAGCTTCGACCTTACCGCCGACGCCATCGGCGACTGGGCGTTCCATTGCCACATGCTGATGCACATGCATGCGGGCATGATGCGGGTGGTAACGGTCCGGCACGAAGGGGGTGCGGCATGAGGCGCGCGCTTGGGCTATTCCTGCTAGCCGTCGCGCTGCCGGCGAAGGCGCAGACCATGGACCATAGCCAGATGGACCATGGCGCGCATGAGATGCCGCAGAGCGAGACATCACCGGCCGCTGGTGCCCATGCCGGGCATGACATGGGCGGTGCGGACAGCACCGTCCCGAAAGGCACGCCGCCGCCCGCCCCCACCGATCATGCCGCCGATGCGATCTACGACCCTGCGGTCATGGCGCGCGCCCGCGCCGCTCTGACGCACGAGCATGGCGGCATGACCTATTCCCAGTTGATGATCGACCGGCTGGAATATCGGGCGCAGGACGGTCGCGACGGCTATCATTGGGAAGGCGAAGGCTGGATCGGGGGCGACATCAATCGGCTCGCGATCAAGTCGGAAGGCGAGGGCGAAGTTGGCGGACGGCTGGAAAGCGCTGAAGTGCAACTTCTCTACAGCCGCGCGATCGACCCGTGGTGGAACGTCGTCGGTGGCGTTCGGCAGGACTTCCGGCCCCAGCCCGACCGGACGTACGCGACGATCGGGATCGAAGGGCTGGCGCCTTACTGGTTCGAGGTGGAGGGACAGTTATTTCTGTCGAACAAGGGCGATGCCCATGCGCGGCTGGAGGCGAGCTATGACCAGCGCATCACGCAAAGGCTGATCCTGCAACCGGCGATGGAAGTGAATCTGGCTGTGCAGGATGTACCTGAACTGGGGATCGGGTCGGGCCTTTCCGATGTCGAACTGGGACTGCGGCTGCGTTACGAGTTCGCGCGCGAGTTCGCCCCCTATGTCGGTGTGAACTGGGAGCGCAAGTTGGGTGATACGGCTCGCTACGCTCGTCTGGAGGGCGAGAAGCCGGCGGCGACAAGTCTAGTGGTGGGACTGCGCTTCTGGTTCTAGGACGGCCCGCGGCATAAGCTGCCGCGCGCCAGCAATATTTCGTCATGCAAATGACAAAGTTGGCGGCGCTTCGCACGATAGCGCCGTGTGCCGATCCCTAAAGTCCGTCCATGTCACGACACAGGATCGGACCGAGGCGGATTGTGACGAGCGTCGCCATGGCGGTGCTCTGTCATGCCTTTGGCGTTCCGCGTGCGGCTGCCCAGGATGAAGGGGCATGGGCGCTGTCAGGCGGCTTCGACCTCATCGAAACCCGTTCGGGGTCGGATGGCGACGTATTCTTGCTGGACGGGAGTTTTTCCTACGGCAACGCGACCGACCAGATCATGCTGATGACGCAGGGCGGCGGAGCGCTTCAGCCGCAGTTCGACGAAGTCCAGATGCGTCTTTTCTACGGGCACACGGTGGGCAATACGACCTGGCTGGTCGGCGTGCGCAAGGATTTCAAGCCGCACCCGCGCGATCTTCATGCCACGGTGGGGGTGCAGGGGACGGTAGGCACCCGCCTCAGTTGGGAAACATATGTTTTTCTATCCGATGACGGGCAGGTGACCGGCGAAGGTCAGGTAATCTATCAGTTGCCGATCACCGGCCGGCTGTATCTGGAACCCCGCGTGGCGGCGGCATGGTCGGCGACTAGCGATAGAGGGCAGGGCGTCGCATCGGGCTTGAGCGAAGGTGAGGGTGCGCTTCGCCTTCGCTATCGCCTGACGCCGAAGATCAATATCTATGCCGGTGTTGCGCACGAACGGCTGCTGTCGGGCACGCGGCGGCTGGCGCGCGCATCAGGCGATACATTGCAATCGACCATGGCAGTGATCGGGTTCGGTTTCAGTCTGTAGCGCCCAGCCTGCGACCGCCCGATCGTCAGGTGTCGGCACCGAACAATTGGTCGACCGGATAGCCGTCGCGCAGGATTGGCGAGCCAAGCACGATATAGCTGAAATATTTTTCTATCCCGGCGTCGCTGTCCAGCAGGTTTTCGATGATGCGCTGATAGTGGCTGACGCTGCGCGCGACAACTTTGAGGAAATAGTCGTAGCCGCCGCTGACATGATGACATTCGACGATTTCGCGCACTTCGCGCGCGCGAGTGAGGAAGCGGTCGAAGTCGGCGACGCGGTGATCGGCCAGCGTGATCTCGGTAAAGACCATCAGATAGTCGCCGAGCTTTTCCAGCGCGACGCGCGCGCCGTAGGACCGGATAAAGCCGGCATCTTCAAGTCTCTTGAGGCGACTGAGACATGGGCTGGCCGACAGGCCGATCGCATTCGCCAGCCCGACATTGGTGACGCGGCCATGTTCCTGAAGATAGGACAATATCTTGAAGTCGAGCCGATCAAGTCTATCCATAGCACGCTCCGCGCCAACACCTGGCCGCTTTGAGCGTAAGGCAAATTCAACGGCAGATTATGCCGGTGAGATCGGGTAGCCGCAATTTTCATTCACATGACCTGCGCCAACCGCAGAAAGACCCGTGCATATGGCGCATGATCGCCGACATCAGTCAGTGATGACGTTGGGCGGGGTGCGAAGAGCAAGCATGAAACTCGACCGGATCGACATCAAAATTCTGCGCAGGCTGCAAACGCATGGCCGGATCAGCAATGTGGAACTGGCCGAAGCGGTAGGCCTGTCCGCCAGTCCGTGCCTTGCGCGGATCAAGAAGCTGGAAGCGGCCGGGATCATCGTGGGGTATGAAGCGCGGTTCGACCTGGCGAAGCTCGGCAATTTCGTGACAGCCTATGTGCAGGTGATCCTGAAGAACCACCGGCGGTCCGAAGCGCAAAGGTTCGAGAAAGCGGTGCTCCGTTTTCCCGAAATTGCCGAGTTTCACATGGTCAACGGGAAGTTCGACTATCTGATGAAGATCATTGTTCCCGGTTTCGACGGACCCGGGCGCATCATGCAACAAATGTGGCAGGCGGACCTCGGCATCCAGAGCTATTCGGTGTTCATCGTGTCCGGCACCCCGATTCAGAATGCATCGGTGCCCATCGACGAATGATGACTGGGAAATACACCAAATTCGGGAGAAATTGCTTCCGATCATTTGATCCGCGGTGAAAATGTCGGAATCCGCGGCGCTATTTAAATCATCCTGGCTATAATGCAGATCGACGCGTTCCCGATGGCGCGACAGCGCGACATAGGCAGCATGACGATCAAGCCCCGGCGTCGCCAGTACATGGACTCGGTCGACGGTCATGCCCTGTGCCTTATGGATGGTGGCGGCATAGCCATGATCGACATGAGCATAATCCTTCAGGTCGAAGGTGACGCTTCGCCCGTCATCGGTGCGCACGCGCATCGCGATTCCGCTGACCTGTTCGATCGTGCCGAGCGTGCCGTTCTTCACCTCCAGGCTGCGCTCATTCTTGAGGAACATGACGCGGTCGCCTGCCGCGAACGACCGGCGTCCGCGTTCGACGACGAGATCAATGTCGCCGCCCAGCATCTGCGCTGCCCGCATCCGGTCGCGCGCTGCGGTGTTCAGTTCGCGCACTTCATCATTGGTATGGGTGAGGATGATGCGGCTGGCCTGTGGTGTGGCCTGCCGGTCTTTGTCCCAGCGGTCGATCAGCGCATTGCGCGCGGCCTCGCGCGCCTCGGCGGCATGGACATGCCCAGCCTCCGTATAGGCGGCCAGTGCTTCGCCGGTGCGGCCGGTCGCGAGCTGTCGCGTGGCGTCGCGCTGCCAGTCTTCGGACTGGCGGCGGATAGTGGTGATTTCCACTGCGCCATGCCGCTCGGCAATCGAGCGGAACGCCGCACCTGCTTCGATCGCCTAGAGCTGTTGCGGATCGCCGACCAGTACGACTTTGGCACCGCGCTTCTCCGCCTCGCGGATCACCCGTTCCATCTGCCGCGTTCCGATCATCCCGGCCTCGTCGATCACAAGGACGGATTTGTCGGTCAGCAGCTCGCGGCCTTGGCCCCATTGATGTTCGAGGCTGGCGATGGTGCGCGAGGCTATGCCCGAGCCGCTTTCCAAATTTTCGGCGGCGATCCCGGACAGCGCCGCGCCGTGGATAGAATAGCCCGCCGCTTCCCATGCTTCGCGCGCTACGCCGAGCATCGCGCTTTTGCCCGTGCCGGCATAGCCGACGACGCTGGTGATGCCGCGCGCGGCGGTCACATGCACCAGCGCGTCGCGCTGTTTGGGCGAAAGGCGCAGGCCGCGCTGTTCGGCCGCGCCGATCGCCCGTTCCAGATGCTGGTCGGCAACAGCATGGTGACGGCGCGCATCGAGCGTTGCAGTGGCGCGTTCGAGCCGCTGTTCGGTCTCCAACATCGCGCGCGACGTGAAGCGATCGTCGCCGCGTCCATCCTTGCCCAGTTTTACTAGCTCGGGCGACGCCCGCACCGCTGCCATTACTTGGTCGAACTGGTCCCTTCCTTCGCTATGCCGGTGCACGAACATCGCAACGTCGCGAGTGGTGAAGGTAGACTGGCTGTGGGTTATCGCGTCGAGCGCGATGCTGGGGTCGGCGAGGATCTTGTCGCCATTGGTGCGCGCGATGACGTGGTGTTCTTTGAGCCGTTCGCTGTCGCGCCCCTGCGTAACCATGCGCGACGCAGCGGGTCCGATCTTGTGCTGGGGCTCCAGATCGATGCCCTGCGCTTCCAGGCTGCGGTGATCAACGCGTGTGTCGATATCGAGTTCGGCAAGGCGCTGATTGACGTGCTCTGCCCAGGCTTCGCGCCAGTGGGTGAGAAGCTCGGTGCGGTTCCAGTCGCGGACCTTGGCGCCGAACCCGTCTTCGCCGACCGAACGAAGTCCGAGCATTACATGGGCATGGGGCTTTGCGAGTCCATCGGCACCGATATCCCAATGGACATTGAGATCGGCAACCATGCCGCGATCGACGAATTCGCGCTGGATGAACGACCGCGGCAGTTCGATGCCGTCGGCCTTTTGCATCTCGCGTGGGATCGCGAATTCGATTTCGCGGGCAAGCTGCGCATCTTTCCGCAGCTCGGCGGCCTCCACGTCATTCCACAGCCGCTCGCGGTCGCGCCAAGCCTCGGGCGCGTTTTCAGGCAGCAGCACTTCGCTGCGTACGACGCCGGCCTTGTTGGAAAAGTCATGGTCGCGGCCGAGCCGCTGATCGTGCAGCCGCGACGCCGAGCGATAGGCGGCAGCCGCCACCGCGCTCGACCCAGCCGCGCGTGAAATGACTTTGGCCGAGAAGTGGTAGATCGCCATGGCGACACACCAGATACGCCTAAAAGCGCACGTCGGCACGACGTATAAGCGCGCCCTCGAACGATTTCATCGCTCTCGGGACCGGGAAATCTCACGAAGTTTCAGTCTATTGGCGCGGATTGGCTGTGACGATATCTGGTCTGTCCGACCGACACAAGGGAAGGGCAGAACCATGCGCAAACCCCGAGCCTATGATGCGGATCTGAAAGCGCTCGCCGGCACGGCGCGGCAACTGAAGACACGCAAACAGAACCAGCTTGGCGAGCTAGTGATAGCGACCGGCGCTGATACGCTGGGCGTAGAGGAACTGGCCGGCGCGTTGCTCGATGCAGCAGGCACCGATGCAGCGACGCGGGAGGCGTGGCGCAAACGGGGCGCCGCCTTCTTTCAGCGCGAACGGCACGGCGCTGGCCGTCGCGCTGGCCGCGAGCCGGGCGGCACTGCGGCGAGTGACCGAGGCGCGAAATCGACTCCAGGCGAGGCAGGCTCGGCATGATCGTCGTGACTGGCAGGTGAAACGGCGCGAGCGTACTCGGCAGCTGATTGAGCTGGGCGGGCTCGTCGCGAAGTCTGGCCTGGTCGAGCTGACACAGGATGATCGCACCGTGATCCTGGGCCTGTTGACGGAGGCGGCATCGCGGCTGCGCGATGGGAATCGCGAGCAAATGCTGACGCTGTGGCGACGACGCGGTCGGCGCGCTTTTGCGCAGGCCGAAGCGCAGGATCGCGAATAGACGCCGGCGCTGTTCAGCTGGTACGCGCGCTAAGGAAATCGAGGACGAAATCGGCGCGAGCCGGGACCGGTATTTTCGGAAGAAGCACGACGTCATAGCCGAAGCGCGGATAGGCGTCGCGCAGACGGTCATATTCCTCGATCGCCGCGCCGATGTCGTGGCGGCGATCGGCGTCGTTCTCGAATATCTCCGGCCAAGGCGGGGTCAGAAAAACGCGGTGGTGATAGCGATGCGCGTGGCACAGTGGCTCGGCATGCCGTTCGACGCTGACATGGTCCAGCGCTACGGCGGCATCGACCAGACTACGGTCGAAGAACACCCAGCCGGGATGCCGCGCGGCGTTTTCGCGATCCTGTAGGGCCACTTCGATGGCGCGCTGGGCGAACGCCGCAAGGTCGATCCACGGGAGTGCCGCGCCGCCGCGTGCGATTTCTTCGGCAATGATGCGGCGCCCGGGCTCTTCCACGACAGCGTGTCCACGCCTTGCCAATTCATCGATCAGCGTTGATTTGCCTCCGCCCGAGCATCCGGAAATGACGACGAACCGCGAGGCGGGATCGGTATCCATCGGCTTATCCGGCCTGCCGCGCCGTCGCCTCCAACTGGGCAATGCGCTCCGAACAAATCTCATGCACGACGCGGCCCAGTTCCTCAACCCGCTCGCCTAGCCACGTCAGTTCGTCAGCGCTGATCCGGTAGTGCTTCGAATAGCGCGCCTTCACATAGGCTTCCTTCAGCTTCTCGAACATGCCGCGCTGCTTGCGATTGTCGCCCGGCCAGACGTAGGCCAGACGCCGGTCGAGCCTCTCGGCCTGCGTGCGCAGGAACGCGAGATTGTGAACGTACGGCGTGTAGAACGTCACAACGAGCAAGGCCGTATGATATAATCGTTCTGTTGCTTGATGCAGCTGGAACGCCGCGTTGTTAAATCGCTGCTGCGCGAGGTTGAAACGAAAATTGTCGAAAAACTCGCCGCCGCTCGGATACCACTCGTCGAAATATTCCTTGGCCATGGTGAGCGCCGCGTGTGGCGACTTCGGCTTGGGCTGGTGCAGTTCGCTGTCGTCGCTCTGATAGAGCGCGATGCCATCTCGGGCGACGTCCATGAAGAAATAGCGGCCATGGGCGAGGCCGTCGTTCACCTCCTGCAGGCTGTGGACGATGAAATTGACCGGAGTCTTGATGCTGCCGGTGATACCAAACTCACGCATCAGCCGGTCATCGACATTCGCCCAATATTTGATGCGGTCGGTCAGGCGCTTGTCGTTGACGATGATCAGCAGTTCATAGTCGGACTTGTAGCCCTTGGCGGTATGCGGCTCGTCGATCCAGTTGCCGCGCGCATAGCTGCCGTACAGGATGACCTTGAGGATGCGGCCCTTCTTCTTCCACTCGTGGCTGGCGAGCGCGAAGGCGTCGTCGAACTCCTCGAAGACGATCTGCACCACGCGCTCCAGCTCGCGCTGCTTGGCAGGCGGAAGATGATCGAGATTGCTGCGCATGGCGGAAGCTACCCTGTCGGGCTTGCCGCCCGATGGCAAGCCACCCGGCGGCAAGCGGTGTGTTCGAATGCCGGCGATCACCAAGGCCAGAAGCGCCGCCACCACGGTTCCGGCGTATCGATAATCCGCATGAAGAGGGTGAGGGCTGCGGCAAATTCCGCCTCCACCTCTTCCGCGCTGATGCCGTGGCGTTCGCCAAGCGTCGGATAGTCGATCTCCTCGAACCGCATCGCCCAGAAGATCGCGCGCTGCCGTTCGGTCATCCGACGCAGGGCACGGAAGCCCCGGCGCCGGAAGGCATGGGGTGGAAGCCGCTCGGTCATGACCGCGCCTCCCCACCGGAAAGGAGGAAGTCCGCCGCCATGCTCGCCGCACTGGCAGCCCGGAAAATCGCCTTCTCGTCACCGCGCAGCACCGCGAGCCACGAGCCGATATAGTCACTGTGTCGGACGGTGGGCACAATGCCGAGCGACGCGCAGGTGAACGCCGCCGCCATCTCGG
>NZ_BCYT01000013.1 GCF_001598335.1 Sphingobium abikonense NBRC 16140
AATTGCTGCGGAGCGCGCGTTGGCATGTTGAAGGCAGGGCCTATGATCGGGCGCTCGCCTTGATCTTGGAGGCACATGCCGATCTACCCATGGCCGCGTTCTGGGGACAGGGGCACTCCGCCTCCAGCGACGGACAGTTCTTCCTCGCGACCGAGCGGGGCGAAGCGATGAACATGGTCAACGCCAAATACGGCAATGTCCCAGGCTTGAAAGGATACAGCCATGTCTCTGATCAATACGCGCCGTTTGCTACCCAGGTCATCCCGGCGACCGTCAGCAAAGGCACCCTATATTCTCGACGGGCTGCTCATGAATGACGCAGGCCGCCATGTCCGTCAGCACATTGCCGATACGGGCGAATTTACCGATCACGTCTTCGTCGCCTGCTCGCTTCTCGGCTACAGGTTCGCGCCACGCATCCGCGACCTGCAACAGAAAAGACACTATGCCTTTACCCCCGGTGCGACGCCGGCCAATGTGCGGGGTCTGGTAGGCGGGAAGATCAATGAGCCCCTCATCGAGCGGAACTGGCCCGACATCCTGCGGGTCATGGCCACGATCGCCGCCGACATTGTCGCCCCCAGCCAGATTCTGCGGAAGCTGGCTTCATATCCTCGTCAAAATGAGCTGGCCCTTGCCCTTTGGGAAGTCGGTCTTGTCGAACGGGCGCTGTTCATGATCGACTGGACTCTAGACGCCGGTTTGCAGCGCGAGGCCCAGATCGGCCTCAAAAAAGGTGAAGCCCATCATGCGCTGAAGCGCGCCATCAGCTTCCATCGGCGCGGTGAAATCCGGGACCGATCGGGTGAAGGTCAGCATTATCACATCGCCGGCATGAACTTCCTCGCCGCCATCATCATCTTCTGGAATAAGATTAAGCTCAGCGATGTCGTCACCGGTCGATCCGCTAATGGCGCTACCGTCCCACCCGATCTCCTCGCCCATTTCTCACCGCTGGTTTGGGAGCAAATCAACCTCACCGGCGAATATCGCTGGCCAAAATCCTTAGCGTAGGATTTCGCTCCCTCCCGCAAACGGCCCGTATTTTGCGGAGGACATCGCATGCCAACCGCGGCACTTCACCCGTCGGTAAAGTGCCACGGTCCTCAGTTCTGTGGGTAGCGAGGATCTAGCGAGTTAGTGACCTCACGCTCTAATAGCCGCTGCGCTTCGGTGAAGTGCCACGACTGGTCCAACCGCCTTAGCCGGTCGATAACGGATTCACATTCCGTTCTTATTGTGCTTCAAATGTTCTGATGTTTCAGCCTGATCTTTTTGCCACAGAGGCGACCTCGGAACCGGCCAGCGTTTCGGAACAACCGGTGCTCGACGTGCCTGGTATCCTCGAGCGACTGGCCGACTTTTGCGAGCGCCCCCGGTACAGCTTCATGGTGCTGAATCTGATCGCGCAATTGAGTGCGAAAACTGGCTCGGCCGGTCCGTTCGTCCGAGCGGGCGAGACGCGGATTCCGGTTCGAGACTGGTTATCTGACGCTCTGACCCCGGTCGCCCAGCGCGATCCCCGCCGGCTCGCGATCGCCGGAAAGGTTCGACGCGCGCTGGAGGACGATAATGCGCTACCAGAAGATAGCGCGGCAGCAGGCGCCTTGATCGACGATCTGGTACGCGAGCGCATCCGGATTTCCGGTCGAACTAACGTCAGTCGCGCCGTCTCAGAACTGGTTCGAGCCGGATTAGTCCAAAGGCGATATCAAGGATATCGGGTCGATCATCACAATCGCGGCGCGCAGCGTCAGGTCATGTACGCCATCACTGAGGAAGCGCGCCGTGCCCTGCGCTCCGGGGTGTGACTCGCGTTCCTTGCCTTCTATAGGCAAGCACGATGGCTTTTCATCACCGTTAGATCGTGATGCGAGCGTCCCATGGTGATCGTTCGGCATACGTGCAGGCATCTGAACTAGGGAATCAAAGGGTGGTAATAGCTTCTACGACTGGACTAGCTGTCTGGTTGCGACACATCATTGGGATATGGTAAAGAATGCCATCGCGGATCACGCGTGGCGCTTTGCCGTCCTTGCTGATGAGGTTTCGTGATGGTGCAGATACATCCCCAGGCTCGAACCACGCCTGCTGTAAGGGCGGAAATTGCCCGTTCGACCGAGCCTGCCAGTGTCGTGGCGAAACGCTATGGCATCAGCGATGAGACGGTCCGCAAATGGCGCAAGCGAGGAGAGCAGGCGATCCTGGATCGCCCAAGTCGGCCCCATCGTCTGGCTTGGCGTATGAATGAGGAAGAACGCGCGATCATCTGTGCTGTACGCAGGGCGACAGGCTTTGCCCTGGATGACCTGACCTTCGTGCTCCGGCACTTCCTGCCACACCTCAATCGCGACAGCATCTACAGGGTACTCAAGGCCGAAGGGCTCAATCGACGACCGCCCAAGCCCACGGCGCAGCCGCGTAAAGGACAGGGGCGCTTCCAGGACTATGACCTGGGCTTTGTCCATATCGACGTCAAACATCTGCCCAAGCTGCGCACCGCGGACGGCGAAACTCGCAAGCGTTTCCTTTATGTCGCCATCGATCGCTGCTCACGCTTCGTCCATCTGGCCGTCTACGATGCTGAAAATGCTGCCAACGCCGTCGCCTTCCTCAAGGCCGCCAGAAGGGCTTTCCCCTTCCGCATCACCCATGTGCTGACAGACCGGGGATCCTGTTTTACCGCCGACGATTTCGAACGCGCCTGCGCGAAGATCAAGGTCGTTCACCGCACGACGCGACCCTATACGCCGCAAACCAATGGCATGGTCGAACGCTTCAACGGCCGCATCGCCAGCGAAGTGATGGGCATCAACGTCGCCGGCCATGCTGATCTCGAAATCCTGCTGACCGGCTTCAACCGTGCCTACAATCGGCGACGACAGCGCGTGCTCCACGGCAGTTCGCCATGCCAGAAGGTAGAGGAGCGGATCGGCCTTATGCCCGCGCTCGCCAATCCTCTTTACAAGCCGACGGCACCGGACGATCTTATGACTAAAGTCGACGACGTACTATATTACGCCAATGATGTGTCGCAACCAGACAACTAGCATTACAGTTGCATATTGATTGAAATTCTGAATCAATAGGTCTCCATGGTAGGGAGGCCGTGGATGACGGGCGCATCGATTGAAACGACACTGGAGCTTTGGGCATCGTCGCTGCGGGACGTGAAGGCTCGCATGCGCGTGCTATTCACCCAGGAACGCGTTGCGGCATCGGCCAATCTTTTCCTGGATGGTTTGTTGGGTGAGAAACGGCGCAAAACAGGATGGATGCGTGCAGAGGCGGCCGGAGATCCTGAGCCCTGGCGACAGCAGGCCATTCTGGGTCGCGGGCGCTGGGACGCAGACGGTCTTCAAGACATCGTGCGTGACTATGTCGTAGAGAACCTTGCCCCAGATGACGCTGTTCTGGCCATCGACGAGACCGGCTTCCTTAAGAAGGGCGATGCCACCTGCGGTGTCGCACACCAATATACCGGTTCGGCAGGCAAGACAACAAACTGCCAGATCGGTGTTCGCGACCTATGTTTCGGCTCGGGGTCATGCCTTTGTCGATCGAGCCCTCTACTTGCCCAAGAGCTGGACTGGTGATCGGACAAAGCTTGCCGCCACCCATGTTCCAGAGACTGTGTCCTTTGCCGCCAAGCCCGCCTTGGGTCGAGATGATAAGGCGTGCGCTGGCGGCGGATGTACCCTTTTCATGGGTAGCGGCAGATGCGGTATATGGCCTAGGCGACGTCGAAGGCGCGGTGCGCCAAGCCTGCACGGGCTATTTCCTTGGGGTCAAATCCGATCATTACTTCGGCTCCTGGGCGAAGAACCCGGCGCAGACACTTATGCAAGATTCGTGCCGCCAGCGCATTGATTTAACATAATGTTTATTATCGACTATTGAGCCTGTAAGCGGGTGGATTCTATTTCGAAGTGCGAAATCCTAGGTTTTATAAGGGTTTGATCCCTTTTCCAGGAAGGCACGCAATGAACGGCTATCAGCATCTGGGTTTGGACGAGCGGCGCGACATTTATCGATTGGCAGCAACCGGACGGTCAGCACAGCAAATTGCTGACGCGCTGTGTCGGCATCCTTCGACGATTTATCGAGAGCTCAAGCGCAACCGCCATCTGGATGAGAATCCGCTGTTTCGCGGCTATTTTCCGACTGTCGCACAGACCATGGCGCGCGGGCGTCGAGTTCGTGGCGGGAAGATCGCTCGCCAACCGGAACTCGCCGCTTATATCGCTGATCGCTTGTCGGCCGCCTGGTCGCCAGAACAGATTGCGGGTTACCTGCGGCGTCATCGGGGCAACCGGGAGGCGGTGTGCCACGAGACCATTTACCAATATGTCTATGGACCTGATGGACGCCACCAGAAGCTGTGGCGCCATCTTCCCGTTGCCCGCCGTTCTCGACGGCAGCGCTACGCTCGTAAGCCACGCGGTCTCCATATTCCTGTGGCCAATACGATCGGCGCACGTCCGCAGGAAATTGCGGATCGCAGCAGCTTCGGACATTGGGAAGGCGATCTCCTGATCTTCCGGAGAGAATATGGCAAAGCCAACCTCACCTCGCTGGTCGAACGCTGCAGCCGCTTCACCTTCCTCGCGCGTAATCCGAGCCGACATTCTGCCGGTGTCATGGCCGGGATCGATCGGCATTTGCGCGGCATCCCCCCTTCCCTCCGGCGTAGCATCACCTTTGATCGCGGCACGGAATTTGCGGCTTTTGCGACACTGCGAAACAGGCTCGGCGTCACCAGTTATTTCTGCTTACCGTCCGCGCCCTGGCAGAAAGGCGGCGTGGAAAATTGCAATGGCCGAATACGGCGCTTCCTGCCCTCCAACACCGACATTGCGCTCCTGTCGGACAAAGAGATCCAGGCCGTCGCCGATCGCCTCAACAGCACACCCCGCAAGTGCCTGGGCTATCGCACCCCGCACGAGGTCCTGGGAGAACAGATCGCCCTCCTCAAGGCCGGATAAATTTTGCCATCCGGGGTGGGGCTCGCCCCACCCCGGATGAAATGCTACGCATCACCTCGGGTGTCGCGCTTCAAATGGAAACCGCCAGCGCCGGATAGAAATGTCACCCTCTGCAAAATAGAGATGTCACTGGTGGCATGGTGCTCCCTGGATGCAGGGAGTGCGCGGATGATGGTGGTGTCCATGAGCCATGGCGAGCTTACACGCTTTGATACTCTGCTACGTGTTGAACGCCGGGAGTTGCGGGCCGAGGATGCAGCAACGCTGCTCGGTTTGTCGCGTCGGCAGGTTTATCGATTGCTGATACGGATGCGCGCGGACGGTGCGTCGGGCCTGGTTTCCCGACGTCGTGGACGCCGTAGCAACCGCTGGCTCGGCGACGGAATTCGCGATCATGCGATTGCGTTGGTTCGGGAGCATTACCATGATTTTGGGCCGACGCTGGCTGCCGAGTATCTGGCGGAGCGGCATGATGTGCATATTTCCCGTGAGACGCTGCGCAAGCTGATGATCGAGGCTGGTTTGTGGAAGGACCGTGCGGCGCGTCGTCCGCGCCCCTATCAGCCGCGCTACCGCCGGGACTGCCGCGGCGAACTGGTCCAGATCGATGGCTCGAAGCATTGGTGGTTCGAAGATCGTGGTCCGCAATGCACCCTGCTCGTCTATATTGACGACGCGACCAGTGAACTGATGCATCTTCAGATGGTCGAGAGTGAGAGCACCTTTTCCTACATGGAAGCGACGCGCGAATATATCGAGCGGCATGGCAAGCCGGTGGCCTTCTACTCCGATCAGCACAGCGTCTTCCGTAATTCCCGCGCCAGCGCGGCGCGCGGGGATGGCATGACTCATTTCGGCCGCGCGCTGGACGCGCTGAACATCGAGATCATCTGCGCCAACTCGCCGCAGGCCAAGGGCCGGGTCGAGCGGGCCAACGGCACGTTGCAGGATCGGCTGGTCAAGGCGATGCGGCTGGAGGGCATATCTTCGATCGAAGAAGCGAACGCCTTTCTGCCGGGCTATATGGTCCGCCACAATGCCCGCTTCGCTCGTCCCGCTTTCGATAGTCGCGATCTCCACCGTCCGCTCGCCCTCCATGACGATCTGCGCGCGATCATGGTGTGGCGCGAACAACGGACAGTCACGGCGGCGCTGACACTCCATTACAACAAGGCGATGTTCATCCTGGAACCGACCGAGATCGCCAGGGAGCTGGTGCGCAAGCGAGTGATGGTGTGCGAATATCCTGATGGCCGGCTGGAGATCCAGCATGAAGGCCATGTGTTGCCCTATCGCCAGTTCGACAAGATGCGGCAGGTGAAGCAGCCGGCGATCGTGGAGAACCGCCATCTCGACGCGGCCTTGCTGCTGGCGAAGCAGATCCAGGCGATCGCCCCGCATCACCGGCAGCGCAACAACAATGCTCCTGCCCGTCGTGACCAGCCCACACATCTGTTCCCGGAACCGGAGGTGCCGGCGAAGATCGATGGGCGCCGGTTGGGCGGGGCCAAGCTCAAACGCGGCCCCCGGCTCAGCCAGGCGGAGTTACGGGCGCGCGGCACGCTCGAGTTCGTGAAAGCGCGCTAAGGCCGCGCTGACCGAGCCCGCTGCGTGCGCAGCGGGTCCATGCCCTTCCCCATCTAAGTCGCGCTTCCAGCAGGGTCTGCGCTGCGCTATCTCGAGGGCTCCACGCAGCCCCTGCTGATCGAAAGAGTGTCATTTCTATTTGGCAGAGATTGTGACTTCTCTAAGTAGCAGGAACATTTTATGTACGCGTTGTCAACATGTTATATGGCTTCTTAGCCTTTGCGATTTACACTGCGTTCGCCGAACCCCTGTTTGGGCGGTATCACATCCCCCAGCCATTTCCTCGATCCGAACAGGAAAATCGCTCGGTTGCGGTCAGCTACGGCATTTCGGTAGCATGCTGCGGATCCATCCTTGAATGGCAAGCTCCGTTTTCCAGCGGTGCGGTAATTACCTCGGATGACGGTATTTTTTCGGCGCTGTGAGAAATGCCAGAGGTAGGCACAGCTACCGAAGCTGTCGAAGATCGCTTTATCAACTGTTGATAAGATGCTATCCTCGGGTCAGGAGGTATTTGGATGATCAGCGCGGATCTTGGACAGCAGCTTGAAACGTTCGTGACCAGCTTGGTCGCGAACGGTCGATACAATTCGAAAAGTGAGGTGCTCCGCGAGGGAGTGCGCATGATTCAGGACCGAGAAACCCGCCTTGCAGCGCTCGATGCTTCGATCGCGCGCGGGCTCGCCGACGCTGATACAGGGAACACAACTCCCGCAGAAGCGGTGTTTGATCGCCTTGAAGACAAATATCGCGCCATGGATACCGGCTCTCAATGATCGTCCACCTTTCGGCCGAGGCCGAGCATGACCTTGAGACGATCGGTGATTATATTGCGCAGGACAACCCCGCCCGGGCGATAAGCTTTTTGCGCGAGCTGCGCGAGAAATGCCTGGACCTGTCGAATCATCCTGAACGTTTCCCGCTCGTGCCACGCTTCGAAGGACTGGGCGTGCGGCGCCGCGGGCATGGAAATTATCTGATCTTCTATCGCGTGGAAGCGGACAAGGTCGTCATTGTTCACATCCTGCATGGCGCTCAGGATTACGGAGCGATGCTTTTTCCAGACTGACTATTAACTGCTTCAATGCCCCTCTCTTTTTACCAACTGTCTTTGGACCTGGACCACATCATGAGCCCACCGATGACGACCATCACCAGCGCCGCAGCAGGCATGGCCTGCCGCCGCCCATGAGCTGGTCAGCGCGCCGCGAGGGCTGGAATCCACAGAGTGAAGATGCCCGCGATGACGGGGATGTCTATTACTCTCGCGTCATCCACTCGGCCGCGTTCCGCCGACTGCAAGGCAAGACGCAGATTTTGAATCTCGGCGACAGCGACTTCTACCGGACGCGCCTGACCCACTCGCTAGAAGTCGCGCAGATTGCAGGCGGAATAGCCCGCCAACTCGGCAAGAGCATCCCCGATCACCCCGCCGCCTCGCTCCTGCCCGACCGCGGGACCATCCATTCGATCGGTTGCACCCATGATTTCGGCCATCCTCCCTTCGGCCATGGCGGTGAGATCGCGCTCAACTATTGCATGCGCGATGCAGGCGGGTTCGAGGGGAATGGCCAGACGTTGAGAATATTGGGCCGACTGGAGCATTTCTCCTCCCATGCCGGGGCGAACCTGACGCGCCGGACCATGCTCGGCATCCTGAAATATCCCGTCGCCTTCAGCCGAGTGAGCAATCCGGCGATCATCCCTGCCCTCGTCACCGGCCCGACCACCATCAAGATACTCGACGGCAAGGCGTGCAAGCCCCCCAAGTGCTATCATGATAGCGAGCAGGACGTTGTCGACTGGATTCTTGCGCCGCTGGACAATGAGGATCGCGAAACATTCCAGACGTTCGCGCCCCAGCCCGGCAAGCATGGTCGGTCCATCCACAAATCGCTCGATTGCTCCATCATGGATACGGCCGACGACATCGCTTATGGCGTCCATGATCTGGAAGATGCGATCGCCCTTGACCTCGTCACGCGGGAGCGTTTTGCCGCCGCGCTGCAGGATCGCTGCCCGACTTTTCTCGACGCCCTCAAGGAAAAATATCCGGGCGAGAGCGCCAATGACGTCTTCTCGCAGATGATAGACGGTTTATTCGGCGGCGCTGCCTCGCGCAAGCGCTTCATCGGACGGCTGGTCCACCATTTTCTCACCGCCGTGGAATATGTCGAACTGGACGCCTTTGCCGAGCCATTGCTGCGTTACCGCGTCCGGGTACGGGAAGGCGAGCGTCAGTTCCTCGACGTCCTGCAAAATTTCGTCGTGCGGGAAGTCATCACCAGCCCCGGGGTCCAGCATCTGGAGTTCAAGGGTCAGGGGATGGTCATCGCCGTTTTTGAAGCCATGCAGGCCGACCCGGTCCGGCTTCTCCCCCGCGAAGAGCTTTTGAAGTTTGAGGCAGCGGGCGGCGACCTGCGCATCATCTGCGATTATGTTGCAGCGATGACCGACACGCATCTGCTCAAAACATATGAGCGGTTGTTTTCCCCACGCTTGGGTTCGGTGTTCGACCGTCTCTGACAGGAGCGGTGTGCCTCGCTCCGTCCGCTTATTTGCACGCGCCGGGGATGCGTCATGGCGATGTCACAGGAGGCAGGCTACCTGCGCCACATGAATATCGGTTCATATTTCCGCCTCGAAGGCGTCCTCGTCGCAGGTGCGGTCAATCCCTATGTCCAAGCGCGCAATGGTGCGCTTTGGGAGGTCGGCCTTCTTAAAAATGTCGTTCATCTTCTTCAATCGAACGTGGTGGTCGAAGGCATCAGGACGGGCGCGGAAGCGATCGCGGTCAACTGGATTGAAGCGAACGGGCCGTTTCAATGAACCCTTTCCTCACCCGCCATGTAGCGGTATCGCTCGGTGTCGCCGAAGCGTCCGCCTAACCTCGGCGGTGATCGTGTAGACCGCTTCTCGCTGCGCACCGCGATTGGGATGATCGACGCGGTAGCCCTGATAATGCCGCCGCAGCAGGCCGGCCTTCACCAGATCCGAAACCGCCCGGCTCACACTGGTTCGACCGGAACGGATGATGCGCTCCTGAATCTGCGCCTCACATGCGCGCTCCAGCTCGGCTGGATCAGCGCCATCCTGCGCCATGCCTAGCACCTCTCCCCGCACGGCTTCCACCATGGCGATGCGCCGGCAATCGCGTTTCGCCAGCGGAGCCAAGGCCTGGCAGAGCCAATCGCGAACAGGCACCCTCCCCTCCTCGGTCCTCACATAAGGCCCGAGGCTTCCATTGGGTCCGGCTTCTCGTGCGATGAGTTCCAGTACCAGCAGCGCATAGCGCGGTCGGCGCGTGACGGCCGCAATACGATCGACCAGTTCCGGCTGCGTTGCGCTCGCTGGCGCGAGCGTCGGCCGTACAGGCTTCTTCGCAGACGGCAGAGGTTGCTCGAAACGGTCGGCCTGATAGAACATATCAGGAATCTAGCAGATGATGAGTCGCTGTGAATCCCCTTTTCTGCGCCGGTGCCAGATAAAACCCATGTGTCACTTTGCCCGGCTACGCCCCGTGTTCTGGGGCAATTCCCCTCTTCCGGTCGGCCATCTTCCAGCTTATGCCCTTGCGCATCATCAACGGGAGAATGCCCAATGAACAACACCGATCTCGCCGAAGCCCTGGCTGCCGACCAGGGCCTCACCAAGGCCGATGCCCGCAAATATGTCGACGCCGTTTTCAGCTCGATCGCCAATGCGGCTGCCAAGGGGCAGGAGGTGTCGCTGAACGGCTTCGGCAAGTTCAAGGTGAGTGCGACGTGAAAGTCGTCTAAATAATTGTTTGCGCATGAATAATCTCATGGATCAAACCTGATGTTCCGTCATCAGTAGCCTACCGGCACATGCGGGACTGGTAACGGTCCGGTATGAAGCTGCTGGGACAATGTAGCCGGGCCTTCGGGCCGTGCCGATGCCGTGAGGTGGCGGTATCTTCTGCAAGCATCAGAGCGGATGGGGCGCTAGGCTGGGTGGTATGACTAATTGAAGTGAACTGCTGATAAACGTCGTGAAATTTGACAAGCCAAAGATGCTGATAGGCTTGAACCAAAAGGTGCGCGGTCGGATGTCTCTCTTTACTTTGGAGACACACGGACAAGATAGACCGCCGGCGAATAGGCAGGGTCTAACCCACCCCCGTTATTTAGATGAAACACGGTAAGCCCGTATCTCCGCCCGGCAGTGGGCAGGCCAACCGCAAGGAAAGCTGTCGGTGGTGCGGGTAAAGGATGTCGGAGAAAGCGAAGGCCGGGCTGTAATGGTCTGGACAGGGGTTGCGGCTTGCCAACATCACCCCGCCTGAAAAGGAGCAGACTTCCGACGGGTCTCTCATCGCGAGAAAATATGCAGAACCCTCAAAGGAGGACAGGCAAATGACGGTCATAGCGACTGGTGCGGCCTCCCGCGAAACGGCGGACTGGAGCCAGATTGACTGGTCCTCGGTGCGTCGAACCGTGCGACGGCTGCAAATGCGTATCGCGAAGGCAGTTCGGGAAGGTCGCTGGGGTAAGGTGCAAGCCTTACAGCGGCTGCTGACCCATTCGTTCAGCGGCAAGGCTCTTGCCGTAAAACGAGTTACCGAAAATCGAGGTAAGAGGACGCCCGGAGTCGACCGGATCATCTGGGACACGCCGGGCAAATGCGTCAGAGGAGTATTGTCGCTCAGACGGCGGGGCTATCGGCCACTACCGCTGAGGCGGGTGTATATCCCGAAGGCAAATAGCAAAAAGCTGCGTCCGCTTGGTATTCCGACGATGAAAGACAGGGCCATGCAGGCACTTCACCTGCTTGCGCTACTGCCTGTCGCGGAAACCACGGCAGACCCTAACTCATACGGCTTCCGTCCCTTTCGCGCCGCGCGTGATGCGGCTCGCCAGTGCTTCATTGCACTGCGGGGACGGGGGACGGCGGGATGGGTTCTGGACGCTGACATTGCTGGCTGCTTCGACGAAATCAGCAAGGACTGGCTCACCGCCAACATCTCCATGGACAGGGCGGTGCTCCGGAAGTGGCTGGACTCCGGTTATATGCAGGACGGCGAATGGCACGCAACTCGAGCGGGAACTCCGCAAGGCGGAATAATCTCGCCAACACTTGCCAACATGGCCTTGGACGGAATGGAAACGATGTTAAAGGCTCATTACGGCCCCAAACATCGAAACATACGCACCAAGGTCAATATGATACGTTACGCCGATGACTTTGTCATTACTGGTGCATCGAGAGAAGTGCTGGAGGAGGCAAGGACTTTGGTAGAGGAATTTCTATCTGCACGGGGTCTATCCCTGTCTGAAGAAAAGACTCGCCTCGTGCGGGTCGAGGAAGGCTTCGACTTCCTCGGCTGGAACGTGCGCAGATATGATGGGCACACCCACATCAAACCCGCCAAGAAGAACGTGGCGGCGTTCATGCGCAAAATCCGAACGATTATCAAATCCGCCGCCAGCATAAGGCAGGAGCATCTGATATGGCGACTCAACCCTGTCATACGGGGTTGGACCAATTATCATCACAACCAGGTGGCGAAGGAAACCTTCCGAAAGGTCGATCACCTCATCTGGAAGTGTCTCTGGCAGTGGGCCTGTCGTAGGCACCCGAACAAACCGCGTCGTTGGGTGAAGGGGCGTTACTTCATTCGGGAAGGCACGCGCGACTGGGTGTTCCGCGCAGGCGTGAAGGACGACGGAGGAAACGTCACGTTCACACGGTTGCTGAATGCAGCCGACGTTCCCATCCGTCGCCATTGCAAAATCCGGGCTGCTGCCAATCCGTTTGATCCGGTCTGGGACGGTTACTTCGCCGCAAGGCGCAGCCGACCCACGGATCTACCGGCAGACCTCGGATGACCCGCATCCGCCCCTTGATCGAGGGGACTGGTGGCTCTGGTCACACAGGGCTTCGTGGAGGCTTGAGCTGCATGCAGGGAAACTTGCACGTGCAGTTCTAAGGGGGGAGCGGTCCGGTAACGGGTCGCTCCTACCCGACAGGACAGCCCGGCCCGCGAAGGCCGCAATCCTTCGACCGGTGCGACGATCCAGATCGCTGCGTCGAAGAAGCTGACCTTCACGCCTGGCAAGGCGCTCAAGGACCAAGTGAACGGGTAAGCCGTGAAGGGCCGCCGAACGACGGTTCAACGGCCCTTCCCATCACAAAATTGCATGTCACTTTTTCAACGCAGGTAAAGTGACACATGGGTCACTCAAGGCCAGACGTCGATCGCACTGATCAGAAGAAGTGCCACTCCAGCATCATGGCATCGACCAGAGCCCAGTCGATCTCCCCAAGCTCGAATTTCGTTCGATCAAAAATCCCGCCCGGATCGCCCGGCACGGAAATGTGACCCGGGGCATTAAGGTAGCGATTGACGAACTCCAGCTCGGTTTTCACCACTGCCTTGCGCCCTTCCAGGCACATATCCACCACGTAGCGTAACGCCGGCTCTTCGGCTCTGTCGATGACGCTCCTCAATTCCGGTGCATCGAGCTCGTCAGCGATGACGCGCGCATATTGGTTCGCGCCATGCTCAAGAATGAGGATGCGCTCGAGCGTCTCCTCCATGGTTTCGGGCCGATCATGCTCTGCGCCGATGAGCTGGGCGACTTCCGACCTGTTCTTTCGCGCATACCCGGCGGCAGTTGATCATCGAGCGCCGGCACCTTGTCTTCCACGAGCGCCACCGTACCCAAAGGCTGCGCGCATTGCGGGAGGCTGGATGTCTCATCGACGTGCCACCCTTGCCCAGCTTTTGCGCAGCGAGCGGGGAGGTCGCGAGGGAAAGGACAGCGAGCGCGGGAAATGCATATTTCATGACGATGCTCCTTCGTGAGAATCAAGGTCACAAATCTAGGCCCAGGCCGCGCTCGGGCAGCGGCGGCAGGAGGTCGGCGCGATCCTGGCCTTGTGCTGGCGGACCATGCCCGTCTCTGGGGTCGACTGGCTTGCCGCAATTGTCCGGCAGCGGCGGAAGATCGGCGGGGAAGTCCGCGGGATGGGAACCAGCGCCCGTGGTCACCCCTTCAACCGGACCAGGGTCGAACTTGGCAGGGCCTCGCGCCTGGGGTCCGTCAATTGCAAGCCGCCCCAGGGTCTCCAGCGCGGAGGTCTTGTTTCCCGGATTATGGTCGAGCTGGCGCGCCAGCTTTTCCTTGTCGTCGACGATCATGGTCAGTTCGTCACGCACGCGCGTGACCCCCACATTGAACAGGCGCTGGTTCGAGAGGTTGCGCTCATGGCTCGCCATGACCGTGATCGCCTTGTCGGTCGTGATCCCCTGGGCCATGTGCATGTTGAGGCTATAGGCAAGGTCAAGGCGCGAGAGCATCGGATCGCCCACCGCCAGGGTCAGCTGTTTGTCCTGCCCGAGATTGACGGTAACGCCGGTGGCGTCGACGCGGACAACGCGCGCGATGGCGGCGTTCCACAGTTCTCGCGGCTTGTCCTTCGCCGTCCAGCGGATCGTGTCGCCTTCTCGGAGATGCAGGCCCTTCTTTTCGGAAAGTTGCAACCGGTCGCGCTGCTCGGTGGGGGACAGCCGGGCGGGATCGAACCGGATCTTGCGGCGGCCATCGGTGAGATCGACCCGGCCATTGGCATGAACCTTGAGGACATCATAGCGTCCGGCCTTGAGCCCGACATCGTTCGCGCCGCCCCGCCCAACCTCCAGCACCTGTCCGGCACGGTAATTGGCGGCATAGCGCAATTCTTCGCGAGTCATGTTGACGCGCTCGAAGATGGTAAGGTGGATGCCCTCGCCCTTGAGGGTGCCCTCTGCGGAAAGGCCCGCCTGGATGCACTCATTGATCGCCTGCCGGGTTTCGCGTCCCGAGGCGAACACTGCCGTCGCGGCGCGCTCCTGTGGCGACAAAGACAGCCAGCGATCGGCGGCTTCGTCCGCTGGGGCAGCGCTCTCAACCACCTTGTCGCCCAGCACTTTCATGGCCTGGCTGGCCTTGCCGAGATTGGCCAGCGCCGCGACGGCGCGCAGTTCGTCGGTGCGCTGGCGGATATTCTGGTCCATGCGCGCCATCGTGCCGCCGCCTGCCTGGATCATGGCGAAGGCCTTGCCGGCATCGATCGAAGAGAGTTGCTGGCGATCACCGACCAGAACCAACTGCTCGATCCCCAGCGCCGCGACAATCTGGTGTAGGCTCAGCATGTCGCGGGACGACACCATCGAGGTCTCGTCCACCACCAGCATGGCGCCCTCCATACGCTCGCGGGCCACCTCATAGGCAGGACCCTCGCGCCGCGCCACGAAGCGTTCATGGGCGAGAACAAAGGAGGCGATCGTCTGTGCCTCGATGCCTGCGCCTTCCTTCATGTCGGCGACCATCTTGTTCTGAACGGCGAGGCCGAGAATCTTGCGCCCCTCCCCTTCCGCAACCCGTGCGACCGCCGAGAGCATCGTTGATTTGCCGGCGCCCGCGACGCCCTGGATCGAGATCGTCCGATCGGAGGAACTGACGATCAGCGTGGCGGAGCCCAGCTGACCAGGGTTGAGCGGATGACTGCTTGCCTGCTGCAGGCGCTGCGGCGCCTCGGCAGGATCGAGCATGGGCGCTGCCTGCCCCTTGCTCGCCTCCACCAGGGCCAGGATATTCTCTTCGGTCGCGAGCGCCTCCCTCGTGGTTAACATAGGGGCGGCGCGCTCCACCCCGCGGAGCAACAGTCCCTTGTCGACGAGCTGCCCGATCCGCCGTTCGACATGCTCGATGGTCACGCCCTTCAACCCGAGGTCGAGCGCGGTCTTGGCAAGCTTATGCTGTTCGAACGCGGCTTCCCGCTCGCCATGGATCCGCACCGCCGAGGCGACCGCCAGCTGCGCGCGGCCCGCCGCGGGGCTTTGCACGATGCGGGCGATCCGGCGATCGACCAGCGGATCATCATGGGACAACACGGCGCCCACCGCATGCCATGCTCCGGCAACCGCGTCGCGGATGGCGCGATAGCCGGTTTCCAGACGCCCGGCTGCTTCGTGGCCCGCGCTCCGCAGGATCGCTGCCTCCCGCAATTCCTGCCCGGTAAAGCCAAGGCCTTCACCCTTGTCCTTCCAGCCCTGAAGCAGGGCCGCGCGATCCTCGACGTTGAGCTTGGGATCACGGGTGCGCGTGGTAATTTCGCGCAGCGCCTCGGGAGATTTAAGGCCCAGTTCCGTCGCCTTCTCCAATATGTCCTGCCGCCGCTGGCTGTACGCGTCGATCACCGGTTGCGGGACACCGGTAATCTCGAAGGTGCCGTGCTTTCCCTTCAGGTCGACGCCATAGCCGAGCTTCTCGATCTCGCCGCGCAGATAGGCATGATAGATGGCGCCGATCACGCTGTTGTTGCTCCAGATCCTGTCGGCATGGAGCGCCTGCCATTTGCCATCCAGCATCTTGGTGAGGTTCGCGATGACGGCGTGGATATGCCCCTGCGGATCAAGCGCCCGGCTGGTATCATGCTCGAACAGGGCATAGACGAGATTGCCGGTCGGGATCGGAACCTTGCGCCCCTCCTGGTCCTTGCGGCCTTCCGCCAAATTCTTCTCGACCCAGGCCATGGTCGCCTTCACCGCGGACATATTGGCGGCGAGAATGCGGCGGTCGCCCGCGACATAGGCCATGACCGAGGCGGACTTGGGCATGGAGAAGGTGAGGTCATAGCCGGCGCGTCGGTTCTCGACCTGCCCGACCTGTTCGCCCGAGGGCAATTCTCCCTTGAGGATTGCCTCGAACGCATCCTTGCCAACCTCGCCCGCCAGGCCCAGGTCGCGGGCGCCCTCCCCTTCCCAGAGGCTGAGTTCCGACGAGCCCTCGACGGTGTAATAATTGTCCTGCGCGAAATAGTTGGCGGCGCCCGATGCGGAGCGGACAGAGGCGATCGACAGCATGGATCATATCCCCCAATCCGCGCTGTCGCCAAGATCCTTGCCGCCCGAAAAATCCTGCCGCATCTCAATGAGCGACTGATCCTCCGCCGGCGCGCGCGGGGATGGCTGACTGCTCCCCTGCCCTGCCCGTCCGACGGGCTGACCCGTTGCCGGATCGGCGCGGTCTGCGAGCGCCCGGTCCGCCGCATGACGAGGGGCCACTCTGCTAGGTTCGGGCTGGTCGCGATCGGCAGCCCGCCGGGCTGCTTCATGCTCTTCATTTCTCTCTCCGAACAGGATGCGGGCGGCCATCTCCTTGGCAAGATTGACTTCGGGATCGGGCACCTCCTCGACAATCTGCGCCGCGCCATCCCGGCCGCCTGCCTCACCCCCCTCTTCCGCGAACAGGGCGTCGGTTCGCTTCGAGCGAACCGGGTTCACATGGGCACAGCGGACGAACCCTTGCGCCACCTGCGGATAGTCCTTCCACTGGAGGAGAATCCGGGCCGCGGGAAATCCGTCGGGGAATTTCACAAAGCCGTGCATGGACGGCAGGTTGGTGATGTCGTCGGCGATGACGAGCGGCTCGACCTGCTTGCGCGGTGTCAGGGTGGAGGCATCGCGCGTCTGGTTGTAGCCGTAGCTATAGGCCTCATCCATCTGCCGTACTTCTCGATTGCCGATATAGCGCGCGCACTGCTCGGCCGTGTCGAGATCCGCCGTGGCGAGGATCAACTTGGTGCGCGCCAGAGATGCCAGATTACGGGCGCCCTGCTCGCCATACACTTCGACCAATTTCTCGAAACTGTGGATGCCGAGGATCATTGCTCCGCCAAAGGCGCGGGCGGTCTGAAGCCCGTTTTCGATCGCGGGCAACCGGTGCAGCGCGCCCAGCTCATCGAACATGAACCAAGTGCGTAAATTGCGCGTGCGTGGCATGGTCATGAGCGTGTTGATGGCAAGGTCCATCCACAGCGTCAGCAGCGCCTTGTTCATCGGCAGATCGACATAGTTGGAGGTGATGAACAGGATCGAGCCCGGACGCTTTTCCTGGGTCATCCATTGCCGGATCGAGAAGGCTTCCCCCTCTTCCGGCAAGAAGCGCAACACCTGCGCATTGGTGTTGAAAACCGCGCGGATGGACTCCGCCATGCGAGCCGCCTCCGGCGCGGTGAGAGGATCGGCGATGGTGTTGGTGAGGAAGCGATGGACGCGTTTCAGATCAGCGGTCATCAGATTTTCGGCCAGGGCCAGATTGGTGGCCTGGCCGCGCTCGATGAGGCGCACGCACATCTCAATGAAGAGGGTCCGTGCCGCCAGTGCCCAGAAGGGTTCGGAGGAGCCGCCGTCGGACGGGATCAGCGCGGCGGCGGCGGCGGTAAATTCGCTATGGGTGGCGCAGTCGTTGAAGATCGACCAGGCCGGGCATCGCGCATCCATGGGGTTGAGGATCGTGTCCCGCTCAGGTTCATAGAAGGCCTCGACATAGGCGCCGGTCAGGTCGAAAATCACTGCGCTGTCGGCGCGCGCCCGCATCTGCGAGACGAGGCTGCGCAGCTCCGTGGTCTTGCCCGATCCAGTGGTGCCGATCAGCATGGTGTGCGACTGTTCCATCCGGTGCGGATAGGGAACACCGGCGAGACTATAGGGGTGGTGGATGCCCCTGCCCTTCCGCTCGGCAAAGGGAAGTCGCAATACTTGGCCCGGCGACAGACCCCGGCACAGCGCTGCGACGTCCTCCTCATATTTCGTCAGATTATGCTGATTGATCTCGCCACGCAGCAGGTCGACATCGACCAGCATGGCACCGCGTTCATGCCGCTCCTGAAGGATCGATTTCCCGCGTCGGCGCGACAGGTCGACGAACCAGATCGAGAGCGGCGCGACGATAAACAGCGAGATGAAAAAGGAGCCGAGCAGACCCCGCATGGCGATCGCCCAAGCGGTCTTCACCGCCGGTATGGCCGGCACCATCGGCATGATCGTGCGTAGCATCTCGCCATTGGGCAGGGTGACATTGACCCGCTTCGTGGGATCGAGACCAACCCAGTTCCAGAGCGCTGAATAAAGCTTCATGCAGATGAGCTGGAAGCCATGCTCATCGAGCCGGATCGACATGATGGCGAACCAGGCCGCGACGAACACGAAGAACCAGATGATGAAGGGCAGTCTGACCCCGGAAAACCACATCAGCATCTCGTGGGTGAGAAGCTGGCTGCCGCGAGTGAAATTGCCTGAATTGCGCTGCACCCGGCCGCGTGCCGAATGATGGGTGAGCGGGATGTTCTGGCCGTTCGACCTTATGTCCTTATGCGCCATGATATTGCTCCAGGCGCTTGTCGGTTTCCGCGATCATCCGCTCCCGCAATTCGGGATATTGTTCCAGGATGATGACGTCCAGGGCGAGGTTCTGAAACTCGGCCAACCGGGCCAGACGACGACGGCTGGAACCATGGTCATGGGCGCCGGCGAGATAGGCGTCGATGGCCCAGCGCACCACCTGCGAGGGCGACACATTCTGCTTGCGCGCGACATCCTCGATGAGCGTCAAATGGCGCGGATCGATGCGAACCGAAAGTCTTGGGGATGTGCCTGTCACGTCCAGCCTCCATTATGGTGGCTGGTGGGGATTAAAAAGGCAGGGCAAGGCATAGCGGATTTGCTTGCCTGAGGCAAGTCATTGAGCAATTTGCAGAAAATGCCGTCCGCAAATGTCTGACGCTCAAACCACTGAAATGCGTGGTTTTCTACGGCTTTCAAAACTGTCAGACACTGTCCGACCCATTATTTTGAGATTTATAGTTTATTTTCAATGACTTCTTGCACCAGCCGGTGCGTTCGGTGTGCTTAAATCCTTGGGCTTGAATCTGGTGCCTTGGGACGCTTTGATCGGTGATGTCATGGGAGGGTCAGCCGTTCCGGCGGGGGACTGGACCGCCCATCGGGCGGCCAGAAATGCGGCGTGGAGAAGGCGATCTTCGAGCCCTGGGGGCGGGCCTGAAACTGGCCTGCAAGTGGGCGGAGCAGGACCAATGTTCGGAAAATCCCACGCGGCCCTGGCCGCGTCGAGCCGGCAGGGGATCGTGACCCGAACGGGCGGCGACGGGGCATCGCCCCGGCGCCGTGAGCTCGGGGAGGCGACAGCCCTGCCAAGGGGTGTCTGCGGCCCGGCGAATAGAGCCCCGGTCGGCGGTGAGGAACGATCCGCCGAGCCGCCAAACTTGTCGCAGAGCGCCAAGGGCCGATGCCCATCCACGGTCCTGTTCATCATCATCCAGCCCCTCCGCCGCTGCCCCTGGCAGCGGCCCGGAGATGAGGGTTCGATGCCCTCATCTCCGGCATGACCTCACCCAGAAAGATGCCCCCCGATGACCGCTCATCCCGGGCCACGCAACCAAGGCCGGCATGGCTTCCTTTGCTCGTTCAGGTTGGATATAGAGAGGCTTGTCCGGAGCCCTATCTCATGGACAAGGAATACCCCATGGCAAAGACTGTGGAACAGGAACGCGCGGCGATTGAAGCCGAGCAAACAAGGCTCCAGGAGCGGTTGAAAGCGCTGGAGGAAAAAGAGCGGCAGATGGCGATCGCCGCCGTTGAAAAATCGGGATTGCTAAAGGCTGAGCCAAAGAAGCTGACGACCATTCTCAGCCGGATCAAGACGCTGGGCATCGATGAGGTTCAAAAGCGCCTGGCAGCGTGAAACCGATCGGCGCGGTCGCAGGCAGCACATGGACAGGCCGGGCTCGATGCCCGGTCTGTCCACATCTCGAAACATAAAATTGGGGGGAGAGCCATGAGGCCCTCCCCTGTCTTCAATATTCGTCTGTCATGGCGCTGGGCACTGTATGGACCACCCGGTCGATGATCGTCATCGGCAGGGCGTCATAATCCCCTTCGTCGATGGTGATGTAGGCGCCTTCTTCCTCTATAACGTGCTGGTCGAAGAAGCTGTGGAGCGCGCGGCGCTGCGCATTGGCAACAGCGGCGGTGAAGGCGGCGTGATCGGCAAGCGCATAGGTCGATGTGATCTGCATGGCGTCCTCCTGTCGTCTTGAATGACAGGGCATGGGCGTCGTGCGGGTCGGGGTCGGGTCAAGGACGCGGGGCACAGCCCCGCGCCGCGCAGCGGGGAGTGGGGGTGCCGATTTTGTCGGGGGTGGAGCGCAGCGAAGCGGAGCGTAGGCCGCGGCAAAATTGGGGGCACCGCTCATCCTTGCACGCGGCGCCGGCCCGCACGACATAATAGGAAGTCTGTGAGAGATTTTCCTTTCCTGTGGAAGCTCCGGCAAGGCGTAGCGCCGCGCGGTCCAAAGGGACCGTGCGACACGCGAGCGAGCAGGAAATAGGTCCGCGTTGAAGAAGGAATTGGACCGAGCGCGAAGCCCGGTCCCCGCTGCCGTCAGGGGTGACGTCCGCAGTGGCAATATTGTTCGTCGATGCCGGTGAGGGAGCATAGATCGGCACCAAAGTCGGCGTAACGCTCTTCTTCGTCCTCGACGTAACCGTGGTCATTCGCAATCACGACGGCATAGCGCTGGAGGTTCGGATCAAGCCGGTCGATGTAGCGCGCACATTGCTCACTGAACTGGCGGGCGTAGAGTTCAAAGGTAGCGCCTGCGGTGGCCCGCATCTCCGCCTCGGCGAGGCGCTCGGCGTCCGCTCGGAACTTCTCCAAAGCGATAAATTGCGGTGTGTCCTCGAAGCGCGAATCCGTGGACAGTAGGATGTGTTGGCGTTGTATGACCACGCGGTATGCCGGGCTGTCGACGGCGAGCGCTCGTAAGATTGTATAGCCGTTCGAGCGGGCGACCTGGTGTGCGATACGGCCGCTTAAGCGGTAGAGCCGGTCATATTCGGCCCTGAAGAAATCCCGTTCGATGCAAGTTCTGGCGACGCCGATTGAGCGTGCACAGGTCTGGGATAGGGCGAGATATTTTTCGAGGAGACGAATAAGGCGGAAGCCGGTAGCTTGCGCCGGCCAGTAGCCCGGTTCGTGTGAAGCGACGATGCGAACGCTTTGGGATTTTGTATTGGTCATGTGAGCCTCCATTACGTAGGTGCTCCCCATCTCCATCGGATGAGGATGAAGGCATCTGGGACGCGGTGTTGAGGCGGTCAGGGACGACGAAGTCGCCGCGAAGCGGGCAGCGGGGGAGCCGATTTTGTTGCTGCAGAGCGCAGCGAGGCGGCGGCAAAATTGGGGGGACCGCTGATCCTTGACGGCCGATCGACACCCAGCGTCATGCTTTGGCGATGAAGTCTCGTCTGATGCCGAGATGTGAGAGCCTGCTGCTTTGCCCCCGAACACCCTGCGGGGTTCGGGGTTAACAGCAAAGCACCGCATAATGGAAGTCTGTGAGAGATCCTCTTTAGCTGTGGAAGCGCCGGCAAGGCGGTTCGGCGCGGGGTTCGCAGGGACCGTGCAACATGCGCGCGAGCCGGTCTGACGATGACGGTCGCATTAGCCACAACCCGGTATCTGCGCCCCCGCTAGTGCCTTCCGTAGCTATAGCGATAGCGGTGACAAATCACAGATCGACATGGTGATCTGCGTTCGCGCTCGAGCGGGGATTCATAGCCAACATGCGCGGCTGCTCGACTATGCTCGGTCGCCCTATTCTGGCCAGCGTTCGTCCTGCCAGTCGCGCGAGGCGTGAATGACATGAAGGATTGAGACCACGGTCTGATCATTGGTCAGGGCATAGGCGATAATATATCGATAGCCGGTCACGCTTTTCTCGTAGGTGCCGGCAACGCGGCCTGGATGACCGGTTGCGAAATCACCGAGCGCAGCGCCTGTTTCACGGATACGCCGCGCGACCTTGGCGGCAGCGTCGGGATCATCGGCGGCAATATGGGCGATCTGCCGCCGAAAGTCTTCCAGCGCGGCAAGCGACCATTGGACACGCCTCACTGCTTAGGCGACCGCATACCCTCGATCATGGCATCGAGCTGGTCCATGGCTTCGTCGTGCGGAATGGTTCGCCCGTTTTCGACGTCAGCCAGGCCGCGCTGAATGCCCTCGATGATCTGGAGTTCGCGTTCGACATAAGCGGTCAGGGCTTCTGCCGCCAGAAAGGACCGGCTCCGTCGCATTCCACTGGCAAGACGGTCAAGTTTTGCGCGGGTTTCTTCGCTTACGCGGATCGTCATCGTCGTGGTTGCAGTCATGCGGTTTTCTCCGTTGTACACAAGCTAGCACAAACGCATCACTTTGTCATCTCTTGGGCGATTATGCCCATTCCAGGCGCGCCGTTTCATCCATGTCGGCAAGGACAAGGAGGTGCGTCAGGCGTTCGGCATTGGCGGCGACACCCGTCTCCAGGCAGCGCCGACGCACCGCCGGATGGGCGAGCCGCTCCCTGATCGGTTCGATGCCAATTTCACCAACATCATCGGGCGAAAGGCCAAGGCTTGCGAGCAGCGCGTGGGCATCGGTGGAAGCCAGATCGAGTTCCAGCCCGGCGTCGGAGGTCAGGGACACGCGCACCCGAATGTCGCGCGAATGGAGGCCGGGATAGATGGTCACGCGGCGCTGCCGAAATTGGGCCTCTTCCATCACCGCGACCACATCGGGATCATGGTCGAACAGAGTGCAGATGGTGGCGAGCGCGATGGGGCAGATGCACGCATCGAACTGGTAGGAGAGGAAATTATGCTGCCCGTTTTCCGGGTCGAGCAGCACGGTTCCGAGACGATCGCCTTGCTCTCGAAGCAACTGTCGAAAGGCCGCGAGCTGCCGCGCGGAGATCGTGGCGTGCCGAAAGGCGCCGTCATCGGAATTGGTAGCGATGCGGAATCTGATGGACATCTTGTCCTCCCTTGTTGGTCCGCTTTGCCGCGCCCCCTTTTCTCTTTGCTCTGGGAAAGCCGTTCATGGTGCCCACCAGAAGCAAAACCGTCGGACGGGGTGCCGCCTCGAAGCGGCGTCGAAGGGGTTCGATGCCCCTGAGCGCCGCATGATCAAGCAAGGAGAGGGACAAGAGGCCCCGGCCTTGGCCGGAGCCTCTCGGAACCGAGGCGTCAGCGCCCCTGGCGAACCCGAGCGGCCATGCGCTGCGGCGTCGGGCGGACGGTCTGATGGGCGAGCTTCACGACATGCAAAGGGACACCTGCCTGCCGCAGCTTCTGTGCGAGGTTCATCTGGATGCCGCTGCCTTCGCAGACCACGGCTTCAACCGGCTTGAGGGCCAACAGGCGATCGTTGCGCACGAACGCGGCCTTGGCGCCCAACCTTCGATCCAGTCGGAACATGATGACCTTCACGCCTCGCGCTGCCGCCCATGCCTGAGCGATGGCGTCGCAGCCTTTCGCCTGCGCGGTTGTTGCGAGCACCATCTCCGGAATTCGGGCTTTGATAGAGTCCAGACCCTTCCAGAGCAGGTCATGATCTTCCCACTGCTGGCCGCCCGAGAAGGCGACGATGGGGCCTTCGGGACTGAACTGCTCGCGGCGTTCCCGGCCACGCGCTGCAAGGAAGTCGCGGGCTTCGATCATCGATGCGGTGACGCCCTTCGAAACCCGGCTGCCACGCGTCGGCGCGTAGGGGCGTCCGGTCTCCACACGGTAGACCTCTGCCGCATGGTCGCGCATGCATTCCATGGCGTCGCGGCACCCTTGAAGGGTCTGGCAGAGCATCTGCGCTTCTTCGATCTGGGAAGCGTAGATTTCGCTGGGATCGAAGCTGCGCGCGAGGTCGCCGAGTTCCTTGGCGGCATCGTCTTCGCGGTCGTTGATGCGCTTCGCCACGACATGGAAGCTGTTGACGAAGCCCCAGGCGAGGTCGCCCGCGAAGGGTTCGAGACGGGTATCGCGGAACACGTCGAACAACGTCGCCATCACCATCTCGACTGCCGCGCGGGCTTGGTCAGGATCTGGCATTTCGAGCTGCTCGCTCTCGTCGACCGGCGAGAGCTTCGCGCGCTCGTCATGCTCGAGAAAGGCGTCGGCGTAGAGCGAACTGCGTTCGTCCGTACCCGTTTCGGTGGCGATGTGGCTGGCGAGATCGGCGAAGTTCGAGAAACTGTTGGTCATTTGAGCCTCCAAGGATTGGATGTCTCATCCGTTCGATGAGGCTTGCCTCAGGGCATGCGGTGGTCAGGGAGGTCAGGCACGGCGACCGGCTTGCCGTCGCCGCCGCCACGCGGGGAGCGGGGGAGCCGATTTTCTGACGGAGCCGCGCCAGCGGCATCGGGCTGAAAATTGGGGGGACCGCTCATGCTTGACGGACCGCCAACCCCGCATGCCACACTAGGCAGACACAAGAGAGGAATAGGGGTGTATAACCTCACCCTGCGTCACCATCCCGCAAGGGGATCGTGACCCGGATGGGCGGAGACGCGCTCGCGCGGCTCCGTGAGGTTAGCCGGGGTCGGCCACAGGCCGGCGGCGGCTTAGCGAATAGAGCCCCGGTCCCGTCCGGCGCGCTGCGCGGGGCGGGATGCGCCGAACGCGCAGACGGCTATTTCTGCGTCGGAACATCGTTGGAACTTTTCAGCGTCGATCATAGACTGAGGTGATGCAGGGGGAATCGAAAGCCTATCCAGGCGAAGTCGCGACACCGAACGATATCAGGCAGCTCGCCGACGAGTATCGCGGCGTGGCACATGATCTGATGGGCCGAGGCAAGCGCGGCAATCCTTCGAGCTGGGCGCCCGCGCGGATGACGGCAATCCAGGCAATCGAGCTTTACCTCAACGCGTTGCTGCTGGCGCGCGGCGTGAAGCCAGCCGAGATCAGAGGCTACCAGCATGACCTGCGCAAGCGCACAGCGAACCCCGCGGTATCCGCCCTGCGGCTGCGCCAACGCACGCTCGACCATCTCGGCAAACTAAGCGAAGGCCGAGAATATCTCTCGATCCGCTATGGCCCCGAACTGAGCGGCGACTTGTCCCAGCTCAATCGCCTGATGGCGACGCTCGACGAGGTCGCCATCAAGGTCGCAGGCGCGCTCGACAAGGCGAACGCTGCGCCGGCAACGGCCGCTCCACCGGCGAGGCCGGGACCGTCAACGGTCCCGGCCCGCGGGGCGGCGCCTGTCGTCACATCGGCCTGATCCAGTCGATGGCTTCGCGTCCCGATGCTGTCGCTGGCGGGGTCAGGCGCGTGGCTAAACGCTGCTATGCTTCCCGCGCGGCCGCGGCGCGTTCCGCCCGTTCATAGGCGCGCTTGAGATTGTAAGGATGATTGCCGGCGCGAACGCTCAGTTTGTGTTCGCCTATGGTGAGGTCAAGGCCAATGCCGAGGCGATTGCACAGCTTGGCGGCTTCGTCACAGACGTTTTCGATAACGACCGGACCTTCGACGTGGGCGGACAGGATGATCATGGCATGATCCTCAACACGGGCAATGCAGGAACGGCGAGCCCAGGGGTGGACTCGCCGGGAGGCGTGTGACGGGTCAGTGGACCGACCCGTCGTAGGAGAGGAGGAGATCGGGGCAGACGAGCTGATGTTCGGCGGCCACCAGCGACCAGGCGGCGGCGAGCTCGTCATGATATTCACAATCAACGATCGCATCGGCGCTGGCTTCGCCGAACTGGGCTTCCTCGAACGACCGGATATGGGCGGCGTCCGCAGCCTCGGTGATCGCGCCGGCGAGATGCGCGGCGATTTCATGACGGTTGAGCTGGTCGGCAGCCCGGCGGATGCGGGCGACCAGATGGGGGTTGAGGATTTCGATCCGGTGGGCGACCCCGGCGATCTCTTCAAAGCTGGCAAGCTGAAACATCTATCGTCTCCGTGAAGATGAGGGGGCGGCCCGAGGGCCGCCCGTCCGGGGCCAGAAGAACTCGATTTCCTCAGCGACGATGTCGGTGTTGTAGAAGGTACGGCCGTCCCGCTCGTTGCGGCTGTAGCGGATTTCGCCGACGACCATGAGCTTGTCGCCCTTCTTCTTGTGGTTGGCGACCGACTTGCCTAGGCCGTTGAACGCTTTGACGGTGTGGAATTCGTCGTAGGTTTCGGTGTAGCCGTTGTCGCCTTTTTGGACCTGGCCGTCCTTGATGACGGGCTTGCTGGTGACGAGGGAGAAGCTTACGCCGCCCTTGCTGTCGGTGCCGAAGCGGCTGATGTCCGAGGTGATCCGGCCTGAGAGAAAAACCTTGTTCATGATGCTGTCCTTCCTTTGCGCCAGCGGGCCGATCCCGCTGGGATGAAAAGACGACGAAGCCCGGGCATGAGGGGCTGGCGCACCGAAGCGTCAGCGCAGGGGAACCTGCGATCTTCCGGGTGGTGCGGGCAGAGGCCGTCAGGCCTCAACACGGCCGGAAGATCGCGGGTTGCGCCGGCCCCGCACGGGCGTAGTGTTCATCCCTTCAAGCGGGTGGCCGGATGGCCCATCGGGACAGGACTGACGGGAACGAGAGGTATGAGGAAGACGGCCGGATTTTGGACGGCCGCGACCAGGCGCCGATGCGGTTAGTCGCTGCCTCTTCGTTGCACAACCCGCGCAAGGCGCGCGTGGCAAGGCGGGAACAGGCTGGCCGGGTGCCGCGATGTTCTACCAAGGCGGGCGGTCTCCGGTATTGCAGCAAGGCGCGCGGAAGGCGCACGCGGCGTGACCGTCGGCCGCGAAAGCCCTCGCGGCCTCGGTGGTCCAAAATGAGCAGTGCAGATCACAGGCTGTAGACGCCCAGCACGGCGACGCATCGGCTCGCTGCGATCAATGTGGGTCTGTGATCCAGTTCTCCACTTTGAGCGCGCGTACGCGCGAGAACTCGCCCATGTTGGCTGTCACGAGCGTTGCGTCCAAAGCATAGGCGTGCGCGGCGATGAAGAGATCGTTGGGTCCAATGGGCTTCCCGGCAGCTTCGAGCTCAGCGCGAATTCCGCCATATTCTGTATCGGCCGGCACATCGAGGGCGAGAATTTGGACGCTGTCGAGAATGGCGTCGATTTGCGCGAGCAGCCTCGGCGACCCCTTTTTGGCGCAACCGTAGCGCAGTTCCGCCGCGGTAACGATGCTGACGCAAATGGCATCCGGCCCAACCTCGGCAATGCGCTTTGCGACACCGCCGTGAGGATTGCGAGCCAGTTCGGAGATGATATTGGTGTCGAGCATATAGAGGCTGCTCACAGGTCGATCGCCTTGGCCGGCAACAGCGTGTCGTCGATATCGGGGAATTGATCGTCAGGTCCCAGCGGTTCGAGACTGGCGAGAACCTCCAGGATATTCTTCCGGCGGATCGGCTCGATGATAAGGCGGGCGCCGTCGCGATAAATCATGACACTTGTCCCGGGGAGTTCGAAATCCGCAGGAATACGCACAGCCTGGCTCTTGTTGTTGCGAAACAGCTTTGCCTCACGTGCGGGCGTGGGATCGGAACGTCGGGGATCCATGAAGCCTCCTTTGCATATACATCAACATATACATAAATGATAAGCCGTTCAAGGCCGACGCTGACCATCGGCGCAGTCGGGGCGCCGACATTCTGAGTCCAACCTGGGCGAGGTAGGGAAGACAATCGGTCCGCGCGCCAAGCGCGGGGGGCGTTAGATCGTCTTGCGGCGCCGGGTCCGGCCGACATGGTCGGCTGATGCCTCGATATCGATGGCGAGCTGGGTCAAGGTGCGATGGGCGCCGAGGCGCTGCAGCCCGTCCATACGCGGGTCGCGATGGAGGTTGGCGATGCGTAAGCGGATGAGCGATGCAGCCACCCGCAATGTGTGGGGATCAAGCTCGGCCATGAGTCGCGTAATAGCAGAAATGCTGCTCTACCGGGAGCCAGGCGTGCTAATCGCCGTCAAATTGCCGCCAGCGCTGGACGAGCTCGACCATGTCGGTTTTTCGCCCGAAGGCATCTGGATAGATCGCGCCTTCGTGTTGGCCGAGAAAGCCGATGATCGTCGTCATATGGGTCGCGATCGTGGCATCGACACCAAAAAGGTCGGCGATGGGAAAATGTCCACAATCATCGCCGTTCCACCAGGCCAGGAGGAAATTGGCGACCCGGCGGGACTGCCCGGTGTCACACCGGGCAATCTCGATCAACCGATCAAGGGCCGCGGTCGCGGCTCGTTTGCCAAAGGGACCTTCTTCCATCGACCTTACACTCCATCATATTGCCAGGAGGATCATGCCTTAGCCGTCCTTTGCAAGGAAGAATCGAGGCCGGGCGAGCGGGCGGGATTGCCGCGAAGGATCCAGGGCAGCGGCTGTATGAGCCGGACCCAATCGGCGAACGAGGGAATGCGGCCCAGATCTTCAACCACATGTTGTTCGCCGATAAGGCGCACCGGCACCTCGGGCTGGTCACTGTTCGTGATGGTGACCCCGAATACCGTCTCGGCCTTTATATGCCCTCCCCTCGTCGGCCGGGGGCCGCGCGGAAACGAGAAAAGGCCCCCGCCCCTATGCGGAGCGAGGGCCCTATTGAGGGTGCGAAGGATCAGCCCGCGAAAGCGTGTTCGCTCGACGACTGGCCGAGGCCGGCCTCGGTGCGTTCGCGCGCCGCCTCGCCCACGCTGGCTTCGGCGCCTTCACCGGGCAGTGGCGGCAGGCTGTCGTCCGCCTTGGCCGCCATTTCGGCCGCGAGATCGCGGCGGCGGGTCGGGCGGGACCAGACGATGTTGTAGCTGCCGTCGTCTTGGCGGAACGCTGAGATGTAGAGCGGCGCGGCCAGGCTCGGATCCTCGATCTTGCCGTTGAGGAAGGCCTCGCCGGTGCCGTTCGAGAAGAGTTCGAAGAGCGCGCCGACCTGCACCCATGCCCGTGAGGCGGAAAGCGCCAGCACTTCGTACTTGGGCGCCTTGGGATTGGAGGAGTGGAGCTCACGCAGTGCAATGGTCATGGCGATCGTGAGCGTCGCGATCTTGCCGACGTGGATGCCGGCGTCATTCTGCTTGATGGAACCGATGTTCATGGGGATTCTCCTGGATGATGGCTCGAACTCCCGTGTCCGAGACACCTTCCTCCCTCCCCCTCCTCTCCTCGGCCGTTCGGCCGAGCAGGCGCGTTAGCGCCCCAATCCGAGGTCCGCACTTCGCGGCCTCGGGGTCGAGGTTCCCGGTCAGTGGAGCGAGCCGAATAAACCGCGCTTGGCCTCAGCCTGGTACGCACCGTCTTTTACGCCGATGCTTGCGCGCATGTCGGCTTCGAGTTCGGCCGCGAGACCATTGGGTATCTCCGTGTAGGGGGCAATAATGGCGATCGCGGCCTCGGGCGTCGACAATTCTCCCGGTTCCGTGCCGAGCCAGATCGTTGCCTCACCCTCGTCCGGCTCGTTCTCGGTCGGAGTGAAGACTTGGGCGAAGAAGGTTTGGAGCGGTCGGTCCCATCCGACGACGACGCGACACGCGCCGCTGCCGGCCTTGGGCTTGAGGTCGTATCGGCTCATGATGGACTCCTGCGTAGGCGTTGATCGATATGGCGCACCGCACCGTCGGGGCTTTTGCGGACGGCTGCTGCGGCGCGCGGGAGCCCCGCCTCGACGAGCAGCTTACGTGCGAGCCGCAGATACATGGTTCCGGCGAGGACAGCGTCCCGGTCGGCAGGCGTCGCGGATTTGATGTCAGGCATTGGCGTCCCCAGCCACTGTCCGCTTGTTCTCTTGTGCAGGCTCGAGGCCGATATTGATCGTGTCGCGGGCAAGCACAATCGCAAAACGCCGGCCCTCCGGCACAAACCATTGCGCGCGATAGGCGAGAATGGCGTGGAGGCGCTCGATCAGCGCCGCGTCGTCGCCCAGGAGCAACCGGGTCGCCATCTCCTGGGCATCAAGCAGGAACCGGCTGTGCTGGGTGTCCCAGCTGTCGGCATCACGATCGTCGCTTGGGCTGAAGCAGGCCCCTTCAAGAAGGTCGACAAGTTCGGCCGGTGTAAGGGCATCGCGTGACGCGAGCAGAATGCGGGCTTCCTCAAAGCTCCAGTGCGTACGTTCGTCATATTCGATGGCGACCGGCGCGGGGATCCGGATCTGGTCCGCCTCTTCACCGCTAAACTCGAGCACCAGAGTGAGGCGATTGACGGTGCCACTGTCGAGGCCGGGAAATTCACCGGGATCAAGTATTGCCGTCGCGCCGTCCCGCTCTATCTCGAACCGCAACACCGCGATGTGCGGCAAGCAATTGTACCAGCTATAGCCCGCCATCGTGTCGTCGGGCTCTGCCAGTCGACCCTCGTAGCCGCCGTGCTTGCCGAGTGCAAAAGCCGCGCATTGCTCGAAGGCCGGTTCGAAACTGTCGACAATGATGTGGTCTTCACTTGCAATGCGCTCGCCGCTGGCTGCGGAACAATTGTGAGGGTCGGCGGTCGCGGGCGACCAGGGTCGAAGTAGCGGCTCGGCCTCGGGAAGCGCGATGCCGAGTGCTGCGGCCTCGCGCCATTGTTCGTGGGCTAGGCGATGGGTGCCGAGCGATTGAATATGGCGATAGATGACGCAACGAACCCTGTCGCGCAGCGCGTCAAGCGCGGCGTTCTCGACCATCTCCTTGCGCGCCGGCAGAACAAGCTGAAGGTCAGGCGCATCGACGATATCGACACGGGCCCACCAGTTGCGCCGCTTTTCGCCGACCGATGGCAAAGCGGTCGCGACGATGACTCCATGGAAATTGACGCAGGGACTGAACCGCGTCGCGCGCAGGTCGTTGAACAGGCCAATGCGCACGCCGGCCTCCTCGACCACAACCTCGGCGCCGGCAAGCCAGTCCTCCTGATGGAGCGAAATGCCGCGAAGGCGCACCGGCAATGGACAATAGAGTGCAGCTGACTTCGCTGCCGCGTCGAGCGATTCCTTCCAACGCATATCGAGCTGAAACCGGATCGTGGTGCCGCGCGATCGGTTGAGCGAAGCAACGGCGACCGGAGAGCGGGCTTCCCACGCGTCGGCGGCGACACGCACTATCCAGCCCGCCCCTTCGTCATTCGCGCAGGACTGGACCTCGACATCGCGGCCCGCGAGGCTGAACACGCCCATGCCGGCCGGATCCTCACGCTTTGCAATGTCGTCGTTCCAGCCCGAGCGGCCCAGCGCGAGTATTACGGCGGGATCAGCTATGCCGGCACCATCGTCATTCACCGAAAGCCAGACATCGTCGCCGATGGTATGAACCTCGAGGTCGACAACTGTGGCACCCGCGCGGCGGGCGTTCTGCAAAAGCTCGGCGAGCACATCGCCGAGCGTGTTGTTGAACAGACGCGTGACCTTGGCGATCGCCGCAGGGTCGATCTCGCTGCGGATGATAGCGGGAAGGGACATGGGAACTCCTCGGAGCGGATTTGCTCCCGGCCCCTGTTCCCACTCCCCTTTTCGCCTTAGTCGATCGCGCTGAAGATCTCCGCCGCCTCGGGATGGTCGAGCGCATGATCGCGCAGCCGGTGGAAGGCCTGTGCAATGTGGTCGTCGTCATCGTCGAATTCGAACGAGAGATAGGAGAAGGTGAAAAGCGTTGCGATGATCCCGGCTGCGTCTGCAGAGACCTCGCCATCATAGCCGTTGCTGCCGCATCGGATCCGGAACCGATCCCGACCGTTCGGAGCGAGATAGAGCGGTTGGTGACCGACCTCGAAGAACTGCCAATATCCGCCGCTATAATCGGGCGAAAGCGACTGCATGAAAGTGTAGAGCAGCGTTTCGCCCTTGAAGAAATGACGTCGGCCAAACAGCGTCGGGATGAAGTTGATGCGCCTCTCGTCGGGCACGAGGCTGGCAGCGCGGAAGGCGGCATTCGGGGCGATATCGGACATGAGGGTTCTCCAGAGGAAAGGTTCAGCGCCGAGCACCTTTCCCGGCCTCGAAACCGCCTGTCCCGTTCCCCCTCCTCTTGAATCGGATGCCCGACGGACTGGCGCCCTCTCCTTTGCCGATTACCGCTCAGTGAGACTCCGAGGATTTGAGGACGGCAATCACGGCTTTGACATTGTCGATGGCCACTTCGAGCCGCCGGACGGCCTCGTCACGGCTGTCACAATCTTCTGGGGAAGAGAGTTCGATCATCAGGAACGCGAACAGCGTGTCGCCGCAGGCGCCAGCCTCATCGAGATTTTCGACATGCGCAAAATCGCCGCCGTCATAGGTTTGCGCGCAGATGCGCTGGAATTGGTTCAGCATCGCATGGATTTCCATTCATAGGAGTGAGGGCTGGATGCAGGGCAGCCGGGTCGAGGCGGCAAATGACCGCAGCAACGCAGCCATTTCGGCGCGAAGCCGGGCTCGATTGCTGATCACGGCCTCGGGATCGAGCGGTTGACCCTGGACATCGAAATAGCCGGTCGCCGGACGACCACCATCGACCTCGATGACGATGCGGTGTCCTCGCGGCTGGGCAGGCCCAGCATAGCGCGCCGTAAATTCACCCAGCCGGCCGGTAAGCCCGCTGATAGCCTTGCCCCACCGGATATGCCCTGCGCCCGCGACCTGTCCCACCTCAAGGCCTCGGGCGATCCAGGTCCGCAATTGCGCGCGCTGGAGAAGCCTGGTGTGGCGCAAGCGTTCCATGGTTCGACACAGAGGCAGCGCGCCGGCATGGGCGTCGGCAACGGCCAGGTCGTGATCCTGCGCGGCGATCAGGATGTCCTCAAATTCACGGCCTCGGAGGAGGTCTCCAAGCGACCCAGCTTGCGCCGCATCGTTCGCATTGCGGAATCCCCGCGTCGGACAGATCATGATGATGGTCGCTTGATGCGCGCCTGGCGCCCGGCGGATCGTGTCGACCAGACCCTCCTCGGCCTCGCGGGCGCTCATCAGCACAAGCCGCTTTGACCAGGGCGTCGGCCGGGCCGCATCGGAAGGCTGTGGCCAGGTCGAGGGTAGTGGCCGGGATGCATGACCCTTCCTGGCCGGCGCTTCACTGCCATTATGGTGAACGGCAAGATTGGCGCGCCGCGCAGTATCGAACAGATCGTCGATATTGCCGCCGCCTTCGCGGAAGCCCTTATGATAGGCCGAAACGAACCGTGGATCAGGACAACCAACCAACGGTTTGACGGGACCGCGCACATCCCAACCGGCCTGCGCTGCATATTATCGCGAGGTTGTAATAATGCGAAGGAGCGCGGGACATAAGTGCAAAACCGCCATATTTTGCCACGCTCCTTCGCATTAATTTACAGGGTGTCCAGCCACTCCATCAAACTGGCCTCTCGTTTCCACGAAGGAGTAGCGGTGCCTGTTACTGGAACGCCAACCCGCTCCAGCGCCTTGCGCTTCGTTTCCAAATCGGCCTGGGCGTAGTGGTTAGTCGTGTCGAGGCTGACGTGGCCAAGCCAACTGCGGATGACAGTGATATCGACCCCGGCAGCAACAAGATGAACTGCCGTCGCGTGCCGAAAACTGTGCGGGGTTATATGCTTCGATCGCAGGGTCGGTACGGTTTTCGCTGCTTCCTTCACATAGGCGGCGAGCTTGAACCGCACCCCTGAGGCGCCCAAGGGCTCGCCATAGCGGTTGACGAAGATACGTTCATGGGGCGCTCGAGGCTGCCTTGCCAGCAGCGTTTCGAGCAGCATGACCGTTTCCGGCCAAAGCGGGCAGATGCGTTCCTTCTGGCCCTTCCCATAGAGCCGCACGAAATTAGGGGCGTCCAACCGGATTGCGTCTGGGCATAGGTCCAGCGCCTCCTGGATACGCGCTCCCGTGTTATAAAGAAACGAAAGCAGCACATGGTCGCGAAGCCCCGCGAGAGTTGACCGGTCAGGCTGTGCAAGAATGGCCTCGACCTCGTTAGGTTCGAGGTAGAACGGGGCAGAGGTGGGTTCCCGTTTCACCGGCACCGCAAGAACTTCCGCACAATGAACAATCAACTCGGGGTCCTTGCCCGATACGAAGCTGAAAAAGCTACGGATTGCGGAGAGCCGGCAATTGCGTGTGCCGATCGTGCCTTTGCGTTCATTCTCGGCATGATTGAGAAACGCCCGCACCTCGCTGGCTGAAATATCAGCCAAGGTCAGCCGCGCGACCACGCTCTTCTTTCGTTCTGCAACGAATCGGAGCAACAGCCTCCAGGTATCCCGATAAGACCGGATCGTGTGGATCGATGCGTTGCGTTGCTCAGCCAGCCACTCCTGGAAGAACGCTCGCAACAACGTCGGAAAGGGATCGCCCTTTTTCATGACGCCACCTCCAGGTTAAGGCATCGGATGCCAATGGCGCGGAAGCGCTCGTTCGCTTCGTGCAGGAGATCGCGCGTGACGGTTATGTAGACCAGCGTGGAATTGATGTCGCGGTGGCCCATATAGGTGGAAAGGAAGCGCAGCCTTTCCTGAGGATTTACGCCGGTTCTGTACCATTCGAGAATCCGGTTCACGACCATTGAGTGCCGAAGATCATGAACGCGTGGCCCCGCCCTCCCAGAAAGAGGTTTAAGCCCGGCTTGGCGCATGACTTCGGTGATCATTTTGGAGACCATATACGAGCTGTGGCGGCCACTCGGATGATCATGCCAGAACAGCGCAGACTGCGGATCTTGCGAGGCGCCGGCGCCTCGTCTCGCGTCGACAAAAGCGCCCAGCTCGCTCAAGGCGCTGTCGGACAAAGGTAGAATTCTGGTCTTGTAGAACTTCGTGTCCCGGATCGTGATCGTCCCGGAATTGAAGTCCACGTCGCCGAGATTCAGCCTGGCAATCTCCCCGCGGCGCAATCCAGCACAATAGGCCAGAATTATCATGTGCCGCGCACATAGCGGACGGTAGGAAAACGTCCGCGTCGAGTAGGAGCGTGACACGTCGAGCATCAACCGTACGTCACCAGGGCTGAGAATATGAGGTTTCCGATAAATCCGCGCGACCTGTTGCCCAACTCGCGGATCGCACGGTCTTGGGAGCATCTTTGCATCGATGCGATATCGGGCCTTGGTGAGCATCCGCTCCGCTTTTTGGCATTGTGCAGCGTGATGCGGTGTGCGCTTGGCGGCCGCCCATGCGGCTACCATCTTCTCAATACTCTCTCCCGCCAAATGCGGACTAGCCTGAAGAAAGCGATCAAATCTGAGCAGAAGGTCCGCCTCTGTCGTGTATTTGTAACCACGATTGCGCATCAGCGTCACATGGTTCTGCATAAAATCGCCCAAGAAGCTCCCGAAGGGAGCCGGCCGACGAAGCGCCACGAGGGCATCATCCGGATTTGGAGACGCAATAGCCCGCCACACTGGTCTATTGCCCCTTGCACCATGTTTTAACCGAAGGTCAGCAATGGGATTTTTGTCAATCAGGCCACGTTTAAGCAGATAATCGATGAAGTCGTCGACGATATGTATTTCCTGTACCTGGGACGACTTCGGCCAAAAGTTTACCTTACGCTCCCTCATCCATTCGGAGAGCATCTCGCGGCTTAACGCCTGATGCCTTTGAGATACTCGCTCAAAGCTGCGGATAACGGACCGATAAGCTCTGAAGCGCTTCTCCGTCAATTTGCGCGTCTTCAGAAATTCCTCGGCCACTGTATCGTCGGTATCCAGCCACGCGCTCATGACCGCACCCCCGATCCCGGTACTTCAAGCGCCACCCCCCTGAGATCCTCAGTCGCAAGCTTGAGGTAGGTATTTGAGGATTCGACCGACCGATGCCCAAGCAGATCCCCAATGATCTTTTGCGGAACCGAAGCGCGAAGCAACTCGGTCGCGCGCGCGTGCCGAAAGACATGCGGCCCTCGCCTGCCGGGCAGATGGACGCCTGCCGCCGCCAATCGCCTCGACGCCACGTTGTAAACAGTCGTCATCGGGGTGTAGGGCGCCAACGCCAGAACAAATATATTGCGTGATTCTACTTGCGGGCGTCCATGCCGCAGATATTCGATTAAAGCCTCTCCGACCGCATCGGATAGTGGGAGAATAGAAAATGTTCCTGTTTTCCGGTGGCTAACGCGCAATGTCGCCGCTCGCCAATCCAAGTCATCTATTGAGATTCTAACAATTTCACGATCCCTGAGCCCATATGTGGCCAGGATTTGGAGTATGGCATAATCGCGCAAACCCCGGGGCGACTTGTCCTTCGCAGTTTCTTCCAGGACGGCCCTGATCTGGGTGCTATCGATTATCGAAGGTACGCCCTCATAGGCATAGATGCTCGGCCCGATGACAAGGGGAGCAAGATCGGTCAAAACAAGCCTTGCTTGATACAGGTATCGGAGCAACGAGCGGAGCCGCGCCGCAATTCCTGAAATCGATTTACGGCTCATATTGGAGCTACGCATGTCCATATATGCGTCTATGTCACTTACACTCAACGATAAGACGCTATTATCCGACCCCCGGTCCAATTGCCATTTAAGGAAGGTTCTTGCTTCCCACATATTTCCTCGAACGGTTTGATCGGTAAATCCTCGTTCGTCTTCCATCCATCTTCTGTAGCCATTAGCTAAATCACCGTGCAGCTTGGCGGACTCCTCCGCAACTTCTGACTGCGGCGGCCATTGCCCCTGTGCAAGGCTGAGGATTTTACAAATCGCTGTTCGGGGAAGCCTATCCCATCGTGGCGAAGGATACCGACCATATTTGGCTTCGAAGCACTCAGTCGCATACCGAATATACTGATCGACATGTGACGGGGTCACAACCTCAATCGGCAGATCAATCTCCGAAAGATAAATCAGAAATTCGGACGCGTAGAGAACATTGTTCTGGGCAGCCACTGGATTGTAGCGCTTCTCGGTCAAAGATCTGGACAGGTCAGCGATCAGCTCATCATGGATATTCAGCACGTTTGTCTCCTCGGTCGTTTCAGACACCGGAGACGTTCGCAACAAAAATAATGCGCAGCAACGCGGTTAGAAAACGGCGTAATTCTCGTGCATAGCTGACTTCCTTCGCATTATTCCAACCTCGCGATAATACGCCTTATGCGCAGCTGGGCATAAAGCATACCAGCCATTGGCAAATTCCACGGCCTCGTTCCAGTCATAGCCATGATCCGTGCGGCCGATCAGAATAGCCTGATCAAGTCGCGTGCCGCCACCCCGTGCCACCTTCGCTTGCGTGAAGGCGAAATTGCGGGCCTGCCGTTCGCATTCGGTTTGACGCGCAATCGCGTTCGTAACTGGCCGCATGGCGACCACCCGTTCGCGCGTCCGGGTCATGCGCAAATCCAGAGGGGCGTCGTTCGGGAGGTCGGGATAGGCACGCCAAGCGGCAGCGATCATTTCCGCATGCTCGGCGGTTCGGCCTCGGCTGATCCAACAGGCGGGATCGGATGCGATGAAGCTTTTGGTGTCCATGGGTGGCGTTCCTGATTGTCGCATGCGCCAGCAGGCTGGTCGCGGCAGCCCCATCATCCGTAGGATGGGAAGGCGTTGGCGGACCGGCGCCGTCAAACGGCGAGACGCGGCTTGGCGCAGCAGGGCAGCTTGAGGTCGCGGCAAACCCGGTCAGCCAATCGGTCCGGGGTGAGCAGCTCCTGAACCGAAGCCCAGTGGTTGCGTTCTCCTATGTGATCGTCGCGGCCCCGCACGCGACGAAAGCAGATTTCATGGCCAGGGCCAAAAGGAGAGATCGACAATTGCATCCACAGATTTTGGCCATGCAGGGTGATGTCGCCCGATACCGCCGGCCCCGCCGGGTTGGAACGAATGCTGTAGGCCCCCGGTGCAAGCCCCAACGCATCGGCAAAGCGAAGCAGAGCGCGGCGCCCTTCGGCGTGAAAGGTGCGTTTGGCCGGCGCGTCATACGCGACGCCGCGCTGACAAAGGACGGGCAATGTCGGGCTGCCGCGAATGGCGGCGATCTCCGTCATGCACGCCTGCCGCATCTCGGCCTCGGAGGCCTTGCTCGCGCACACGGTGCTGAAATGGCGGGCCAACAGAATGACGGCAGGATCGCACTCAATGTCTTTGCCCGCGTTGCGACAATCGGTGATCGCCGCTTCAAGCACGTGAAGTGTTGCGGCGATGGTCGTGCATCCGCTCGGATCAAGGGCCTGGGCGTGGCGAAAGGCAACATCGTAGCTCATGATGGGGTCTCCGGCTTCAAGCGCAGGGCGCGCTCCTTCCACCTCGATCCCCCTCCTCTTTGCCGATCTGGGCCAGCAGCCGTTTTTCTGCGGTTCATACCCCATCGGCAGTATGGCTTGCGCGGGCGATCGACATTAGCATCGCCGCGTCGCGCCGGGGGGCCAATGCCGTGGTTATGAATTTGATCGATTTGATACAGGCTGGGACGATCGACGTGCGATTGCCCAGCGTATCCCCCTTGGCCTCCGACGATGATCGCTCCGCCGCGCTCAATTCAACCGGCGTGCTGACGGTGATCGGCGGGGCGTTTCAGGTCGATCGCTTGGCCGCAGCGCTGATCGCCACCACCGGCAAATGCACATCGCTGGAAGGGCAGGTCACGCAACAGGTCGAAACGCGCCATGTGCTGGCGCAACCCTGGAACTACAATCGCATGGTCAGCGCCATCACGGCGCGGCGCGAGGAAAGGCCCGCGGGTCCCATCGAGGTGATGCGCGTCAGCGGCGCACGACTGCCAACACTCTATATCGTCCTTGCCGGTGAACATGAGGTGTTTGCGGCGCGACAGGCCGGCGATGAGCAAATCCCGGTTCAGATCCTGGGTGACTATCAGTGCGACTTCCAGAATCACTTCATTCAGTCGGGCCATCTCATGGACTTTTCGTCCGGAGAGCTCACCCCTGTCTCGCCTGAGGAACCATGGTCCGGCGCAGCCGAGTGGGAGGATGCGAAGCTCGCTCCTGACGTCATGCAGATCATCCAGGCGTTGGGCGTGCGCGTGATCGCCTCGGATCGTTCAGACCAGGATAAACGGGAGCGCGCGAACGGACATGATAATGACGGCTGACATCATGCCGCTGCGCGGATAGCCGTTCCTCCGAACGCATCCCTGCGACTATGGTAGATCTCGGCCGCCCATGTTTGGATCCAAGGCTCGACCAGCGCATCATGGTCGAGTTCACCCTGTTCGATCAAGGATTGGATCTCGCCCCGCGCCTGCGCGATCGCCGCTTCCCACCCATCGGCCGGCAGGGCATCCGTGATATTGGGAGCGTTTATGGGCAGAGCTTTTGGCGCATCGCCAAGCCGCTCGGCCTGACGGCCCAGCCAGGTCTCAAGATGGTCCGCAACGAAGCGGTCGGTCTTTGAGATGCCCCGGCTCAGGGCCTCGCGACGCGCGCTGGTGCCATAGGCCTGGCTGTCAATCGAGCGGATCCGCTTCCCGAACGGAAGCAGATAGGGAATGGCCGGGCCTTTGACGCCGAACAGATGGAGGCGGGTTGACGGCGGCAAGATCCGGTCGAGATGCTCGACCACCGCGATCAACCCTTCAGGTCCGGCGACCTCGCGACGGCACATGCTGCCGACACCGATAAGCGGCGCACGCTCGATCAATCCCCATAGCGCGTCGAGGCAGCGCTCATAATCGCAGGGTCGACGGCCCTGGATCACCGGCATCATGGTCGACAAGATACCATGATCATCGGCGCGGCGGCAGCATTCGAAATTGGCCGCGATGGTGCGTGACAGCCGTTCAAGCACCTGTGCGCGGTCAGCGGCAATTTCCTGTTCCACGCAATAGTCGGCGCTGGCCCACCATCGGAATGGAAAGGCGGCGGCAAGCGCCACATAATGGGCGATCGACCAGGGGAATGCTCCATAGCGCGCCGTCGCGACGAAACCCGCGCTGTCGAGATGAAGCGATGCCAGCGGACGAGCGTTGGCGAGCTGCCCGGTTCTCCATCTCGTCCAATCGCGCCATCCCTTGCTCGCGGAATATCTGGAAAGGCAGTTGGCCGAAATAAGCGCCGGTTGCCGTAGCGCAACCACGCGGTCGAGGATCGGCCCCTTGCCCAGATGCGGCAACCCGACGATGATCTCCATCGTCACGGCAACGGTTCGGCGCCGATCGCCGTGAAGCTGTTGACGATCTGGCAGCTGTCATAGCGCTCGGCATCGACCAGGGCACGATGGTCGATCATCTCATAGGTCGCATGTCCCAGATGATCGACGCTAAGCACCCGTCGGCCGATGACCCCGGTCTTCCCCTCCGGCACCCAATCGGCATGAGAGCCGAAGGCGGCGACCACCACGACCTCGCCGATCACGGCTTCATAGGCCGCGATCGCGCGCAGCACATGACTGTCGCGGGGCGTGACTGGCTTGCCAGTAAAGTCACTGTAGGCCTGCGGCCGCCAGGATCGAACGGTGTCGTGCGCCAGCAGGATTGCCGCGCCCATGGCCGGCCGATCGACCCGGCGCAGTTCGGCCTCGAAACCCAGATAGACGAGCGCCCAGTTAACGTCCTCCTCGTAGAAGGGCTCGTCGCGCCGGAGCGCATCGGGCATCGCCGCCTGCCGCTGCTCCGACAAGAGGATGCCACCGTGGCTCGGGGTCGACACATGCCAGATGCCGGGCGCGATCTGATCGGCGCTCTGGATGGCGCCCCAAATGCTCATGGTCGGCTGGGCTGAGGGTAGGAAGATCGTCATGTTGTACTCCTTTTTGCTTCACGGCTTCGCTCCCCCTCTCCTTCTGCCGGTCGAACCAAGCTTGACCCGGCGAATTGTTCTCTATATGTTCTTTTCCGAGGAGATGTGCCCATGAGCCTTGAGAAAGACATTCGCCGCCATTTTGATCTCGACATTGGCCTGCGCGATGCCGCGCTCGACGCGGAAAATCGGCCGACGCGCCGGATGATCGCCAACGCCTGCATCAACATGCCGGTGGAGGACGCCTATTATTCGGTGCGGGAACTGCGGGAAGCCGCGCAGTGGGTCCTTGATGGCGCCGCAGCGGGAAAGCGGAAGCTGATGTCGATCCTGTCGAACGACAATTGCGACGATTTCCAGCGCTGCATCTATTTCTGCCTGGCGGGCCGCGGGGTGATCGAGATGCTCGACGATCTCGAATGGCTCGAAACTCTCCTCGAACCGCGCGGGCGGGTCGCGGGTGAACAGATGCGCCTGAAGATCCCGACGATGCCGGTCAAACGGCCCTATGTCGCCGATGAACCGGACGGACCAATGATCGGAATGGCCGAGGATTTCCGACAGGGTCCATCCTGGTGGATGGACGAGGCGTTGCGCCGCTAGGCGTCACTTTCAGGCTGCGGGGTCGATCCGGCCTCGCAGCTTCCCGCCGGAACTCTGCATCGGATCCAGCAGGTTCAATCAGCCGATCAAGCGGCTTAATCCTTCGCCTTCTCCGGCTCTTCCCGGCGGCGCAACTCATTCTCGACCGCCTCGCGGACAAATAGCGCGAAGCGTCGGTTGCCGACCAGCGCATCGATACGGCTGATCGTCTCTTCCGATAGCCTGACCGTAGTCGGCTTCATTCCAAGCGGCCTTCGTCCCATTGCTTCGTCGCTAACGGTCATATCTGCAATCTCCAAGCCAAAGCTATTGACGCCACCGTTTATTTACATATACGACGTCGTTTATGCAATAAACGGTGGCGTATATTGCCATTCGGCCAATCCGCTGGTTGGCCCATCGCAATGGAATCGCCGCGAATCATGTGGAAAGCGCCGGGACCGTGCCCTGTCCATCCCGGCTTCTCCGCAAGGACCGCATCGGATGCGGAAAAGGAGGCGCATATGGATGAGTTTGATCCCCGCCCGTCACGCCGCGATCTTTTGCGGGCACTCACGGCCGCCCCGGTTGTGGCAGTCGTATCGCCCGCAAGCGATGCGCTGGCCGTGCTGCACACGCAGTATGAAGACCAGCCAGCCACCCTTGCGCGGACCAGGGAGGGCCGAAGTCTGAGCCGGTTCCGCTATCATAATGCAGAGTCCTTCTTGTGGGGATTGAACCAGGGCATCTGCGGCAATGACGTCGGCGAAATGCTGTATCGATCCGGCATTGTCGTCCAACTGGGCCTGTCCTCCTACTTGCTCGACATCGGCTTTTCCGACGAATGGAATGCGCGGCACATCCGTCTCGATGTCGCCAAGTCGCTTGCCTATGCCAACGCAACCGGCTTCGGGCATGGCTGCCCGGACATGGCGCGGTTAGCAGCCGTCCTTTCGCCATATTGGAAGTGGGGCCATGCCCATCGATTTGAAGCGCGACCGGACGATGGCGGCTTCACGACAAGCAAGGTTGCACCATTGCTTCGCACGCTGCTCGACCATGTCCATGATGTGACCGGCCATCGCCGCCCGAATGGTTGGCGGCGCGAACAGCGTGAGGTGCAGGCATGATGCCGCACACCCACCGGACATCAGCAATCTCCCCATTACCCCGGGAGACTGCCAAGACCCGACCTGACGCGGCGAGGCTGGTGGCCATCGACGCCGCCGTGAACGATCTGCCCGCGCTGATGGGCGAGATTTTCCTGCTGTGCCGAGATGATGATCTGTCCTTCGCGGAAATTGCGGGCCGCCTGTCCATCGATGCTTTAGCCGTCCAGGCGTGCCTCGCCGAAGCGCTGGCCATGGTCGCGACGGTGATGGACGGGGAGAAGCCCAGTCGCTCGCAAAACGCAAATATCGAGCCTGCGGAACGGGCGCTGCGACAGCGGCACCGCGCCTATTGCGAGCAGGCGTTGCGCATCCGGGGAAGGCGGGAAATCATAGCATGGGGCGATGCTGAAGATGACGACCTGCTCGTGAGGCAGGCGGTTCTGGCGACGATGCCAGTGCAGGTCCGCGAGGCTTTTCTGTTGAACCGGCTCGAGGGACTGAGCTATGCAGACATCGCTCGACGCCAGCGGACCTTCAAATGGATCGTCAGGCGTCGAATGTTGCGCGCCATTCGAGCCATTGCTCAAAGCCCGCTCTCCTATGCCGACTGGCTGAAGGAACAAGGGCGTCGCCTCACGACACCATCTGCAATTCAACATGATCATCCTGCGACGGTGCCGTCGAAACCCTGAAGGGTTGGAGCGCATCTCCGGTTCGGATGACGCTCACGGGGCAGAAGCCCTGATCGAAGATCCGCGATGCGATGCGCTCCGCATTTTCGCGGCTGCACAGGGCGCGGCGCTTGGGCGAGATGGGTTCATCCTTGGCGAACATGACATTCCCTCATCGGTGCAACAGGATAGACGGCCTCCCCTTCATCCGAAGACCGTCTTATGGACCCGGGTCGTCGGCACGATGAGCCAGTGCCGATCCATGAAGTGGTTGATATGGCAAAGGCTGCCACCTTGGGCGTCGCGGAAGCGCATGGTGCGGCCACGCTTTTCGACGATGAATTGATCGCGTGTCTCTCCGTCGGTGAACCGCAATGGGGATGCCAAGCGCACCCGGTCGCCGCTGCGGAGGGCACGGGAGCGAAGACGCAATCGGGCAAGGCAACGCCGGCGCCAATCGAGCGCATATTCGCTGTCAGTCGTCGTCAGCAGGCCCAGAATATCGGCGGGGCATTCTGCTTCGTGCGGCCCTGCGGATTCGCTCATATCCTTATATCCGAAATTCTCACCGCTTGGGCTGCGGGGACTCCATTTAACGAGACAGACGACAGCGAAGACCTCACCCGGAATACCGTTGGTGATGGACTGCACCGCTGCATAATAGACGCGGTTCCCTGGACAGGAAGAAGCCAGAACCCGAAGACCCTGCGTCGTGCCATCTTCCAATTCACGTTCATAGGTGAGTTGAGCATCCAGATAGGCGCTCGCGGTCTTGTAACCGCCCATCGAGCTGAACGGCATGGTGAGCCATCCCATGGCTTATCTCCTGTGTTGAATGTTAGCCGGTCAGGGCCAGTCATAGGTCGGAAGGTTGGCAATCGGCTCGCAGTCGCGGTCGAACTGATCCAGGTTATCCCGATGCCCTCGGCAAAAGCGAGGCATTCCTGCAGCCGCTTTGGCATCAGTTCACGGCTGGTCGACTTGACCCAGATGAACCAACCATATTCCGACCAGCGTTCGGCACGAGATGACTTTGCCATAGGCCTGGATCGGATTTCTGACCGGGAGGATGGACGACTTCGACATGACGGTCCAAGGCCTCGGCGACAGCTGGCGTAACATGGGCCGTCGAGAGGTGAAGCATTTTCGAGATTTCCAGGGCCATGATGTGTCTCCCGATCAGGCGGCCAGCGCGGCCGGGTGGTCCGCAGCGGCAGGCATAGGTTTATTGACCTCATCTGTGCTTTCGCTGAATTGTCGCAGATAGGTAAAGGCCTGCTCGGCCTTGGACGCCGCGTGGATGATCGCGGTCGTGTCCGCTTTCAAAACGGAAATCCATTGACCTACGTAGCTTGCATGACTATCATGCAGTTCATGGGGCAGTCCAAGATCAGCACAAATCAGACCTGAACCTATTTCGGCGACGAGTTCTTCGAAGCAATAAGCCTTGTCGCCAAATCTCTTGCCGAATACTCTTGCCAGGCGTGACGCGGAACCGGACCAGTGCAGGCTTTCATGCGCGCGAACACTGGCATAATAATCCATCGACTTGAATGATCGCGGAGCGGGCAGCTGAATATAATCCCGTGACGGATTATAATAGGCTTCATTGCCGCCATGGCGGACATCAGCGGGTATGGCGTTGAAGAAGCGATCGATCTCAGCCTGCCGTGCCGATGGGTCGATAGGTGTGTCCGGCAGGACCGGTGGATAGTAGAAGTCGGGCAGGCCATCGACCTGATCGCAATTATAAACGACATAGTGGCGCAGGAAGCGAAACTTGCGATCACGTTCCTCTCCGGTCGCTGGATCATTCTTCCTTTTGGTAAAGGCCGAATAATAGACGGAGAGCGAACCGGACTCACCGGACCGCACATTGCCACCAAGCTCCTCGGCTTGCCGGCGGGTCATCCAGAAGCGCGAGCGATAGCCGCAGGCGTCAGCAATCGCCCAGAGATAAAGATTATTGATGCCGGTGTACGGCGTGCCGCAATGGCGCAGCGGCCGGCCACCGGCGCCAGTGACAGCCCAGGGCCGTTTCCAGGGCGCCACACCTTCTTCCAGCTTGCGGATAATGAGCGCGGTGATTTCTGCCGCGACCTCGCGGCTTGTCTTCTTGGACGCCATGGCCGTTCCCCTAAGGTGCGAGGCGTGGACCCGCCGACGGGTCGATCGTGCCGGCGGGTCGTCGGGAGAGAAGGGGCGATCGATCAGGCCGCTTCAGCCGCGTCATCCACCGCTTCTTCTTCGGCGGTCTCATCGACCGCATCGTCTTGTCCGGTTTCGTCGTTCCGTTCGCCGGCCTCGGGGTCCTGAGCCTCGACCGATTCCGCTGGCTCGACGCTGTCGGCAGCGGTGTCGCGGAAGCGCATGATGTCCGGAACCCAGGCGAGAGCCGCTTCCTTCACCTCCGGTTCGACGATCGACTCGCCGGCGAACAGTTTATGGCAGCTCGCGGAGATCTCCGGCTTCTTGAGCGTCGCATGCCGCGCCATGACGGCCGGTCCCCCAACCTCATTGAGCAGCGCCAGCGTCGAGGCCTTGGGAATGCGATCGAAATAATTTTCCGACGTCGGCCGCCACCAATGGGCGGAGTCGATTTCGAGTATGGTACCGAGCCGATCGTGGAGAGGCACCTGCTCGTTGCGATATCCGGCCTTGGCCTCCAGCGACATCGCCACCGCGAAAGCAAGCCATGCCGCCTTGCTATCATCATCCAGGGCGCGGAATGCCTCGAAGCGATCGATGACCGACTTGTGATCCTTCCATGCGACATTGAGGCCATCATGGGCCTCGGCAAGATAATCGCGGGCATGGGAAGCAGGCACCGCACCCGAAACAGGATCCTGCGGCTTGCCGGCCCGGATAGTGGAGCCGACCGGGTCCGAGCCGTAACCGCGCTCGTCGACCATGCAGAAGATTGCATAGTCGAGCGCAAGCGCTGGTTCAGCCAGGAGGGCCGCTGCCAATATGTCGCGGCGCTGCATCGCGAGTTCATCATAGAGACGGGCGCTGAGTGGCTTGCCGCCGGGCGCGACATTTTCCGGCGGAAGGCTGGGCGCTGGGGAGGCACCGCCCCCGCCCGAGAGGCTGGTTCCCTCGCTGCCATTGCCAGTGCCCCTCCCCTCCTCGGCCTCGGTACGGATGGGCTGCTCGCTATAATAGCAGCTGTCGAGCTTCATCGCGCCGTCGGGCTGGAGGGTGAGGAAAAGGCCGACCAACGGCTTATAAGCGTCGGGCAGGATGGGAGCGCGATTGTCGATTTCCTGCCATTCGGCAAAGAGCGCGTCATCTTCGCTGTTGAGCGTATCGTAGGCTTCTTCGGCCAAATCCTCATCTTCGAGCTCGGTTTCGATCTCCTCGCGGCGCACCTCGATCGCCTGAAGACGCTCGGCCTGTTCCAGGGTCAGCTCGGGCTGCGGGAGATGGACGCGGTACAGTCCATGCGCCGCGCTATGGGTATAGCTGCTGGCAATCGGGCGGATCCAGGCAAGGCCGCTCTCTTCGCCCAGGCGCGCGGCTTCCGCTTCCATGATCTCGCCGGCGAGACGGTGGGCGATTTCCGGGTCGATCCAGCGATCGCCATTTTCGCTGAAGAGATCGCGGTCGATCCGTCCGCCTTCCGCCTCGTAGCGCTCGTGCCCGACGAGAATGGCGATCGCGTCGCTGGCGTTCATCGTCTCGTTGCTGATGGCACGGCGGATGGTATCGGCCGAGGTGTAGGAAATATTGTAACTGTCCCAGACGAGCAGTTGCTTGTCGCGATTTTCGGTCGAAGCGAAGGCCTTAGCCATATCGAGCGTAATCTCGCCTTCGCTGAGCGCGGTGAAGATTGGTTCGGCAAGCGAGGCGAGCCGCAGCCGGCCTTCCACGAAGCGCCGGGTGACACCGAAGCGTTTCGCGACCCCGTCGATATCGCCGCTCGTGCCGATGAAATGCTGGAAGGCCCGGCATTCTTCGGCTGGCGTCATCCGCAACTGCTGGAAATTGGCAGCGGTCGAGGTTTCGGTGAGTGTCGCTTCGTCGCCCTGGAGAACCTTCACTGGCACATCATAGGCGCCCGCATCAATGTCACCCTGTTCGGCGAGCAGCATGAGCGCGCGCAGCCGGCGGCCGCCGTCGAACACCTCAAAGGTGCCGCGTGGCTTCTTCGCCGGCGTGACCAGCAGATTCTGGAGAACGCCGCGCGCGTCAATATCGGCGGCCAATTGCGGGATCTGAAGCTGATCATCGGGCCGCTTGCGGACGTTGATGGGGGAAAGGCGGAGCTTGGAGAGCTTGATGGAATCGATCACGGGGGTAACTCCTTCTGGCGTCCGGTTCAGCCCGGACACCCTCCCCGCTCCCCCTTCCCTTTCATCGCATCAGGTTGGTTCGAGGATTTTCCCCAGGATCAACTCCGCTTCGGCCACCGGCAAAAAGACCCGAGTCCGAAACTGGATGATTTCAGTGAAGGCGCCCAACGATTTAAGCCAAGGCAACTGGGCCGCCGGCGCCCCGACCAGTTCGATACGCGGCTTGCCGTTCACGATCGCCCGCTTGACGGTGATCGCGAAGGGACGGACAAGGTCGACGCTCCGGCCCGACAGAACCGATTTCGCAATCTGGTCCGCCGGGAGATTGTCGGCACGATCCACGCCTAGCTTGGTGTAGAGGTGGGCGACATGTTCATCATAGACCATGCGGCCCAGCCAAGAGCGGCCATCGGCCGTGGCAATGCGGTTGACGATCAGATGATCGCTCGGAAGCGCTGACCAGATGGGCAGCAGCAATCCGGTCGCTATCCGGATGGTCTCGCGTTCCAGCGTCTGCGCAGCTTCATCGGCCTCGGCCGCCCAGCGCTCGGCAAAATCCTCGCGCAAGATGGGTTTCCAGGCGGTTTCAAACATGTCCGCTACGCGCTGATATTCCCGCCGGGTGGGCCGCATCAGCTCGACGCGGGGAATGGGCGTACCGTCATTCTCTTCCATCAGGGAGCGTGCCTGCACCTGTAGCGCCACCTTGCCGGACTTGCCGTTGATCAGAAACTCCGACGCATCATCGGCATCGGCGATCCGAAGGATGCGTTCCAGCGATACGGGCGTTCGGCGTCGGGCAACCTCGATGGTGATAAGATGCGAGGTGGCGCCGCTGAGCGGATCGGTGCGCAGCACGGTATCATCAAGGATGGTCGCATCATCAACCAACATGGTTTCGACGCCGACATCGAGCCGCCCCGCTTCGCGCGCAGCCGTGACACGGGTTTCGACCAGCGTCAGGAACTCGTCGAAAATCCGGTTCTGAAGATCGATGGGGAGCGCGAGCAAGCGATTGAGCCAGCGCTGGATCGGCGGCAGGTCCTCCTTCAATATGCCGTCCTTGTCGGTCAGTTCGAGCCCGGTCAGCTCCTCGAACTCGGTAAAGCTGACGCTCTGAAGTTTGCCGTTCACGAGCAGGTGGAACCAGCTGGTCAGCGCGGCACAGGCATATTCGCTCTCCAGATTGTCGGCAGGGTCGAACAAGTTTTGGCCGCCGGTCTGGCGCTGGCCGCGCGTGAGCGCACCCAGGCTATCGAGCCGCCGGGCGATCGTGCTGGTGAAGCGCAACTCGCCCTTGCAGTCGGTCGTGACCGGCCGGAACAGCGGGGAGCTGGCCTGGTGGGTACGGTGGGTTCGGCCGAGGCCTTGGATCGCCCGGTCAGCGCGCCACCCCGGTTCGAGCAGGAAATGAACGCGCTGCTCCTGGTTCACCACGTCGAGCGAAGCATGATAGGAGCGGCCGGTGCCGCCGGCGTCGGAAAAGACCAGGATGCGCTTGGTTCCAGCCATGAATGCCGCAGCGTCGGCCTGGGACGAGCGGGTGGATCGGCTTTCCAGCTTCTGCGCGCCACCGCCGGTCGATACCAGCCTTTTGGTCCGCCCGGTGACCTCGGCGACATGGTCATGGCCGAAATGCTCCAGCAGCCCATCGAGCGCGGCCGCGATCGGCGGTAGCGCGCAGATATGCTCTATGAGCCCGGCGCGCGCCGCTTCGGCCTGTGGGTTATAGACAGGATTACCATGATCATCGGTCATCGGCTCCGATCGGGCGGTGCCAGTATCGTCGGTGAAGACCCGCATTTGGCGCGTTGGAAAGGCGCGTTCGAGATAATCCACCATGAAATCGACCGGAGACAAGTCCAAACTAAGCTCCGCCCGCTCATCAGGACTGAGCGCTCCAAGGCGACGATCGAGAATGGACTCTGCCGTGGTCACAAGCTGCAGCACCACCGATTGACCCTCGCGCAAATGGTGATCGACCGCAGCGATCACTGTCGGCAATTTCATCGAGAGAAGCACTTGGCCGAAGAAGCGCTGCACCGTGCTGTGCAGGCGCGACCGCGCCGCGGCATTGGCGCCGCTATTGAGGGTCGTGTTCTCAAGGCCATCGACAACGCCGGTCTGTTCAAGCGCCGCCTCCATATTGCGATGAATGACCGACCACGCCGAACTATAGATGTCGTAGATCTCGATCTGTGCCGGGGTCAGGCTGTGCTTGAGCACATCATATTCAACGCCGGCGAAGCTCAGCGCCCGGCAAAGGTAGAGGCCCATGGCCTTCAAATCACGCGCCACCAATTCCATGGCCGCAATGCCGCCCTGACGGATGTCGGTGATGAACCGTTCCCGATCGGCGAAGGCCGTTTCTGGTCCCCACAGCCCCAGGCGCACCGCATAAGCAAGATTGTTGACCTCGGAGGCGCCGGTGGCCGACGCATAGAGGACGCGAGCGAGCGGAAGATGGTTCTGGAGCCGGACGCCGCAGATACCCTGTTGCGATCCAGCCTTGGCGCCAAGAGCCCCTTCCCCGCCTGCCACGCCGCCCATCTCATGGGCTTCGTCGAAGGCTATCACGCCTTCGAAATCAGCCCCTGCCCACTCAATGATCTGCCGCAAGCGGCTATGATCGGATCGCATCGAGCGGAGGGTCGGATAGGTGACGAACAACACCCCGTCCTGGAGCGTGATGGGCTCGTCGATCTTCCAGTTGTTGATCGGCTGGATATCGGCTGCGACGCCACCGAGCGCAGTCCAGTCGCGGCGCGCGTCTTCGAGCAGCGGCTCATTCTTGGTAACCCAGATGTTGCGGCGACGGCCGGCGAGCCAATTGTCGAGGATGCAGGCGGCGACCTGCCTCCCCTTCCCTGCCCCGGTGCCGTCGCCCAGGAAAAAGCCCTTGCGATAACGGTCGCCATCTTCGGCTATGACAAGGCCAACGCCCTCCTTGTCAGGCCTGGAGCGTCCCGGCTGGAATTGCGACCAGGCGTGGCCGGCATAGACGACGGTTTCGAGCTGGGATGCGGAGAGCAGCCGTTCCGTGACGGTCCGTTCGGGCAAATGCGGGACGTAGCTTGGGATGGGCGCCGGGATCGACCCCATGGCGATCGACTCCACCAGTGCGGTCGGATGTTCGCCGGCGGATGTGAAAGCTATACGGCTGGGCCGATAGGGAAGATAGATGCCGGTCTGTTCGAGCAGCGGCGCCGGGATATCGAGCGGCGTGTAATCGACCGGCAGGACATCATTTTTCACCGGCGCATGCCAGGGTCGTGGCGCGGGCTTGGTGCTTTTGACCGCGCGGAACAGGGAGATGCCCGCGCTACGTTTGGGCGCGGGGGCCGTGACGGTCCGAACCTCCGAGCGCGCAGCAACCGTGCAGCAATCTAGGAAATCCGCAACGGAGGCCCGCTGGATCGTCGATGGAACTGTGCCGCCCGGCACTTTGTCGATCACGAACAACCTGACGGCGATCGATGTGCCATGCTTGGTGTAGCATTTTTCCAAGCGCAGCGAGGTTCGCACGCTTGTATCGCGCAGGGTGGTTTCGAACTGGTCGCGCATCCGACCGTTGTTGCTGAACCAGTCGGGCATGATAGTGACGAGTCTTCCACCTGGGCGAAGCATCCTGAGCGCGGCCTGGAGATGACGAACGGCGGCATAGTCATCGGCACCGCGTCCAAACGAGCGCGCGAAAGGCGGATTCATGAGAACGAGCGTCGGCCGCTCGATTGATGCGAGGGTGGAATTGAGCGTCGCCCCGTCATGGCCGGTGATGCTGGCATGAGGGAATGCGGAGGCGAGCCGCGCGCGGCGGGCTGGATCCAGTTCGTTGAGGTGCAACGATTCATGTGGACCGCACTGGGCGATCAGTAGGCCGTTGCCCGCGCTGGGTTCCAGGATGATGTCATCGTGCTGCACATCTGCGAGCACCACAGCCAGCGCAGCGATATCGACGGGGGTGGAGAATTGCTGCCAGGCAATCTGTTGCTCGCTGCGCACCGTCTGGGTGGGCAAGCGGTCAACCAAGGTGATGGCGGCTCGCACCTCGGTCAGCGATGATGGCGGCGTCGGTTGCCGCACCAGATGCAGCGCCAGCGCATGTTCAAGGATCTCGAAGCTGTCGCGCTGGGTCCAGCGGCCGTCGGCATCGCTTCCGCCGAAGGCCTGCACCATGGCATCATTGAGGTGGCGACGTGTTATCGGTTCATTGCCGTCAAGATGGCGACAAAGCAAGTCAGCGGCCTCGCGGTCGGCGCGGGCGGTTGCCTCGAACAGGTCGGTCATGAAGATCTCCGAAGGTTGGCTGCCCTCCTGGCAGCTGCACCTTCTCCCGATCCCCCTCCCCTTTCCTGTCCCGGACCGTATCAGCCAGGAAGGTTCGCCCCCTGCTCCATGCGGGCGGCGAGAAGCTCGGCCCAATCACCGAAATTCACGGACGGCGGAGCATGGTGGATAGCGAGACGCGGCCGAGCATAGCGCTGAGCGGCCACGTTGGCGGCACGGAGGCCCTCAGGATCATTATCGTGGGCGAGCATCAGGATCTCGACATGATCAGGGATGATCAGCTGATCAAATCGGCGCGCGCCGAGGGACGCCCAGCAGGGAATGTTGCGCAGCAATGTGAAGGCGCGGGCGTCTTCGAAGCCTTCGGCAATCCCCAGAATCCGGCGAGGATATCCACCCTGCCACGCACCGTGCCGGGGCGTTCCCAGCATCGCCTTGTGTGTGTAGTCAGCCGTTTCCGGGTCGAGGAATATTCGCTGAATCGCCGTCAGTTGCCGTCGCTCGCGAACTGCGACCAGCAAAGCGGGTAGGAACTGGGTGTGAGGTTTGGGCAAATAGGGACAGCGCGGATGATAGCGGACATCCGGCGGAATCGTGGTGAAGTGACGCCGCGCCAGATGGCGTTCGCCAAGCGTGTTACGAACGTCCACGGCCTCGTTCCAGACGCGAACGGCGTTGCCGGTGCCAGCCCGGCTTGTCGTTTCAGGTGGCGTTCCGCGCTGGGTGATGCGAACCCGGGTCAATTCTCGAAGAACGTCCTCACGGGTGCAGCCGGCAAAGCAGGTGACCAATATACCCCGATCGCCCTGCCGAAGGGATAGACTCGGATCATTGTCGGCATGGGCCGGGCACCGGCACATGGCAATGGGACCGTGCCACCTGCCACCAAGGGCCTGGACCAGATCGACGAGTTCCTGGGATGGTTTGTGCGCAATGAGGGACATAAGCATTTCTCCTGCTCATGCCCCTCCCCCTCTTCTCTCTTCAGAGGTGGCCTGGCAAAACTGGACAGTGAGCTAAGTGGATTTTCTGCCTGACGGCGGCCAGGATGGCCGCGAGACAGGAGCAGAGATGAGCAAACGACCCCGCCGGAACCACAGCCCGGCTTTCAAGGCGAAGGTGGCATTGGCTGCCGTGAAGGGCGAGAAGACGCTGGCCGAGTTGGCGCAGCAATTTGACGTGCATCCGAACCAGATCACGACGTGGCGTAGCCAGTTGCTGGAGGGCGCAGCAGGCGTGTTTGGTTCGGGCAACGCGTCGGAAACGGGCGAACCGCCGGTCGACGTGAAGACGCTGCACGCCAAGATCGGCGAGTTGACGCTGGCGAATGATTTTTTGGCCGGCGCGCTCGGGAAGGCCGGTCTGTTGCCGAGCGCAAAACGATGATCGACCGTTCGCACAGTTTGCCGCTGGCCCGGCAGGCGCGGGAACTGGGGATCAGCCGGGGGAGCGTCTATTACCTGCCCAGGCCGGTCTCGGCGGCGGATCTAACGATCATGCGGCGCATCGACGAGTTGCACCTCGAATTTCCATTCGCAGGCAGTCGGATGCTGCGCGATCTGCTGCGGCAGGAAGGCATCGGGATCGGCCGCCAGCATGTCGCCACGCTGATGAAGAAGATGGCGATCGAGGCGATTTACCGTCGCCCGAACACATCGAAGCCGATGCCAGGGCACAAGATCTACCCCTACCTGCTGCGCAAACTGCCGATTGTGCGGCCCAACCAGGTCTGGGCGACGGACATCAGCTACATCCCGATGGCGAGGGGGTTCGTCTATCTCGTGGCCATCGTCGATTGGTTCAGCCGGAAGGTCCTGGCTTGGCGGGTGTCGATCACGATGGAGGCCGACTTCTGTGTCGAAGCATTGGAGGAAGCGCTCGCGCGCTTCGGAAAACCGGAGATTTTCAACACCGACCAAGGCAGTCAGTTCACTTCGCTCGCCTTCACCAGCGTGCTGCACCGGGAGGAAATCGCCATCAGCATGGACGGACGGGGCGCATGGCGCGACAATGTGGTGGTCGAGCGCCTGTGGCGCTCGGTGAAATACGAGGAGGTTTACCTCCGCGCCTACGCCGCGGTCAGCGAAGCCCGGGTATCGATCGGTCGTTATCTGAACTTTTACAACGCAAGGAGGCCGCATTCGAGCCTTGGTGCCCGGACCCCGGACCAGGCATATTTTGACAACCTGCCGCTGGCGATGGCAGCATGAGCCAAAGGCCAGCGAAGCTAATTTGGCCGCCGATATGGGGCGTCACTCCGGTCGGGCTACGCCCTCCCTACATGACGCCCCATATCGGCAGTGCGAGCAAAGAACCGGCAGACGATCCACTTATCAAGTGCCGATCCCTGTTCAGACCAACCCGGCCACCTCTCTTCCGGCCTCGCTACGGCCATGGCAGCTACAATTCGCGCGTGCCTGGGTCCGGTGCCAATGACCAATAACCCTTAATATGAGCGTGCCGCGGACGCTCTTATTAAGGGTTATTGCTGCAAGCCTGAATATGGATTGCTTTGCGTGCCGGTCCCATCGGCGAACGCGGCGGTAACATCTCCTCGATGCCGATACCTGCAGGACGCGGACGGGCTACCGCGGCAATCCTCTAATGCATGAATGAAGGGGGCCGCATCGCGGCCATGGCGCGCATTTGCGGGCGAAGGGCAAGTTCGGGTTGGATGCAAATAGCTTCTGCGCAATCCCCACGAAGGAGCGCGTCGATGGCCTTTCGTGCCTCTGGCTGTGACCGATGGAATGGATAGCCGGCGTCGTTCGACGTCCTCATTATGCCCTCTCCTACGAGTCGTTGGACGGGGAGCATAGGTCCAGCAAGCGCCATGTCGAAGCATTATTCGTGAGTGTGTCGGCGGCGGTTTCCATCGTCTCGTACACGTGAGCGATGAGCGTTCCCGAGTACCGGCTACGACTGCCTACGAAAGCAAACCGGCTCGGTCACGATGGACCATTGAATATTAAGATTATCACTGTATATTGATAACCGAGATATTCGAATGGAACAGATGATGGCATCGATCCCCAATAGCGAACTGGCCAGTCTCGGCATTGAGGCGCTGGCCGGTTCTGTGCATGAAATCCGCGAGCGGCTGAAGGGGGCGGACGATGACCAGATCGTTGCGCTCAAGCTCGACCATGGCAGCAAGCGGATTACTGCGGCATTTGCAGAGGCCGTGCGCCTCATTGCACCGATGATCGTACGCAAGATCGCTGATCAGGAAAATGCGACGCTCGAAAAGCTGGTCGACGCCCTTGTCCCACAGGTTCCGTTGCCCGAGCACCTGCTGACCGAAGCGAGGATGAACGCCGAAGCGCGCAAGGCGGTTCTGGAAAGCGGAGAATGGTTGAGCGCTGCCCAACTATCAGAGATTGCTGGTTTTAGCGGACAAAATGCCAGCGCGCAGCCCAACAAGTGGAAGCGCGAGGGCAAGATCTTCGCCTTGCGGCGCAATGGCAGCGACTATTATCCTGGTTACGCCCTCGATGCAGATGCGGGCTATCGCCCTGTCAAGCAGCTCGCGCCAATCCTGAAGCTGTTCGGCAATGATTTGGAAGATTGGGATATCGCGGTCTGGTTCGCGTCTGCGAACAGCTTCCTGGGTGGCGTGGCGCCGAAGGATATTTTGGCGAGCGCGCCTGACCGCGTGCTTGCGGCGGCCGAAGACGAGATGGCAGGGGTGCTGCATGGGTAAGGCCAAACGTCCGGCCACCCCAATGTCCAGCAAGTCCACCGCTCCTGATGTCCCGACAGCGACCCGCGCGGCTGCCGGCATTGGTGCGACGCGGTTGATCAAGGCACCGCCGTCGGACCTCGATAAGTTGGTGAAGCGGACAAGCTGGACATCTGGCGAGATCATTCATCGTGTCCATCCAGATGTGTACACGGCGGATCAGTTTAATCCCGGTCTCAACGGCAATGCGCGGTTCAGTCCGATCTGTGATGCCGCCGGCAATCCTATCCCAACCGTCTATGGCGGCACGACCTTCGAGTGTGCAGTGATGGAAACTGTCTTCCACGATGTCCCCTTTGCAGCGGGCCTGAAGACAGTCGCCAAGCGGAAAATCCGGCATCATCATCATTCGCAGCTCATTTCAGCTGCCGAGCTGACGCTTGCGAACCTCACCAACAAGGCCCTGCGGAAGCTTGGTATCCCACGCGCCGATCTGATTGACACGGAAAAGGATCTCTACCCGCAGACGCGAGCATGGGCCGAAGCGGTTCATGCCCAATGCGCCGACGTGCAAGGCTTATGCTGGGTGTCTCGCCAGGACGACACTGCTCAGGCGATCATCCTCTTTGGGGACCGGCTTGCGCCGGGTCTTTTGACCCTTACCGCGCCATCGGTTGACCTTGTCGGAGATGACGCGACTTATGCGGGACTCGTCAAATTGGCCGACGACATAGGGGTGAAGCTTATCGGCAGATAAGCCGCCGCTGGTTGGAGCGATCAAGTGCCATCGGTCAAACGATTTTCAGATGCGGACTGGATTCTTTGAGAAGGTGAGCCGCAGCGTATCGCTGCGTGACGGGGCTATTGTGCTGCTTCGTCCGAACTCGCGCAAAGCATCCTCACCTTGGCACATGGCCAACCAAGGGACGAGTATGCGGTGATTTGTCCCCGTCCTTTCGCGCCGTGTGCATGTTGAGGCGGGAAATCAGTACAGGGCATTGCCTTTCGCACCTTCTGGGTACGAGGAAAGGTGGCTGCAGATACAGGTGGTTCGTGGCAAAAGAGCATTTTCGAACCTTCCGTCGCAACCTAGTTCGGAAAAAATCTCCTAAACCGGCAATTTATTGACAACCATAGCGATGCTTCATATTTTATTGGCAACCGTACTTCGCGAATGATTCGGCTGGGGCTCCTTTATGATTGATACCGTTTCCAACCTGAAGGCCATGGTCGAAAACGGTGAGGCCCTTAGTGCCCAGTTGAAGAAGGTCGCTTTTCGACCGCGGGCCCGGAAAAATCTCGAATTGACCTTTGGTCCGGGACGCGCAGCGGATTTAATCGGTCGCACTCCCGAGGCGTTGACTAAGGCAGAGGCGAAAGGTCGGCTGCCGGCCCCCAAGATTGGTGCCAACGGTCGGCGCTATTACACGCTCGAGGATCTGACGCTCATCCGTCAGTCTCTCGGGATCATTCCGGGAAAGCAGGCACATGAGCCTGCGGTCGTTTTAGCCGTTCAGAATTTCAAGGGTGGCGTCGGGAAAAGCACGATCACCAAGCATCTGGCCGATTATCTTGCGCTTCAGGGGCTAAGGGTACTCGTCGTAGATTGCGATCCTCAAGCCTCGACCAGTTCCTTGTTCGACGTGGACCAGGAAGAACTCTGGGATAGCGACGAGACGCTTGCGCATTTCTTGGCTCCTTCCGCGCCGCTCAGCGAATTTCGCCGCACCATCCGTGATACCGCTTGGCCAACGACCAAGATCGTCCCGTCGAGCCTAGGCCTGGGTGAAATTGAGTGGCACATGGTCGCAGGCGCGGAAGGGCGCGAAGAGATCATGCGTAGGTTCGGTTTGCTCAGGGCCGGTATCAGTCAAGTTCGCCGCGAATTTGATGTGATGCTACTCGATCCACCTCCAGCAATGGGATTTCTCGGGATGAATGTTATGGCCGCTGCGAGCGGTCTCGTTGTCCCGGTTCCGGCCCGGCAGCTCGATTTTCTATCGACAATTCACTTCATGACCAACATTGCCGACACGCTGGAAGCTCTCAATGAATATAACATGGGCGTGAATTACGACTTTATTCGAGTTGTTGCCTCAAATTACTCGCGATCCGCCGATGGGGAGGCCGGTATGCTGCGTATCTTGCAGCAGATGTGCGGCACGAACATGTTGACCAATCCCATTCTAGCGTCTGAAGAAATCAAGAATTCGGTACAGGAGTTCCGGTCGGTCTATGAGTCCGACAAGCCGATCTCCTCGCACAAAACCTTTACCCGTTGCCGAGACAACCTCGATCTGGTTTTTTCGGAGATCCTTCATGTGATCCGGCAACAATGGCCCTCCACGAGTCTGACGGGTTTTGGCGATCAAAATATGCTGGATGGTGAGGCCGCATGAGCAAGCGCGCGTTATTCGACGAAGTCATTGCCAATGCGGCTGCAGAGCAAGGTGAGAGCACGTCCGCTGCTGAAGGGCCAGCCCAGTCCCGCGCCCGCAAACCAATGAATTTCGCGACGCGGCGGCTCGATAATTTCGAAGAAGCCGCCAAGATGCTAAAAAAGCCGGCGATTTCGCTCAAGCCTGATGAAGTGTCGATCTGGCCGGGCAACGCACGGGACTATTCAGCCCTGAGCGAAGATCGAGTCCGCACGTTGATTGACTCGCTCGTCGCGGAAAATGGGAACCGAATTCCTGTCATCGTCCGTCCGACCCCCAATGGGGAGAAGCGCTATGAACTGATCACCGGTACGCGGCGGCATTGGGCGATCGCCTGGCTCAATGCCAATAATCATCCCGAGATCAGCCTCTATGCATCGATCGAGGATCTAACCGACGAGGCAGCATTTCGCGTCGCGGATATCGAAAACCGTGAACGGGAAGATATCTCCGACTACGAACGGGCGACAAATTATCGCGAGGCCCTCAAGTCCCATTATGAAGGCGTGCAGCGCCGGATGGCCGAGCGACTGAAGCTGAGTCCCGGCACGCTTTCCCGCTATATTGCTCTTGCCGAGATGCCGCAGACGATTGTCTCTGCCTTTGGCTCACCGCGCGATCTGACTCTCCATTTCGCGAAGCCTCTCCTGCCTTTGATTGATGATCAGGAAAAGCGCCAGCGAATGGAAGATGCTGCCCGCTCGATCGCAGAGGAACAGAGCCTCAAACAGAGTTTCGACGAAGCGATTATCCCCGCCAATGAAGTGGTGACGCGGTTGCTGTCTGCGGCGAACAATAAGCAAGCCCGGGCACGGAGGCAAAAGCAGAGCCTTCTTACGCAATCGGGCCGTGAATTCGGAGTGGTCGAACGTGATCGCGCCAGCGAGTTGATGATCAAGATCGTTCCTTCTGAGAGTTCCATTGACGAGCTCATGGAGAGCTTGAGGGCTGCCATTGAGCGCTCCAGGATTTGGGCAAAGGGTAAGGCGTGAGGCAAGCTCAGCGCCCATTTGTCAAATGCACAAAATGGCCGATTTGCCGTTTAAAATCATTATGTTCGCATGGATGTTGCCGACGGCAACATCTTGCAGCTTTTAGCGTTCGAGCGTTTTAGAAAATGGTGGAATCCCCCCCTAGTCTTGGCCGGCAGGTCCAGCTCAGTTTTGAGATGTTCACGCCCCTGCCAGACTTTGGGGATATATCGTTGCGCGACTATCAGGAGACGATGCAACGCCCCTTCTTCTCGCTAGCGAAGAAGCGCGTGAAGCCGATCCAATATCTTAGTCCTAATGGCCAGGTGAGCGTCCACGTTTCAGCCAACCCGCACTACGGGATGGCGACTATATGGGACGCGGACATCATGATCTTCTTCGCATCCTATTTGAACGAGCAGCGGCAGCGCTCGAACAACTTGTCTCCTACGATCCGCGTTCATCCAGCGGATATTATGAAACTGATCCGCCGTGATACATCCGGGAGAGCCTATGAGCGGATGCGCGACGCGCTCGATCGGCTGCAGGCCACCACCATAAAGACGAATATTTGCGCGAAGGGCAAATCCAGGGAAGTGACTTTCTCGTGGATCGATAGCTGGACCCAGTTGATCGACGAGCGACGCAATAAAGTCCTGTGCATCGAAGTGACGCTTGCAAAATGGTTTTTCGACGGCGTCCTGGACCAAAAGTCCGTCTTGACCGTCGATCCCGCGTATTTTGATCTTAAGGGAGGGATAGAGCGTTGGCTCTATCGCGCTGCACGCAAGCACGCCGGCGGTAATGGTGCGGAAGGCTTTACTATCGGTTTCGACACACTTCTTCAGAAGAGCGGTAGCGAGCAAACGTCAGCTAAGTTCAAGGCGTCGCTGCTGGCCATTGCGCGTGCCGATTCCTTGCCCGAATTGCATCTAGAGGTGCTGGACGAGAAGTCGGCCCATCCAAAGCTTTGGATGGTAATGCGCAAAGACTGGCAGGGGAAGGCAAAGCCTCAGCAAGTTCTACCCGCCCCTTCCGCAGCAGAACCAAAACGAGAGGTTGTGCCGGCCACGCGAACGCGGAGCGTTAAACGCCTTGCGGAAACGCTAATAGATCCCGAGGATCTTGTTTCCCCGGCCGACATGGCAGCCTTGGTTGCCAGCACGGCAAATGGCTTTCGCGTGTCTTCACAAGGGCCAAAAACCCTTTCGCCCTCCCCTGCCCCCGTTTCATCTGCAAAGCCGGCAACCCGGCGCCGCGGTAACCGTGCACAAGATGTAATCGATCAGGAAACCTACACTGCCATTCGCCGGGATTTCCCAGGCTGGGACCTCGACGTTCTGATGGCGAGGTTTGATAATTACATTGCAAACAACCTTACCGAATTGCCGGCGAATTATTCCAAGCGCTTCTACTTTTTCATGAAGAGCCATCACCAGCGGAACAAGCACACCTTGCCCGGCAGTTAACCGGCTTAGAGGGTTTGCAGATGACTTAGTTTGCGTCCCATCGGTTGGAAGTCGGCTTCCTCCCGCTGAAAAGATGCCTCTCGGCAACTCCTATTAGATCAGAATGTACGGTTCATCGTGCTATCGCGGATAGCGGAAATGCCTCATATTTACCCTGGTGCTCCACGCCCAACTGTAGAGGATGTCCCCTGACAAGACCTCCGTTACGCCACTCTCAAGGCCGTGTCTGATAGCACGATGCGAGCATGCGTCAGGACGACGTCAGTGCAACGGGGCTGATATCTGCCCCCCTCCCCTTTCCGGCTCTTATCCTCTTCGAAAATCGAATAAGAATTCAATGGCTCTCTCGAGTACGGCTAGTTGGAAGCCGATGCGCAATATCTTTGGAAACACCAGATAGACGATTATTTCGTTCACAACGGGATACAGAAGCTATGAATCTGACCTCAGCCAGCAGCCCCAAGGTTTCTAAGAACAAGAAAGCGCAAAATCCATTATTATCGTGTTTTTTCAATGAAATAGATAAGATGTTGCCTTCGGCAACACGAGCCTTCGCCCCCCCCCCATGCCTCCCCGGTACGTGGTCCGCTTCAAAGTTTGTGTTAGTCGATTTGAGGCATCGCTCCCGACTAAACGATTGCATCCACCAGCGCTCAGCGGCTTAAGTAAGTCAAGCAGGTACGAGCACCCGATTTCTCGTAACGCGGTGCGATGATCTTACGACCGCCTGCCCATTTAAGCGTGCAATCTCTGCGTCCCATTTGGTCACGGTAGCCGAACGAATTCTACGCTTATGCCTGTTAGGCGAATCCGGATGCCCCCTGCCAAAGGGCGAGTTGCCGGTTATTAAAGCGGGATGTTCCGCTGATGCTGCAGACAAATAATTAGCTTCCACGTCGGCTATTATCAGCGCCGCTATGCACAATCTTGTCCATTGCTGAAGCTGCTCGCATGGCGACTTCCGAACCCTGCCTCTACGTTTCAGCATTCTGAGCGAGATCAGCGACCCTTTGCATTGGTATAGCAGGGGAACGCTTACGGCTCCCCCAAGTTTATTTGACTCAAAACCCCACTTCGCAATGCGCGTTCAAGGAAGGACTGGCCTGTAAGTCGGTCACACCGCACTTCTTCATTTTACCGCACGGCCCACCCAATACACTGCCATCATGGTAATCGATGCGTCCTCAGGCTCCAGCACATACACGTCTCGGATCGAAAGTCCCTAACAGGACTGACGCCGCGATTGACTATGCAATCGCTACGCGTGATCGATCCGCGGTCTGACGGCAGGAGAGGGGGAAGTCCTCATTTAGGCACATTAATACCTAGGGAGATCGAGAAATGCGAACTGGCTGAACCCTGCAACGGTAAGCCACCTGCAAGAAAGATGTTTGACGAATGTGACAGCCCGGTGCCTGATAGCACGATGAACATCCACAAGGCATTTTTGGATCGGCGGAAAGCTCATCCCCGATAGCACGTTAGAGTCGTTCACAACTCGTTTTCGGCAATGGTGGGAAAAGCCGAAACAGCAAGAAAACTGATTCGAAGCCGGGGCTTAGCGACGAAAGTAGATAGGCCACGACTGCATTCCATCGTGCTATCAGAGCCAGAGTGTCGCCGCTCTCAGTTTAGGCAATCGTGCTATCACAGAAGCCCGATCGTGCTATCGCGCCGCTGAGAACGTGCCATCACGGATGATCTATCGTGCCATCGCGCCGACCCCAAAATCTGCGAATCGTGGAGTCAGCACGATTCGCATCAGGTGCGACTTCTCTTAACTCTCTAACTTCTCCATAATCCCATAACCATGGCGCCTACGGCGCTGAGATTTGAGTTTGAATTTTTAGATGAGATTACCTTCATAAAACTTCTCGATGTTCCTCCAACTAGACCGCTGTTAGAGGTAGCTCCCCCCGCAAGAAAATCCTCCGGTTTACCCCGATGAGGGTCGCTGCGCCGTAAATGATGCTGGCGTTTGAGGCATCTGACGGTCGCTATGAATGGCCACAATACGCCGCACCTTTATAACGGCCTTGCATCAATCAGGCAGCGTGGCACAGAAGAATTCATCAGTGAGCTGCTTTCCGCTGCGGACCTGGTAGCCACCCGAGGCGGGGGACGGAATACTTTCCTAGCTACATTGATCGGCCTAGCGAAAACTGCATCTGATGAACTTATGAAGTCGCCTTAATCTGGGAAGGACCGTCGGGGGACCCGGTCGATCGGACGGCCACACCAAAGCTGTTACGATAGAATGATGCAGTACCCCTCCAGTATTAAGAAACCTCACGTGAACAGAGCGATCACGCACGCGTCGTTACCCAATTCGATGCAACTCAGAAGCGGAGCATGCGAACAAAACATGAAATATCCCTAAAATGCTGTCAGAAGGCCGTAGGACGCATCGAAATCTTTCAGGTCAAATGGTAAGGGGTGCCCTCGTTTTGGCGCTCACAGGGGCTCTGGCGGGACGTGATTTTCACCCTCATCATCCCAAATTGTGGGCTCAAAGAGGTCGATGACCGGCGGCCGAGATCGGGCGGGGGAGGGGGCCACCCCGCTGACGGGGATCGTGTAGCTGCGAAAGCTCGCCTGACCGGTCCGCTCGATGAGCAGTCCCTCGGCCTCGGCGGTCGCCAGTAGCTTGATCGCGCCGGCGGACGTCAGCCCAAACTGCTTCGCGACCTGGCTGCTGGTAATGGCGGGACGGGCCATCGCGAACAGGATCACGTCCTTGAGTCGTCCGAGCCGTCGGCGGTCCGCAAGATGGAGAGCGGCCCGCTGCGCATAGCTTCGCAGTTGCACCTCCAGGTCGAGATGGGCGTTCGCCCCGGCGACGATGGCTCCGAGCCAGAGGTGGTCGAGCTCGTGGCCTGAAGCGATCTTCCAGGGACCGCCCGCGCGTTGCAGGCCGAGGGCTGTCAGTCCACCTTGCGATCCGTTCCAGCGCCCCGGACCCCAGCGATCGCCGATCAGCAGGCTGGCCACGACATCACCGCGGGCGAGGGGCGCGAACTGCCGCCACAGCGCGGCGATCCGGCCGCCATGGAGCAGGGGAGGGGAGGGGGGTAGTACTTGGCAGGCCTTGCTCCAGGCCTCGATTGCCGGTAGCATTTCCCATGGCTCGCGGCGGCCCGGGATGTGCTCGTCGGAAGGACCGGTTTCAGCACCGAGCCACGCCAGCAGGGCAGAGGGGTCGGCCATGAGTTCGTCCAGGGTGATCGGCATGCCGATGGCGTGCTTCCAATGGGTCAGGTCATAGGCACTGGTGATGGCGCGTCCTCGGCCGTTGATCGTGACCGCGTCCTCGGGGAGTTCATAGGCGTCGATCCCGGCCAGGGCTTGCCGCTCAGCCAGCGCCATGCGCGCCTTCCAGGGCAGGCGGACGGGACTGAGCCGGAGGCGTTCTTCCACCCGTGCGAGCGCGGTTTGCGCGTCGGCATAGGCAAGGAGCAAGGCCGGATCGAGCAGGGGAGGGGAGGAAGCCATCATTTTTCGCCAAAATCTCGCCTTTAATGGCGAGGTGTATCGTTCCAGACTCGATTCATTAAACGGCCTGTTTGTCTGGGTTATCGGATCAGATATTAAACTGAAAGACGTTTTTAGAAAGTCTGTTGGTGCATCTAAAATATTGGATCAATGACAAGGGCCATTATCATTGATCCAAAATGTTGTTCGCTATATGATTTTGCCTTCGATTTGTACCAATATGAGCGGACTGGGATGACTGGCGAAGGCAGAAGACCGTTGCGCGGGCTGCGCGCCTTTCTCGATCCGGCCTTCGAGTCGGATCATACGCCTGTTCCTTCGGTGGAGCAAACGGACGTCGCTGGAAGCGCGGTCATGGGCGACGACCAGCCGATGGAGGACGGGCAAGCGGTATCGGTCCGCGCAGCGGAGGGCAATGTTGCGCCCTTGGTCATTGAAGAAGCCGACCCATCGGTGGCGATTGGACCGCTCGCGCCGTTGGCGACCGCCGAGGGAGTTCGGCCGACCACACTGGTCCTGCCCGCACCGGGCCAGCGTTGGGCCTATGGCGCGCGCCAGCAATATGTCGCGCAGCGCAGGGCGGAGCGCGCGGCGGAGCAAGCGCTCACCCCGCTCCAGCGGTTCGAAGCCGCTCTGGCGATGCTGCCGACCACGGGCCGGCCCGCCGCGAATCTTGATCTGGTCGAGGCGACGCTGGCCGCCATGGCCGCCAACACGGTACGCGGTCTGCTTGCAGACATGGCGGGCTTTGGCGAGGCATGTCGCCGGTCTGGGGTGAGCGCGCTGCCAGCGCAGCCTATTTCGGTAATCCAGTATTTAAAGGCGCGCGGAGCGGGGGAGGGCAGTCTCGCCAAGGCGAAGCCGGCGACGCTTTCGCGCACCCTCTGGGCGATCGCGACCTTCCACCGGCTGTTCGATCTGCCCGACCCGACCAAGGACAAGCTGGTCGCGCTGACGCTCAAGGCCTTGCGCCGCGAACTGGGAACCGCCCAGCGCCAGGCGCGGCCGTTGCGCTACAAGGGTTCGGTCAGCGACGTTTTTGACGGCGACGCGCGAGGGATGAGCCTGAAAGCGCTGCTCGACGGATGCCCCCACGACGAAAAGGGGATGAGGGACCGGGCGTTGCTGTCGGTCGCCTACGATACGGGCCTGCGCGCTTCCGAATTGGTCGCGATCGACATCGCCCATATCCAGCCGGCTAGTGATCCCGACACCCGGTTACTGCATATCCCGCGCCATAAAGCGGATCAGGAAGGGGAGGGGGCAACCGCATTCCTCTCGATGCGGAGCACCCTGGCCCTGAACGCTTGGATCGCGGTGATGGCCGATCTGCTGGGCGTTCCTGAAATAACGAAGGGACCTATCTTTCGGCGGTTGTTTATCAAGCGCTTGAAGGCGGTCGATCCCGCTGTGTCGCGTGCTGCAGCGCGCCGGGAGGCCGCCGCCACGCAATGGGGATTGTCCAGTTTGATGCCAGAAGCCAAGGCAGCGCGGCGCACTGGCATCGATCCGATGACGGCCGTCAGCCTGGGCGGTGCCGCGTTGCAGCCGCAGGCGGTAACGCAGATTTTCAAGACGCGGGTCCAGGGGGCCTGGGACGCAGGACTCTTACCGGATTTGAGCAAGGACGAACTGGCCCAATGGGTCAAGGGGATCAGCGCGCATTCGACGCGCATTGGGATCACCAACGACCTGTTCGCGGCGGGTGAGGATATCGCCGGGATCATGGATGCACTACGCTGGAAATCGCCCAAGATGCCGCTCAGCTACAATCGTAATCTGGCAGCGGAACATGGTGCGGCGGGCCGTCTACTCTCCAAACTGCGTTAGCGGATGTCGGGCTTCGGGTTGTTGCCATAATCAATCATGTAGCGAGGGTGGAAATCCCCCACGACCTTCCCGCCTATTTACAGCTCCGCGCATGCCGCCGGCGATGCGCAGATGCGCTTCTGTAACAGGTGGCACAAAGCGCGGCAGCAGATTCTCTCTCACTCAGGGAAAGGCGTCTGGCAATCGACCGATTCCGCCTCGCGACCGTCCACGGATCGGTGATCAGGATCGTCTGCTCCATGCTATCCGCGTTGATGATCATGAACCGGCATTTTGGTAACAACAAATGGCTTGTTAGGAATTGGTGATCATCAATGGCCTCGAGCTAAGGCGCAAGGCTCTACGAGTGGGGTGCGGACCGTTAAATGAGCCGACCCGAGCAGCTTAGGTCACAATTAGCACCGGTGGATACGGTGCTGTTCACCCACAGGTTTCGAGCTTCGCACGACCTGGCAGGATCCTGTCGTGACGTGAGATGCTGGTGTGGGAATGTCTGCTCTGCCAGCGCAGGAGATGTTTCGTCTGCTTCGATGGTTGCGTTTGCTGCGATTATTGACCATATAGGCCGAGAGGAGACGCGCCATGACCATGCCCGCCTTTGCGGAAGAAATCGGTAGCCGCTTGCCCTCCGCTGGTGAGAAGGATGCTGCCAATCAGCTTCGCAAGATCATTGCCGCGCATGCCGCCGGCGATGCAAAATTGCGCCTCCTGGAAGAGGGGGACAAGACCCCCACCGAAATCACACTGACACCCGCCATATCCCAATTGCTGATGGAACTGCTCAGGCATATCGGCAAGGGAGACGCAGTCACCCTCGTGCCGATCAGTCAGATGTTGACGACCCAGCAGGCTGCTGACGTGCTCAACGTGTCGCGGCCCTATCTCATCTCCCTTCTCAACAAGAAGGAGATTGCCCACACATTGGTGGGGCGCCACCGGCGCGTGCGCGCCGAGGATTTGTTTGCTTACAAGCGTGAGCGGGATGGGATTCGCTCCAAGGCACTCGACGATCTGGCGGCGGCCGACGCCGAATTGTTCTGATCCTTGTTCGCCAATCGCTACACGGCCTTCATTGATGCCTGCACGCTTGCCAGCGTGCTGCGCAGAAACCTGTTGCTGACATTGGCGGAAGCGGATTTCTTTCGCATCAGATGGTCGGCGCCAGTTCTAGAGGAAACGGGCCGAGCCATCGCGAAGATACTCGTCAGCAAGGGGCGATCGCAGGCGGAAGCGGAGGAAATCGCAGCAACCCAAATTTCCCGAATGCGTCAGGCATTTGGCGAAGCGGAGGTTGTTGATTTCGCTCATCTCACTCCGCTGGTGGAGGCCCTACCGGATCCGGACGATGCGCATGTGATCGCTGCGGCCGTAAAGACTCAGGCCGCCGCGATCGTGACGGAGAATCTCAAGGACTTCCCGGAGGCCCTGCTGGAGAGCTTGAATCTGGAAGTCCGGTCGGCAGACGACTTTATTGCCGATACCATCGCGCTTGATACGGGCCGCGCCGTCGCGGCAATTCGCCGGATGCGCGGGCGCTTTCGCAGGCCCGAAAAGTCCGCACATGACCTTTTGCTGGACATGGAGGCGGCAGGACTGGTGGCCACCGTGGACGCTCTTCGACCGCATGTGGGATCCCTCTGAAACTTTGAATTGAACGCTTTGACGCAGGGAAAATGCTCGGACGGACTTGGAGAGTGGAATTTGGAAAGGCGGACGTTGATTTCCCGCTTGCCATGCACCCTCACAGTTTGACCAGGCTGCCGTACTTCATTGAAGAAACCCCTCTGGCCGATCCCGAAGCTGATCGAAGCGGTCGGCGATCGCGATCCAGCGGGCCACGCCCGTCTCATCACCCGCCACGGCCAGCGCAGTGACACGCTCGGCTATATGCTCGTATCGCTCCGGTGAGGGCCGCCTTGCAGTGATCGGCTGATATTTCGAGATGGCACCGGTGCAAGCACTGGTGTTTGCACCGGTACAAGGGACGGTGCGATGAGTCAGATGACGGTAATTTCGGGCCCAGAACGGCGGCGCGTCTGGACCGACCAGCAGAAGCGCGAACTGGTCGCTGCGGTTTCGGCGCCCGGGGCGAACGTGGCGGAGATTGCCCGCCGTGCTGATCTGCGGCCGAACCAGATTTACAGATGGCGGCGGCAGATGGAGCAGGCAGCGCAGGGCTTTGCCGAGGTGCAGGTGCAAGCCGATCCGGTGCCAATGATCGGATCGGCGATCACCGTCGAGTTCGAGCGGGCGATCGTGCGCATTCCCGCTGGCGCATCGCCTGGGCTGGTGTCGGCAGTGCTGCGGTCGGTCAAGCCGTGATCCCAATCCCCTCCGGCGTTCGGATATGGATCGCGACGGGGCACACGGACATGCGGCGCGGCATGCGTAGCCTGGCCCTCCAAGTGCAGCAGAGTTTCGGGCGTGATCCCTTCGCCGGGGATCTCTACATTTTCAGGGGACGCCGCGGCGACCTCTGCAAGATCATCTGGCATGACGGCGTGGGCATGTCGCTTTATGCCAAGCGATTGGAGCGCGGGAAGTACATTTGGCCCTCTGCGGTGGACGGCGTGATCGCCATTTCCCCCTCGCAGATGGCCTGCATGTTGGAGGCGATCGACTGGCGTAATCCGCAGGCCACATGGCGCCCGACATTGGCCGGATAAAAGCCCCGGCATGACCTAAAAAGCTAGGGATTCCGGTGCTTTTCCGCTATGTCGTTGGCCATGGGGAACGAGGCGCAAGCAGAGATCGACAGCCTTCGCGAGCGGCTTGCCGCTGCCGAGGCAGTCGCCGCTGAAGTTGCCCGCATCAAGGCGATCAACGCCGACCTAGAAGCCCGTAACGCCCTTCTCGAACTGCAGAACGAGAAGATGCGCCGCACCCTTTTTGGCCAGCGGTCCGAACGCACACGCCATCTGCTCGACCAGATGGAACTGACCTTCGAGGAGTGCGAGACCGCTGCCAGCGAAGATGAGCTTCTGGCTGCCCTGGCAGCGGCGAAGACCAATGTCGCACCGTTCGAGCGCAAGCGGCCCGCGCGCAAGCCCTTGCCCGAGCATCTGCCCCGCGAACGCTTCGTCATCGCCGCGCCCGAGGCATGCCCCTGCTGCGGTTCGGATCGGCTATGCAAGCTGGGTGAGGATATCACCGAGACGCTTGAGGTCGTGCCGCGCCAGTGGAAGGTGATCCAAACCGTTCGGGAGAAGTTCTCCTGTCGCGATTGCGAGAAGATCACCCAACCGCCGGCACCGTTCCACGTCACGCCCCGCGGACTCTTTGGCCCGAGCTTCCTTGCGATGCTGCTGTTCGAGAAGTTCGGCGCGCATCAGCCGCTCAACCGCCAGCGGGATCGTTATGCCCGCGAGGGCGTGGACCTGAGCCTTTCGACCCTGGCCGATCAGGTCGGCACCTGCACCGCTGCGCTGATGCCGCTCTATCTGTTGATTGAGGCGCATGTCCTGGCCGCCGAGCGACTGCATGGCGATGACACCACGGTGCCGGTGCTGGCAAAAACCAAGACCGATACGGGCCGGATCTGGACCTATGTCCGGGATGATCGGCCATTCGGCGGGCCAGCGCCGCCGGCAGCGATCTTCCATTATTCCCGTGACCGGCGAGGCGAGCATCCCGTGGGTCATTTGCGCAGCTGGACGGGCATCCTCCAGGCCGATGCCTATGCCGGCTATAATGCGTTGTTCCATGCCAACAGACTGCCGGCGCCGCTGACCCGCGCCCTATGCTGGAGCCACGCGCGCCGTTATTTCTTCGAACTGGCCGATGTCGCCGCGCAGATCAAGAAGCGCCGCAAAAAGGCCGTCATCTCGCCGCTGGCAGTGGAGGCGGTCCGCCGCATCGACGCGATCTTCGACATTGAGCGCGCCATCAACGGCAGACCGGCCCAGGAGCGTCTTGCCTTCCGCCGGGAACTCAGCGCACCGCTGGTTGCCGATCTGGAAGAATGGATCCGGGACAATCGGTCAAAGCTATCGAAGAACAGCGATGTGGCCGAGGCCATGGATTACATGCTCAAGGCATGGCCGGCCTTCGCCGCGTTCCTCGATGACGGCCGCATCTGCCTTTCGAACAACGCGGAGGAACGCGCGCTGAGAGGTATAGCATTGGGCAGAAAATCGTGGCTCTTCGCTGGTTCAGACCGCGGCGGTCAACGCACGGCCTTCATGCTGAGCCTTATCGGCACGGCAAAGCTCAACGACATCGATCCGCAGGCCTGGCTCGCCGACGTCCTCGCGCGCATCGCCGACATCCCCCAGAACCGTCTCCACGAACTGCTCCCCTGGAACTGGCGCGCCGCAGAAGATCAACGCGAAGCCGCCTGATCCGCGGCCCTCACCGGAGCGATACATATGCTCTGGCGCCTGTTCGCCAAAGCGCCGCTCGATAGCGAGCGCCTCGGCCCATCGTTCCTGCTCCGGGGTCACAGCAGCGTCGCGGCAGACGAGGGCGCTGAGCGTGGCTTGTTCCATGGCTCGCTGGTCCGCTCCATGGCGATCAGTTCATCAGGAAAGCAGCGCTCTTGAAAACCTAGGATGTCGTCAAAGCTGCCATGAAGCCATTGCGCATATTCATGTTCATGCAGGAGAACCGGCATTCGGTCATGAACCGGGCGGATGGCCTCATTGCAGTCAGTCATCGCGCCGGAGAAGACCGGCCCCCATTCCGGGCTGTCGCGCCACAGGCCTGCCCAGGCGAAGATGGGACTATCACGCAGCGAGAACCAGCTCCGGGTCTTGGCCCCAGCCTTTCCTTCAGCTTCCGCAAAGTTTGTGAGGGGAATGAGGCAGCGAAATTCGGGTTTGCGCGCAGCGCCGAGCCAGAAGGGCTTGCGTAAGTCAGCGATATTGTTGACCGGCTTGGGCTTGGACTCCGGTTTCATGCCCTTGAGGCGAACCGGCCAGCCCCAGGTCATGCTTTGAAGGAGGCGAGTGCCATCCTGCTCTCGCACCACCATGCCAGGCGTGCCGGGATAGACCTCGTCGGGCGCGTTAAACTGGGTGACCGGCGCCGCCACGCCGAAATGCGCAGCCACCTCGGCGGCGGATTTGCGCACGGTGTAGAGGTTACAAATGAGGCGATCCTCCTTCGTTGGAGGAGCAGCGTAGCACCGCGGATCGTCTCGTCAAAGCGGGCCTATGTGTTGAGATAGGCAGCGACAGCATCGACGCTGTTGCCCACCGCCTCCACCGCTTCCTCCAGTTGCTCTTTGCTGGCGCCGAAGCGGTTGGTCCAATATTGTACCTCATAGTCTTCGCCGAGCGCGATGCGCGAGCTGTCCTGCGGCCCGCGTGCGGTCTTTTCATTAGCCATTGCCTGCGCCTTCATCATCGTTGCCCGGTTCAACGCAGAAAGACGTTCGACGTTTCGTGCTGTGATCGACCGGCGGCCCTTGGATGTCCGGCAGAAACGGAACGACTCGATCAGGCGGCGAGTAGTAATGTTGGGCCGCGTGCGAGAAGCGGCCGACCAGGAGCGTCCATATCTGTGAAGATCGCCACCTATAATGTAAATGGGGTCAATGGCCGGCTACCAGTGCTGCTGCGCTGGCTTTATGAGGCGGAACCCGACATTGTCTGCCTCCAGGAACTCAAAGCCCCGCAAGAGAACTTTCCCGAACGTGCCATTCGCGATGCGGGCTATGATGCCGTCTGGCACGGTCAGAGCCGGTGGAACGGCGTCGCTATCCTCAGCCGTATCGGCGAGATCCACGAAACCCGTCGCGGCCTGCCCGGCGATCCCGATGACGGGCAGAGCCGCTATATAGAGGCTGCGGTCGGCGGCGTTCTGATCGCTGGTCTGTATCTGCCCAATGGCAATCCTCGGGCCGGCCCCAAATATGATTTCAAGCTGCGCTGGCTCGACCGGCTGCACGCGCATCTGGCATCGCTCGTTGATCTGGACGCGCCGGTGGTGGTCGCCGGAGATTATAATGTCATGCCCACCGACCTCGATGTCTATGCGCCCGATCGCTGGCGCGATGACGCACTCTTCGCGCCCGAAGTGCGCGCGGGCTATCAGCGGCTTCTCGATCAAGGTTGGACGGACGCGCTTCGGCACAAGCACCCGGGCGAGGCCATCTACACCTTCTGGAAATATTGGCGTGGCGCGTTCGAGCGCAATGCGGGACTGCGGATCGATCACCTGCTGCTGAATGCCAAGGCCAAAGCCCGGCTAATCGCGGCCGAGGTCGATACCGCGCCGCGTGGATGGGAGAAGACGAGCGACCATGCGCCGGTCTGGATCGAGTTGAAGGATAAGGCCCGAAGAAAGAAGCGGAGCTGACGTCTCAAAGGCTCATGGCCGCTCATCTTTTAGCGGCACGGCTTCTGGCGGACCCATGGCGAAGGAATGGCTGGCTGCATAGCAATGACAGGCGCGCGCGGCGGCGCGGTCGGCTGCCCCCGGATCTGCCACGCATTATCTCATCGGTAGGGCGGCCTTAACCATCGACCTGAGATTACTGCGCCATGGAGAGACGAAAAACAGATGGTCGCAGCGCTCGAAATCTTTCGGTCAAGCGCAGCATTCGTCCTCGTTTGCCCGATGCCGTGTACAGGGATCTGGTCGCCCCGCTCTTCACCATGAGCATGCCTATCGCGGGCTTCGGCCTGCTCTATCTGTTCGTCGGAACGCTCATTTATCTCAAATGGCAAGATGGCGTGATTGCGGCTCTCACCGGAACATCTGTGTTGGTGACGGCGGCCAGGCTTATTCTGATCGGCGCCTTCCATCGCGCCGGGGGCGCCGGACAGGAGATTGTCGCCCTGCGAATCTGGGAACGGCGCTACGCTGCGCTAACCTATATCTTCGCGATGCTGTTGGCTGGCCTCAACATCCGCGCGCTCATTGCCCATGCGCCGCTTATCCACATCGGAACCATCAGCCTCATTTTTACCTTTGGCGCGGGCATCGTTTCACGAAATGCGAGCAGGCCGCGCCTCTGCGTGATCAGCCTGATGCTGGCGGTTCTGCCAACGGCGGTCGCCATGATGGTCCATGCCATGACCGAATATGACGAGCCGCTCCATGCCGAGTTTTTCGCGCTGGAAGGCGTGCTTCTCCTGGCAGTCGGCTTGATGAGCCTTGATTCCGTGCACCACCTTCATGCCGCTTCGGTTGAGCATCTGACCACCCAACATGATCTTGCGAATCTGGCCCGCCACGACCCGCTGACAGGGCTGTCCAATCGCCTGGCTTTGCGTGAGGCCTTTTTCGCCAGCCTGGAAACATCGCGCAGGTCAGGCGATCAGCTTGCGATCCATTATCTCGATCTCGATGGCTTCAAGGCCGTCAATGACGCTTATGGTCATCCAGCGGGAGACCAACTGCTGGTCGAGGTCGCCCGCCGGCTCATTGCGACGGTCAGGACGGACGACGTCGTATCGCGCCTCGGGGGCGATGAATTCATTCTTGTCCAGAGCCACGTCCAGCATCAGGATCAGGCTGAACTGCTGGCGCGACGCGTGATCCGGCAGCTTAGCGAACCCTATATGATCGCAGGCGTCGAAATGCGGGTATCGGTGAGTGTCGGCATCAGCATGGCCCCTCAATTTGGCCTGGACCTCGAGCGCCTGATCGGTTGCGCAGACGCCGCCCTCTATCGTTCAAAGGCACGCGGAAAGGCCCAGGTCCATTTTTGCGGTCCGGAGGACTATCAGGAGATCGGTCGGGCGGTCGCCTGAACGCGTCAGCCAAAAAAAAGGCCGGCCAAATGAATGGCCAGCCGTACTGAGTTTTAGGAGAGGATGCCTGAAAGGCAGGGCGCATATGGCGCCAAATGAACGATCCGACAAATGCGGAGGCTGCGACGCCGGGTGCAGCTTTTGCAATCAGTGCAATATGCGGCTGAGAGGGCGAGCTTAGCGGCCGCGATAATGCTGTTTCTCAACAGGCGCGGTGACTGAGGATGAGTCCGGTAGCATGGAGTAGGACCGGTGCGACCCGAAGGCTTAGCTCATCGGCCGGTCCATGATCAAAATCTCAATTTACGCTACGGAATGCAAATTTGCTGGGCTGCGAAAATCAACCACTTACCGCATCTGCAAGGGATTTATGAACTTGGATTAAAGTTAAGGCGCTCCCAGAAATCTGAACCCTATGTTAATGACGAGTCGCGACCCGAAGGCTCTGGTTTTCAGAGACTTCTACTGACCCGGCCATTCATTGAGAGTGGTCGGGTCGTTTTTGGTTAAGTGCCGGACCGAAACGGTCTCCATTGCGACCAACGCGATCCGGACCGGCAAGGCCGATATAAGATTGGAGTGTCAGCCGGGGAAACGGCTTGTCTGCGTTACCGTGATCGAGGAAGCCGATCAGGATTGGGTATGTTCATCGCTCAGGGCTCCGAACCATTGGGCATAGGGGGTGTTACGGGCGAGATGCCGATTATAGTCGGGCGCGCCATCCCCCCACCACACGGGCCCGCGCTCGCCGAGCTGGTGTTTGACGGCGTCCACTGCATCGCGCGCGCTTCTCTCCACGTTGGCATCCTTGGCACGCAGCGCCTCGCCCACCTGCCTTCGCGCCGTCATCAACTGATGGACCAACTTGGCCCGCTCGGCCTCGCCGAGGGCAGGGTTGCTCATCCGCCAGAGACGGCCACGCACGACAAAATATCGCCCGTCTGGCGTAACCGGATATTGGGGCTTGGCGTGCCTGCCTGGCATCAGGCCGGTTTGAGGCTGCGAAAGGTGATCGACCAGCGCGGTTCTTCTTGTTCGGTGATGCTATGCTCCCATGCATGCCGGGCTTCGCCCGCCAGATGGTAGATGGAGCGCGGCTCCAGCGACACCGTGCGGCGCTCGAACCCATCCGCCGTTCGGCGCCTGAAGCGCATCGGGGCGGCGCCCCCCAGCGAAATGCCGACGACATGCTCGAACACCGGCCGGTCCTTGTGCCAGCCAATGCCCGCGCCCGGATCGTATCGGATCAGCAGCGCCTGGACGAGCGCGTCTGGCGGCAACGCAGCAAAGCGGGCGGCACGATTGCGCAGCGGCAGCAGCCAATCTGGCAGGGGATCGGCCGGACCAAAGCTACCCCGCTCGAAATCATAGTTCCAGCCATAGCTGCGGGTGAGGCGCTTGCCGGTCCATTTCTGGAAACGGAATGGCGCCAGCGGTGTGGCATCGATCCGGGTGATGAGTTCTGCTTCTTCCGCATCGGAGAGAAAGCCCGGCTCATACCGCAGGCCCAGCAGAAGCGGAGGCGCGAAAAGGTCGATCTGGTGGGCAGACGCCATCACAGGAGCGCCAGCTGATTATCTGCAGAGGGCGGACGCTTGCCGCTCCGCCAGAGATCCTCGGTTTTTTCGACGCGGAAACGCTCGGCCGAAAAGGGCGGACGGAACTGGAAACCGATCACGTCCCGGATCTCGCCGTGGAGCCAGGCGTCATATTCATGAGGGTCGAGCAGCACCGGCATACGGTCATTGGTCGGACGCACGGCGTCATTCGCTTCCATCGTCATGCCGGCATAGACCGGACCTTGTTCGGGCATGTTCCGGCAAAAGCCCGCCCAGGCCATCAGGGGCTGGCGCTTTAAGGAAAACCAGGTGCGGGTCCGCTCACCCGGTACGCCGTCGGGATTGGCGAAATGCGTCAGCACGATGAGGCAGCGATAGCGCGCATCCTGCGCCATATGATCCCACATCGGATTGGTGAGATCGGCGACCAGCCCGATGCGGCCCGGTTCCTCGTCGCGTTCGCGCATCTCGCGGGTCAGGCGGCTAAACCCCCAGGTAACGCCGCGCATGATCCGCCGACCCTTACTCTCGAAAACCACAAGGCCAAGCGCGCCTTCGGTGGTTTCGAACGGGAGCTCGATTGGCGCGGGCATATCTGCGCCGAAATGCGCGGCGACCTCGCTCAGTCCTGCAGCCATGCAATGGAGCCTCGACATGGCAGGCCGATCAGTTTGGCTTCTGGCCGTCGTCGGCGACAGACATGAAGCGGTCGAGCAGAGCGTCGATCGGATGCATGCCGGTTTCTTCGAAGGTCGAGCGCAAATTCTGGGCTTGCTGTCCCAGCATCTTGCCATAGGCCTCCCCGCCTTTGCGTAGGCTTTGCCGCGTCGGGAACTCAGGCGCCTGCTCCATGATGCAGGCGAGGCCCATCAATATGCCCTCGACCGCAAGATCGGGATCGACCGTCTGCTCGCTGTCCCGAACCGCTGACCCCAGGACCAGCTCCAGTGTCTGCTGGGCGACACGAAGCCGCAGGGCCTCCTCGCGTGGCAAGGTGTCGAGACCTTCGATCGGGATGATACGCGGGGTCATGCTTGGGCCTCCTTACCAGGGAATTTCATCATCGGTGACAAGCGCGGGATCGTGGCTCGGATGATAACGCGGCGGCGTCGATTCGCGCTCCGATTCATCCGCATGTGCGAGGGGCGCTTTTTTTCCGGAGCCTCCTCCCCATGCTTCAGGCTCAATTTTTTTCGCTGCACAACCATGGGTTTTCCCGCTTTGTTTCGAGAGCGTACCGCCGATCCTGAACGAGCAACGACTCCAGTGCGTTGACTCATACTGTAATTGGAACAAAATAGGAACAATCCAACCGCGAGCCACAAGGAGGCCCTTCGATGATGGAAAGAGGGGCGCGCCCCCGCGTTGCTGCCCTGCGCGCCCAGATTGCCGAGATCGAAGGCACAGAGCGTAGGCGCAAAGAGGTTCTGCCATTTGGCTTGGAAATGGTCGATGCCAAACTGCCCGGCGGTGGTCTGGCGCTAGGAGCGCTGCATGAAGTGGCTGGCGGCGCGCAGGGCGTGACCGATGGGGCGGCCGCCGCCCTGTTCACTGCCGGTATTCTTGCGCGGGTGAGCGGTAGCATCCTCTGGTGCATGACCGAGCCCGACCTGTTCGCGCCAGCGATTGCGCAGGCTGGACTTGATCCCGATCGCGTCATCTATGTGGAAGCTCGCGATGAAACAGCGGTTCTCGCCTGTTTCGAGGAAGGACTGCGCCATGGTGGATTGGGCGGTGTGGTGGCGGAACTCGCGCGCCTGTCGATGACCTCCTCGCGGCGTCTCCAACTGGCAGCCGAGAGCAGCGGCACCATTGGAATAGCGATCCGGCGCTGGCGGCGCCTGGCCGAGGCGTCGGACTTTGGCCAGCCGACGGCGGCCGCGACGCGATGGCGGGTGACAGCTGTTCCATCCGACCCACTGCCGGTGCCGGGTGTCGGCCGCCATCGCTGGTTCGTTGAGCTCATACGGTGCCGGGCAGGAGAGAGCGCCGATTTTCTGGTGGAAGCCTGCGATGCGACAGGTCGTCTCGCTCTTCCTGCCGACCTGGCCGACGGATCGGCTGCGTCGCAGGCTTGGGCAGAGCGCGCCGCCTCCTGACGCGCCGCTGATCCTTGCTGGCATCGACGGGCAACGCCGGGTGGTCACCGCGGCGAATGCCGCCGCGCGCATGATCGGTCTGCACACAGGCATGGCGGTCAGCCAAGCGCAGGCACTGGTGCCTGATCTCCTCATCCTGGATGCCGAGCCGCAGTCGGACCGGGACGGGCTGGAGCGGCTCGCCGTTTGGTCGCTGCGCCGCTACGCACCGATTATCGCGGTCGATCCGCCCGATGGGCTGATGCTCGATATCACCGGCGCTGCCCATGTCCATGGCGGCATCATGGGCCTGCTCAAGGACATCGTGCAGCGGCTGGCCGAGGTGGAGACGGTCGGGCGCGCGGTGTGTGCGCCGGCCTATGGCGCGGCGCATGCGCTGGCCCGCTATGGCCCGGAACCGCTGCGCGTTATCGATCCGCTCGACCTCGAGGAGGCGATTGCCGATCTGCCGCTGGTCGCGCTGCGCCTGGACCAGGCCATCGTCAGATCATTGAGCCAATTGGGCCTGGAGACGATCGCCGATCTGGAAGCCATGCCGCGCGCCTCGCTCGCGCTGCGCTTTGGATCGATGCCGGGGCTGCGGCTCGACCAGGCCTATGGCCGTGTCGCCGAGCCGTTCGAGCCAGTTGCAGCACCGCAAACCATCGAGGTAGAACGCCGCTTTGCTGAGCCGATCGGCGCGCCTGAAACCCTTGCCCGCTATACCCACAAGCTGGTCGATGGCCTGTGCCAGCAGTTGGAGGAAGCGGGCGTTGGCGCGCGCAGGCTGGATTTGCGCTTCCACCGGGTCGACAACCGGGTCGAAGCCATCCGGGCAGGACTCGCCAAGCCCAGCCGTGACAGGAAGCAGATGGGACGGCTGCTCTGCGACAGGATCGAAACGGTTGATCCTGGCTTTGGGGTCGAGAAGATGGTGCTTTCCGCCCCCCAGGTCGAGCCATTGGGGCTTCGCACCATCTCGCATCTGGGCGAAACGCCGATGCCCGATGTCGCCATGCTCGTCGATATATTGGGGAACAGGGTAGGGGAGGAGCGGCTCTACCGGGTGGCCGCGCGCGAGAGCGATATTCCCGAACGCTCAGTCACCCGCATTCCGCCCATGGCCGATCCGACTTTGCTGCGCTGGCCTGAACGCTGGCCGCGCCCGGCCCGGCTGTTCAAGCGGCCCGAGCCGATCGACACCATGGCGCTGCTGCCCGATCATCCCCCGGTTCATTTCGTGTGGCGGGGCATGCGCCGCAAGGTGAAGCGGGCCGATGGACCGGAGCGCATCTATGGCGAATGGCATGTGAGTGATGAGGAATGGCTGAGCGTCCGCGACTATTTCCTCGTCGAGGACGAGACGGGCGCGCGCTACTGGGTCTTCCGTCAGGGTGATGGCATGGACAGCGCCACCGGCGGGCAGGGCTGGTTCCTGCATGGGCTGTTCGCCTGATTGCAACGAGCGGTAGCGTGATCGGACGCCCAGGCCCGCAATGATCGCACCCCGCGCAACCAGTAACCGGACAGGCAGCTCTTATTCGCCGCAAGCTTTGCTTTATTGCGCCACCGTCACTCTACCGTCATAGGCTCGGCCGATGGATGAAAAAATGAACGCTTTGATTTTACGAGTGATCGCGCGCGCGCCGCAATGGCTGCGCCATGATCTGGAATCCAAGGATGCCGCCGCGCGCGGCCGCGCCGAAGAAACATTGGCAGCGATGATCAGCGACGCACTTGCCAACGGAACTGCCGCAGCGGAAAAGGATTGAGGGCAGACAGTCATTTTTGCCTTGAGAGGATGCAAGCCGTGGAGATTGCCATGTCTGCGCTTCCTCTTGTCCTTATCCTAATGTTGACGGGGTCCCTCACGGCCACGGCCACGGCCGCTGAGCATCACGCGTCATTCCATGTCGCCTGCGCGCAGGGACGCAGTCTTGGCCTGCGGATCGAAGGACGGCAGGCGCGGGTGCAATTGGCCGACGGCGAACTGGTTCTCGCCCGCAAACCTTCATCGCTGGGCCGACATTTTCGCAGCGGCGACGCCACGCTGAACCTCGACGATGGCTTTGTCGCTTTTGCTCGACGAGGCGACTGGGATTGGCAGGACTGCCATATTGATCCGTCATTCGTTTCAGAACGGTGATCAATCCATCTTGAATTGCTACGCAAAAGGCATAGCTTGGAATGTGTCGCTCCTCCCTTGGGGCGACACCTCCCTGAACCTCGGCCCCGCCGTGCAGCTTTGCTCCGGCGGGGATCCTTTATGCGACGGCGCGCTGGTCTTCAGGCGGCTGTTGGCAGCAGGGGCAAAGCGATTGGTATGGGGACAGGAGCGCGGCGTGCCTGGATCTTTTCCAGATCAGCAAAGATGCTGATGACCGCCTGATCGCCATCTTCAAAGTCACGCCACTTGGTGGTGAGCACGCCGCCATCGATCAGCGCCTCCAACGTGGCGCGGGCGCGGGATACCCGGCTTTTGACCGTTCCGACGGCTGTGCCCATGATTTCGGCGGCTTCCTCATAGGAAAGCCCGCCCGCGCCTACCAGGATCAGTGCCTCACGCTGCGGATCGGGCAGTTCGGCCAGAGCGCGCATCATGTCGCGCAGTTCCACGCTCATATCCTGCCCGGCGGGCGCCGCGAGCTTGCGGTCGGCGACTACATCGTCCCAATCGCCCACGAAACGCTTGCGCCGCATCTGGCTGAAATAATGATTGCGCAGGATGGTGAAGGTCCAGGCCTTGAAGCTGGTTCCCGCAACGAAGCGCGCGCGCGCCGCCCAAGCCTTCATCATGGTCTCCTGAACGAGATCGTCGGCAGCGTCAGCGTCATGGCACAGGCCGCGGCCAAAGGCGCGCAGATGCGGGATGGTTTCGGCGAGTTTATCCTTGAAATCCTTGTCCGAGAGCGTGGGCTTGATGTCTTCCTGCTGATTGTCGCTCACGCTGCTCTCCAATCCCAATATCTCAATGAAATAGAACATTTCGCTTGAGCATCTGTTCCGGTTTCGAAAGCGGCCGAAACGACAAGACCCCGCCAGCGGGAGGCTGGCGGGGCCGAAGTTTCACCGGATCAATCAAGCGGGGGGCAATAGTTCGACCCGATAAAAGCAGAACGCCCTCTCAGGCCGTCGGTTCCAATCGGGGCCTCTGTAGAAGGGGCAACACGCCCCCGCCGATCGCGGCGGGCAGACCGAGCTTGGCAAGGGAGTTGACCGTGCAGGATGCGCCATGGCCGGAGACCGCCCCTTTTTGCCGCTGTCGCCATCACCGTGGGCGATTGGCCCGCCGATGGGGCTGCGGACATGCTTCATTAAAGAGCGTGCACGGGAATGATGGAGATGCTGGCTGTAAGCCATGAATGAAAATCGGTATAACGCGGGTCTTACCGAATGGACGTGGTTCAGCTGTCAGCTCTCCACTGATCCAGCTTAGCATCGTATTTCCTGCGGGCAGCAACGATGGCGGTTTCGAGCTTTGCCTGTTCCTTCTTTCCCGCAGTCCGCAAGCGCGTGATTTCCTCTTTCAGCCCGGCGCGCTGATCTTCCAGTTCCGCGACTTTCGCATCGAGCGCCTGTTGCTGCGCCTCCAACTTCTGCTCGGCCGTATCGAGGGCCGCTCGGCTTGGACGAGGGCGGGGTTTCTTCGCGCGACGCGGTGGCGCGGCTGTAGTGTCCGGCTTCTTGCTGTCGGGTTTTGCTGGTGGTTTCGATTTCGCGAGCGCTGCAAAATGCTGCTCGGTGCTGCCGCGCGGCACCTTGATCACCGTTCCGGGCTGCGCAAGCGGTGCCTTCATGAGCTTAGCATCGGTCACCTGCTCCGCGACACCGCGTGCGAAAAGATTGCTGTCGGCGCCCCAGGCTTCGAGCGCCTTCTTCTGGCTGGGCGCGGCAATATAGGCGTCGTGGAAACCGATCGGGGTCCGGAACACCTTGAGTTTGGCCGCCATTAGTACGTTTCCTCGCTTGCTGTCGATGACTGGGGCGCTGGCATCTGAACGCGTTGCGACGATTATAGGCTGCATCAGCGATTGACTCATGGCGTTATGGAACAAATAGCGAACAATATGCGCTATGATGTGAGAATCGGCAGGTGCCGCCATGCGATATGCTGAACTCCAATGCGCCTCGCATTTCTCCTTCCTGCGCGGTGCGTCGAGCTGTGAGGAGCTGTTCACCCAGGCGGAAGCCTGTGGCCTCGATGCCCTTGCCATTACCGATCGCAACAGCCTGGCCGGGATCGTGCGGGCCCATGAGGCGGCGAAGGTCACCGGCGTCCGGCTGATCGTCGGCTGTCGGATCGACCTTGCCGACGGTCAGTCGCTACTGGTCTATCCCATCGACCGATCTGGCTATGGCCACCTCTGCCGACTGCTCAGCCGCGGCAAGAAACGGGGCGGGAAGGGCAAATGCATCCTCGGCTGGGACGATGTCGCGGATTTTGCCGAAGGGCTGCTCGCCATATTGTTGCCCGGCGAGGTGGAGGAAGCCGAGGCCGTGATCGGGCGCTTCGCCAAACTCTTTGCCGGACGGGGCTATCTGGCGCTGACCCTGCGCCGGCGGCCGGGCGATCAGTTGCGACTCCATAATCTCTCCAATCTCGCTGCACGGCATGCGGTGCCGACAGTGATCACCGGCGATGTCCTCTATCACCATCCGCATCGCCGTGTGTTGCAGGAGGTCATGACCTGCACCCGTCATCGCTGCACCATTGATGAGCTTGGCGCCCGGCGTGAGCTTTATGCCGACCGCTATCTGATGCCGGCTGCAGAAATGCACCGCCTCTACGGTCGCTATCCCCAGGCGCTGGCCCGGACGCTGGAGATTGCCGAGCGCTGCCGCTTCTCACTCGACGAGCTCAAATATCAATATCCGCAGGAAGTGAGCATCGCGGGCCAGACGCCGCAGGCGGCGCTGGAGCAGATGAGCTGGGAGGCGGCAAAGGCCCGTTATCCGGAGGGCGTGCCCGACAAGGTCGCGCGCCTGCTGCGCCACGAGCTGGGGCTGATCGCCGAGCTTGGTTATGCGCCCTATTTCCTGACGGTGAACTCCATCGTCCGTTTCGCGCGTAGCCGGGACATTCTCTGCCAGGGGCGGGGCTCGGCCGCCAACAGTGCGGTCTGCTATGTGCTGGGTATCACCTCGATCGACCCCGAACGCTCCGACCTGTTGTTTGAGAGGTTCATCAGCCAGGAGCGCAAAGAGCCGCCCGATATCGACGTCGACTTCGAGCATGAGCGGCGCGAGATCGTCATGCAATGGGTGTTCGACACCTATGGCCGTGACCATAGCGCGCTCTGTTCGACCGTCATCCGCTACCGCGCCAAGGGCGCGATCAAGGATGTCGGCAAGGCGCTGGGCCTTTCCGAAGATCTGATCAAGGCGCTGTCGAGCCAGGTCTGGGGCTGGAGCGAGGAGGGGGTTCAGGAGCGCCATGCCGAGGAATTGAACCTCAACCTCTCCGACCGGCGATTGCGGCTGGCGCTGGACCTCGCGCGCGAGTTGATCGGCACGCCCCGCCATCTCTCTCAGCATCCCGGCGGCTTTGTCCTTACCCATGACCGGCTCGACGAATTGGTGCCGATCGAGCCCGCCGCTATGGCGGACCGGCAGGTCATCGAATGGGACAAAGACGACATAGATGCCTTGAAATTCATGAAGGTCGATTGCCTGGCGCTGGGCATGCTGACGGCCATGAAGCGCGGGTTCGATTTTCTGGAGCAGCATAAGGGCATCCGCATGGACCTGGCCTCCATTCCACCCGAAGATCCGCGTACCTATGCCATGATCCGCGCCGCCGACACGCTGGGCGCGTTCCAGATCGAGAGCCGGGCGCAGATGGCGATGCTCCCCCATATCAAGCCGCGCACCTTCTATGATCTGGTGATCGAGGTGGCGATCGTGCGGCCCGGCCCCATCCAGGGCGATATGGTCCATCCCTATCTGCGCCGGCGGGCGGGGAAGGAGAAGGTCGAATATCCCAAGCCCGAACTGGAAAAGGTGCTGGGCAAGACGTTGGGCGTCCCGCTGTTTCAGGAACAGGCGATGCGGGTAGCAATCGAATGCGCAGGCTTCACAGCGTCCGAGGCCGATCAGCTGCGGCGCGCCATGGCGACGTTCAAGTTCACCGGCGGTGTGTCGAAGTTCAAGGAAAAGCTGGTCAGCGGCATGGTCGAGCGCGGTTACACCGCCGAGTTTGCCGAGAAGACCTTCGGTCAGCTGGAGGGTTTTGGCAGCTATGGCTTCCCGGAAAGCCATGCGGCCTCCTTTGCGCTGATCGCCTATGCGTCCTGCTGGCTCAAATGCTGGCATCCCGAGGTGTTCTGCGCGAGCCTGCTCAATTCGCAGCCCATGGGTTTCTATGCGCCGGCCCAGATTGTGGCCGATGCCCGCGCCCATCGGGTCGAGGTGCGCCCGGTCTGCGTCAATGCATCACGCTGGGATTGTACGCTGGAGCCGACCACTGGCGACCGGTTCGCTGTGCGGCTGGGCATGCGGATGGTGCGGGGGCTTAAGGAAACAGACGCCGCCCGAATCATCGCGGCGCGGGCGGATGAGCCATTCATGAGCGTAGAGGAGCTATGGCGCCGGGCAGGCGTGGGATCGGGCGCCCTCAATCGACTCGCTGAAGCCGATGCCTTTCGGGGCGCCATGCGCATTGCCCGGCGGGAAGCGCTCTGGGCGATCAAGGCGCTGCGTGACGAGCAACTGCCGCTGTTTGCTGCCGCTGACACGCGGGAAAACGGGTTCGTACAGGAGATTGTCGAGCAGGCCGTTGCCCTGCGGCCGATGAGCGAAGGGAGAGAGGTGGTCGAGGATTATGGCCATGTTGGCGTTACGTTGCGCCAGCATCCGGTGTCGTTCCTGCGAGAGGAATTACAGCGGCAGAAGATGGTACCGTGCAGCACGCTCGATACGACCAAGGAGGGCCGCTACATCTGGCTGGCCGGGCTGGTGCTGGTGCGCCAGCGACCGGGGTCGGCCAAGGGGGTCATGTTCATTACCATTGAGGATGAGAGCGGGATCGCCAATCTCATTATCTGGCCGCGCATGTTTGAACAGAACCGGCGGATCGTCATGGGTGCGCGTATGCTCGGGCTGTACGGGCAGGTGCAGCGGGAGGGCGAGGTTGTGCATGTTATCGCGAAGAAGCTGGTCGACCTATCGCCATTGCTGGGATCTTTGGGGCAAAGAGGGGAGGCGTTTCCTCTTCCCTACGGCCGCGGCGATGGGGCGCGGAGCGGCGGAGGACCTGATCCCAGGGATAGTTCAGCAAGGCAGCCAGCCGCGCGTGATATTCTCGTGCGCGACTTGCATATCGATCATGTGCGAGAGCGACCGCTGGTGAAAAGTCGGAATTTTCAGTAACCGCCAAAGTTGCACCGGCCTTGCGATATCCTCACGGGCGGACTATATTTGGTTCGAATTTAGTCCACGAAGGTCATGCCATGCGATATTCGAGCCAGGTGAAGCCGATCAGCTATCTAAAGGCCAATGCTGCTGAGGTGCTGCTTGACCTCGCAGAACGGCGTCAGCCACTGGTGATTACGCAGAATGGCGAAGCCAAAGCCGTCATCCAGGATGTCGCGTCCTTTGAGGAAACGCAGGAGGCGTTGGCGCTTCTCAAGCTGCTCGCGATCGGTAACCAGGATATCGAAGCAGGGCGGACAAAGGCTGCGCGATCGGTGATTGCCCGGCTTAAGAAGAAGGCAGCGCCCAATTGACGAAGGCTGGGAGGTTTGAGGTTGAACTCACCCGGGGTGCGGAAGACGATCTCGAAGCCATTTTCGATTATCTCTCCGAGCACCGATCGCGTGCTGACGCCGACGCGCTCCTTGATGCATTTGCGGGGAAGATCGAAGCGCTGAAACAGTTTCCGATGCGCGGCAGCGTACCGAAGGAATTGGAGGGGTTCGGGATCAAGGAGTTTAGACAGCTTCTCCTTCATCCATATCGGCTGATCTACCGAGTGGCTGGGAACCGTGTATTTATTCTCCTCATTGCAGATGGTCGGCGGGATATGCAGGCCCTGTTGGAACGCCGACTGTTGGGACGATAGGTCCATGAAATGCGTAACCTGGAGGTCTGATTTCAGGTCAACATGGGGACCTTCGCGACGGTCGGCTTCAAAACGCGGCGCCCTCGATTGCAGACGTCAGGCGAGAGCGAACGCGCCGTCCGTTCAAGCCGACAAAGTAGTCCTTGGCGGCGTGGACTTGCCTTACCGAAACCGGTCATCCATCCATCGTTGTTTTGTGGGGTTGGATCGCAGCTTTCGGGGGAAAGCCGCGCGGAAAGACGGCGAACGCCAGATGAACCAGCATAACCTGATGGTTTCGGTGCTCACCGCCGCGGGCGGTGAGCCGATCGAGAGTCACACGAGACCCGGCTATACGGGCAAGATCGCAGATATCCTGTTCCCGGCGGACGATGTGATCGTCGAGGTTAAGTCGCTCACCACAGATCGGGCCGCATCGGACGAGACGTCGGAGGCGGTTGGCGAGATGTTTTTGCGCAATACGCATATGGGAGCACCGGTAATATCCGGCACTGTGACGGTGAGGTTGCACGATCTGCCGCCCGCGATCGCCATGAACACGCTGCGGATCGCTGGCAAAAGGGTCTTGGCGGAGGCGAAGGCCGCGAACGCGCAGCTCAAAGCGACGAAGGCTGCGCTGGGTCGGCCAGAGGCGATGGGGCTGCTGGCACTGATCACCCCGCCTTTTCGGCTGGATCGGCATTCGATCGTGGCCCTGGTGGGAGACGCGATGCGTGACAATCGGTGCCGCTCCATCGATCAACTCTTCCTGGTCGAAACCCCTCTCGCGGCGCCGGAGCCTTATCGGCGGTGGGGAAACAGCTTCATGTCTTTGCATTCGCGACCCGATGGCGATCGCATCCTACCGCAGCATCTCGCCGAAGCGATCGGACGCGCCTGGGGCGAGATCACCGGACAACCGGCGGGCCCGGGGAATGAAGAGGACTATCACCGCTTCGGAGCGACGTCCTGAACCGCCGACAGAGCTGACATTCAGGGCATTCGACGCGCGCCCTGAAAGCGGTCCCCTTCATAAATCTAGCTCTTAAAACACCATGCCTCCGGTAAATACGGTTCCATCCGAGGTGTTGGCGATCCTGTCTATGGCGTGCGGGGTCAGCAGTCCCAAGCAACTGTTCAGGGTTGTGACCGATGCGGAAGGGGCCCGTGCGCCCTACAGGCTCCAGACCCTCAGGGGGGGGGCTCCCTTCCACAGCCTACTTCATATCATCATATCATCAGACAGGGGGAACGATCACCGCCCGCTGGAGCGCAGTCGCCCAGCC
>NZ_BCYT01000014.1 GCF_001598335.1 Sphingobium abikonense NBRC 16140
ATGCAAAGCGAGAACCAGGGGCGCTCACCGCGTCGGTGGAGTGGCATCTAGATCCACCAAACGAGTCGGTCAACAGGGAAAACAGCATTATTTCAAAAAATCTTGCTGCGGCGGGAACCACCCCCATTCCCGGGTAGAAGGCGTCAACGAAAACGGTCCCCACCCCGGACTTTACGAACGGCGATCAGCCAACAGGCAGAATGACGACATCATCGGGGGCGTCGCGCAAACGCAGATAGAGCTTTCCGTTCGGAGCAAGAGGCGCCTTGAGCGTGGTCCCCGTATAGCCATGCGCAACCCTTGCGGCGTTCCTCAGCGTCTCTGTAGCCCCGACAGCATCAATCAGAAACAGGTCGCGCCCCCTGATCGAACAGCCATCCTCCGCTGCGCCGCACGCGACCGCATCGATGCGAGGAAGGCGAGCCAGCGTCACAAGCGGCTGCCAATCGCTCGCCTCTCCGTCATGAACAAGGCGCATCCGCAGTGGTCCGAACAGCCCCGGTCCAAAGGCCGATGGGTCCAGCCGCGCCACAAGAATATGCGCCCCCTCCATTCGTACGTCCTTGCCGGATGTCAGCCGCACCATGTCGCCGCCATCGGCCGCGGCGACTTCAATTATGTCAGCAGATGACAGGCGCGTACCCCCGTCAACCGCGATCGAGAACGTCATCTCACCGGTGTCCGGTAGCAGTGTGTCCGTCGGCAAGATCAGCGCTTTTCCCTGGTCACCCGATGACCCGACCATGACCGTCTTGCCCAAAAGGCGAATTTGCGGGCGCGGCTCGGCGATCTTGACGTTCAGATCGACCTTGCGGCCATCCCGTAGAGCCACCTTGGCGGTCAGGGCGCGGCCCGGCTCTAGCGCCTGCCCGTCTGTCGCCTTCAAAGCCAGCCGGTCGGACTGGCCTTCCCGCGTCAGACCATCCGGACGCAGCAGGAGGTCACCGAGCACAATATTGTCGACCTGATCCAATCGCTGCCCCACAAGTGTGGCGGTCCGATCACCGGCATGGATCGTCAGGCCGTCGAGGCGGCTGGGCTCGGCATAGCTACGAAGGGAGAGAATGGACGGTTCTGCAACGCCCAGATATTTGACCGCCAATTCAAGCGCCCCTGACCGCCTGTCGGTCAGCGGCAATGTGACGGTGATCGATCCGCTATCTCTGACCTTCCAGCCAAGCGATTGCGCCTGTTCGTCCGGCCCGCGCAGGGTAATGCTTTCGACACATGCCGGCGCGCCGCCGTTCAGACGAAGCATGTTGTCACGTCCAACCACGAGAGAAGGCTTGTCGCCCTCCACCGTCCACCCCTTGTCGTCGGGAAGCTGAACGGTAAAGTCCGGCCCGTCGAAGCGATTGAACCCCCATAGCCCGTGAAGATGTCCGCGGATCGACCCCTGCATCGTCCGAAGTTGCGCGCTATCGGCAAAGGCGTAACCGCCACGATCCGCCCGCGAGACCACGGGCACGTCGACCAAGTCCCCTGACCCATGCTTGAGCGTCAGCTTCATGTCGCGGGCATAAGCCGTGGAATATATCAAGGGCGCGCCTTCTACCGGCAGGACGGCGTCTGGGCGCAGGGCGCAGATGGGACCTTGCGCGCCGCTGCGCAGTCGTGGCGGACTATCCGCCTCGATGGCAGGCATGGCGACGACCATCACGGATTTGGGCTTCTGAAAAGACGGCGCCGCATTCAGCAAAAGCTGCATGGCATCCCCTTTCCGAACTGTCAGGGTCGGAAGATAGTCGAATTCAGGGTTGCTGAACGCGCCGAAAATGCGCGCAATATCCCGCGCCACCCCAATATAGGGGCTATAATAGCCATAGCCCGCCTCCCGCGTAGCGCTCAGCTGAAGCGCAAGGTCGGTCGGCGCCCCGGTCAACGTTTCCGCCATGGAACTGCTGTGCACATCAGCCAACACAAGCGATTCGCGATTGTCGAGCAGGCAGGCCGCCTGCATCTCGATCACCTTCGACAGACAATCCTCGTTCAGCTTCATGGAGAGGCTGCGCGCCAAGATGGGCGCCAATGTGCGAAGATATTCCGGGTGCGTATTTTCCTGCGCCTGAATGGCGGCCATGAAACTGTCCAGCCGCGATCGATCGAGCGATGCCTGATTGAGGTCTTGCGTCGCGCGGACAAATTCGCCGGGTTTACCCCGCACGGCATCGCTCAGCGTCCCTTCCGCCCCGCCGGTATCTGGCACCAGGAAGAGGACCATCTGACGCGCCCCTTCTGGCACGGTCAGTGTCAGTTCTCGGTCCTTCGCCTTTTTCTTCCAGGTTTCGGCAAACTGCACCCAGTCCTTGGGCGGCGGATTGGTGGCTCCACGCAGAAAGGCTGACACAAGGATGAAGCGCGCGCCCTGATCCGGCGGCAGGTCCGCGCGAATCGCCAGCCTGTCTCCCTCGGACAGGCTCGGCACCTGCCCGATCGGCAATGTCTGGTCGCCGCGTGCCACCATGATCCGCAGCGCGGGGCCGGACAGCTCGAACGGAGCAGGATCGGCGGCGGACAATAAGGGTGACGACGTCATCGCCAGCAAAGCCGCGATCCAGCCAGCAATCGTCATCTTGTCGATGGGCAAGCGTATATTCCTGTCAGTTCGATCGGGCCAAAGGTGCCGGTCCGTTTCCCATATCGTCATGGACAAACCAAGGCGGTGCATAACGCAAAAGGCCGCCGACGAGTTCACCAGCGGCTAAAGCGTAACGAGCGACTTTTACCCTATGCTGAACGACAGGCCGATATGCGCCTGAATAGCGAGCCTTGGACCAAGACACAAAATCCGGCGCTTGCCCCCGGCACCATGGCCACGGGGCAAGCGCCGCTTCGAATGGCAGGCGATGGGGGTCGCAGCCATCGCCCGGTTGCCATCAGAAGATTGCATGGCTCTATGTGCAAAAAGGCGCGAAGAGGTGACGCGTGACGCGGATATGGGCTGAGGACTTCAAGCGGACGGCGGGCTTCGGCCGTTCGAAGCCAGATTTTTCCCCGCTCTTATCCCAGCCCGTTCCTCGATACGCTCCCTGCTGGCCAATCTTCCACAAGGCCGGCCTTCATTCGGCGGACGACATATTGTCAACGCCAGCCCGTCCTGCTGACACATGCCGCAGCAAGTTTGAGACAAATTGCCTCACCCTCGCTAAACCACGACAAACTATGCTTAATGGTCGGGGAAAAGGGGGGTCGTCGCCGATGGACAAACCGGAAATCACGTCTGTGCCATCTTTTGAAATTTGCACTGACGACATGGCGGGGGCCGAAGCGTTGGCGGCATTCCGCCAATCGGTGCAGGATGTGTTTGCACTGACCTACTTTGGCGATCAGAGCCATTATCGCCTTCGCCTGTCCGCCTGGCACCTCGGCACCATCATGGCGGGTCGGTTTCAGTCCACCGCTCTGGCCTTTAATCGGGATGCCGCTCTGGTGGCGACAAGCGGCCTCGACCATCTCCTCGTCCAACTCTACGTCGAAGGCGGCTTTGTCGGTACGGCGGCAAATCTTCCGGTCGTCGTGACAGCCGGTGATATCGTCATTTTCGATCTGGCTCATGAGTTGAAGACCCAGGCCACGGATTTCGCAAACATATCGGTTTTGATACCACGCTCGTTCCTGGCGCATCATGACGAGGATGCGTCCCGTCTCCATGGAAAGGTCCTGCCAGCAAACGGGGCGATGGCAGCGATGCTTGGCAGCTATATGCGCGCGCTGGTCGATCGATTGCCGACGCTAACCATGGCGGATGCACGGGTTGCCGCGCGTTCGACCGTCGCCCTGATAACAACCATGCTGGCCGACCAAGGCGATGGGATCATGCCAGCCGCCCCGCCGCCCCTGTCGCCCTTCCGCAAAGTCGCGCGGGAGATTGATCGGCGGCTGCGTGATCCTTCGCTCGACGCGACGGCCTTGGCACGGACTTTGGGCATGTCACGCGCGACGTTGTATCGAAGCTTTCAGCCTTTTGGAGGCATCGCGGACTATATCCGCCGCCGTCGATTGGCCGCTGCGGCGATCATCCTGTCGAGCCCCGCCAATAGTCGGCGAAAGATGGGGGAGATTGCCCGCGATTGCGGATTTGCCAGCGAGTCGGCATTCAGTCGGGCTTTCAAAAGCGCATTTGGCATCACGGCAGGACAGGCGCGTCAACGCGGCGGAGATTTCTGGTCGCACCCGGACATGCAGAACCAGGACAATCGCAGTCTCGACTTCGCGCGCTGGATGCGCATGCTTCATCCGTGACGGAGGACGAGGGTACCTAACACTGCGATCCGCACGGATGCCTCAATTCCGCCGGAACACCGGCGGGCGTTTCTCGAAAAAAGCGGTGAAGGCTTCCCGCGCCTCGGGCGAGGCCATGGCCTGTCGAAACAGGTCGGCCTCCTGCGCCATTCTGCTGGCGAGGGACGCCGGGTCGCCCCGCATCAGCCGGCGCGTCGCGGCGAGAGCCTGGGGTGGTTTGGCGACCAGCGCGGCTGCCTTGGTCCGGGCATGGTCCAGCAGGCTGTCGCCGGGCACCACAGCCGTGACCAGGCCCGCGCGGTCCGCGGCCTCGGCATCCAGCGGCTCGCCCAGCATCAGCATCGCCGCCGCCTTGGCATGGCCCAGAATAGCGGGCGCGAGCAGGCTGGAGCCGGCTTCGGGCACGAGGCCCAGATTGACGAAGGGCATGATGAAGCGCGCGTCAGGCGCGGCATAGATCAGGTCGCAGTGCAAGAGCATGGTGGTGCCGACGCCCACCGCCAAACCCTGCACCGCTGCAACCAGCGGCTTGTCGAAGGCCGCAATCGCCTGAATGAAGTCGAACGCCGCCACCCCCCCTTCGGGACCGGCCCTGAAATCGGCAAGGTCATTGCCGGCGCAAAAGGCGTCCCCCCGGCCGGCGATCAGCACCGCCCCAATCGCTTCGCGTGTCGAGGCATCCGTCAGCGCTGCGATCATTGCGCGATACATGGCAGCGGTAAGGGCGTTCTTCTTGTCCGGGCGATCGAGATGGATTTCCATCACGCCCTGATGTTCGATGATCGCTACATGCTCGCTCACGCCCGGCCTCTCCCTTGTCTGGTGCCAAGGGGAAATTGTTGGCGCAGTCTAGCGCGCGCGTCTATCCCCTGCAATCCGATCCCTTTGTGCCAGATTTGATGATGAACCGATTACGACAGGCGCTTGACCCGTTCCTGCTGATGCTGATTGCGACGGTCGCCCTAGCGTCCATCCTGCCCGCGCGCGGCCAGGGTGCGCGCATGGCCGAGGGCATGGCGGACGCCGGCATCGTCCTGCTTTTTTTTCTGCATGGGGCAAAATTGTCGCGCGCCGCCATCTGGCAGGGGGCGCGTGCGTGGAAACTTCATGCCGCGACGCTGGCGACCACATTCCTCATCTTTCCGCTGTTGGGATGGTTGCTCGGCCGGTTCGGCCCTGTGCCAGAAGCCATGCGTCCCGGATTGCTGTTCCTGACCCTGCTGCCATCGACGGTCCAATCTTCCATCGCCTTTACCGCGATCGCCCGCGGCAATGTCGCCGCCGCGGTCGTCAGCGCATCTTTTTCCAACCTGCTCGGCATTGTCGTGACGCCGCTTTTGGTCGCGCTGCTGATGCAGCGCGCCGAAAGCGGAAACTTCGTGTCGCTGTCCGCCGTGGAGGGGATCGTACTTCAATTGCTGCTACCCTTCATCCTCGGCCATATGCTGCGTCCGTGGATCGGCGGTTTCATCGACCGGCACCGGGCCAAGATCGGGCGCGTCGATCGGGGGTCGATCCTGCTGGTGGTCTATGCCGCTTTCTCCGCTGCGGTCGTGGAAGGATTGTGGCAGACGGTGTCGCGGGATGAATTGGTGATGCTGGTCGCGGTATCGACCGGTTTGCTGCTCATCATCCTGCTGACCAGTTGGGGCATGGGACGGCTGATCGGCCTGTCGCGCGAGGACGCGATCGTGCTGCAATTTTGCGGGTCCAAGAAAAGCCTGGCGTCGGGCGTGCCGATCGCCGGCGTATTGTTTCCGGCCGCGATGGTGGGGCCGATCCTGTTACCGGTCATGGTCTTTCACCAGCTTCAACTCATCGCCTGCGCCTGGCTGGCACGGCATTATGGGGCGCAGGCTAATGTGGAGGAAGAGATCGCGGTGGTGAGGGGATGACGATGCGGAACCCAATCCTGACCGACATCGACATGGCGCGCTTCCTGGCGCAGATCGACCTGTTGGCCAATGCCGTGGTCGCGTCGGGATGGCGCCCGGACTGGATCGTGGGCATCGGGCGCGGCGGACTGGCGCCGGCCACATGGCTCAGCCACGCCTTGGGACGGCCGATGCTGTCGGTCGATCTTTCGGCGCAGGTCCCGGCTTTCTCCGACGCTCTGCTCGAAGCGTTGCGGGTGCGGGCGCAGGCCGGCGAACAGTTGCTGATCGTCGATGACATCAATGACAGCGGTCGCACCATTCTGCGCGTGCGCCGCGCACTCGGGGACGCGGACGCGACTGTGCTGCGCCTGGCCGTGCTGATCGACAACAGCCGGTCCGGGGCGCGGGTGGACTATAGCGCAGAGACGATCGACCGCGCGGTAACGAAGGACTGGTTCGTCTTCCCCTGGGAAAAGCCGGCGAGCGATGCGAACATTCTGGCGGACTGGGGCGAGGAGCCGGACCGCACCGCCTGACCATCCCGACGCCGATGGCGACAGCTGCATCGACTTTGCACAGACGACTGTTATACGGTCGTAAAGCTATAGGATGGAGTAAGGGGCATGGGCGCATATTATGACGCCGTTATCATCGGGGGCGGGCATAATGGCCTGGTCTGCGCCTTTTACCTGGCGCGCGCAGGCTACAAAGTTCGCATCCTCGAACGCCGCGCGATCGTCGGCGGCGCAGCCGTCACCGAGGAATTTCATCCCGGCTTCCGCAATTCGACCGCAAGCTACACGGTCAGCTTGCTTCATCCCAGGATCATTCGCGACATGCGGCTGGCCGATCAGGGCTATCGCGTCATCGAACGCCCGGTCAGCAATTTCCTGCCATTGCCCGACGACAAATATCTGATGCTGGGCGGCGGCATCGCGAAGACGCAGGCGGAGTTCGCGAAGTTCAGTCAGCGCGATGCCGACGCCCTGCCTGCTTATTATGCGGCGCTGGAAACGGTGGCGGATGTGCTGCGCTACATGGTGCTGACCTGCCCGCCCAATGTCGACGATGGTCTGACTATGATGATTGATGCGCTGCGCCAGGGTCGGCGCTTTGCCGCGCTCTCGATCGAGCAGCAACGTGACGCGCTGGACCTGTTCACCAAATCGGCGCGCGGCTTCCTGGATAGCTGGTTTGAGTCCGACCCGGTCAAGGCCGCTTTCGGGTTCGACGCGGTCGTCGGAAACTATGCGTCGCCCGATACGCCCGGCAGCGCCTATGTCCTGCTGCATCATGTGTTCGGTGAGGTGAACGGGAAGAAGGGCGCCTGGGGTCATGTCGCCGGCGGCATGGGATTCATCACCCAGGCTATGGCGCGAACCGTGCAGGCTATGGGAGTGGAGATCAGTCTGGACGCGCCCGTCGCGCGTGTGCTGGTCGATGGCGATCGGGCCGTGGGCGTGAGACTGGAAAGCGGAGAGGCGGTGATGGGCAAAAGGGTCATCGCCAATATCGGACCGAAACTGCTCTACGAAAGACTGATGGACCCGGGCGATCTTCCCGCAGACTTCGTCAGGCGTATCAAAAGCTACCGCACGGGGTCGGGCACGTTCCGGATGAATGTCGCCCTGTCCGCCCTGCCCGATTTTCGATGCCTGTCGGGGGAAGGCGTGCATCATCAGTCAGGCATCATCATTGCCCCCAGCCTGGATTATATGGACCGCGCCTTCATGGACGCGAAGCGCCAAGGCTGGTCGCGCGCGCCCATCGTCGAAATGCTGATCCCTTCAACAGTGGATGACAGCCTGGCGCCCGCCGGGTGCCATGTCGCCAGCCTGTTCTGCCAGCAATTCGCGCCCGACCTGCCGGGCGGACGTAGCTGGGACGACGCGCGAGACGAGGCGGCCGACGCCATCATCGCGACGGTCGATGCCCATGCGCCCGGCTTCGCCGGCAGCGTCATAGCGCGCCAGATACTCTCCCCGCTCGACCTCGAACGCACATTCGGGCTGGTCGATGGCGATATCATGCATGGGGCGTTGACGCTCGATCAGATGTGGGCGGCCCGGCCGGTGCTGGGCCACGGCGCCTATCGCGGGCCGGTGCGCGGCCTTTATATGTGCGGGGCCGGGACTCATCCAGGCGGCGGCGTCACCGGCGCGCCTGGCCATAATGCGGCGCGCGCAATATTGCGGGACGGAGCGATCTTTGGGCGGTGGCGCGGCTGACGCCGCAGCCGATGGTCAGTGCGCGGCCGAGGTATCGACCTTGCCCACCGGCTTTGGCGCCAGCCAGACGATCGCCGCCGCCACGAAAAGGATGATCGCGGAAATGAAGAAGACACGGTCGATGGCGATTACCGTCGCCTCCTGCTCGACGATGTTGGCGATCATCTGCCGGATCTGATCGGGCGACAGACCCAGCGATGACAGCAACGACTGGGTCTGTTCAGGCTGAAGCACGCGCGTCATTTCGGCGCGCGACACGCGCTGGGAATCGCCCCATTCGGTTAGCACCAGGGAGGTCGCGATCGCCGTCGCCATCGTCCGCACGAAATTCTGGAGGCCGGCGGCCGAAGCGGTTTCGCTGGGCAGCACCGATCCCAAACTGAGCGCCGTCAGCGGAATGAAGAAGAAGGGCAAGGCAAAGCCCTGAATGAACTGCGGCAAGGCCATGCCGTAAAAGTCGATGCCGCTGGTCCAGTGCGCGCGCCACAGCGACATCATGCCGATCCAGGCGACGGCGCAGGAAATCAGCAGGCGCGGATCGGTCTTTGCCATCATTCGCGCGGCGATCGGCGCGGTGAAAAGCGCCGCCATGGCGGTCAGCGCGGTTACGATCCCGGCCCAGGTCGCGGTATAGCCCATCGACACCTGGAGCCATTGGGGAATGACGACGATGCTGGCGAAATAGGATCCGAAACATAGGGACAGGGTGAACAGCGCCGAACTGAAGCCCACATGGCGAAACACCCGCAGGTCGACGACCGGATGCTCTTCTGTCAGTTCCCATATGACGAACACGCAGAAGCCCAGTCCGGCCATGATCGCCAGCGCAATGATCGTAGGATCGGCGAACCAGTCATGGTCGCGGCCGATGTCCAGCATGATCTGCAGGCAGCCAATCCAGAAGACGAGCAGGCCAAGGCCAACCTTGTCGATCCGCACCTTGGCCGTTTCGGTTTCCACCGGGCGCAGCAAGGCCTGCGCGGCAAAAACACACAGCACCGCGATCGGCAGGTTGATGAAGAAAATCCAGTGCCAGCTCCAATTGTCGCTGATATATCCCCCGACGATTGGCCCCAGCGCCGGCCCCATCAGCGTCGTCATCGCCCACATGCCCAAGGCGCGATTGCGCGTTTCGGGCGGGAAGATGCGCATCAGCAGCGTCTGGGACATGGGCATGATCGGGCCGCCGCAAATACCCTGTCCGATGCGACAGGCGACCAGCATGCCAAGCGTTGTCGACAGGCCGCACAGCACGGAAAATAGCCCGAAGCCAGCCATGGCCAGGGTGAAGACCCGCACGACACCAAAGCGTTGCGCCAGCCAGCCTGTCAACGGCACGCAAATCGCCTCCGCCACGGCATAGGAGGTGATGATCCACGTTCCTTGATCGGGGGAAATGCCAAGATTGCCGGCGATATGCGGCACCGACACATTGGCAATGGTCAGATCGAGCACCACCATCAGGTTGCTCAGAGCCAGAACCAGCCCCGCCAGCGTCCGGGTGCGCGGCGACAGCCGCGAGAAGATATCGTCGTCGCCCGCCATGCCGCGCGCCCCTTTCAGTCCGCCGCCAGATCGATCTCGACTTCCATCGAGAGGCCGACGCGCAGCGGATGCGCAGCCAGTTCTTTGGGGTCCAGTTCGATCCGCAGCGGCAGCCGCTGCACGACCTTGATCCAGTTGCCGGTCGCATTCTGCGCAGGGATCAGCGACATGGAAGACCCCGTGCCACCCGAAAAGCCCACAATCTTGCCATGGTAGACGACGTCATCACCGTAAAGGTCGGACGTCACCTTGGCAGGCATGCCGACCCGGACGCCGCGCAGCTGCTTTTCCTTGAAATTGGCGTCGACATAGACCTGGGAAATCGGGACGATGGACATGATCGGGCTGCCTTGTGCGACGCGCTGGCCGACCTGCACCTGCCGTTTGGTGACGATGCCATCGATCGGGGCACGGATGATCGTGCGTTCAAGGTCCAGCCTGGCGGACTCCAGTCGCGCCTTGGCGGCGAGGACCGCCGGATCGGTGTCTTCGGTCGAACCGCGCACCAGCGCCTGATTGGCTTCCAGCTGGCCGGTCGCCGCGCCGCGTGTGGCCTCGGCCGTCTTGACGCCCGCCTGCGCCAGCCGGAGCGCGGCCTGCGCGCTGGCATAGGCGGTCCTGGCCGCAGTGACCTCATCCCCCGAAACCGCGCCATCAGCCACCAGCGCCTCGCGGCGCTGCAAATCGACGCGCGCCTTTTCCAGGTCCGCCTGCGCGGTGGCGAGCTGCGCGCGCGCCTGGACGATGTCCGCGCTGCGCGCCTCCACCTGGGCAGCGAGCGAATCGCTCGTGGCGTCTGTCTGGCGGAAACGACGGCGCGCTTCGGCCAGATCGGCTTCCGCCTGCGCAACCGCGATTTTGGCGTTGGTCGGGTCCAGCTTGACCAGAATGTCGCCCTTCTTAACCGATTGCGTGTCGCTGACCAGCACGTCGATCACCTGCGCGCCGATGAGCGGCGTCACCTGCGCCATTTCCGCATTCACATAGGCGTTATCGGTGCTGACATGATTGCGACCGAACAGCATATACCATGCACCCCAGAGCAGGGCGGCTACCAGCACGGCAAGGCCCAGCCGGATCAGCCAGGTGCGCCGGGCACTATTGCGCTCAGTCTGCTGCGCGTCCTGCTGCGTAGCCTGCGGCTCGCTGGTCGGGGTGGAGTTTTCGGCGTCAGCCATGGATGTCGTCCTTGGGCAAAGCAGCGCTGGCGGTAAATCCGCCGCCCAGCGCACGAATAAGAGCGATATCGAGCGTGAAGGCGCTCGCTTCGAGATCGGAAACTGTGCGTTGGGCGGAGAGCAGCTGGTCCTCCACATTCAGCACGTCGAGATAGGGGGACAGCCCGCCCTTGTAGCGTTTCTGCGCCACATCATAGGCGTCGCGCGAAGCGGCGAGCGCAGCGCGGGCATCCGCCAGCCGCTGCTCGATCGCGCGTCGACTGGTCACGGCATCGGCGACTTCCTGATAGGCGGTCAGGACCGTCTTGTCATAGGTCGCGACTGCCTGATCATAGACGGCGCGGGCGCTCCGATACTGCCCACGCAGGGCGCCGCCATGGAACAAGGGCAGGCTGATCGCGGGCCCGGCATTGCCGAAAATCGAATCCTTCTTGAACAAGGTATCCAGAAAAGGCGACGCCCCGCCCTGTGCGCCATTGCCGGTGAACACCGTGTTGTAGCCGAGCGATTGCACGCCAATCAGCGCGCCCAGCCGAACGGCCGGAAAGAAATCAGCGCGTGCGACCTTGATCCGTTTCGCAGCAGCCTCCGTCCGGGCCAGCGCCGCCGCGATATCCGGCCGGCGCGCGACCAGATTGGTCGTGACATCCGCCGGCAGGCCGAGCGGCGACAGACGACCCTTGACCGGCCGCGTGATTGACAGCCCGCGATCCGGTCCCGCGCCGATCAACGCCGCGATCTGGTGCTGGCGCAGCGCGATCGCGACCTGCGCGCCGGCAAGCTGCGCCTTCGCCGCCGACACGGTCGCGTCGGCCTGGCGAACGCTGCCACGCGTTTCCAGTCCATTGGCTCGCCGCTCCGCCGCCAGTTTCTGACTGGCCATCCGAATGTCGAGTGCGCGCTGCTGCACCTCCGCCTCATCATACAGCCGGGCGAGATCGGCATAGGCGTTGGCGATGCCGGTGGTGAGCGCCAGCCGCGCCTGTCGCGCGTCGATTTGCGCCGCCCGCGCTTCGGACGTCGCGGCGGCCAGCGCCGCCTTGTTCTTGCCCCACAGGTCCAGATCCAGGCCCAGGTCCAGCGCCACCCGCCCGGTGCCCAGCCATCCCTGCGGCACGAATTCCTTAGGCAGACCCATATTATAGCTCTGCTTCGTGGCGTCGGCGCTGGCCTCCAGATCGGCCGACGGCAACGTCGCGGCCCCCGCCTGCTGCGCCACGGCCTGTGCCTGCCGGAATCGCGCGGCGGCGATCGCCATGTCCGGCGCGTTCTTCAGCCCCTCCTCAATGAGGGCGCTCAGTTGCGGATCGCCATAGGCATTCCACCAGTCATCAGCGGGCCATGCGGCTTCAGGCGCGGCCAGGCTCTGCCGGGCGTCAACGCTCTGGGCCGAGCGAATCTCTGGTTCCGGGCCGAGCTTGGGGACCGCCGCGCAGCTCGCCAGCAGCATGGCCATCGCCGGTGCGAGCAGCGTGCGAGGGAAAGAGATCATGCGAATCGACGCCATAAATATCGTACCATATAGTATGGAAATCGCCATTGCGCCGGTTACGGCAGCTTGTCAATATTGTTATCGTACTATATGGTACGATTTTATGACGGCGTCGAAAGAACCAGTATCGGGCAGCCGCCGGGAGGCGCGGAAACGGGACAGACAGGAAATGATCCTGGAGGTCGCCCAACGATATTTTCTGGACCATGGCTATGCCGGCACTACCATGTCCGGCATTGCCGCAGCCTTGGGCGGATCAAAAGGCACGCTCTGGAATCATTTTCCGTCCAAGGACGCCCTGTTCTCCGCAGTGCTCGATCGCGTGGCGCAAGCGTATCGCACACGCTTATCCAAGATTCTGGACCCCGACGCGGGGCTAGAGGAGGTTTTGCGTGGCGCCTGCGTCAGCCTGGTGGCCAAAGTGACATCACCCGAAGCAATTGCCTTGCATCGTCTTGTCATTTCCGAAGGGGGGCGCTTCCCCGAACTTAGCCGTATTTTCTTCGAACTAGCGCCGCGCAATACGCGCGCGTTGCTCGCGGACTTTTTGGAACAGGCGATGCGGCGCGGCGCCCTTCGAAAAGCGAATGCGCTCGATGCCGCCCGCGCGCTCATGGCGCTGTGCATGGCAGGCATCCACCATCAGCTTTTAATGGGCCAGATTACGCAATTTGAGCCGGAGGACATCGATCGGGACGCTGCTTTTGCCGTAGACCTGTTCCTGCGCGCCTATGCGCCTGATTCCAGACCCGCAACCAGCATATAGCCGCGTCCCCTGACCGTGCGCAGAAGGGGCTGGTGATCGTGCCGGTCCAGCTTGCCGCGCAAGCGCGACATATGCACTTCCACGCTATTGGTGCCCGGATCAAAGTCCAGCTGCCACACAGCACGCAGCAATTCGGCGCGACTGAACGGCTGCCCGGCATGGCGCGCAAGATGGACCAGCAGCGCATATTCGCGGGCAAGCAAGGCTATGGTCCGCCCGCCTCGCTCGACCCGGCGCTCCAGCAGATCAATGACAAGATCCCCCAGGACCAATTTAGCGTCCTGCCCCTGGGCCAGACGGATGATACGCGCCGCCGCTTCCGCTTCATGCATCCATGGGCCAACCACGTCCTGTGCGCCGCTGTCGAGCGCTTGTGCGCGGGCGAGCGGATCGTCGGTCCGCTGCCACAGGATCATGGCGTCGCCCGCACGGACATGGGGCTGGCCGGGCGCGTGTCGCATCGCCAGATCGACGCCCCGCGCGCTCAATGCGCGCGCGACGGGTCCGAAATCGCTTCCCACACCATGACATTCCACGCGCCCGCCCACATTCGCCCTGTCGTCTAGCGCCCGATCCCATCCGACAGCCACGGCAGGGCGAACACAAACCGTTTCCTATCCATTCTGGAGGTTTTCCATCATCGAACGCGCCCGCGCGCGCACTAGCGGGCTGTCACTGCGCGCGCCGCCCTCCAGATGATCCAGCCGCGCCCGTCCTTCCAACACATCGCCCATGGCATTCCAGGCGGTGAGGCGCATGGCATCGTGCGGATGCTGGCGGGCAAAGGCTTCGGCCAGATCCATGGCATTGTCGTCCCCGCAGCCGACCGCGAGTTCGAGCAGCAGTTGCGCGCTCGCAACCGTCATCGACTGCGCGATCACGCCGCGCGCCGTATCGAAGCGATATTGGCGCCGCCAGCCCTGGCCCGGCGGACTGGCGAGGATGTTGAGCGATATGGACATGCGCTCGGGCGGAAGCTGGCTATGGATGTCGCGATGCGCGCGATAAAGCAGCATCCGCCCTTCGTGAAGCCAGCTGCGCCCTGCCCACCGGAGCCTGACGGCTTCGCCTTCACAACCTGTGATGCCGGCGGCATCGTAATCATGATAGTCCGATCCATAGCCCGGCCCCAGATAGCCCACGGTCAGGAAGTCAAAGCCATGGTCGTGCGGCACATGATAGAAAAAGGGCGCGGTGCCGCTGGCGCGCACGACATGATCGCCCATTGCCGGCCAGAAGGCCGCGCGCAGCACATATTTGCCCGCCGGGGGCCGCAACAGCATGACTTGCGCGGAATAGGGGTTGTGGTGACGCTGGCTCGCGCATCGCGTCTTGAGTTCGGCCATCGCAGCGTCCGCCAGAAAGTGGCGGTTGCGCGCCAGGGCGGCAAGCACGGGTGCGGCCGCCGCCAGCCCATCCTCGCACGAAGGGTCGAAGGCCGGGCTTTCGCACCAGTCGACCAGCGCATCGAGATCGATGGTTGAGCCATTGTCCTCCGGCTCCATCAGGCGCGGCATTGCGGCTGTTCCAGTTGCGCCAGCGTCTGCCGCGCCAGCGATTGCACTTTCCCATCAGCGTCGGCCCGCGCCATGACGGTAAGAGGCTCCAGCGCCTGCGCGGTATCGAGCGCAAGATATTCCCGCATCACCGCCCATCTTTGTGCCGGCAGCGGCGCGTCGAGCGCGGCGGCGAACATCGGCGCGGCGTCGCGCCGCCGCTGAATCCGGAGCAGCGACAGCAGCATCAGCGTTCTCGCATGCGCCTCATCCACCTGCGCCTGCGCGGTCATTCCGCCGCTGGCGAGATCGATCGTGCGCGCGAGGACCGGGCCGCGCGGGGCGATCTGCGCGCGTAGCATCATGAGCGCGCCGGCGCCCGGCGTCAGGCGCAAGGCCTGATGCCGCTCGTCCAGTTCGAGCATTTTGCCGGGCTGACAGTCGATCGGCCGAATATGGACCGGGCGCACCCCTTCAAGCTGAAACAGCTTCCCTTGCAACGCCTTGTTGAGCGGACGGCAGAGCGCATGACGGCCGGAAAAATGCAGCCGGTCAGACAGTGGCGCCGAAAGGTCGATGACGGTCGCGGTCACCCAGATGCGTTCGGTCCGCACGAACACCAGATGCCGCACCGCACCGTTGCTGCTAGCCCGAACCGGGGGAAGGTGCAGGGGATCGACGCGCATTCCTGCGATCTGATCCGTCAGCCACGCACCAAACCAGCCAATGTCGTGGACAAACGGGCGGATCATCGCCACCGCTTCGTCAAGCGGCGCGTTGGCCGCCGCCTGCGCGCTTGCGGTGAGCGCTGCCAGCGTCACGGCTGGTCGATGATGGCGATCACGACATCCATCAGGCTAATGTCCAGCTCGCCCCCGTCCGACAGGGCAAACGGGCTGACGGGATCGGGCAGATCGGCGATGTCTTCAATCGCAAGCTGGGGAATGACGATGGGCATGCAGGCCTCCTCTAGAACGAGCGCGAGCAGGCTATGGCAGGGGCCGAATGCAGGCCAATTAAATGAATTTAATAATGGACCAAGGCGTTAAGCATTTTTTGGTGCGGTCCGCCTAAAGTCGGGTGCCACGGCAGGAGCCTTTTCATGTCCTTTTTTCAGCGTGACGCGCGGATGGGCACGGCGACCCAGGCAGCGCCCCGTCGCCTGCGCCTGTTGCTGGTGGATGAAAATGCGACCGCACGCGCGGTCATCGCCCGTCGGCTGTCGCATCGCCATTATGACGTGACCGCCGTTGATGACGGATTTGCAGCGCAAAAGGCGCTGATGACGCGACCGTCGGACATCATCCTGATCGACATGGATTTGCGCCTGCTGCCCGCGATCGCGACCATGGAGAAAATCCGCGCGGCGCATCCCGTCGGCCATGTCTGCATCGTGATGATCGGCTGCGGGGGTGACGGCGCAAGGATGATCGCGGCGCTGGATGCGGGTGCAGACGACCATATCGTCAAACCCTTTGATTTCGACATGCTCGACGCCCGGATGCGGCGCGTTCACGCGCGTGCTGATCGGATGGCCCTGCTGTCGCGCCAATATGCCGAACTCGATGCCCGCATTGCCCGGCGCGCCATGGAACTGGGCGAAACGCGCGAGGCTTTGCGGCAGGTTGAGCTCGAACGGGCGCGCCTCATGGTGTCCGTCGATCAGTTGCAGGCGGAAGTCGCGCGCCTCAGCGCCCGCTGACGGTCAGTCCGCCATAACAAGCCAGAGCGACAGGCCCGGTTCCGATTCGCCGGGCGGATGCGGGGCAAGGATGCGCGCGGCATCGGCCCGGGCGCGGTCGAGGATCTCGCCTGGAACATCCGCGTGGTAATAGACGCGATCCGCCTCGCCCAGCAAACGCGCCGCGCGCAGCGTCAGCTCATCAGGATCGTGCGATGACAGGCGGATCGTTTCCAGCCGGGATAGGTGCATCCTATCCGGCTCAGCCAACCAGCCTGCCAGCCGGTCAGCGCTGCCTTCCGCCAGTGGATCGATCGACCCGCCCGGCGACAGCCCCGCGTCAATCGCGCGTCGCCGGTCGCTCGCGTCCGGCCAGCGCGCACGAATTGCGGAGCGTGCATCGAACAAGGTCCGCGCCAATGCGCCCATCCCGGCAGGCAGCAATGCCTCCAGCCGCTGCCGCAATGCCTTGGCCAGACCCGCCGATGCGCCGCCCGTGCCGATGGCGATCAGCACCGGATCGCGATCGATGATCGCGGGCAGCGTGAAATCGCACAGATCGGGATTGTCGGTCGCATTGACCAGGATGCCCCGCGCCCGCAGCCTCTTCGCGGTGGCTTCATCACCATCGGAAACAATGGCGACGCATGCGTCCTGATCTGCTTCATCGACGATCCGCGCGCCCGCGCGTTCCAGCAGCCGACGCTTGGCCTCCGCAGCCTCCCCCTCGCCCGTCAGGATGACCGGGCATCCCGCCAGCCGCAGAAAGACCGGCAGGCTGTGCATCAATCCGCCAGCCAGTCGGGAATGATATCGCCGTCGATCAGCGCGCGAAGCGGCGGCCGATCACGCACCACCGCCCATTTGTCGCCGGATACGAGCACTTCGGGGGTCAGCGGCCGGCTGTTATAGGTGCCCGCCATCGTCGCGCCATAGGCGCCCGCGGTCATGAAGGCGACCAGATCGTCCGCCTGCACCACGTCCATGTCGCGATGCATGGCGAAGGTGTCGCCGGTTTCGCACACCGGGCCGACGACATTGGCGGTCGCACGCTCACCCGATGGCTTCACCGCCCGAATGTCATGCCAGGCATCATAAAGGCTGGGGCGCATCAGGTCGTTCATCGCCGCGTCGACGATGACGAAAGGCGCCTGCGCGCCCTGCTTCACCCGAATGACGCGCGACAGGAGGACGCCTGCATTGCCCACGATGACACGGCCAGGCTCGAACATCAGGCGGACGGGCCAGTCCTGCGTCACCCGGCACACCATTGCGCCATAGTCCGCCGGGCTGGGTGGTAGTGGCTGGGCGGGGTCATAAGGAACGCCAAGACCGCCGCCCAAATCCGCCGTCCGAATGTCATGGCCGGCTGCGCGCAGCGCTTCGATCAGCGCGCCGACCTTGACGAAGGCGGCCTCCAGCGGGGCGAGGTCGGTTAGCTGGCTGCCGATATGCACCGCGACGCCCTGCACATCCAGGCCGGGCAGATCGCGGGCAGCGGCATAGCTGTCCAATGCGCGGTCATAGGGAATGCCGAACTTGTTTTCCGACTTTCCGGTCGAAATCTTGGCATGGGTGCCCGCATCCACATCCGGATTGATGCGAAAGGCGACCGGGGCGCACTTGCCGAGGGAAATGGCGACCTGCGAGAGCATCTCTGCCTCCGGCTCGCTCTCCAGATTGAACTGGTAGATGCCATGGTCCAGCGCCAAGCGCATTTCCTCGGCCGTCTTGCCGACGCCGGAAAAGACGATGCGGCTCGGCGGAATGCCCGCCGCCACCGCGCGCAGCAATTCGCCACCCGACACGACATCCGCCCCAAGCCCAAGTTTCGCGAGCGTCGCCAGCACCGCCGCATTGGGGTTCGCCTTGACGGCAAAAGCGATCAGTGGATCATCAAGCTGTGCCAGGCCATCGCGGAACACGCCGACATGGCGCTCCAATGTCGCCGTGGAATAGACATAGACGGGGGTGCCGACCGCCTGGGCGATGGCCTCCATCGGCACCTGCTCCACCTGCATGGCGCCGTCGACATAAGAGAAATGGTCCACGCTCTGATCCTGTGGTCTAGTTGGGCTGCGCTTCGGGCGGCAGGTCGAATTCGTCGTCGGTGCGCTCGCGCGACTGGGTGAGCAGTTCGACATTGCGCTCCGGGCGCGCCTGGATGGAGGGCGTCAGCAATTGCGTGCTGGTGGGCGCGGTCGCCGCACCGACCGGCACTGCGGGCAGCCTTTGCCCCTCAACAGGTTTCAGGGGCTGACGACCCCCGCAGCCAGCGAGCGCCAGCATGGTCAGGCCGAGGCCCGCGATGATGCGCAGCGTCTTCATCCCAGTTCCTCCATGGCCTGCGCGATGCGGGCGCGCACCTGATCGGGCGCGGTGCCGCCATGGCTTTTCCGGCTGGCGACGGACGCATCGACCGTCAGCACGGCATAGACCCGGTCATCGATCCGGTCGTCGATCGCGCGCAACTTTTCGGGCGGCAGTTTGTCGAGCGATACGCCCGCCTCTTCCGCCGCCGCCACCGCCCGACCGGTGATATGGTGCGCTTCACGGAAAGGAATGCCGCCTTCGCGCACCAGCCAGTCGGCAAGGTCGGTCGCGGTCGCAAAACCGCTTTCGGCCAGGCCGCGCATCCGGTCGGTGCGGAACGTCACGGTTTCCACCATGCCCGTCATCGCCGCGATCGACAGGGCAAGCAGGTCGTGCGCCTCGAACACCGGCGGCTTGTCGTCCTGCATATCCTTGGAATAAGCGAGCGGCAGCCCCTTCATCGTGACGCAGAGTGCGGTCATGCAGCCCATGATGCGCCCGGCATGGCCGCGCACCAGTTCGGCGGCGTCGGGATTGCGCTTTTGCGGCATGATCGAGCTGCCGGTCGAATAGGCGTCGGGCAGCTTGACGAAGCCGAAGGGCTGGCTCGCCCAGATGATGAATTCCTCTGCAAGCCTCGACAGGTGCAGCGACGCCTGGGTCGCGGCCATCAGATAGTCGAGCGCGAAATCGCGGTCGGACACGCTGTCCAGGCTATTGTCCGTTGGCTTGGCAAAGCCCAGCGCCGCCGCCGTCATGTGGCGATCGGTGGGAAAGCCGGTGCCGGCAAGCGCCGCCGCGCCCAGCGGACATTCATTGAGGCGCGCGCGCGCATCGGCAAAGCGGCTGCGGTCGCGACGCACCATCTCATAATAGGCCATCAGATGATGGCCGAGCGTCACCGGCTGCGCGGACTGCAAATGGGTAAAGCCGGGCATCACGGCGTCGGCATGATCCTGTGCCCGCGCGACCAGCGCGCGCTGCAAGCCGACAAGCCCCGCCTCCACCTCGTCAATGGCATCGCGCACCCACAGGCGAAAGTCGGTCGCCACCTGGTCATTGCGGCTGCGCGCGGTATGCAACCGCCCGGCGACCGGGCCGATCAGTTCCGCGAGGCGCGATTCCGTCACCATGTGGATGTCTTCAAGATCAAGGTTCACCGGAACCCCGTTCGCTTCATATTCGGCGGCGATGGTGTCCAGCCCGGCGCTGATCGCGTCTGCATCGGCCTGGCTGACGATCCCCTGACGCGCCAGCATCGCCACATGCGCCTTGGACCCGGCGATATCCTGTTTCCACAAGCGCTTGTCGAATGGGATGGAGGCATTTATCTCGCGCATGATCGAGGCGGGGCCGGCAGCGAAGCGGCCGCCCCACATGCTGTTGGAGCCTGAACCCATGCTGTCGTCGTCCCGCGCGCTAATGATATTGCTCCTGCCTGCGTTGCTGGCGGCATGCGATAGGCAATCACCGCCCAAGGAGCAAGCCAATGCCGCCATCAGCGGCGAAGTCGCGCCGACGCCCGGCGAAGCAACCGCAGAGCCGAAGGGCGAGGCGGCGTTCAATTACAAGATCGACAAAAGCAAGGCCGGCACCGCCGCGCCCGACTTCGTGTTTCAGGCGCCCGATGGCAGCGACATGACGCTGCAGGATTTCGCGGGCAAGCCGATGCTGGTCAATCTGTGGGCGACATGGTGCGCGCCCTGTGTCGCGGAAATGCCGACGCTGGACCGTGTTGCAGCTGCGCACGGCGCCAAAGGCCTCGCCGTGCTGACCATTTCGCAGGATGTGCAGGGCGCAAAGGCGGCGGGCGCATTCTTCGCCAAACATGATCTGCCGCATCTCAAGGCCTATACCGATCCGGACAATCGTTTCGGCTTTTCCTATGCGACCGGCGTCCTGCCCACGACCGTCCTCTATGACGCGCAGGGCAAGGAGATGCTGCGCGTGATTGGCGCGATGGACTGGGAAGGCGCGGAAGCCAGGGCGCTGATCGAGGACGCGCTCGCCTCCTGATCTACAAGGCGCAAGACCATAAAAACGAAGCTACCACGAAAATCCTCCATGTCAGCCGATGCAAACTTGCCTTGAAGATAAATTTTCTGGCGCGGTAATGCCTGCACGCACGCAAAGCCAATATCTTCGCATTGGCGCTTGTGTCTTTTGCGACACAGACTCCGCCTTTGATGAAAATGCTGCGCTGCAATAGCGGCTCGGCTGAAACCATTCGTTCATCCCCTTGTCATCGACATTGCAAAAACAGGGGGCATGAATGACAAGACTGTCCGCGTTCAAACTTTCTCTTATCCTGGCGTCGTCTTGGTCAGCCGGTGCGCTGGCGCAGGAAGCGCCGCAGGAACCGCAGGCCGACGACGGCGCGGCCATCATCGTCACCGGGACCCGTGCCGTGGGCATGCAGGCGGCGGACAGCGCCGCGCCCGTCACGGTGCTGGGCGAACAGGCGCTGTCGAGCGTGGGCCAGCCCAACCTCAATCAGGCCCTTACGCAGTTGGTGCCGAGCTTCACTGCCCAGACGCAGGGCGTTGACATGTCGAACTTCTCGCTGTCGGCCCGTCTGCGCGGCCTCAGCCCGAACCACACGCTAGTCATGGTGAATGGCAAGCGCCGCCACGGTTCGGCCATTCTTCAGGTGATCGCTGGCCCGTTCCAGGGTTCGGCGGCGCCCAGCATCGATCTCATTCCGCCAGACGCCGTGTCGCGCATCGAAATTTTGCAGGACGGCGCATCGGCAGTGTACGGCACCGACGCGATCGCCGGCGCCATCAACATGATCTTGAAGGACCAGTCCGACGGCGGCACCTTCAAGGTGACAGGCGGCCAATATTATAACAGCGAAGGCGAACTCTTCTCCGCATCGGGCAATGTCGGCTTCAAACTGGGCGAAGACGGCTTTTTCAACGTCACCGCCTTCCACCGCCGTCAGGATTACACGACCACCGGCACGGGCCAGGTCATCATGTCGGACATCGACGGCAATCCTTATGTAAATGCCGCTGGCACCTATCCCGGACAATTCCCGTCGACCAGCAATTATTATGACCCTGCCTGGGCCAATCTGGATCTGAACGGCATCAACGGCGGGCAGGCGAAATCGCAGCTCAACATCCTCTTCTATAATATGGGCTATGATTTCGGCGGCGTCGAACTCTACAGCTTCGGCGATGTGTCGCGGCGCGTGGGCTATGCCTATCAGGGCTATCGTCCGCCCAACCGCATCTGCGCCGACGCGACCGACCTGTCGACCTGCTATGGCGAAACCGGCACTTTCGGCATGGTGCCGCAGCAGAAGGTGGAGCAGAAGGAATATAGCTTCACCGTTGGTGCAAAGGGTGAATTCGGCTCTGACTGGAATTATGATCTGAGCGTCACCTACGGCTATGACCAGAACAAGATCTGGACCATTGAATCGGCCCACCGGTCGCTCTGGATCGCCAATTACAACGCCTCTCTGACAGACCCCACCATCACGCCCAATACGGTGAGCGACGCCTATGACGGCGGCTTCAAGCTCAGCCAGCTCACCACCACGCTCGACATCCGCAAGGAATTCGACGTGGGCATGGCCAATCCGCTGACCCTGGCCTTTGGCGGCGAATATCGGCGCGACACTTATGAAATCATGCAGGGCGACTATTATTCCACCCTGGCAGAAGGCGTGCAGTCTTTCCCCGGCTACAAGGACATCGACGCCGGCAAGCATCGCCGCAGTTCGCGCGCAGGCTATATCAACCTGATCGCCGAACCGATCGACAAGTGGACCATCGACATTGCCGGCCGCTATGAAGATTATACCGACTTTGGCGATACGACGATCGGCAAGATCACGACGCGCTATGATTTCTCGGACGCCTTCGCGATCCGCGGCACCGCCTCCACCGGGTTCCGCGCACCGACACTGGCCGAATCCTTCTACTCGACGGTGAATGTCGGCCCCACCAGCGCCGTGCTGCAATTGCCCGCCGGTTCGCCAGCAGCGACCTTGCTCGGGTTCAATTCCCTGCGTCCTGAAAAGTCCACCAACTTCTCGGCCGGTATCGTTATTCACCCGACGCCCAAGCTCGCGATCACGATCGATGGCTATTATATCAAGATCAAGGACCGCATCTCTGCGACGGCGACGCTGCCCGCGATCCAGGGCGGTGTTCCGGTTGCTGGCGCGGAAAGCATCCTTGCCGCGATCGCGTCCACCGGCCTCGTGCTCGACACCGGCCTTCAGACGCTGGGCGTGGCGAGCTTCACCAACCTCATCGACACTGAAACCTACGGCATCGACTTCGCCGCCCGTTATCCGGTCATGCTCGATTTCGGCAAGCTCGACCTGTCGCTGACGGCCAACTACAACAAGACCAAGATCACGGATAACAAGAATACTGCGCTGTTCAGCGCCGTGTCGGAAAGCTATATCGAGGACGCGTCGCCCGAATATAAGGTGGTTGGCAATATCAACTTCTCGACCGGCCCATTCTCGGCCAATCTGCGCCAAACCTTCTATGGCAAAACCAGCATCCTCGTCCGTTCGGCGCTGTCGGCGGCGGCGATGAACGGCCAGTCGATCGAGCGGGACGGCGTCGTCAAGGCGACCGGGATCACCGATCTGGAACTGGGCTATGACTTCACCGACTTCGTCAAATTCTCGGTCGGTGCGAATAACCTGTTCGACAAGCGGCCGGAAAAGCCCAAGCTGCTGAGCGGCGTCACCGTGCTACCGGGTCAGTCGCCCTATGAAAATGGCACGACCACGTGGAACAGCTATTATGGCCATGGCGCTTATGGCTCGGCCGGCGGCTATTATTACGCGCGTCTCGACTTCAAGTTCTGACGCCGTCACGAAGGAGGGCCGGTCCAGCGATGGATCGGCCCTTTTGCTTTTGGCCATTGGAAGGTGCTCATGTCCCTGTCCCGACGAATGATGATGCGCGGCGCCGTGGCGGCGGCGGGCGCCATGTCCGCAGTGCCCGCCATCGCGCAACGCGGCCGCGCGGTTGCGCTGCCCGACGATCCGGCCGGCATGATCGCCACGCTGACCGATGGCGTCTATATCAACAGCAACGAACATCCCGTGGGGCCCGGCCCCGCCGCGCTGGCGGCGCTGGCCGGATTGCCGCCCCTGTCCGGGCGTTATGGCATGGCCTTTGCCGGCAAGCTGGAAAGCCTGTTCGCCCGGCAAAATGGCCTCGCCGCCGACCAGGTTCAGGTTCACCCCGGTTCCTTCATGCCGCTGCGCTCGGTCGCGCTGAGCTACAGTTCGCAGGAACGGCCAATCGCCTATTTCGAACCGACATTCGATCAGGGATTCCTCGGCCTTAGCAATGAAAGCGTGACGCGATCGGTCGCGGTGCCGTTGTCGGGCGATTTCAAGGCCGACCCCAGGGCATTGCTGGCCGCCGCGCCCGATGCAGGCGTTTATTATCTGTGCAATCCCAACAACCCGACCGGCCTGCCGGTGGCGCGGGCGGACATCGACTGGCTGCTCGCCAACAAGCCAAAGGACAGCATCCTCCTTGTAGACGAAGCCTATATCCAGTTCAGCGACGCGCAAAGCTGCCTCGACCTGGTGGCATCGGGTGCCGACCTGCTGGTGACGCGCACCTTTTCCAAAATTTATGGCCTTGCAGGCCTGCGCTGCGGCCTGATCGCCGGGCGCAAGGATTTGCTGGACGGAATGGCGCGCCATGGCGTCAACATCACGCCCATGCCCGCCGTGATCGCAGCCGAAGCCAGCCTGCTCGACGCGGATCTGGTGCCCATGCGCAAGGCGCAGAACAAGGCCGTGCGTGACGACCTCATTGCCTGGTGCGCGGCGCAGGGCCTGCGCGCCTTGCCCAGCGAAGCGAGTTTTCTGATGATCCATGTCGGCCGACCGGGGGCCGATGTGACGGCCGCGCTCGCGCGCGATCGCATCTTCATTGGCGGACCGCGCAAGCATATGGACGACTGGGTGCGCGTATCCATCGGTACGGCAGCGGAGATGCAGGCGTTTAAGACCGCCCTGCTCAAAGTTCTGGCGTGACGCTGTCCCGGCGGCAGGCGATCGGCTCTGCGCTCGCGACACCGGTGGCGGTCAAGGCAGCAGCCGCCAGTCCCCCTGCCCTGCCCGACAAGTCCAGTTTCGCGCCGACCCCCGTCGCCTATCTGGACAGCGCGTCGATCCACCCGATGATCCTTGGCGCGCGGCGCGCAATGGATGCCTATGCCGCGGGCCGCACGCTTGATCCTGCCGCGCCGCCGCCGGTGGATCGCGCCGCCACGATCGCCCGTTTCGCGCGGCTGGTTAATGCCGATCCTGGTGAAGTGACATGGGTGCAATCGACCACCATGGGCGAACAGGCCGTGCTGCGCGCGCTGGGGTTTCCCGGCGCTGGCGGCCGCATCGTAACCGACACGCTGCATTTCTACGCCGCCTTCCCCATGTATCAGGAACTGGCCAGCCAAGGCGTCGACGTAACCTGGGTTCGGGCGCGCGACGGGCGCATCTTGCTGGAGGACATGGCCCGCGCGATCACGCCTGGCACCGGGCTGGTCAGCCTCTCGCTCGTATCAACCTATAACGGGTTCCAGCATGACCTGAAGGCGGTCTGCGCGCTCGCCCACGCGGTCGGGGCGCTGGTCTATGCCGACATCATCCATGCCGCCGGCGCGGTGCCGGTCGACCTGCACGACAGCGGCGTCGATTTCACCGCCTGCGCCACCTATAAATGGTTGATGGGCGATTTTGGCCTGGGCTTTCTCTATGCCCGGCGCGGCATTCTGGATGACCTTCGGCTGGCGGACTTTGGCTATTATGGCTTTGCCGCGCCCGGCGCTGCGCCGGGCATCGGCCTGTCGCCGCCGCAAACCCATGTCTATCCCATGGACCCGCCAGGGCCAGCCCCCACCAGCTATGTCCACCGGACCGGCGCGCTCGGCCATTTCGGCACTGGCACCTATGCGCAGGCCGTCATCCCCGCGATCGACCATGGCCTTGATTATATCGCGGCCATCGGCGTCCCGGCGATCCAGGCCCATGCGCAGCAGATGATCGGCGCGTTGCGGGAAGGGCTGACAGCCAAAGGCTATCGTCTCATCACGCCCGCCGACGCGCGCACGCCCCTGCTCACCGCCCTTCTGCCCGACGCTCGGGCAAGGCTGGCCGCTACCCTGACGCGCGCGCAGGTGCGCCTATCGCTGCACGATCATCATTTTCGGATCGCCCCATCGGTCTTTACCGATATGCGCGATGTCGAGCGGCTGCTCGGCGCGCTGCCCCGCGCCTGACCCTTAAAGGAGAGATCACCATGAAATCTGCCCTCACTGCTCTTCTGCTGTGCACCGCCGCGCCGGCCTTGGCCCAGCCCGCCGCAGCCCCGCCGCCTGTGCCCGCGCAATTGCCCTTTTCGCCTGCCGTGCCCGCGGGCGGCCTTCTTTTCCTGTCCGGCCAGATCGGTCAGGTGCCTGAAGGCATGGATCGGCATACCGACGGATTCGATGCCGCCGTCAAAGGCGCGATGGACGCGATCGGCGCGATCCTGACATCGAACGGGCTGGATTATGGCGACATCGTCAAATGCACGGTGATGCTGGCCGACATGACGGACTGGCCACGGTTCAACGCAGCCTATCTGCCCTATTTCAAGGGCAAGCGCCTACCCGCCCGCAGCGCCTTCGGCGCGAATGGCCTGGCGTTGGGCGCGCCCCTGGAAGTCGAATGTATCGCCGCGCTGCGGTGAACTAGCGCTGCCCTAAATCTGCCGTTCCGCATCGAAAGGCGGCACGATGCGGCAATGATAGGCGCGTTTCTCGTCGATCAGGCCCGTGTGCAGTTCGGTCGACAGTACCAGCGTCGCGCGGTCCAACCGCTCGACCCGGCGCAGGTCGCTCAGCAGCCCGCCGCCCTGCTTGACCAATGTGATCGTCGCATCGTCCTGCGCGACGATCTTGCTCCATTCGCGCCCGGCTTCGCGCCAGCGCCCCGCAGTGAAATCAATCACGATATCGCGAACGGAGCTTTCGTCGGCGCAGGTCAATCCCCGGGTTTCGACCAGGGGGACCGGGTTGGCGGCCGGCGGAGCAGCCGTTGCGGCCGCGACGCTCGGGGTCGCCAGACCAAGAAGGGCCAATTGCAAGAACATCGGGATCACCCTAACAGCTGTGACGGCTCGGCGCGAGGCACCTCATATCAGCGGCTGCTTAACCGCGTCTTACAGCGCAGACGCTTCCCGCGCCACCAGCACCGGCACGCCATCGCGCACGGGAAAGGCGAGCATGGCCGCGTCTGACACCAGAGCCTGCCTCCCGGCATCCCAGCGCAGTTGCGTGCGTGTCACCGGGCAGACCAGCTTGCCCAGCAGCCATGGGTCTATTGGTGGCACCTCATCGGTCGCATCGTTCATTGCAACGTCGCGCCGCCGTCGCGCTCGATCCGGCCGATAATCTGCATCAGCTGAATGATCCGTTCCGATCGTTCGGACAGGCTGTCGGCTTCCAGCAGCGTCTGCTTGGATGCAGGATCAAAGGGCGCGATCTGGGCGATGCCATTCACCAGAGCCACGTCATCCAACCGCGACACCGCCGTCCAGTCGACGACATAGCCCAGCATGTCGGCAAAGCGCCGCGATTCCTGCTCCAGCGCCGCACGCTCCACGGCCGACAGCACTTCGTCCTCGTCCGGCGCCTGCTCCACCTCCGCCTCGATCTGGCGGAATTGCGTCGCGACCGGCAACTCGCGCAGAACCCGAAAGCGCGCAAGTCCCGTCAGGATGATGTTGAAACGGCCATCCTCCAGCGCCTCGATATGGCTCACATGACCCAGGCATCCGACATCATAGAGCGTCGGCACCGGGCCTTCGCCCCGCGGCTGGATCATGCCGATCCGGCGATCGCGCGCCATCGCGTCATGAATCATGGCGCGATAGCGCGGCTCGAAAATGTGCAGCGGCAAGTCCATGCCCGGCAGCAGCAAAGCCCCGGACAAGGGAAAGATGGAGACGCGCGTCGTCGCCATCGCCGTTACGCGAACAATATCTGCGACAGCTTGCGCCGTTGCGCCGCCACCCAGGGATCTTCCAGACCCACGGCCTCGAAAATCTTGACCAGTTGCGCGCGCGCCGCACCATCGTTCCAGGCGCGGTCGCGTCGGACGCTTTCCAGAAGCATGTCGGCGGCGCCATCGCGATCGCCATTGCCCATCAGGCCCGCCGCCAAGTCGAACCGCGCCTGATGATCGTCGGGATCGGCCGCGACTTTGGATTCGAGGTCGGACAGATCGGTCATGGGCCGCGCTTCGCGCTTCAACGCGATCGCCGCTCGGGCCTGATCGATGGCCGGATGCTTCGCCACTTCTGGCGACAAGCTGGCGATCAGCGCTTCGGCGTCGTCCAACTGGCCAAGAGCGATGAGGGCACGCGCCTGACCGCTGACGACCTCGGCATTGTCCGGGTCCATCTCCGCGATCTGGGAAAAGATCGACAGAGCACGCTCATGTTCGCCGCCCGCGAGCATTTCCTCACCCATGGCGATCAGCGGCGCGACCTCCTGTTGCAACGCCTTTTCATCGGACTCGATCGGCAGCTGGGCCAGCAACTGGTCGAGATATTGCTTGAACTGTCCTTCTGTCCGCGCCTGCGACAGATCGGCTACTGGCTGACCCTGAAACACGGCGTAGACCGTGGGTATGGACTGCACGCGAAACTGGCTTGCGATAAAGCCATTTTCATCGACATTGACCTTGACCAGCTTGACGCCCTTGGCGGCATAGTCGGCGCAGACCTTTTCGATGACCGGCGCCAGCTGTTTGCACGGTCCGCACCATTCCGCCCAGAAATCGACAATGACCAGGCTGGTGCGCGAAGGATCGACGACATCGCGGCGAAACGCCTCAACCGCCGCCTTTTCGGTGTCGCTCAGTCCCAGGGTCGCCACGTCGTCATCTCCTGCCAATTTGGTCCGTCAAGGCCGCTGCCTTACAGCGCCTTATGTGGGGCGTCACCCCCAAGGAACAAGGCAGAATGGCGCTTAGAAGGTGTAGCCGACCCCGACTGCGCCGATCCACTGATTCTTCGACCCGGCAATCGCGACCACAGGCGAGTCCGCATAATCGCCAAGCATGCGCGAATAGCCGCCAAGCGCAAAGAGCGTCCAACCCCGGCGAATGTCACCCGACAGGGAATAGCCGCCGGTCAGGTTGAGGTTGATCTTGCGAAAGCCGGACCCGTCGCCAGCGCGATCATAAGCGGGCAGCCCGCTCGCCACCGCCTGATCGGGCGTTACGTCGAAATAATAGCGGCCGAATTTCTTGCCAACATAATCGGCCGACACGCCCAGACCGACAAAGCTGCGGATCGACAGGGGGGTGAAATATTCGATCGCAGGCGTCACGATGATGCTGTCATGCGCGCCGGCCACATCCTTGGTGATGGTGACGCGCGCCGACAGATTGTCATAGGCGCTGGTAATCACGCCGGTCTTGCCAATGCCGACGAAACCGCCCACCTCGATCGCGGTGTCGAGCTTGCCCAGCGCGGCAACCGCGTCGTCCTTGGTGCGCTTGCGGCTGGTGCGATCGAATCGTGCGCCGACCACGGGGCCAAGCTGGACATCGATGCCGTCGTCGCTGCGATTGGGGATGACATCGACGAACAAGGCCGGCCCGCGCGTCCAGAAGGCGAAATCATGCACCTTGCCGCGCAGCTGCGGCACGGGAATGACGCGATAATCGTCCGACCCTTCATAGCTTGGTATCACGGCGGCGCCGACGCCGACCGTGAGGTTGCTGTGATCCTCCACCTCCTGTGCCTGGGCGGACGCCGCAAAGGACAGGGACGCGACAAAAGTCGCGGCCACAAGGCTACGGATGGATGGCATGAAGACCCCTGTTTCCAATATTACTTCGGAAGGCAGAATGTTTCGGGGGGGTTACAGGTTCCCGATTGCCATCACAGGAAATATTTGAGCTGGATATCCTGCTCGACCGGCGCGCCGCTGATCGTGAAACTGGCGGAGCGGAAACTGGGCGCGCCGAAACGCAGCACGGGGTTGCGCGAAAAGCCGACGCCTTCGCGCGGAATGCCGGCAAAGGTATCCAGCCGGCCATTGCGATTTTCGTCGTGAATGATGGCGATGGCATAACTGCCCGGCGTCAACTGCCCCAGCGTCACCGTGTCGCTGGACGCCGGGATGGCGAAATGCCGCTTGTCGGGATCATCGGTGCAATCGGGGAAATGATCCGGGTCGCGGGTGACGCAGATCAATATCTGCCCCTTGGCCGACCGCAGCCCCTCCAGCGCCATGCTGAGCGGCTGCGGCAGGGTGACGGGCGCCGCGCCCATGACCAGATATGCTACCAGACTGAGACTGACCGCCTTCACGCGCGCCCCTTCACAAATTCACCCAGCCCCTTGTCGGTGCCGCATAGACGGTCCCAGAAACGAAAATATAGCCCATAATTGCAAGCATAATATTCATGGTGGCGCTGATGATGGCTCGCCGTGATCAGGCAGGCGCCCATCGGACCGCGCACCATCCAGCGCGGAAACATCTCCCACCCCATATGATTGCTGACCCCCATGATCGTCATGACGGTCAGGACGACGGCCAACGCGCCGACATGGATGGGGATCAGGAACACGAGGCCTGGAATGACGATCGCTCCGGTAAGCGCTTCCCAGGGATGAAAGCTCATCGCCGCCCAGGCGGTCGGCGGGCGGCTGGCATGATGGACGGCGTGGGCGATGCGGAACAGGCGTGGCTGGTGCATCCAGCGATGGGTCCAGTAGAACCAGCAGTCATGCGCCAGCAGGTAGAGCAGCACCGACAGCGGCAGATACCAGAGCGGATAGTCGCTGATGTCGCTGTATATCCGCGTCCAGCCCCGCGCCTGCCAGCCCCAGGCGACGATCCCCGCCGGCACGCCGTAGATGAAGGCCGAAAGAAGCGACCAGCGCATTTCGCGGCCCATCTGCCGCTCCAGCCCCCGGTAGAGACCGGGCTGGCGAATACGGGTCGCCAGCGCAAAGCCGCCGCTTGCCACCAGGTAGCGCACGCCGACGATGACGCTCATCGCCAGGGCGGACAGAAGGATAGCTGCGACCATGGGCGGCCTATAGCCTTGAAGCAAGGCGGGCGAAAGGGTGGAGCGCGCCGGGCTTTTCCTCGACGCTTGCCCAGCCGCCGACTGGAGCGTCGCGCCTCAGGTGCGCGGGCGCGCCTGCCGATAACTGCCCAGTTGCCGCACCCATTTGGTGTGGAATTCCAGCTCCGCCAGCGCCCGATCGACCGCCGCATCGCCCGGCATGCCTTCGATGTCGCAGAAAAATTCCGTGGCGGCAAAGCTGGCGCCGCGTTGATAGCTTTCCAGCTTGGTCATGTTGACGCCATTGGTCGCAAAGCCGCCCATCGCCTTGTATAGCGCGGCCGGCACATTCTTCACTTCGAACAGGAAGGTGGTCATGACCGGGCCGATGCCCGCGACCGGCCTTTTCGCCTCGCGCGCCAGCACCAGAAAGCGGGTCATATTATCGTCGCTATCCTCGATATTCTCCGCGATCAGCCGCAGCCCATAAAGTTCGGCCGCCAGATAGGGCGCGATCGCCCCTTCCCCCGGCGTCTTGCGTTCGGCGACCAGCGCCGCCGCGCCCGCCGTATCGGCATAGGCGACCGGCTGGATACCGCGTTCGCGCAGATAGTGGCGGCATTGGCCCAACGCCTGGACATGGCTGACCGCGCTCGTCACGGGCGTCGCATCGGGCGCCATCAGGCAATGACGGATACGCAGGAAATATTCGTCGATGACGTGGAGGCCCGATTCGGGCAGCAGGAAATGCATGTCCGCCACGCGCCCGTGCAGGCTGTTTTCGATCGGGATGATGGCACGGTCGGCCTCACCCTTGCGCACGGCATCGATCGCATCTTCAAACGCAAAGCAGGGCAATGGCACGCAATCGGGCGCATAGCCCAGCGCCGCCAGATGCGAATTGGCGCCCGGAGCGCCCTGATAGGCGACGGCGCGCGCCGGATCGGCTGCGGCCTTGGCGGCCAGGTCTGCGACGATCGCGCGGGCGGGGGCAGGATAATTTTCCATTTGCGCCTGCGCGCTTAGGATTTCCCCCCGGCCGGCGCAAGCGCCCTGCGCATTCGTCTATCAACCCGGCTTGCACCATCGCGCCAGCCCCATTATGGCAGCGCACAAGAGGGGGCGCGACTGACAGCCGCCAGACAAGAGCAAGGGAAGTCGAGCGAGATGGGCGATCGTTTCAATACCGTGGCGGGCTGGGCTTTGTTTGCGGGCATTATCGCCCTGGGTGGCGCGATCGTCAGTTCCAAATATTTCGATACCGAACGCCCCGAAAAGATGGGCTACGCGATTGAAGGCGTGGAGGCCGAGGGCGAAGGCGGCGACAGCGGCCCCAGCCTCAACACGCTGCTCGCGAGCGCCGACGTCGCGGCGGGCGAGAAGGTCTTTGCCAAATGCGCCGCGTGCCACACCGTGAATCAGGGCGGAGCCAACGGCATCGGTCCCAACCTGTGGGGAACGGTCGGCGAAGCAATCGCCGTGGGCAAGGCGGGCTTTGCCTTCTCCGACGCGCTCAAGAGCAAGGGCGGCCAGTGGACGTTCGAAAATATGGACGCCTGGCTCACAAGCCCGCGTGAATTCGCGCCGGGCACCAAGATGACCTTCGCCGGCCTTGGCAATCCCGCCGACCGCGCCAACCTGATCGCCTGGCTGAATACGCAGGGGTCCAACCTCCCCCTTCCCGCTGCAGACGCCGAGCCGGCCGAAGCGAGCGCCACGCCAGCCGAAGCGGCGGGCAACGCGACCAATGCCGCCGAGAGCGTCGAAGGCGCGGCACCCGCCGGTGCCGCCACAGCCGGCGGCCCCGCCACGCCGACCACGGGCGAGAGCGAATAAGCGCTATCAGCGTTTGACGGGCAGCGGCGCCCCCGCGCCCGTCAGCTGTTCATCATCCGATATTTGAGCGTCATGGCTTGGGCCAGATGGCGCAGGCGACGTTCAACGGCCTCGCCATAGAGATCGGCGTCCTCTGCGCGCAGGTACAGGTCGATGCGGTCGTCGTGCCGCTCCAGCCGCGATACCGCCAAGGGGGCTTCGACTCCGCCCGACATGCGCTGGGCCAGTCGGATGGCAAGGCCCCACAGGATGGCGCGCTGCAACCGGTCGGGCCTGGCGATTCGCTCCAGCGCGGGCAGCGGCGCAACGCCGCCGCCAAAATGGCTGCAAAGTGCCTGTCCCAGCATCGCCCGTTCCGCCGCGTCGATGCCGACCCAATTGCTGTGCAGCGCGATTTCCACGCCGCGCTCGGCCCGAAAATCGGGATTGGCGCGCCAGCTGACATCGGCGAGCAGGCAGGCGGCCCGGCGAATGCGGCGCGCCGAGGCATCGTCATCGGTGAACAACGGGGCGATCCAGCGGTCGATTCTGTCCCCATGGCCGCGAAAGCGCGCCTGCGCCTCCCCTTCCGCCTCGGCCGCGACCAACAGGGGATCATGCCCCCGGATTTCGGGCGGCAGCGCTTCGTACAGCAATCCTTCGCGCAGGCCATAGGCGGACACCACCAGCCGGCTCGATTTGAGCTGGCGCACCACCACCGACAACAAGGCAGCGGCATCGGGCAGCGTCGGCACGCGCGATCCCGTCATGGCCGGAATCTGTTTCAGCCGCGCCTTGTCGACATGGCTGACGATGCGGGTCAGCTGCTCCGCGCGCGCAGCCGTCATCTCATATTGATGGACAACCGGCAGCGGAAAATGCGTGAGCTGCATGTCGAAGCGCGCCAGCGCCCGCCACGACCCGCCGACCATGTAGAAGGGCAGGCCCGGCTCCGGCGTCCATCCGGCCTTGTCCAGCATCTTGGCGACGGAGCGCTCCAATGCGCGCGGCCCCTTGGCGCGGATCTGCGGCAGGCGCAGCACGCCCAGCGGCAGCGATATGGTCTGTTCCACCGCCCCGCCCCGCACCCGCGCCAGTTCCAGGCTGCCGCCGCCCAGATCGCCGACAATGCCGTCCGCGCCCGGAATGCCCGACAAGACGCCCATGGCCGCGCCGATCGCCTCCTGCGCGCCGGTCAGCAATTCGACCGTCAGCCCCATGGCCTTGGCGCGGGCGATGAAGTCGGGGCCGTTGGTCGCATCGCGCACCGCCGCCGTGGCGACGCAGCGTATTTCCGCGACCTTCATCGACCGGCACAGATGCGCAAAGCGGCCAAGGGCGCGCAGGCCCCGCTCCTTCGCTTCGGGCTCGATCGCTCCGGTGCGGGCGAGCGAGGCACCCAGCCCCGCCATCACCTTTTCATTGAACAGGATGAAGGGGATGCGGCGCGGCCCGTCATAGATGACCAGGCGCACGCTGTTCGATCCGATGTCGATGATCGCCGTGCGCGCATGGGCGGGCTCGGGCGAAGTCACCATCTGTTCGGCTACGGCCCGGACACGGCTCAGCATCGAATTCATGGCGTCGCTCAACCCCCGCTGCGCAAACGCAAGGTCGGGACGGCGTCGCTGTCCAGCGCCGCGCCGCGTCCCGAAAGCGAGGGATTGGTCATGAAATAGCGATGCAGGTTGAACGGCTTTTCGCCCATTTCGACGCGGCTATAATGGCCTTCGGCATCCAGCTCCCAGCTCTGTTCCGTATCTATGAGGTTGGCGACCATCACCTGATCGACGATCTGGTCGTGCACGGTGCCGCTTTCCACCGGGGCGAGGAATTCCACGCGGCGATCGAAATTGCGCGGCATCCAGTCGGCCGAGCTGATATAGACTTTCGCGCCATTGTTGGGCAGCGCCTTGCCATTGCCGAACACGGTGATGCGGCTATGCTCAAGGAACCGGCCGACGACCGATTTTACCCGGATATTCTCCGACATGCCCGGCACCCCCGGCCGCAGGCAGCAGATGCCGCGCACGATCAGTTCGATCCGCACGCCGGCATTGCTGGCGGCATAGAGTTTTTCGATGATGGCCGGGTCGACCAGGCTGTTCATCTTGGCCCAGATGGTGCCGGGTCGCCCGGCGCGCACATGGTCGATTTCCGCCTCGATCAATTCGCACAGGCGATTGCGCAGGTCGCGCGGGCTCATCACCAGTTTCTCCAGCCCCTGCGGTTCGACATAGCCGGTGATATAGTTGAACAGCGCGGCGGCATCGCGGCCATAATCGGGATCAGCGGTAAAGAAGCTGAGGTCGGTATAGATGCGCGCGGTGATCGGGTGATAATTGCCGGTGCCGAAATGGCAGTAGGTGCGAAACTGCTCCCCTTCGCGCCGCACGACCATCGACACCTTGGCATGGGTTTTCCAGTCGATGAAGCCATAGACGACCTGAACGCCCGCGCGCTCCAGCGCGTCCGCCCACATCAGATTCTGTTCCTCGTCGAATCGCGCCTTGAGCTCGACCACGGCGGTCACGGACTTGCCCGCTTCGGCCGCGTCGATCAGCGCCCGGATGATCGCCGATTGCTTGCCCGCGCGATAGAGCGTCTGCTTGATCGCGACCACATCAGGGTCGGACGCCGCCTGTTTCAGGAAGGATATGACGACGTCGAAGGCTTCATAGGGGTGATGGACGACGATGTCCTTCGCCCGGATCGCCGCAAAACAGTCGCCGCCATATTCACGGATGCGCTCGGGAAAGCGCGGGGCATAGGGTTCGAATTTGAGGTCGGGCCGGTCCTCGTCGACGATGCCGGACAGGTCGCCGATGCCGACAAAGCCCTCCACTTCCTCGATGATCGCCTCATGCCCCTGGAGCATGTCCTGCAGCATTTCCTCGACCGGCTCGGGAATGCGCTCCTCAATCTCCATGCGGATGACGCGCCCGCGCCGGCGGCGCTTGATGGCGCTGCGGAAATAGCGGACCAGATCCTCGGCTTCCTCCTCGATCTCGATATCGCTGTCGCGGATGATGCGGAACACGCCGCTGTTGCGGACGCGATAGCCGGGGAAAAGGTCTGCTGAAAAGCGCCGGATCACCGCCTCCAGCGCCATGTAGCGCGCCGGTTCCCCCGGCACGCGCACGAACCGCGCGAGCGAGGAAGGGATCATCACCAGCTCGCGGATCGGCTGCTTGTCCGACAGGCGCTCCAGATCGAAAACGATCGACAGCCCCTGATTGGGAATGAAGGGAAAGGGATGCGCCGGGTCGAGCGCCTGGGGCGTCAGGATCGGGAATATCTGTGTCAGGAAATGCTCGCGCAGCCAGGCGGCGCAGACATTGTCCATCTCGGCCGATGGCCCGATGACCTCCACCCCCACCTGCGTCAGTTCGCCATGCAGCGCGCCCCATACTTTCTGCTGCGCGCGCATCAGCGTGCCCGTCGTCTCGGTGATGGCGGACAATTGCTGCGCCGGCGTCAGCCCGTCGGCGGAGCGCATGTCGACATTCTGCAACTGCTGCCCCTTGAGGCCCGCGACGCGGACAGAGAAAAACTCGTCCAGATTCGCGCCCGAAATCGACAGGAAGCGCAATCGCTCCAGCAGCGGATGAGCGCGGTTCATCGCCTCTTCCAGCACGCGCTGGTTGAACGCCAGCCAGGACAGCTCGCGATTGAAATAGCGATCGCTGGGCAGCGACAGATTGGCAATGGGATCGGCTTCGGCCACGGACTACTCGCGTTGCGCTGAGGAAGGATCGGACGGGACTATAGGCAGGATACCCGCGGATTGCAGGGCCTCTTTCGCCATTGCGACCGAAATCTTGCGTCCAGATGACAAGGCGGCGCGATCCAGCAGGCGCGTGATCATGTCGATGGCGGCATAGGACCGCTCGATCCGCCGCGCCAGCCAGTCTGGCACATCGGGGGAATAGGCCGCGCCAGCGGTATCGAAACTGCGCTGGATGAGCGCGCGCGTCAGCATCTCGTCGGGCGCATCGATGGCGACATGGGGAACGGCGGCCAGCCGGGATCGCAGGTCGGGCAAGGTGGCGGGCCAGCTGGCCGGCGGCGCCTGCCCCACCAGCAAGAGCGGGCGATGGTCCGTCTGCGCGGCGTTCCAAGCGTGGAACAGCCGATGATCGTCCAGCGGACGGCCTGCCTCCTGCGCATCGTCGATGACATCTCCGCTACTCATGCGGGCGAACTGACGCGCCAGCATCGAGCGTCCCGACCGGGCCGGTCCGACCAGCACGGCGATGGACAGCGGCCATTCGCGCCAGCGCTCCAAATAGGCGACGGCGACCTGATTGGACTCGCTCACCAGAAAATCGTCGTCGCCCTTCCCCCCATGGCCTTCGAACGGAAGGCTGATCTGGCTCATTGGGCGGGCGGCGGCGCCTGTCGCCGCGTGATGCGCAGCGTCGTCCCGGCTACGGCGACCTGATATCCGCGCGCCTGAAGTCCGGTCCGCAGCATGTCGATGCTGCCGTCAAACCCGACCTGCATCACCGACGTGCCGCCCAGCGCCAGGCTGCTGGTCGATGCCGAGCGTACGCCCGGAATAGACCGGACCGCCGATTCGCCCGCGCCAACGGAGCTGACGTCGGGCGTGTCATACTGGATCGTGAAGCTGCCCGTCGTGCTGGCGCCCGGCACCGGCACATCGACCGCCTCGATCGGCGCCTCGATGGCATTCTCAATCTCCAGCGCGGCGGGATCGACCGGCTCCTCGATGATGAGCGACGGGTCAGGACGCAGGCGGCCGTCGTTCAGTGCGTCTGTATATAGCGCATCGATCCGCTTTGCGCCCTCGTCCAGCATCTGCGCCAGGCCGCTGGCGTTGGACGCGCGCAGCGCGAAGCTGCCGATCAGGCTGTTGTCGGGACCATAGCGCGCGGTGAAGGTTGCCGTGATCGGACCGCCGGGATAGGCGCGCTCCAGCCGCACGATCGGAATGACGACATCGGCCGCGCCATATTGGTCCAGCAGCACCCGCCACCACAGGCGGCCGCGCCGCCCGGTCTGGCCGGCATTAAGCAGGATCGGATCGGCGATCGATCCGGCGACACGCACGTAATCGATGGCGCTTTCACCCGTCCGATAGCGCGCCCAGGCCTTCTGCCATTCATTGGTCCGCTCATAGGACACGGCGGAACCGCCATCCCACATCACTGGAATGACGAGCAGCGGCGGCGACCGGCGGACATTGCCCGACACGCCGAGCAACTGCCCGGTGCGCGCACGATCAAACATGACGCCCAGCGTCGCGACATAGCGCGTCGGGCCGATCTGCTCCTGCTCGATCTCGATCCCAGAAATCATGCCTTCCAGCTGCGAATCGGACAGTGCAGGCGCGCCCGCCCCGCCATGGGTGCGGCTCCATAACATGCGCCACGCCTGCCGCTGCGCCATGCGCCAGCCGGCATAACGGGCGCTGTCGGCGTCCTTGGCCTCCACGTCCACCTTGACGCCCGTCACCTCAAAATCGCCGCCGCTGGCGATCGGCGGGACGCCGCGTTCCCCCTCCATCTGGGCAAACAGAGCGGCGGCCAGCAGGCCAAGGGCGATGGCGACCGCGATCTGGATGGGCCGGGACAGGAGGCGCAAGAGCGCCACGGGCCGGGAAAGGGGACGGGACAGGGACGGGCTGAGGCTCACGCGCGCCCTTTTGGCGTGTAATGCCCGGGATGCCAAGCTTCCGTTTTGCGCCTCTTTGTTCTAGGGGCGCTGATCATGAGCGACAACGAATCCTACAGCTACGCCAAGGCTGGCGTCGACATCGCCGCTGGCAATGCCCTGGTCCGCGCCATCGCGCCCCTGGCCAAGGCGACGCGCCGGCCGGGTGCGGACGCGGAACTGGGCGGCTTTGGCGGCTTTTTCGATCTGAAGGCGGCGGGCTATGACGATCCACTGCTGGTCGCCGCCAATGATGGCGTCGGCACCAAGCTCAAGCTGGCGATCGACCATGACCGCCATGATGGCGTGGGCATCGACCTGGTCGCGATGTGCGCCAATGACCTCATCGTGCAGGGCGCCGAACCACTCTTCTTCCTCGATTATTACGCGACCGGCCGGCTGGAAAGCGGCGTCGCCGAACGCGTCATCGCCGGCATCGCAGAAGGATGTCGTCAGGCGGGCTGCGCGCTCATTGGCGGCGAAACCGCCGAAATGCCGGGCATGTATGCGGACGGCGACTATGACCTTGCGGGTTTTTGCGTAGGGGCGGTGGAACGATCCAAGGCGTTGACCGGTAATCGGGTCAAGGCCGGCGACGTGCTGCTGGGCCTCGCCTCTTCGGGCGTGCACTCCAACGGCTATTCGCTGGTCCGCCGCCTCGCCGCCGACAAGGGGTGGAAGCTCGACCGCCCTGCCCTGTTCGACCAGGACATGCTGCTGGTCGACGCGCTGATGGCGCCCACGCGTATCTATGTGAAGAGCCTGCTGCCGCTGGTGCGGGCGGGCCTCGTCAACGCGCTGGCGCATATCACCGGGGGCGGGCTGTTGGAAAATGTCCCGCGCGTCCTGCCCGACGGCGCCCACGCCGTGATTGAAGCTGACGCCTGGGACCAGCCCCGGCTGATGGCCTTCCTGCAGGCGCAGGGGCATATCGAACCCGAAGAAATGGCGCGCACCTTCAACTGCGGCATCGGCATGGTGCTCGCCGTCGATGAAGCGCATGTCACCGCCGTCACAAAGGCGTTGGAGGATGCGGGCGAAACCGTGTTCGCCATCGGCGCCGTCGTGACCGGGGACAAGGGCTGCACCGTCCGGGGCAGCGCCGAAAGCTGGAGCGCCAAAGCCGCCTGGTCGGCCACCCATCTGGGGTGATGCCACCAACCTTGTCCGGCGGAACGGAGGGAAAATGATGGCAAAGGCCAGGGTCGCTGTTCTGATTTCCGGGCGGGGATCGAATATGGCGGCGTTGCTCTACGCCGCAAAGGCGCACAGCTGTCCTTATGAGATCGTGCTAGTCGCCGCCAATGATCCGGCGGCACCGGGTCTGGCGCTGGCCGAGGCGGAGGGCATCGCGACCTTTGGCCAGAGTCACAAAGGGCTGAAACGCGCCGAATTTGATTCGATCATCGATGCGCAACTGCGCGCTGCGGGTGCGGACTATGTCGCGCTGGCGGGCTATATGCGGCTTCTGTCGCCCGAATTCGTGCGGGCATGGGACGGCCGGATGCTCAACATCCATCCCAGCCTGCTCCCCAAATATAAGGGCCTCGACACGCACCAGCGGGCGATCGATGCCGGGGACAGCCATGCCGGGTGTTCGGTGCATATCGTCACGGCGGAACTGGACGATGGACCGGTGCTGGCGCAAACCCCCGTGGCCATCCTGCCCGGCGACAGCGCCGACAGCCTGGCCGCCCGTATTCTTATCGCCGAACATCAGCTCTATTCGCGCACGCTGGCGGAGTTCGTCACGCGCGAACAGCAGCCCGAATGGATGCTCAATCGCGTCCGGGAAATTGCCCTTGCCCTGCCCCAGGCGGACGAGGTCATCTCCCACGGCATGCCGTGTTTCGGGATCGAAAAGGGCAAGAAATTCGCCTGGTTCACCCGCGACCATCATGGCGACGGCATAGTGGCGCTGCTGGTCAAGACCACCGCGCCGGATGAACAGGCGACGCTGATCGAAGCCGACCCGGACCGCTATTACCGCCCCGCCTATTTCGGTACGGACTGGGTCGGCATCCGGCTGGACCAGGGCGTCAACGACTGGGACCATATCAGCGATCGGCTTCGCGCCAGCTGGCGGCAGGTCGCGCCGAAGACGCTGCTCGGCCTCATGGACATCGCCGAAGATTTTTGAGGGCGAACCGGGCGGCGCGATGGCCGCCCGGTTGTGTCAGGCTCAGGCGTCTGCGAGTGCGGGCGCGCCTTCCAGCACGCCCTTCACATAATCGCGGATCGCCTCATCCTGCGCGTTGGCAAAGAAATATTCCTGGAAGCGTTCGCCAGCGATCGCGGCCTTGAGCAGATCCTGATCGATCGACTTCAGCACGGTCACCATGTCCTTGCACGATGCGTCCTTCAGGGATTTCAGGATGCCGCGGTTCTTCGCCATGATTTCCGCCCGCTCCTTGGGATAGCCAAGACCACGCTCGCCTTCGAACAGCTTGCGGTAGACATCCTGCAGGTTCAGCTCGGCAGCCCAGCCAAAACCCTTGGCATAGGGCATGGAAATGGCGTTGCCATCGTTGATCTGCGCGAACAGGAACGCGTCAGTGGGGTCGATCACCAGTCCGCAGAACACGCCGGGCATGGCGTTGCATGCCAGCATCGATCCCATGCCGGTGCCGCAGCCGGTGACGACGAAGTCGACCGCCTTGGAATTGAGCAGGATGCCGGTCAGGATACCGTTCATGACATAGGTCAGCGAGGCCTTATCCTCGGCCGTATACATGCCATAGTTGAACACTTCATGGCCCAGCGGTTCGGCGACGGCGGTCAATGCCGAATGGATCGTCGCATTCTTGGCCGCCTGGCTGTTTTCCGTAATCAGGGCGATTTTCATCATTAGTCTCCAAATGAGTGGCGGATGGAAAGGCCATTAGCGGTGCAGGTTTTGGAACGCATGCCCACACCTTGGGAATCTCGTCCCTACACGAAAAATGCCACAGCGGAAATCATCAAGCCCATATTCAGCCCGATTGACGCACCCCGCACCGCGCCGGCCCAAATCGCCCATAAGCGCCGGTCCAGGCTTGCCCGATCAAAGCTTCCGCCCTCTTCCCTTCTGCCGTCACGATCCCCATAGAGCAGCAATGACTGACCGCCCTGCCCCGCAAGCCGCCATCGAAATCCGTAACCTCACCAAGGTTTACAAGGGCGGAAAGCGTGCGCTCGATGGCATCGACCTCACCATTCCGCGCGGCCAGATTTACGGATTGCTCGGTCCCAATGGCGCGGGCAAGTCGACCACCATCAACATCCTGGCCGGGATGGTGAACAAGAGCGCGGGGGACGTGCGCATCTGGGGCTTCGACATCGACGTCAATCCACGCAATGCCAAGAATTCGATCGGCATCGTGCCGCAGGAGATCGTCTTCGACCCCTTTTTCACGCCGCTGGAAACGCTGGAAAACCAGGCGGGCTTCTACGGCGTGCCCAAGGACAAGCGTCGGTCGATGGAATTGTTGCGCGCGGTGCATCTGGATGACAAGGCCAATGCCTATGCCCGCACCCTGTCGGGCGGCATGAAGCGCCGCCTACTGGTCGCCAAGGCGATGGTCCATTCCCCGCCCATTCTGGTGCTGGACGAACCCACCGCCGGCGTCGACGTGCAATTGCGTCAGCAGCTATGGGACTATGTGCGCGAACTCAATGCCATGGGCGTCACCATCGTGCTTACCACCCATTATCTCGAGGAAGCCGAAGAACTGTGCGATCGCATCGGCATCATCAACCATGGCAAGGTCATCACCGACAAGCCGACCCGCGAGCTCATCGCCATGGCGCAGGAAAAGGTGGTGCAGGTGACGGTCGATCGCGACCTCACGGCCGCGCCGGACGCGCCCTGCTTTGAAAAGGTCGAATTGACCGGCGAACGCACGCTCACCATCACCTACAGCAAGGACCGCGCCAATGCCGGCCAGGTGCTGAGCGCCGTGCAGGCCAGCGGCCTGTCGATCGTGGACGTAGTGACGCGCGATCCGGACCTGGAGGACGTCTTCCTGCACCTGACGGCGGCGGCGTAAATGGCAAGAGGGAGGGGATATTATGGGCTTCAAGATTTCATGGCTGGCATTTGAAGCGCTCGACAAGGCCACCCTGCTCGATGCGCTCGGCTTCCATGACACCGGTGTATCGGACGAAGCTAACGAAGCTCCCTTCTCCGCTGCTCAGTTGCCTAACGGGTGGAGCATCATCTGGTCGAATGATTTTGGCTGGATAGAAACGCAATCCGTCAAACTTCCCTTTCCAACCCAGAGAGCAATTGCCTGCCAACTGCATGAAGGCCTAATGTTCAGCGCGGCACGCGGCGCTGATGACGGAGCTGAAAAATGGAGCGTCTCTCATGATACGCAAACCGCGTTGCATGATCTTACCTTAGTCGGTGACTTGCCGAGCACCCTTCCCGAAATCAGAAGCAGGTTGTTACGTGAACAGCAGGAGGAGGACCGGAATAGCGCTGAGGTTGATTTCATTTTCGAAATTCCGATTGAGTTGGCCCAAAGCATCACAGGCTTTCGACATGATCTTTGGGAAATAGATGGACGCCGACCAGACTGGACAATCATCGAGCAAACATCCGTCACACCCCGACAGCGCAGCTTCTTTCGCTCGCTATTCAGCCGTAGCTAGGAGCGGCATCCATGCCCACAATCACCCATGACGTCATCATCATCGGTTCCGGCGCCGCCGGCCTCACCGCCGCCATCAATCTGGCGCAGGACCGCAAGGTGCTGGTGCTGGCCAAGGGCGCGCTCGATGGCGGCTCGACCAACTGGGCGCAGGGGGGCATTGCCGCTGTACTCGATGCAGGCGACAGTTTCGAGGCGCATGTCGATGACACGATGGTCGCGGGCGCGGGCCTCAACAATCGCGAGACGGTGGAGTTCGTCGTATCCGAAGCGCCCGCCGCGATCGAGCGGCTGGCGGCGCTGGGCGTACCCTTCAACCCCAGCGCGGATGGCGGCGAGGCCTTTGGCAAGCGCTGGGATCTGACGCGGGAGGGCGGGCACAGCCACCGCCGCATCGTCCATGTCGATGACGCCACCGGCCACGCCGTGCAGGTCGCCTTGCTGAAAGCCGCGCGCGCCAATCCCAACATCACGCTGATGGAGGATATGGTCGCGATCGACCTTATTACCTCACGCCATGGCGAGCGCTATTCGGGCGACGGCCATGTCTGGGGCGTCTATGCCTTCAACAAGGCGACCAAGCGCGTCGATGCCCTTATCGGCCGCGCGACCATATTGTGCACCGGCGGCGCGGGCCGCACCTATCTCTTTTCCACAGCGCCGCGCGGCGCGACCGGTGACGGCATCGCCATGGCCTGGCGCGCGGGCTGCCGCGTCTCCAACATGGAGATGAACCAGTTTCACCCGACCTGCCTCTATAATCTGGAGGTCAAGAATTTCCTTATCACAGAAGCGGTGCGCGGCGAAGGCGGCCATCTGAAGCTCCCCCCCGGGGTGCCGGGCGGGGGCGAGCGCTTCATGCCGCGTTTCGACGATCGCGCCGAACTCGCCCCGCGCGATATCGTCGCGCGCGCGATCGACCATGAAATCAAGCGCCTGGGTCTGGACTATGTCCATCTCGACATCAGCCACCAGCCGCCCGAATTTGTGAAGCATCACTTCCCCACCATCTATGCGCGCCTACTGGACCTCGACATCGACATCACCAAAGAGCCGATCCCGGTCGTCCCGGCGCAGCATTATACTTGCGGCGGCGTCATCATCGATCTGGACGGGCGCACCGACCTGCCCGGCCTCTATGCCGCCGGCGAAGTGACCGAAAGCGGCCTGCACGGCGCCAATCGCCTGGCGTCCAACTCGCTGCTCGAATGTTTCGTCTTCGGCGAAGCGGCGGCCAAGCATATTCGCGGGTCCTGGGATCAGCTGCCCCCACCACCCGCGATCCGCGCCTGGGACGAAAGCCGCGTCACCAACAGCGACGAGGAAGTCATCGTCCAGCATAACTGGAAGGAAATCCGTCGCTTCATGTGGGACTATGTCGGGATTGTCCGCACCACCAAGCGGCTGGAGCGGGCGCAGCACCGCATCGACCTGCTGGCGCGGGAAGTTGACGATTATTACGGCAATTTCCGCGTGACGCCCGACCTTATCGAATTGCGCAATTTGCTGGAGGTCGCGCGCCTCGTCGTCCGCTCCGCGCTCCATCGCAAGGAAAGCCGGGGCCTGCACTATACGCTCGACTATCCCGACACGCTGCCCCAGGCGGTCGATACGGTGCTGGCCCCCTAGCCCGCGACCCGGCGGCCCGGCAACGGTTCGGGTGCGTCGGCTTCGACGATGTGGCGCAAAAGGGTTAGCAGATTGCCCCGGTCGAACGGCTTGTTGAGCAGCGGCCGCCCATTGAAGGCGACGGGCAGATGTTCGGGGCCATAACCCGACAGAAACAGAAAAGGTATGCCCCGGCGATCCAGCGCCTCGGCGATCTGGTCGACCGCCGCTCCTTGCAAATTGCCGTCCAGGATCGCCGCGTCGAACGCAAGCGTTTCGACCGCATCGACCGCTTCGTCCAGTGTCGATGGCGTGCCCACAACGCGCGCGCCCGCATCGGTCAGCACATCGGCCAGTTCGAATGCGATCAACGGCTCATCCTCGACGACCAGAAAGTCCAATCCTTCCAGGATGGTGTGGCTGTTGAGACGCTCGCCATAGATGACCGGCTCGGGAGCCGCGCCGCCGGTCGACAGGCGCGCTGGTCCCATATCCGCCACGACGACAGGCGACCAGGGAAGGTCGAACTGCCAGTGCACGCCTTCCACCGGATAGTCGGCGCTGACGACCCCGCCCTCCCCCAACAGGCTTCGTTCGACCAGCACCGTGCCAAAGCCCTTGCGCGTGGGCGGGGTGACGGCAGGACCGCCGCTCTCGCGCCAGCTCAGCAACAACCGGTCATCCGTTATCCGCCAGTCGATGAACACATGCCCTTCGCGGTTGGACAATGCGCCATATTTGGCGGCATTGGTGCCCAGTTCATGCAGGACCAGCGCCAGATGCAGCGCCAGATTGGGCGGCAATTCGACCTGAGGGCCGGACACGGAACAGCGCCCCTCATCTATCGTGCCCAGGTCCAGCTGGTCCTGCACCAGTTGCGACAGGCTCGCGCTCTGCCAGGTCTGACGGCTGAGCAGGGAATGGGCCTGCGCCAGAGCCTGCAGGCGACCGGTGAATTTGTCGGCGAATTCAGCGGGGCTAGGCGCACCTTTGAGTGTCTGGAACGCGATCGCCTGCACGGACGCCAGCGTATTCTTGACCCGGTGGTTCAGCTCGCCGATCAGAAGATGCTGCGTTTCCTCCGCCCGCCGCCGTTCGGTGATATCCAGTATCTGGACGCTGACCGATGCCGGCCGGCCCTGATGATCCAGCAGCAGCGAATAATAAAATTCGCATTCCAGCGCGGCGCCGTCGATCCGTTTGACCGTATGGACCTGCATGTCCCGCTGTTCGCCGCCCAGTGTGAGCGCAGCGACATGGCGCGTCACCGCGCCCGCCGTCTCCGCGTCCATCCACCCGATCGTCCCGGCGTGACGTCCCAGCACAGCTTCCGCCGACCAGCCGAACAGCCGCTCTGCCCCTCGCGTCCAGCTGATCAGCCGCAGATCAGGCTCGAACTCCACAATGGCGAGCGGCGAATTGTCGCGATGGGCATTGAGCCGGTTGAGCGTGGTGGCCAGTTGCTCGGCCGTGTCGCGCAACGCGTCGCGCTGGCGCGCTAGTGTCTGCCGCTGCCGGCTCAATTCGAAAAAGACATCGGTTTTGCTGCGCAGCATGCGCGTGTCGATGGGCTTCAACAGATAATCGACCGCGCCGGCCTCATATCCGCGAAAACGGCGCTGTTCATCGGTCGCGACCGCCGTCAGAAAGATGATTGGGATAGCGCGCGTCCGCTCCGTCGATCGCATGATCTCGGCCAGTTCGAACCCGTCCATTTCCGGCATCTGCACGTCTAGCAGCGCCAGCGCGAATTCATGCTCCAGCATCAGTTCCAGCGCCTGCGCCCCCGACTGCGCCTTGAACAGGCGCAATCCGTCAGCGGCGAGCAGCGCTTCGAGCGCTTCGAGATTCTGCGGCACATCGTCCACCAGCAGGAAATTGATCGGCGGTTCTTCAGACATGGATGACATTTCCTGCGCTTGCAGCTTTCCTGTAGACGCGCTCTTGCGCGGCAAATTCGCTAAATGCATTTGCATGGGTTGAAAAACGCAAGGTTTCCTTTGCACCAAGCCCCAGAAAACCGCCGCGGACCAGCGAGTCCCGGAACAGGCCGATCGCCCGGTCCTGCAAGGGCCGATCGAAATAGATGAGGACATTGCGGCAGGATATCAGATGCACCTCGCCGAACACCTGATCGCTGACCAGACTATGTTCGGCAAAGACCGTGCGCGCCCGCAGGCCGGGGTCGAAACGCGCGCCGCCATAAGCGGCGGTATAATGATCGCTAAGAGACGTGCGCGCGCCCGACGCCTGATGATTAGCGGTAAAGCCCGCCAGCCGGTCCAAGTCATAGATGCCCAGTTCCGCCTTGCGCAGCGCGGCCGGGCTGATGTCGGTCGCGTAAAACAGCGTGCGACTGTCCAGCCCCTCCTCCCGGAACAGAATGGCGAGGGAATAAAGTTCCTCCCCCGTACTGCATCCCGCCACCCAGACCTTGAGCGAGGGGAAGGTCGCGAGATGGGGAATCACTTCCTCGCGCAGCGCGCGAAAATAGGCGGGGTCGCGAAACATCTCGCTGACATGGATGGTCAGGAAACTCAGCAGGTCGGGCAGGATCGCGGGCTCATGCAGCATGCGATGCTGCAACATGGACAGGCTTTCGCACCGGAAATATTGCTGCGCCCGCACCATGCGGCGCAGCATCGATCCCCGGGAATAGCCGCGAAAATCGAACTGATGCCGACGCCACAGCAGGTCGAGCAAGCTGTCCAGCTCCAGCAATTGCAGCTCGTCGCCGGCGTCGTCCGCCACAACCATGTCCATCGTCATCGCGGCATCCAGACGCGGACCAGAGACAGCAGCTTGTCGACGTCCAGCGGCTTTGCCAGATAGTCATTGGCCCCCGCCGCGATGCACTGCGCCTGATCCTGCGCGGTCGCCTTTGCTGTCAGGCTGATGATCGGCAGGTCGCGCCAGTCCGGATTGGCCCTGATCTCGCGCGTGGCCGTCAGCCCGTCCATTTCGGGCATCATCACGTCCATCAGCACCAGGTCGATTTCCCGACCGCGCTCGCCCTCCAGGAATGTAAGCGCCTCCACGCCGTTGCGCGCGATATGGACGGTCGCGCCATGCGGCTCGAACAGGCTGGTGAGCGCATAGATGTTGCGCACATCATCCTCCGCCACCAGGATGTTGCGCCCTTCCAACAGCGCGTCGCGATTGAGCGCGGTCGCCAGCATCGCCTGCTGCCGCGCAGGCAGGTCGGCGACCACCTGATGCAGGAACAGCGTCACCTCATCGAGCAGCCGTTCGGGCGACTTGGCCCCCTTGATGATGATCGACTTGGAATAGCGGCGCAGGCGCAGCTCTTCCTCGGCCGACAGGTCGCGGCCGGTATAGACGATGACCGGCGGGAAGGAGAGGCTGTCGTCGCGGCTCAGCTTTTCCAGCAGTTCAAAGCCCGATGCGTCGGGCAGGTTGAGGTCCATGACCATGCAATCGAATGTCTGGGTCGACAACCGGTCCAGACATTCGCTTGCGTCGGCTGCCTCCACCGTGTCCACGTCGCGCGTCGCCAGCAGCAGGCGCAGGCTTTCCCGCTGGGTCGCGTCATCCTCCACCAGCAGCACGCGGCGCATGCGGGCGGAAAAATGATGCTGCAAGCCTTCCAGGACATCGGCCAGCTCCTGCCGTTTGACCGGCTTGAACATATAGCCCACCGCGCCACTGGACAGCGCCGCATGGGCATGGTCGGCCACGGACACGCAATGCACCGGAATATGCCGGGTATTGACGTCGCGCTTCAACCGGTCGAGCACGGACAGGCCGCTATGGTCGGGCAGCCCCATGTCGAGGATGATCGCCTGCGGCACGAACTGGCGCGCCAGCGTCACCCCTTCGTCCGCGCTTTCGGCCAGCAGGCACTGAAAATCCATTTCTCGCGCCAAGTCGCACAATATGCGGGCGAAAGCGGGATCGTCCTCGACAAACAGGATGACGCGGCTGTCGCCGGTCAGCGCGTCCCGATCATCCTCGACGGACCGGGCACGGGGAAGCGGCGCTGGCAGGTCGGTGCGGGTCGCCAGCAGCGGGGCCGCCTCGCGCGGCGCGGGCCGATAATGCGAACGGGTAACGGGCGTCTCGGCGAAATGGCGCGGCAGGGTGAGCGTGAAGCTACTCCCCTCCCCCGGTGCGCTCACCAGACTGATCTCGCCGCCCAGCAATTTCGCCAGCTCGCGTGAGATCGACAGGCCCAGCCCCGTGCCGCCATATTTGCGGCTGACCGACCCATCGGCCTGTCGGAAGGGTTCGAACACCGTCTGCTGTTGCTCGGCTGGGATGCCGATGCCCGTATCATGCACGGTAAAGGCGATGGCATCGTCGCCCGCCTCTTCCACCGTCAGCGTCACTTCGCCCTTGTCAGTAAACTTGATCGCGTTCGACAGGAAATTCTTGAGGATCTGCTCCACCCGATGAGGGTCGCTCTCAATCTCGACCGGCATCGCCCCGACCGCGGGTATCCGCAACGCAATCCCTTTCTGGCGGGCGCCCGGCTCCAGCAGAGCATGCAGCTTCTCGACCATCGGCGCGATGCGCATGGGGCGCGTCTGAAGGTCTACATGCCCCGCCTCGATCTTCGAAATATCCAATATGTCGTTGATCAGCAGCAACAGGTCGTTGCCGGACGTCTCGATGGTTTCGGCATGGCGCACCTGCTCCGGAGTCAAATTGCCAGCCCGATTATCGGCCAGCAATCGCGCCATGATCAGCAGGGAATTGAGCGGGGTGCGCAGTTCGTGGCTCATATTGGCCAGAAATTCGGATTTGTAGCGGCTCGCCTGCTCCAGTTCGCGCGCCTGTTCCTCCAGCGACGCCTGCGCGCGCGTCAGGTCATTGCGTTGCTGGACCAGTTGCTGGGTCTGCTCCTCCAGCTCAACATTGGTCTGTTCCAGTTCCGCCTGCTGCGTTTCCAGCCGCGCCTGCGAATCAAGCAGCACCCGGCTCTGCTCCTCCAGTTCCTCGTTCGCGCTGCGCAATTCCTCGCTTTGCGCCTGCAATTCTTCCGATTGCTGCTGCGTTTCCTCCAGCAGTTCCTGCAAGCGCTCACGATAGCGCGCGGCGCGGATCGCCTTGCCGATCGCTTCCCCCGCCCGTTCCAACAGCACCAACGCCTGCGCGTCAGGCTCCTGCGCAAAGCCGATCTCCAGCACGGCAACCACATCATCGTCGGCGCAAGCGGGCGCGACCAGCATGGTTGTGGGCGCGGCCTGACCCATGCCGGTGCCATAGGACAAATAGGAAGATGGCACCGGGCCAATCCGAACAGTCCGCCGTTCCGTGATGGCAACGCCGATCAAGCCATCGTCCGGCCCGGTCGACGCAATGATGTCAGCGCCCTGCGGCACCCCGATGCTGGCGATCCGGCGATAAGCCGCGCCATCATCGACGAACAGCAACGCCGCCTGCGCGTCCAGCCGGGTCGTGAGATAACGGAGCAGGTCTTCGCCCAACGTGGCCAGACTGCGTTCGCCCGCCATCGCCCGGCCAATGCCGATCTGCGACCGCTGCACCCACTCCTCGCGCCGCACCGCGAGCTTGGTGCGGATGAACAGATAGCCAAGGCCACCCAGAAGCCAGGCCGTCAGGCCTCCAAGCGAGCGATTGACCTGCGCCACCACCGGATCGACGCCCGCCGGCGCAATCTGATAGCCGATCACCATCAGCAACGTCGCGATTGCCGCCAGCAACGGCGGAATGATCGCCCGTGACGTCATGTAGGACAATGTTATGGGGAGCAGGTACAGCACCCATACCGACATGCCGAGCGGTAATGCCGTATCCGCCAGAAAAGGCGGGATCATCAGGATCAGAAGGGCTAGAGGGAGCAACGTCGCTGATCGCGCCGGGGTCATCCCGAACAGGGAGGGCATCGTGTCTTCATTCTTTCGTCACAGCGCCCCCACGCCGCGCCGCCATATTGCAAGCCGGTCGCGACGACGCAAGGCTATTCAAACAAATACGCGCCAACCAACGGAGCGGTTGGTCCGCACTTGCCAATTTTGAACAGGACCTCTTGCCATTGGCGGCATTCGCCTCATCCGGCGGGCCAGTGATTGTCCAACAGATCGCGCAATGCCGCCTCAACCTCAGCCCGTTCGCCCCCACCCTTGTGAAACAAGGTCACGGTCACGCCGCGCCGGTCTTTCGCATCGACGCGCAACAGCGGCGCACCACTGCCGCTATGAATGATGACCGCATCCGATCCTGTCCTCTTGGGGGCCTTGGGCGGGCGCGCCTTGTCCCGCATTGTGCCGGTCATGCCGGCCGCCGCCACCAGAGCCCGGATCATTTCCGGCGCATTGGCCGGACCATCCCCCTCCCCTGCCAGTCGCGCCTCGTAAATCCGCCTTGCCTCGCCCAGCACCGCCGCGCGCATGTCGTCGGCTTTCAGGATCGGCTTCAAACTGCCGATATGCGAAATCTTGAGATCGAAGGGATCGGGGAACGCCTGCACCAAATCCTGCGGCAGCCGCGCAAGGTCAAGATAGCGGCTTAGCCATGCTTCCGACTGGTTGAGCCGTTTGGCCATCTGCTTCTGACTGCCGCCATAATAGAGGTCGAGCGCCTTCAAATAATCGCGCGCGCGCTCCAGATCACTAAGGTCCGCGCGCGCACGATTCTCCAGATCGGAGACGCGAAACGCCTGCTCGTCAGTTAAGTCCCTGATTTCAACGAGATAGCGTATCTCGGGATGATTATGCTGCCGCAGCCACGACACCGCCCAATGTCGCCGCGCGCCGCAAATCACCTCGAAATCATAATCCGGGTCCTGAACCCGCCGAACGATCGCGGGCACTTCCTGCTTACCCTGCGCCAGAATGCTTTCAATGAGATCGTTGCACCGATCCTCGTTCAGCGCGGCATAGTCGCGATTATGCCGATGCCATATGCGACAGCGCGCGGGGTCGACCAGTTCCTGGGGGTTGTTCACAACCGATCCCGACGCCAGCTCTGCCAGACGATTGTTGCGACCGCCCAGCACGCCGACGCCCAGCCGCGTCGGCCTGCCCTGCCCTTCGGCGCCCGGATCGACGGCAGACACCAGATCAGCCATGAAACTCTTGTTTCTGGAGTTCATGCCACCCCTCCCTCATCCCGAATTGCAGGGCTGCAATTTGGCGCGCTCATGCATGCCCCTCCTTGCGCAGCCGCCCCAGATGGCTGGGCCAAGTCTTGCGAATATCCAGCTCTATCTCCGCATTCACCCCGTCCAGATAGGTCAGGCACCGGTCGCGCACCGCCTTGCTGGTCATCGGCCCTTCCAGTTCATAGACCGTCATCAACCGCGCAGTCGCATTGTCGATTTCCGCCGAGTCCTTGAGCGGGGTACGCACCATGGCATTGCCATAGACCTGCCGCATCAGGTCGAGCAGCCCCTTCTGCATCGACTTGCCTTCATCCACCTTGGACGCCACGAACCGCAGGAACGCGAGCTGCGGCGCAAGATCGTAGGACGCCAGTTCCTGGATCGTCTCGTCCAGCATGGCCAGGAAAGCAGCGGTTGAGGAAAAGTCCATAACCGTCGGGGGCACCGGCACGACCAGCGCATTGGCCGCCCGCAGCACCGACAGCGAAATGGCGCCAAGCGCGGGCGGCGGGTCCAGGATGATGACGTCGTACAAATCCTGCACCGACGCGATGCCATGCGCCATCCGGTCGAGCAACGCCCCCTGCCCCCGCGCCATCCGCGCGGCCAGTTCATATTCGGACTGGAACAGCCGCAAATTGGCGGGAATCAGGTCCAGGCCATCGAAATGCGTCTTCTTGATCGCATAGTCGAGCGACGCCCGCTCCCCTTCGCGCAGATAGGGGTAGAGCGTCTCATTCTCGTCCAGATCAAGGTCGGGAACATAGCCGAACAGGGTCGTGGCCGACGCCTGGCTGTCGCAATCGATCAGCAGCACCCGATAGCCGCGGATCGCCAGATATTGAGCGAGATGGACCGATATCGTGGACTTGCCCACGCCACCCTTGAAATTCTGCACGGCGATGATCGAACAAGGATCCTCGCGATCGCGCCAGGGCCGCGTGCCGAACGTGCCGCGCATGTCGTTGAGCTGCGCCAGCGTATAGCCCATGCGTCGTCCATTGTCGGCGCGGGGAGGGGGGACGAGCCGACCATCGCTCTCCGCTTCCCGAATCGCCGCTGTCGTCCGCCCGACCAGATCGGCCGCCTTGCCAATCTGAAATGTCGGCTCACGCCGTTCGTCTGCGCGGGCATTGCGCGCAGAATTGCGCAGTTTTTCGAGGACAGACGATGATCGCGCGGCTAGAGTGGCAACATCCAGTGCTTCCCCCAGCCGCACTTGTTCAAATGCGGAAGCCATAGCTGCTCCTTGTGAAACTAGCGTGTTACATCCCCGATTTTCACTTTCTCGTCAATATGGGCCTCTCTTTCGCAAATCAGGATAACGCGACATTTGCGACGCAAGCAACTGATCGTAGCCTGACCTATTGGGGGCAATATAGCAGAGCGCGGGCGAAGCAACCTGACCTATTGGGGGAAGCCAACACGAAATTGCAGGGCTGCAATTTGCTTCTTGTAGTCGCTCTGCGGGGCGTTCCGTCTTGGACTAGAGGTGGCATGAGCGCAGCCCCCAATGGGGCCAATTGCGATCTAAAGCTCGGCGCGCTTTGTAGGGCATTCGCCATCGTTACTGCGGCCTCGCCACCCCGACCGGGTGGTTCGTCGCACATTGTTCGATGTTGGTTTTGCCTGATGGCAAAGCCAATCGGTTTGCCTTCATGGAACGATCCTGAACATGAAGCGAAGCAGACGCCGGCTGCTAGGACAGTGGGGAAGGGCGCTGGCGCGCTAATGTGATCCCCAGAAACGGTCGGTGCCGATCACACCACTGAATGTTTCGAAGAACCGCGCAGACTTCCTTGGTAAGACCCGATCCCGATCGGTTACGCCAAATTTTAAAAGCGCCGAAATTGCAGGGCTGCAATTTGGCTATCCGGGACGGCCGCGCCGCGCGAAGAACGCCTCGCAAAACCCCTTCCAGGATTTCTCCAGTTTGCTACCGGACAGGCTCTCCAGCCGATCGCCCATCGTCTCGCGATAGGCATCAGCGATCAAGTCGACGTCCCAGCCACCGCCGTGCCGCAGGCCGATCGCTCGCGCCGCTTGCTCAGTCACTCCGAAATGCAGTTTCCCACGCGGGAATCGCGCCCATGGCTGTGCCGATGTGTCGGGCTCGCTGTCCTTCTTGGTCGACAGTGACGTCGTCACAGCCTTCAGCAGGTGCGTGACCTCAGCGGGATCGGCAGCTTTCTGGTCGCTGATCGCTACCACCGTTTCTACCGCCTGCTCCCGCCGCGCCTTGCGTCCGGCAGAATGGCGCGCCAGCTCGTCAACAGTGGCGATCTGCGATGGCGCGCCCTTTGGCGCGAAACGAAATTCGATCTCCACCACGGCGCGCCCCCGACGCACTTCTTCCCACTCCACGGTAAAATGGGCGAGCTGGTCAATCTCCGTTTTGGCGATCTTCAACACCTTCCGGCGCAACTGCGCGAAATCGCCATATTTATCGGGATCGATGCCCAACGCTGCTCGCAAGCCGACGATATCGACCTTCCAGACCGGCTGCCGGCGGTGCAGGCGAAGGGCGCCCTCCTCATATAGTTTTAGCGCATAGGCAGAGCGGAACCCCAGCACTGCCTGCCGGTTCATGACCGCATAGGTTTCCGATTCCTGGATCAATCGCCGGGCATCGGGCGTGAACTGCCATTCGATCCAGCCGGTCTCCTTGTCGCCATCCTCCACTTCTTCCCAGGATGCCTGGATCAGGTTGAACCGCTTGGTTGCGCGCTTGCCCCGCCAGCTCTTGTCATCCTCCGCAAACAAGGTGCGATGCAGTTCCTCCAGCATATCGACGATCCGCTCATTGCCTTTATGGCCGCGCCGGATATCGGCCTTGCGCATGCGGTGGGGAATGTCGCGCCATGCATCGCCTCCCGCGGTCAGGATCATTAGTGCCAGCAAGCGCGAGGCGGTCAGGCTGAGCGACTGGCCTTTGACGAACCGCACTTCCACCAGGCGACCTGGTTTGACGAACTCATCGCTACCCTTGCGCGCGAGCGCGGTTGCGACCCGCATGGATCGCGGCGTCGCCGCCTGTTCGTCATCTTCCCCTTGCTCGGCTCTGGCAGAATCGGTCATGGCACACCCCGGTGAGGCGATAAAAATGCCTGTCCTGCCGTGGCGCGTCAAGTCAGGACAGGATGGCTACCGCCCGCTGCCCCCATGAGGTCAGGATGGAATTACGGTGAATCATCCGAACAAGGCTTGCAGCTCCGCGAGTCGCGTTGATTGGGAATCCCAACCACAATCTCGCCCCGATTACCGCTGCAAAGTAAGATCACGCTTCGGCCCCCAGCAGGTCAGGATAGGCCCCAACAGGACAGGAACCGTCCCCCAGAAGGTCAGCCTAAAGCCCCCGCCAAGACAGGGATTCGCCCCCATCGGGTCAGGATCACTTCGAATCCTGCAATAAAAAGAGAAGCTTGCTGCGCCCGAATCTTAGAATCCCTTGAATCGGAGAATCCCCCGCCGCTGCCGCGCCGGGCGTCTTCAACAGAGTATGTCTTCATCATCCCATTCCAGCGGATCGCCTAGTATTACGTCAATCCCAGGCCATGGGTTCCGACAGCTCAAACGGGTTGTCGCTTTTGCGCGGGACCTCCGAAGGCGGCGCTACCGGGATCGAATAATGACGATAGCTGGCTTGGCCGGTGCGTTCGACCAGCAGTCCTGCATCACTTGCGATGGTCAGCAATTTGATCGCGCCGGCGCTGGTCAGGCCCAATTGCCTCGCGGCCATCGCGCTCGTGACATAGGGCCGCACCATCGCGAGGTGCAGCAGTTCGCCCAACCGGCCGGGGCGCCGCCTTGACTCCAAAAAATGCCGCGCGCGTCCGGCAAAGCCGCGCAAGCGCTGTTCCATATCCAGCAACATGCCCGCGCCGCTCCGAATGGCGTCGAGCCAAAGCGCCTCCAGTTCCTCGCCTCGCGCCACGCGCCATCCACTCTGCTGCCTGTCCAGACCCATGGCGACCAGCCCACCTTGCGACCCATCCCAGCGCCCCGGTCCCCAGCGATCGCCAATCAGCACGCTGGCGGCCAGGTCGCTCTGGCCAAGCGGAGCATGCAGGCGCCAGGATGCCCCCAGATGCGCGCCGCCGGTCAGGGGAGGGGAGGTTCGCCAGCCCTCTATTGCGCGCTGCCATGATTCCACACGGGCGACTCTGTCACCGAAGTCCGCCGCGCCGCCGTCGACGCCAAGCCAGTCCAGCACGGCCGCAGCATCCCCGGTCATCGCATCAAGGCTGATCGCTGTTCCGACCAACCGTCGCCCAATGCTGAGATCGAAAACCGACGTCTTCACTACGCGTCGGCCGTCGACCTCAATATCGTGATCGCTCAACGGCGCCATATCGATGGCCGCCAATGCCTGCCGTTCGGCAATCTGTGCGCGGACGCGAAAGGCCGCGCGCACCGGGCTAAGCCGCATCCGCTCCTCCAGACGCCCCAATGCCTCTTGTCCACGAGCGTAGGTAAGACCAGGATCTTCCTTCAAAACCAGCCTCGGACCATATCTTTAATGCTACCTAAAATTACACCATTTCCTAGACAGATAGATGACATAATTTAACAATAAGCACTTTATAGAAAGTCTGCTTGATAGTCCATCGGCTGTCGGCAGTCTCGGCCCTCGCTTCCTCCCATTTCTGTTATTTCGATCGAGAAAAGCAGCTTCAATCGGCCGAAGCAGGCTCCAGCGCGCGTGCCACCAGCGGCGCCAGCCTGCTGGCGATCACGGTCACGCCACGGGCATTGGGATGGATGCCGTCTGCCAGCAGCAATGTCCGGTCGCCCAGAATCCCGTCCAACATGAAGGGGTAGAGCGCCGCGTTATATTTGCGCGCCAGGTCGGGAAAGATCGGGTTGAACGCGGCGGCATATTGCGCCCCCATATTGGGTGAGGCCAACATGCCCGTAAGCATCACCTTGATCCCGCGCGCCTTGGCTTCACGCAATATCGCGTCCAGATTGTCGCGCGTGTCCTGCGGCGACAATCCCCGCAGCATGTCGTTGCCGCCCAGTCCTACCAGCATCAGGTCCGGCGTGCGCGGCAATCCGTCCAGCGTGAAGGCCAGCCGCGCGCGCCCCGCCGCGGTGGTGTCACCCGACACCCCGGCATTCACCACCCGCGCCTGGATGCCGCGCTCGGCCAGCGCATGTTCCAGCACAGGCGCCAAGCCCTGGCCCTGGTCCAGATTATAGCCCGCATAGAGACTGTCGCCGAATGCGACGACCAGCTTGCGGTCGGCGGCTGGGGTCGCATCCGCTGGCGGCTGCGCCTTTTGCAACTGTTCCGTCGCGGGGGGAGGGGGCGGGGCATCGCGCGAACAGCCCGTCGTCAGATGGACAATCAGCGCCAAAGACCCATATTGCGTCAACCTGCCCGCCAAGGACCATTCCCTTCATGCATTCGCCAAGTGATCCTGCAACTATCGCCATATGCGCGCGCAATGTCACGCTGCAGCTGGGAACCCGTGAGGCCCCGGTTACGATCCTCAAGGGGATCGACCTGAAGGTGCTGCGCGGGCAAAGCGTCGCTATCCTGGGCGCGTCCGGCTCTGGGAAAAGTTCGCTGATGGCGGTGCTGACGGGGCTGGAACGCGCGAGCGGCGGCACGGTGAACATTGGTGGCGTCGATTTCGGCGCCTTGGGGGAAGATGAACTGGCGCGCGCGCGGCGCGGGCGGATTGGCATTATCCTCCAATCCTTTCATCTGCTTCCCACCATGACCGCGCTGGAAAATGTCGCGGTCCCTCTCGAACTGGCGGGGCAGGCGGACGCCTTTGCCCTCGCGGCGGACGAATTGCGCGCGGTGGGCCTTGGCCACCGGCTGGATCATTATCCCGCGCAATTGTCGGGCGGGGAGCAGCAGCGCGTTGCCATCGCGCGCGCGGTGGCGCCGCGCCCCACCTTGCTCTTTGCCGACGAGCCCACGGGCAATCTGGATGCCGCGACCGGGGCGGCGATCATGGACCTGTTGTTCGAACGGCAGGCGGCAGCCGGCGCGACATTGCTCATCATCACGCATGACGCCGCACTGGCGCAACGCTGCGAGCGCATCATCGAAATGCGGGACGGGCATATTCTGTCGGATCAGATGGCGTGAGCCGGCTCGACTGGCGCGCAGCATGGCGCATTGCCCGTCGCGACCTGCATCTGCGGTTTCGCGGCCTGCGCCTCCTCTTCCTCTGCCTGTTCCTGGGCGTGGCGACGCTGGCCGCGATCGGCAGCCTGACCAGCGCGATCACGCAGGAACTGCGCGACCGGGGTCGGCTGATCCTGGGCGGCGATATCGAAATCGGCATGACCCAGCGCGAAGCCGGCCTGGGCGACATAGAGGCCTTTCGGCAGCTCGGAACGCTCAGCCAGACCATCCGCATGCGCGCCATGGCGCAGCGCGTGGGGCAGGGGAGGGGGGATGCGCCGCCCGCCATTCTGACCGAGCTCAAGGGCGTCGATGCCGCCTATCCGCTTTACGGCGCGCTGACCCTGGAACATGGGCCCTGTCGTCCGCTTGATGCCGGCGATATCCTGATCGGCGACGCCCTCGCCGAACGGCTGGGCATCGGTCGTGGGGCAAAGCTGCGCTATGGAGATGCGCAGTTCATTGTCCGGGACATCATCAAGGACGAACCCGACCGGCTGGGGGAGGGCTTCACCCTGGGGCCGGTGGCGATCGCCTCCCTGTCCGGGCTTCGCCGCACCGGGCTGATCCAGCCCGGCAGTCTTTATTCCACCAAATATCGCATTCGGCTCGATCCGCGCTATGACGCGGCGACCGTGCGCCGGGACTGGGAAAAGGCGCGCGCGGGCGAAGGTTGGACGTTCAAGGATCGCGATCGCGCCGCGCCCGGCGCCAATCGCTTCATCGACCGGATGGGACAATTTCTGTCGCTGATCGGCCTCGCCGCCCTGGTCATCGCTGGCATCGGCGTCAGCAATGGCGTGGCGTCCTATCTGGCGGGAAAGCGCAACGGCATTGCAACGCTCAAGGCGCTGGGCGCCAGCGCGGCGGATATTGCGCGCATCTACCGATTGCAGGTGGGGGCCGTCGCGCTGCTGGGCATTGCCGCGGGCCTGCTTGTGGGCGTTGCGCTGCCGCCGCTGGTGGTGGCGCTTGCAGGCGATGTGCTGCCGGTCAGCCCCGGCTTTCGCCTGTTTCCGCTGCCGCTGGCGACCAGTGCGCTCTACGGCCTGCTTATCGCTTTTCTCTTCACCTTTCCGCCGCTGGCGCGCGCGCGGACCCAACCTGCGGCGGCCTTGTTCCGGGGCGTGATCGAAAACCGGTCGGGCCTTGACCGGCGCAGCCTCGCCGCCATGGCGGTCGCTGGCCTTCTGCTCCTGGCGTTGGCGCTGGGAACGGCGGGCGATCCGCTCTTTTCCGCCGCCGTTCTCGGCGCGGTCGGGGCGGTCCTGCTCCTGCTGCTTGGCATCGGCATCGCCGTGCGCCGGATCGCCCGGCGACTGCCCCGGCCGCGCCGTCCCTGGCTGCGGCTGGCGCTCGCCAATCTGCACCGGCCCGGGGCGCAAACGGCCGCGCTGATCGTCGCGCTTGGCCTCGCCCTGACCCTGTTCGTGACGCTTGCCGGGATCGAAACCAGCCTGAACGCCGAAATCCGGCAGGTTGTGCCTAAAAAGGCGCCGGCGCAAATCGTACTCGACATTCCCGCGCCGCAGCAGCAGCGCTTCCGCGCCATTGCCCTGGCGCAAGCTCCCGAAGCGCAACTCAACATCGTCCCCGTCCTGCGCGGCACCATTACCGGCTATGGCGACACGCGCGTCGTCGATCTGGTGCAATTGCCCGAGGGCGCATGGTTCCTGCGCGGCGAACGCGGCGTCACCTATAGCGCGCGCCTGCCCGAAGGCAGCGATCTGGTCGCCGGCGCATGGTGGCCCGCCGATTATCGCGGCCCGCCACTCGTCTCGCTCGATGCGGAAGCCGCCCGGACGCTCGGCATTGGCGTGGGCGACAGCCTGACCGTCTCGATCCTGGGACGCGAGATCACAGCGCGCATCGCTTCGCTGCGCAAGGTCAACTGGGACACGATGGGCTTCAACTATGTGCTCGTCTTTTCGCCCGTCACCTTGCAGTCCGCGCCGCACAGCGTTGCCGCCACCATCACCATGGACCCGCGCCATGATGCCGCCATGACCCGCGCGCTGCTGGCGGCCTTCCCCGGCGTGTCGGTGATCGCCGTGGGCGATGTCATTGATCAGGTCGGCACTATCCTGACGCAAATGTCGCGCGCCATCTTGGTCGCGGCTTCGGTCGCGATACTGGCGGGAATCGCGGTGCTGGTGGGCGCCATCGCCGCCGCCCGCCAGTCGCGCAGCTATGACAGCGTCATCCTCAAGACGCTGGGGGCGACGCGGCTGCAACTGCTGGGCGGGCAGGCGCTGGAATATGGCCTGCTCTCGCTGCTGCTGGCTATCGTTGCATTGGCGCTTGGCAGCGCGGCGGCCTGGTTCGTGATCGTTCAGGTCTTCGACTTTACCTGGTCGCCCGACTGGGCGGTCATGCTCGGCACGCTGGCGGGCGGAGCCTTGCTGACGCTGGGCATCGGCCTTGCCGGCGCGCTGCCATTGCTGTCGGTGCGCCCCGCCCGCGCCCTGCGACAGGTCTGACCGGGGGAGGGGGAAGCCGCGGCGCTCCCAAAACTGCGCTCTTTTCTGCAACGCCCTGCTGAAAGGTTGCTGCCCGTCGCGTGCCTATTTCACCTTGGCGAGCGCCGCTGTCATCCGCTTGGCGGCGAAGGGGGGCAGCTTCACGGCCTTGGCGGCGGCGATATCGGCTGGCGTAACCTTGCCCACCTGGACCAGGGCGACCATGCCCATCGAATAATGCGGCATGCATTTGATGCCATAAAGGCCGGGCTTGGTGACGGTCATCGTCACTTCCTTGTTCATGGCCCCCTTCATCGGCGTCGCGCCGGCGGGCAACATATTGGCCATGGTCTCGGCGTTATGGCTGGGATTGGTCGGCATAAATCGGATTTTGTCGCCGGGCGCGGCTTTGACGAAGGACGGTTCGAAAACCATCGCCCCCTCCGCGCCCTGGTTCTTCATGTGGACGATGATCTCCTTGGCGGCTGCGGGCAGGGGCGACAGCAACAGCATGGCGACCGACAGGCGAAGAATGACGGGACGGATCAAGGCTCTCTCCATTGGATGGCTCGGCGTAGGTCGCCGGATTGCCCATGAAAATGCGGGTTTTCCCTGACCCCGCGCAATGGGCCATTGGTCCAAGGCCCCTGTTCAGGCTCCATGCATCGGCCGTCATTCGGGGCGATTGCGTTCCGGACGGACCGGCTCCAGTCGCAAGCCCAGGTCGCGCCAGCCATCGCTCCCTTCCGCCAGCCACCAGACAGGCCGATAGCCCGCGCGATGCAGCCGTCGCGCCGCATTCCAGCTCATCCAGCAATCGGCGAGGCAAAAGACGATCACCGGCATATCGGCGCGCCCTGCGGTCAGCCGCGTCACGCCGCCGATCAGCCATCGTTCGACGGCCGGATCAATGCCTCCCCTGCCGCTTTCGGGGAACCAGTGCGCTCCCGGGATCGTCATTCGCTCCGGCTTCATCGCCGCACCGGAATCGACCGGCGTCACGTCGATGAACAGGGCATCGACACCCGGCCGCAACATCGCTGCGGCTTCGGGTGCGATCCGGGTAACGCCTTCGGGCGCACGCCGCGTCGGTGCGCGATAATGGGCGATCCGATATCCCGCGCTGTCGAACGCGGACGCCTCGACCCCCGTTGGCACTGCGAGCGACAGCATCATCCACGCGACCCCCATCGCCACCTCCTTCCGCGCCCTCGACCCAAGGTGCAATGGTATCGCAAAGCGGCCTGCCTTACCTCCTGCACTTAGGGAGAAGGGACATGAAGGCCATGGTGGCGCTGCTGCTGGCGCTGATCGCCGCGCCGGCGCAGGCGGCGCAGGATTATCCCGCCGATCCGCTGGGATCGCCCATGTGGCGCGCCCATGCCCAAATCTTGTTCGGCGATGATCCCGTCCGCTTCGACGCGCGCGTGAAGGTCGAATTTCCCGCTATTGCGGAGGATCAGCGCGCCTTTCCCGTTGCCATCGATGCGCGCGGAATTCCCGGCGTGCGGCGGATGCTGCTCTTTGCCGATCTCAATCCCATTCCGGTCGCGCTCGACTATCGGCCGATCCATGCCGCGCCTTATGTCGCCACCCGCATCAAGCTCGACCAGCGGACGCCGGTGCGCGGCGCGGTTCAGTTGACAGACGGCCAGTGGCTGGTGTCGGGCGGCTGGATCGACGCGGCGGGCGGGGGCTGTTCCACGCCGCCGGTCAGCCGGGTGAAGGGCGACTGGGCCGATCATCTGGGCGAAATTCGCGGCCGCGCCTGGCCCCAGCAAAATGGCGCGCGGCTGCGGCTTGGCTTCCGCCACCCCATGGACACGGGCCTCGTCGCCAATATCGCGACCTATCATCTCGATCATCTGGCGGTGAAGGATAGCGATGGCCGGCTGCTGGCGGAGATGGATATGTGGGCCAGCGTGGCCGAAGATCCGGCGCTCACCCTGATGCCCGATGCGCCGGCAGGAGGGCGGCTTCTGGTCGAAGCGCGCGATACCAATGGCCGGGACTATGTCGCACGCATCGACGTGGCCCGGCAATCACCGATACCGGCGCGTCCTTGATGCTCTCGCGTCGCAGCGTTCTGACCGGCCTTGCCCTCCTGCCCGTTGTCGCCCGAGCGGCCGAAAGCTACGCGATCGAACCCGAACAGATCGCCGAGGGCATCTGGATGGTGCGCGGGGCCGATGCGCCCATTCAGCCGGATAATGGCGGCGCCATCGCCAATATCGCCATTGTCGATACGCCGGCGGGCACGGTATTGATCGATTGCGGCCCCTCGCTGCGCTATGGCCTGGCGCTCAAGCGCGTGGCCGAAGGGCTGACCGGAAAGCCGGTGATCCGCGTTTATGTGACGCATCTCCATCCCGATCATGGCTTTGGCCTTGGCGCTTTCGACCCCACCCGTGCCGCCGCATTGCCGGGCACCATCGCCGCCATAGAGGCGCAGGGGCAGGGCTTTTCCGACGCCATGTACCGTATCCTTGGCGACTGGATGCGCGGCACCGACCTGTTGCTGCCGCGCGTCGCGCTGACGGCCGGGCAGGAGGATTTTGGCGGCAGGACGCTTCGCCTAATGGCGTTGTCGGGCCACAGTAGCGCCGACCTGGCGCTGCTCGATGAGCAGACCGGGCTGCTGATCGCGGGCGATCTGGTGTTTCACGACCGCGCGCCAAGCACGCCGACCGCCGACTTGCTAGCCTGGTGCGCCAGCCTTGATCGGCTCGCGGCGCTGGATCATGGCGCCTTGCTGCCGGGCCACGGGCCTTTGGATCCTGGCGGCACAGCCGCGATCGCCCAGACTCGCGACTGGCTCGCCTGGCTCGACGCGACATTGACCGATGCCATCGCCGCCGGCCTCGACATGGTGGAGGCGGGGATGCTGCCGATCCCAGATCGCTTCGCCGGCCTCGCCGCCGCGCGGTACGAACTGCAACGCAGCGTCTCGCATTTCTACCCCGAACTGGAGGCACAGCTGCTTCCGCGCGTCGACCGGCCGGACTAGGCCTTTAGAAACGCGCTTTCATCCCCAGATACCAGCGGCGCGGCGCGCCCGGGCCATAAGCGCGCGGGTCCGATGCGCCGGGCGCTTCCTCCAGGTCGATCTCATCCACCTCGCTGAACGTCCCGAATGTGGCATAGCGTCGGTTGAAGGCGTTGCGCACTTCGCCGAACAGGCTGACGCCCGGCACAATCGTCACGCTGCCGCGCAGATTGACGATGGCATAGCCCGGCACTCGGGGCGTATCATTGCCTTCGTCGCCGACCATATATTGGCCGCTCCGCGCCAGCACATCGCCCCCGACCGACCACCGCGCTGTCGCATAATCCAGGCTCAGCGTCGCGCTATGGCGGGGAATGCCCGGCAGCCTGTCGCCGCGCGCCACCGCGATTCTTCCGTCATCATCCGCTTGCGGGTTGGCCGGGCTCGCAAGCGTCAGCGGCGCGCGATAGGTCGCATCGGTGAAGGCGTAGCTGATCGCGCCGGTCAGGCCACCCCGGCTTGCCTTGACGCTGGCCTCGATCCCCTGCCGCCGGGTCGCGCCGATATTCTGGAAATAGGCCCGCCCCCTGATGGCCGATGCGACATATTGGATGTCGTTGCGGTTGCGCGTGCGATAGGCCGACAGCAGCCAGTCGATCCTGATGCCGCCGGCCTGCGCCGATCCGCTCGCGCCCGCCTCCCAGCTTTTGGCCACCACCTGCTTGAGCGGCGGATCGGCGATGAAGAAGTTGGTCAGGCTGCACGGCGCATTTTCGTCGGCGCAGGACAACTCCGCCGGGGTCGGTGCCCGGTTCGTTTCCGCATAGCCCGCCCGCAGCGACAGCGCGTCGTTCGCCTTGTAATCCAGCTCCACGCCCGGATTGACCCGCTGGAACCGGTGCCGGCCGTTGAGCGCCGTGCCGATCTGGTCCTGCAGCACGATCCGCGCATGATTATATCGCAGCCCGATCTCGGCCGACAGGCGCGGCGTTATCGGCAGCTTGTCCTGCACGAAGACGCCCCAATAGTCGCTGTGCGTGACCAGGCTGACCGGCGCGATGGCGCCATCGGCCTGCACGATCATCGCGCCCAGCCCCTCGACGCTGCGCGCGTCGGTCAACGCGCCCAGTTCGACCGACGTGTCGAACCGCGTCCGGCTGGTGTCGTAACTCAGGCCCAGCGCGAAATGGTTGGTGCCGCCCCGCATTGGCCGGTCGTCGATGATCTGGAACAGGGCGCCCATGGCCCGGGTGCGGGTGCGGCCGCGATTGAGCACGCCATAGCCGTCCCCGCCCAGCATGTCGGCGATCGGGACGCCGGCCGCATCGGTCAGCAACGCCTCTTCCTCATCGTCGGGATCATCCCCGACGCTTTCCAGGCACAGCAGCCCTGCCTGCTCCTCCTCCTCGCACGCCTCGATATCGGCCGCGTCGCCGTTGATCGTGCGCAGCGTCAGCCGCTGGGCATAAAGCGTGCCTTCGATCCGCGTGGTATTGGACAGGGCGACCCAAGGATGCAGGCTGATGCGGCCATAGGTCGATTGGCTGTTATCGGGCCAGGTGAACACCGCGCGCCGGTCCGCCGCCAGTAATTCGACCGGGGCGACCCCATTGCCGGTCAGGTCGGTATCCGCGCCCACCAGCTTGACATGCAGGCCGCCCGACGCCGTGTCGAAGCCCAGGTCGAGATAGCCATTATAAAGGGTTGAGGGCGAAAAATCGCGCCAGCCATCCTCATGGCTATATTGGAACGCGCCGTAGGCGCTCAGGTTACCGTGTGCGACGCCGCCTGCAACGCTCGCCTCGCGATAATCGAAACGTCCTGCGCTATAGCTGGCTTCCAGCCCCGGATCGGACAGGCCGGTGCGGGTTTCGACCAGCATTGCCCCGCCCAGCGCGTTGAGGCCATAGACCGGGCTTGCATCCAGCAGGCTCACGCTCCGGATCGCCGCTTCGGGCAGCAGGTCGAACGCCACCGTATCGCCAAAGGGCTGGTTGAACCGCGCCCCGTCCAGATAGACCGCCAGCCCCTGCGCCACGCCCTGCAAGGGCGACGCGGAAAAGCCGCGATAGACCAGATTGGGCTGCCAGGGATTATTCTGGGCATCCTGCAAGGTGATGCCTGCGATGGTCCGGGTCAGCGCGCTAAGCAGGTCGGGCGTGCCGGCGCGTCCGATATCGTCTCGCGTCAGGATCAGCGCATCGTCAATGTCGACAGCACCGCCCGGCGCGGTCACGATGATCGCGCTCCTGTCGGCGTTGCTGTCCGCCTCTCCCTCCGCCGCGCTGCCAGGCGCAGTCCAGACCGCCGTCGATCCGGCCAGCAGTGCAGCCCAGCCTCGCATCATATCCGCTCCCATTTTCCTTGTCGGAACAAGGGTTAGGGGAGGGGCAGGGCGCCCTCCATCCTACTTTGGGTCAATGACGCCAGCTGACGCCGATCCACAGCGTGCGCGGCGTGCCAAGGTCGATGGACCCGCCTGCGTTGCGCGTCACGACGCGTTCGTCGAACAGATTTTCGCCCCGCGCGACCAGTGACACGCCCTGCGCCAGCGGCAGGCGCGCAACCGCGTCCAGCGTCAGCGCGTCGGGCAGCACATCGCTTTGCAAATCGTCCTCATATTGCTTGGCGACATAGCGCAGCGTCGTGGACAGCGATGGCCCGCCGCGCGGTGCCCAGGCCACTGTGCCGCTCGCTGCATGGCGCGGACTTTGCGCGGGGGTGAAGCCGTCAAACGCCTGCCCCGGCGCATGGACGCTGCTGTGACTATAGGCATAGGATGCCGACAGGGAAAAATCGCCCATCTGCGCCGCCGCTGTCAGTTCCACGCCCTTGGCGACGATCCGATCGACATTCTGCCGCTCGCGGGTGTTGGGGGCGATGGTGACATTGGCGATCGCGCCGTCGAGCCGGTTGTAGAAAGCCGTGGCCGACAGGGTGACGCCCTTCATCGGGGTAAGGTCGACGCCCGCCTCCACGCCTTTGAGCTTTTCAGGGTTCAGCGCGGCATTGGCCCGCGTGGTGATAGGGAAGACCACGAAGGGCCGATAAAGTTCGTTCAGCGTCGGCAGGCGAAAGCCGCTATAGGCCGCCGCCCGCAGCGCAACCGCGTCGCTCGCCCTGAACAGCGCGCCGATCCGGCCGCTCGTTTCCCAGCCCGACCGGTCGGCATAGGATTCGCCGCTCGCCGCGCCCGTCGTCGCATTAACCTGGCGGTAGAAGCCGTTGCGGATCGTCCACCGGTCGACCCGCGCGCCGCCGGTCAGCACCAGTCTGCCCAGCGTCCAGTCATCCTCGATAAACAGGCCGCTCGTCCACTGCTCGCCGCCCGCATGTCGCAGGAAGGTGCGCGGGTTGCTCGCGACATTGGCGTTATAGGCGTCCTCATACATGTCACCGGTGGCAAGCCGCGTGTCGGCACCCACGCGCAAAACATGATCGGGGCCGACCGGCGGGCGCAGCTCGATCTTGCCGCCCAGCCCGGTCGATGGCGTGTTGCGCTGATCCAGCGTCTTGCGGAAACTGGAGGAGGATATGACGATATTGGAAAAATTGCGCGCCTGGATATAGGCCAGCGCATCGACCTGCCACGGGCCGCGCGCGACATAGCGGATGCTGGCGTCCTGGCCTTGGCTCATGCTGTCGGCGCCCTGGAAACGCAGGGTGCGATGATCCTCGAACAGCGTCGCGCGAAATTGCAATTCGGAGGTCGCGGAAATGGGAGCGACCGCGCGGATATTGGTCGACCAGCCATCATAGGCGGCGGGCGCGTTGGCGGCGACTCGCTGGTCGCGCGGCGTGGTATAAAATCCGTCGCCCCGGTCCCATCGCCCGGACAGGGAGACATGGCCGCCGCCCAGATCCGGGGTGATGGTGGCGGATAATTCGCTGGCGTCGCGGCTGCCATACAGAGCGCTCAGCGCCATGTCGGGCAACTCGTCACGGGTCGCGCTCGCTAATTCGATGGTGCCGGCGACCGCGCCCGATCCGAACGCGCCGCTGCCCCCGCCGCGCGTCACGCGCACGACCGACAGTCGTTCGGGCGCCAGCGCGCCGAAGGGAATATAGCCAAAGAAGGGATCGGCCAGCGGCACGCCGTCCAGCAGCATCAAGGTCCGGCTCGACGCATTGCCGCCGAGCGCGCGCAGCGTCACGCCCTGCGCGGACGGATTGGCCGACCGGCTGTCCGACCGGCGAAACTGCTGGAATCCGGCGACATCGCCCAGCACCGTTTCGATCCGCCCGGATGCACTGTCCATCAGCCGGTCGCGCCCGATCACCACCGATCCATAGGCCGGGGTTCCCGGCGGCAGGGGCAGGCCGCGCCCCGTCACGATGATCGCTGGCGCATCGCCGGGCGTCGTCTGCGCCCATGCGGCGGTCGGGACGGTCAATAGCAGCGCAGGCAGCAGGCAGGTCTTCATGGCATTCCCCTCTGGCGGCCTCTCCCTTCTGGTTTTTTGTCGCGATTGCAAATGGAAAGGGCCGCACCCCTTGTAGGATGCGGCCCGTCCCCCGTGACATTGGTCCTTTGGTCAGAAAAACAGGATCGCGCCTGCCGCGATCGCGTCCGACGACGCCTCATTGCCGTTATGCGCCTGCGACTTGGTGCTCACATATTCGCCGAGCAGCGTCACCCAGCTGTTAAGGCCATAGCGGACCTGCCCGACCCAGCTGCTATTCTTGTCGACCAGCGCGGGGTTGGCGATTGCGTCGGCCGCATTGGCGTAATCCAGATGGCTTTCGCCATAGCTGCCGCCGAACGAGAATTTGCCGAAGGTCGTCAGGCCCTGAAGATAGAAGCCGTGGCTGTCGCGCTTGTTGCCCAGCCCATCGGTGTCGAACAAATTGAGCGCGGTGGTCCCCAGGCCCGATGCGTCATAATAGGTTCCGACCAGGGTGACCGGGCCAAAGCCGACCTTGGCCCCCACATCCCATCCCCAGCCGGTATAGTCGGGGCCGGCATCCACATTATGCTTCTGGGTGATGCCCGACGCCCATAGCCGCGTCGATACCGCGCCCATCTTGCCGTCATAGACCAGCTTGCCTTGGAAACCGGGCTGCTTGTTGGTTTCAGCCGGGCCGGTCAGCGACGATAGCGGCTCGAAAATGCCGATGCTGGCGGTGATCCCGCCAAAGCTGGGCGTGGTATAGGTGATCTGCGGCTGGAAATCGGTGTAGATATAGCCGGTGCCGATCCGGCCCAGCGTCGTGTTGGACGGCGCGACATTGCCCGCCGGCGTGCCCGACGACAGCAAGGTGATGTCGTTCAATATTGCTTCGGACGCAAACAGGCCGATATCGCGCCCAATCTTTACCTCGCCAAAGCCCTTGCGCCCGAACGTCAGGTAGGTCTGGCGGAAATCGATGCCGCTGGTCTGCAACGCGCGCGGATTGCCGGGGCTGTTGGCGCCGCCGCCCGCCGCGTAATTGACCGAATTGATGCCCGGATACATGCCGAAATGCGCGCCCACGTCCCAGCCGCCCTGGGTGGTCATCGCCTCGACCTTCAGGAAACCGGGCAGCAGGCCGTTGCGAATCGCGGACGTATCCCCGCCCACCGTCGCGACGCCGCCCACGACCGTGTTGGTCGCGCTGGGCGCTTCGCCATTGTCATGCACGTAAAATCCGTTGACCGACCCTGAAAATTTCAGCGTCACGTCCCCCATCTGCAAGCCGATGCCGCTGTCGGTCATCCGCACGAAGCCCGCGCCGCCCGATGCGTCGGGCGTCACGGGCGGTGCGCTGGGCGCGGCAGCCGTCTGCGCCGTTTCGCTCGCCTGGCCATTCAGCAGCTCCTGATATTCCTCGTCGGTCAGGATGCCCTTTTCATGCAGTCGTTTCAGCAGATCGGCGGTGGTGCCGGCCATCGCCGGCGCGGCCGTGACGCCAAGCGCGAATACGCCCGCGGCGCACATCAGGCGCAGTGTCCCCTTCATCTCATCCTCCCGTTGAGCCGCCGGTGGTTCCGGCTGGCCCCGACAGTGGGCCGCGGCAGGCAAAGGGAAAATTGAACTTAGGTTCTGCGACTTTCGGCCGGGGGCTTTGGCATGGGTCGGGTCAGGGTGCGATGGCGATTCCCCACGGGGCAGAGCCGACCGGCACGGTGCCCACCACTTTGGCTGTGTCCAGGTCGATCACCGATACCGTGTCCGAAAGGCCATTGGCGCTATAGGCATGGCGGCCATCGGCGCTGACCGCGACATGCCAGACGCGGCGGCCGACCGGGACATAAGCGCGTATCTTGCGGGTCGCCACATCGACCAGCGCGACATGATCGGCACGGCCCAGCGCCACGATCGCGGTCCTGCCGTCGGGCGTGAAGCGGATGCCGCAGGGCAGGATACGGTGCGCCGCGACGCCCTCTATCTCGAACCGCAGCGTGTCGGTGATCGTCCTACTGGCAACGTCCGCGATCTGGACGACGCCGCCAATCTCGGCCGCGATCCACAGTTGGCGTCCATCGGCGGTGAATTCGACATGGCGCGGCCGCATCTCGGTCGCGGTTTCGCCTGCCGCCGTCCGGGTAGTGAGATCAATCCAGGTCACGACATTATCCTCTTCGGACGTGACCGCGACCCATCGTTCGTCCGGGCTTTGCGCGACGCCTTCCGGCTCGCCGCCCACCGCCACCTGAAAGGCGACAGTGCGCGACGAAAGATCGATCGCGGTCAGCGCGGCGTCATTTTCATTGGCGACGAACAGGGTGCCGCCATCGCGCGACAGGAAAAATTGCTCGGGGTCCTCGCCGGACGGCAATTCGGCCACCAGCTTGCCGCTGGCGCGATCGATCACCTGCACCGCATGGTCCGTGCTGGCGCACAGATAGACATATCGCCCGTCCTTCGACACGGTGATGCCGCGTGGCCGGCCGCCCACATCCCATGTCGCGAGCACTGTGCGCGTCGCGCCGTCGATCACGCTCACGCTGTCGCCCCGCTCATTGGAGACATAGAGCGTGTCCGCGATCGCCGGGACCGGCATTGCGCTCGCCATCGCGGCCCATAGCAGTCTCCTCATGCCAGCCCTCTCCCGTCCATGTCCTGCTGTTGTCCCTATGGTCTAGGCGCAGTGTCAGGCGGGCGGGATTGTACCAAAGGCCAATGGGGCGCTCCCCGCCGCTCCCCTACACTTGCATGGAACAGGACATGATGGGTGAGGATGAGCAGGATCATGATTTCGGGACGCATTTTGCTGCTGGGCGCGCTGGCCGTGCTGGGCGGAACGACGGCCAGCCAGCTGCTGGCGCATGGCGACGTGACGCCGCAGGCGGTCGACACCTCGGCGCTGCCGGACATTGGCGAGGAATGGCTGGAAAAAAATCCCTATAGCGGCAACGCCAAGGCGATCGAAATCGGCCAGTCCGCCTATGGCCAGAACTGCGCGCGCTGCCACGGACTGGACGCAGAAAGCGGCGGCATCGCGCCCGACCTGCGCTATCTGGAGCAGGGCGAATCGGGCGACCAATGGTTCGCCGAACGCTATCGCCACGGCTCCAGCCATGACGGCAAAGTCTATATGCCGCCATTTGGCGATGTTCTGGGGCAAAAGACCGGCTGGGCCATCCGCGCCTGGCTCGAAACCAAGTTCGAGGGCTGATCCCATGATCAGCCGCCGCGCGTTCCTGGGCGCCGCCGGCGCCGCCGCGACATTGGGCCTGCTGCCCTCGCGCATCGGCGCGGCGCCGCTCGGCAAGGTCAGGGATACAGGGGTCCTTCGGGTCGCCGTCTATAGTGACAACCGTCCTTGGTCCTGGGAAAAAAATGGCCGGCTGACCGGCATCGACGTCGATCTGGCCAAGGCGCTGGCGCAAAAGCTGGGCGTGCGCGCCGACGTGGCGCAGATCACGGCGGATGAAAGCGTCGATGATGACCTGCGCAATGCGGTGTGGAAGGGCGGGCTGCTCGGCTTCATGCCGGCCGACATCATGCTGCATGTGCCTTTTGACCGGGCCTTTGCCGCGCGCAATGATCAGGTTGCGATCGTCGCGCCTTATTATCGTGAGACGTTTCAGTTCGCCTGCGCCAATGGCGACATCGACTGCGATGCGCCGCCGGTGCAGTGGAAGGGCAGGCGGCTCGCCGCCGAACTGGACAGCATTCCCGATTTCTATCTGATCGGCGCCTTTGGCGGCGCGCTGTCCAGGGATGTCATCCATCATAAAAGCGGCACGGCGGCCGTGGACGCGATGCTCGATGGCAGGGCCGACGGCGTGCTCGCCAGCCGCGCCCAGATCGAGGCGGCACTGCATGATCGCGGCAATCCCCCCGTCACTCGCCGCAAAATGCCGCTTCCCGCCTTCACCTCGCCGGGCTGGGACATTGGCATGGCGGTCAAGGAAAACAGCCGCACGCTGGGCGACGCGGTGGAAGATATCCTTGGAGCCATGGTGGCATCGGGCGAGCTGGCCGCCCTGTTCGCCGCCCATGGCGTTACCTATCAGAAGCCCGTCGCAGGCTGATCGCGGCCCTCACTTGCCGCTTCCAATGTTGGATTTTCTCTGATCTACCCTGATCGGTGAGGCCTGTTTCAATCCTGTTCATGCCCCATCTGACGGGCCGTGGCGGCCATTGCGCCCTGTCGCGTGGGTGTCGCCTCAATGTCGCTTCGTGGTCGCGTAGCGGTCGCTTCGGGGCCAAAAGTGGCAAAAGCGATTGAACTTCGTTCCTGTCCATTTCCTCCCGACCGAAGGTCCAATTGCCGCTCGCGCCGCCTGGCATAGGCTGTTCGGCGCAATGGGGGCGCACGGCGCCGCTGAAACGGGAGGATGAAGATGAAGGGACGTATGTTGCGTTCGCTGGGTGGCGCCGCCGCACTGGCATTGGTCGTGGCGGGAGCGCCGCTGCTGGCGCAGGGGGCCGGCCCGACCGACGCCGATCTCATGAACGACGCGGCGACCACCGGCGACGTGCTCACCTATGGCATGGGTCCGCGCGCGCAGCGGTTCAGCCCCTTGAAGCAGATCGACGCCGGCAATGTCGCAAAACTCGTGCCTGCCTTCGCCGCCTCGCTCGGCGGGGAAAAGCAGCGCGGCCAGGAAGCGCAGCCGATCGTCTATGACGGCACCATCTATGTGACGGGCAGCTATTCGCGCCTCTTCGCCTTCGACGCGCGCACCGGCGAGGAAAAATGGCAATATGACGCCCGCCTGCCCGACGCGATCATGCCCTGCTGCGACGTCGTCAATCGCGGCGCGGCCATCCATGGCGACAAGATCATTTTCGTCACGCTCGACGCACGCGTGGTGGCGCTGAACCGCGAAACCGGAAAGGTCGTGTGGAACAAGCAGATTGCCGACTATAAGGAAGGCTATAGTGCGACGGCCGCGCCGATCATCGTCAAGGGCATGGTCATCACCGGCAATTCGGGCGGCGAATTCGGCGTCGTCGGCGCGGTCGAAGCGCGCGACGTCAATACCGGCGAACTCATCTGGCACCGCCCCGTGATCGAAGGCCATATGGGCACGCTGCGGGGCAAGGATAACGGCATCACCGGCAAGACCAACGCCACCTGGCAGGGGGATTTGTGGAAAACCGGTGGCGGCGCGACCTGGCTTGGCGGCACCTATGACCCGGACACCAATCTGCTCTTCTTCGGCACCGGCAATCCCGCGCCCTGGAACAGCCATCTGCGCCCCGGGGACAATCTCTACACCAGCTCCACCATCGCGCTCGATCCCGACACCGGCGTCATCAAATGGCATTATCAGACCACGCCGCATGACGGCTGGGACTTTGATGGCGTCAACGAATTCATCCCCTTCGACGCCACGATCAATGGCAAGCCGATGAAGCTGGGCGCCAAGGCGGATCGCAACGGCTATTTCTATGTGCTTGATCGCACCAACGGCAAATTGGTCAGCGCGTCGAAATTCGTCATGCAGACGACCTGGGCGGACGGCATCAATCTCAAGACCGGACGGCCCAATTATATCGAAGCCGGCCGGCCCGGCGCGCCGACGACCGAAAAGGGGAAGCCGGTCTTTGCCTCCCCATCCTTCCTCGGAGGCAAGAACTGGATGCCCATGGCCTATAGCCAGGACACGGGCCTTTTCTATGTGCCGTCCAACGACTGGGGCATGGACATCTGGAACGAACCCATCGCCTACAAGAAGGGCGCGGCCTATCTGGGGGCGGGCTTCACCATCAAGCCGATTGCGGAGGACCATATCGGCGCGCTCCGCGCGATGGACCCCAGGACCGGCAAGATCATGTGGGAATATAAGAATAAGGCGCCTTTGTGGGGCGGCGTGCTGACGACGGGCGGCAACCTCGTCTTCACCGGCACGCCGGAGGGGTATCTCAAGGCCTTCGATGCCAAGACGGGCCAGGAATTGTGGAAATTCCAGACCGGATCGGGCGTGGTCGGATCGCCCGTCACTTGGGAACAGGATGGCGAACAATATGTCGCGGTCATGTCGGGCTGGGGCGGGGCGGTGCCGCTATGGGGCGGCGAAGTGGCCAAAAGCTTCAAGGACATCAATCAGGGCGGGGCGCTCTGGGTCTTCAAGCTGCCGCGATAAGCCCGACAAAAAAGGAGACTGATCGATGATTGTCATGGGCCGGGGACAGTATGCGCCGCACATGCCGGCATTGCCGCCAGGCGCGATGCATCTTGCTTCTGCCCATGGCATCATGGATCATGGAACGCAGGGGCGGGGGATGGATCAGGATCAGTATATGGGCGGGGACGCCATGATGGAGCGGGTGCTGATCATCGACGATCATCCACTGGTGCGCGATGGCCTGCGCAGCGTCATCGCGATCAGTTTCGACAATATCGAGATACTGGAGGCGGCCAGCATGGGCGAAGCGGTCGCCCTGCTGGAAAAGCAGGATAATTTCGATCTCATCATGCTGGATCTCAATATCCCCGACGTGCGCAGGCTCGACGGGCTGAAGCTGTTGCGCCAGCGTTTTCCGATCCTGCCCGTGGTCATGGTGTCGGGCGCTTTTGACCGCGCGATCGTGCAGGACGCGCTGGCGGCCGGCGCGGCGGGCTTCATTCCCAAATCGCTCAAGCGCAGCGGCATAGTCGATGCGCTCCACCGCATCGTCGCGGGCGAAATCTATCTTCCAGAGACCATGGGCGAAGTGCCGCCCCCCTCGGTCGAAGAGGACGACATCGTCCGCCGCATCGACAGCCTGACGCCACAGCAGAAGACTGTTCTTGGCCATCTCGTTCGCGGCCGTCTCAACAAACAGATCGCGCATGATCTTGGCGTCTCGATGACCACGATCAAGGCGCATGTCTCGGCTATCCTCCAGAAACTGGGCGTGCTCAGCCGCACCCAGGCCGTGATCAAGGCGAACCGGGTCGGCTTTAGCGGCGATTGAGCCGTAACGCCCCGCTATTTCAGGATCGTCCGCAACAGCGCCCGCAATTGCGCGGGCTTTACAGGTTTGTTGAGCAGGGGAATGTCGGCCGCGTCCAGCTGCGCTTTCAATGCCTCGCCACGGTCGGCCGAAATCATCACCGCGGGCACCCGCACCCCAAAATGTGCCCGCAATTGGTCAATCACGACATCACCGGTTTCGGCTTCGTCCAGATGATAGTCGACCAGAATGATGTCGGGCGCCGCGCCCGCGTCGAACTGGCCCGTCGCCTCGGCAAAACTGCCGGCCGTCACGACGCTGCATCCCCATCCGCCCAGCAGGCTGCTCATCCCGGTCTGGATGGCGCGTTCATTGTCCACCACCAGAACGGTCAGCCCGCGCATGGTGCGATCCCGTCCCGCAGCATCGCTCGGATGCGCCGCATCGGCCGTTTCCACGCCGATCGGCACCTTTATCGAAAAGGTGGCACCTTTGCCGGCCGACGACTGCACCGTCACCGGATGCCGCAGCATGTCGCTGGCCCGACGCACGATGGCGAGGCCCAGCCCCTTGCCGGACTGGCGATTGTCGAACCGCCGGAATTCCTCGAATATGAGCTGCTGCTGGTCGGGCGGAATGCCCGGCCCCGTGTCCGTCACGCCGATCTCGACGGCGTCATCGGACATCTGGCAATGCAGCCGCACCGCGCCTTTCTGCGTATAGCGCACTGCGTTGGACAGGAAATTCTGGAGGATCCGCCGCAGCAGCCTGATGTCCGACCGTACCCACACCGGCTCGCCCTCGATATGGAGCGACAGGCCTGCCGAGCGCGCCATCGGCGCAAATTCCACCCGCAGTGTGTCCAGCAAACGGTCCAGGGGGAAGGCCGACACTTCGGCCTGGATGGCGCCGGCGTCCAACCGGCTGATTTCCAGCAGTGCTTCCAGCAGGTCTTCGACCGAATCGAGCGCGGTGGACGTCTGGCTGACCAGCGCGCGGGTGGGCAGGGCGAGCCGCCGGTCGCCCAGGGCTGCAACGAACAGGCGTGCGGCGTTCAAGGGTTGCAGCAGGTCATGGCTGGCCGCCGCCAGAAAGCGCGTCTTCGACAGATTGGCCTTTTCCGCCGCGACCTTGGCGTCCATCAATTCGGCCTCGATCTGCCGTCGTTCGGCCACTTCGGCTTGCAGCTCGCCTGTCCGTTCCACGACCCGGCGTTCCAGCGTCTCGGCCGTTTCCTTCAAGGATGCCTGCGCGCGCAGCATGTCGGTCACGTCGGTGAAGCCGATCACCTGACCGCCGCCATCCAGCATCGTGCTGCGCACCTCGAAGCAGCGATCGGCTGCATGAACCTGCGCGACCTTGCGGCCGACGTCCTTGCGCCAGTCGAGGCACCCCTTGTCGTCCAGATGACGCTCGGTCCGGCACCATTGCACCAGTTGGGCATGGGTGCCCATGTCCTGCGCCCAATCTTCCGGCAGTCGCAAAAGATGCTGGAGCGCCTCGTTCCATGCCGCGACATTCCCGTCCGCGTCGAACAGGCACACGCCTTCGGACAGATTGTCGAGCGTCGCCTGAAGGATGATGTTGCGTTCGGCCAGTTCGCGCGCCCGCTCGCGCGCGTCCTCGGCCTTGGCTTCGGTGATGTCGGTGTAGATGCCGACGATGCCGCCCTCGCTGGTCCGCAATTCGTTGACCTGCACCCACCGCCCATCGGCCAGCGCCTGGACATAGCCGCCCCGGGCGACGCTGTGGCGGGCAAGGCGTTCGGAAACCCAGCGGTCGGGCGCAATCAGCGCTTCACGCGGCGTGTGGTGTGCCGCTGCCAGCCGGGCAATTTCATCAAACCGCATGCCTTCCCGCAGGTGATCGGCGATGTCGGGCCAGAAACCGAGATAGGCCTCGTTGAACAGCAGCAGCCGGTCATCGGCGTCGAAGAGCACAAAACCTTCGTTGATGGAATCGATGGCGTCGCGCAATCGCATGCGCGCTGCATCTGCGCTGTCGTGCGCCGCAGCCAGTTCAGCATGTGCGCTTGCCAGACGCGCCAGTGCGTCCTCCAGCTGCATGGTGCGGTCGCGCACCATCGCTTCCAAGGAAATCGCGGTTTCAAACATGGCGAAGGCATTGCCCGCCATATCGCTGGACCGTTCGACCCGATCGATCAACGCGGCGTTGATCTTGCGCAGCTTGGCGACCTCCAGGCGCAGCGCCGCGACGTCCGCCAGATCCGCATCTGCAATGTCGGCGGCCATCCCAGTCATGTCCCGATCGCCAGGCCGCTGAACGTTTGATTGACGTGCAGCGCATGATATTGTTCGCCATAGGTGTTGAACCCGATCACCCTATGACGGCGATAGAGTTCAGACACTGCACGGGAAATCTGGCGTTGTTCGGCATCAACGCGGTTGAGCACGCAATCAAAGGCAATGATGCGATCCACCTCGCCCAATTGATCGGCAATGTCGGTGAACAGCGCATCCATGCCGGCGATACGATCGACGGGCTCGCCCACCGTCAGCACGATGCCTTCATCGATCGCACAATAGAAGGTCAGGCTGCCATCGGCATTGGCGCTCTGGATGGACCGAACATGATAATCTCCACCGGCGCGGACCATCGGCGGATGCGCGGCGAAGAATTCGACACCCAGCGCTTCGCCGGCATGGCCGGCCATGCGCAGATATTCGCCGGCCGCAGGCTCGGCGTTGATTTCGGTGACGACGCGTTCCTGGGGGATGGCGCCTGTCACCACCATCTTCGCTGCGCCCGGCCGATAATGCTGCGCCTTGAACACATGCAATGGACGCGGCGTCGACAGGATCGCCACCACCGCCCCATGCGCGTGGAATCGCCCGCCCTCAAATATGGATGTTTCCCGAAATGCCAGCCCATCTCCTGATGACCCACCGATCAAAGGGATATCGCCTAGCGCATCCTGGATCGTCATGGTGAGCAACTCTTCGCGATGCGACAGCCCATCCACAAGGAACAGTGCGACCTGATTGATGTCGGCTCCGAGCGACCGGCTATCGCGCGTCGCCGCTGCGACCAGACTGCGGACGACGTCGCGGGCCGCGACCGGATCGAACATGTCGACATCCTGGAAACAGTGGGAGGCGAGGTGAAAGCCGTCTTTTGGAAAAGCGATCGCGGTAAGACTGTCCTCGTCATAGCCGCGACCAGTCAGTTCCCCCGAACTAGTGCAACCGATGACAGACACGCCTTCGCTCCGCCGGTTGATCGCCCGCGCCAGTGCATCCCGATCGAACCGATGCGAGCAGAACAGCATGAGGCCGGCTAGCGGCGCTTCACCGAGCTGCTCCATGATCTCGTCCATGGCGGCCGCAGGGCTCGCCGCGTGACTGGCTGCAAAGCCAATGCGTGAAGCCAGCAATGTCATCGGGTCCTCTCCCCCTGTTTTCTCCTCGTTACGCGACCTTATGAACCTGCCGATGACGCGTGGCCAGTCCGACGTTCAGTGTCCGTCAACCGGGGCACCCGCCGCCTCGAGCGCGACATATTCTTCATCTGTAAAGACGCGGGATCGGACGATGAAACGGACGCCCTCCGGGCTTTCGAGCGACATGCCAGCGCCGCGACCGGGCACGATGTCGATCATGACCTGCGTGTGGCGCCAATAGGCAAACTGCGCACGCCCGATCCACACGGGAATGTCGCCTGCCACATGACCCAGCAGAACGTCCTGCGCGCCGACCCTGAACTCACCGCGCGGAAAGCACATCGGGGCGGACCCATCGCAGCAACCGCCCGATTGATGAAACATCAGCGGACCATGGGTTTGCGTGAGCGATTGCATCATCGCTTCTGCTTCCGGCGAGGCTGTCACGCGGGCTGGCACCATGGTCGCTGTCCTCGCTAGAAACCAGTGCGGCGGGCGCTGGGGAAACGGCACCCGCCGCCATCGGAAGCGTCAAACAGGGAATGCAGCTTCCGACAATTGCACCATCGTCGGGTCAGAAAAAGCCAAGCGCTTTCGGGCTGTAGCTGACCAGCAGATTCTTCGTCTGCTGATAATGATCCAACATCATCTTGTGCGTTTCGCGCCCGATGCCGGACTGTTTATAGCCACCAAAGGCCGCGTGGGCCGGATAGGCATGGTAGCAATTCGTCCAGACCCTGCCCGCCTGAATGCCCCGGCCCATGCGGTAGGCGCGGCTGCCATCGCGCGTCCATACGCCCGCGCCCAAGCCGTAAAGGGTGTCGTTGGCGATCGTGAGCGCTTCCGCCTCATCCTTGAAGGTGGTGACGGACAGGACCGGGCCGAAAATCTCCTCTTGGAAGATCCGCATCTTGTTGTGGCCCTTCAACACGGTCGGCGTGACATAATAGCCCTGCGCCAACTCGCCATCCAGCCGCGCCCTTTCGCCGCCGGTCAGCAATTCGGCACCTTCGCCAAGGCCGATTTCGATGTAGGACAGGATTTTCTCAAGCTGGTCGTTCGATGCCTGGGCGCCGATCATCGTCGATGGATCAAGCGGACTACCCTGGCGAATGGCCTTCACCCGATCGATCGCGCGGGCAATGAACTTGTCATAGATGCTTTCCTGGATCAGGGCGCGGCTGGGGCAGGTGCACACCTCTCCCTGATTGAGCGCGAACATGGCAAAGCCTTCCAGGCATTTGTCGAAATAGTCGTCGTCGGCGTCCATCACATCTTCGAAGAAGATATTCGGGCTTTTGCCGCCTAGTTCCAGCGTCACGGGAATGAGGTTTTCCGAGGCATATTGCATGATCAGACGGCCGGTGGTGGTTTCCCCGGTAAAGGCGATCTTGGAAATCCGCTTGTTGCTGGCCAAAGGCTTGCCCGCCTCCACGCCAAAGCCGTTGACGATGTTGAGCACGCCCGGCGGTAGCAGATCGCCGATGATTTCCATCAGGACCATGACGGACATCGGGGTCTGCTCGGCCGGCTTCAGCACCACGCAATTGCCCGCCGCCAAAGCGGGCGCAAGCTTCCAGACTGCCATCAGCAGCGGAAAGTTCCAGGGAATGATCTGGCCGACGACGCCGAGCGGCTCGTGAAAATGATAGGCAATGGTGTCGTGGTCGATTTCGGCAATGGAGCCTTCCTGCGCGCGCACGCAACCGGCGAAATAGCGGAAATGATCGATGGCGAGGGGAATGTCGGCATGCGTCGTTTCCCGGATCGGCTTGCCGTTATCGATGGTTTCGGCCATCGCGATCAGGTCGAGATTGGCCTCCATGCGATCGGCCATTTTGAGCAGGATATTGGATCGCTCGGTGGGTGATGTTTTCCCCCAGCTATCCTTCGCCTTATGAGCTGCATCCAGCGCCCACTCTATATCGTCGGCGGTTCCGCGTGCGATCTGACAGACGACCTGCCCCGTGACGGGCGAGATATTATCGAAATATTGCCCCTTGGCGGGCGCTATCCACTGCCCGCCGATATAATTGTCATAGCGATCACGGATCAAGCTATTCCCCGCAAAACGCTCCATAGCCTGCTGCAGCATCGTCCCACTCCTGAAATTGATTGAAGTTGGGTCAAGGATGGCACAGGTGCTCAAGCGTGCAATTGGACCTTTGGTCGAAATGACTCCTCGTCCCACAGCCCATGCCGGACGCCGACCGCTTCGGGGTGATTCGCCATCGCCTTTCATGCTAGGTGGCCGGGATGACGACGATGGATGACAGGATCAGTGAACCGGAGGCGGGCGGCGCGCGACGCCGCGCCATATTGGAAATCGCCGCGCGCCTGTTCGCGCGAAAGGGTTATCGCGGCACATCCATGCGAGACATCGGTGAAGCGGCCGGCGTTCAGGGCGGATCGCTCTATCATCATATCAAATCGAAGGACGCCCTGTTTGTCGAAGTGCATCATGCCGCACTGGACGAAGCGGAACGCAGGATCACGCGGGCTGTAGAGCAACATTCCCAACTATGGGCGCGACTGGAGGCGGCCTGTACCAGCCTGTTGGAAATTCAGCTTGATCCTGCTTCGTTGACAATGCCGATGATGAACGACTTTCGCGAAGTCCCGGCCCCTGTCCGGGCCGCGCTGATCGAGCGGCGGGATCGCTTTGAAACGCCGTTCCGCACCTTGGTGGATGATCTGCCTCTTCCCTCCGACATGGATCGTTCCATCTATCGAAACCTGCTTCTTTCGCAGCTCAATTCAGCGGCAGATTGGGTGCGACCAGGGCGCCTGACCCCACAAGAGATTGCCATACAGATTGTGCGCGTGTTCCGGCATGACGCTTCCACCGGTTGAAACTGTAACAACTGTTTGGTATAGCATCTTGCAAGAGAAAGGTCCGTGACATGCAAAGCTATACCCCGCCCATCGATGATTATCGCTTTCTGCTGGAGGAGGTCCTCGACTTTGACGGGGTGATGGCGGAGTTGGGCAAGGATGTGGATTGCAGCCTGGCGACGGCTGTTCTCGAAGAGGCTGGAAAATTCTGCGCGGATCATCTCCATCCGCTCAATCGCCAAGGGGATGAGCAGGGGGCAAGGCTGGTCGACGGGTCCGTCGTCATGCCCGATGGATTCGCATCCGCCTATCGCGCCTTTGTTGAAGCCGGCTGGCCCTCTTTGGCGGCCGACCCGGAGCATGGTGGGCAAGGCTTGCCCTTCATTCTGCAACTATGGCTCGATGAAATGCTGTCCGCATCCAACCTGTCCTTCGGCCTTTTCCCTGGGCTGACCCGTGGTGCGATGGAAGCGATTGCTGCTCATGCGAATGACGATCTCAAAGGTCGCTATCTGGCGCCGCTGATCAGCGGGGAATGGACAGGGGCCATGGCACTGACGGAAAGCGGTGCTGGCACCGACCTTGCCCTGCTGAAAACGAAAGCGGAGGATCTTGGCGACGGACGGTTCGCAATCACCGGACAAAAGATTTTCATTTCGTCGGGCGATCACGACATGGCCTCCAACATCGTCCATCTGGTGCTGGCCAGGCTACCCGATGCGCCTGCGGGCGTGAAAGGCATCAGCCTGTTTCTAGTGCCCAAGATACTTCCAGATGGCACGCGCAACAGCATGTCTGTCGGCGCGCTGGAAAAGAAAATGGGTATTCATGCCCAACCGACCTGCGTCATGAATTATGACGGCGCGACGGGATGGCTCGTCGGTGACCCGCACCGGGGTCTAGCGGCCATGTTCACCATGATGAATGCCGAACGACTGATGGTCGGTATCCAGGGACTTGGCATTGCGGGCGCCGCCTATCAGCAGGCGGCGGCTTATGCCAAAGACCGGCTCCAGGGGCGCAGTAGCGACGGCGGCCGCGGACCTGTCGCCATCATTGACCATGCCGACGTGCGGCGCATGCTGCTTAAGGTACGCTCTTTCGTCGAGGCCGGGCGGGCGCTGGCCGGCTGGACCGCGTTGCAGTGGAATCGCGCCCAAGGCCATGCCGATCCGGCGGTGAGGGCGCAGGCTGACGCTCTGGTTGCGCTGCTCACGCCTGTCGTCAAGGCGGCCTTCACCGATTTCGGCTTTGAAAGCGCCGTGGCGGCGCAGCAGGTGTTCGGCGGCCATGGCTATATCCGTGAATGGGGCATGGAGCAGTTCGTGCGCGATGCGCGCATTGCCCAGATTTACGAGGGTACGAACGGCGTTCAGGCAATGGACTTGGTGGGCCGCAAATTGCCTATGGCCGGGGGCGCGATAGTGGAACGCCTGTTCGATCAGATCGAGGCGGATCTACGTGCATGTCCCGAGCTCGGCATTTCCGCCCGGGTGCGAAGCGCGCTTGGTCTTCTCCGCGATGCGACGAATGCGCTGCGTGGGGCAGGTGCTGACGCCGCAGGAGCGGCCGCGGTCGACTATCTTCGTCTCTTCGCGCTCGTCTGTTTCGGATGGATGTGGGTTCGCATGGCCGGCGCGGCGACTGGCGACAGTCCCTTGCACGTAAGCAAGCGTACGCTGGCGGAAGTCTTTGCTCTCCGGGTTCTGCCCGAAGCAGAGGGTCTTGCGCGGGCCATCGAGGCGGGCGAGGGGATGTTAATGGCACTGCCCGTCGACGCATTCTAGGAAACGGTCGGGTTGTAAAAGTGGTGGTCCGTGATCGCGCCTCCGGAGCTGCAAATTTGCTTATGTCGTTTTTTTGAAATTTCTCTGTTGACCGACTCGTTTGGTGGTCCTAGATGCCAGTCCACCGACGCGGTGAGCGCCCCTGGTTCTCGCTTTGCTT
>NZ_BCYT01000015.1 GCF_001598335.1 Sphingobium abikonense NBRC 16140
AAAGCCAGACAGCCCCTGCTGTAGGAAGGAGCGCCCGCCCTAGCACGCCCTTTGCCGATTACAAACATGCAGTGGGCAGGTCGTGACGTCCAGGGTGCCACTATTGTGCCGCGATGCAATATGCTGGACTTTGAAGGATGCCACTCCTAACACAAGCCCAAACTATGGGCTGACGAGTGCCAATGCTGAAAATTCCTGATCGTGTCGGCCGCGTACCGACTCTCTTTATCGCTTCGGTCCTGATTCCTACGGCGATTGCCGCTTTATATTATGGCTTGAGTTCCGACCTTTATATCTCTGAATCGCATTTCGTCGTGCAGAATGCGGAAAAGAGTGAACCCTCCAGCCTGGGCGCGCTGATCAAGTCCGGCGGCAATTCCAGCAATGAAGGCTATGCCACGCGCGACTATATCCTGTCGCGGGACGCCCTTGCGAAACTCAATCGCGACGGTCTGGTGACCAGGGCCTATGGCAATGATTCCATTTCCGTCCTGAACCGTTTCGACCCCTGGCGCTCTGGCGTGTCTCGCGATCGGCTGTTCAACTTCTACACCAAGAAGATCGAAGTCGCCTATGATGCGGGCGCATCGATCACGACGCTGAAAGTGCGCGCCTTTGCCCCCAAGGACGCCTATGAAATCAATCGCCGGTTGCTCGCCCAGGCCGAAACGCTGGTCAATGATCTGAACCAGCGCTCTCGCGCCGACCTGATCGCCTATGCGTCGAAGGAGTTGGAGGAGGCCAAGGCGGTCGCGCGCAAGGCCGCGCTGGCGCTCTCCCAATATCGCAATCAGGAAGGCGTGGTCGATCCCGAACAGCAGGCGACCGTCCAGTTGCAGATGATTTCCAAGCTGCAGGACGAGATGATCTCGACCAAGACGCAGTTGGTCCAGTTGCGCGCTTTCACGCCGCAGAATCCGCAAATTCCAATTTTGCAGACCCGCGTGCGCGAACTGAGCCGCGAAATCGACCAGCAGGTTGGTCTAGTGGCCGGCAACCAGAAGTCGCTGGCCGCCACCGCGGCGCAATATCAGCGGCTGCAGCTTGAAAGCCAGCTTGCGGACAAGGTGTTGGCGGCGGCGATCACGTCGTTGCAGGATGCGCGTAACGAGGCGCGGCGGAAGCGCGCCTATGTCGAGCGCATTGTCGAACCCAATATCCCGGATTATCCCACCGAACCGCATCGCATGCGCGCGATCCTGGGCGTATTCGCCGTTGGCATGGTCGTTTGGGCGGTGCTGTCGATGCTGGTCAGCGGTATCAAGGAACATAAGGACTGATGGACGAGAATGGTCCGGAGGTGCCGCGCACCAGCTTCGCGCACTCCTTCGCGATTCAGCGTCGGGTCATCCATGCGCTCATCCTGCGTGAGGTCATCACGCGCTTTGGCCGTCACAATATCGGCTTTTTGTGGCTGTTCGTCGAACCAATGATCTTCACGGTCGGCGTGACTCTGATCTGGAGCGCGCTGAAGGCCGTTCATGGGTCCAGTCTGACGATCGCTGCATTTGCGGTGACCGGCTATTCCAGCGTGCTGGTCTGGCGAAACATGCCATCGCGGCTGGTCGATTCCATCGAGCCTAATTTGTCGCTGATGTATCACCGCAATGTGAAGATTTTCGACATCTTCGCTTCGCGCCTGTTACTGGAAGGGGTTAGCGTCGCGACATCCTTCCTGGTGTTGACGATCATTTTTGCGGCGATTGGTTGGCTCAGTTTGCCGGAGGACCCCCTTAAAGTCGTCGGCGGATGGTTGATGCTGGCTTGGTGGGGCTGCGCGCTCGGCATGTTCGTTGGCGCGCTGTCGCACCGATCCGAACTGGTCGATAAATTCTGGCATCCGATGCAATATCTCTTATTCCCTCTGTCCGGATCGGCCTTTCTGGTGGACTCGCTTCCGCCCGAGTTCCGCGACTGGGTGCTGTTGCTGCCAATGGTTCATGGCGTAGAATGCGTGCGCGACGGATTTTTCGGATCCGAGTTTGTTGCGCATTACGACCTGGGCTATATGGCGACAGTCAACCTGGTCTTCACCTTGCTCGGTCTGGTTGAAATCCGCCGCGCAAGCCGCAATCTGGTGCCCGCATGATCCGTCTGGAAAATATCAGCAAGGCGTATCGCACGCGTACCGGCCGGCATTGGGTCTTCAAGGATGTGGGCTTCACAATCAACCGTGGCGAAAAAATCGGCATTCTGGGTCGCAACGGCGCCGGAAAGTCTACTCTCATCCGGTTGATAGGCGGTATCGAACAACCCACTGGTGGTCGGATCGTCGGCGACATGTCGATATCCTGGCCGCTCGCCTTTTCCGGCGCGTTTCAGCATTCGCTGACGGGTCTGGATAATCTCAAGTTTATTTGCCGTGTCTATAACAAGGATCCGGAAGAGGCCGAACAGGCGGTGGAGGAATTTGCCGAGCTTGGCCGTTATCTGAAGGAACCGATCAAGACCTATTCCGCCGGTATGCGGGCGCGACTGGGTTTTGGCATTTCCCTCGCGGTCGACTTCGATTGCTTCCTGATCGATGAGATCGTGGCGGTGGGCGACAAGCGTTTTCAGGAAAAATGCTACAACGAACTGTTCGTCAAGCGGAAGGACCGCGCGATGATCATCGTGTCGCACAACGACAATTTCGTGCGCGATCGTTGCGACCGCGCCGCCGTTCTGGCGCGCAGCACATTGACCGAATTTGATGACATGGACGAGGCCTTCGCCTTCTATCAGGCCAACGCTACCGGATGAATTGGCTGAAATGGTTAGGCTCTTGGCTGAAGCCGGGGGCGTCTAGGCCGACGCAACGCCGTCTTTTCGTCGATGTCTCCACCATTGCGCAGCATGATGCGGGCACCGGCATTCAGCGGGTGGTGCGCGCGCTCTGGCAGCGTCTGATCGAGGCGGACATATCGGATGTCGTCCTGGTACCCGTCGCAGCGACGGCGCGACGCGGCTATGCGGTTGCGCATTTTGATCCCGTCACTCAGGCATTTTCGTTGCCTGCGCGGACCGCGCCCTTGGTGCGGGCGGGCGGGGGCGACCTGTTTCTGGGCCTTGACCTTGCGGCACACAGGTTGATCCGGCACCGGCGACAGATTGCCCGGTGGTGCCGGGCGGGGGCGTCCATCAACCTGATCGTCTATGACCTGTTGCCGCTGCAACGACCGGACTGGTTTCCCGAGAGTACGGGGCGCAATTTTCGCGGCTGGATCAAGCTGCTGATACGCTATGCCGATCGCGCCATCTGCATTTCCGGGCAAGTCGCGCGCGATCTGAACGACATGCTGCAAGCTGCGCCCGCGCCGGTGCGTGAGCGGATCGAGGTGCATGTCATGCCGCTCAGCGGCGCGATCGAGCATTCCAGCCCGACCGTGGGTATCGATGCGAAGGGTATCGCGGCGCTGGACCGATTGCAGGGTCAGGACATGGTGCTGGCGGTCGGGACCATCGAACCGCGCAAGGGCCATGACAGCCTGATCGCAGCGATGGAGCATCTGTGGCGGACTGACCCGACCGCACCCCATCTCGTGGTCGTCGGTCGCCCGGGTTGGCGGACCGAAGCCTTGCAGGCGCATATGCGCGCATTGGCGCAGCGCGAGCCACGCTTCCTGTGGCTCGATAACGCCAGCGATGAGCTTTTGACCGAGCTTTATATGCGGGCGTCGCTGGTTGCCGTCCCTTCACGGGGGGAGGGCTATGGCTTGCCGGTCGCCGAGGCGCTGCGTCACGGTCGCAAGGTGTTGGCGCGGGACCTGCCTGTCTTTCGCGAACTGGAGCGACCGGGCCTCTCTTTCTTCCAGGACGAGACGCCAGCCGCGCTTGCAGATCGACTGGTCGATCTGCTCAAGGCGCCGGACCCGGACCCGTATGCCGGTACGGGGTGGGACGACAGCGCGCGGGCCTTGCTTCGCGCGCTGAAGCTGGTCCACGAATCGCCGATCAGCCGTTCGTCTTGATCGCCTGCATCATGACACGCAGATTGGCGCGCCAATGCGGTGTGGCGCCTCCCAGCGCGTCGAAGGTCGATGCCTTGTCCAGCACCGAATAATGCGGACGCACGGCCGGCGTCGGATAGGCGCTGGTCGGGATCGGCACGATCTGCGCTTCCTGGGTAAGCAAGCCGGTCGCCAATCCTTCTTCCTGGATCGCCACCGCGAAATCATACCAGCTGGCCGCGCCGCTGTCGGTATAATGGTGAATGCCCGACACGCCGTTGCCGGCCATGGTCCAGAGCGCGGATGCAAGACCAGGGGCATAGGTCGGCGTGCCGATCTGGTCGGCGACCACCCGCACTTCGGGCCGTTCCGCCATCAGGCGCAGCATGGTCCGCACGAAATTGCCGCCGGTCGGCGCATAGACCCAGGCCGTGCGTACGATCAGCGCATCCGGCCCGGCCAGCCGCTCGCCCGCCAGCTTGGTGCGGCCATAGGCGCTGAGCGGCGCGGTCGGTGCGTCGGGCGCATAGGGGATGCCCGCGCGCCCGTCGAACACGAAGTCGGTCGACACATGGACGAACCGCGCGCCGACGGACCGGGCGGCATCAGCCAGAGTCCCAGTTGCGGTGCCGTTGATCGCCATCGCGGCGTCTTCGTCCGCCTCCGCCTTGTCGACGGCGGTATAGGCGGCGGCGTTGAGGATCAGGTCCGGCTTTTCCCGCGCCACGAAAGCATTGACCGCGTCGCTGTCGGTGATGTCCAATTCATCGACATCGACGCATATCAATGTCGCGCCCGCCGGCGCGGTCGCCTGCAAACCCCGTCCAAGCTGCCCCTTGGCCCCCGTGATCAACGCCTTCATGCGAACGCCTCGATCTCGCTCAGCGCCTTGCCCTGCGCGTCCTTGCCCGACAATTGCGGCTCCAGCCCTTCGAGCGGCCATTCGATGCCGACCGCCGGGTCATTCCACATCAGCGAATGTTCGGCAGACGGATCATAGGTCGCGGTGCATTTATAGAGAAATTCGGTGCCGTCCTCCAGGGCGATGAAGCCATGCGCAAAGCCTTCGGGCACCCAGAACATCCGCTTGTTGGCGGCGGACAGTTCGACCCCGACCCATTTGCCGAAATGCGGGCTGGACCGGCGAATGTCGACGGCGACGTCCCACACGCGGCCGGCGGTCACGCGGACCAGCTTGCCCTGCGGATTGGGATTCTGGAAATGAAGGCCGCGCAGCACGCCCTTGGCCGACTTGCTGTGATTGTCCTGGACGAAATTCAGGTCCAGCCCGGCCGCCTTGAACGCGCCGGCATTATAGCTTTCGTAAAAGAAGCCGCGTTCGTCGCCGAACACGCGCGGTTCGATGATAACGGGGCCGGGAATGGCGGTTTCGATGATGTTCACGCGATCGCTCCCTTGCCGCCGAGCAGGCCCATCAGATAGTCGCCATAACCGCTCTTGCGCAGCGGGGCGGCGACCTTTTCCAGCTGGGCGTCGTCGATGAAGCCCTGCCGCCAGGCGATTTCCTCGGGACAGCAGATTTTGAGGCCCTGGCGGTCCTCCGTCACGCGCACATAGAGTGCGGCGTCGAGCAGCGATCCATGCGTACCGGTGTCGAGCCAAGCGTAGCCGCGCCCCATGATCTCGACCGACAGCGACCCTTCTTCCAGATAGAGGCGATTAAGGTCGGTGATCTCCAGTTCGCCACGCGGGGAGGGTTGCAGATCGCGCGCCATGTCGACCGCGCGTCCGTCATAGAAATAGAGGCCCGTGACCGCATAGTTGGACTTGGGCTGTTCGGGCTTTTCCTCAATGGTTTCGGCACGTCCCTGCGCATCGAACGACACGACGCCATAGGCCTTGGGGTCGCTGACATAATAGCCAAAGACGGTGGCGCCATTGTCGCGCGACCCGGCGTTGCGCAACAGGTCGACCAGGCCGTGGCCGTAAAAGATGTTGTCGCCCAGCACGAGCGTGGAGGGATTGCTGCCCACGAAATCCGCGCCGATATGATAGGCCTGGGCCAGTCCCTTGGGTTCGGGCTGCACCGCATAGGACAGGGACATGCCCCATTCGCTGCCGTCGCCCAGAAGTGCCTGGAAGGCCGCGGCATCATGGGGCGTAGTGATGATCAGGACGTCGCGAATGCCCGACAGCATCAGGGTCGACAGCGGATAATAGATCATCGGCTTGTCATAGACGGGCATCAATTGTTTCGAGACGCCCTTGGTCAGCGGATAGAGTCTTGTGCCGGATCCGCCGGCCAATATAATTCCCTTGCGCACATCAAGCTCCCTCAAAGACCGTCGCGGTTTAGGGTTGGCGGGCATTGATTGCAAGGCGATGTTGCGGCGCGAAAAGCAGTAGATGGCAGACTTGGGATAGTGAGGACAAGAAAGCCGCTGTGAGGCGCAAGCCGGGATGGGTCGCTCACCGGCTGCGCTTTGCTGCATTGCGGTGCCGCAAAGCTGTGGCATTTCGCTTGTGATGGAAGCAGCATAGCCCAATGCTGCGAGAAGCTGCGAATGTTGCAATGCGGGACAGGGCGGGGGTTTATGATTGACACGCGCGACCATGGCGTCAGAAGGTGCGGCCATTCAGTCTGAGGGGCGGTCAAGGGTGGACGATAAGGTGTCGACGGGAAAAACGCAGGCTTCTGGCGGGGCGAAATCAGGTCAGGCACAGAAGACGGAGGCTTCGGCCGCTGCATCTTCATCGGTCAAGCGCACCGCCGTCATGATCGTCGCATCGCACCGTTCCGGTACGAGCGCCCTGTCGCGCGCTCTCAACCTGCTGGGGGGTGACATGCCGCCGCGCCTGATCGGCGCTGACCAATGGAATTCGACCGGCTATTGGGAATCGAAGCCGATCAAGGACCTTAATGAGGAAATGCTCGTATCGGGCGGCGGCGAATGGTCCGAATGGCTGGAATTCAACCCGGACTGGTTCAAATCGTCGGCGGTGCAGCGCTTTCGCGACCGCGCGATGGAATTGGTGGGCAGCGAGTTCGGTGACTCGCCGCTCTTCATTTTCAAGGACCCGCGTCTGTCGATCCTGATGCCCTTCTGGCGGTCGATCTTCGATGAGCTGGGCATTGATCAGGTCGCCATCCATCCGCTGCGCAATCCCGTCGAAGTCGCGCGATCGCTGGAGCGGCGCAACAATTTCCTGATGTCCAAGGGCGTGCTGCTGTGGCTGCGCTATACGCTGGATGGTGAGCGTGGAACGCGGGGCCTGCGACGCATCTTCACGACATTTGACGATCTGCTGGAGGATACCGCCGGCCTCATCGAGCGGACGCAGGATGATCTGGGCCTGATCTGGCCGCGCAATTCGGTCAAGGCGCGCCGCGAAATCGCGCAGTTCCTCTCCGCCGACATGCGGCATCATCGCGATAATGCCCGTGTGCTCCGTTCGCTCAGCTATGCGTCCGACTGGGTTTCTCGCACCTATGAAACGCTGATGGCCTTTGCCGACGACGGTGAGAGCGCGGAGGGGCGCGCGGCGCTGGACGATGTCCGCAGCCAATTTGTCGCGGCCAGTCACGCCTTCGGCACGATCGCCAAGGATAATGAGGACCGGCACGCCAAGATCGCGCAGTTGCAGCAGGAGCGCGAAAAGGCGGGCGCCCGGCAGGCCGAGCTGGAGGGCGCTGCGGCCACTGCACAGGCGGAGCTTGACGTCCTGCGCGCGGGCAAGGCGGAGCTGGAACGTAGCCTGTCGACGACGCAGGATCGCCTTTCCGCACTGGAAACGGGGCGGGCAAGCGCCGAACAACAGCTGGCAGAGGCGCGCAAGGAACGCGATAGTCTCCGCGAGCGCGGTCGGTTGCTGGAGCAGCAGGCTGGCGGATCGCGCAAGCAGGTCGAGGAACTCAAGGCTGCGCAGGCTGAGGTCGAGGCGCGCGCGGTGAAGGCGCAGGAGCAGGCCGATGCGATCCAGCGCGCCAAGGAGGCGCTGGAAGCGCGGCACCTGGCGACGCAGAAGGAGCGTGATACGCTTAGGGAAATGCGGGCCAAGCTGGAAGGGGACCTGTCCGGCGCGCTGGCGGCAGTGAAGGAGGCGCAGCAACAGGCGGCGACTGCGCGGCAGAAGGCGGAAGAAAGCGCCGCAGCGATAGAAGACGCGCAACGTCGCGCGGAGGAAGCCGAGCGACAGGCCGCGACGCAGCGGGAAGAGAGCGCCGCCGCCATTGAGGAGGCGAAGCGCCGGGCCGAGGAGGCGGAGCGAGCAGCAGCTGCGCGGCAGGAAGAAAGCGCGCAGTCGCTGTCCGATGCCTTGCGCAAGCTGGAGGAGGCGGAACAGGCATCATCCGACCATCAGGTGAAGGGCGCCCAGACCGAGGCGCTTGCCAAACAGTGGGAAGAGCGGGCCGAGCAATTATCGGGGCAGCTGGCGCAGGAACGCGCCACGCATCAGGAGGAACTTTCGCGGCTTCAGGATGAACTGGCGCAGACGCAGAGCGCTCTGCGCCAGCGCCAGCTGGAAACCGAGCAGGCGGCCGAGGCTCTGCTCAATGCCCGCAACGACTGGCACGAGCAGCAGGGTGCTGACGCGAAAGCACGCGCCGAGCTTGAGCAATCTCTGGCCCAGGCCCAGGCAAAGCTGCGCGATCTGGAGCGGGCCAAGGCGGCGGCGGAAGAAGCGCTCAAGGCCCGTTTCAGTGAAATCGCGACATTGACCGAGCAATTTGCGTTGCGCGAAATGGAGCTTGCACAGGCGCGTCAGGCCCTGGTGGAGGCGAACCAGTTCTTGGGCGAGCGCGACGCGCAGTTGCGCGCCACAAACGACCGCCATGAGGCGGAGCGCGAGCGGCATGGCGCCGCCATGGAACGGGCGAACCGATCCATCACGACGCTCGAACAGAATTTGCGCGAGCGCACGGCGGAAACCATCCAGCTTCAGACGTCGGTCAATCATCGCGAACTGGAGCTGGCGCAAACCCGCCAGATGCTGACTGAAATGCGCCAACGGCATGGCGACGCGGAAGCCAATCTCGCCGAACGGGATGGTGCGATCGAGCAGCTTCGGGCGGACCTGGCCGAACAGACGCGCATCCGCGACGAGGAGCAGGAGCGGCTCCGTCAGGCGCAGGAACAGGTGCGCGGTCTGGAACAATCCCTCGCCGAGCGGGAAAGGGCATCGACCGAGAAACTGGACTCTGTCCTGCAACGTCAGCGTGATACCGAAGCCAATCTTGCCGAACGGGATGTTGCGCTACGCGAATATCGGCAGCGGCTCGAGGAAGCACGGGTGCGAGAGGGCACCCACTCTGAGGAAGTAACTCGGCTGCGCGGGGACATCGAGCAGCAAGCTGCTGAAACGGACAAGCTGCGCAAGGCCCATGCCGATGCCGTGAAGGCCGTTGAAGCCGACCTTCAGGACATGACACGGAAGAGGGAAATACTTCGCGCCACCGTTTTGACGACGCAGCAAAACAATATTGACCTCTATCATCGCCTGTTATCGTCGCTGGAAACGATGCTGGCCCAGGCGGTCTTGCCATTCCCCAAATTGACGCGGAAGAAGACCGAGCAGCAGCAGCGCCGCCTGATCGTCGAGCATGGCGGTTTCGATGCCGACTGGTATGTATCGGCTTATCCCGACGTCGCCGTGTCACCGCTGGACCCTGCCTTGCACTTCATTCGCCACGGCTTGGCCGAAGGTCGTTCGCCCAACGCGAAAATGGCCGCATTGCGCGAATTGGTGCAGTCGTCGACCAAGCGCTGATGCGATCAGGCGCACCGGGCCGAGGCTTGCATCATCAGGGTTGTTGCCATAGTCGCAGCATCATTCTGCGGCGCTTGGTTCAAAAGCGGGAACCGGTATGAGTGAGCTTGGCGGAAGGCAGTTTTGAACAAAGGAAGCGGAGCGGTGGTGGATTTGGAAAGCCAGGGGAATGCGGTCGGCGCCGCTGAAATGGCGGACGATCGGTCCGCTGCCGAATTGCGGTTCCTGCGCGCGCAACTTGCGGATGAAGCGGCGGCGCGACAGGCCGCGGAGGCTCAGGCCAAGCGGGCCGACGGCGACCTTCAGAAGCTGAAGGCCGAACTGCTCGCCGCCAAGGATCAGCAGGCCGCGGCCGTGCGCGAACATGAGGCCGCTTTGGCCGCGCGATTCAAGGAAAATGCGACTTTGATGTCCGCGCTCAAGCGCGCGCAGGATCGCGAAATGCGCGTGCAGGAATTGGTGGCGCAGGCGGACAAGGTTCATCTTTTGGTCACGCGCCTGCTCGGCGCCCTGTTGCGTCAGGCGGCGCCCAAATATTTGCCAGCCAATGTGCGTTTGCAGCGCAAATGCGCGTTGCTGGACGAGCATAGCCTGTTCGACGCCACATGGTATCTCAACCAGAACCCGGACGTGTCCGAAGCGGGCGTCAACGCGGCCGAGCATTTCGTCACCCACGGCCTGCGCGAAGGGCGCTCGGTCAATCGCACGATGGAGGATCTGCGCCGTTGCGCCGCCGCCCTCCAGGAAAAGCCCCGCTGACCCTCCTGCCGATATCAGGCTCCGGGTCCGGCGCCGCTTGCTTCCATGAAGGCTGACAATGCTGACTTTTGATGATCTTGCGCGCGAAGTCGAACAATCCGGGCTGTTCGATGCGGACTGGTATGTGAAGACCTTTCCCGACGCGCGGCTGGTGGACGTCACCCCCATTCAGCATTTCGTGCGCTTCGGTCTTTTGCTCCAGCGCGATCCTGGCCCCCGGTTCGACACGCGTCATTATGTCGAAGTCAATCCTGATGTCGTGGCGGCGGGCATGGACCCGTTGCTCCATTATATCCGCTATGGCGAGGCGGAAGGACGCGAGCCGTTGCCGGCGCGCAAGTCCCCGGTGAAACTGGTCGAATCCGTCGCAAAAGCGCATCAGCCGGTGCCTGGCGCGGTCGACGTTGCTGGCGATATCCGCCATGCGACCGATGCTTTCGGACTGCGCGGGTTGGAACCCAATGCCCCGCTTGCCGTCGTCCTTAACCTCACGCTCAAGGATGACGGCGCGAGGATCGGACAGATGCTTTCCCGCCTTGGAGCGCTCGACCTGTTCCTGATGGGGGCGATGGATCGGCTGGGTGCCGGAGCGCTGCCCGATAATATCGTCTCGCTGACCCTGCTGGGTGAACCGGATGAGGCGGGCAATGCGCGCGGCTTTGCGCGTGTAGCCGGTTCGGGCGCGCTGGACGGCTATGCCGACATTCTCTGGATATCACCGCAGGATGGTTCGGGCGATGCCATCGAGCAGGCGTTCGCGCTTCAATCCGCATTCGTCGGCGACGCGCAATGGGGCCTGGCCGGCGTTCGCGCCTCCGTGCTCGACCGCCAGGATGCGGGGCGCAAGAGGCTCGTCGATGCCCTCAATACGGCATTGCCGCGCCTGGGGCTGACCTTGGGTCAAGACCCGTTGCTGCTGGTCGATGGCCCGGCAGTCTGGCTCAAGCCTCTGCTTGGTCGGCCTCTTGCTGTGGCGGTGCGGCCTGCGGAACTGGCCGGCGCTGGCGACTATACGAAATTCCCCGGCCGCGATACGGTGCTGGGACTTTTGTCCGCTGTGGCACGCGAAGGCGGCATGGATGTTCGCACCGCTGCCCGGTCCCCGGCGCAGCCCTCTACGCCTGATCGTCCCCTCAAGGCCGTGGCTTTCTATCTGCCGCAGTTCCACCCCATTCCCGAAAATGACAAATGGTGGGGCAAGGGTTTTACCGAATGGCAGAATGTCGTGCGCGGCAGGCCGCTGTTTCGTCATCATTATCAGCCCCGCGTGCCGGCGGACCTTGGCTATTATGACCTGCGCCTCGAAGAAACGCAGGTAAGACAGGCCGAACTGGCGAGCGAATTCGGCATTCATGGCTTCTGCTTTTATTATTACTGGTTCAACGGCAAGAAGCTGCTCAACCAGCCGATCGAGCAATTCGCCAGGTCATCGCGTATCGACACCGGCTTTTGCGTGTGCTGGGCGAACGAAAACTGGTCGCGCAACTGGGATGGGCAGAACCGCCACGTCCTGATGCAGCAGGATTATTCGCTCGAAAGCAATATCGCCTTCATTCACGAAATGATCCCGATGATGAAGGATCCGCGCTGGATCCGGCATTGCGGCAAGCCCGTCCTGCTCGTCTATCGCATCTCGATCATTCCCAACTGGCTCGAAACCGCGCGCATCTGGCGCGAGGAATGCCGCAAGGCCGGGCTTGGCGAAATCCATCTGTGCGCGGTGCGTTTCGGCCTAGAATCGCTGGCGGGGCAGCCGCAGGATCACGGGATCGACAGCTATGTCCTGTTCCCGCCGCATGAAGGCGCGCGGGTCGATCTGCGCGCGAAAGTGCATGACCTGCACAAGGATTTTGGTGGCGAGATTTTCGACTATGGCGCGGTCGTCGACGGCGATGTCGAACGCTATGCCGATGGCTATGAATGGCCCGTGCATCGCGGCGCGATGCTGGGCTGGGACAATATGGCCCGCCGCCTGACCGATGCGCGCGTCTTCCATGGCGCAACGCCGCAGGGGTTCCGCCGCTGGATCAAGGGCATATTGGATCAGGAAAGCCGCCATAATGGCGCGCCTGAAACGCTGATGTTCATCAACGCATGGAATGAATGGGCGGAGGGCACCTATCTGGAGCCCGACCAGCGATGGGGCCGGACCAACCTTGCCGCATTCCGCTCCGCAGTCGACGCGACGCCGGGCATGAAGGCGGTGACGCTGCCTGCCGGCATCGCCGCCGCGCCCAAGCAGGAGGGCCGCCTTGCGCATCTGGGCAGCCCGCTGGCGGCGGACGGCGCCATGCCGCGCGGGCCGGTCTGGTATCGTGGTTACAGGGAGGTAGACCCTACCAAGCCGACGATCCTGCTGTGCGCCCATATTTCCGGTCATCAGCTGTTCGGCGGCGAACGCAGCTTGCTCGACGTGCTCGAAGCGCTGGCGACGATGCCGGTCAATGTCATCATGACGCTGCCCAGCGACAATAATCGCGCCTATATCGAGGCGATCCAGAAGCTGTGCGCGGGCGCCTACGCCTTCCGCTATCCGCAGTGGATGGACAATCGCGACAATTATGCCTGGCTGATGCTCGACTTCGCCGACATCATCGCGCGCCATGCCGTCGACATCGTCCATGCCAACACCATCGTCCTGCTGGAGCCGATCGCGGCGGCACGGCGCATGGGGCGCACGGCGCTCAGCCATGTCCGCGAGCTCCTCTCGCTCGACAATGGCCTTCAGGAACGCATGGCGCTCACCACCGGGGAGATTATCAGCACGGTGCTGGACCGCACCGACTGGCTGATCGGCAATTCCCGCGCCACCTGCGAGCTGTTCGCGCGGGACGACCGGACCCTCTATGTGCCCAATGCGGTCACGGTCGAGGATTTCGAGATGCGCAACCTGTTCGGCAACACGATCAAGTTCGGCATCGTCAGTTCGAACATCCCCAAGAAGGGGATCGCCGATTTCGTCGAGGTCGCCCGCCTGTCGGCCGCCCGCACCAGCCGGGCCAAATTCGTCATCATCGGCCCGCGCACGCCGCAGATCGACGCATGGATGGACGAGGTTGCGAAGGGCGAGCGCCCGGATAATCTGATCTTCGCCGGTTACAAGGACAGCGCGCGATCCGCCATGTCGGAACTCAATGTCCTTCTGAATCTGTCGACCTTCGCTGAATCCTTCGGCCGCACCGTCGCCGAAGCCATGGCGGCCAATCGACCCGTCATCGCCTATCGCTGGGGGGCGCTGCCTGAACTCGTCCAGCATGGCGAAACCGGCTATCTGGTGCCGTTCAAGAATGTCGGCGCGGTGGTCGATGCGGTGGTCGACCTGTGCGAAAATGACGCCAAGATCGGCGCGATGGGGGAAAAGGGCGCTACCTTCATCCGCCAGAATTTCTCGCAGCAGCGTCTGCGCGATCATGTCGGCCAGGCCTATGGCCGGATCACGGGCCGGCCGATGACCCCCGACGCCGATGTCGGTTCGGCCAGCCCGATGGAGCCTGCCGCCCAGACCATCGGCGCGGCCTTGCCCTGCACCATCGTCATCCCTGTCTACAACGCGCCGGAGGAAGTGCGGGCCTGCATCGCCTCCGTCATCAAGCACACCAATTTGAAGGACAACCAACTGCTCGTCATCGACGATGGCAGCCCGGATCCGGCGGTTGGACCGGTGCTCGACAGTTTTGCCGGGACGCCGGGCCTCACCATCATGCGTTCGCCCCGCAATCTGGGATATACAAAGACGATCAACCTTGGCATCGGTCAGGCCGCCGGGCGGGACGTCGTGCTGCTCAACAGCGACACGGTCGTCACGCCGCGCTGGCTGGAGGGGCTACGCGCCACCGCCTATAGCCGCGCCAATGTCGGCACGGTGACGGCCATGGGCGATAATGCCGGCGCCTTCTCCTTCCCGCGTCACAACCAGAAATGCGACAAGCCCGATCATCTGACGCATGAGGAATATGCGCTGATGATGGTGCAGGCCGCGGTCGACTGCCCGGCACCCGAAGTGCCGACCGGTTCGGGCTTCTGCATGTATATCCGTCGTGCGATGATGGACGCATGCGGCACCTTTGACGAAGATGGTTTCCCGCGCGGCTATGGTGAGGAAAACGACTTCTGCATGCGGGCGATGAAGGCGGGCTGGGTCAATCTCATTTCGCCCTGGGCCTTCGTCTTCCATATCCGCACCGCCAGCTTCAAGGGCGAGAAGGACAAGCTGGTCAAGGAAGGCGTCGACGTCGTGATGAAACGCTATCCCGACTATGCCCGCCTGGTGAAGGCCGCCTTTTCCGGGCCGGACATGACTGCCCTCCGCCAGGCGACCGCCCGCGTGACGAAATGATGGGCCAGCACCCCACGCGGTGCTAGGACAGCAGAAATTCGAGGACCGACATGCATCATTTCCTGATCGTCAAGGCAAAGAGCAAATCTGCGAAAGAGGCACTTTTCGATCGGTTGATCAAGGGGCTCGATCATCTTGTTCTTTACGAGCCGCATCGTCGAAAAATATTGTCGCTGGCGGATGACGTATATTTTGCCTCTACGGAAAGTCACGATTTCCTAGGCTTGGGAGAAAAGAGCGGTCAGTTCGGCGAGCGGTTCATGGCCTATGAAGGCTTTTGCTTCCTCAAATCACGCGGAGAAAATACGCTGGATTTGTTTCGTGACGTATTTGAAAAGCGTAGCATTTTTGAAGCAAATGATTATCTTGATGGCGAATTTTGCGCCGTAAACTATGAAGAAAATGGCGGCACGATCAATGTGCTATCGGACTTCACCGGTCTGCGACCGATTTATTACCTGAACAACGAAGATTATTTTGCTGCCTCCAACCGGCAAATGTTCCTGAACCCTCTGTTGACGAGGTCGGGCAGGCTGGAAACCGATTGGCAGCAGATTGCGGACCTTGTTGCAAAGGGCAATAAGTTCACGGAGCGCTCGTTCCTGAAGGGCGTCCGGATGGTGCGGCCTGGCTTTGCGATACAATGGTCACAAGGTTCGGATTTGAATATCCGGCGATCTGGTACACCGATTTTCACCGCGCGGGGAGAGCCGGGGCGGGGCGACTATATCCGGTCCATATCGGAGATTATCCACAATTTTGATTCGCTCGATTACTTCCCCGGATTGGACGGCCAGCCAATTCGAATTTCGCTAACGGGCGGTGAGGATTCCAGGTTGGTGCTGGCAGCCGCAACGCAGAGTCGCATCGCTGACCGAATTGAAGCCTTCACATATGGCTTTCCGGACAACCCGGATATCGCTGCTGCCGCAATTGTCGCCGAGAAAGCAGGCGTCAAACATGTCACAAATATCCACACACCGCCCAAGGTAGCGACAGAACGCCCGGTGGATGCGATCTGGACGGATTTGCGGCGGCACGCCTTCCGCTATGAAGGGGCGCCTGGTGCTTGGGACGGAGGGGCGGCCACGGCAACGCAGACGCGCCTCGATCTTGTCGGCTACTTCGATGCCTATTTCAAACGTGTGCGGGCAAGCAGCGCGGAGATTGATGTCACGTCCCGCGACGTGGCGCGGAAATTCATGCGCGAACCACAACAGGTTTATGATCCCATGAGTATCCTGCTGCGGGAAGCGGTAGACTATGATCAGTCGATGGATGACGAATGGATGGAGGCGGCCTTGGCGCAGGGCGCCGAGCTGAACGACCTGCCGGAACTCTATTATTTCGACTTTCGACTCCCGTGGTGGGGCGGGGCGATGGCTGCGAATGTGGGAACCATTTATCGGCTTGCGCCCTTGGCGTCTAAATATGCGTCACGCACCGGGCTGAAGCAGTCACTTGCCGATCGACGTGGTCGGAAATTCATCTTTGAAGCCATGATGACGTTGCGGCCGGATTTGTTGGAAATTCCTTATCTAAATAAACAATGGCCAGACCACTATCAGGATCGCGCCCTGAACGTGAAGCTGCCCGGGGTCGAACTGAAGTTGCCAGTGCCTCAACATCCTTCTGCGCCTTGGCAAGTTACCTTGGCGAAGAGTGGTGGACGATTTATCAAAGATTATCTGGAGGCAAATAAGTTTTCCGGCTTGGAGAGCGTCATCGACGTCAAACGCTTTACGGAGTTTCTCGATAACCCCGCATTGATCAAAAATACTCCGATTGTACGTACAATCGCTAACATTTGCGAAATATTGATTTTGTCCGCCAATGACCAAAGCAGGGCGCCGGATAAAATTGAAAATTCCAGACTGCCGTCGGGGGTGATGATAACAAATATTGTCGAACTGTCGCATCGACGCGAACAGGCTTCAGTTAATATTGATACATCCAAGCAGCTGAAGCGTGATTTTCACATTCCCTTTCCTCGAGTGAATCTGCGTAATTTTCGTGTAGATCCCGCCGAAAGACCTTGTGATATCACCATTCAAAAAATGATCCTGAACTACTCAGATGGCCGTGTGGCTGAGCTGCATGCATCGCAATATAGATGTAATTCACAATTAAAGATCGTCTCAGCGTCAGGCAAAGAAGTTAAGATCACTTCGACAGGTGACGATCCGCAAATATATTTCAACAATATAGATAATATGTCTGGAATTAAAAGCTGCGATATCGTGGCTTTAATGCCTCAGGACGGGGGAAGGCTGGAAGTCTTTTTTGACCAGGGGGCCGGCTTCTCCCGCGAGCATATGGTCGCCCATTCATATTGACCCGGCTTAAAAGCTTCCCGACGGCAGATCCATGCTTTGGCTGGGAGGCTGTCATGACCCCTTGGGCATGTGATTCGTTTCATACGCATTGCGGCGGTCACATAGGCGAATTGATTGGGTGTTGGGGCGCTACTTTTTCGGTCGTCTCCTACTATCGGCGTAGGCACTGACTATCTTGTTGCGACTGCACCATTTTCAATAGGTTTGCCATCACAAGACGGTCGCTAGATAGCTTCGACGAAGCCCGAAAACCTTCGATTGGACCGATAAAATAAGGTTAATTTGCTGTTAGCCCTTGCTTTGCTGCGACTGCGAGCACACAATCGAGATGGTAACATATTTTATTGCCGCACGCGGCCGGCCTCGGGGTGCAGCTTAGGGCATAGGCCCAAGTTTGCCGCAATTTGATTGCTGTGTAATGCGAGGGCAAAGTGCATAAATTGATCCCGGCGGAAGCCGCTCCGGCTGAGCATGTGGCGCTGATCAAGCAGTCTCCCTTGTTCAATGAGGATTGGTATCTGCGCACCTATCCCGACGTCCAGATATTGGGCGTGGATGCCGCGGCGCATTATCTGTGGCTGGGGTCGCTGCTGCGGCGCGATCCGTCGAGCGAGTTCAGCACCAGCGGCTATCTGGAAATGAACCCGGATGTGGGCGCGGCGGGCATGAACCCGCTGCTCCATTATGTGAAGAACGGGCATCGCGAAAATCGCCGGCTCGGCCCCCGGCGTCGCGCGCTTGATCCGGCGTCCTGGAAGCAGGGCGATGTCGCTGTCATCGCCGACGCGCCATCGGTCCTGCTGTGCGCGCATGAGGTCAACGCGCATATGTTCGGCGGCGAACGCAGCTTCATCGACATGCTCGATGCGCTTGGTCAGTTGCGCCTCAACATCTATGTCGCCGTGCCCAAGGAAGGCAATCCCGACTATATCGAATTGCTGCGGTCCAGATCCTGCGGCCTGTTCGCCTTTCCCTATGGCCAATGGACCAAGAATCGCGGGCCGGACGAAACCTCGATCGAGGATTTCACGCACATCATCGAACAGTGCAATATCAGCCTGGTCTATTGCAATACGATCGTGCTGGTCGATCCGCTGATCGCCGCGCGCAGGGCCGGGCGAGTGACGGCGATCCATGCCCGCGAGCTGATCGACCATGACGAACATCTGTGCAACCGCATGGGCATGGATGCGAAGGGCATTATCGACCGCATCCTGCATCAGACCGACTATGTGATCGCCAATTCCGCCGCCACGCAAAAGCTGTTTGAACGCAGCAAGCGCAGCTTTCACGCGCCCAATGTCGCGAAGGTCGACGCGCTCGACATGGCTAATGTCGTGCAGGACCGGATCGTCTTCGGCATCGTCAGCTCGAACATCCCCAAAAAGGGGATCGCCGATTTCGTCGAGGTCGCGCGCCGCGCGGAAGCTGTGGCGCCCAACGCCTTCTTCCGCGTCATCGGCCCCGAAAACGACTATGTCGCCGAGCTCAAGGCCGCCGGCCTGCCAGGCAATCTGGAGTTTGCCGGCTATGCCGACACGCCGGCCGAGGCGATGGCGCAGCTTAACGTGGTGCTCGCCCTGTCGCATTTCGCCGAATCCTTCGGCCGCACCGTCGCCGAAGCGCAGGCCGCGCGCCGGCCGGTCATTGCCTATCGCTGGGGCGCGGTGCCCGAACTGATCGACGACAACCAGACCGGGTTCCTGGTGGACCACAAGGATATCGACGCCGTCGTCGCGCGGGTGGCAACGCTGTGCCAGGACCCTGATCGCATCGCCACCATGGGGGAGGCTGGCCGCGAAAAGATCCTGCGCCAGTTCGCGCCCGTCGTGCTGCGCAACAATCTGCGCCATGCGCTTTCCGTCATGTTGCACGAGCCGGTTCCGCTGCGCATCGACGAAACCCGCCGCCTGACCATCATCGTGCCCGTCTATAACGCGCCCGAAGCGGTCGAGCGTTGCCTGCAATCGGTGCTGACCCGCACCGACCTGACCCGCCACCGGGTGCTGATGATCAACGATGGCAGCAGCGACGAGCGGGTGCAGCCCCTGCTGGAGCGTTTCGCGCTCAACCCCGGTTTCAACCTGCTCGTGAACCCGCAGAATATGGGTTATACCCGCACCATCAATCGCGGCATCGCCTGGGCCGGGGATGACGACATATTGCTGCTCAACAGCGACACCATCGTCCATGACGGCTGGATCGAGGGCATGCGCAAGGTGGCGCTGGGCACGCCCAAGGCCGGCACCGTCACCGCCATGGGGGACAATTCGGGCAGCTTTTCCTTTCCCACGCCCAATATCGTCAATCCCCGGCCCGAAGGCCTTTCGCATGACGAATGGGCGCACCGGATCATCAGCTTCACACAGGAGTCCGATCCCATCGACGTGCCGACCGGCAACGGTTTCTGCATGTATATCCGCCGCGACCTGATGGATCATATCGGCCTGTTCGATGAAGAGGCTTTTCCGCGCGGCTATGGCGAGGAAAACGACTTTTGCATGCGGACGATCAAGGCCGGGTGGAAGAATTTCATTTCGCCCCACGCCTATGTCTTCCACCAGCGCACCGCCAGCTTCGGCGCGGAAAAGGACGGCCTTATCAAGACGGCGATGGAGATCGTCCATCAACGCCATCCCGATTATGCGCGCAAGGTGAAGGCGGCGTTCGGATCGGGCAAGATGAAGCAGCTGCGCGCGCTCGCCGCCAGGGCCTATGAGGAGGATGCCGTCGCCACCCGTCCGGCCTGGCGCGACGCGCCGGTGGGCGAGCCTGTGGACGCCAGCGTCCATCGCGTCGGGCCTGAGCGCCGCTTCCTGTCGCTCAACCAGACGATGATCGACTGGCACAGCCTGCGCAGCAACGCGCCGCAGCGCGATCCCGACCTCGTGTCGATCATCGTGTGCGTCTACAATCAATATTCGCTGACCAACAAATGCCTCAATGCGCTGGTGCGCCAGTGCGGCCGCGCCAAGGTCGAGATCATCATGGTCAACAACGGCAGCGATGAGGAAACGTCGGGACTGCTCGATCAGTGGGCGGAGCGGGACGGGCGCATCAGCGTCATCCACAATTTCGACAATCTGAACTTCTCGCTCGGCAACAATGTCGGCTTTGCCGCGTCGCAGGGCGGGCGCATCATCTTCCTCAACAACGACACCGAAGTGCAGCCCGGCTGGCTGGAGCCGCTGCTGGCGCCGCTCGCCGACTCGCAAGTCATGGGCAGCCAGCCCAAGCTGCTCTACCCCGATGGCAAGGTGCAGTGTGTCGGCGTGGTCTTTTCGGGCAAGACGCCGCTCGGCTACCCCATCTATGTCGATGAGGACGCCAATTCACCGCTGGTCGCGGACAATCGCCGTTTCCGCGCGATCACGGGGGCCTGTTTCGCGATGCGCGCTGTGGATTTCGCCGCGGTCGGCGGGTTCGACCCGATCTTCATCAACGGGCAGGAAGATATCGACCTGTGCTATCGCCTGGGCCATGGCCGCCATGTCTTTGAGTATGCCGCCGGTTCCACCGTCATCCATCATGAAGGCCGGACCAAGGGCAGGGGCCGCTTCATCATCCACAACCGCTACAGCTACACCGCCCGCTGGGGCGAGGCCTTCCCCGGCGACGATGTCGATTTTTATACCCGCGACGGATTTATGGTTGCGGAATATATGATTGATCGTCCAGAACTGGAGACCGAAGGCATCGCCTGCTGGCGGGCGCGGATCGAGGCGAAGGGGTGATAGGGGATAGGCGGGCGTAGCTCGTTCCCTAGTCACGACGAGCAGATCAATTTGAAAGAACGGAATTTAATGGGTTTAGATGTCCGCCCGAACCTGATCATAGCTGGAGCGCAGAAAGCAGGAACAACGACGCTGGCAACCCGATTGGCAGCGCACCCCCATATCTTCATGCCGCCCGAAAAAGAGCTAAATTTCTTCTCCAAAAACCAATGGTATATGGAGATAGACTCCTATCTGCGTCGCTATGCCAATTCAGGAAACTATGCGTATAGATTAGACGCGACACCCGGATATTTGTGGACGGAACGCGACGACAACCGGTTTGTCCAATTGCCCCGTCCAGTTAAACCGCCAATTCCAGAATCGATAAAATCCTTTTTAGGTATAGAAACAAAGATACTTGTGATCTTGCGCCATCCTTCGCTGCGCGCAATTTCTGCTTTCTTCCATCAATTTCGCATGGGAAGATTGAAGACAAGTGATCGTATCCGAAATCTTCCGAAGAAATTTGGTATCGTTGATATAGGTTTCTATTCGGATCATATTGAGAATTATCGAAGTGTCTTTTCTCAAGACCAAGTCAGGGTGTTTTTTTTAGAGCAATACGGCAAAGACAAACCGTATTTTGACAGTCAGATTTTCGGCTGGCTCGGACTGGACGCCGACCTTGCTGTTCACGATACGTCGAAAAAATCCAAGGAAGACAGTAACGCCAACTTTCGCATCACATATGACGGTGGCGTATTAGCATTCCAAGACGGCATCGAGCAGGTTCGTCGACTGAAAGCCTCCGATGGGCGATACAAGAAAATGCTTGAGATTGAACCACCAGTGGTGGAACCGGAGGATATTGAGTTCCTTAATAGAGTTTATGCAGGTGAAATTCTTCGTATGCATGCTCTTTATCCGGACACGGTGGATATTTGGGGCACCAGCCCGACCTTGGCTGACTATTGAATTTTGTGGGGGGTGTGCTGGTGCAAGCGAAAAGCAAAGACAGTCAAATCGTTGAACTGTTGAGAAACTTCGGCATAAATCACAATCTTGCGGCAAAGGATATTGCCCGCTTTTGGGGGGACTTGGAACCGCCCGCCCGGATTGCCGAAACGCGCGTCTTCCACGATTTTTCGATGGGAGCATTTTCCTATGTGAGCGGCGGGTTTTTGTATCACACGCATATTGGCCGTTACAGCTCTCTCTCCAATGGCTTGCACATCGGTCAGGGCAATCATCCGATTGACTGGCTGAGCACTCATCCATTTCAGTATCAGGGCGGTATTTTTGATCTTCGGGAGGGCTTTGAATTCAAGGAAGCCTATGATGCGGATCGTCAGGCCCATGTAAAAAATGCTGTTCTGGGAAGGCCTCAACCTACACGGATCGGCAATGACTGCTGGATCGCACATGGGGTGTATATCAAGAATGGCGTCACGATCGGCGATGGCGCCGTCATTGGCGCGCGCAGCGTGGTGACGAGAGACATTCCTCCGTACGCAATTGCAGTCGGTTCACCGGCGCAGGTTCTGAAATATCGTTTTGACGAACCGCTTATCGAGCGACTGTTGCGGCTCAAATGGTGGCGGTTTGCGCCTTGGCAAATTCGCAGCATTGATTTTTCCAATCCTTCGCACGCACTGGACGGCTTGGAGCGGCTGATCGACGACGGGCTCGAAGAATATAAGCCGGAGAAATTCAAGGTTCTCCGAAGCTAGACTGATCCCACGCGTCTCTACTGGAAATGGGCATAGTGGCCTTCCAGATTGCCGGCGACCATTTCTGCAAGTCTGGCCACCAGGCGCGCCAATCTGTCATTGCTCCTGCCGCATTCCTCAATGATGTCGCGGCACGTTTCGATCTGTTGCTCAACAGTCAGATGGCGGATTTTTGTCTGTGGGGGCATGTTCACATCCTCGGCAACCTAAATGCCCTGACGTCGTCGCCTCGGGAATGCTCAATTCAGATAGGCCCTTCTGCCCTATATGTCAATTAAATAGATAGACTTTATCTAACTGGAGCGCGTGGTCCGGATTTTTATCCTCCTGTCTCTCTGCATAGGTCGTGCACACATGGATCAGTTTGAGCCTGTGCACGTTCCCATCCCATCGCACGAAAGGTGATCGGGATATGATTATGCGAGTCACACGCCTCAAATATGTCTTCCCCATATATGGCTTGATGGCCGTAGCGGCGTGGGCACAGCCTCAGCAGCGCCTGTCTCTGGATTTCGACCAGAAGCAGAGCATGAAGGCCAAGGGCGCAACCGCCATCCTCGACCCGCGCACCAATCAGGAATTTCGCGCTACGATCGACAAGGGCACGCGCGCGGCGGAGCGGCCGGAGGTCGTGTCACAGGAGTGCCATACGCCGCCCAGTTGCCTGCGCGTCTCGCTTGACCCCAGCGCCAAGGGCGCGGCGAAAAACAAGATCATGTACAGCTTCTGGTCCCATTATAAGCCGCTGCCGGGCGGCGAGCAGGGGCGGATGGTCATTGGTGACGATCGAGTGACGCGCATCCGCTTCGCGATGAAGCTGGGCGAGGATTATGACACGCCCCCGCATCAGATGATTCACTTCCAGATTTTCCAGCCCAAGGAAAAGGGGAAGGTGAACAAGGTCAAGAGCGTCAACCCCGGCGGCCCGATCCTGTCGCTACGCATCGTCCCGCAATCCCGACGCAAGAATAAATCGCCCGGCGTCGAGGAGTTCATCATCGTCGCCCGCAGCCCCGACGCGCAGAATCTCAAATATTATGACAAGCGCGACGCGGGCGTGCTGTTCCGCGGCCAGGTGCGCAAGGGGCAGTGGAATGACTATTCCTTCGTCCTGCAATCGGATGACCGGAATGGCGAGATGATCGGGCGCGTCGGCTTCTGGCTCAACGACGTCAAGAAGTTCGACCGGCCCGTGGAATGGGGGTTCGATCCCGCCCGCTACGGCGTCAGTCCGAAGCTCGGCTTTGAGCTGGGCAGCTATCGCAGCGCCGATCCCAGCGGCCACCAGACCGTCTATTTCGACGACATCCGGCTCGACCGCTGACAGCTGGTTACAGCACATAAGAAATGCCCGCCGGCGCATTGCTGCATCGGCGGGCTCTTTTTGCGCCTGTGACGGCGCGGGGGCTTGGGAGCCGCACTCTAGATAGGGTGCGGCTCCGTCCTTTTCAAAGGGCTCAGCCCTCGTCGCTCTGCTGCAGATAATCGCCGGCGTCCGCGTCGGTGCCGTGGGTTTCCCCTTCGACCATCGCCAGCGGATCATTGCCGATCGCCGCTTCGGGACCCTGCGCCAGTTCGGCGGCATGTTCCTCGGCAGCGGTCTTGGGCGCGATCAGATGTGCTTCGTTCGACGCCCGCAGCGCGGCCCGCAGCGCCGCGTCACGCGACGAGGCGGCAACCCGCATCCGGTTCATGCCAGCGCCCGTGCCCGCCGGGATCAGGCGGCCGACGATGACGTTTTCCTTGAGGCCCACGAGCGTGTCCTTCTTCCCCTGAACCGCCGCTTCGGTGAGGACGCGGGTGGTTTCCTGGAAGGACGCGGCCGAAATGAAGGACCGGGTCTGCAGCGACGCCTTGGTGATGCCCAGCAGCACCGGCTTGCCTTCGGCCGGCTGCATGCCAGCGCCCAGCTTGGCGTTCACTTCGTCCATTTCCTCGCGATCGACCTGCTCGCCCACCAGCAAGGTGGTGTCGCCCGACACGGTGATCTCAACCTTCTGCAACATTTGACGAACGATCGTCTCGATATGCTTGTCGTTGATCTTCACGCCCTGCAAGCGGTAGACTTCCTGGATTTCCGCGACCAGATATTCGGCCAGCGGCTCGATGCCGAGCACTTCCAGAATGTCGTGCGGGTCGGGCGAACCACCGATCAGGTTGTCGCCGCGCTTGACATAGTCGCCTTCCTGAACGTCGATCACCTTGCTCTTGGGGATCAGATATTCGACCGGCTCGCCGCCATCCTCGGGATTGATGGCGATCTTGCGCTTCGCCTTGTAATCCTTGAGGAACTGGACGCGGCCCGACACCTTGGCGATGATGGCGTTGTCCTTGGGCTTGCGCGCTTCGAACAGCTCCGCCACGCGCGGCAGACCGCCCGTGATGTCGCGGGTCTTGGCCGCTTCGCGGCTGACACGCGCCAGCACGTCACCGGCCTGAACCTGCGCCCCATCGTCGACCGACAGGGTCGCGCCGATCGCCAGCATGTAGCGAGCAGCTTCGCCGGACTGATCGTCGAGCAGGGTCAGGCGCGGACGCAGATCCTCCTTCGACCGGGCCGAACCGCGATGTTCGGTGACGACGCGCTGGGCGATGCCGGTTGCTTCGTCGGTCTGTTCGGTCAGCGTCTTGCCGTCGATCAGATCCTGATACTTCACGATGCCCGGTTTTTCGGTGATGACCGGCATGGTGAACGGATCCCACTCGGCGATCCGGTCGCCCTTGGCCACCGCGGCGCCATTTTCGAACAGGATCGTCGCGCCATAGGGCAGGCGATGGGTCGCGCGCTCGCGGCCCTCGCTGTCGATGATCGCGATCTCGCCGTTGCGGGCGAGGCTCAGGCGACGGCCATTCTTGTCGGTGATGGTCGGCATGTCGCGCAGCTCGATCGTGCCGTCCGCCACGCTTTCCAGGTTCGACGTTTCGTTGAAGTTCGCCGCGCCGCCGATGTGGAAGGTCCGCATGGTAAGCTGCGTGCCCGGTTCACCGATGGACTGCGCCGCGATGACGCCGACCGCTTCACCGATATTGACCGGCGTACCACGGGCCAGGTCACGGCCGTAGCATTTGGCGCACACGCCCATCTTGCTTTCGCAGATAAGGGGCGAGCGGATCTTCACCGCCTGCGTGCCGATCGCCTCGATCTGCGCGATCATGGCTTCGTCCAGCAACGTGCCGATGGGGATCACCACGCTATTGTCCTTGGTGTCGACAATGTCCTCGGCCGTGGTGCGGCCCAGGATGCGCTCACCCAGCGATGCGATGACGCTGCCGCCCTGGACGATCGCCTTCATCTCCAGCGCCTTTTCGGTGCCGCAATCTTCCTCGACGACGGTGCAGTCCTGGCTGACGTCGACCAGACGGCGGGTCAGATAACCCGAATTCGCCGTCTTGAGCGCGGTGTCGGCCAGACCCTTGCGGGCGCCGTGGGTGGAGTTGAAATATTCAAGGACGGTCAGACCCTCCTTGAAGTTCGAGATGATCGGCGTTTCGATGATCTCGCCCGACGGCTTGGCCATCAGGCCGCGCATGCCCGCCAGCTGCTTCATCTGCGCCTGGCTACCACGCGCACCCGAATGCGCCATCATGTAGATCGAGTTGATCGGCGCCATCCGACCCGTCTTGGGGTCCTTGGGCTGGGCCTTGATCTCGTCCATCATGGCGTTGGCGACCTGATCGCCGCAACGCGACCAGGCGTCGATCACCTTGTTGTACTTTTCCTGCTGGGTGATCAGGCCGTCCTGATATTGCTGTTCATAATCGGCCACCAGCGCCTTGGTCTCATCGACCATCGTCACTTTGCTGTCGGGGATGACCATGTCGTCCTTGCCGAAGCTGATGCCGGCCTGGAACGCGTGGCGGAAGCCCAGCGCCATGATGGCGTCGGCGAACAGCACCGTGTCCTTCTGGCCAGTATGGCGATAGACCTGGTCGATGACGTCACCGATTTCCTTCTTGGTGAGAAGGCGGTTGACGACGTCGAAGGGCACGCGATGCGACTTGGGCAGGCATTCGCCCAGCAGCATGCGACCGGGCGTGGTCTCATACCGCTTCATATATTGATTGCCATCCTCGTCCGTCTGCGGAACGCGGCTGACGATCTTGGAATGCAGCGTCACCGCCTTGGCATAGAGCGCCTGGTGGACTTCCTGCATGTCAGCGAGCAGCATGCCTTCTCCCGGCTCGCCTTCGCGCTCCATCGACAGATAATAGATACCCAGCACCATGTCCTGCGACGGCACGATGATCGGCTTGCCGTTGGCGGGCGAGAGGATGTTGTTGGTCGACATCATCAGCACGCGCGCTTCCAGCTGGGCCTCAAGGCTCAGCGGGACGTGAACGGCCATCTGGTCACCGTCAAAGTCGGCGTTGAAGGCCGAGCAGACCAGCGGGTGCAGCTGGATCGCCTTGCCCTCGATCAGGACCGGCTCGAACGCCTGGATGCCCAGGCGGTGCAGCGTCGGCGCGCGGTTCAGCATCACCGGATGCTCGCGGATCACCTCGTCCAGAATGTCCCAGACTTCCTTGCGCTCCTTCTCGACCCATTTCTTCGCCTGCTTCAGGGTCATGGACAGACCCTTGGCGTCGAGGCGGGCGTAGATGAAGGGCTTGAACAGTTCGAGCGCCATCTTCTTCGGGAGCCCGCACTGGTGCAGCTTGAGCTCAGGCCCGGTCACGATGACCGAACGGCCCGAATAGTCGACGCGCTTGCCGAGCAGGTTCTGGCGGAAGCGACCCTGCTTGCCCTTGAGCATGTCGGACAAGGACTTCAGCGGACGCTTGTTAGCGCCGGTGATGACGCGGCCGCGACGGCCATTGTCGAACAGGGCGTCGACCGCTTCCTGCAACATGCGCTTCTCGTTGCGCACGATGATGTCGGGCGCGCGCAGCTCCATCAGGCGCTTGAGGCGATTGTTGCGGTTGATGACGCGGCGATACAGGTCGTTGAGGTCCGATGTCGCGAAGCGGCCGCCGTCCAGCGGAACCAGCGGGCGCAATTCCGGCGGGATGACCGGCACGACGTCCAGGATCATCCATTCGGGCCGGTTGCCCGATTCCAGGAAGCTCTCGACGACCTTCAGGCGCTTGATGATCTTCTTGGGCTTCAGCTCCGACTTGGTCGTCGCCAGTTCCTCAAGCAGGATCTGCTTCTCGCCTTCCAGGTCGAGGTCCATCAGCATCTGCTTGACGGCCTCGGCGCCGATGCCGGCGGAGAAGGCGTCCTCGCCATATTCGTCCTGCGCGTCGAGCAGCTCGTCCTCGGTGAGCAGCTGGAACTTTTCCAGCGGGGTGAGGCCCGGCTCGGTGACGATGTAGGATTCAAAATAGAGGACGCGCTCCAGCTGCTTCAGTTGCATGTCGAGCAGCAGGCCGATGCGGCTGGGGAGCGACTTCAGGAACCAGATGTGCGCGACGGGGGCGGCCAGTTCGATATGGCCCATCCGCTCGCGGCGGACCTTCGACACCGTGACTTCGACACCGCATTTCTCGCAGACGATGCCCTTGTACTTCATGCGCTTATACTTGCCGCACAGGCACTCATAATCCTTGATCGGACCGAAGATGCGCGCGCAGAAGAGGCCGTCACGTTCGGGCTTGAACGTGCGATAGTTGATCGTCTCCGGCTTCTTGATCTCGCCGAAGGACCAGCTGCGGATGCGCTCGGGCGAGGCAAGGCCGATCTGGATCTGGTCGAATGTTTCCGGCTTGGCGACCGGGTTGGCGAAGTTGGTCAGTTCGTTCATTTTTTAGCTCCTAAGCCAAAGGCTTGAGGTTCAAATCTTCGTCCGTTCGCCCTGAGTAGGGACTGAGCTTGTCGAAGTCCCGTATCGAAGGGTCCTTCGATACGCCATTTAGACTTCGCTCAATGGCTACTCAGGCCGAACGGTAATTGCATTTGGCCCGGCTTACTCCGCCGCCTGCGCCATGCCGTCGTCGTCCTCGACCTCGTCCATCGCGGCGAGTTCGACGTTGAGGCCCAGCGAGCGCATTTCCTTGACGAGGACGTTGAAGCTTTCGGGAATGCCGGCCTCGAACGTGTCGTCGCCCTTGACGATCGCCTCATAGACCTTGGTGCGGCCGACCACGTCGTCGGACTTCACCGTCAGCATTTCCTGGAGCGTGTAAGCGGCGCCATAAGCCTGGAGCGCCCACACTTCCATTTCCCCGAAGCGCTGGCCGCCGAACTGCGCCTTACCGCCCAGCGGCTGCTGGGTGACGAGGCTGTAGGGGCCGATCGAACGCGCGTGGATCTTGTCGTCGACCAGGTGGTGCAGCTTCAGCATATAGATGATGCCCACGGTCACCTTCCGGTCGAACTTGTCGCCCGTGCGGCCGTCATACAGGTCCGACTGACCCGATGCGTCCAGCCCGGCGATCTCCAGCATCCGCGACACGTCAGCTTCCCGCGCGCCGTCGAACACCGGCGTCGCCATCGGCACGCCGCGGCCCAGATGTTCGGCCAGGTCGATGATCTGCCCGGCGTCGCGCCGCTCGATCTGGTCGACATATTGCTCGCCATAGGCGTCGAGCAGCCGCTGCTTGACCGCGTCCGGCATTGCGCCCGCTTCCGCGTTCGGATTGGCCTCGCGCCAGTCTTCCAGCGCATGCTTGATCTGCTGGCCCAGGCCGCGCGCGGCCCAGCCCAGATGCGTCTCGAAGATCTGACCGACGTTCATGCGGCTCGGCACGCCCAGCGGATTGAGCACGATGTCGACATGCGTGCCATCCTCCAGGAACGGCATGTCCTCGATCGGCAGGATGCGGCTGATGACGCCCTTGTTGCCGTGACGGCCGGCCATCTTGTCGCCCGGCTGCAGCTTGCGCTTCACCGCGACGAACACCTTGACCATCTTGAGCACGCCCGGGGGCAGTTCGTCGCCGCGCTGCAGCTTGTCGACGCGATCCTCGAACTTCTCGACGATCAGCTTCACCGCTTCGTCATACTGCGCCTTGACGGCTTCGATGCCGGCCTGGCGCTGATCGTCCTCGACCGCGAACTTCCACCATTCATGGCGCTCGACCTCGTTCAGCAGCGCCTCGTCGATGACGACGCCCTTCTTGACGCCCTTGGGCGCGGCAGAAGCGGTCTGGCCCAGCAGCATTTCCTGCAACCGGTTGAAGGTCGCACGGTTGAGGATGCCGCGTTCGTCCTCGCGGTCCTTGGCCAGGCGGTCGATTTCCTCCCGCTCGATCGCCATGGCGCGTTCGTCCTTGTCGATGCCGTGGCGGTTGAAGACGCGCACTTCGACAACCGTGCCGGCGACGCCGGGCGGCAGGCGCAGCGATGTGTCGCGCACGTCGCTTGCCTTTTCACCGAAGATCGCGCGAAGCAGCTTTTCTTCCGGCGTCATCGGGCTTTCGCCCTTGGGCGTGATCTTGCCGACCAGGATGTCGCCCGGCTCCACTTCAGCGCCGATATAGACGATGCCCGCCTCGTCGAGGTTGCGCAGCGCTTCCTCGCCGACGTTCGGAATGTCGCGGGTGATGTCTTCCGGCCCCAGCTTGGTGTCGCGGGCCATGACCTCGAACTCCTCGATATGGATCGAGGTGAAGACGTCATCCTTCACGATCCGCTCGGAGATCAGGATGGAGTCTTCATAGTTGTACCCATTCCAGGGCATGAACGCGACCAGCGTGTTGCGGCCCAGCGCCAGCTCGCCAAACTCGGTCGACGGACCATCGGCGATGACGTCACCCGCATCGATCAGGTCGCCGACATTCACCAGCGGGCGCTGGTTGATGCAGGTGTCCTGGTTGGAACGCTGGAACTTCTGGAGCGTGTAGATGTCGACGCCCGACTGGCCGGGTTCGACATCGCCCGTGGCGCGGATGACGATACGGGTCGCATCGACCTGGTCGACGATGCCGGCGCGCTTGGCGGTGATCGCCGCGCCCGAATCCCGCGCAACCGTGCCTTCCATGCCGGTGCCCACGAACGGCGCTTCGGCCCGGACCAGCGGCACCGCCTGGCGCTGCATGTTCGATCCCATCAGCGCGCGGTTGGCGTCATCGTTTTCCAGAAACGGAATGAGCGAGGCCGCGACCGATACCAGCTGCTTGGGGCTGACGTCCATCAGCGTGATGTGATCGCGCGGCGCCATCAGGAATTCGCCCGCTTCACGCGCCGAAATCAGGTCTTCGGCAAAGCCGCCATCCTCGGTCAGTTCCGCGTTCGCCTGGGCGATCGTGTGCTTGGCCTCTTCCATGGCGGACAGGTAGACGACCTCGCCCGACACCTTGCCATCGACCACCTTGCGATAGGGGGTTTCGATGAAGCCATATTTGTTGACGCGGCTGAAGGTCGCCAAGCTGTTGATCAGACCGATGTTCGGGCCTTCGGGCGTCTCGATCGGGCAGATGCGACCATAATGGGTCGGGTGAACGTCGCGGACTTCGAAGCCCGCGCGCTCGCGCGTCAGACCGCCCGGCCCAAGCGCCGACACGCGGCGCTTGTGGGTGACTTCGGACAGCGGGTTGGTCTGGTCCATGAACTGCGAGAGCTGCGACGAGCCGAAGAACTCACGCACGGCGGCCACGGCGGGCTTGGCGTTGATGAGATCGTTGGGCATCACGGTCGACACATCGACGCTAGACATGCGCTCCTTGACCGCGCGCTCCATGCGCAGCAGCCCGACGCGATACTGGTTTTCCAGCAGCTCGCCGACCGAACGGACACGGCGGTTGCCCAGATTGTCGATATCGTCAATCTCGCCCTTGCCGTCCTTGAGGTTCACCAGTTCCTTGACCACGGCCAGGATATCCTCGGTCCGCAGCGTGGTGACGGTGTCCTCGGCGTCCAGATCCAGGCGCATGTTCATCTTGACGCGGCCGACCGCCGACAGGTCGTAGCGTTCGGGGTCGAAGAACAGGCCGGCGAACAGCGCTTCGGCGGTTTCCTTCGTCGGCGGCTCGCCAGGGCGCATCACGCGATAAATGTCGGACAGGGCCTGATCGCGATCCTCGGCCTTGTCGGCCTTGAGCGTGTTGCGGATCCAGGGGCCGGTCGACACATGGTCGATATCCAGCAGCTCCAGCCGGTCGATGCCCGCCTTGTCCAGCTTTTCAAGGTTCTCAGGGGAAACTTCATCGCCCGCCTCGATATAGATTTCGCCGGTGCTCTCGTTGATGAGGTCATAGGCGCTGTAGCGGCCATAGACTTCCTCGGTCGGAATGAGCAGCGTTTCCAGCCCATCCTTTTCCGCCTTGTTGGCGGCGCGCGGGCTGATCTTCTGGCCGGCGGCGAACACGACTTCGCCCGACTTGGCGTCGACAATGTCGAACGCCGGCTTCATGCCGCGCCAGGCTTCGGCGACATAGGGAATCTGCCAACCGCCTTCGCCGCGCAGGAACACGACCTTGTTGTAGAATTGCGCCAGGATTTCCTCGGCGTTGAGGCCCAGCGCATACAGCAGCGCCGTGACCGGCAGCTTGCGCTTGCGGTCGATGCGGACGTTGACGATGTCCTTGGCGTCGAATTCGAAGTCCAGCCACGACCCGCGATAGGGAATGACGCGCGCGGCGAAGAGATATTTGCCCGACGAATGGGTCTTGCCGCGGTCATGGTCGAACAGGACGCCCGGCGAACGGTGCATCTGGCTGACGATCACGCGCTCGGTGCCGTTGACGATGAAGGTGCCGTTGCCCGTCATCAGCGGCATGTCGCCCATATAGACGTCCTGCTCCTTGATATCGAGCACGGAGCGGGTCTCGGTATCCTGGTCGACTTCGAACACGATCAGGCGCAGCGTGACGCGCATCGGGGCGGCGTAGGTGATGCCGCGCTGACGGCATTCCTCGACGTCATATTTCGGGTCTTCCAGCTCGTAATGAACGAAGTCCATTTCGGCCGTGCCGGCGAAATCGCGGATCGGGAACACGCTGCGCAGCGTCTTTTCCAGGCCCGAAACATAGCCGATCTTGGGGTCGGACCGCAGGAACTGTTCGTAGCTCTCCCGCTGAACCTCGATCAGGTTCGGCATCTGCACCACTTCGTGGATGTCGCCGAACACCTTGCGGATGCGCTTTTTCGCGCCGGTGTTGCTGATGGGGGGAAGAGCCTTGGTCGCCATGCGTGTCCTGCCTTGAGTAATTCGTCGCATATTTTCGCATCGCAGCGAAAATTCAGCCGATCCATGAGCGGGAAAGAGGCGATTCGCCCCGTTCAGCCCACGCAAAAAAGTGCGGGCCGGGACTGTCCGATCCGCACTGCAGCGTCTGAGTAACCCGGGGAAATCGCCCTATTCCTGCCACCGGCCGTGCGCAACGCGGCCAAGGCTCCCGAGCGATCCGGGCGCGGCGTACAAGGGCCATGGGCCATCATTCGCCGACTTTCGAACCGCCCATATAGTCAGGGGCAGGGGACTTGTGAAGAGGGGGAACGCGTAAAGTCTCCATCGGTTTCATCGGCCTGCTCAGGCAAACAGGCCGCGCTCGGCGATGATCGCCGCCACCAGTCGGTCCAGTTCGGCGCTGCCGTTGAACAGGGCAGGCGTCACTCGAAGCACCGGTCCGCTCGCCAACCCCGCCTTCGCCATCACCAGCAGGCGATATTTGTCGAGGAACAGCCTGGCGGCCTTCTTCGCGTCGTCCGGCCCGTGCATGCCCGGCAGCCGAAATGCGCTCACTGCGCCATAGCGCCCCGGCTCGTCGGGCAGCAGCATCTCCAGCCCCGGAACGTCACGCACCCGATCCACCCAATAATCGCGCAGGCGCAGCAGATGGCGATGCTTGGCCTCCAGCCCGATCGCATCCTGCATCGCGATGGCCGCAGGCACGGTCAGACGCGCGGCGAAATCGACCGTCCCGGTCGGGATGCGCGCCCGAATGTCATCGGCATCATGGATGCGATTGCCCAGCCATGGCTTTATGTCCTGCAACCGATCCTTCGCGATATAGATGCCGCCCGTACCCAAGGGCGCGGCCAACCATTTGTGCAGCGAAAAGCCGATAAAGTCCGCGCCCGTGTCGGCGACGGTGAAGGGCAGGTGCCCCACCGCCTGCGCGCTGTCCAGAAAGACGTCGACGCCGCGCGCCTTGGCCATGGCGACGATCGCCTTGACCGGCGGCACCAGCCCGTTGCGGTTCGACAAATGGGTGAGCAGCAGCAATTTGGCACGCGGCGTATCCCGCAATATCTTGTCATAAGCGGCCAGGATATTCGCCTCGCTATGCGGTTCGGGCAGGTTGAACCGCACCAGCCGCGCCCCCCGGCTTTGCGCCAGATAGTCGCAGGCGAACTGCATTTCGTCATAATCGACATCGGCGTAGATCACCGCGTCGCCCGGCTGCAAAGGCGCATAATTGGCGATGAGGGCATAGAGCGCCTCCGTGCCGCCGGCCGAAAGGGCGATCTCGTCCGTCCCCGCACCCAGCATCCGCGCCACCGCTGCGCGCGAGGCATCCAGTTCGGAGTCGCGCGGATGCCCCGGCGATCCGCCGCGCAGGAACAGCGCATGGTTGCGATTCACCCAATGTGACCGCGCCTGATAGGCCGCCTGCACCGGCCGGGTCATCGCGCCATAATAGGCCGCATCGAATGTCGCAAAATCCCGCCGCACATCATAAAGCGCCGCCAGCGCACTCTGCGCCGCGTCGAAATCGTCCATGTCGCCGGTGAAGCGAAAGGGCGGATCGACCGGCCAGTCGTCCGCCGCGCCAGCATTTTGCGCACTGCCCGCCACGCCCATGGCCAGCCCGACCGCGCCGGCCGATCCCCCCAGAAAATGCCGTCGCGTAACCATGAAGCCCCCATATTGTCGTGATGCTATACCGTAACGAGAACAATCGCGGTATCCGCTACGGCATTCGCCGCTTATTCCTGTCGCGACTGGGATGTGGGCGATGGCGCGGCCAAGGGCGCGATCGTCACCGTTTCGAACCGCTCCTTCTTGCGCACCCCGGCCAGCCCGGCATCGGCGGGCGGGGCAGGGGCCGGTGAGGAAGGAGGCGTCACCCGCCGCCGCATACACTGGTCCTTGGGCCGGGGCGTCTGCTCGCAATTCCACAGCGCGCGCTGCAATCCGCTGCCCGCGTCATGGATATAGGCAAAGCTCATCGCATCGAGCTGCGGATCGGTCAGCGGCAGCTTCGCCGGTGTCGCGCCCGCCCTCCATGCCATGATCCGGCATTCCAGCCGCCCGGCGCAGAATGTGCGGGCGAGCGCAGGCCAGCTGTCGGGCGATCCGCCGCCCGGCAGTTCTACCAGGAAACTCTTGCCGTCCGGCCCCAGCACCGCCAGCTTCACGCCCGCGACCGACTTGCCCAGCATATCCGCACCAATCGCCTTGCGCGGCTGCGTCACCAGTGCCTCCAGGCCGCCCGCCGTGCCGATCGGCGCGTCCTGCGCCATTGTCGGCACCTCGCCGCCCTCATGTGCGGGCGACAGCCGGGCGATCTTGCCGATCAGCGGTTCACCGCCCTGCCGCCCGAAGCGAAAGGCGGGCGGCGTCCCCCACCATCCGCGCCAGCGAAAGAAAAGATGCGTGCCCACCGCCGCAATCTTGTCCAGGCTGCCGCTCCAATAGGGCACGATCCAGTCGGTATGATAATGGGTGGCATAGCCCACCGTCTTGTAGACCTTGCCCGCCAGCGCGGCCCTGGCGATGGCGCGCGCCCGGTCCCAGGCCGCCGCGCCCGGCGTGCGCCCCAGCGCGCCGTCGCAGGTGAAGGTGAACTGGCAACCGGTGCGCCGCTCCTGCCCCTGAAACACCACGCCGCATACCGTCTTGGGGAAGGCGGGATGGCGCACGCGGTTCAGTACCACCTGTGCCACCGCCTGCTCACCGGTGGCATCGTCGCCCGCTTCGTAGATTTGCGCCGCTGCCAGGCAATCGACTGCGCGCGCCAGATCCTCGGGCGATCCGGCAAAGACGAACGGCCGCGCGGCCGGGTTGGCCAGTTTGGAGAAGGGCACCGCCGCGTTGAACCGGCGCGCCTCGTCCCGTTCCAGCGCATAGACCTCCACCGGCTCGACCGGCGGCGGCGGGCTGGGCGGCTGCTCGATGCGCGCGACGCGGCCGCGTGCCTGTTCAGGCCCGTGCGCCACGTCCCGGCAGCGCGTCTCCCACCCGGCCACCGCCATGGGCAGGCCGATCAGGATCAGCGCCCAGGCGATCCAGGCGAGCGGGGAGGGGGCGTCGGCGCGCGCGGCCATGCGGATCGGCTTATTCCGGCAGGAAATCCGGCACGGACAGATATCGCTCGCCCGTATCATAGTTGAAGCCCAGCACCCGGCTGCCCGGCGCCATGTCCTTCAGCTTCTGCGCGATGCCCGCCAGCGTAGCGCCGGACGATATGCCCACCAGCATTCCCTCCTCGCGCGCGGCGCGGCGGGCATAATCCTTCGCATCGGCTGGATCGACCTGCACCACGCCATCCAGCAGCTGCGTGTGGAGATTTGCAGGAATGAAGCCCGCGCCGATGCCCTGGATCGGGTGCGGGCCGGGCTGGCCGCCGCTGATGACCGGCGAAAGCGTCGGTTCGACGGCAAAGACCTTCATTGACGGCCATTGTTTTTTCAGCACCTCGGCCACGCCGGTGATATGGCCGCCCGTGCCCACGCCCGTCACCAGCGCGTCGATCGGCGCATCGGCGAAATCGGCCAGGATCTCCTGCGCGGTGGTGCGCACATGCACGTCGATATTGGCGGGGTTCTCGAATTGCTGCGGCATCCAGCTGCCCGGCGTCTGGCCGACCAGCTCCAGCGCGCGCTCGATCGCGCCCTTCATCCCCTTTTCGCGCGGGGTGAGGTCGAAACTGGCGCCATAGGCCAGCATCAGCCGCCGCCGCTCGATCGACATGCTTTCGGGCATGACCAGCACCAGCTTATAGCCCTTGACCGCCGCCACCATGGCCAGGCCAACGCCGGTATTGCCCGATGTCGGCTCGATGATCGTACCGCCCGGTTTCAGCTCGCCCGATGCTTCGGCCGCTTCGATCATGGCGAGCGCAATCCGGTCCTTGATCGACCCGCCGGGGTTTGACCGTTCCGACTTGATCCACACTTCGGCCTCGCCGAACAGGCGCTGCATCCGGATGTGCGGCGTGTTGCCGACGGTTTCGAGTATCGTGGCTGCTTTCATGATGCCTTCTCCTGGCTGATTTCCGCGCGCCCGATGTCGGGTGGATCGAAGCTACGTGCAAGGCGCAATTCTGGAAAGAGTCGCGACCATAGAAGCGTGATGATGATCGCGCCGACGCCGCCACCGATCACCGCCGCCACCGGCCCTACCAACGCGGCCAGGAAACCCGATTCCGCCTCGCCCAGTTCGTTGGACGCGGAAATGGTGAGCTGCGACAGGCTTGATACGCGCCCGCGCATCGCGTCGGGCGTATGCAGCTGCACCAGCGACTGGCGCACGAATACCGACACCATGTCCGCGCCGCCCAGCACGACCAGCGCGCCCAGCGCCACGGGCATCGCGATGTCGCGCGACAAGAAGGCGGTGGACCCGAATATGATGGTGGCGATGCCGAACAGGATCACCGCGCCCAGCATCTTCAACCCGACCTCGCTCTTCATCGGGCGAAACGAAAACCACAAAGCCGTCACGGCCGCGCCGATGCCCGGCGCCGCCGCCAAATGGCCCAGGCCCGTCGATCCCACATGCAATATGTCGCGGGCATAGACCGGCAGCAGCGCCGTCGCACCGGCCAGCAGGACGGCGAACAGGTCCAGCGTGATCGTCGCCAGCACCAGCCGGTTGCCCTTCACATAGGCAAAGCCGTCGATCATCTGGCGGATCGGGTGGCGGCCCGTCTGGCGCGGCGGCTGCGGCACCGGACCGATCAGCAGCATCGCGCCCAGCGCGACGGTGAACAGGCCCGCCGCCAGGGCATAGGCGCCCCAGGGCGTCGCCGCATAGGCATAGCCGCCCAATGCCGGCCCGGCGATCATCCCCGCCTGCCAGGCGACCGAGGAAATGGCGATCGCATTGGGCAGCACGGCCAGCGGCACCAGATTGGGGGCCAGCGCGCCATAGGCCGGGCCATTGAACGCGCGCGCCGTGCCCACGATCACCGCCATGCCGAATATCAGCGGCAGGCTGACCCAGCCTTCATAGGTCGCAAAGGCCAGCAGCCCCGATGCCGTCGCCAGCACGGTCAGCGTAATCCGCGTGATGATCCGGCGGTCGAAATGATCCGCCACCCATCCCGTGACCGGCGTCAGAAAAAACAGCGGCAGGAACTGCGCCAGCCCGATCAGCCCCAGTTGCGCCGACGCGCCGGCGGTCGTCATCGTCTCGCGCGCGATATTATAGGCTTGCCACCCCAGCACGATCATCATGCCATACTGCGCCAGCACCGCCGCCAGCCGGCCGATCAGATAGGCGCGGAAATTGGGAAAGCGCAGCGGATGGCGGGGCAGGGCATCAGGCTCGGTCATGCCCGCGCCTTAGCGGGGGAGTAGGGGCCGGGCAACGGGCGCGAACGGCATCCGCCTTGTAGCCGCTGCGCGGCATGTTCCGCGCACCTTGCATAAGGCCGGTTATGAGTGGCCTCTCATCCTGCACGGAGTGCCGGAGGTTGGATGCCGCCATCACCACAATCAAAAGCTATTGCAAATCACTCTCATTCCATTTAGCGGACGGCCACGAACAGGAATGGGGGACCATCGCATCATGATACGGACAATCGCCTGGGCATCGACCGCCGCTCTATGCGCCCTGAGCGGGCCGGGTTTCGCGCAGACGCCCGACGCGGCGCCTGACGAGGACACCATCGTCGTGACCGGGACCTACACGCTGCCGAACAAGATCGACACCGCGACTGGCCTTGGCCTCACCACGCTTGAGACGCCGCAGTCGGTCAGCATCATGACCGCGCAGCGCATCCTCGACCAGAATCTCATCACGGTGAAGGACGTCATCACCAATGCGGTGGGCGTTGCCGCCAATGAATTTGATGATGTGCGCAACACCTTCTTCGCGCGCGGCTTCGAAATCCGTAACACGCAGGTCGACGGCGTCCCGGCGGCCTGGACGCTGGCGGGCGGCAATGGCGAAACCAGCATCGACGTCTCCATTTACGAACGGGTGGAAATCGTCCGGGGCGCGACCGGCCTGCTGTCGGGCGCGGGCGACCCCTCGGCCTCGGTCAACCTGGTGCGCAAACATGCCGACGCGACCGAACTCACCGGCTATGCCAGCGCCAGCATCGGCAGCTGGGATACCTGGCGCCTGTCCGCCGATGTTGCTGGTCCGCTGACCGCCGATGGTCGCGTGCGTGCGCGCGTGGTCGGGCGCTACGAGGAAGGGGACAGCTATATCGACATCCAGCATCGCAAGAAGTGGGTGCTCTATGGCGTGGTGGACGCGGACCTTACCGACAGCACGCTGGTGCGCGCGGGCATCAGCCATCAGGATACCAAGCCGCGCGGCATCCTGTGGGGGTCTTTGCCCACCTTCTACAGTGACGGCACGCTGACGGACCTGCCGCGTTCGCAGACCACCTCGGCGGACTGGACCTATTGGAGCACCACCAACCAGAATATCTTCGCCACGGTGCGTCAGGAATTTGGCGATCGCTGGACCCTCAGCGTCAATTATAATCGCCTGAAGAACATCGCCGATACCCAGCTCCTCTATCTCTACGGCACGGTCGACAAGGACACGGGCACGATGGACGGCACCAATCCCTACAAATCGTCAGGGCAGAGCATCCAGAACAGCTTTGACGCGCAATTGAAGGGGCTGGTGCCACTGTTCGGGCGCGACCATGAAGTGGTGATCGGCGCGCTGCACAGCATCCTCAAGCGTCATACCGACAATTTCGAAGCACCCTTGCCCTGGCTTACCGACTTGCCGGTGATCGGTCAGGAAGGAGTGCCCTATCCCGAACCCGTCTGGGGCACGACACCGGTGCGCAACGAGCAGGAACGGATCAAGCAGACCGGCTATTATGGTGCCATGCGCCTCAACATCACCGATCCGTTCAAGCTCATAGTGGGCGGCCGCATCGCCAGCTGGAAACAGACCGGCTATGCCTGGGGCACCACCAGCGACTATGGCGATGACAATGTCATCATCCCCTATGTCGGCGCGCTCTATGACGTGACGCCCAACCACCGCGTCTACGCCAGCTACACCAAGATTTTTCAGCCGCAAAATCTCTATGACCGGGAACGCCGGTTGCTCGATCCGCTGGACGGCAACGCCTATGAAATCGGGCTCAAGAGCAGCTTCTTCGGCGACGCGCTGCAAACCTCCATCGCGCTGTTCCGCATCGAACAGGATAATCTGGGTCAGGTGGACGGGCCGCAGGTCATCGTTGATGGGCTCTTGTTCCAGCCCTATCGCGCGGCGGCGGGCGTGGTCAGCAAGGGGTTCGAGCTGGAAGCCACTGGGCAGCCCATGCCCGGCTGGAACGTCAATGCCAGCTACAGCCAGTTCAAGGCCGAGGATGCGGACGATGTCCCCGCCAACACGGACCAGCCGCGCAAGCTGCTCAAGATCTTCACAACCTATGATCTGGGCGGGGCGCTCACCGGCCTCACCATCGGCGGCGGCGTCAATTATCGGAGCAAGGCCTATTCAGATGGCACAAACCCCATCACCGGTGCCGCCTTCCGTTTCCAGCAGGACGGCTATACGCTGGTTGCGCTGATGGCGCGCTATGCGGTGACGCCGCAATTGCAGCTACAGGCCAATGTCGACAATCTGTTCGATGAAAAATTCTACAGCAATATGGGCTCGTTCAGCCAATATCGCTACGGCCCGCCGCGCAACTTCACTATCGGTGCAACCTATCGCTTTTGATCGCACGTGGGGCCGGCACGTCTTCGAACGGTCGGCCCAGATCCGTCAAAGCGACAACATAATCATATGGTTATAAATTAGCAGCCTAACGACTTTTGAATGGTGTTACTTATGTCGCTTTCATTGTCGGCCTTATCTATTTTTCCATTTTATTTGAACAGGCTGCCCAGGATTCCGCGCACCAGTTGACCAGCGATGCCACCCGACGATTTGCGCCGCGACGATCCGCCGAACACCGCGCGTCCCAGTTCGTTGGCAACCTGCCGCCCGACCGACGAGGCCGCCGACCGCGTCGCCGATTGCACCGCCCTATCCAGATTGCTGGGCCGCGCCGCCTCACGCGCCTGCCGCTTCAATTCCGCCTCGCGCTGCTTCGCCTCCAGCTTGGCCTGCGCCGCCGCTGCTTTTTCGGCCTCCGCCTCGGCCTTCTGCGCTGCGGCCGCCGCCGCTGCGGCGTCCGCCCGCGCCGCCAATATCTCCTCGGCCGACTCCCGGTCGACCGCCTCGTCATATTTGCCGGCGACCGGCGAGATGGACTGGATGATCGCGCGCTCCTTTGGCTCGATCGGCCCCAGCCGCGACCGGGGCGGGGCGATCAGCGTCCGTTGCACGACGCCCGGCGATCCGTCCTCCTGCAACAGCGAGACCAGCGCCTCCCCGACCTTGAGTTCCGTGATCGCGGTTGCGACATCCAGGTCCGGGTTGATGCGGAAAGTGTCGGCCGCCGCCCTGATCGCCTTCTGGTCGCGCGGCGTGAAGGCACGCAGCGCGTGCTGGACCCGGTTGCCCAGCTGTCCCGCTACATCCTCTGGAATGTCGATCGGGTTCTGCGTCACGAAATAGACGCCGACGCCTTTGGATCGGATCAGCCGCACAACCTGCTCGATCTTGTCGGTCAGCGCTCTGGGCGCATCCTCGAACAGCAGGTGCGCTTCGTCGAAGAAGAAAACCAGCTTGGGCTTGTCCGGGTCCCCGACTTCGGGGAGCGTCTCGAACAGTTCGGACAACAGCCATAGCAGGAATGTGGCGTAGAGCTTGGGGCTTTGCATCAGCCTGTCGGCCGCCAGCACGTTGATATAGCCGCGCCCCTTCTCATCCACTTTCAGCATGTCGTGGATGTCGAGCGCGGGCTCGCCGAAGAAATGGTCGCCGCCCTGGGCGTCCAGCTGCAACACTTGCCGCTGGATCGCGCCGACGCTGGCCTTGCTTACATTGCCATAGCGTGCCGACAGGTCGCCGGCATGGTCGGCGCAATAGGCCAGCATCGCTTGCAGGTCGCCCAGGTCCAGCAGCAGCAGCCCTTCGTCATCGGCATAGCGAAAGGCGATCGACAGCACGCCTTCCTGCGTATCGTTGAGGCCCATGAGCCGCGCCAGAAGCAGAGGCCCCATCTCGCTGACCGTCGTGCGCACGGGATGGCCCTGCTGCCCGTACAGGTCCCAGAAGATCGCCGGATTGTCGGCATAGCTGTAATCGCTGACCCCGACCTCCTGCGCGCGGGCCACCAGCTTGTCGGCATTCTTCGCGGTCGGGGATCCGGCCATCGCGATGCCGGACAGGTCGCCCTTCACATCGGCGAGGAATACCGGAACGCCGCGCGCGGAAAAACCCTCGGCCAGCGTCTGGAGCGTTACGGTCTTGCCAGTCCCGGTCGCGCCCGCGATCAGGCCATGCCGGTTGGCGCGGCGCAGGTTCAGCGTCTGGGGAAGGCCGCCGTCCTTTTCCGGTGAACCAAGGCCGATGAAAAGTCCGTCGCTCATCGCGATCCCCCAATAAAAAACCGCCACCCCCGCACAAGCGGAGATGACGGAATTAGCCGCATATCTGCCCCGCCCACAAGGGGCGAGGAGACGGAAGCCTTATTTGTCGCGCAGGCGCACCGGCAGGAAGATCGGCGGCTGGCCGCGACGCAGCACCTGAAGCAGGATGGCGTTGCGCCCCTGACCTGCGACCGCCTTCACCTGTGCATCCAGTTCCGCCTGGGTGGTCACCGGGCGATTATTGGCGCTCATGATGACGTCGCCACGGCGCAGGCCCTTGGCCCCCGCGTCGGTCGATCCGTCGACGCCGGTAATCACGATGCCGCGCGTGTCGGTAGGGATGCCAAGCTGGCGAATGATGCTGGGCGTCAGCGGGATGGCGGCGATGCCCAGCGACTGCTCGGCGGCCTTGCCGGGCGTCTGCTGCTGCTGATCGCTGAAATCCTCGTCGTCCTGGCTCTGGGCAAAGCTGTTCAGTTCGTCCTCGGGCGGGCGTTCACCCACGACGGCGGTCACCGTCATGCGCTGGCCGTTGCGGATGAGGACGATCGGCACCTTGGCCCCGATCGGCTGGTTGGCGACGATCGACGAGAGATTCTGGTCGGGGTTCACTTCCTGGCCATTGACGCTGACGATCACGTCGCCGGCCTTGATCCCAGCCTTGTCCGCGCCCTTGCCGGGCTCGACGCCCTGGATGAACTCGCCGCTATTCTTGGCCAGCCCCAGCGATTCGGCCAGGTCTTCGCCCAGCGGGCTGATCTGTACGCCCAGATAGCCGCGCTTGACCGTCTGCCCCTTCATCAGCGTCCTGACGATCGGTTCGGCCTGTTCGGACGGGATCGCAAAGCCGATGCCGACATTGCCCCCGGAGGGGGAGAGGATCTGGCTGTTGATGCCGATCACATTGCCGCGCATGTCGAACATCGGGCCACCGCTATTGCCCTGGTTGATCGACGCGTCGGTTTGGATGAACTTGTCATAGGTGCCGCCGGTGCCGCGATGCAGGGCGGAAATGATGCCGGCGGTGACTGTGCCCGACAGTGCGAAGGGATTGCCGATTGCGACGACCCAGTCGCCCACGCGCGCCTTCGAACTGTCGCCGAACTTGACGAAGGGCAGCGCCTTTTTCGGCTCGATCTTGAGCACGGCGATGTCGGTGGCCGCGTCACGCCCGACCAACTTGGCGGTATATTCCTCGCGATTGGTCATCGTGACCGTGATCTGCTCGACACTCGCGCCTTCCGCGCCGGCAGACACAACATGATTGTTGGTGACGATATAGCCGTCAGCCGAAATGATGAAGCCGGAGCCGAGCGATTGCGCCTGCCGCGTCTGCGGCTGGCCCTGACCGAACAGCTGGCCGAACGGCGTGCCGGCAAAGGGGTTCTGCACCTGCACGCGCTGCTTGGTCGAAATATTGACGACGGCCGGTTGCAGCTTTTCGACCATGTCGGCGAGGCTTGCGGGAGCGCCGGCGGGCGCTGCGGCCTGCAAGCCTTCATTCTGCGCGACCTGCGCGCCGACATTGGAACTGGTAGTGACGGCAAGGGCGGTGCCGCCGAGCAGCAGGGCGCCGGTGATGGCATAAGCGTAACGCACTCGTGAAGGTCCTCTTCTGGTCTTCAGGAAATGGAAGGCGGGACTCTGGGGGGAGTCAAGAAATGCGCCGCCTTGCCTTAACCCTCATTGAATGACACTGGTTCCGTAACAAAACAGCCGCTTGGGCCACCGACTGTCAACGCCCCCCCTGGAACTGCCGCAGGAATTCATTGTCCGGCGACAGGATGATGTTGGTCTCGCCGCTGCGTTCAGGCGCGAAGGTGTAGCGATAGCTTTGCATGGCACGATAGAAATCGTAGAATTGCGGGTCCTTGCCATAGCTTTCGGCATAGATGCGCGCGGCGTTCGCGTCCGCCTCCGCGCGGATGATCTGCGCCTGCTTCGCGCCCTGCGCGCGGATGGTCAGCGCCTCCTGAGAGCGGGCCGTGCGCATCCGGTTGAACGCGCTTTCCAGCGGCGCGCCATCGGGCAGGTCGGCGCGCTTTATCCGCACGTCGACGATCTGCGCGCCATATTGGCGGGCGACCCGGTTAAGTCCGGCCTCGATATTGTCCATCACCTGGCCACGCTCGGGGCTGAGCAGCGCGGCGAAGGGCCGCTTGCCCAGTTCGTTGCGCAGGGCAGACCCCAAGATCGGGCGCAGCGCATCGCTGACCCGCTCCTCATTGCCAGCGGCAATATACATGCGCAGCGGGTCGACGATGCGGTATCGCGCAAAGGCGTCGACCTGCAGGCGCAGCTGATCGGTCGACAGCACCTGCTGCCGCTCCATCTCGACCGACAGGACGCGCTTGTCGATCCAGACGATCTGGTCGACGAACGGCACGCGCAGGATGATGCCCGCGCCTGTCTTTCCAAAGGGTTCGTTCGCCCGATAGCTGTTGATGATATATTTGGGGTCACCGAAGCGGACGACCACGCCCTGCCTGGTTTCGGGCACGATCGCGACCGTGCTGCCGACGATGATCAGCAGCACCAGCGCGATGATGGCCAGCGCGACGGGATGACGCAGGAATCCGGGCATCACTGGCCCTCCGTGCTGGATGCTTCGGGCGTCGGGGTCGCCTGCGCGCGCCGCTTGAGTTCGGGCAGCGGCAGATAGGGGGTCACATTGCTCCCCTCGACGATGGTCTTATCGACATCCGACAGGACGCTCTCCATGGTTTCATAATACATGCGCCGGCGCGTCACTTCGGGCGCCAGCCGATATTGTTCATAGACCTTGTCGAAGGCGGCGGCCTCACCCTGGGCCTTGGCCGTCACCTGCTGCGCGGCGGCGCGCGCTTCGTTGAGATAGGTCTGCGCGGTCTGCTGCGCGGCCGACACTTCCTTGAACGCGTCGTTGACGGCGGTCGGCGGATCGGCCTGCTTGATCGCGACGCCCTGGATGCGGATGCCGGATTTATAGCCGTCCAATATCTCCTGCATCCGCTGTTCGACCTGCTGCTCGATGGTGGTGCGGCCCGCGCCCAGCGCATCGTCCAGGCTGACGCTCGCCAGCACCGCGCGCATCGCGCTTTCCGCAACTTCGCGCACCGTGTCATCGGGGTCCGACAGCTGGAACAGATAGAGTTCGGGATTGCGGATGTTCCAGCGCACCGAATAGGCAAGGTCGATGATATTCTGGTCGCCGGTCAGCACCAGATTTTCGCTCTCCGCGCTGACCGAGCCGATGTCGATGGTGCGGATTTCCTCGACATCGACCGTCGTCACCGCTTCGAACGGGGCGGGCAGGGTCAGGCTGATGCCCGGCGACAGGGTGCGGCTATATTTGCCGACGAAGGTCACGACGCCACGTTCCTGCGGGCCGATGCGATGGATGCTGGTGAGCAGCAGCCACAAGATCAGAATGATGCCGATGGCGATGGGCCACAGCGCCTTGCCCGCGGCCGAGGGCGGCATGCCGCCAAAGCCACCATTGCGTCCCCCGCCGCCCTGACCGAAACTGTCGCGGCCACGGCGCAACAGTTCCTCGATCGCGGAAGGCCCCTTTTGCCCGCCACCGGTCGGCTTGCCGGGTTGGGTCCAGGGGTTGCGCGGGCCGCCGTCGCCATCCTTTGGTCCGTCCCCGCCGGGTCCGTCATTCTTGCCCCCCCAGGGGCCTTGGACCATCGCTGTGATCGCGGGCATCCACCCGAAAATTCTTCTCATGCCCCCTCTATAGGAAGGCTCTCGCCCGAAAAACAGTGCCAATGGGCGCGAAACTTGCCTACAGCGCATCGCCATGACCGATCTTGACGATTTCGCCGCCCGCTTAAAGACCCTGACCGATGGCCGCGTCAGCACGCCGCGCCTGCGCGACGGGGTGATGACGCTCGCGCTCGATGTGGGTGGCCTTGGTCCCGATCAGCGCGATGGACTGGTCGCGGCCATCCGCGAAGGCGGCCTGACCGTGCCGGGGGTCAGCGATGTGCGGATCGCCATGACTGCCGAGCGTCGTGCGATGCGCATTCTTGCGGTCGCGTCAGGGAAGGGCGGTGTTGGCAAATCGACGCTGTCGGCCAATCTGGCCATTGCGTTGCATCGCCTTGGCCGCAAGGTCGGGCTGGTCGATGCCGACATTTACGGGCCCTCGCAGGCGCGGCTCATGGGCAGCGAGGATCAAAAGCCCGTCGCCCGCGACAAGAAACTGATCCCCGTCACCGGCGCGATGGGCGTGCCGATGCTGTCGATGGCGCATCTGGTGGAGCCGGGCAAGGCGCTCGCCTGGCGCGGGCCGATGGTGAGCGGGGCGCTCGGCCAGCTGATCGACGCCGATTGGGGCGATACGGACCTGCTGATCGTAGACCTGCCGCCGGGCACCGGCGACATTCAGCTGTCGATGGTGCAAAAGCACAAGCCCGCCGGCGCGGTGATCGTGTCGACGCCGCAGGACCTTGCCCTCATCGACGCTACGCGCGCCGTCAGCCTGTTCGCGCAAGCGGGCGTGCCGATGGTCGGGCTGGTGGAGAATATGGCGGGCTATGCCTGCCCCCATTGCGGCGAAATTTCCGATCCGTTCGGTCAGGGTGGCGCGGAACGGGAAGCGGCGACGCTGTCCATGCCGTTCCTGGGCCGCGTGCCGCTCGCCATCGACATTCGCCGCCAGTCCGATGCGGGCGATCCGCCGGCGGCGGGAGAAGGCCCCCATGCCGACGACTTCCGCGCCATTGCCGAAAAGGTGGCGGCATGGCTTGAGCAGCCCGCCTCCGCCTGATCCGGGGCTGACGGGGAACGTCCGGCCGCCTCGTGCATCTTCTGTCGTGCCAAGATAAGGAGGACGCCATGCCGCTTACCAACCCGCAGGATATCGCCGCGCTGCTGGACCGCATCCGCACCATTGCGCTGGTCGGCATATCGGATCGTCCGGATCGGCCGAGCTATGGCGTCATGGCCTTTCTTCAGGACCATGGCTATCGCGTGCTCCCGGTCAATCCGCAGCTGGCAGGCGAGCATGTCCATGGCGAATTTGTCTGGGGACGCCTGTCGGACATCGGCGTGCCGATCGACATGGTCGATATTTTCCGCCGCAGCGAAGCGGCGGGCGAGGCAGTGGACGACGCCATAGCTGCTGGCGCGAAGGCGGTCTGGATGCAGATCGGTGTCGTGAACGAGGCAGCGGCCGCGCGCGCCGAAGCGGCTGGGCTGGACGTGGTAATGGACCGCTGCCCCGCCATCGAAATTCCGCGTCTAGGCGTTCCGCCCATCCGCGCCGAATAGCTCTAGGCAGCGGCATCGCGCGCCAGTATCAGGCGGATCATGGGGCGCGCACCGCGGAAGCAATCGGTCAGAGAAAAAGGCCTCGACAGGCGCACGCTGCTGATCGGCGGCGGCGCGGCGGCGGGGCTTTTGCTCGCCTGGGGGGCTTGGCCGCGCACCTATGCCCCCAATCTGGCTGCCGGACCCACGGAAACCATCGTCAACGCCTTCTTGAAGATCGACCGGACGGGCCAGATCATCGTGGTCGTCCCCCAAACCGAAATGGGGCAGGGGGTGACGACGGTCCTGCCGCAGATATTGGCGGACGAACTGGGCGCGGACTGGCGCACGGTGGCGGTGCAGAGCGCGCCGATCAGTCCGCTATACGCCAATGACTTGCTCGCGCGGCAGTGGCTGGCCAGCGACTGGACCCGATTGCTGGGCGATGCCGGTCGCTGGGCGATCGACCAATATGCCACACGCAGCGCGCTGATGCTGACGGGCGCAGGAACGTCGATCCCTATGTTCCATGACGCCTATCGCGACGCCGGGGCGGCGGCCCGCGTCCTGCTGTGCAAGGCGGCGGCCGCGCGCTGGGGCATTCCGTGGGAAAGCTGCGACATACAGGAAGGCCTGATCTCCGACGGCGCGCAGCGCCGCATGAAGATCGGCGAGGTGGCGGGGGAGGCGGTTGCCTTCGATCTGCCGCCAATCCTGCCCTATCGCCAAGGACAGGATGGGCGTCTGGCCGGGCAGGATCTGCCGCGCCTCGATACCCCGTCCAAGATTGACGGCACCCATAATTTTGCCGCCGACATCCGCCTGCCCGACATGGTGTTCGCATCGGTCCGGCAGGGACCGATCGGTGACGCCGTCCTTGCCGGGCTGGACGACCGCGCTGCGAGCGGCGTCACGGGCTTTTTGAAGCTGGTGAAGCAGGATCGCTGGGTCGCCGCAGTGGCAAGCAACTGGTGGGCGGCGAACAAGGCGCTGGACCTCGCCGATCCCGTCTTCACGCTGCGGGGAACGCCGGTCGGCAGCGACGGCATCGACGCCGCGCTGGAGGCGGCATTTTCCAAATCATCGGGCCGACGCCTTTATGCGCAGGGCGATCTGGAGCCGGTGTTTGACGGCGCGACCATCCTTGCCAGCGAATATCAGGTCGATGCCTCCCTCCATCTCGCGATCGAGCCGCCCTGCGCGACCGCGCGCGTCACTTCGGACGGCGCGGAAATCTGGATGGCGACCCAGGCGCCGGGCCTGGCGCGTGACGCCATCGCGGATGCGCTTGGCATGACCCGCGATGCCGTAACGCTTTATCCGCTGCATGCCGGTGGCTCTTTTGGCCGGGCGATGGATTGGGACGTGGGCGTGCAGGCCGCCTTGATCGCCCGGGAGATGGGACGGCCCGTGCAACTCTTATGGTCGCGACTGGAAGATGTCATTCAGGACAGACGGAGCGCGCCGGCGCGCGCGCGCATGGCCGCCAAGGTCGGTCGTAATGGCGCGATTGAGGGCTGGCTGGCAAAGGTCGCCGCACCCTGCGCGATGACGCAGACATGGGCGCGCATCGCCGATGGCAAGCTGCCCCATGAAGCCGCGCGGGATGCGGCGGACAGCGCGAACAGGCTCGCTGTCGCGGGCATGGCGCCGCCCTATGCCATCCCCAACTGGGCGGTGGATCATTACCCGGCCGACGTCGGCCTGCCGCTTGGCTTCATGCGTGGTAATGCGCATCTGCACGGCGTCTTCTTCTCCGAAAGTTTCATCGACGAATTGGCGCATCTCGCCAATATCGAGCCCATGTCCTTTCGCATCCAGATGCTCGGCGGCAATCCCCGGCTCGCCCATTGCCTGACCACGGCAGCGGCGATGGGGGGGTGGCAGGGCGGCATTGCCGGCAGCGGGCAGGGAATGGCGGCGCATATGATCGACGGCGCCTATGCCGCGATCATGGTCGAGGCATCCATGGCGGGCGATCGGATCGCGGTCGGCCGGATCATCGCGGCGGTGGACGCTGGTGATCCCGTCCATCCGGACATCATGCGCCAGCAGATCGAAAGCGGCCTGGTCTTCGGCCTTGCCTTCGCGACCGGCGCGTCGGTCCCTTATGCACGCGGCCTGCCGACGCGCGCGATACTGGGCCGCATGAACCTGCCGCGTCTGGCCGATATCGGCGAGATATCGGTGGAGTTGATCCGCAGCACCGCCGCGCCCACTGGCGTCAGCGACCTTGTCGCGCCCCTGGTCGCGCCCGCCATCGCCAACGCGCTATACACCTGGACTGGCCAGCGCATCCGCAGCCTGCCCCTTGTAGGAACGCCATGACCCTTCCCGCCGAACACCCCGTCATCCCCGCGCCAAAGATTGGCGTGCTGCTCATCAATCTGGGCACGCCGGACGCGCCGGACGTCGCTTCGGTCCGCCGCTATCTGGCTGAATTCCTGTCCGACCGGCGCGTCGTCGAAATTCCGCCCTTGCTGTGGCAGCCGATCCTGCGCGGCGCGATTTTGACGACGCGGCCGAAGAAATCGGCGCACGCCTATCAGCAGGTGTGGACGGCCGAGGGGTCGCCGCTCGCCGTCCATACCCGGGCCACCGCTCAGGCGCTTGGGCAGGCTATGGGGGGCGGGGTGCTGGTCGAATGGGCGATGCGCTATGGCAATCCCGCGATCGGCGATCGATTGAAGGCGATGAAGGAGGCCGGGTGCGACCGCATCCTGCTGGCGCCGCTCTATCCGCAATATAGCGGCGCGACGACCGCCACGGCCAATGACGCGGCCTTTGCGGCCCTCGCAAAGATGCGCTGGCAGCCAGCGGTGCGCACGCTGCCGCCCTATCATGACGACCCCGCCTATATCGACGCCCTGCGCCATTCGATCGAAGGGGCAATCGCCGCCTTGCCGTTCCGCCCCGATGCGCTGCTCGCCAGTTTTCACGGTATGCCCGAACGGACGCTGAAGCTGGGCGACCCCTATCACTGCCAGTCGGTGAAGACCGCCCGCCTGTTGGGGGAGGCGTTGGCGCTGCCGGTCCATATGAGTTTCCAGTCGCGCTTCGGCCGCGCCAAATGGCTGGAGCCGGAAACGGAAGCGACTCTGGCCAGTTTGGTGCGCGACGGTGTCCGCAATATTGCCGTGGCAACACCCGGCTTCTCGGCAGACTGCCTTGAAACGCTGGAAGAAATTGCCCTGCGCGCAAAAGACGCCTTTTTGGCCGCCGGCGGGGAAAATTTCGCCTATTTGCCCTGTCTAAACGCGTCCGCGGAGGCTATCACCCTCTATCAGAGGCTTATAAGCCGCGAACTTTCGGGTTGGATGGACTGACCCCTGTTTGGAAGAGGACGCTGATATGTCGAGAGTGGCGATCGTAACCGGCGGAACGCGGGGCATCGGGGAGGCGATCAGTCTCGCGCTCAAGGAAATGGGTTATGCCGTCGCCGCCAACTATGCCGGCAACGACGAAAAGGCCAGGGCGTTCACGGACAAGACCGGCATTGCCGCTTTCAAATGGGACGTGGGCGATCACCAGGCCTGCCTCGACGGGTGCGCGCAGGTTGCCGAAGCGCTGGGGCCTGTCGATATCGTCGTCAACAATGCCGGCATCACCCGCGACGGCGTTCTGGCGAAAATGAGCTTCGACGACTGGAACGAAGTCATGCGCATCAACCTGGGTGGCTGCTTCAACATGGCGAAAGCCTGTTTCGGCGGCATGCGTGAGCGCGGTTGGGGCCGCATCGTCAATATCGGATCGATCAACGGCCAAGCGGGCCAATATGGCCAAGTCAATTATGCCGCCGCCAAGTCGGGCATCCATGGTTTCACCAAGGCGCTGGCGCAGGAAGGCGCGAAATATGGCGTGACCGTCAACGCGATTGCGCCCGGCTATATTGACACCGACATGGTCGCCGCCGTGCCTGCCCCGGTGCTGGAAAAGATCGTCGCCAAGATCCCGGTCGGCCGGCTGGGCCAAGCCCATGAAATTGCGCGCGGCGTCGCCTTTTTCTGCAGCGAGGATGGCGGCTTCGTGACCGGCAGCACGCTGTCGATCAACGGCGGCCAGCATATGTATTGATGGACATGGGCGACCTTGACGAGTCCGGCGGGTCGCCCTTTGCTCCGCCCGTAAAACGGAGTGTGACTATCGCCGGCCACCAGACCGCCATCAGCCTGGAGCCGATATTCTGGGACGCGCTGCGCGTAGCGGCGGCGGACCAATCCATCCCGGTAAACGCCCTCATCGCGCGGATCGACCTTGCGCGCATGATAGCCGACCCAGCGCCCAATCTGGCGAGCGCGATCCGGTGCTGGCTCTTCGCCGAACATACCCCAAAACGCTTATAAGAATTATTCTCAATAGCGTTGACAGTCAGAGCGATTCGCAATAGCAGCTCCGCAACGCATGATGTTGGGGGGTATCGATGTTTTCAGACGCCAAGGGCATGTCGTATCTGGCGATGGGCTGTGTGGGGATTTTGTCGGCGGGGCCGTCGCTGGCCGCCGAAGCCGCGCCGGCGGCCATATCGCAGGATTCCATCGTCGTTACTGGCGCTACCTATGCCGACGAACTGGTCAATCCCAAGAATATCGCGCCGATCATCGACACGCCGCAGACGATCACAATCATATCCGATCAGACCATCAAGAAGCAGAACCTGCTGACGCTGCGCGACGTTCTGTCCACGGTTCCGGGCATCACATTCGGCGCTGGCGAGGGCGGGGGCGGCTATGGCGACAGCATCAACCTGCGCGGCTATTCCGCCAATAACGACATCACCCAGGATGGCGTGCGCGACAGCGCGCAATATAGCCGTACCGATCCCTTCAACACGCAGCAGGTGGAAGTCTATAATGGCGCAAATTCCGTCTATAACGGGTCCGGCTCGGTCGGGGGCACCATCAACCTTGTGTCCAAGACGCCGCAGCAGAGCGACCTCACCATCGTCGAAGCCGGCATCGGCACGGACGATTATTATCGCGCGACGATCGACAGCAATCAGCGGGTATCGGATTTCATCGGCGTGCGGCTCAATGCCATGATCCATCGCAATGATGTGCCGGGCCGCGATGTCGAGCGGTTTGAGCGGTGGGGCGTCGCGCCATCGGTGACGCTGGGTATGGACGGCCCGACCAGCCTGACGCTTGCCTATCTCCATCAGGAAGATCGTAACAAGCCTGTCTATGGCGTGCCCTATTTCAAAAACGCCATCAATGACGGCCCTCTGGCGGATGTCGACCCCAGCAATTATTTCGGGATCGCCAATCTCGATCGCCAGGATATCGATATCGATCGGTTCACCGCGATCTTTGCGCATCAGTTTAGCAATGCCGTCTCGCTGCGCACATTGGGGCGCTGGCAGCGCGTCCGGCAGGACAGTGTCACCAGCGCGCCGCAGGGCACCTATTGCCTGTCCACCGGGGTTCAGCCGATCACGGACGTTGATCTGGTGACACCGCTGGCCTGCCCGACGGGATTGGCAAATGGCACCTATCGTCCGTCCGGGCCGCGCGGACTAGTCCGCAACCAGCTTAATGATCTTTTCTATACCCAGACCGACCTGCGGATCGTCAGCGGCGACGCTGGTGGGATGCGCAACACGCTGGTCATCGGTGCGTCGGCCACGCAGGAGGATTACCGCATCGAAACCGGCAATCTTCTGCGCGACGCGAGCGGTGGCGTGCTGGCTCAGGCGGATATCGACCTGGCCAACCCCGATACGGACTGGACCGGGCCGACAAACTATATCCCATCGGGCCGCAGCTATGGCGACAGCCGCAACATCGCGGTCTACGCCTTTGACACGATCGAATTCGGCCAGTTCGAGCTGAATGGTGGCCTGCGCTATGAAGATGTGCGCAACATCTTCCGCGCAGACAGCATTGCGACGCCGGCGGCCGGCGGCGCCACAACTACCGGTATGCGGCAGCGTAGCCAGGATACGCTCTTTTCCTATCGCATCGGCGCGGTGTTCAAGCCGACGGCCGACACCAGCCTCTATGCCGCGTTCGCCAACAGCAAGACGCCGTCTTCCGCTACGGTGCGCGCGGGTTGCACCAGCGGGTCCGGGGCGTCGCTGGTCGACTATTGCGATGTCGCGCCCGAAACCGCGCGCAGCTACGAAATCGGGGCCAAGGCGAACCTGATGGGTGGCAAACTGCTGGCGACGGCGGCGCTGTTCCGCAACGAGCGTACCAATTATCGCGTGTCGACCAATGACCCGGCGACCAATGCCACCTTCCAGGTGCTGGACGGCCATTCGCGCGTCGATGGCGTGGCGCTGGGCCTCACGGGCAATATCACCAAAAACTGGCTGGTCTTCGCCAATTACACCTATCTGGACAGCAAGATCATTCAGGGCATCTCCAACGACTGCCTCGCCAATCCCCGGCCGGCTTGCAACAACAGCGCGGCCCTGCCGGACCCTTCAAAGGGCGATGATCTGATTCAGACGCCCAAGCATTCGGGCAGCCTCTACACCAGCTACCGCACGCCCATTGGGCTGGAGGTCGGCTATGGCGTCACCTATCAGGGCAGCTTCGCGCTCAACCAGACCAATCTGCTTAACCGCACCCAGTATCGAGCGGATGATTATTGGGTCCATCGCGCTTTCCTGTCGTGGAATTTCAACAACGGCCTGACGGCGCAGCTGAACGTCCAGAACCTGTTCGACAAACGCTACTATACCGGCATTCGAAACAATGTCAGTTCCAACACGGGCGTGGTGTCGGGCGGCTGGGCGACGCCGGGGGAAGCGCGGGCCGCGCGGTTCAGCCTGTTCTACAGCTTCTGACTGATTGGGGGAGGGCGGCGGACTGCTTGTTCGTCGCCCCGCTTTCCCCTAACGATCCTGCCATGCTGATCGCCATCCCCGATCTTCTCGATTTGCCGGGCGTTGCAGCCATCCGCGCGATTATCGATGCGGCGGATTGGGTCGATGGCAACATCACGTCGGGCCATCAATCCGCATTGGCCAAGAACAACCTGCAACTGCCAGAGGACGGCACTGCCGCCAAAAAGGCGGGGCAGATGATCCTTGATGCGCTCGGGCGATCGCCGCTGTTCATCGCGGCCGCGCTGCCGCTGCGCATCTTTCCGCCATTGTTCAACAGCTATGCGGGTGGGCAATCCTTCGGCGTGCATGTCGACAATGCCGTGCGCATTCAGGCCGGCACCGGCTTTCGCGTGCGGTCCGACCTGTCCGTCACGGTGTTTCTGGAGCCGCCCGAAGCCTATGAGGGCGGCGAGCTGACGATCGAAACCCAGTTCGGCGTGCAGCAGGTGAAGCTGCCAGCCGGACATGCTGTCCTCTACCCCTCATCCTCGCTCCACCGCGTCGAGCCCGTGACAAGCGGACGGCGGGTCGCCAGCTTCTTCTGGCTCCAGTCGATGATCCGCGACGACGCCGCGCGGCAGATGCTGTTCGACCTCGATCGCAGTGTGCAGGGCGTCGCCGCCCAGCTGGGGCAGGGCCATGCCGAAGTCATCCGCCTGACCGGGGTCTATCATAATCTCTTGCGCCGCTGGGCCGACGTCTAGGTCGTCCGCGGGGTCAGATGTCTTGCGCTATGCGGCCATAAAGGTCGGGCCGGCGATCGCGGAAGAAACCCATGCCAGCGCGGTGCATGCGCGCGCGGTCGAGGTCGAGTGTCGCGACGAGCGCGCCATGGTCCTTCGCATCGGCTTCGGAGACATAATCGCCCCATTCGTCGCTGATGAAGCTGTGGCCGTAGAAGCTCTGGCCCTCTTCCTCGCCAATGCGATTGGCGGCAATAACAGGCATGCAGTTGGACACGGCATGGCCGATCATCGCCCGCCGCCACATGCGGCTGGTATCAAGCTCCGCATCATAGGGTTCAGAGCCGATGGCGGTGGGGTAGAACAGCATCTCCGCGCCCATGAGCGCCATGCAACGCGCGGTTTCGGGATACCATTGGTCCCAGCATATACCGACGCCGATCGTGCCGTACCGCGTCTTCCACACCTTGAAGCCGCTATTGCCGGGCCGGAAATAATATTTTTCCTCATAGCCTGGCCCATCGGGAATATGGCTCTTGCGATAGACGCCCATGATTTCGCCTTGGTCATCGATCATGGCGAGCGAATTATAATGATGCTGGCCGTCGCGCTCGAAATAGCTGGTCGGAATGTAGACGCCCAGATCCTTGGCTAGCTTGCGCATTTCCTGCACGGCGGGATGCTCGTCCGTCGGCAGCGCGTTGGCGAACAGGGCTTCGTCCTCGACCCGGCAGAAATAGGGGCCTTCGAACAGTTCGGGTGGCAGGATGATCTTGGCGCCGCGCATCGCCGCCTTGCGCACATGGTCGGCGACCAGCGCGATATTGTCAGCCCTGTCGTCGGAAAAGGCGAGCTGAAGTGCGGCGACGGTAACCTTGGTCATTCTAATTCCTGCTTATGTCATACCGCTCGTGCCTCGTATCGAAGCATCCTTCGATACGCCATTTCGACTTCGCTCAATGGCTACTCAGGACGAACGGGGTTGAACATCAGAGACTGGGCATTTGCTGGCTGCAGCAATGGAAGCTGCCGCCACCCGACAATATGGCGTCGCTGCGCAATCCTACAATCTCCCGTCCGGGAAAGAAGGGGCGGAAGGCATCGAGCGCCGCCTCATCGTTTGGCTGGCCATAAACGGGCACGATGACGGCAGCGTTGCCGACATAGAAATTCATGTAGCTGGCCGGGATCGGTTCGCCATCGACCAGCACCAGGCCGGGGGAGGGGATGTCCGCCACCTCCAGCCCATGCGCCTTGGCGCGGTTGCGCGCGTCGGCATAGATGGCGGCATTGGGATCGTCCGGAGTCGTGGCGACGGGAAGCGCCAGTACGCCAGGCCTGACGAAGCGGGCCAGATTGTCGACATGCCCGTCGGTATGATCGTTGAGCAAGCCTTCCCCCAGCCACAGCATGTCCGACAGGCCCAGGCTCCCCGCCAGCAAGGTTTCGATCTTCCCGCGATCAAGGTCGGGATTGCGATTGGGGTTGAGCAGGCATTGTTCGGTCGTGACGAACAGGCCGGTGCCGTCGGTGTCGATCGCTCCGCCTTCGAATACCCAGTTTTGCGTCGATGTGGGAAGGCCGGTGGTCGCCGCCAGCCTTGCGCCGATATCCTCATCACCCGGCATCCGATATTTGCCGCCCCAGCCGTTGAAGCCGAAATCAACCAGCGCCCGCCCACCCGTGCCATTCAGCACGGCGATCGGCGCGGTGTCGCGCAACCATACGTCGCCCAATTTCGCGACAACGATGCGGACAGCTGCATCGACCAAATCGCGGGCGGCCCTTGCGTCCTCGTCATGCGCGACGACCAGGCGCACCTCCTCGCCCTCGCCGCCGGCGTGCAGGGCATTGGCGAAAGCCGCGATCTGTTCGCGAGCGCCATCGAATGCGCCGGGCCATTCGTCAGGGTTGGTCGGAAAGCCGATCCAGGTCCAGTCGTGCGGCGCCCATTCGGCGGGCATGCGGAAGGTCATGTGCAATATCCTTGCCCGGCTTGGCATGCCGGATCATGATGGGTCAGGAAAAGGTGCGCGCTCCATAACGCGCGATCACCGGTCTGGACAGAGGGTTGCGATGAGGAAGGCGGGTATCCCGACCGTGGCGATGGCCTTGCTGCTGTCGCTTTTGCCGTCGGGCAAGGCATGGGCGGACGAATTGCCCGAATGGCTGACGGGCGAATGGGTCCAGCAGCGCGGCGATCGCTGGGCGGAGGAAGTGTGGACGCTGCCGCGTGGCGGCACGATGATTGGCGTTGGCCGCAACGGGCGCGGCGAAAGCCTGCTGGGCTGGGAGGTCATCCGCATCATTCGCGATGGGGCGGGCGAAGTAATACTCCATGCCGCGCCCGACGGTGGACCGACAACGCCATTCAAGCTGGTCGAGCAGGGCGTGCGCGACATCAGCTTCGCCAACCCCGATCATGATTATCCGCAACGTATCCGCTACTGGCGCGAAGGGCGGCTGTTGATGGCGGAAACGTCGCGAATGGATGGATCGCAGACCCAGAGCTGGACCTATTCCCCGGCCGGGAAATAGGTCCTCGCCCCTGGCTTACTGACCGGCGCGATCCTTGTCGCGGATGGCGCGGAACTCATCGCCCTCGACCCAATTGGGCCAGTCGGTGGTTTCGGCAAGCGCGCGACCGACGTCATAGTAAAGTTTGAGGTCTGCCGCGACGCCGCTCCAGTCCCAACTGGGATCATATTCGTCCTTGGGGCCGTGATAGCGGTTCCTGGTATAGTCTTCCGCGGCTGCCATGCCGGCCGCCGTGCCGCCATTCACCAGATCCTCGCCGCCTTCGAAATACAGCATCGGCAGGCCGTGCTTGGCGAAGCTGAAATGGTCCGAGCGGTAGTAGTATCCTTTCTCCGGCGTCGGTTCGACCGTCGCGACCCGGCCCTGCGCGGCCAGAGCGCGGTCCAGATAGGCGTCAAGCTGCGACTTGCCCTTGCCGATCACCACGACATTCTTTGCCCGGCCCGCGACACTGAGCGCGTCCATATTCACGCCGCCGACGGTCTTGGAAAAGGGAAAGACGGGGTTTTCGCCATAATAGGCTGACCCCAGCAGACCCGATTCCTCCGCCGTCACCGCCAGGAAAACCTGGCTCCGGTCGGTCGGGCCCGCCTTCACATTCGCTTCCGCCAGGGCGACGAGCGCGGCTGTGCCGGTGGCGTTGTCGACCGCGCCATTGCAGATGTCGTCGCCATCGGGTGCCGCCTGACACCGCCCCAGATGGTCCCAATGGGCGCTGTAGAGCACATATTCGTCCGGGCGCGTCTTGCCCGGCAACAGGGCCACGACATTTTTCGAGCTATGCTTGCGCAGGTCATTGTCGAAGGAAACGTTCGCCTTGACGCCCGCCAGAGGCACTGGCTTGAAACCCGGCTGCTTGGCGGCGCGCATCTGTGCGTCCAGATCCAGGCCCGCGCTGGCGAAGAGTGCCTGCGCCTTGTCCTTCTGCATCCAGCCGATCGCGGCGGACTGATCGGCGTTGCCATTGGCGCTGTCGGCAACATGCTGCGCGCCGGTCCAGCTGGATTGCACGACGTTCCAGCCATAGGCGGCGGGCACGGTGTCATGCACGATGATCGCAGCCGCCGCGCCCTGCCGCGCGGCTTCCTCATATTTATAAGTCCAGCGGCCATAATAGGTCATCGCCCGCCCGTTGAAGGTGCCATTGAGGCCCGACGTCTCATAGTCGGGGTCATTGACCAGGATGATGACCGTCTTGCCCTTCACATCGACGCCGGCATAGTCGTTCCAGCCCTTTTCGGGGGCATTGATGCCATAGCCGACGAAGACGACCGGGCTGTCCTTCACCGCGATATGCGGCTGCGTCGTGCGATAGGTGCCGATCACCATTTCGGGTCCATAGGCGGCGGTGACGGGCGACGCGCCGCCGGTAAAGCGCAGCGGAGACACATTTTTGGCGGTGATTTCGACCAGCGGGACATCCTGAAACCAGCTGCCGTTATTGCCGGGCTTGAGCCCCAGCCTGGCAAATTCCGACGACAGCAGCGCCAGCGTCTTTTCTTCCCCGGCCGATCCGGGAGCGCGGCCTTCATAGGCGTCCGAGGACAATTTTTGTACCAGCCGCTTCATCGTATCGATGGATGGCGTCAGGCCCGATGCCGCAGGCTGGGCCGACGCACTTTCAGGCGCCGTATCGGACATGGTGGTGCAGGCCGGAAGGGCCAATATGGCGGCGATCGCCAGGATGGAGCTGCGCATGATTTTGTCCCTTTTTCTTATCGACAGGGGCGTGATGCCACCGGGCAGCGGCCAGGGCAAGCAAGCCCGTTGCCATATTCTCCGCCTTGGCTTAGCCACTGCAATTCAGGGGAATATATGGGGGATCACAGGGCATGAGCGGAACCATGAAAGCGGCATGTATCGCGCTCTGGCTGGCGGGGTCGGCGCCGGCCGCGTTGGCACAGGGACAACCCGACGCCCTGGCAAAGGCCTTTGGCGCGCGGGAAGCCATTTCTTCGGCCAGCCTGTCGCCCGATGGCCAGACGATCGCGCTGATCGCGGCGGGGCCGGGGCGCACCAGCCGCGCCTATGTTCTTGAAGCGCGCGAAGGCGCCGACATAAAGGTCGTGGCCTCGACCAGCGGCCGGCCCGAATATCTCCAGCGTTGCGACTGGGTATCGGCCGACCGACTTGCCTGCCAGATATTTGGCGAGCAACGCTATGGCGATGATGTCTATGGCTTTTCCAATGTCTTTGCCGTCAGCGCCAGTGGCGCAGACACAAAGTTGCTGAGCCAGCGGCGCGGTGCGAATGCGCTCAGCTATGATTTCAGGGGCGGCGATGTGATCGACCTGCTGCCGGGCGATGAGGACGCCGTTCTCATGACACGATCCTATGTGCCCGAAGCAAAGATCGGCAGCCTTATCGAAAAGAAGCTGGAAGGATTGGGCGTCGACCAGATCAACACGCGCAGTGGCTCGGCAAAGAGGGTCGAAAATCCCGACAAGCTTGCGGTCGGCTATATTTCCGATGGGCAGGGGCATGTGCGCATCATGGCCCTGCAGGAAAACCGTACATCCGGTTATGCCAAGGGCACGTACAAATTCCTCTATCGGCCAATTGGAAAGTCGGGGTGGAGCGATTTGTCCCTATACGACACGCGCGACGATAGCGGCTTCTACCCGGTTGCCGTCGATCCGACAAAGAACGTCGCTTACGGGTTTGAAAAGATGGATGGTCGCGACGCGTTGGTTACGGTCGCGCTGGACCCAGGTCAGGCCAAGACGGTCATATTCTCACGCCCGGACGTGGATATAAGCGGGCTTATTCGCGTCGGTCGCGACCGACGCGTGGTCGGCGCCAGTTACGTCACCGACCATCGCCAGGCGGTCTATTTCGATGAACAGGCGCAGGGGCTGATTTCTTCGCTGGGCAAGGCGCTGGGCGGCAAGGCAGTCAACATCAGCGACATGAGCAGCGATGGCAATCGTGTCCTGATCTGGGCCGGCAGCGATGTCGATCCCGGCCAATATTATCTGTTCGACCGCGCTGCGCGGAAATTGTCGCCGATCATGCCCGACCGACCCGAGCTTGCGGATCGGGTGCTCGCCACCATGCAGTCGGTCCAGTATAAGGCGGGCGACGGCACAATGATCCCTGCCTATCTCACCCTTCCGCCGGGCAAGGAGTCAGCGAAGGGGCTGCCAGCCATCGTTTTGCCCCATGGCGGCCCTGAGGCACGGGACGAGTGGGGTTTCGACTGGATGGTCCAATATTATGCAGCGCGCGGGTTCGCCGTGCTGCAACCGCAGTTTCGCGGGTCGGCTGGCTTCGGCGAAGCATGGCTGATGCGCAATGGCTATCGTTCCTGGCGGACGGCGATCAGCGACGTGGTCGATGCCGGACGCTGGCTGGTTGCGCAGGGCATCGCCAATCCCGACAAGCTGACGATCGCGGGCTGGTCCTATGGCGGCTATGCGGCGCTTCAGGCGCAGGCGGTCGATCCCGCGCTGTTCAAGGCAGTCGTGGCGATCGCGCCGGTGACGGATTTTGCCGATCGGATGCGGCGCAGCCAATATTTTTCCGATTATCTGCTGCAGCAGCAGCGCATGGGCACAGGACCGGAGGCGGCGGAGGCGTCGCCGTCCAATCATGCTGCCGAATTTCGCGCGCCGGTGCTGATGTTCCACGGCACCGACGACAATAATGTCGACATAAGCCAGGCAAAGATCATGCAAGCCAAGTTGCAGGGGGCCGGCAAGCGCAGCCAGCTGGTCATCTATGATGGGTTGACCCACAGCCTGCTGGACAGCGACGCCCGCGCAGACATGCTACAAAAAAGCGCGGATTTCCTTCTGGCGGCGGGAAAATAGCGCCGGTTGCGCTACCCCAGCATGGCTTCGAGCGCCGGGGTCAGATATTCACGCGGGCCAGCATGGGTCCGAACGATCAGCCGGGCCGCAAGGCCGCTTGCGTGGGCGAGCGCCAAGCCTTTTTCAGGGCCGGCGACAGTGATGGCGGTGGCCCAGGCGTCCGCCATCATGGCGCTTTTATGCAGGAGCGTGACACTGGCGACGCCATTGCGGATCGGCGCCCGCGTGGCCGGGTCGATGCTGTGGGACAGACGGTGGCCCGCTTCCATGCGAAAGCGGCGATAGTCTCCCGATGTCGCGATAGCCAGCCCGCTCAACGCCACGCGCACGGGCGGGAAGGTCATGCCGGGCGGCGTTTCCATGTCCACCCACCATGGCTGGATATCAGGTTTGACACCGACGCCGCGCAATTCGCCGCCGATTTCGATGAGGAAATTGGCCACGCCTGATGCCCGCAAAGCGTCGGCAACCGCATCGACGGCAAAGCCCTTGGCGATGCCCGAAAAGTCCAGCGCCACATCGGAGAGGCGGCGGGCGCGATCGCCGTCGACTTCGATGGAAGTCCATGGGCTTGCGCAGGCAGGAACGGCGTCCGCCATGTGCGGGCCAAAGCCCCAATGGTCGACCAGCCGACCAAGGGCGGGATCGAATGCCCCGTCCGACAAGCGCGCGACATCCAGTCCGGCGCGCAGCACCGTTCGCATTTCGGCTGGCAGGGTCATCCATCCGCCGATCGGATGCCTGTTGAAGCGGCTGATGACCGAGCCCGCCTCCCAGTTGCTCATCTGCGCGACGACCATGTCCAGCACGGCTTGGACGATCTTGTCCACGTCGGCGGGCGGGTCGACAATTGATGCCGACCATGTCGTTCCCATCGTCGGGCCGCCAAAGCGCCTGATCGCGCCATGGCGCTGTCGGCCAAGGAACATCTCCGGCGACAGGCCGGGCGCGATAGCTATGCGAGGGGCAATGGTGCCGGTAACGGTCAGGGCGCCTGCACCTCAAGCGTCGTGACGTAGGAGGCCCGGCGCTGGTTTGCCGGCGCATCGGCTTCGCCCGCGCCTTCGCGCCGGCCGCCCACCGTCGCATTCAGCCAGTACATGCCCGGTTCGGGCCAAGTGACGGCGATCTTGCCGTCCTGATCGGCGGCGAGGTCCATCTGCCCCAGAGTGTCGCGATAGCGAATCCCGCCCGGGATCAGCGTGACCTTGAGGCCCGATGCGGGCTTGCCATCCAGCAGGAACTGGAATGTCGCCGCTTCGCCCGCGACGAGATCATTGGGATGAGTGACGGGCACCATTTCGATGCCGTCGCCGGTCGGCGTGAAGAGATTGGTGGTGGGTGCGCCCAATGTCACAAAGATTTCGTTGCGGCCGCTAGCTTCGCTGGCCTGCACATCGGTCGCGCCCGCGGGGAGGACGCTGGCGAGCTTGTCCCTGGTGGTGCCGCGCGGCAAACGCTCCCGCTTCCCGTTCAGCATGTAGCTGCCCATCAGACCTTTTGTGACTGACGCGATGCGGTAGGTGCCGGGCTTGGTCAGATGAACGTCGAAGGTCGAGCGATAGCGGCCCTTGGCGGCGTTTTCGATCGTTCCGGTCTCGCCATCCGGTTCGGTGACGACGATGCCGTCCGTCGGCATCGGGAAATGCTCGAAATAGAAGAGGTCGTTGGAGATAGCAGCGTCGACCGTAACCCAGCTTTCCGCGCCGGACAGGGACGTGGCTGACGGCAGCATCCATTGGCGATGCGCCTGGGCCAGGCCCGGCGTCAGCAGCAGTGCGGCGGTGGCAGCAGCCAAAAATGTCCTTTTCATCCTCATGTCCCCTTATCTGCCGAATGTCAGTGTCACAGCGCCCAGTTCGCTCGCGCCCTTTGCCCGCACGGTCGCGCCGGGCTTGGGTGGCCAGGCAAAGGGCAGTCGCAGCACCTCGCGTCCGCCCACTTCGCGCGCAGCCTCGATGACGATCGTGTAGTTGCCCGCCGTCAAGGACCCGAGCGGCCCCTTGCCCGGTGTGAAGGTCAGCTTCTGCTCGCCCGGCGCGCGGGTGGCGCCGGTTACGCCATCGGCGGGGAATGTCATGGTCCGACCCGACGTGCGCCACCATTGCCGCACGTCGCGCAGCCACTTGGTCCCTTCGCCATTGCGCATGTCATAATCATACCAGACCGACAGGGTGCGGGGCGTTGCGCCTGCCTTCTCGATCCAGACCGCGACATAGGGCCGGTGATATTCAGCGACACTCAGGCGCGGAATGGTGATGGACAAGGCCACGGTCTGCGCGCTGGCTGGCGCGGTGGCGGCACCAGCTGCGCCGGCCGCGGCCCCTGTCAGCATTAGCGAATGACGAAGCTGCATGGGTGATTACCCCCCCTCTCAATGGATGAAAATGACGGCGATGATGGCCGGGACGGCGAGGCCGGCGGCCACCAGCGGCCAAGTGCTGGGGCGTCGGCGGGCATGAAGGTGCAGCAGCAGCAGGCCAGTGAGCGCGAACAGGAAACAGGCGACAGCGAAGACGTCGATAAAGTATTTCCATGCGGCACCGGCATTGCGGCCCTTGTGCAGATCATTGAGGTAGCTGATCCAGCCGCGGCTGGTGCTTTCGCCCGTCACCTTGCCGCTGTGTCGGTCGATGGCGATCCAGCCGTCTCCTCCGGGGCGGGGCAGGGCAAGGTAAATCTCGTCCGCTGACCATTCCGCCTCCTGCGCGCTGGTCTGGCCCAGTTGATCGTCCAGCCAGCGGCGAACGGCTTTGGGCAGCGGCTTCTTGGCGTCGGGCGCGTCATCGGCGGCAATCTGTGCCAGCAACGGCGCGGGGAGCGTGCCGCTCTGTTCCACCGTCGTGGATGCGCCTTCCACATCGGCGGCATGGTTGAGCGTGATGCCGGTAAAGGCGAACAGCAGGAGGCCAATGAGGCTGATCGCGGAACTGATCCAGTGCCAGCTATGCAGCTGCTTCATCCAGAAAGCCTTGGCACCCCGTCCGGGTGTTTTCGACTTGCCTATGCCAGGCTTGTTTGCGGTAGCGTGCATTGCAATAGGTCGTCCCCAGCTCAACGCCATCGCAGTAACGCGAACGACTCGCAGTTGCAACGGAATCTGCTCGTCGGCGGCGTCAATTTGCGCCACGCTAGTCTTTACGTCGCACGATGCGAGAGGTTGGGCGATTTGCCTGAGGTCGTTTTCTTGACGCAATGATGCACGGGGTCTAGCCGCAACGGGCCGCATGCGGGGAACGCGCCGATGGCTTCAGAGGCGGCGGCACTTGCTTCAAGGCGCACGCTTCCCGATGCTGCAGCGCCCATTTTTAGGAATATTCTGATGCTGATACCGGCCGTTGCCGCAGGAATGATGATGATGGGAGCGGCTGCCCAGCAACCTGATCCGCAGGCGGCAGGGGCTGAATCGACCGTGGATCAGGCTGCGCCGGCGCGCGTCGAGCCGACACCGTCGGTTACGTCCGTTGCGCCATCCAGCGGGCAGCCTGCCGATGAGGATGCGGTGCAGGATATCGTGGTCACGGGTGAGAAAGGCGCGCCGCCGGGCGATCCGATGGAGAAGCTCAACGCGAAAAGCTTTGAAGCAGTCCAGTCGGTGGACAAGGCGGTCGTGGAGCCGGTGGCCAAGGCCTATAACAAGGGTCTGCCCCGCCCGGTTCGAAAGGGCCTGCGCAACTTCTTCTCCAATATCGGCGAGCCGATCGTCTTTGCCGCCTATCTGTTGCAATTGAAGCCGGGCAAGGCGGCCGAGACGGCGGGGCGCTTTGGCGTCAATTCGACGCTGGGGTTCCTGGGTCTGTTCGATATCGCTAAACGCAAACCCTTCCACTTGCCGCATCGCAACAATGGACTGGCCAACACGCTGGGCTATTATGGCGTCGGACCTGGACCCTATATGTATCTGCCGATCGTGGGGCCAACGACGTTGCGGGATATTGTCGGGGATACGGTCGACAAAATGATCCTGCCCCTGTCCATTGGCGAACCGTTCAACAAGCCGACCTATGTCATTCCGGCCACGGTGCTTAACCAGCTGGGCGAACGCGCGGCTTTTGACGAAACCATCCAGAAGTTGCGGCAGGACGATGACCCCTATGCCGCCTATCGGGATCTTTATCTGAAACAGCGGCAGGCGGAGATCGACGCGCTGCACGGTCGCGCACCCGATGAGCCGGTCGTGCCTGTCTATGGGCCGGGGATTCCCACACCCGAAGGTGGCGCCACCAAGGCCGATATGGAAACGCCCGTCACGGATTGACGAGATTGGCCTGGGAGGCAGGCGCGCCTGCCTCCCGGCGCTCGGGCTATCAGCGCCCGAGAAGACCGCGCGCCTGGCCTGCGATCTCCGCCAGCATCGCGACATTGGGGTTGGCCGCCGCCTTGGCGCGCTGCACCAGGCTGCGGAACTGGCGGATGCGTTCGGCCTTGGCCTTGAGCCATTGTTCGACATGGTCGGACACGTCCATCGTCTTGGCCTGCGCGAGAAAATCGAGCCGCACCTGCTGCATGTCGCGGGCGACGCCGGAGATCAGCAGTCGCTCCCATGGGTCCGACGGTTCCATCCGCGCCGCGGTCGACTGAACCCAGTCGATGCCGACGGCTTCACCCAGATGCGTGAAGGCGCGGGTGAGGGCGACTTCGTTCATGTCCATGCGCGACGCGAGGGAGGCGATGCCTACCGCGCCGTCCAGCGTGAACAGACCCGCCGCACGCCGCGCCAGGGCTTCCGGCGCGCCAAGGCCAAGCAACCGGTCGGTAACGCCGGCCGCGCGACGCTGCGCTTCGCTGGTCAGCAGGTCATCCACCTGCTCCGCCAGCTTGTGCACGCCCGGCGCCAGTCGCTCATGCCCCTGTGCCGGCAAGGTTCCGGTGGGCAGGGCGCGCAGGATGTCGGCGATCTGGGCGCGCATCCCGCTGGCGATCGTGGCGAACAGACCCAGCCGCGCGTCTTCGCTCATGTCCGCGCCGTCAATATCGGCCCAGAGGTCACGAATATTGTACAGCCGCTCGGCGATCAGGAAGGCGTTGGCCAGGTCCGCCAGCGAGCAGCCTTCTTCCTCCGCCAGTTCAAACGGGTGAATAAGGCCCAGGCGATTGACGATGCGGTTCGCCACCTTGGTCGCGATAATCTCCTTGCGCAGAGCGTGCGCGGCGATCGCGTCGGCTTCCTTTTCCTGCATGGCCGGGGGGAAAGCGGCCATGAGCTCGTCGATCATGCTGTCGTCATCAGACAAGTCGCCATGTTCGATCGCATCCTGCAACGCGAGCTTGGCGGTGGACAGAAGGACCGCCAGCTCGGGCCGGGTCAGCCCTTGGCCATCCTGGCCGCGCCGCAAGAGCTGGTCATTGGCGGCGAGTCCTTCGACCTGACGATCCAGACGGCCGGATTCCTCGAAGGTTTCGATCAGGCGGACATAGCTGGCGAGGTCATCGCTCCCGCCCGCTTCCGCGATGGAGAGGCCCAGCGCCTGAAGCCGGTTATCCTCCAGCACCAGATCGGAAACCGCATCGGTCATGCTTTCCAGCAAGGCGTTACGCGCGTCGAACGGCAGGCGGCCTTCAGCCATCTCCTTGTTTAGCGCAATCTTGATGTTGACCTCATTATCCGAACAGTCGACGCCGGCGCTATTGTCGATGAAGTCGGTATTGATGCGCCCGCCCTTCAGCGAGAAGGCGATGCGACCCGCCTGCGTGACGCCCAGATTGGCGCCTTCGCCGATCACGCGGACGCGCAAATCCTCGGCATTAATGCGCAGGCGATCATTGGCGGGATCGCCGACGTCGCCATGACTCTGCGTCGCCGCCTTCACATAGGTGCCGATGCCGCCGAACCAGAACAGGTCGGCCGGCGCCTTCAAAATGGCGGAGATCAGAACGGACGGTTCCATCTCCGCGTCGGTGACGCCAAGAATGTCCTGCATTTCAGGGGTAAGGGCTATGCGCTTGAGGCTGCGCGAGAACACTCCGCCGCCCTTCGAGATCAGGGACTTGTCATAATCTTCCCAGCTGGACCGGGGAAGCTGGAACATCCGGTTGCGCTCTTCCCAGCTGCGCGCCGGGTCGGGCGTCGGATCGAAGAAGATGTGGCGATGGTCGAATGCGGCAACCAGCTTGATGGCCTTGCTCAGCAGCATGCCATTGCCGAACACGTCGCCGGACATGTCACCACAGCCTACCACGCTGACCGGCTCGCTCTGCACGTCGATGCCCATTTCGGCAAAATGGCGCTGCACGGAAATCCAGGCGCCCCGCGCGGTGATGCCCATCGCCTTATGATCATAGCCATTGGAGCCGCCGCTGGCGAAGGCATCGCCCAGCCAGAAGTCGCGGTCCTGCGCGATCGCGTTGGCGACGTCGCTGAAGGTTGCGGTGCCCTTGTCGGCGGCGACGACGAAATAGGGATCGTCCCCGTCGCGCACCACGACCTCCGCAGGATGCTTCACCTCTCCCTTGACGATATTGTCGGTGACCGACAGCAAGGCGCGAATGAAGATGCGATAGCTTTCGGTGCCTTCGGCAAGCCACGCATCGCGATCGGCCTGGGGATTGGGCAGTTGCTTGGGATAGAATCCGCCCTTGGCCCCGGTCGGCACGATCACGGCATTCTTGACACGCTGCGCCTTCATCAACCCCAGGATTTCGGTGCGGAAATCGTCGCGCCGGTCCGACCAGCGCAGGCCGCCGCGGGCCACCGGTCCGGCGCGCAGGTGGATGCCTTCGACCCGTGGGCTGTAGACCCAGATTTCACGCCAGGGCAGGGGCGCGGGCAGGCCCGGAATTTTCGCGCTGTCGAGCTTGAACGCCAGCGCTTCCGCAGCGGCCGATCCATAGAAATTGGTGCGAAGCGTGGCGCCGATGACTGCGCGCAGCAAGCGCAGCACGCGGTCTTCGTCAATCGCCGTCACTTGCTCCAAACCGGCGTCGATGGCGGCATTGGCCGCAGCGACGCGATCATCGGACTCCGCCTGCGCCGCAGGATCATGGAGCGCTTCGAACAGGGCGACGAGGTTCATCGTCACATCGCGCGCGCGACGCAGGGTTTCCGCGAAGGTCGCCATGCCATAGGCGACGCCGGTCTGACGCAGATAACGATAGAGCGCCCGGAACAGCACCACCGATCGTGGCGACAGCCCGGCCGTGACGATCAATTCATTGAAACGGTCATTTTCCGCGCGCCCTTCCAGGACCTGGGCGATGGCTTCGGTCACGATTTCGGCGCGGTCGACCACCGGCTGCGCGTCCGCGCCCGACGGCAATTCCAGCACGAAGCGCTGGACATGGCCGAGCGCGCCGCCGTCGATCGGCGTCGTCATCTCCTCGATCACGCGGAAGCCGAAATTCTCGAACGCGGGAACGACTTCGGACAAGGCGGTCGTGTCATGGCTGTAAAGTTTGAGGCGCAGCCGTTCGGTACAGTCTTCCGGATTGCGATAGACGCGAATGGATTTGTCGCCGGGCCCGGAAAGGCCGTGGATCAGCCTGATGTCGACGGCCGCTTCGGCAGGACCGGCGCCATTGCGATAGGCAAGGGGGAAGCCGGCGGCATAGCGCTGCGCCATGGCTGCGGCCCGGCCGGGTTCTTCCGTTTCGGCGAGCGACTCTTCGACAGCGGGCACCCAGCCGCGCACCATCTGCTGCAACTGGCGATCGAGCATCTCCGCGTCCGGCACAGTGCCGCCGTCGCGCAGATCGAGCGTGATGCGCAGCAGCGCCAGGCCGCCTTCTTCCAAGGCGATTGACCAGCTGAGCACCGGACCGTTGGCCGCGTTCGCAAGCATGGTCTGCACCGCAACGCGACGCGCGGTCGACAATTCGTCGCGCGGCAGCCAGACGAAGGCATAGAGGTGGCGAGCCAGCGCGCTGGTCGCGAGCGCCAGTTTCGGGCGCGGGCGATCGGTCAGCGACATGAAGGTCAGCGCCAGCCGCTCCAGCGTGTCGCGATCGAAACCGATGGTGATATCATGGGGCAACGCGGTGAGCGCATGGGCAAGGGTCTTGCCCGCATGACCCATCGGATCGAAGCCGAACTTGTCCATCAGCGTGGACAATGCGGAGCGAAGCAGCGGCACCTTGTCCGGCGTCGCGGCCAGGCCCGAACTGGTCCACATCCCCGCATGAATGGACAGCGCGGTCACATCCTTGCCAGATCGCACCGGGATGATGACCAGGTCGAGCAGCACATGCCGATGCACGCGCGACAAACGACTGGACTTGATGATCAGTGGGGTGCGCTTGCCTTCCTCGAACCAGGAAAAGGCCGCTTCCAGCGATGCCGGCGCGATCAACGGACGATCATTGCGGGTGCATATGCCCAGCGCCGCGCTGCTGTTGCCGTCACGGTCGACGAGTTCATGGCCGGTCTGGGTGAAGTGGCGGGCAAGGAACCAGCGCAGCAGCGCCGCGCCTTCCTCATCGGGAACCGCGTCCGCGTCGGCCGACATGGCCGCCTGCATCTGCGCCCAGTCCGCCACGGCGGCGCGCACATCCGCCAGCGTTTCGGCCAGCGCCTTTTCAAGCGCCCGGCGCGCCTTCGCGTCCGCCCGGTCCGCTTCGATATAGATCATGGATTCGCGCCGGGCGCCGGGCGCATCATCGTCCAATATGGCCGTCAGCGCGCCATTGGCGTTGCGCCCAACCGACAGGATGGGATGCAGCAGGCGGTGGATGGTGATGTCCGCGGCCGCAAGCGCGTTGGCAATCGAATCCACCAGGAAAGGCATGTCGTCATTGACGATCGCCAGCCGCATGAATCGGCCTTTCGCGCCCTCGCCCAGCGTTTCGATGACGATGGCCGGTTCGCCAGGCTGCCTGCCATTGGCGACGCGGCCGAGAAAGGCAGCGGCGCCGGACAGTGCGGATTGGTCCAGCCCTTCGCTTTCGCCCGGTAGAGCGCCCTTGCTCAACGCGCCCTGCAGCGCCTCCAGGATGGTCTGGTCGACGTCCTTATTCTTCGCTTCAGCCAGCGCCGTCATTCGCTCACCTCTCAACAGCGGTCTTCACCCGCTTTGGTCAGAACGGAGGAGGCGCTGGATGGCCGCCATGCGACTCCTCGGCTCGGGAGCGCCTATATGCGACGCGCCGCAAAAACGCTCAAGTATCGAGCGAAATAAAATTTCGATAACGTGAAATAATATGATGCAGCGCAGCATCCAGCAAGGGCCGGCGCCGGGTTCATGGTCGCCTCTATCGCGCGCCAGGGCGGGGATGTCGAGGGGGAGCTTGCAGAGTGCGGCGATATGAGCCGTCAGCGGGACGCAGCGACGATCACCCGTTGGCCCAGATCCGATCCTTCGGGCAGCGCGGCGACGATCGACAGGCTGCCATCTTCCTCGCGGCGGGCGACGACGACAGCCAGCCCATCGGGATCGGTGCTGACGGCCACCGGGTCCAGCGCGGCGGCCGACTTGATGGCGTCGCGGGCAGTCTGGCGGCGGTCAGGTCGCGCTGGCGAGGCTGCACGCCGCTTGGCGCGTTCGTCGCGGACCACAGCCTTCAGCCCGCCCACATAAGCCGTCAGATAATCGGCCAGCATCCCGACGCCCAGCCCGTTGTCCAGCGCATGGTCCAGCGCTGTCGCATATTCGGTGATGCGGGTCTTGTCATAGGTGGCGCCGAAGACGAGCTTGATCACCGCCGTCATCGGGCTGCGCGCCTGCGCCTTTATGCCATAGTCGGCGAGCAGTTCGGCATAATCGTCCGGTCGGGCGCGGGCGACCAGGGCGAAGTCATAGCAAAGGCTGACCGCGCGATAGAGCGCGGCATGGCTGCGGGCTTCGCTGATGCGCACACGGGCTGCGCCGTCGCGGGCAAGGGCAAGCCAGTCGGCCAGGGAGGCATCGTCGGCCGAGCATTCCATGCCGCTAAGATCTAGCGTGTCTTCGTCCGCTTCATCGGGTGTCGCGGCCATGGCGTCGCTGGCGGGACCATCAGCCCAGATCGGCGTCGCGGAACGCGGCGTCGGGGCGCTCCGCAACGCATCGCCCACCTCCCGCTCCAGCCCATGCAGCATGCCGCTGCTAACGGTTTCCTTCCAGTTGATGACGCCGAAAACGAAGTCGATCGTGTCACCATCGGACGAAAAGGGCATCAAGATGCCGCGATAGAGGATTTCCGCGTCGCGCTGGTTGATGAATTCCGCTTCGAAGCCGATCGGCGCGGCGTTGGCGATGATCTGTAGATAATGGTCGGTCAACCGGGAGAGCAAGGACCGGGCCGGCACGTCCTGAATATAGTCGATAGCGCCTTCGATTTCGCATTCCTGGCGGAGCGCCGAACCCAGATAGACGATGGCCGGGTTTTCCAGCCCGGTGCTGAAATCGAGCAGCACGCTATATGGCCCGAAATCCTCCAACTGGTCTGGCGCCAGATCCTCAATCGACGGCAGCGCGCGGTCGCCCAGCAGCGACGCCCAGTAGTTATAGGCGCGCACCTGCATCCGGCGCTCATCCGATCCGACCGCGGGCGGGCTTTCGATCGCGGCATCGTCGCCATCGTCGAAATCATCCTGATCATTGGCGACGTCATGCCCCCGCAGAGTGTCCATCCAGTCGGTTCCTGTCCTACCGCAAAGCCTTGCCCGGACCCGCAGTGTGCCATGGGATGGTAAAGAGGCGGTAAATGCGCGCTTCAAGAAAAGCGGAGAAAAGGATGATTTGCCCGCTTGTCCAATCGCCCAACCGCTGTTATCTGGCCGCCCATCGCCGCTTTAGCTCAGTTGGTAGAGCACATCATTCGTAATGATGGGGTCACGTGTTCGAGTCACGTAAGCGGCACCAGCCTTTCAGTAGGAAATCCTTAAAATCCCTAGCGAAAGTGTCTTTCGGCTTATGGCCGTGAGGTTGCCTAGTTTATGTGCCTTTGGGTTGATCCATGTGGGCATCCAGTGGGTCGGGAGTGGGTCGCATTGTGCGCGAAATGGCGCTAAGCCTCGCTGAGTATCGTGGCAAATATGGAGCGACAGCAAGCAAATTAGCTGTTATGTTCCCTATATGTTCTTATCGCGAAGGTTCGAGCGAATGACGCAGATGTCAAAAATCGAATGGACAGACGTCACTTGGAATCCTGTCGCAGGCTGCACTGTAGCTACTGCAGGATGCACTAACTGTTATGCTATGCGCATGGCAGCTCGCCTCGAAGCTATGGGTGTAGAGAAATATCAAGGCCTGACCCGCAAAAGCGGTGATCGCTACGTATGGACCGGAAAGGTTGTGACTGACGACAACGCTCTATCTGCGCCCCTCAAATGGCGTAGTCCGAGAACAGTCTTTGTAAACAGCATGTCGGATATGTTTCATCCAGCAGTGCCGATTGATTTTATAGCAAAAGTTTGGGCGGTAATGCAGGCAACGCCGCAGCATACATATCAGGTGCTCACCAAGCGACCTGAACATATGCGCGAAGTGTTGTCGATGCCTGAGTTCCCAATCTTAAGCAATGTGTGGATTGGGACGAGTGTAGAGGACTCCGCTGTGCTGGATCGGATAGATAGCCTACGTGCGACGCCCGGTGCTATTCGGTTCATTTCATTTGAGCCGTTAATAGGCAGTGTTGCAGCTGCTGATCTCACAAGCATCGACTGGGCCATTGTCGGTGGTGAAAGCGGTCCTAGAGCGCGCCCTATGCCAGAAGAATGGGTCGAGGAAATAGAGGATTTGTGCCGTGAAGTGGGCACGGCATTCTTTTTCAAGCAATGGGGTGGTCGTAACAAGAAGCTAACTGGCCGGACATTTAAAGGGAGAACATATGATGAAATGCCTAACGTGCGCTGTGTTTCTTAAGCACCCATGAAACTCCTTTTTGAATCAGGCCGATCGCCGGATCGGAAGCACTATTTGACAAACAAAACAGCGAAAATATTTGTCGACCGCTATCGTTTAGCAACGGTAATGGGTCGGATGCATAACGAAATATGCTGTTGAGCCTTGATTTTGCATAGCGTTCGATCTGGCCTCGATCGAATTGCCGGGTGGATGTCGAGATCAAATCTGCAAAAAGGTCATTTGTGGTTTCGGTCTTATATATTTCGTCGCGCCATTGCCGGGTTCCGAATATTTCATCAAGGCGGCGCTGCTTGTTGTCATCGACGCGATCTAGTTTTCCTGCAAGCTGACGGGATACAGCATCTAGCGGAAATAAATACCAGACGTCGACCGATTGAGTGTCGGCGAGAGTCTTCAACGTCGACCAGTCCACATTCATCCCGTATGGATCAAGGAAGCATAATCCTCGGCAAGAGCCTCTGCCGCCCTTTTGATTACTCCACGGTGAGGAAGAAAAAATTTCCGCCAATTTTTTATTAGCGTCACCATGAAGGCATGTGATGCCTCGCTCAGGGTGAGATTCTTTGATTTTTTCTAATGATTGAAATCGACCGCGATGGCCTTCGATAAACGCCAACTTGTGGAAAGCTGGTTCAACTTTCAATGCCTTTAATACCGATCCGGCCATATCCTCGGTTTGAATTTCTACGGGTTTGCCCTCGAAAAGCCCTCCCTCTGCACGCTCAACCCGCCGGGTTCCACTGCCAGCGAAAGCATCAAAATACCATCTTTCAAATGGTTTATGCGCGGTTGGCTGGTCCACCAGAACCTTGTTAAAAAACTCGCAGTAGTCGCTGACTGCTTCTAACTTCACCTCAGTCCATGCGCCACCAAAGCGATGACCTTGATCCAGTGTCGTCGATGTAGTCGTCATACTTCGTATCCCTACTCGATCACCAATAGCGTAAAGAACATTGTGTGAACGTCAACGGTGTTGTTCACCGTTCTGGCTGGATTTCCAATGGCCGGTCCGCGCTAATCGCGTCATCTTATATAAATAGGCCGCATCAAACGCCTATTGCGAAGCTGCTCTAATCCCGCCAGAAAAGCTCTGCCTTCCGTGAAAGCCGGAGGGTGGGGCGTAGGAACCCCTCAAAGCAATGCAAACTCGGTCGCCAGATTTTGGAGGCCGGGTGGCATGCGCGCATGTCCAGTCGGTTCGCCGATAAAGGCGCATGCGCTCTGTGCATTGCCAGGGTTCCTAACATCCGGCTTCGGCCGTCGCTCCGAGAGGTACATAGGGCGACGCGAGGTTGAAGCCGAAGGTCGCTCTCCAGGCGTGAGGGGGCGAGCAGTGAATCACACTCAGCGATAGCGATGCTGCCTGTTCAGCCGTGCCCATCCGGGTTGCGGTTCATCACCTCATGCAAAGGAACGCACATGGTCGATACCCAAGGCCTGCATAATCTCGAAAAGCTGAATCAGCTCATGAAGGACGGCGTCATATCGGAGGCCGAATTTGAGCGGTCGAAGGAAAGCCTGTTGTTCGGCAAGGATCGGACGGCAACCAAACCATCTGTGTTGACGGCCAGCAATCCGGCAGCTGATGATTATTTCGGCTGGATGCTTCTGCCGTTGAGGCGATACGCGCAGTTTACCGGGCGGGCCAGCCGCAAGGAGTTTTGGCTATTCCAGCTCGTGCCGATCGCCCTGTTCTCGATCACCCTTGTCTTCACCATGGTGGATCGCGACGCTTATGACGAGATCGGCGCGGTGGGTAATCTTGCCATCGGCCTGTTTGTACTGGGCATACTGGCCCTGATTGTACCCGCTCTTACGGTTCAGGTCAGGCGCTTCCACGATCAGGACAGGTCGGGATGGTTCGTTTTGCTCAATCTCATCCCCTACATCGGGGCACTGGCTGTTCTCGTCTTCATGCTGCTCGAAGGGACAGCAGGCGATAACCGCTTCGGACCGAACCCCATCGAATGACAATGGTAAGGATCATCGGCGCAATGATGCTGGTTGGCCTGATGGTAGTGGCCCTCAAGGTCGCGGCCTTTGTGGCGATCGTCATCAGCCTGATGCGCTGGCCAAAAGAGACGTTTGCCGTCCTGGCAGCGATATTGGTAATCAACCTCGTCGCCCGCTATCCGCTCGCGGCAGGCATTCCGGCTGGCCTTCTGACCTTGATCGCCGTCATCCGGGTTATGACAAAGCCACCACCCGACGATCCACCCCAATCCTCATGAAACTTTTGCCCTCGGCTTCACAGCCGGGGGTTTTTTGATTCTGGAGACTATACATGCACGATATCCGTACGTGGGCGGAACTGGACATCTTTTTGTCTGGTGCTCGCTCTCCTGACTTAACGCAACTCCTCCGGACTCGCCGTGACCAACTGATGGAATTCGGCGATCTCTCCGATTTGGGCAGCCTTGTTATCATCGAGCGCGATGACACCTTGGCGGACATCGAACGGGCCACGGGATGGCCTGTCCTGATGGACGGACAGCCTACATTTGAGTGGGTCCAACGACATAGGGGCATCTTTGAAATGCCTTTCGTGCTGTCAGATGCAGGCACCGGCCACGTTTTGTTTGTGCCGGATGCAGACGACATAGACCCTGCCTTGCTTAAACTCTGTCGTATCCATGCAGATCAGGCTGAGACGAGCCAGGAATAAGCCCGAAAGCGCATTGAAACGATCCCTCTGCGGCACCATCCGCAGCTCAAACCCAGCAAAACCATCGCAGCGTCCTCCGGGGCGCTTTTTTCATGTCTAACGGAGTCAAAGCGATGTTCTCCATCACTAACTTGCACGCCGAACTACCTGCCGAGATCGATCCCTTTACTCGCAGGCTTTTGACCGACCGCATCCGCGACGCGATAGTCAGTGGGTTGGCGGAAATGACACACATCCTTCTTGTCGAGCGGGACGACGGGGAGGGGGACTTCCTAAGAGAAGCCGCTTTCTCGCCATTTTATAACCCCCTGTCGGAAACCCGGTTTGGCCACCCGGACTTTGAGCCTCCTTGGTGTTGGTCTGGCCGAATGGAGCACTGGGGATGGGAGGCGATCCACACGGTCGGCAATGGCGGCTTCGCTTTTGTCATTCTCATACCTGATGCAGAAGGCATCGACCCGAAATTACTGACCATGCTGCGGGAGTTCGCCCCGTTCAGTTGATCTATGTCCTGCTCATTCTGCGGCGATCATGAAGGTCACGGTCCTAGCGCTGATTGTCATGTTCGGAATCGGACTGCTGTGCTGCACGATCCCGCATCCGGCCAAAGCGGTCGACTTCCTGCTGTTGATGATCACAATGGCGCTTGTTGAAAAGCATCCGCTCGCCTCCGGTGAGGGGCTGATCGCAAGCGCTCATGAACGTGATTAAGAGAGAGGTAATCCGCTTCGGCTGTGAATGAGCATAGATGTCATGGTTTGGGCTGTTTCCTGAAACCGTTTGCCGTCCTCCGTAAGTTCAAAGGTTACATTGTCTCGGAACAGCACCCGGCCGAGCCAGTGTTCGAGCGCATCAATATCGCGTGAAACATTGCTCCGATGGACACGCAAGTGAGATGCCGCTGCAGTCAGGTTTTGCCTCTCAATGACTGTGAGGAACGACACGAGCCAGCGTGCCGTAAATTGGCGAATCACGCGAGCCTGATTTGCTGACTCCATCATTTTCATTACCCTGCTTTCATCGAAGACATTGCATTTTTATGTGCGAAAATCGCACGTACCACGTCAGGGTTATTTTCGAAAGGATGGTGCGAAATACGCACTAAAACTTCAAACCATTGAAAAAAATGGATAAAATCCGTAAAATAGTCATGCGAAACGCGAAGGGCAACCTTCGAGAACGCGCTCCCGCCGCCTGGGGAGCGAGCTATTTGAAATGGTTGGGAAGGCGCGTCCCTGCCATGTGAAGAAAGTAATATGGTTAACGTATTGTATGACCTGAGCCAGTTGTTGGTTCAGGGTAAAGCCTTGCTGCACGATGATGGCAGCATGGTCATCTGGTCCAAAATGGACGCAGCTGTCTCCGTCCTCTTTGCCCTAATCGACGAAGGCGTAAATGATAGGGGGCAATTGCTCCGAATGGCCAGCAGGGTTCCGCAAGTCCATGGGTTGGTTGCAGCAAACATGTTGAACCTTCTCTGTGGAAACAACCCGGAACTTCACCTTTGGCGCTATGACGCAGCCGATGGCTACACCCTCTGGTCGCGAGGCTGAGGATGACAGACCATAAAGATGCCGTCATTGCCGGACTGCCCGATCGCCCGAGATCCACTCGGAATATCCCCCCGACGACTATCGCCAACATCGAGCATATCCTGAATGCCGAAGGT
>NZ_BCYT01000016.1 GCF_001598335.1 Sphingobium abikonense NBRC 16140
GCTGGCCGGGGACACGCGCAGCGCGACCGACCGGGCGCGGGCGATGGTGATCGCGGCGCAATAAGCTGTTCAGAAAGCGAGCGAGAGCTTGCCATAATAATAGCCGCCGCTGATGCCATAAGGCGCATAGCTGTTGTAGAGCGCGAAGCCCGACGTGCCCTGGTTTACCGCGCTGAGCTTTGTCGGGTAGATGTTGAAGAGATTGTCGGCCCCGGCCGCGAGGCGAACGCCAGCGGCCAGCCGGTGGCTATATTCGACGTCAAAGATCAGCTTGGGCGTGATGCGATCATCGGGATAATAGGTCACGCCGTCCACTGTGACGGTGCGCGCGGCGACCTGGGTCATGCTGCCGTAGCGCGTGGCGCGCAGATTGAGCGTGGCGTCCCCCCGCGTCCAGTTCAGATTGGCGATGACCTTGCTGCGCGGCGTGCCCTTGGTGATGTCGCCCTGACGCGCGCGGTCGATCAGGTCGATGCCGATCCCGGCCAGCACCGGCGGCACGTCGAGCCGGGTGAAGATGGTGCGGTTGATATTGCCCGACAGGGTCAGGAGGGCTTGGCCCAGTGCGCCCATATCCGCGCGCCAGGTGGCGACCATGTCGACGCCGCGCGTGCGCGTGCTGGCGGCGTTGGAAAAGTAGAAACCGCTCTGCACCGGGTCGAGCCCGGCGGCGAGCAGCAATTCGCCCAGCGCGTTATAGCCGCTGGCGCGCGTCGCATCGGGCAGGGCCGACAGCGTGCCGCTGAGCAGGACACGGTCGCGGATGCGGATCTGATAGGCGTCGATGGCAAGGCTGATCCGGGGCAGGGGCGCAAGCACCAGTCCGGCGGAGAGGTTGGTCGACCGCTCCGGCTTCAGCGGCTGCGCGCCCCAGGCAACGGCGACCGGATCATTGACGCGAAGCGCACGGACCGGGGCGAGGCGGGTGGTGGTTTCACCGGGAAACAGCACGCCGATCGTACTGGACGAGGCGTAATGGCGCTGCTGGAGCGTGGGCGCGCGAAAGCCGGTGCTGACCGTGCCGCGCAGGGCGATGCCGGGCGCCGCTTCGATCCGGGTCGAGATTTTCCACGTGTTGGTGGCGCCAAAGTCGGAATAATCCTCATGCCGGGCGGCCAGCGCGATTTCGAACCCGTCGGCGACCTTCTGTTCCAGGTTGAGATAGGCCGACCAGTTGTGGCGGCGATACTGGCCCGCGCTGTCGGGGGTGAAGCCGGTAACGCCCTGCGCGCCGGGCGTGCGCGCCGCGCCGGCAAAGGGCGCGCCTGCGGGCGAGCGATAGCCGCCATCGGCATAGGAGGAAGGATCGCCGGCCACGATGCGATAGCCATTTTCCCGATATTCCGCGCTGATCGCCAGCAGCAGCGGCGCGGCAAGCCCCAGCGGCACGTCGCGCTGCACGTCGACATTGCTGGTCCATTCGGTGGCGGTCACGGCGCCCAAGAAGAAGCGGGTCGGGCTGGTCGGACCCAATGAGACGTTGAGCGACTGTTCGGAATAGCGCCCCTGGTTGCGGGCATAGCTTGTGCTGAGATCATAATGGAAGCCGGCTGGGCCATCACCGCGCAGGCCGCCGGTGAACTGGCTGTCGCGATCCTGGATGAAAAGATGAGGGATATAGCCTTCGGGATAGATATCCGGGATGGAGAGGATGGAGTTGGGCGGTCGGTAGGTGAGATAGGCGTCGGCGCGGCGGCGCGACCAGGTGCCGTGGCTGTAAAGTTCCGATGCGCCTAGCGGCATGACGGCATGATAGGCCAGATTGACCCCGGACACTTGCGGCTGGCCGGGCTTGTTGCGCATCCGGTCGGCCGTGGCTTCGCGCGGATCGCCGGGGAAATAGAGGCTGGAGGTGATCGGCCCGCCGCGAATGGTGCGGCCCTGAAGCACGCCGTCGACGGCAAGGTGGATCGTGCCGGGGCCGATGGCAAAGCCCTTGTCCACCTGAAACCTTCCCTGTTCGCCGCCGCCGTCCCCCGCCCCGCCGCCCATTACCGACGCGCCGCCGCGGCTGTTAGACTTAAGCAGGATATTGACGACGCCCGCGATCGCGTCCGATCCATAATGGGCGGACGCGCCGTCGCGCAGCACTTCTATCCGATCGATCATGTTCGACGGAATGAGATCAAGGTCAGGGGGCGACTGACCATTTTGCGTCGTGCCGTTGATGAACAGGGTGGCGCTGTTGTGCCGCCGCTTGCCGTTCACCAGCACGAGTAGATGGTCGCCCGCCAGGCCGCGCAGCGACAGCGTCTTGATCGCGAAACTCGCGCCCGCGCCGCTGTTGGAGACATTGATGGCGGGGATCAGTGCGCCCAGCAGGTCGCGGACCGATTGCCGGCCATTTGCTTCCATATCCCGCGCCGACAGGATGTCGATGGGGTTCATGCTGTCGGTGACGGTGCGGGTAACGAGGCGCGTGCCGGTGACGATGATCGGTGTCGGGTCCGCGACCGGCGGCGGCGGGGACGCAGCTTGGCTCAGCTGAAAGGAGAGCGGACTTTGCCGCGCGGTGGCGCGGGGCGGGGCGGCGAGCGCGATGACGCCGGCGCTGGTCTGCGTCATGCGCAGATGCGTGCCGGCGAGCAGTTTTTGCAGAGCCTGGCCCGTGGTCATCCATCCGTCGATCCGGCGGCTGCGGATCGCCGACACCTCCTCATAGGGAAAGAGGATGCGCACGCCGGTTTGCGCGGACAATTGACGCAACGCGCCGCTGAGCGGCTGGACATGAATATCGAAACGGTGCCGCTGATCCAGTATCTTGTCCGGCGGCGGATTGGCCCGCGTGGGCAGCGCCGAACAGCAAAGCAGCATAAGCCCGGCCAGGGCTTGAAAGAGGCGCATGGCCATTCCCCCTTGTCGCCCGCCCGGTCAGGCGGCCGTCAATCAGGAGAAACGGACGGGGCTAGGGCGACCCGCCATGAAGGCGGCGGAGCAACCGCCCGCCCGATCGTCTAGAGGCGGGGCAGGGTGACGCCCTGTTGCCCCATATATTTGCCCGCGCGGTCGGCATAGCTGACTTCGCACGGTTCATTGCCCTGAAGGAAGAGGAACTGGCAGGCGCCTTCATTGGCATAGATTTTGGCGGGCAGCGGCGTGGTGTTGGAAAATTCCAGCGTCACATGCCCCTCCCAGCCGGGTTCGAGCGGGGTCACGTTCACGATGATGCCGCAGCGGGCATAGGTCGACTTGCCAAGGCAGATGACCAGCACGTCGCGCGGCACGCGGAAATATTCGACCGTGCGGGCGAGCGCGAAGCTGTTGGGGGGGATGATGCAGCAATCGGTCTTGCGGTCGACGAAATTCTTGGGGTCGAAATCCTTGGGGTCGACGATGGTGCTGTCGACATTTGTGAAAATCTTGAATTCATCGGCTACCCGCGCGTCATAGCCATAGGAGGACAGGCCGTAGCTGATGCTCCCTTCGCGCTTCTGGCTTTCGACGAAGGGTTCGATCATGCCGGTCGAAAGCGCCTGCTGGCGAATCCATTTGTCGGAAAGAATGGCCATATGTGTCAGCTCTTTTTGGCAGGGGCGATGCCAAGGTCCGCGGGACCAAAGGCATGGGGAAGGAGATCGGCAAGGGTGAGGGCCAGCACGCGGTCTCCGCTGGGCGTCGCGCAGTGGATGGCGAGCGGGCGGCCGGCCATTTGTTCCGCTTCGTTCATCACCTGCCGGCAGCGACCGCAGGGGGTGACGAGCGCTTCGTCCGCGCTGTCCATCGCGCCGCCCACCACCGCGATGGCGGCGACGTCGGCAAAGCGCCCCTGCGCGTTCACGGTGGCGAGCGCGACCGTTTCGGCGCAAAGCGACAGGCCGTAGCTGGCATTTTCGAAGTTGCAGCCGGTGACGATGCTGCCATCGATGAGGCGCACGGCCGCGCCCACGGCAAAGCGGCTATAGGGCGCATGGGCATGGGCCATGGCCGCACGCGCGGCGGCGATCAGCGCTTGGGTATCGGAATCATCACTCATTATCGCGCCACCACATTCCACCGCACCGGACCATCGACGCCGTCGATATGCCGCATGTTCGTAGCTGTCCACATCACCCAGGGGCGGCTGGCATAATCGGGCGGGAAGAAATTGCCGTCCAGCCACAAGGTGCGGTTGATGCCCGACCCGATATCATAGGCCGCATCGAAATCCTCGCTCACGTTGAGCAGGGCGGGCTTGCCCGCCTGCCCCTCCACCAGGTTGATGAGGGTGTTGAGGTTGGAGAGCAGCAGGTCGCGGCCCGGCCGACGCGCGCATCCGGCCGAAAAGGCAAGGCGGATGACCGGGGGCAGGGCGGCATTGTCGCGCGGCACCGTGGTCATGAAGCCGGTTGCCTGGTCGATCGGGCTGCGGCAGGCGCTGAATTCGATCACCGCGCCATAGCGCATGCCCGCCGCGCGCGCGCCGCGCCAGTTGGCGGCGAAGGCGGGGTCGCGCCCATCCTGCGCCCGCACCGCGCGGATATAGGCAAAGTCCGCCCCTTGCGCCGCCAGCGTGCCCCAGTCGACCGGGCCATCGGCCGACCCGATCGTCACGCCCTGCACCGGATAGTCGTCCCGGCTGGGCGCCCAGGCGCGCGCATAGAGCCACAATGCCAGCGCCAGCATCGCGATCAGCGCCAGTCCCGCCCCGATGCGGACCAGCATGCCCCCGAACGTCAAACCCCTGATCCCATCACCCCTTGATATGCAGCACGCAGATGAGCGTGAACAGCCGCCGCGCCGTGTCGAAGTCGACCTTTATCTTGCCCTCCAGCCGCTCGATCAGCATGTCGGCGGCGTCATTGTGGATGGCGCGTCGCGCCATGTCGACCGTTTCGATCTGCTGGGGCGAGGCATTGCTGATCGCCTGATAATAGCTGTCGCAAATGGCGAAATAATCGCGGATCGGACGCCGGAACCGGCCAAGGCTCAAGATGATCGCTTCGAGCGGGCTGTCGTCCTGCCGGTTGATTTCGATGACCAGCCGTCCTTCCTCCACCCGCAGCACGACCTTGTAGGGGCCGGCATAGCCGTCGGGATGGACCCGCTGGGGCGCGAAATGATTATCCTCCAGCAAGTCGAAGATCGCGATGCGCCGTTCCTGCTCCACGTCGGCATTGCGCCACAGGATCGTGCGCTCGTCGAGCTTGATGTCTATGATGCGCGGATCGGCCATATGCGAGCGGATAGTCAGTGCGGCGGCGCGCGCCCAAATGCAAGCGGGACTTATCCACAACTGCGTCCCCATGGCCCCTTGCGCCCGCGCCGCCGGGAGAGGAAAGAGAGGCCATGGTCGAACTGCTGAAAATCAATCCCGCTGACAATGGCGGCGCCGAACTGCCGCGCAATGTGGAGGCTGAGGCCGCCCTGCTGGGCGCGATCATGATCGACAACCGCATTGCCGAGGATGTGCAGCTCAAGCTGAAGGCCGAACATTTTTTCGAGCCGCTGCACGGACGCATCTATGACGCGATCATGCGCCTGCTCGACAAGGACATGGTCGCCAATCCGGTGACGCTCAAGCCCATGCTGGAGCAGGACCCAGCGTTGAAGGAACTGGGCGGCGCTGCCTATCTGGCGCAGCTGACCGGCAATGGCGCGGCGCTGATCGGTGCGCGTGACTTCGCCAGCCAGATTTACGACCTGGCGCTGTTGCGGGAATTGGTGAGCGTCGGGCGCGAACTGGTTGAAAACGCGCTGGATACCAGCGAGGATGTCAACCCGCGCGAGCAGATCGAAGCGGCCGAAGTCGCGCTGTATAAAGTGTCGGAGGGCGAAGGCGAGACCGGGTCGGTCAAGAGCTTCCTGATGGCGTCGACCATGGCGGTGCAGGTGGCCGAACGCGCGCTCAACAGCGGCGGGCATGTGTCGGGGATCACGACCGGGATCAACAGCCTCAACGCCAAGATCGGTGGTCTGCACAATTCCGACCTCATGATCCTGGCCGGGCGCCCGGGCATGGGCAAGACGTCGCTGGCGACCAACATCGCCTATAATGCAGCCTCGCGATGGGTGCGCGACAATGCCGACGGCATCCCGCCGGAAAAGAATATGGGGGCCAAGACGGCGTTTTTTTCGCTGGAAATGTCGGCCGACCAGCTGGCGACCCGCGTGCTCGCCGAACAGTCGGGCATTTCGGGCGAAGCGCTGCGCATGGGCAAGATCAGCCGCGCGGATTTCCAGAATCTGTCGCGAGCGGCGCGCGAGTTGCAGGAATTGCCGCTGTTCATCGACGATACGCCGGGCCTGACCATCGCGGCGCTGCGCACGCGCGCCCGGCGGCTGAAGCGGCGGCATGACATTGGTTTCATCGTCGTTGATTATCTCCAGCTGCTGCAGGGCACGGGGCGGGGCGACGGCAACCGCGTCAACGAGATTTCGGAAATCTCACGCGGGTTGAAGACGCTGGCGAAGGAACTGCATGTGCCGGTGCTGGCGCTTTCCCAGCTCAGCCGTGCAGTCGAACAGCGCGAGGACAAGCGGCCGCAACTGTCCGACCTGCGCGAATCCGGATCGATCGAGCAGGATGCGGACATGGTGTGGTTCGTGTTCCGCGAGGATTATTACGAGGCCGCAAAGGAACCCAAGCCCGACGACGAGGCTGCCTATGCCGCGTGGAAGGAGAATATGGAGCGCATCTACGGCCTGGCCGAGGTGATCGTCGCCAAGCAGCGCCATGGGTCCACCGGCCGCATCCGCATGAAATTCGACGCCAAAATCACGCGCTTCTCCGACATCGCCGATGATGGCTATCAGGATATGAGCTACGAGTGACGCCGGCGGGTCCCTTGTAAGGGGAGGAGGTCCGCTGCCCTGAGCCGTGGCGGGGAAGGGGTGCGGTCTCCATAGGGTGATACCCCTCCGTCTGGCCTCCGGCCAGCCACCTCCCCTTACAGGGGAGGATTTTACGTTTTCGCTGCCCTGGCCCGCGCGGCGACGCGCTGTTCCAGCATCGACAAAGGCATTGCGCCTTCCTCAAGGATGGCGTGGAACTGCTTGATATCGAAGGCGTCGCCCAGCTGCGCCTGCGCGGCCGCGCGCGCCTTTGTCCACACGCCATGGCCGACCTTGTAGCTGGTCGCTTGGCCCGGCTGGGTGCAATAGCGTTCGACTTCGCGCTGGCAGCGGGGGCGGGCAAAGCCGGTATTTTCAACCATATAATCGGTTGCCTTCTCACGGCTCCACTGCTTGGCGTGGATGCCGGTGTCGACCACCAGCCGCGCCGCGCGGAACAGGAAGGATTGCAGATAGCCTGCCCGATCGAGCGGCGTCGCATAACCGCCCAGTTCGTCGGCCAGTTGCTCGGCATAAAGCGCCCAGCCTTCGGTATAGGCGCTCATGAAGGCGGTCTTGCGCAGCATCGGAATGTCGCCGGCGGTCTGCGCGGTCGAAATCTGGAGATGATGCCCTGGCACGCCTTCATGATAGGTGAGCGCGGGCAGGCCATATTTCGGCCAGTCGCCCACATCCTTGAGGTTGATGAAATAGATGGCCGGGCGCGACCCGTCGAGCGCGGCGCGGTTATAATAGCCGTTGGAGGCACCGTCCTGGATTTCCACCGGCACCGCGCGGATTTCCAGCTTCGTATCGGGAATGGTGGCGAAGGCCTGGGGCAGTTTGGCTTTCATCGCGTCGACGTCGCGGTTGAGCTGGGCGAGCAGGGCGGCGCGGCCCTCCGCGCTGTCGGCGTAAAGCTGCGAGGGTTCGACGTTGAGCTTTGCCAGTCGTTCGCCCGCCGTGCCGCTGTCATAGCCGGCGCCTTTGAGGATGCCGTCCAGCTGCGCGCTGATGTCGGCGACCTGCTCCAGCCCCATGGCGTGAATCTGGTCTGCGCTGAGGTCCGTGGTCGTGGCCTGCTTGAGCGCGGCGGCATAGATTTCATCGCCGCGCGGCGTGCGCCAGACGCCATCACCCGCCGCTGTCTTGTCCTTGAGCGATTCGATCGCCGCGATCTGTTCGTCGAGTGCGGGATAGATCGCCTTTTCCACGATGCCGGTCGCCTGCGCCTGCCAATCGCCGCTGATGCCCTTGGCGGCGGCGCGCTTGACCAGCGACTGGACCATCGAGCTTTGCGCCGCCGGCTGGCCGCGCAGCTTCTTCAGCTGGCCAATCGTCAGGTCCAGCGACCAGGCGGGGGCGAGATAGCCGCGCGCCGCTTCGTCCCGCTGGAGCGCGGTATCGGTCCGCAGGTTCCGCGCAAAGGCGTCGAGCCGCGAGACATAGGCGTCGCAATCGGCGCTGTCGTTGATGGTGTGTGCGGTGTTGAGGAAATCAGGCACGCGGAAATAGCTGCCGCCCTGCTGGAAGATGCGATAGGGCCGCTGCACGCTGTTGAGGCCGAACCTGCCCGGCGCAACCGTCTGCTGCCCCAGCGAATAGAGAATGACGTCGAGGTTGAGGCGCTGCGCGTCGGACAGGTTCGCGCCCTTGAACCCCTCCAGTTCCTTGATCGCCGCCTGCGTCGCGGCAAGGTCCTTCATCATGCCCGACTTGCTGTTGTCGTCGAGCTGGCTCTTGGCGTCGGCGCGCGCGCCCTTGTCGAGGCCAAGGCTGGTGACGAACATGGGCGAGCGATCGAGCACGCCTTCGAAAATCGCGGCGAAGGCGGCGGACAGGCGGGCGTCGTCGCCATTGCCCGGCATGGCCGCCTGCGCAAAAGCGCGCGGCGCGGCGGCTGCGAGGGCGGAGGCTCCGGCGGTGGAAAGGAAAAGACGGCGGTCCATGATGGGGCGACTCCCTAATGTCGATAGGGCTGTGTTATCGCCATGGCACGGCCCGCCGTCCAGTCCGTTATATTTCAACAGGATCAGGCTGCGCCTTGCAGCTTATCCTGCGTTTTCGTCTCGAAATCGCTGGCGTCATGGCGTTCGTGCAACTGCTCTTCCAGCGGGCCGTTCGCCTTATTCACCATGCGGCCGCGCTTGACGGCGGGGCGCTCGTCAATCTGTTTGGCCCAGCGCACGACATTCTTATAGCTGGCGACGTCCAGAAATTCCGCGGCGTCATAGGCGCGGCCCAGCACCAGCCCGCCATACCAGGGCCAGATGGCGATATCGGCGATGCTGTAGTCGTCGCCCGCCATATAGTCATTGTCCGCCAGATGCCGGTCGAGCACGTCGAGCTGACGCTTCACTTCCATGGCGTAGCGGTTGATCGGATATTCATATTTTTCCGGCGCATAGGCGTAGAAATGGCCAAAGCCGCCGCCCAGCAACGGGCCGGCGCCCATCTGCCAGAACAGCCAACTGAGCGCGGCGGTGCGCGCGGCGGGATCTGTGGGCAGGAATTTGCCGAATTTTTCGGCGAGATAGAGCAGGATCGCCCCGGATTCGAAGACGCGCTGCGGCGGGGAGACGCTATGGTCCATCAGCGCCGGGATCTTGCTGTTGGGGTTGACGGCGACGAAGCCGCTGGAAAACTGGTCGCCATCACCGATCTTGATGAGCCAGGCGTCATAGTCCGCCGCGCTGACGCCGGCCTCCAGCAATTCCTCCAGCATGATCGCGGCCTTTTGCCCATTGGGTGTGGCGAGCGAATAGAGTTGCAGCTTGTGCTTGCCGACCGGCAGATCCTTGTCATGGGTGGGGCCGGCGATCGGCCGGTTGATATTGGCGAACTGACCGCCGCTGGCCTTGTCCCAAGTCCAGACCTTGGGCGGGGTATAGGGAGTATCGCTCATCGGAAATTCCTCATGACGCTGGAAGACAGGACGGCAGGTAGGAAGCCGTGCGAGGGGCGGCAAGGCGCACGGCTGGCGCGAGAGGCGTCCTGCCGCAGAAGCATCGCTGAAAAATGTTCCGTGGCTTAGCGAAAAAGATGCGGGAACCCTCTTGACGCTCTGGCCGCACAGGCCATATTCGCGTCGCTAGCACTCGACGTCAAAGAGTGCTAACACAGGAAAGTTCATCGGGAGACGGACCGGCGCGACGGGTCAGCGGGCTCTATGGTCCGCCACCGCCGCTATCCCCTCCATCGCCAAGGGAAAGGCACTTAACATGGCATTTCGTCCGTTGCACGACCGTGTTCTCGTCCGCCGCGTGGAAGCGGAAGAGAAGACTGCTGGTGGCATCATCATCCCCGACACCGCCAAGGAAAAGCCGCAGGAAGGCGAAATCGTGTCCGTCGGAACCGGCTCCAAGGCCGACGACGGCAAGGTCACGCCGCTGGACGTCAAGGCCGGCGACCGCATCCTGTTCGGCAAGTGGTCGGGCACCGAAGTCAAGGTTGATGGCGAAGACCTGCTCATCATGAAGGAAAGCGACATTCTGGGCGTCATCGCCTGATCGCACTCCGCTTTTCCTAAACATCCCACTTATTCGAAAGGTATAAGATCATGGCAGCGAAGGACGTAAAGTTTTCGCGTGACGCGCGTGAGCGCATCCTGCGTGGCGTCGACATCCTGGCCGACGCGGTCAAGGTGACGCTTGGCCCCAAGGGTCGCAACGTCGTCATCGACAAGAGCTTCGGCGCGCCCCGCATCACCAAGGACGGTGTTTCGGTCGCCAAGGAAATCGAACTGAAGGACAAGTTCGAGAATATGGGCGCCCAGATGGTCCGCGAAGTCGCTTCGAAGACCAACGACATCGCCGGTGACGGCACCACCACCGCGACGGTTCTGGCCCAGGCCATCGTGCGCGAAGGCATGAAGTCGGTTGCCGCCGGCATGAACCCGATGGATCTGAAGCGCGGCATCGACCTCGCCGTTGGAAAGGTCGTCGAGGACATCAGCGCGCGGTCTAAGCCCGTTTCGGGTTCGTCGGAAGTCGCGCAGGTCGGCATCATTTCGGCCAATGGCGACGTCGAAGTCGGCCAGAAGATCGCCGAAGCCATGGAAAAGGTCGGCAAGGAAGGCGTCATCACCGTCGAGGAAGCCAAGGGCCTGGAATTCGAGCTGGACGTCGTCGAAGGCATGCAGTTCGACCGCGGCTACCTGTCGCCCTACTTCATCACCAACCCGGAAAAGATGCAGGTCGAACTGGCTGACCCCTACATCCTGATTCACGAAAAGAAGCTCAGCAACCTTCAGTCGATCCTGCCGATCCTGGAATCGGTCGTGCAGTCGGGTCGTCCGCTGCTCATCATCGCGGAAGACATTGAAGGCGAAGCGCTGGCGACCCTGGTCGTCAACAAGCTGCGCGGCGGCCTGAAGGTCGCGGCCGTCAAGGCGCCCGGTTTCGGCGATCGCCGCAAGGCCATGCTGGAAGACATCGCCGTCCTGACCAAGGGCGAAGTCGTCAGCGAAGACCTGGGCATCAAGCTCGAAAACGTCACGCTGGGCATGCTGGGCACCGCCAAGCGCGTCACCATCGACAAGGACAACACCACCATCGTTGACGGTGCTGGTGATGCCGAAGCGATCAAGGGCCGCACCGAGCAGATCCGTGCGCAGATCGAAGTCACGACGTCGGACTATGACCGTGAAAAGCTGCAGGAACGCCTGGCCAAGCTGGCCGGCGGCGTGGCCGTCATCAAGGTCGGCGGCGCGACCGAAGTGGAAGTCAAGGAGCGCAAGGACCGCGTCGACGACGCGCTGCACGCCACCCGTGCGGCCGTTGAAGAAGGCATCGTCCCCGGCGGCGGCACCGCGCTGCTCTACGCGACCAAGGCGATTGACGGTCTGACCGGCGCCAATGACGACCAGACCCGCGGCATCGACATCGTCCGCAAGTCGCTGACGGCTCTGGTTCGCCAGATCGCGGCCAATGCGGGCCATGACGGCGCGGTGGTTTCGGGCAAGCTGCTCGACCAGAGCGACACCTCGTTCGGCTTCAACGCGTCGACCGACACGTATGAAAACCTGGTCGCCGCTGGCGTCATCGACCCGACCAAGGTCGTGCGTACCGCGCTCCAGAACGCTGCCTCGGTCGCTGGTCTGCTGATCACCACCGAAGCCACCATCGCCGAGCTGCCGGAAGACAAGTCCGCTGCTCCCGCGATGCCGGGCGGCATGGGCGGCATGGGCGGCATGGACTTCTAAGTCTACCGACCTGCGAAACAGGAAGAGGCCGGCGGAGCGATCCGCCGGCCTTTTTCTTTGTCCCTCACGCTTTGGACAGCACCGCCATCGGCAACTGGGCGCGCACCGCAAAACCCAGGCTGCGATAAAGGGCGATGGTGCGGTCGTGGCTGGCATAGGCGTGGAGGAACGGCGTTTCGCCTCGGTCCTGCATGTGCCGCGCGATCCGTCGCATCAGATGACCGGCAAGGCCGCGGCCGCGATGATCGGGGTGGGTGCACACGCCGCTGATTTCGGCAAAGCCCGGCATCCGCATCCGCTCGCCCGCCATGGCGATCAGGCGGTCCTGTTCGCGCACGCCGATGAAGCGGCCAAGGCGATGGGTGCGGGCGCGGAACGGGCCGGGCCGCGTCAGCAGCGCCAGGACCAGCATGTCGGGGGCGTCCGCTTCGCCCAGTTCCTGCCAGTCCGGGCCGCTGCCACCGATCTCCACGGGGCGGTCCGCCACCATTTGCGCCAGCATGGCGGTACGAACGACCTGCATGCCGGGCGGAGGAGCCGCCAGCGCGTCGCGGCCCAGCAGCCAGAGTTCATCGCCCGGTGGCAATAGAGGGGCAAGCGCGGTCATTTCCGTGGGCAAGCCATGGGCGGTAGCCGCGAAGGGGCCATGATCGCGGTCCAGCCGAATTGCCTGCGCATCGCCCTGCGCCAGGGATGCCCAGCCGCCTTGCAGGCTGTTCCAAATGGGTGTGTCGAGCGGATGAATGGCATTGGCTCCCTGTTCGATGTGAGGGGCGACGTCGCCCAATGGCGGCTGATGGTCAACCGCGCCCGCCCTGGCTGACATAGGTTAGTCGCTTTTATGGGAACGGGGGCCTGTCTCCGGGATTTGTTGGGCAACGGAATAGAAAGGTCTGAACGTGGCGACCCAACTCAAGGATGAGGAATCCCAATTTCTCCAGGATTCGTTCCAGCAGCAACTGAGCCGGTGGAATCGACGACGGCTTTCGCCCGGCTTTCCCGACGACTGGTCGGCCGATCGCTTCAACGAAGATCAGCGCATGGCGCGGCTGGAACATGCCTTCATCGAGGAATTGCGCGCGGAAGTGCGCGTCGAAGCCGCCCAGGCACCGACGGATGTGGACGGCTTCATCGCCTGGTTCGAAGGGCTTGAGGCAACAGGGCCGGGACAGCATGACAGCCTGTTCCCCTGGCTCGCCGAAGACGCGCAGATGGACCATATCCGCTGGTTTCTGTCGCAGGAAGCGGCGGGCGAAGCGGGTTTCGACGATCTGGTAGCGATGACGCAGGTCAAGATCCCGGACCGGGCCAAGATGGAGTTGGCGCGCAATTACTGGGACGAGATGGGCCGGGGCAATATCAAGGGCATGCACGGCCCTATGCTGGGGCAACTGGTCGACCTGCTCGACCTTGATACTTGCATCGAGCATACCGTCTGGGAAAGCCTGGCGCTGGCCAATGCGATGACGGCGATGGCGACGCAGCGTTGCTATAGCTGGCACAGCATCGGCGCCCTGGGCGTGATCGAGCTGACGGCGCCGGGCCGGTCGGCGCAAACGGCGCGCGCCTTGCGCCGCGTGGGCCTGTCGACCAGCCAGCGCCGCTATTTCGATCTGCATGCGGTGCTGGACATCAAGCACAGCGCCGACTGGAACGAGGAAGCGATCAAGCCGCTGGTGGCGGCGGACCCGCGGCGCGCCACCGCCATGGCCGAAGGGGCGCTCATTCGCTTGCGCTGCGGCGCGCGATGCTTCGATCGCTATCGTGCGCATTTCGGACTGGACTGATCGCCATGGCCGAATTGCCCCGCATATTGCTGGTGGAAGATGACAGCCGTGTCGCCGCTCTGATCGCGGACATGCTGGAAGAGGCCGACTATACCGTCGATGGGCCATATGCGACGCTGGCCGACGGAATGGCGGCGCTGGCGACGCGGTTTCCGGCGGGCGCCGTGCTGGACCTGGCCTTGCGCGGGAGTGATGCCGGGCTGCTGGCCGACGATCTGGATGCCTATGGCATCCCTTATGTCTTTTGCTCCGGGGCGGCGCGCCATGAAGTGATCGGCACGCACCCGCACACGCCGGTGCTCGCCAAGCCCGACGGCATCCGGCATATCGTCGGCACGCTGAACCGCCTGATTCACTAGGGCGTTTGGACAAATCAGCTGGCAATGCGGGATGACCGGGATGGGTGGTTAGCGGACCGACTGCTCCCGAAAGGCAAGCAGCATTAAAGAAGACCGTCCGATAGTTTCCAGCCCTATCGTTGGGAACGTCCGAGGCGATACGCCGCAAGAATTCTCTTGCCCTCTGCCGCCATGTCTACTTCTTCTGCTAATCTGCTGTAGTCGAAAAGGACTTCCCAGTCTGCTCCTCGATCCGTTATTTCTATCCCGCAGGGAAATCGTAAGTCCACTTTTGTTGCCTTGGCATCGCAAAACACCGTTCCCCAAGGTTTATGAAATACCTTTATCTCCCGCGACAAAAACCTCGATAGTGGAGAGCCTAGCTTTCCATGATAATTCAACATAACGCTTGTGCGCGTAGGTCTGCCATCTTCCGTGTTGAATACGAACCTCAAGAAGTCCACATCTTCTTTGTCTGGCGTAGGTGGAGTGTCTATGTGGACATAGGTTGGCGGCAAAGCGCCATCATCCAGAACGAAATCGACTTGGCCAGTCGGGAAATGATAAAGCGCGTTGCCGACCCTAAAGGCCGATGGCTCTTCCTCGCTGCATGATGCACATGCGCTCAAGGCCGTATAGCTAGCAAATCTTAGCAACCTAATCATAGGCAGTGCTCCATTCTGCCGACTTGCCATTCATCGCTTAAAGGACTGCTAATGGTCGTTCGCGGACAGTCTGAATTTGTCCACGCGCTCTATTCTACCGTCCGCCACTCCATTGCGCGCGTCTACCGCTTGCGCGTCAGTTCGCGCATCGCTGAATCGATACCGCCCAGCGTCAGTGGGAACATCCTGTCCTGCACCAAGTCGCGGATCATCCGGGTCGACTGGCTATAGGTCCAGTGCGCCTCCGGCGTGGGGTTGAGCCACACCGTCGCCGGATAGGTATGCGCCACCCGTTGCAGCCAGACGGCGCCTGCTTCCTCGTTCATATGTTCGACCGACCCGCCCGGATGGCTGATCTCATAGGGGCTCATCGCCGCGTCGCCGACGAAGATGACCTTATAGTCATGGCCATATTTGTGGAGGATGTCCCAGGTCGGCGTCCGCTCCGAAAAGCGGCGACGATTATCCTTCCACACGCCTTCATACAGGCAATTGTGGAAATAGAAGAATTCCATATTCTTGAACTCGCCGGTCGCGGCGGAGAATAATTCCTCGCAGAGCGTAATGAACGGATCCATCGATCCGCCCACATCCAGGAACAGCAGCAGCTTGACCGCATTGTGCCGTTCGGGCCGCATGCGAATGTCGAGCCATCCCTGCCGCGCGGTGCCGCGGATGGTGGCGTCCAGGTCCAGCTCCTCGGCAGCGCCGTCGCGCGCAAAACGGCGCAGGCGGCGCAGCGCGACCTTGATATTGCGCGTGCCGAGTTCCTTCTGATTGTCGAGATTGGCGAATTCGCGCTTTTCCCACACCTTGATCGCGCGTTTGTGCCGGCTCTGCCCGCCGATCCGCACCCCTTCCGGATTATAGCCGCCATGGCCGAAGGGAGAGGTGCCGCCCGTGCCGATCCATTTGTTGCCGCCCTGATGCCGGTCCTTCTGTTCCTCCAGCCGCTGCTTGAGCGTCTTCATGATCTCGTCCCAGTCGCCCAGGGATTTGATCTTCTCCATCTCTTCGGGGCTGAGGAATTTTTCGGCGACGAGGCGCAGCCATTCCTCGGGAATGTCGGCCTCGACGCCATCGTCGCTCATGATCCCCTTGAATATCCGCGCGAAGACCTGATCGAAGCGATCGAGCAGCGCTTCGTCCTTCACATAGGTGGCGCGGGCTAGATAGTAAAAATCCTCCGGCCGGCGGGCGATGACGTCGCGATCCAGCGCTTCGAGCAGCAGCAGATGTTCCTTGATGCTGGCCGGTATGCCGGCGGTGCGCAGCGCGTCGAGGAAGTTGAGCAACATGACACGCCTTGTCCGGCAGCGCGGATGGGGATGCAAGCCCAACGACCCAACAAACCGACAGAATATTAAGTGTTGCAGTGCATGGTTAATCCGGCACTATTCATGTTGCGGGCAAATAAGCGGGGTAGCATTGGAAAACAGGGGGTTGTTGGCTGATCTGGGGGAACAATCAGGCGACATAGCATTGCAGTGCAGCGAAACGGCAGGCTTTCTGGGCGAGGTGGATCATCGCATTCAGGCGGACAGCACGCGCCTTGACCGGTTGCAAGCGAACATGACTCGGCTGGCGGAAAGCCAGGGCGAAAGCGTAGCGGCGGCGCAGGAGCTCAGCCAGACCGCCCGGCGCGCGCAGCAGATCGTTGCAGACGGGCATGACGTCATCAGCCTGTCCCTGAATGAAGTGACGGCGCTCGTCGATCATGTCACCGGGATGGAAGGCCAATTACGCCGATTTCTGGCGGTTATCGAGGCGGTGGGCGACGTGTCGGGCCAGTTGAGCGCCATCGCGCGGCAGACCCGCCTGCTGGGCGTGAATGCCGCCATCGAGGCCGCGCGCGGGGGCGAGGCGACACGGGGCTTCGCCGTGGTCGCTGATGAAATTCGCCGGCTGGCCGAACAGGCGGGCGAGTCCTCCGCATCCGTGGCCGCCAAGCTGGGCCAGCTGGACCAGGATGCGCGCACGCTGATTCATGGGGTGGAGGATAATATCCTGCGGGGCCGGGGTGCAGGCACCCATATCGATCAGTTGCGGCTGCGCCTGGCGGACATGGCGTCGCTGGTCACGCAATTTGGCGAACGGTCCGGCACCATCGTCGATTGCACCGATGCCGCCAGCCGCGAAGTCGATGCGCTGACGCAGGGACTGGGCGAATTCAGCCTTTCCGCCCGCGAAAGCACGGCGCGGGTGGGTGCGGCGCTCACGCAACTGGAGGCGCTGGAGCAGATGGCCAACGCCATGCTCAATACGGCGGCGCATGGCGGGCAGGCGACGCGTAACAGCCGCTATATCGCGCTGGCGCAGCAGGGGGCTGAAGCGGTGCGCCTGGCGATCGGCGGCGCGCTGGATCGCGGGGCTCTGAGCCTGGAGGCCTTGTTCGACACCGATTATCAGCGCATCGAAGGCTCCGATCCCGCGCAATATCTGACCGGCTTCACCGCCTTTGCCGACGCGTCGCTGCGTCCGCTGCTCGACCGCCACAGTGCGCAGGATGACGCGGTCGTGGGCTGCTGCCTGATCGACATGAACGGCTATCTGCCGACGCATATCAGTGCGCGCAGCCAGCCGCAGCGGCCGGGCGAGGGGCTATGGAATATGGAACATGCCCGCAACCGGCAGATATTCATGGATGCGCAGACCGGTCGCGCGCTCGACGGGGCCGATGACTTCTTCGTCTGCACCTACCGGCAGGACCTGGGCGAGGGGCGGTATCGGGCGCTGCGTAGCGTGTTCGTGCCGCTGATCTTTGGCGGCCGGCGCTGGGGGCTTTATGAGGTCGGCTATCTGATCTGATCGTTGCTGGCGCGAACGCCGTGGATCAGGGACACCAATACGAAGCTGATGATCATGAGCAGATACCAGCTGCCCAATTTGGCGACGCTGACCATGTGCCAGCCGTCCCGCTGATCGGGATAGGTCCACGCATTGGCGAAGGTGCCGATATTTTCGGCCAGCCAGATGAAAAGGGCGACCAGGAAAAAGCCGAGCAGCAGCGGCATTGAACGTGGCGTGCGCCAGGGCGTGAAGACAATCCAGCTGCGGCCGAACAACGCGATGGCCGCGGCGAACAGGATCAGTCGGATATCGGGCAACCAATGATGGGCGAAGAAATTGACGTAGATCGCGCCGGCCAGCGCCACCGTCGCCCAGACCGGCGGATAGCGGGTGAAGCGAAAATCGAAGATGCGCCAGACCCGCGCAATATAGCTGCCGACGGCGGCATACATGAAGCCGGAGAAGAGCGGCACCGCGCCGATGTGGAGCAGGCTGGCTTCGGGATACATCCAAGAGCCGGCTTGCGTCTTGAACAATTCCATGACCGTGCCAATGACGTGGAAGGCGAAAATGACCTTGGCCTCCGCCCAGCTTTCCAGGCGAAAGGCCAGCATGGCCGCCTGGATCGCGAGCGCCGCCAGCGTCAGGAAATCATAGCGGTGCAGGGCGGCGTCGTTGGGATAGAAAAAATGCGTCGCCAGCAGCAATGCGAGCATCAACCCACCGAACAGGCAGGCCCAACCCTGTTTGAAACCGAAGAGCAGAAATTCGAAGGCCCAGGCGCGCGGGCCGGGGGACAGGCGAATGGCCTCCAGCCGGGCGCGGATGCGCGCGAATCGGGTTGCGCCGGGGATGGGCCTCATGCGGTGGGCTTAGGGCACGAGGCGCAGCGCTGGAATATGCGCTCTCAGCGCCGGGCTGCGCCGCCCGGCTGCATCGTTGCTTCGCCGGTGGCCGCATAGGCGACGATCGCCTGCGCCTGCGCGGTCTGTGGGTCCTTCCCGTCGAGAATGGCGGCGATCTGGCGCGCGCTCGGCACCCGGTCATAGGTGCCATAAAGGTCGGTCTGGCCCACCATATGAATTGACAGGCGATAGCCCTTGCCCGGCGCGGCGGGATCGAAGGCGAGCAGCGTGCCGCTGTCGTCGACCGGCACGATGATTGCGCCGTCGCTGCGCCCGGCCTGCTGGAGGATATCGTAGCGGCCCTCGGCGGTGTCGACCGCGCCGCGCAGGCAAAGCTGGTCCTTCCCGTCGCGGGGAATGCGGATATCCTGCGCTGGGGCGAGCGCGCTGTCCTTCGCGCGCGTCAATCTGGCCTCGCCGGCATCCGCCACCGGGCAGGCGGCGAATTGCGCCGGGGCGGTCACGTGGAGCGACGCCTTGTCCTCGACCTGCAGGCCCGCCAGCATCGCGTCCAGGCCCGCAAGCACATCCCGGCGCCGTTCGGTCGGCCCGGTGACGCGGATCTTGACGATCCAGCGCCCGGCATGGACGAAGCCCGCCGCCGTCGTCAGTGCGCCATCGGCGGCATCGTCATAGACCGCGCGAATGGCCCGGCCCGCCAGTCCGTCGACCGCCGCTGTGCCATAGGCCGTCCGGCGCGTCTTTGCGCCAAACCGCTCCATGATCGCCTTGTCGGTCATATAGGCGGCGAGCGATGCGTCGGCATAGGTCGGCATATAGACGTAGAAGGTCGCCTGGACCGCGCCGTCCTGCGAGAGATATTGCGCATAATTGTCGACCGCGCGCCCGCCATTGGACGCTTCCCCGCTTTTGGTGAGGGACAGGCCGCCGACGGTCTGCGGCAGGCTGATGCCCGCGGCATTGGCGCGCAGGGCGGTGGCCGTCGGGGTCCATGCCTCCATGTCCGGCGCCGCCTGCGCGAGTGCGGGCGTCGCCAGACCAAGGGCGATGGGCAGAAAGAACAAGGCGCGTGCGGGCATGGGCATCCCTCTCCAGAACCAGACCGTCTTGGCGCGGCCTTGAACTATGACAGGGAGGCTACAGGCTTGCCCGGCGGGCGCAAGCCCTATTGCGGGTTTTGTTCAGGGTAGTGCGGGATGCCGGGATCATGGCAGGCCCAATCAGGCGCTGCGCTGGTCCAGATTTCCATTTGCGGCGCCAGCAGCGACGGATTGTCGAGCGCGCCCGCCCGGACGATCATGACCGCAGGGCGCGCTTCGGTCCGGCTGAGCAGGGGCGTCCCGCAACGGGGGCAGAAACCGCGCTGCATCGCATTGCCGCTGTCGGCGACGCTGTCGTGCCAGCATATGTCGCCATCCACCTGCACCGCGTCGCTGGGGAAGGCGAGGTTCACCGTGCCGCCGCCCGCGCTCAGATATTGGCACAGCCGGCACCAGCAATGGCGCGCGCCTGTTGGTTCGGCGTCGATGGTGATGCGCACCTGCCCGCACAGGCATCCGGCATGATGGGCCATGGCTCAGCGTCCCTGACGGCGCGCCATGAAGGCAAGGCGCTCGAAGATCATGATGTCCTGCTCATTTTTGAGCAGCGCCCCGTGCAGCGGCGGGATCGCCTTGGTCGGATCGCTGTTTTGCAGCACGTTAAGCGGCATGTCTTCGGCCAGCAGCAGTTTCAGCCAGTCGAGCAACTCGCTGGTGCTGGGTTTCTTCTTGAGGCCCGGCACGTCACGGATCTCGTAGAATATCTCCATCGCGCGGCTGACCAGGATTTTCTGGATGCCGGGGAAATGCACCTCGACGATCTTCTCCATCGTCTCGCGATCGGGAAATTTGATATAGTGGAAGAAGCAGCGGCGCAGGAAGGCGTCGGGCAGTTCCTTTTCATTGTTCGATGTGATGACCACGACGGGGCGCTCCGCCGCCGCGATCGTCTCGCCGGTTTCGTAGACATGGAAGGCCATGCGATCGAGTTCCTGCAACAGGTCGTTGGGAAATTCGATATCGGCCTTGTCGATTTCGTCGATCAGCAGCACCGGCAGGCGGGGCGAGGTGAATGCCTCCCACAGCTTGCCCTTGCGGATATAATTGGAAATGTCGTGGACGCGCGGGTCGCCAAGTTGCCCGTCGCGCAGGCGGGCGACGGCGTCATATTCGTACAGGCCCTGATGCGCCTTGGTCGTCGATTTGACGTTCCATTCGATCAGCGGCGCGTCGAGCGCCTGCGCGATTTCCTGCGCCAGCACCGTCTTGCCCGTGCCCGGCTCCCCCTTCACCAGCAGCGGGCGGCGCAGCAGCACTGCGGCATTGACCGCGACCTTCAGGTCGTCGGTCGCGACATAATCCTGGGTGCCTTCAAAGCGCATGAAATCCGTCCGCTCCCGTTGCTGCCTGCAACCGGACTAGGGAAAGCAGCGGTGGGACGCAATCGCGAAAGCGGCGGTCAGTCTGGGCGGCCGCGCAAAGCGGCGCGGGCGGCGAGCAAGTCCCACAGGCCGCGATGCTGGGCGAGCAACTGCCGTGCGCCGAACTGGATTGCCCGGTCGATTATGTCATCGCCGCCGATCGCGCGCGCAACCTCCAGCGTGGCGGAGCGGTCGGGCAGGGTGCAGGCGTGCGGCTCGATGCCGGCGCGGATGGCCGCCATGTCGAGCATCTGCCGCATGCCGCGCCAGTCGAGCACCAGGGCGATCGCCGCCCCCATGGCGCAGCCGCGCCGGTCGGACTGGGCCAGCGTGTCGAGCGCATGGCGTTGCTGGCTGACCGCCGCTTCGCAATCGGCCTGTCCCGCCGTGCTGGGGGCGGGGCCGGCAGCGACCGTGACACTGGCGAGATAGGCGCGTTCGGCGGCGAAGGCGTCGGCCGTCTCGATCAGCCATTGGCGCGCCGCATTTTCAGCGGAGCGGGTCGCGGCATGATCAATGACGCCGGGATGGCGGCCGTGGAGCAGGCACATATAGGACGCCGCATCGGCCAAATCGGGGAGCGTGAGCAGTCCCTCGCTCGCCAGGCCCGTGCGCGCGCGGATGACATAGGCGTGGGCAGCCGTGCCGTCCGCCGCGACCAGCGCATCGACGACCCGCGCAATGTCGCCGAACTGCATACGCGGTGCCGCTTCGCTCATGTCGCAATCCCTGTCAGGCCCCGGCCTGTGCGGGGATCCTCACCGGCATACGCTTGCCGAGTAAACGCCCGGTTTACAGAATCAGAAAGGGCGACCGTGAAAGCCGCCCTTTTCCGTCGAACATGGTTAAGATTGCTTTACTGATCCAGAAAGCTGCGCATTTTCCGCGACCGGCTGGGGTGCTTGAGCTTGCGCAGCGCCTTCGCCTCGATCTGGCGGATACGTTCGCGCGTCACGCTGAACTGCTGGCCCACTTCCTCCAGCGTGTGGTCGGTGTTCATGCCAATACCAAAGCGCATGCGCAGCACACGTTCCTCGCGCGGCGTGAGCGAAGCAAGGACGCGCGTCACCGTCTCCTTGAGATTGGCCTGGATCGCGGCATCCACCGGGATGATGGCATTCTTGTCCTCGATGAAGTCGCCCAGATGGCTGTCCTCTTCGTCGCCGATCGGCGTTTCGAGGGAGATAGGCTCCTTGGCGATCTTCATCACCTTGCGCACCTTTTCGAGCGGCATGGAGAGACGTTCGGCCATTTCCTCCGGTGTCGGCTCGCGACCCTGTTCGTGCAGGAACTGGCGGCTGGTGCGGACCAGCTTGTTGATCGTCTCGATCATGTGCACCGGGATGCGGATGGTGCGCGCCTGATCGGCGATCGACCGGGTGATCGCCTGACGGATCCACCAGGTCGCATAGGTGCTGAACTTGTAGCCACGGCGATATTCGAACTTATCGACCGCCTTCATAAGGCCGATATTGCCTTCCTGAATGAGGTCGAGGAACTGCAGGCCGCGATTGGTATATTTTTTCGCGATGGAGATGACGAGGCGCAGATTCGCTTCCACCATTTCCTTCTTGGCGATGCGCGCCTCGCGTTCGCCCTTCTGCACCATGTTGACGATGCGGCGGAATTCGCTCAGCGACATGCCGGTCGCCTGCGCGATTTCGGCGATTTCGTTGCGGATGCGGTCGACCGACCGGCCCTCCGCTGCGGCAAAGGCCGTCCACTTCTTGTCGAGGCCGCTCACCTTGTCGAGCCAGCCATCGTCCAACTCGTGATTGACGTAGCGATCGAGGAAATCCTTGCGGCTGACCTTGTGCCGTTCAGCCAGGCGCAGCATCTGCCCGCCCAGCGCCGTCAGGCGCCGGTTATAGGCATAGAGCTGGTCGACCAGATATTCGATCTTCTGCTGGTGGAACTGCACGCTTTCGACTTCGGCGGTCAGGCTTTCGCGCAATGCCTGATAATCATCCTCGGCCTTCTGGCTTAGCACATCGCCATTCGCCATCGCCTGCATGCGCTTTTCCTGTGCCTGCGAGAAATTGCGAAAGATGTCTGTGATGGTCGCGAACTTCTCCAGCGCCATGGGCTTGAGCGTTTCTTCCATCTGGGCAAGGGAGAGGGTGTTGTCCTCCTCATCCTCTTCCTCGGACCGCCGGGCGCGGCGTTCGGTCAGGCCGTCCTCATCCTCGTCGCCATCGGCGGATTCTTCCTCCGGCTCTTCCTCTTCCTTGAAGCTGGGGCCGGCGGTCTTTTCGCTGATCTCGCCATCATCATCCTCGGCGCCTTCTTCCAGGCTTTCCGGGGCAGGGTCCTTGGACAGCATCGCGTCGAGATCGAGAATCTCGCGCAGCTGCATTTCGCCATTGTTGAGCGCGGTCGACCATTCGATGATCGCGTTGAAGGTGGTCGGGCTTTCGCAAAGCCCCAGGATCATCGTGTCGCGGCCGGCCTCGATCCGCTTGGCGATGGCGATTTCGCCTTCACGGCTGAGCAATTCCACCGCGCCCATTTCGCGCAGATACATGCGCACGGGATCGTCGGTGCGATCGACCGTTTCCTTTTTCTTTTCAGTGACGAGCTTGGGGCCGTCATCATCGCTCGATTCGTCCTCGGCGTCCTCGGCGTCCTCGCGCTCGCGCTGCTCGTCGCCATCCTCGCTGGCTTCTTCATTCTCGACGATGTTGACGCCCATCTCGTTGAGGGCGGCCATGATGTCCTCGATCTGCTCGGACGACATCTGGTCCTGCGGCAGGGCATCATTGAGCTCATCATAGGTGATGTAGCCGCGCTTCTTGGCGCGCGCGATCAGCTTCTTGACGGACGCTTCGTTCAGGTCGAGCAGCGGCGCATCGCCACCATCCTCGCCCTCTGCCACACCGGTCTTGCTGTTCGCCTTGGTCGCCATGTAATCGCCTTGCTTCGCTGCCCTTCGTCAAAAGGGCGAACCTTGTTCAAATACTATCTTCGGACTGCGCCAGTTCCGCCAGGCGACGATCATGTTCGGCTTTCAGTGCGCGGATGCGCTGCTGTTCAGCGAAATTGGCTTCGCTGAAATCGCTTTCGAATCGTCTCGTAGCCTCCACCAGCGCCGCTTCCAGCTCCGGTCCTTGCGCAATCACCCGAACGGCCTCCTCCAGATCACGCGCTACGCGATCAGGGTCGGTGGTCATCCTGTTTGGGGTGAGTGTGAACGTGTCGGCCCGGAGCATCCCCTTGGCCATATTATACACTTCACCTTGCCCCAATATGGTAAGGAGGGCCTGTGTTTCAACTGTTTCTTTGCGGAAGGAACAACGAATCATCGCGTCCATCAACTGGCCCAGCAGCGGGTCGGCGATGTGGAGGCCCGACAGCAGCTCGCGATGCGGTGCAATCTGTTCGGGATGGCGCAGCAATGCGGCCAGAACGGCGCGCAGCAGCCGTTGTTCCATGCCGCCCGCGCCGATTGCCCGCGCTTCTTGTCCCGCCGGCGGAATGGGCGGCTTCCAATTGCCGCGCCGGTCCCTTTGCCAGCGTTGCCCGCCGCCGCTTCCTTGAGCCCGCGGCTGAAACGGCGCCGCCTCCCGCCGGGCGAAGAACAGCGCGCTGTACCGCTCGCGAAATTCATGGGCGTAATGGGCGCGCACATCGGGATGGCCGATCGCATCGCTAATGTCCCGCAATCGCTGCTTGAGCGCGGCCTTCTGTTCGGGCGTGTCGAGCGGCGCGGCCGATAGTTCATGCGACCAGAGCCGTTCGATCAGCGGTTGCGCGGCGTCCAGCACGGCCTGCATCGCTCCAGCGCCGCTCGCGCGCAGCAGGTCGTCGGGGTCCTGGCCCGTGGGCAGGGTGGCAAAGCACAGGCTGTGCCCCGGGCGCAGCAGGGGCAGGGCGCGGGTTGCCGCGCGGATCGCCGCTTTCTGCCCCGCCGCGTCGCCATCGAAGCAGAGGATCGGCACCTCCACCATCTTCCACAGCCGCTCGATCTGATGTTCGGTGAGCGCCGTGCCGAGCGGAGCCACCGCATCGGCAAAGCCCGCCTGCGCCAGCGCGATCACGTCCATGTAGCCTTCGACTACGATGACGCGGCCGGTCTGGCGGCTGGCGGGCGACGCCTTGTCGATATTGTAAAGCGTGCGACCTTTGTCGAACAAAGGCGTGTCGGGGGAATTGAGATATTTGGGCTCGCCATCGCCCAGGATGCGGCCGCCAAAGGCGATCACCCTTCCGCGAATGTCGCGGATAGGGAGCATCAGCCGGCCCCGGAACCGGTCGTAGCTGTCGCGTTCACCATCGGGGTCGATCAGCAGGCCGGCCTCGACCAGCATGGGCTCGCCAAAGTCCCGAAGCGCGGTCTTGAGCTTGCCGCGCGCGTCGGGCGCATAACCAAAACCGAAGGCGCGGCGGGTGGCGTCACTGATCCCGCGTCGGCCAAGATAGGCGCGCGCTTCCCCGCCATCGAGGCCGCCCAGTTGATCCTCGAAGAAGCTTTGCGCCGCCGCCATCGCCTCATGCAGGCCCCTGGCCTGTTCGGCTCGCTTAGCCGCGCGCGGATCGGCGGCGGGTACGTCCATGCCGGCGGTCGCCGCCAGTTCCTTCACCGCCTCCATGAAGGGCAGGCCGCGCTGGTCGGTCATCCATCGGATTGCATCGCCATGCGCGCCGCAGCCGAAGCAGTGGTAAAAGCCCTTCTCGTCGTTGATCGTGAAGCTGGGCGTCTTTTCATTATGGAACGGGCAGCAGGCCTTATATTCGCGCCCGGCCTTCTGCACCTTGATCGACTTGCCGATCAGGGTCGACAGCAACGTGCGCGCGCGCAACTCGTCCAGCCATTGCGGGGTGAGGGTCATGCGGGTGGCTCAGCATCTGGCATACCCAATCCGTTCGTTTCGAGCGAAGTCGAGAAACGGCTGGCGCACTTTTCTCGCTTCTCCATTTCGCTTGAGCCGAACGGACCTGTCGCTGTGTCGCGCTCCTTGGGTGGTTTCGCGAGATATGACATCAGGGACACGTTATTCGCTATCATCGCTTCTTTCTTGGCGCGCGACCATCCGCCTATCACGCGTTCGGCTTCAAGTGCCTCGATCCGACTGCTGAAATTTTCGCTCCAGACCAGCGTGACAGGGAGGCGCGCGCGAGTGAAACGGCTACCGTGACCGCATTGATGTTGACCTGTGCGATGCTCCAGATTGTCGGTGTGTCCGGTGTAATAGCGACCATCCGCGCATTTGAGCATGTAGGTCCAGAAAGCCATTATGCGATTATGCCCGAACCCCTAAGCGTGTCGAGCGCCGTGTAGGGCGTTTCTCGACTTCGCTCGAAACGAACGGGGATAGGGGGCGATCCGACCCCCTCCCGCAGGCGGGAGGGGGAGCGCAGGCGCATCCTCTTCACTCAGACAAGCGCCGCCTTCACCAGACCGCTTGCCTTGCTCATGTCGATGACGCTGCCGTGGCGTTCCTTCAGCACTGCCATCACCTTGCCCATATCCTTGACGCTCGTCGCCCCGACCTCGGCCTTGATGCTTTCGATCGCGGCTCTGGTGTCGTCCTCGCTCATCTGCGCGGGCAGGAAGCTTTCGATCACGGCCAGTTCGGCTTCTTCCCTGGCGGCCAGTTCGTCGCGCCCGCCGCTCTTAAACATCTCGATCGATTCGCGGCGCTGCTTCACCATCTTTTGCAGCACGTCGACGACCATGGCGTCGTCATCGGGCACGCTGGTCGCGGTGCGCAATTCGATGTCGCGGTCCTTCAGCTTCGCCAGGATCAGGCGGACGGCGGCCAGCTTTTCCTTGTCGCCCGCCTTCATCGCTTCAACCTGGGCGCTCTTAACCTGCTCGCGAATCATGGGCGATAGAATCCTGTCTCTTTCGGAAAGGACCAGATATAGCGGCAAAAGAGATTTTTAACAGACGTTGACCTTGGGGAGACGCCCGCCTACCTGACCGGCCGTTTAACCCGCACCAGACGGGCCTCCGCAAAAGCATAAAGGAACCGCAGACCATGGCTGACGCCAAGACCCTCATTGTGCCCAAAGGAGCGACAGGGGTCGTGGTTTTTGCGGACGGCTCCGCTGTCTTTGGTCGCGGTTTCGGCGCGGTCGGCGATGCGGTGGGCGAACTTTGCTTCAACACGTCCATCACCGGCTATCAGGAGATCATGACCGATCCCAGCTATGCCGGGCAGATCATCAATTTCACCTTCCCCCATATCGGCAATGTCGGCACCAATGACGAGGATGTCGAGGCCGACAACCCCTATGCGCTCGGCTGCATCGTGCGGCAGGACGTGACCGCGCCCAGCAATTTCCGCAATGTCGCGCCGTTCGACGCATGGATGGCGGCGCATGGCCGGGTCGGCCTGTCGGGCGTCGATACCCGCGCGCTCACCCGCATGATCCGGGAAAAGGGCGCGCCCAATGTCGTCATCGCCCATGATCCCGACGGCGCGTTCGACATTGCCGCGCTTGCCGACAAGGCTGCGGCCTGGCCGGGGCTGGAGGGCATGGACCTTGCCATCGAAGTCACGGGCAAGGAAAGCCGTCTGTGGAAGGACGGCGTGTGGAAGCTGGGTTTCGGCTATGGGGCAGGGGAGGCGACCGACGACCGCCCCCATGTCGTCGCGATCGACTATGGTGCGAAGAATAATATCTTCCGCAATCTGGTGAAGGCCGGCGCGCGCGTCACCGTGCTGCCCGCCACCGCCACCTATGAGCAGGTGATGGAGCAGAAGCCCGACGGCGTGTTCCTCTCCAATGGCCCCGGCGATCCCGCCGCGACCGGTGAATATGCGGTGCCGGTGATCCGGCAGGTGCTTGACCATGACATTCCCGTTTTCGGCATCTGCCTCGGCCACCAGCTGCTGGGCCTTGCCGTGGGCGCGAAGACCATCAAGATGCATCAGGGCCATCGCGGCGCGAACCACCCGGTCAAGCGGCTGTCGGACGGCCTGGTCGAAATCACCAGCATGAACCATGGCTTTGCAGTCGACGCCGACACGCTGCCCCCCAATGTGCGCGCCACCCACATCTCGCTCTTCGACGGCAGCAATTGCGGCATCGAACTGACGGATAAAAACGCCTTCTCGGTCCAGTACCACCCCGAAGCCTCGCCGGGGCCACAGGACAGCTTCTACCTGTTCAAGCGGTTCGTGGAGGGTCTCAAAGGGCCGGTCGCGGCGTGAGCCAGAACCTGCCCCCCGTCGATGAAGCGCGCCTTGCCGCCGAGTGGGAGGCGGACCGCGAAGTTCTCGCCAATCTCGCAGCCAATGGCGACGTCGCGCGCATCGCGCGGCCCGTGGACGTCAGCTTCCGGGGTAGCGAACAGGATTTCGAACGCGTCCTGACCATCGCCAGCCAGTTCGGCATGGTCGAACTGGACCGCGAGGAGGATGAGGAGGGCGACCTGTTCCTGTTCCTCGAATGCGTGCAGCCCGTCGATGAAGCCTCGATCCGCGCGCTGACCCGCAAATGCCTTCAGATCGAAATCCTCTGCGGCGTCGAATATGACGGCTGGGGATGCGAGGCGCAGGCGGGGGGCGTGCATTGATTGATCTGCCGCCACCGTCCACTGTGCCTATCATAGAGGCTGTCGTGCAATGTGGCTTGCAGCGCTCTGGCGTCGCTTTGCGGTATGAAGACATCCTACAAAGCGACGTTCTTTCGATAGCGGCTTCGGCTGGAGCCTCTGACACAATGTTCGAATGCATTCGTTTGGCGACCTGGGCGCGGGCGATGGTCGAATTTGAACAGCCGGAATTGAAAGATCGCTATCAGGCCTATGAAAACGCCAAAGTCGGCGGGTTGATGAAGGCATATGCGCAAGAGAAACTACGCAAGACGGGTAAGCTGGATACTATGCCTGCCTATTCGCCTGAGCGTCCTTTGAGCGAGTATCTGAATGCGCTCGAGGTGTTTTGCGGCTTAAAGCCGGGAAGCGCATTCGAGGTTATAGGGGAGAATAGCTTCACTTATAAAAGTGACTTTCTGACCTTCCCAATAAAACCGGGTGCCGAATGCCTTACAGATGCTTGGATGGCATCGGATATGGAGCAACACGGGATCAGCCTTGTGTTCATCGGAAACGCGGCCGTCGAAGAGAGAAAAGCAGACTAATGCCCAAACGCACCGACATCTCCTCCATCCTCATCATCGGCGCGGCGCCGACGATGGGTGATATGCGGGGATGGGCGTTCAAGGTTTCCACGGATTGATGATGGCCGCTCCCGTTCTCTCCATATCCGACAGGTTTCGTGTCACCAGCGGCACGCCGGCGCCGATGGCCTGGGAGGCTATCAGCAGGTCCATGTCCGCTATCGTTTCCCCGCTCTTTTCAAGCTGGGCCTTCAAGCGACCCCAGATTGCCGCAGTTGTTTCGTCCGGGGTTACGATCCGGTCGCCGCAGATTGTCTGGACCCGGTCGCGAAAGGCGATCAGGCGTGATCGGCGCGTCGGATCGGCCGCCTTTGCAATGCCATATTCCATTTCGGCCAGCACGATGGTCGATAGCAGGCAGCGTTCCCGGTTGCCCGCCAGAAAGGCGATGACGCGCGCCTCCGGCTTTGGCCTTGTCAATTCGCTCCAGACATTGGTGTCAATCAGCACCAAAAGTCTCGCGTCGGGAAACCTTATTCAGCCGAGGCGGCAGGGTCATATCCGCGCCTCCGGCGATGGCGATCAGGTCGCGAACCCAGTCATCTCCGGCCGCATTGCGGACATGATCCGCGTCGATGCCGGCGGGCGCGTAGGTCCGCTCCAGCAATGCGCGCAATTCGGCTTCCAGCGATCGTCCATGCTTTGCCGCCGACAAACGGGCAGCCTCTTTGACCGCGTCGTCGAGATTGCGGATCGTCACGCTTCCCATCGCCAGCCTCCCATGATTGCATCGCAATCAATTTATTCCATGAGAGCACGCTAAACAATGCCCAAACGCACTGACATTTCCTCCATCCTCATCATCGGCGCGGGGCCGATCATCATCGGCCAGGCGTGCGAGTTCGATTATTCGGGCACGCAGGCGGTAAAGGCGCTCAAGGAAGAGGGCTATCGCATCATCCTGGTCAATTCCAACCCGGCCACGATCATGACCGACCCGGAATTCGCCGACGCGACCTATGTCGAGCCGATCACGCCCGAAATCGTGGCGAAGATCATCGAGAAGGAGCGGCCCGATGCGGTGCTGCCGACCATGGGCGGGCAGACGGCGCTCAACACCGCGTTGGCGCTGTTCAACGACGGCACGCTGGACAAGTTCGGCGTCAAGATGATCGGCGCGGACGCCGAAGCGATCGACAAGGCGGAGGATCGCCTTAAATTCCGCGACGCGATGGACAAGATCGGGCTGGAATCCGCCCGCTCGCGCATCGCGCACACGATGGAGGAGGCGCTTGAGGCGCTGGAGTTCACCGGCTTGCCCTCGATCATCCGCCCCAGCTTCACTCTGGGCGGCACCGGCGGCGGCGTCGCCTACAACAAGGACGAGTTCAAGCAGATCGTGGCCGCTGGGCTCGACGCGTCGCCCACCACCGAGGTGCTGATCGAGGAATCGCTGCTCGGCTGGAAAGAATATGAGATGGAGGTCGTGCGGGACCGCAACGACAACTGCATCATCATCTGCTCGATCGAGAATGTCGATCCGATGGGCGTCCATACCGGCGACAGCATCACCGTCGCGCCGGCGCTGACGCTGACCGACAAGGAATATCAGATCATGCGCAACGCATCGATTGCGGTGCTGCGTGAAATTGGCGTGGAAACAGGCGGTTCCAACGTGCAGTTCGCGGTCAATCCGAAGGACGGCCGCCTGATCGTGATCGAGATGAACCCGCGCGTGTCGCGCTCCTCGGCGCTCGCGTCGAAGGCGACCGGTTTCCCCATCGCCAAGGTCGCGGCCAAGCTGGCGGTCGGCTATACGCTCGACGAGATCGAGAATGACATTACCGGAGCGACGCCCGCGTCATTCGAACCGACCATCGACTATGTCGTGACCAAGATTCCGCGCTTTGCCTTCGAAAAGTTCAAGGGGTCCGAACCTTTGCTCGGCACCGCGATGAAGTCCGTCGGCGAGGTGATGGCGATCGGCCGCAACATCCATGAATCGATGCAGAAGGCGCTGCGCGGGCTGGAAACCGGCTTGTCGGGTTTCAACACTGTCGACCATCTGGAAGGGGCGTCGCGCGACGACATCGTGGCCGCGCTGGCAAAGCCCACGCCCGACCGCCTGCTGATTGCGGCGCAGGCGCTGCGCGAAGGCCTGTCCGTCGCGGAAATTCACAGCATCGCCAAGTTCGACCCCTGGTTCCTGGAACGGCTAAAGGAAATCGTCGACGCGGAGGGCGAAGTGCTGGAAAACGGCCTGCCGCAGGATGCCGAAGGCATGCGGCGTTTGAAGTCGATGGGCTTTTCCGACAAGCGTCTGGCCTTTCTGGCGCTCAAGTCCGCCAATCTGCGTGGCATGGAACGCGGCATCGCGCGCAGCAGCGGCTTGATCCATGATGCGGTCAAGGCCATGACCGGCGGCGTCACCGAGGAGGAAGTGCGCAAGTTGCGCCACAAGCTGGGCGTGCGCCCCGTCTTCAAGCGCATCGACACCTGCGCCGCCGAGTTCGAGGCGAAGACGCCCTATATGTATTCCACCTATGAAGCGCCTTTGTTCGGCGAGGCGGAGAATGAGGCGCAGCCCAGCGACCGGCAGAAGGTTGTGATCCTTGGCGGCGGCCCCAACCGGATCGGGCAGGGGATCGAGTTCGACTATTGCTGCGTCCACGCCTGCTTCGCGCTGGCGGAGGCGGGCTATGAGACGATCATGGTCAACTGCAACCCGGAAACCGTGTCGACCGACTATGACACGTCCGACCGCCTTTATTTCGAGCCGCTGACCGCCGAGGATGTGCTCGAAATATTGAGCGTCGAAATGTCGAACGGCACGCTGGCCGGCGTCATCGTGCAGTTCGGCGGTCAGACGCCGCTGAAGCTCGCGCAGGCGCTGGAGGATGCGGGCGTGCCGATCCTGGGCACCAGCCCCGACGCCATCGACCTGGCCGAGGATCGCGAACGCTTCGCCGCGCTGATCGACAAGCTCAAGTTGAAGCAGCCCGCCAACGGCATCGCCCGCAGCCGGGAGGAGGCGATCGCGGTCGCCAACCGCATCGGCTACCCCGTCCTCATGCGCCCATCCTATGTGCTGGGCGGCCGGGCGATGGAGATTGTCGACGGTCAGGCGCAGCTGGAGGAATATATCGCCACCGCCGTTCAGGTATCAGGCGACTCGCCGGTGCTGATCGACCAGTATCTGCGCGACGCGGTCGAGGTGGACGTCGATGCGCTGTGCGATGGCGACGATGTGGTGGTCGCCGGCGTGCTCCAGCATATCGAGGAAGCGGGCGTCCATTCCGGTGACAGCGCCTGTTCGCTGCCGCCCTACAGCCTGTCGGCCGACATCATCGCGGAAATCGAGCGGCAGGCCGATATGCTGGCCCGCGCGCTCTCCGTGCGGGGCCTCATGAACATCCAGTTCGCGGTCAAGGACGGGGTCGTCTACCTGATCGAGGTGAACCCGCGCGCCAGCCGCACCGTGCCCTTCGTCGCCAAGGCGATCGGCACGCCCATCGCCAAGATTGCGAGCCGGGTGATGGCGGGCGAGAAGCTCAAGGACCTGCCGACGATCGACCGCAACGCGATCGACCATATCGCGGTCAAGGAAGCCGTTTTCCCCTTCGCCCGCTTCCCTGGCGTCGATCCGGTGCTCTCACCCGAAATGAAGAGCACGGGCGAAGTCATGGGGATCGATAAGGATTTCGCGACCGCCTTCGCCAAGGCGCAGCTGGGGGCCGGCACATTGCTGCCCACCGGCGGCACCGTGTTCGTGTCGGTCAAGGACAGCGACAAGCCGGTCATCCTGCCGGCCGTGCAGAAGATGGCGGACATGGGCTTCACCATCATCGCCACCGGCGGCACCGCCAGCTATCTGGAAGGTCAGGGCATCGCGGTCGAACGCGTGAACAAGGTGGCCGAAGGGCGGCCGCATATCGTCGACCGGATCACCGATGGCGACGTGCAGCTGATCTTCAACACGACCGAAGGCTGGCAGTCGTTGAAGGACAGCAAGGCCATCCGCACATCGGCCCTGCGCGCCAAGATCGCCAGCTTCACCACGGCGGCCGCCAGTGTCGCCGCGGCCGACGCGATCGAGGCGGTGCGCAGTCGCGCCCTTGAAGTGCGCTCGCTCCAATCCTATTATCCCGGGTCGCACGCCTGATCCCCTGCACAGGAATGACGATGCGGGGCGGCCCTATGTCGGGGCCGCCAAAGGGAAGTTTTGACGAAGGATTTACAGGAATGGCGACCGTCGAGAAGATGCCGATGCTGCAAATGGGCTATGACAAGCTCAATGCGCAGCTCCGCGAATTGAAGGCCGAACGGCCGCTCATCGTGGACGCCATCGAGGAAGCCCGCGCGCATGGCGACCTGTCGGAAAATGCGGAATATCATGCCGCCAAGGAACGGCAGGGCCAGGTCGAAGCGACGATCAACGATCTGGAAGACAAGCTGTCGCGCGCGCAGGTGATCGACCCCACGACGTTGTCGGGCAGCAAGATCATCTTCGGCGCGACCGTCACCTTGCTGGACGAGGACGACAAGCCGGTGAAATATCAGATCGTCGGCCAGGCCGAAGCCGATGCCAAGGCCGGCATGATCAGCTATTCCAGCCCGCTGGGTCGCGCGCTGATCGGCCGCGAAGTCGGCGACGAGGTGGAAGTGTCTGTCCCGTCGGGCGACAAATTCTACCTGGTCGACAAGATCGAGTTCATCTGAGCCTGTGCGCCTGCCGTCGGGCCGTGCCACCAATGCGCTGGCAGCGATCAGCGTCGCCGTCTTTCTCGCGCTGATCGCCGCCAATCGGGTCGAGGATGCCGCGGTCCTTGGCGGCTTCATTCCCGCGCGGTTCGGCGACCCAGCCCTGCTGGCAGGCATGGCCGCCGTGCCTGCTTGGCTGACGCCGCTCAGCTGCACGCTGGTCCATGCCGGGTGGCTGCATATCGGCTTCAACATGCTGATGCTGGTCTTTTGTGGACGGCAGGTGGAGCATGTGCTGGGCTGGAGCGGGACGCTTATCCTCTACGGTGTCGGCGCCTACGCGGCCTGTCTCACGCAATATCTGGTCGATCCGGCGTCTACCAATCCGATGGTCGGCGCCAGCGGCGCGATTTCCGCGATCATCGCTACCTATTCGCTGCTTTATAGCCAGCAGCAGGTGCGCAGGGTCGGGCCGCTGTCGGCCAATCTGGTGCGGGTTTTGTGGCTGGCGGCCGGATGGATCGCCATCCAGCTGATGATCGGCGTCGCGACGTCCGGCGGTGCCGGTGGCCTGGGGCAGATCGCGATTGCCGCGCATATCGGCGGGTTCCTCGCCGGACTTGCGCTCACCCGACCGCTGCTGCGCTGGCGTTTTCGCAAGAAGCCGCGCGTCGTTCACTGACCAAGAAAAACCCGTCCGACCGTAACGATCGAACGAGTTTACAGGCTGTAAGGCCCGGATCAGGCGGCCGGCAGCTCGGGTTCCAGAAGGCGGTGCAGATGCACGATGACGTAGCGCATTTCCGCGTCGTCCACCGTGCGTTGCGCCGCGCCGCGCCACGCCTTTTCGGCCGACGCGTAATCAGGATAGACGCCGACCAGATCCACCTGGTTCAGATCCTGAAATTCCAGCGTCTGCGGGTCCTTTACGCGACCGCCCATCACCAGATGCATTTTGCTCATGGCGTTATCTGTTCTCCTTTGGATGATCGCGAAGCCTTATCATCGACTCCGCGATCCGCCAAGAACAGGGATGGGTCGCTCGATTGCGTTGCGCGCAACCGCGATTAGCTTTTGGGCAACCGGGCTTTCACGGCCTCACTAATGGCGTCGACCTTTGCCACGACCAACGCGGTGACGTCATCCGCCAGCTTGGACGCCTTGGCACTGAGGTCAGCGGCGGCAAGATTTTCCCGCGCCGTCGAAGCCGCGTCGCTCGCCGCGCTGTAGGCGTCGTCTGCGCGATCGCGCACCATGTCGGCGCTCTGGGCCGCCAGAGCCTTGGCCTTTTTCAAGACGCCGCCAGCCTTGTAGGATACGACATCGGCCTCTTCCGCCGCGGCGGATCGGGCGGCCATCGCCGCCTCGACCGCGCGGGAGCCCAAGGTCGTGGCGAGGCCCGGCAGGGCCTTTATCGCACGGCGGCTCTTGGGGAACATCCACGCAACCAGGGCACCTGCGGCGACTGCGCCTGCAACCGCCATGACGGGATGATCCTGCACGATCTGGTTGGCGCGAGAGGCCGCGCGCTGCGTTTTGTCGCGCGCGTCGGCATAGGCGTCGCCCGCCTTTTCGCGGCTGGTGCTGATGAGTTCGCCCGCGCTTTCGCGAGCCTTGCCGCTCGTTTCACGAAGGCGGTCGGACGCGCTGGTCGCCGCGTCATTGGCGGCTTCCCGGGCGCGGGAAATCTGTGCGCGAATATCGGCCATCACTCAGTCTCCGGATTGTTCATGTCTGTCCTGGATGCGAACGTATAAGCGGCGCAAAAGTGCCGCGATCGGGCGGCGGGCCATGAACAGGCCAAGTGCGCCAGCGGCCGCTGCGATCGCTATGGGTCGCTGCTGCACCTTGGCGCCGACATAGGCCACGCCATCCAGCGCCGTCGCGGCAACCTTGTCCTTTGCGTCCTGCTTCAATCGCGCAGGCGAAATGCGCTCCTTTGCCGCTTGAGCGCTGTCCACCAATTGCGCCTTCTGCGCTTGGGCCTTGGCGATTGCCGCGCGATAGGCCGTTTCGGTGGGGCTCATGGCGCAATGGCCTTCTTCATGCGAGTGATGCATCCCTTCGCAAGCAGCAGCAGAAGGATCGCTATGACGATGCCTGCGGCGAAAATGGCCAACGTCGCCCCCAAAGGACCGATCATCGGCTCCAGCACGTGGATAAGGCCGACCAGCAGCGCCACCAGGCTGGCGAACAGGATCAGGAAGGCGGTAACGGCGAAGATCGCCGCATTGCGCACTCCCGCCATTATGAGGTTCAACCGCAGCTTCTGCTTTTCGGCTTCGGCAGCGGCATAGTCGCGCGCGTCGGTGTAGAGCCGCCTGAATGCGTCCCCCACCGATTCCTGCCGCGCAGCCTCCTCCGGCCCCTCGGTATGCGGCGTTACCGCCGTTTCCGCTGGCTCTTCTATCAATATATCCTCCGCTACGCGGGATTGGACAGGCTCGATGCGATCGAGCCTGGTATCTTCAGGCCTTGTCGTCGGACCCCTTGGCCAGGCGCATCAGCACATAGCCGACAACGGCGGCCGCGCCGATCGCCACTGCCGGGCTTTTGCGCACGAAATCGCGCGCTTCGTCCATCAGCTGGTCGACATCCTTGCTTTCGAGCGCGCTGCCGGCGCCCGCGACCTGTTCCGCGGCCTGACGGGCATAATCGCCATATTGCGGACCGAGCTTTGCGTCGACGGTGCCGGCGGTGTCCGAAATCAGCTTGGCCAGGCTCTGAATCGCCGTGCCGGTCTTGTCCTTGGCGACGATCGCGGCCGACTTGGCGGTCTTCCCCGCCTGGTCCTTCAGCGGATCGACATGCGCTTTCCAGTCCACCGAGTTGATCTTGTCCTTGGCGGTCTTGGCGGCCTTTTCGGCCTGCGCCTTGATGGGAGCGATCTGGGCGCTCCATTTGCTGTCAACGCCATTTTTCGTTTCATCAGCCGCCGCGCTGGTCGCGGCGGGCTTGATCGGCTCGACCGCCACCGGATCGGACGCCATGACGGACTTGGCGGGCTTTGCCTTGGTGGTCTTGTCGGCGGCGGGCTTGCGGCCGCGCTTGACGGGCGGGGTTTCGGGGGTGTCGACCATCGTCCTGTTTCTCCCTTTCGATACAGTGTGTCGGCAGGCGTTCCAGCCCCTAATGCTTCGCGGGCGACTACAGTTCCGTTGCCGTTACATTTTGACCATCGGCATTTTTTGCGCCGGTGCAAGCCCCCGCATTGCCATCGAGCCGGCCGCTGGCTAAGCGAAGCGCGAATTCGGCGACCGGCCGCGAAGCCAGGCCCTTCATCTCAGGAGCGATCATGACCGCCATTCTCGACATTCACGCCCGCCAGATCCTCGACAGCCGCGGCAACCCCACGGTCGAAGTCGACGTCATGCTCGAAGATGGCAGCTTCGGCCGCGCGGCCGTGCCGTCGGGCGCGTCGACCGGCGCCTATGAAGCGGTCGAAAAGCGCGATGGCGACAAGTCGAAATATCTGGGCAAGGGCGTGCTTCAGGCGGTTGCTGCCGTCAATGACGAGATAGCCGAACAGCTGATCGGGCTGGATGCCGAAGACCAGGGCGAAGTCGACGCCGCGATGATCGATCTGGATGGCACCGACAACAAGTCACGCCTGGGCGCCAATGCGATACTGGGGGTCAGCCTGGCGGTCGCGAAGGCCGCTGCCGATGCGCGCGGCCTACCGCTCTATCGATATGTCGGCGGTGTCAGCGCGCATGTGCTGCCGGTGCCGATGATGAACATCATCAATGGCGGCGAACATGCCGACAACCCCATCGATTTCCAGGAATTCATGATCATGCCGGTCGGGGCGGACAGCATCGCCGACGCCGTGCGGATCGGCTCGGAAATCTTCCACACGTTGAAGAAGGGCCTGCACGACAAGGGGCTGGCTACCTCGGTCGGCGATGAAGGCGGCTTTGCGCCCAACATCGCCTCCACCCGCGATGCGCTCGACTTCATCATGCTGTCGGTGGAAAAGGCCGGCTACAAGCCCGGCGACGATGTGGTGCTGGCGCTGGACTGCGCCGCGACCGAATTTTTCAAGAGCGGCAAATATGAGATTTCTGGCGAGGGCCTGTCCCTGTCGCCGGTGGAAATGGCCGATTATCTCGCCGCCCTGTGCGCCGACTATCCGATCCGCTCGATCGAAGACGGCATGGGCGAGGATGATTTCGAAGGCTGGAAGGCACTGACCGACAAGATTGGCGGCACGGTTCAGCTGGTGGGTGACGACCTGTTCGTGACCAACCCCGCTCGCCTTGCCATGGGCATCGGCAAGGGGCTGGCCAACTCGCTGCTGGTCAAGGTCAACCAGATCGGCACGCTGAGCGAAACGCTCGCCGCCGTCGATCTCGCCCATCGCTCGCGCTACAGCGCGGTCATGTCCCACCGTTCAGGCGAAACCGAGGATTCGACCATCGCCGACCTCGCCGTCGCCACCAATTGCGGGCAGATCAAGACCGGCTCTCTGGCCCGGTCCGACCGGTTGGCCAAATATAACCAGCTGATCCGCATTGAGGAAGAACTGGGCGACATGGCTGTCTATGCCGGGCGCTCGATCTTTCGCTGAATCAGGGCTTTCGGGCCGAAAATGATCGGCTGGTCGCAAGCAGATGATTTTTCGCTTGCGGCCGGCCTTTCCCTGTGATTCCACTAGGTCATGGCGCATATCGCGAAACTCAGACTGTTGCTGGCGTCGGCCTTTGGACCGGCGATCGCGTTGATGCTGCTGCTGACCTTTGCCGGCTATGTCGTGCTGGGGTCCAACGGCGTGCTTGCCTGGGGCGATTACAGCCGCCAGCTGCACAGCGCCAAGCTGGAGCTGAAGAAGACGCAGCAGGCCCGCGCGGAATTGCGCAACCGGGTGGACGCGCTCAATCCCCGGCGCGTCGATCCCGATCTGGCCGATGAACTGGTCCGCCGTCAGCTGGGCGTCATCCATCATGACGAAGTGATCGTGCCGCTCAACTGACAAAGCGAGTCCTGAGCCTGTTAGCGGTCGGCGCAACGAATATGCGTGCGCGGCGGTCTGTCGGCAATTTTAGTATCCAGGCCGAAAAACTAAGGACGAGCGCCGTTCGATCGAGGCATAAATTTCCCGCTTGTCCTATTGGTTTCGCCCGGATTCCGTGGCGTCCGCAGTTGCAAACTATGCAACCCTGTCGCTATATCGGCCTTCCTTCCATCCTACCCACGCAAAAGGATAAGAGCCTTGGCGAAACCAACGACGCCGCGCGCTTCGAGTGCAAAGGCACAGGCGGCTGCACCCGCCGCCGGAGCGGACCATAACCGGCCTCGCCCCGAAACGCCCACCGATTACGAAGCCAGCAAGGAGGAGTTGCTGGACTTCTACAAGCAGATGGTCCTCATCCGCCGCTTCGAAGAAAAGGCGGGCCAGCTCTATGGCCTGGGCCTGATCGGCGGTTTTTGCCACCTTTATATCGGCCAGGAAGCGGTCGCGGTCGGCATTCAGTCGGCTTTGAAGCCCGGCAAGGACAGCGTTATCACCGGCTATCGGGACCATGGGCATATGCTGGCCTATGGCATCGACCCCAAGATCATCATGGCCGAACTCACCGGCCGCGAAGCCGGCATCTCGCGCGGCAAGGGCGGTTCGATGCACATGTTCAGCGTCGAACATAAATTCTACGGCGGCCATGGCATCGTCGGCGCGCAGGTGTCGCTGGGCGCGGGCTTGGGCTTTGCGCATAAATATAATGACGATGGCGGCGTGTGCGTCGCCTATTTCGGCGATGGCGCGGCCAACCAGGGCCAGGTCTACGAAGCCTTCAACATGGCCGAGCTGTGGAAGCTGCCGATCATCTTCGTCATCGAAAACAACCAATATGCCATGGGCACCAGCGTCAACCGCGCCTCGTCCGAGGATCAGCTCTATCGCCGCGGCGAAAGTTTCCGCATCCCTGGCATTCAGGTCAATGGCATGGACGTGCTCGCCGTGCGCGGCGCCACCGAGGAAGCGCTCAAATGGGTGCAGGGCGGCAATGGCCCCATCCTGCTGGAAATGAAGACCTACCGCTATCGCGGCCACTCCATGTCCGACCCGGCCAAATATCGCTCGCGTGAGGAAGTGCAGTCCATGCGCGACAACAGCGATCCGATTGAGGGCGTGAAGAAATATCTGATCGAGGCCGGCGTGAGCGAGGATGAGATCAAGAGCATCGATCAGGACATCCGCAAGACCGTGAGCGAGGCGGCCGATTTCGCCGAAACCTCGCCCGAACCGGATATGGCTGAACTCTATACCGACGTGCTGGTGGAGCAATATTGATGGGTATCGCAATCAAGATGCCGGCGCTCTCGCCGACCATGGAAGAAGGCACGCTGGCCAAGTGGCTGGTGAAGGAAGGCGATGAGGTCAAGTCTGGCGACATTCTCGCCGAGATCGAGACCGACAAGGCCACGATGGAATTCGAAGCCGTCGACGAAGGCAAGATCGGCAAGATCATGGTGGCCGAAGGGTCCGAAGGCGTGAAGGTCGGCACCGTCATCGCCGAAATGGCGGGCGAAGGCGGCGAAGATGCCGCGCCCGCGCCCAAGGCCGATGAAAGCGCGCCGCCGGCCAAGGCCGAGGCATCGCCCGATGCGCCCAAAAAGCCGGAAAGCGGCACCGCCAATCTGGCCGCGGAAATCAAGCCCGCGGTGCAGGACCCGGCGATCCCTGAAGGCACGGAATTCGTCAAGACGACCGTGCGCGAAGCGCTGCGCGACGCCATGGCCGAAGAGATGCGTAAGGACGAGCGCGTCTTCGTGATGGGTGAGGAAGTCGCCGAATATCAGGGCGCCTACAAGGTCACGCAGGGTCTGCTCGACGAGTTTGGTCCCAAGCGGGTCATCGACACGCCGATCACCGAATATGGCTTTGCCGGCGTCGGCACCGGCGCGGCGATGGGCGGCCTGCGTCCGGTCATCGAATTCATGACGTTCAACTTCGCCATGCAGGCGATCGACCACATCATCAATTCGGCGGCCAAGACCAACTATATGTCGGGCGGCCAGATGCGCTGCCCGATCGTGTTTCGCGGTCCCAACGGCGCGGCCAGCCGCGTCGGCGCGCAGCACAGCCAGAATTACGGCCCCTGGTATGCGTCCGTCCCCGGCCTCATCGTCATCGCGCCTTATGACGCGGCCGATGCCAAGGGGCTGCTCAAGGCCGCGATCCGTTCCGAAGACCCGGTCGTCTTCCTGGAAAATGAGCTGGTCTATGGCCGCAGCTTCGACGTGCCCAAGCTTGACGACTATGTCCTGCCGATCGGCAAGGCGCGGATCATGAAGCCGGGCAAGGATGTGACGCTGGTCAGCTATTCGATCGGCGTGGGCGTCGCGCTGGAAGCAGCCGAAACGCTGGCGGGTGAGGGGATCGACGCCGAAGTCATCGACCTGCGCACGCTGCGTCCGCTCGATACCGATACCGTCTTGGAAAGCCTCAAGAAGACCAACCGCATCGTAGTGGTCGAAGAAGGCTGGCCGACCTGTTCGATCGCGTCGGAAATCGCGGCGGTCGTCATGGAAAAGGGTTTCGACGACCTCGACGCCCCGGTGCTGCGCGTTACCAATGAGGACGTGCCGCTGCCCTATGCCGCGAACCTGGAAAAGGCCGCTTTGATCGACGCGGCTCGTGTGGTCGAGGCAGCCAAGAAGGTCTGCTACAAGTAAGATTGGAAGGGGCGGCCCCGTCGGGGTCGCCCTTTTTTCAGTGGGTCACAGCCCCGTGACCGACGCGCACTTGGTCTTGGGTGGAAAGCGCGCATCCGCCGCCGGTGTCTGGAACTGGGTCGATCGCGCCCGGAACATGGCGTGGCGGGAAAAATCCACCGGCAGCGACAGCATCCGAAATGGCGCACTGCTGAAAACCGGCTGATAGCGATAGGTGACCTGCACATGAAACAGCAGCTCATCCAGCGCCAAAGTCCGGTTTTCCGGCAATGTCGCAAGGCTGGTCGACTGAACGCAGCCTACCTCCGGCGTCACAACATATTTGCCGTCGAACCTCTGCCACAATATACGGCTTTCGACGACATTGTCCGCATTCGTATCCGTGCCCTTGACCGCCGTGATGACGATGCGGCCATGATTGCGCAGGTCGAACGGTTGCGCTGTCAGATCCAGCGCTGAAAACAGATCGTAAATCTGCGCTTCGCTGGTGCCGATCGCCCCCGCGCCGCTTTGCGCGACAAGGTCCGCCGCCATGGTCGTCAGCCGTTGCGTCCGGTTGTTCGCCATGACGTAATTGGCCATTTCTATGCCCGACAGGACGAACCCCAGGAACAGGGGCAGGGCGAGGCCGAACTCGATCAGGGCCAGGCCACTGCGATCCCGCGCCAGCCTTTGGACAAAATGAGGCACCCGCATCAGGACGTCCTTCGCACGACGGATTCGTTGCGCACGACGGTCGATCCGGTCAGCATGATGCTGTCGCCCAGCAGCCATTGCGCGCCCAGGAAGCCGAACAATATGCGCTTGGGGAAGTGCACGGTGTAGCTGACGACATCGCCCGGTCCCCCCAGCGTCCCGCTTTTGGGCGTTGCCGCATCCCATTTGCCGTTGGCGTTGCGATCGACATAGGATTCGCCCAGGTCATATTGGCCGTTCGCATTGGCATCCTCATAGGTTTCGGGATGCGCGCTGCTGAAATTTCCGTAGACGATCGTCTGCACACTGACATGCGCGCCGTCGGCCAGGGGGAAATTACCCATGGCCCGTTCGATACTATCCTCCATCACGGCGGTTCGCTTGGCCTCTGCCGTTTCGAGCGACGCGGTGGAGATACGAGCGGCTTCGGTCATCGCGCCTTCCAGCACGACCCGTGCCAACAGCATGTGCCCCAGCTCGATGGCGCCGCAAATCAGCGTCAGCAGGGCTGGCAGGATGATGGCGAATTCGACCGTCGAAACGCCCGCCCGGTCTTTCGCAAGGGGAAGAAAATGTCTCATTGGATCAGGTGCAGGTCCACAAGCTCGGCTGCCACGTCTTGAAAGGCGCGCCGCAACTCGTCCGTGCTGCTGGTGCGATAGACGCGGCCCGGCGCACAATTGTTGAACGCGGTATCAATGGCGGCGCTGTTGGCAACGAGCGCGATGATGTAGATTTCGGGCGGGTTCGCTTCCCGCTGGATATTCGCGCAGGTCTTTTCGAACCGCCGCAGCATCTGCGTTTCCGTGTTCGACTGGCTCGCGGCGATGCGCGAGTCGCTCCACCGGCCGTACCAGGTAAAGGTGCGATCCAGATAGCCATTCTGGGATTCGCCGATTTCGTTCACGCCGTCGGTCATGAACACCAGCGCGCGGCGCGGCCTTTCGGTGGTCGGGTTTGCGCGCGTGAACACGTCGTCGCGCACCAGCAGGCGATAGCCCCATAGCAGGCCGGCATGGTGGATCGTACCGTTCGCCGGATAGATGGCGCCATGCTGGTTGGTGATATGGCTCAGATATTCGCTCTTCATCCGGCCATAGCGGACCGGCATCGCCTCTTCGGGACATTGCCAGTTTGGCGAAGGCATTGGCGTTGTATTCTTGCTGCCGGAATCCACCGAACCGCCCAGCGGGTTGACCGTCGCGCTCGCGGGGTCTTTCCACAAGGCGCTGTCATAATATTTGGGGATGCGTTTCCAGTCGATATACCAGTCATTGCCGGCCCGGTTTGCCGCCGACGGCGTGTAATAGCTGCCATCCAGCCGGCGGACCACATCGTCCGCCTTGGTGGCGTCGCCATTATTCAGGCCGATATAATAATCGTAGAAATACTGACGATAAAGTTCGGTGCGAGCGAGATAATCAGCGCCTTTTTCTCCGAATGTCGACTTGTCGATCCGGTAGAGATTATTCCCCGGCTCCGTGCTGTAGATGCCGTAATAGGCGCTGGCGGGATCGCTGGCGCCCGAACTGTTTTTCGCGTTCGGCACATACATGGGCGGCACGAAAAAGGGCTCTATGGCGGGGTGACTGCCTTCGCCAGGCAGCGATCGCACCAGGTCCCAGGCGCCGGTTTCCGAAGTCAGGCGGTTCTTGTCGACATCCTTGACCGTGGCATCGGCCATGACGCAGCCCTTCCAGGCCAGATAATTGCCACTGGCATAGCCGGGAACAGATACGCCATAGGCGCTGGCGCCCGCAAAGCTGTTGAAACCTTCGATCTTCTTGACCGCATTGCTGGGCAGCAGGTTGCCGACATTGACGGTCACGTCATAGCCGATGAACCCCATGGCCAGGTCGCGACGACTGGAAGCGCCCTGATGGAGAATGTCGACAAAGTCGGTCGCGGCTTCCTTGAGCGCGACCATTCGGGTGCGCCCGCCTGACAAATTGGACTTCATCGACCCGGTGTCGTCCAGCACCACCATCACCTCCAGCGGTCGCGGCTGGAGTTCCGCCTTTGCGACGGCCTGCATGGTGCGCGGCTGAAAGCCGAAGATTCGCATGAAGGTCATCGGCAGCATGGCGCGCGCGGTGATGGTGGTCACGTTGATCCCGCTGACCGTCTTGAAATCCGGGGTCAGCTGCAAATTGCTGACGCCCATATAATCTTTGGAGAAATTGCCGTAGAAATAGGCCTGCGCCTGCTTGTCGCGCGATGCGGCGGAGCCATCGGTTACGGCGAAGGCGCGGGCGCCGGCAAGCGCTGCGGCATCCACCCCGGCCTGAAGCTACGATTTTACCAGATAGAGCCGGCCGGCGTCGATCCCGGCGCCCAGAGCAGCGATCACGGGGATCAGGCCTGCCGCCATCAAGGCCAGTGTGGAGCCGCGACGGTCAGCCCAAAGCCCCCCAATAGACCCCTGGGCATCATGCAAGCGATTACGGACCACGGTTGTTATCTTCTGACGCGGCGAGTTCATAATCATCCATTCCGGTGTAATATTTTGCAATATGGATGAAATTTCCTAATTTTTGATGTGCGGATATTGCGGCCGTATCAAGTCACGCGCAGAGGCCTACGGCCGTGTGAAAGCGGCCCAGTGCGCACGGGTGATGACACGTTTTGGCGGGATAGCCAAGAGGCGCGCAAACGCGCGCGTTGTGTCCCTGTCAGGTGCAGCGGGCCGTGTTCGCCGCCGCCAGATTGCCCGCATTCTTGATCGCCTGGTCGGTGCGTTCGCGCACGTTGAAGGCGCTGGTATAGCGGATCACCTTGGGACCGAAGATGGCGTTGCTGACGATCGGCTGATAGCGATAGGCGACTTCGACGAACATCACCGCCGTCCCGCTCATCGCCTTGACCTTGGTCGCGGCGGTCGTGCCCGGACCCATGCCGTCCTTCATGCTGGCGTTGGTCTGACCGTTTCCTGCGACGCCATAGCTGGACGTGAAGGCGCCATTGCCCCAGCATCGTTGCCAGCGGATAAATTGTCCCTCGTTCGGCGCGGCGAGGCCGTTGGGTTCCAGGTCCGACAGGAAGATGCGGCCATTGGCCTGAAGCGCAAGCGACTGCGTCGACTGATTGGCGCCGATCATGATTTCATTAACGTCGGCTTCGTCGATGGATGTGCGCACGCGTGAGGCATTGTCGGCCACCAGCATCGCGATCTGGCTGATCCGCAGATGCGCCAGCGCCAGATTGGCGGCTTCCAGCCCGCACATGCACAGGATCAGCAGCACCGGCAGTGAAAAGGCGAACTCGATCAGCGCCAGGCCGCGATCGTCGCGACGCAACCGGCGCAGTGCCGGGATCATGGCCGAGAGCAGGGGACGCCGCATCGTCATGAGCAGCGGATCGTGGGCGTGGCCTGGTTCGCCCAGGGCTGGTTGCGGACCATGGTTGACACCGTCACCGACTGGGTGGGGCTCCATCCCAGCAGCCTTGCCATCGGGAACAGGCGCGGCTGTGACAAAGTGACCTCGTAATAGACGATGTCGTCCGCGCTCCCCAGTCCGGTGCTGCCGCCCGATGCGTCGAAGCTGCCATTGCCATTGGCGTCCTCATAACAGTCGCCGCTATTATAGACGCCCAGCGGCGCGGTGTCAGACGTGATCTTCTCGGGCTTTCCCACGCGCGAGAAATTATAATAGCTTTTCTTGACGATATGGGGCGGGCTGGCATTCCGGGCGCTGATGGCGCGCATCTGCTGGGTGATATAGGCGTCGAACTGCGTGCCGTTGAGCGTGCCGACCGACGCGGCGCGCGCGGCCTTTTCCAGTACGCCACGGGCAACGGCGCGCCAGTAGGATTGATAGCCCATGTCGCCGATCGCCATGATCGTCAGCATCAGCGGTGGCGCAATCAGCCCGAATTCCAGCAGCGTGACGCCGCGCGCATCCCTACCCAGCCGCGTCAGCATCGCCATAATCCGCCCCCTCATTGCGACACCCGCAGACCGCCAATATTCTTGGCAATGTCCTTGAATTTCTGGCTCAGCGACGCGGCGTCATAGGCCATGGTCCAATGGTTGGTGCTGGTGGCGCAATTTTGCAGCGGCGTTTGAATATCGCCTTCCGATTGGTTGCGGAACCCGATAACCCAGATGGTGATGCCCTTGGCCTTGATCGCATTGCACAGCATTTGCAGGCGCGTGTTGTGGATCGCGGTCAGGTCGGTGTCGCTGGTGCTGCCGGCAGCAACGCGCGCGTCGAGCAATTGATAGCCATAGGCGCCATAGACCTGTTGATAGGCGCTCATGTCGCCATCGGTCATGAAGACGATATGCCGGGAAATGTTGAACCCGTTGGGCGCGTTGCTGTTGTCGCTGGCGAAAATGCCCTTGGGCGACAGGAAGCGCGCGCCCCACAGCATGCCGATGTCGTGATAGGTGCCACCGACCGCGATCAGGCTGTCGACATAGCTGTTGAAGCTGCTGGACTGGCCGGTGGGCGTGCTCGTCCGGTTGGCGTAGCTGGTCAGCCTGCGCGACTGGCTGGGGCAGGCGTTCCAGCCGCCATCCTTGCGCGCCTGCGTGTTGAGCCAGGTGCCCGACGCACTGTTGCTGCGGGTGAATTCGACATCGGGCCAGTGCGGTCGCCACTTGGTGCCCTTCTGCGTCGGATCGGGCAGGGCGTCGATATTGAGGTCCTGCGCATTGGACGGCGTGCTGCTGGTCGATGTGCTGGCGGTGATAGTGCTGTCGGTATCCCGCTCCTCGATACAGCCCGCCCAAGTCGACGTGGCCGCCACGACATTGCCGCTGGAGTCGGTCGGCACGCTGGCGTCATAGGCCGGGTTGGCAACGGCGTTTCCGGTGATGAAGGAGGATACCGTCAGCGGGAACTTGCCATATTCCCAGCTCTTCTGTGGCGTCTGCGTGCTGCTGTCCGTTTTGGTTTCAACATAGTTGCTATATTGGGTACGCGTGATGACGCACTGGCTCGGCTTTGGAGCAACATAGACCAGGCTCCATCCCTGCCACTGCCAGCCTCCCGCAACAGCCGGGGTATAGGTCGCATTATAGGCATAGCCATTGGTGGTGCGCGTCGTGACCGTGGTGGTCGTGCGAACGCCCGTGACGGGGTCGGTTGTGGTCGTCGTGGTCGGCGTATTGACGACGGGCGTGGCGCTGGCGGGCGCAACGCATTGCGCAGCCGTTCCTCCGCTGGTGCTGCTATAGGTGGTCGGTGAGGAGACCGTTCCTGATGTATGAACCCAGGATCCCGTCTGGTTGACCGCCGTGCCATAGCTCGTCAACAGCCGCCGCGTCTGGTAATCCCATGTCTCGCCGCTGATGCCGCCCACCAAATAGCTGGTAGGCAGTTGATAGCCGACATTGACCGTCGAACTATAGGGCATGAAGCCGTAGCGGATGCGGCCGGTGGCGTTCGATCCCGCGCCCAGCGTGTCGTAGAAATCCTTCACCGCCTGCTTGAGTGCCGCCAGCCGCGTCGTCGTGCCGCCATTGCCGTCGGAGATGGCATAGGCCATCGACCCGGTGGTATCGAGCACCAGCATCACGTCGGTATTGCCGATGTCGAAGCGCGCCTCGCACGTCACCGACAGGGGCAGGGTTTCGAAGCCGAAAATCTTCATAACCGTGGTCGGCATCGTGGTCGACGCCGTCACCTGAACGGTGGTCGTTTCGCCCGGTTTGCTGCGGATGACGGGCGTGAAGGTCGCGGCTTGAAACGTCCTCTGCGGGAAATTGAAGTCGAAGAATTTCTTGGCTTCGGTGATGTTGTCAGGCGTCATCGAAGACGTCGTCATCGCCCGCCGACCAGCAAGCGCGGCGGCGTCGCAGGCCTGCTGCATGCGTGCGCGCGCCATATAGGCGCGGCCCATGTCCAGCCCGCCGCCGATCAGCGCCGCCAGCGGGATGATGGCCGCAGCCACCATCGCCATGACATTGCCTTTCTGGTTGCGCGCCAGACGGCTCATAAAGCCCTTGGCATCTGTGTTCGTCTTGCCCATCAGTCCGCAATCACCCATGTCGCGCCCGACAGCCCCCCACATCCGGGCTGGGCGCTTTTGCGCGCGCCTGCGTGCGCACGCGGGACGTCTTTAGGAGGATAATGCTTAAAATATCGCAAATCGGCCTCGAAAAGCCTCGCCGCGCAGGCCGGGCATGAGTATCGAATCCTTGCTGACGCCGCTGTCGACACTGCTGTCGGCCCATGCCGGGGCGGACGGGCCGCGCCACCAGGCGATCTGGGCGTTTGACGCACAGCTGGCCAAAGTCGCGCGCACGACGCGCGAGCGGGCGATCGGCCAGATGCGCCTCGCCTGGTGGAATGACGTCATCGAAGACCCGTCCGGCGTAAAGGGGCAGGGGGAGCCGGTCGTCGACGCCCTGCGCGCGACGGGCGGCATGGCGGCGCCGGGCCTCGTCGCGATGATCGACGGTTGGGAAGTGCTGGTGGTCGACGCTGAAATCGACGCGCAGGGCCTGCGCGACTATGCGACCGGGCGCGGCGGGGGGCTGTTCCGCGCGCTTGCCGGGCAGGACGATGCGCCCGACTGGCTGGTCGCGGCGGGGCAGGTCTGGGCGTTGTGGGACCTTGCCGGTCATGTCGAGGAGGCGGCGCTTGCCGACGCGGCGCTGGCGCTGGCTCGGGATTTGTCGCCGCGTGTCGATCAAGTGCGCTGGCCCGCTGCGTGGCGACCGCTGCGCATCGCGTCCACCCTGGCGCGGCAGGATGTCGCCAAGGGGCGCGGGATGCCGCGCGGCATGTCCCGTGGTCAGGCGTTCCGGCTGCTGCGGATCGCGCTTGTCGGGCGCTGACGCATCGGGTTAGGTTGCCCGTCGCGCGAACGGAGGAGGGCGACGATGGGGCGTATGCTGATGGGCGGCATGGCGGCATTGCTGCTGATGGCGGGCGGCCTCTTCTGGTGGTCCAGCCGCGCGAGCCAGGCCCCGTTGCCGCAACTGGCCGCCGCGCCTCCGCCTCCGCCTGCGATCGAACCGCTGCCCAGGGGCGATCCCAACGCCAGGGGAAAGCCGCCGCCCATGCCGGCTGAGGCCAGCCCCCAGACCCGCGAGCAAAAGCGCTTTGCCCGCTATGACAAGGACCGCGATGGCGTCATCACCCGACTCGAAATGATGGGCAGCCGGACCAAGGCGTTCAAGGCGCTGGACAAGGATGGCGACAACCTCCTGTCCTTCGAGGAATGGGCGGTCGCGACGTCCGATCGCTTCGCCAGCGCCGACGCCAACAAAGACGGCAAGCTGACCCCAGCGGAATTTGCCACCACCGCGCCGAAACGGACCCCGAAGCCCCAATGCAAATGCTAAGGTTCCCCGTTCAGTTCGAGCGTGTCGAAAACCGGCGGCCGAGCCGAACGCTGAGTATTTGTTTATACCAGTTCCAGTTCGCCCATCCATGCGCCCAGGGATGATCGCGCACGTGCGGTATAGGCTTCCTTGCGCTGTTTCTTCTTCACGTCGTCCAGAGGGGGAAACAGGCCGAAATTGACGTTCATCGGCTGATAGTCGGCGGTGGCGACATTGCCCGTCACATGGCCCAGCAGCGCGCCCAGCGCCGTGTCGGCCGGTGGTGGCGTCATCGCCCGGCCCAGCAGTTCGGCCGCAGCAAAGCGTCCGGCGATGAGGCCGATTGCCGCGCTTTCGACATAGCCTTCGCACCCGGTCATCTGCCCGGCAAAGCGGATATGCGGCGCGCTTTTCAGGCGCAGCGTCTCGTCCAGCAGCTTGGGGCTCTGGATGAAAGTATTACGGTGCAGCCCGCCCAGCCGCGCGAACTCGGCCCTTTCCAGGCCCGGAATGGTGCGGAACAATTCGACCTGCGCGCCATGCTTCAGCTTGGTCTGAAAGCCCACCATGTTCCAGAGCGTCCCGCTGGCATTGTCCTGCCGCAACTGCACCACCGCATAGGGCCAGCGGCCGGTGCGCGGATTGTCGAGGCCCATCGGCTTCATGGGGCCGTGGCGCAGCGTTTCCGGCCCGCGCGACGCCATCACCTCGATCGGCATGCACCCCTCGAAATAGGGGGTGTTGGCCTCCCATTCCTTGAATTCGGTCTTTTCGCCGTCCAGTAGCCCCTGGACGAAGGCCTGATACTGGTCCCTGTCCATCGGGCAATTGATATAATCCTTGCCCTCGCCGCCGCCGGGACCGATCTTGTCCCAGCGATTGGCCATCCAGCATTGCTCCATGTCGATGCTGTCACGGTGGATAACGGGGGCGATCGCGTCGAAAAAGGCCAGATGCTCCATCCCTGCCGCCGCGCCGATGCTCTGAGCCAGGGCGGGCGCGGTCAGCGGGCCGGTGGCGACGATGGTCATGCCGTCCTGCGGCAGCGCGTCGATCCGTTCGCGCACGATCTCGATATTGGGATGCTCGGCCAATGCGCGGGTGACGCCTTGCGAAAATACATGTCGGTCGACCGCAAGCGCCGATCCGGCCGGCACCTTGGCCGGCTCCGCGCTCGCCATGATGAGCGAATCCAGCCGCCGCATCTCCTGATGCAGCAGGCCGACGGCATTTTTGTCGGCATCATCGGACCGAAAGCTGTTGGAACAGACCAGTTCCGCCAGCCCGTCCGTCTGATGCGCCGGCGTCATGTCGCCCGCGCCCCGCATTTCCGACAGCCGCACGCGAACACCCGCCTTCGCCAGCTGCCACGCGGCCTCCGACCCGGCGAGTCCGCCGCCAATGATATGGACCTGATGATGGGGCATGCTGATTCCATGTCTACAGAGAAAGCGGGCGCTCTATCATCCCGCAAGCACGCTGTCAGGTCATTGCCCGCGCCCGCAGAGCCAGGCACAGATAGCGGACGTCGCCACCAGCGCGAAGGCGGCCGGTCTGTAAATGTCCTTCGGCTGGAACGCCAACAGGGGTAACGCGCCGATCGGGCCGCCGATAATGGCCCACACGACCGGCGGACGAAACGCCGGCGAGCACCGCACCAGCATTTGCATCAGCGCCATGCCGAACAGGATGGGCAGGATGGCGATAGGAACGCTCATGGCCATCCCCAGGCCCAGCAACAGCAATGCATTGGTCGCGTAGCCGAGCATGTTTGACGGCTCGAAGGCAATGGATGCGGGTAGTTTCAGATAGAGGTCGGCTATGAAGAACAGGGCGATGAAGATTGGGCCGGCCAATATGATGGCGAGTGGGATAGACCATCCCGGATGATCGGGTCGATACATGATCCGTTCCTTGCTGGAGGGGCGGAGCGGCGTCGGGCAGCCGGCGACCGCCCGCGCCCTGGGTCAGGCGGCCTGAGTATGACCATCGGTCAGCCAGCCATTCACCTTGCGCCCGAAATGCGAAATCGCGCCCATGTTGAAGAAATGCATTCCGCCCAGCACAATCACGGCCAAGCCGATCTTGGCGCTCAGGAAGCGGATTGCGTCGGCATAGGTCACCGGTTCCTTGCCCAGGCTGAGCGTCAGGGTGATGAAGCCGATATTGACGAGGTAGAAGCCGACGACCAGCAGATGATTGGTGGAGCGCGCCAGTTGCGCATTATGGCAGAAGCACTGGATCAGGAAGACCTCGCCATTTTTAGACAGGGTGCGCGCGACCCAGATAGTGATGGCGAGCGTGATGACCAGATAAAGGGCATAGGCGATTTCAACCATAATTCATCTCCTTTGGTAAATTCCGTTATTTCGGTAAAAACAGAAATTATCAGGCATGCGAAAGAGGGGCTGGTCGGTGGATCAGTTGTCGGATTGTGCCTTCTTCGCGCCCGGCAGGAAGCGGGCGACCTTGCCGCCCAGCTTCATAAGCGCGATCAGCGTCGGCTTGGGCAGCACGCGCATCTGCTCATACCAATTGCCTAGGGTGGACAGGAACTCATGCATGCGGGTGATGCGTTCGCGCACATGGGGCGGGCAACTGTCGTCCTTGGCCAGTCGCTGGGCCAGTTCGTTCAGCAGGGCGATGGTCGGGTCGATTTCGCGCCGCTTGCGCTCGGCCGCGATGCGGGTCAGCATTTCCCACAGGTCCAACTCCGCAACGAAATGGTCGCGCCGGTCGCCTTCCATATGGACGCGACGGACGATCGCGTAGGACTGCAATTCCCTGAGCGCGGTCGACACATTCGAGCGGGCGAGGCCGAGTTGGTCGACAATCTCGTCGGCGGGGAGCGGCCGGTCGGACAGATAGAGCAGCGCATGGACCTGGCTGACTGAACGGTTGACGCCCCATTGCGTGCCCATTTCGCCCCAGTGAAGCAGGAACGCCTTGGCGTCGGGATGGTTGAGAAGTGGCATGACGTTCCTTTCCGTAAAAACAGAAATAACGGAATTGACGGATCCGCTCAAGGAAAATCTTTTTGCCTGTTGAGTTCGCTCTCCGGATCGCGGAGCGTAACCAGCCGTGACAAATCGGTTCGCATCGGCAACAAATGCCGGCCTGCCGCGTTCGCCTATGATATTTGCTTTTCTGCCCTTGGAGACTTGCTCATGAAATTCCTGCCTGTCCTGCTCGCCCTGCCACTGGGCGCCGCCCTGTCCGCCTGCGCCACGACAGCCACCGACGCCGCGATGCCCGCCGAAGCGCCGATGGCCAGCACGAAGCTCATGGCCGCCGACGGCAGCGCGCGCGGCACAGCGACCGTGACCGAAGCGGCCGACGGGCTGCACGTCCTCGTTAAGGCGCAGGGGCTGACGCCGGGCATGCACGCTGTGCATATCCACACCACCGGCATGTGCACGCCGCCCGATTTCACCAGCGCCGGTGGTCACTGGAACCCGACCAATCGCCAGCATGGCTCGGAAAATCCCGCTGGCAAGCATATGGGCGACATGCCCAACATGATGGCGGGATCGGACGGCATGGGCGAACTGGAATATGTCGTGCCCGGCGGCATGATTTCGACCGGCTCCATGCCCTTGCTGGACAGCGATGGCGCGGCGGTGGTCATCCATGCGCAGGCGGACGATAACAAGAGCGATCCGGCCGGCAATGCCGGCGGTCGCGTAGCGTGCGGTGTGCTCAAGGCCGGCTGATGCCGCATATTCGCGTCAGATGGCGGGGGACAGGCTCCCGCCATCGGCGCGATAGTCTGCTACCGCCTCATATCGCGCGCCGTCATGGCCAAGGCGGCTTTCGAACAGGGTGAAGCCATCGACGCGGAAGGACGGGCCGGCGAGGCCGGCGTGAACCGCCAGGAACGCATCGACCAAGGCTCCACCACGTCCAAAGCGCGCCAGCGTCACATGCGGCAGATAGGCGCGACCCTCGGGCGGCAGGCCCGCGTGCACGCAGGCGCGATCGACCTTGCGGTGCAACTGCGCCAAGGCGTCGCGCGGCTGCACGCCCGTCCATAACGTATCCACAACGCCCCTGCGGTCGAAACTGCCCACCCCCTCGATCCGCACGTCGAAGGGCGTGAAGCGGATGCCGCCCAGCAGGTCTGCTATGTCGTTGGCCCGGTGGCGGTCGACATCGCCGATGAAACGCAGCGTCAGATGCAATTGTTCGTCATCCTGCCATCGCGCGCCTTCCACGCCGCCGGCCAGCGACAGGAGCGCGGACCGGACCGGGGCAGGGGGACGGATGGCGACGAACAGGCGGTGCATGGGTCGACTATAGTCGCGCATTGGCAATGTGCCAGTTCTGTTCCGGTTTGGCTTGAAGTCGCGGCCATTAGCGCCGATAATGAGGGGACCGGCGACAAGCGCCGGCAAAGGAGATGAATTTCATGGCCAACTGGTCCGACCCCCGATCCGGCGTTGCGGGTTTTGGCAACGCCACCACCGCACGCGGCGAGGCGTTCGACGCCGGGCTGCGCCGCTATATGCTCTCAGTCTATAATTATATGGCGAGCGGCGTGTTGCTGACCGGCATCGTCGCGCTGCTGTTCGCGTCGAGCGGCCTGGCCTATCAGGTGCTCGCCGGGCCGGGCATCCTCAAATATGTCATCATGTTCGCCCCGCTGGCGTTCGTGATGGTGCTGAGCTTCGGCATCAACCGGCTGTCCACGGCCACGGCGCAGACGCTCTACTGGGTTTATGCCGCCGTCATGGGCCTGTCGCTCTCGTCGATCTTCCTGGTCTATACCGGCACGTCGATCGCGCAGACATTCTTCGCGACCGCCGCCGCTTTCGCGGGCCTTAGCCTCTGGGGCTACACGACCAAGAAGGACCTGTCGGGTTTCGGCACCTTCCTGATCATGGGTGTCGTCGGCCTGCTGGTCGCCAGCCTCATCAACCTGTTCCTGCGCTCCAGCGCGATGGACCTGGTGATCAGCTTTGTTGGCGTGCTGCTGTTCGCGGGTCTCACCGCTTATGACACGCAGAAGATCAAGAGCATCTACGCGCATGTCGCCGGCACGGACATGATGGGCAAGTCGGTCGTTATGGGGGCGCTCAACCTCTATCTCGACTTCATCAACATGTTCCTGTTCCTGCTGCGGTTCATGGGCGGCAGCCGCGACTGAACGCAATTTCAGGCAAAGCAGAAAGGCCCGGCGGGATGGTTTCCGCCGGGCCTTTTTTTGGGTGTGGAAACCTGGTCAGCCGCCCTGCTGCATCTTCTCGATAAGGGCGTTGTCGATCTCCTTCTGCCGCTTATAGGCGGGCCGTTCCCGCGACCGCGCTGCATAGGCTTCGAATGCGGGGCGGGAGGGGATCGACTGAAACGCCAGGCCCCAGTCCACCTGCGCCCCCACATAGACATCGGCCGCGGTGAACTGCTCTCCGCATATCCAGGCGTCGCCCGATACTGCCATTTCAAGCGTCGCGATCGCGTCATCGAAGCTGCCATATCCCGCCATCTTCTCGCGCCCTTCCGGCACGACGAAGCCCAGCGCCTTGTTGGTGACGGCGGCCTCGACCGGCCCTGCGGCGAAGAAGAGCCAGCGATAATAGGCGTCGCGCGCTTCCAGCGGCGGTGCGAGACCGGCGGCGGGAAAGGCGTCGGCCAGATAGGCGCAAATCGCCGCGCATTCCGTCACGACCCGCCCGCCATGCACGATTGCGGGCACCTTGCCCATCGGATTGATCGCGCGGTAATCCGCGGATTTCATGCCCCCATCGTCATAGCCGAGGAGGATGGTGTCATAGGGTTCGCCCACCTCCTCCAGCATCCAACGGGCAATCTGCCCGCGCGACATGGGATTGGTGTAAAGGGTCAGGTCCAGGGCCATATCGATGCTCCCGTGAATCAAGGAAGCAACAGGATGCCGCTATATGGCGGCGTGCGCCATCCTTTTGCGTCAACTTAACGACCAAGCCCGGCGGCACGATGACCAGCGGAAACAAAAAAGCCCCGGATCGCTCCGGGGCCTTTCCGATAAGATTTCCGTTCGATCAGGCCGTCGCCAACCGCGCCAGCTTGTCGAGCCGCCCGCCGGCGATGCGCATCATCGCCTTTTGCAGCTTTTCGAACGCGCGCACCTCGATCTGGCGGACGCGCTCACGGCTGACGCCATAGACCTGGCTGAGTTCCTCCAGCGTCTTGGGCTCCTCGGCCAGCCGGCGTTCGGCCAAGATGTGCTTCTCGCGATCGTTCAGGTCATCCATGGCCTCGACCAGCATGTCGTGGCGCATGACCTTTTCCTGCTCGTCGGCCACGCGCTCATCCTGCAAGGGATCGGTGTCGGCCAGCCAATCCTGCCACTGGCCCTCGCCATCCTCGCGCATCGGCACGTTAAGCGACGTGTCGCCACCCATCGCCATGCGACGGTTCATCGAGATGACATCGTCTTCGCTGACGCCCAGATCGGTCGCGATCTTCGTCACGTCCTCGGGGCGCAGGTCGCCATCCTCGAACGCTTCGATATTGTTCTTCATCCGGCGCAGGTTGAAGAACAGCTTCTTCTGCGCGGCGGTGGTGCCCATCTTCACCAGGCTCCAGGAGCGCAGGATGAATTCCTGGATCGACGCGCGAATCCACCACATGGCGTAGGTCGCCAAGCGGAAGCCGCGATCGGCCTCAAACTTCTTCACGCCCTGCATCAGGCCGATATTGCCTTCGCTGATCAACTCGCTGACCGGCAGGCCATAGCCGCGATAGCCCATGGCGATCTTGGCCACCAAGCGCAGGTGCGAGGTTACAAGCTGCGCGGCCGCCTCAGGATCCTGATGTTCCTGATAGCGTTTCGCGAGCATATATTCCTGCTCTGGCGTCAACAGCGGAAATTTGCGAATTTCCGACAGATAGCGGTTGAGGCTGGCTTCACCGCCCAGCGCCGGAACCGCGGGGACATTGCTCTTGGCCATGTCGTCACCTTTCCCTTTCATGCGCGGCGGGACCCAGAAGAGGCGTCACAGGCGCCGTCGCAAACTTGTCGAAACCTATACGTGAAGCGCGCTTAACAGTTCCTGCATATCGGCAGGAAGTGCACTTTCGAACATAAGCGGTTCGTCCTTCACCGGATGTATGAACCCCAACATTCTGGCGTGCAATGCCTGCCTTCTGAAACCCAGCGTTTCCAGTATTGATTTGAAACCTTTTCTTTCTCTACCGTAAACCGGGTCGCCGATCAAGGGGTGCCCGATATGCGCCATATGGACGCGGACCTGATGCGTGCGGCCGGTTTCCAGCCGACATTCCACCAGCGCCGCGCCGCGCAGCCTGTCCAGCGTGCGATAATGGGTGACGGCATGTTTGCCGCGTCCTTCCCGATGAACCGCCATCTTCTTTCGATCAGCGTCCGACCGGCCGATCCAGCTGTCCACGGTGCCGACCGGCGGGATGGGGACGCCATAGGTGATCGCCGCATAGGCCCGTTGGATGCTGTGATCCTTGAACTGGCGGGCCAGCCCTTCATGCGCCCTGTCCGTCTTGGCCACGACCAGCAGGCCCGACGTATCCTTGTCGATGCGATGGACGATGCCCGGCCGCGCGACACCACCAATGCCCGACAGCTGTCCCGCGCAATGATGCAGCAGTGCATTGACCAATGTGCCGTCCAGATTGCCGGCGGCGGGATGGACGACAAGGCCCGCGGGCTTGTCGACGACCAGCAGGTCGGCATCCTCATGCACGATGGTCAGCGGAATATCCTGCGCCACCGTATCCAATGGCACGGGCGGGGGCAGGGTGATGGTGAAACGCTGCCCCTCCGACACTTTCATCGACCCGCTGATCTTGCCGGCGGGCGCGGCATGCACCTGTCCCTCGCCGATCAGAGCCTTCAGCCGTTCGCGCGACAGGTCGGGCAACAGGTCCGCCAGGGCGCGATCCAGCCGCAGTCCATGCTGCGCCGGGCCGATTGTCGCTTCGATGATGGAATCCCCCGGGACCATTGGCTAGGGAGATAGGCATGAAGGTCGAGATAGCAAGGGGCGTGCTGGGGCAAATCAGGGCCTTATGCGCGGCCGATCGCAACGAGGTATGCGGACTGCTGCTGGGCAGCGCGGGGCGCATCGATGCCATAACGCCGGCGGCCAATATTGCGCCCGATCCGTCCCGGCATTTCGAACTGGATCCGACCGTGCTGATCGCCGCCCATCGCGCCGCGCGGAACGGCGGACCGGCGGTCATCGGCCATTATCATTCGCACCCATCGGGGGTAGCGGTCCCATCGGCGACGGACGCCGCCTGCGCCGCGCCCGATAATGCTTACTGGCTGATCGTGGCGGGCGACGACGCGCGGTTGTGGATCGCCGGACCGGGCGAGGGGGGCGCCGTGCGATTTGCCGAGGCGAAGCTCGACATGAGGTGACGGAAAGGCGGTGAGTCGGGGTTGCATCGGGGGGCGGGGCGGCGCATTAGCCAAGCAGTCCCCTTACAAGCATTGGCGATCCGCATCCGCATGACCAACTCGACCGACAGCATCGAATTTGCCAGCCTCCTGTGTTCGCGCCTGTGCCACGACCTGCTGAGCCCGGTGGGCGCGCTCAACAACGGGCTGGAACTGATGGCGGACGAAACCGATCCGGCGATGCGCGAACGCTGCCTCGACCTGCTGGGGGACAGCGCACGGACGTCGGCCAACAAGCTGAAATTCTTCCGCCTGGCCTTCGGTTCTGCCGGCGGCTTTGGCGAGGCTGTCCCGCCGCACGAAGCCAAGGTCGCGATCGAAGGCATGTTCGCGGGCGCCGGCCGGGTCAAGGTCGGCTGGATGGTCGATGAACAGATGCTGGGCAAGCTGGCGGCCAAGATTCTGCTCAACCTGGCGCTGATCGCGGGCGACGCGCTGGTGCGCGGCGGGCAGCTCGACATCGGCGCGGAAACGCGGCCGGGCGTCACCGAAATCGTCGTCCGCGCCGAAGGGCCGAAACTGGTGCTTGATCCCGACCTGCGCGCCGCGCTGGCGGGCACGCTGCCGATCGAGGGACTGGCCTCGCGGACCGCCGCCGCCTGGATGGTGCGCCAGCTGGTGATGGAGGCCGGCGGCCAGATCGTCCTGTCCCCCGCCGGCGAGCCGACCCTGTTGTTCGGGGCCGTGATACCGGGCTAAGTCGCGGCCATTTCCGCCGCGATCCACGCCACCAGCTCAGCGGCCGGCATGGCGCGGGCCAGAGGCGCACCCTGGCCCGCCCATTGCGTGCCAAAGCCGGTTTCGCCATGCGCCCTGGCCGCCCGGTGCAGCGCCTTGCCCGCATCATAGGCGATCGGATAATCGGGCGGGGCCGTTGCAACCCCTTCACCCCAATCGACAAAGGCGTTGCGCAGGCAGCGCGCCGCGCGGCCGGAAACAGCGCGGGTCATGACCGTGTCATGGGCGGCCTCGCTGAAGAGCACCGCGCGATAGGCGGCGTCGGCGTCGCTTTCGGGGCACGCGATGAAGGCCGTGCCCATCTGCGCCGCTACCGCGCCCAGGTCCAGTGCGGCCCTGACGCCGCGACCATCCATGATCCCGCCCGTGGCAATCACGGGTAGACCGGATTGCTCGACCAGCAACCGGGTGAGGGCCATGGTGCCGAGTTGCGCATCAGGCAAGGCTGGGTCGAACATGCCGCGATGTCCCCCGGCTTCATACCCCTGCGCCACCAGCAGGTCGATGCCTGCTTTCCGCGCCGCCCGCGCTTCGCGCGCATTCGTCACACTGGCAAGAAGGATGCAGCCGACCGATTTCAACAAGGTGATTTGCCGGTCATCGGGCAGGCCGAAATGAAAACTGACGACCGCTGGCCGAGCCTCCACCAGCATGGCCAGCATCGCGTCATCTTCGGCGAAGCTGCGATAGATGGCGCGCAGGGTAGGTGGCGGGCTGGCATCGAACCGCGAGAACAGGGGCGCCATGGCCGCCAGCCATCGCGCTTCGACGTCCGGGCGCTGGATAGCGGGTTGGTGGACGAACAGATTGACGTTGAAGGGGCGGTTGGTGCGTGCGGCCACGGCGTCGATCATGGCCCGGGCTTGGCTCGCGTCGACGGCGCCTACCGCGATCGAGCCTAAGGCGCCGGCGTTGCTGACGGCCGCCGCCATGTTGGGCGAGGACACACCAGCCATTGGCGCCTGAATGATGGGGACGGAAAGGCCGAGCGATGCGAGCGGGTTCATCGCGCCGATGTGAGGGGGCCGGGCCGACCGGACAAGCGTCGAAACGCAAAAAAAAGCCCGACCGCTCGCGCGGCCGGGCTTCTCTTCACAATGCCTGGGAAAGGATCAGGCGCTGTAATACATGTCGAATTCAACCGGCGACGGCGCCATTTCCCAACGATAGACTTCGGGCCATTTCAGTTCGATATAGGCTTCGATCTGATCCTTGGTGAAGACGTCGCCCTTGAGCAGGAATTCGTAATCCGCTTCCAGGCTGGTCAGCGCCTCGCGCAGCGACGCGCAGACGGTCGGAACCTGGCTCAGCTCTTCGGGCGGCAGGTCGTAGAGATTCTTGTCCATCGCGGCGCCCGGATGGATCTTGTTCTCGATGCCGTCGAGGCCCGCCATCAGCAGCGCGGCGTAGCACAGATAGGGGTTGGCCATCGCGTCGGGGAAGCGGAACTCCACGCGCTTCGCCTTGGCGCCCGCGCCATAGGGAATGCGGCAGGAGGCCGAACGGTTACGCGCCGAATAGGCGAGCAGCACCGGCGCTTCGAAGCCCGGCACCAGCCGCTTGTAGCTGTTGGTGGTCGGATTGGTGAAGGCATTAAGCGCCTTGGCATGCTTGATGACGCCGCCGATGAAATAGAGGCAGGTTTCCGAAAGGCCCGCATAGCCGTCGCCCGCAAACAGCGGCTTGCCGCCTTCCCAGATCGACATATGCGTGTGCATGCCGCTGCCATTGTCCTGCGCGATCGGCTTGGGCATGAAGGTCGCGGTCTTGCCATAGGCCTGCGCGACCATCTGCACGACATATTTGTAGATCTGCATGCGGTCGGCGGTCTGCACCAGCGTGCCGAAGGTCAGGCCCAGTTCGTGCTGCGCGGCGGCGACTTCATGGTGATGCTTGTCGCAGGGCAGGCCCATTTCCAGCATAGTGCTGACCATTTCGGCGCGGATGTCGGTGCACGGATCGACCGGCGCGACCGGGAAATAGCCGCCCTTGGCGCGCGGACGGTGGCCGAGGTTCCCGCCTTCATATTCCTTGCCGGTGTTGGTCGGCAGTTCGATGTCGTCGATCTTGTAGTAGCTTTGCGAATAGTCGTTTTCGAAGCGCACGTCGTCGAACATGAAGAATTCGGCTTCCGGACCGACATAGACCGTGTCGCCGAACCCGGCCGACTTGACGAAGGCTTCGGCGCGCTTGGCGGTCGAGCGGGGATCGCGGCTGTAGAGTTCGCCCGTGTCAGGCTCGACAATGTCGCAGAAGATGATGAGCATCGGCGTCGCGCTGAACGGATCGACATAGACGGCGTCGAGGTCGGGCTTGAGGATCATGTCCGACTCGTTGATCGCCTTCCACCCCTCGATCGAGGAGCCGTCGAACATCAGGCCGTCGGTCAGTTCATCCTCGCCAAGCACGCTCGACACCATGGTCAGGTGCTGCCACTTGCCCTTGGGATCGGTGAAGCGGACATCGACCCATTCGATCTCCTTTTCCTCGATCATCTTCAGGATGTCTTTTGGCGTGTTGGCCATATGCGCTTGCCCTTCTTTCAGAAAAACCCCCCCGAAGGGGTTTGTTGATGCCTGGCCGGCCGGCCCCGATGAAACCGGCCGTCTTGTCAGATTGCGTCGCTGTCGCGCTCGCCGGTGCGGATGCGCACCGCGCCCTCGATCGCGGAAATGAAAATCTTGCCATCGCCGATCCGGCCGGTCTGGGCCGCGGCGGAAATCGCTTCGACCACGCGATCGGCGACCGAATCATCGACCACCACTTCCAGCTTCACCTTGGGCAGGAAATCGACCACATATTCGGCGCCGCGATACAGTTCGGTATGGCCCTTCTGCCGGCCGAACCCCTTGGCTTCGGTGACGGTGATGCCCGAAACGCCCACTTCGTGCAGCGCTTCCTTCACTTCGTCCAGCTTGAACGGCTTGATGATCGCCTCGATCTTCTTCATCGCAAATAATCCCAACCCATGACGCGCCCCGACATGCACGGCGGTGCCTCCATGCCTCTCCTCAAGCGACGATCCCATGCCCCCGCAAGGCTGGTGCCCGTCCCTCATGGCTATCAATTACCGTGCCAACCGGCGAATCGCTAGGACTGCTTTCGGCGATGCAGCAATCTTTGTCCATATTGCCCGCATTCCGGGCAATATCCTGTCGCCCTGCCCAAATAATGGGCATCGCTCGATCAGCTATAGGGTGGACAGTGCAGGCCGGCCGGGCTTTGCGTAAAAATCTCGCATCCGGTTTCGGTGATGCCGATACTATGTTCAAATTGCGCCGACAGGCTGCGGTCGCGCGTCACCGCGGTCCAGCCATCGTCCAGCATGCGGACGTCCGGCTTGCCGATATTGATCATCGGCTCGATCGTGAAGAACATGCCCGGCCGCAATTCGGGACCCGTGCCGGGGCGGCCGATATGCACCACCTCCGGGCTGTCATGAAATACGCGGCCCAGGCCATGGCCGCAGAAATCGCGCACCACGCCATAACGATGCTTTTCGGCAAAGCGCTGGATCGCATGGCCGATGTCGCCCAGATGATTGCCGGGCTTCGCCTGCTCGATGCCCAGCATCAGGCATTCATAGGTAATCTCGACCAGTCGGCGTGCCTTGATCGGCGCGTCGCCGGCAATATACATGCGGCTGGTATCGCCGTGCCAGCCACCCACCTGCGGCGTGACGTCGATGTTGAGGATGTCGCCATCCTTGATCTTCGTGTCGCCCGGAATGCCATGGCAGATGACATTGTTGAGGCTGATGCAGCAGCTGTGCGTGTAGCCGCGATAGCCCAGCGTCGCAGGGACGCCGCCGCCCTCCAGCGTCATGCGGCGCACGATATCGTCCAGTTCGCCGGTGGTGACGCCGGGCACGACATGGGGGACCAGAGCGTCGAGTATCTCGGCTGCCAGCCGCCCGGCCTTGCGCATGCCTGCAAAGCCGGATTCGTCATGCAGCTTGATCGCGGTCGATCGGCTCACCGGCGCATCGGCCGTCATCGTCATATATTCGGTCATGACCCGTTTATAATCGCTCGCACGCCATAATGCGAGGGGGCGTCTAGGCAGGGCGCGCGGGCGCGGCTATGACCGCGCCATGCCTGATCCGAACCGCACCTGGACCGCCGCCCTGATCGTCATCGGTGACGAGATATTGTCGGGCCGGACGCAGGACAGGAATGTGGCGCAGATCGCGACCTGGCTTAATGTCCAGGGCATCAGGCTGGCCGAAGTGCGCGTCGTCGCCGATGATCAGCCCGCCATTGTCGAGGCGGTCAATATCCTGCGTGCGCGCAATGATTATCTGTTCACCACCGGCGGCATCGGCCCCACTCATGATGACATCACCGTTGACGCCATTGCGGCGGCGCTGGGCGTCGAGGTCATTGTCCATCCCAAGGCGCGGGCAGTGCTTGAAAGCTATTATGAGACGCGCGGCGGCCTCACCGACGCGCGATTGCGCATGGCGCGCGTGCCAGATGGCGCGAGCCTGATCGAAAACCGCATGTCGGGCGCGCCGGGCATCCGGCACGGCAATATCTTCATCATGGCCGGGGTGCCTTCGATTACCGCCGGCATGCTCGAAGCCCTGACCGGCACGCTGGAGGGGGGCAGCCCGCTGCTGGCGACGACGATCGGCTGCTGGGTCGCCGAAAGCGAGGTTGCCGACCTGCTGGGCAAGACCGAGCGGGCGCATGAAGGCTGCCAGATCGGCAGCTACCCTTTTTTCCGCGAAGGCCGCACCGGCGCGAATTTCGTCGTGCGCTCGACGGATCCGGCGCGGCTGGACGCCTGCGTGTCCGCGTTGACCGACGCGCTGGAGCAGGGCGGCTGGCCGGTGCATCCCGGCGGCATCTGACCGGCGGGTCAGCGGGCGCGGGGGTTGCCCAGCGCGGACAATACGCCGCGCAATGTCCGTACCTCCAGATGATTCCAGCCCGGCTTGGTCAGCAGGTTGCGCAGTGTCCGCTTGGTCGCGGGCGCGCGATCGGGCGGGAAGAAATAGCCTGCGCTGTCCAACAGCGTTTCCAGCTGGCCGATCATCCCTTCCAGTTCCTCTTGCGGCGCGGGTTCGCCCAGATCGGACATGGTGGGCTGCGTCAGCGACGCCTGTTTCGACCATTCATAGGCGCACAGGATCACCGCCTGCGCCAGATTGAGCGATCCGAAGTCGGGGTTGATCGGCACCGTCAGTATCTTGCGCGCCAGCGCGACATCGTCGGTTTCCAGGCCCGATCGTTCCGGGCCGAAGACGAACGCGCTGCGCCCCGTCGCGCCATGGATTTCACGCGCCGCTTCCTCGGGCGTCACGACCGGCTTGGTCACGCCGCGCTTGCGTACCGTGGTCGCATAGACATGGGCGCAATCGGCAACCGCATCGGCCAGCGTCTCATAGACCTGCGCGCCGTCCAGCACAACGTCCGCGCCCGCCGCTGCCGGCCCCGCATCAGGATTGGGCCAGCCATCGCGCGGGCTGACCAGCCGCATCTCGGTCAGCCCGAAATTCAGCATGGCCCGTGCTGCCTTGCCGATATTCTCGCCCAGTTGCGGGCGGACGAGGACGATTATGGGAGATATGTGCCCCCTTTCCCCGTTCGTCCTGAGTAGGGGCTGAGCCTGCCGAAGCCCCGTATCGAAGGATTTGCGCGCCAACGCGCTGATCAACTCCCAATCGCCGGCGATCAGCGCCTCTTTCTTCTTGCGCGACCAACCCTTGATCTGCTGCTCGGCGGCTATGGCTTCCTCACGCGAGCCAAAGTCCTGCTGCCACACCAGGGAGACGGGCGGGCGGCTGTGCGTATACCCAGCAATGTCGCCGGACTGATGCTGCGCGATCCGCGCATCGAGACTATCCGTATGCCCGAGATAATAGCTGCCATCGGCGCAGCGCAGCATATAGGTGTGAAAACTCATCTCGCGGTCCTTCGATACGCCATTTCGGCTTCGCTCAATGGCTACTCAGGACGAACGGCAGTTGGCGTGCGGGCCAAGGCCCCTCACTCACGCCCCACCTCCTGCACCGTGCCGGCGAATTCCTCGAAATCCTTGGCGTCGGTGAAGTCCTTATAGACGCTGGCGAAGCGGATATAGGCCACGCTGTCGAGGCGTTTGAGCCCTTCCATCACCATTTCGCCGATCGCGCGGGCGGGGACTTCGCCCTCGCCGCTGGTTTCGAGCTGGCGCTGAATGCCCGAAATCAGCTTTTCCAGCCGGCTGGGGTCGATCGGCCGCTTGCGGCAGGCTATGCCGACCGATCGCGCCAGCTTGTCCCGGTCGAACGCTTCCTTGCGGCCCTCGCTCTTCACTACCCAGATGTCGCGGAGCTGGATGCGTTCGAACGTGGTGAAGCGCGCGCCGCACGCCTCGCACTGGCGGCGACGGCGGATAGCGGCGCCATCCTCCGTCGGCCGGCTGTCCTTCACCTGGCTGTCCTCATGGGCGCAGAAGGGGCAGCGCAAGCGGTCTTACCCCTCGTAGATCGGGAAGCGCGCGCACAGGGCGCTGACGCGCTCGCGCACATTGGCTTCGACGCTCGCGTCGCCTTCCTCGCCCTTGTCGCGCAGCCCCTCCAGCACATCGGCGATCATGTCGCCGATCGCCTCGAACTCCGCGACGCCGAAACCGCGCGTGGTGCCGGCGGGTGAACCCACGCGGATGCCGCTGGTCTTGGTCGGCGGCAGCGGGTCGCCCGGCACGCCATTCTTGTTGCAGGTGATGAAGCTGCGCTCCAGCGCCTCGTCCGCGTCCTTGCCCGAAATGCCGTAGGGGCGCAGGTCGATGAGCGCCAGATGCGTGTCGGTGCCGCCGGAAATGACGGCCAGCCCGCGCTGCTCCAGCTTCGTCGCCAGCGCCCGGGCATTGGTGACGATCTGCTGCGCATAGGTCTTGAATTCAGGACGCAGCGCCTCGCCGAACGCCACCGCCTTGGCGGCGATGACATGCATCAGCGGTCCGCCCTGAAGGCCGGGGAAGATGGCCGAATTGATCTTCTTGGCGATCGCCTCGTCATCGGTCAGGATCATGCCGCCACGCGGACCGCGCAGCGTCTTGTGCGTGGTCGTCGTCACGACATGGGCGTGGTCAAAGGGCGACGGGTGCGCGCCGCCGGCCACCAGCCCTGCGAAATGCGCCATATCCACCATGAACAAAGCGCCGACCTTGTCCGCGATCGCGCGGAAGCGGGCGAAGTCGATCTGGCGCGGATAGGCGCTGCCGCCGGCGATGATCAGCTTCGGCTGGCATTCGATCGCCTGCCGCTCGACATCGTCATAGTCGATGAGGTGGGTGTCCTCGCGCACGCCATATTGCACGGCGTTGAACCATTTGCCCGACATGCTGGGCTTGGACCCGTGGGTCAGGTGGCCGCCCGCGTCCAGGCTGAGGCCCATGATCGTTTCGCCCGGCTTTACCAGCGCCAGCATGACGCCGCCATTGGCCTGCGCGCCAGAATGGGGCTGGACGTTGACGAAGTTGCAGCCGAACAATTGCTTGGCGCGGTCGATAGCCAGTTGCTCCACCACGTCCGACGGCGCACAGCCCTGATAATAGCGCTTGCCCGGATAGCCTTCGGCATATTTGTTGGTGAAGACGGAGCCTTGCGCTTCCAGCACCGCCTTGGACACGATGTTTTCCGACGCGATCAGTTCGATCTGCGTCTGCTCGCGCTTCAGCTCCTGCTGCACGCCGCCAAAGACGGCGGGGTCGGCATCAGCCAGGCTGCGGGTGAAATAGCCGTCCGAACGAATGTCCGACAGGGCGGGGGGGGAGAGGGTGTCGGTGCTCATCGCGGGATCCTTTCAGAGCGCAGGCTGGGAGAGTTTGTCGACGCGGCCGGCATGGCGCCCGCCGCCAAATTCGGTGGTCAGGAATGCGGTCACGCAGGCCTTCGCCATGTCGACGCCGGTCAGGCGCGCGCCCATGGCGAGCACATTGGCGTCATTATGCTCGCGCGCCAGGGCGGCCGACAGCGGCTCACCGACCAGGGCGCAGCGGCACGCCGGGTTGCGGTTGACCGCGATCGAAATGCCGATGCCCGATCCGCACAGAGCGATGCCGCGCTCGGCCGCGCCAGACGCGATCGCCGTCGCGAGCTTGTAACCATAATCGGGATAATCCACCCGGTCGGCGGTCGCCGGCCCCAGATCCTCGACCGTATGCCCCTCCGCGCGCAGCCACTGCGCCAGTTCCGCCTTCAATTCGACGGCGGCATGATCGGAAGCGATGGCGATGTTCATGGGTTGCAACGGTCCTTCACCTGCGGGTGATTCGTGTCTGCGCGCCTCATAGGAGGACAAGGCGGCAATTGCCACAGTCCAGCTTGCCGCTTATGGCATCGGCCATGGCCGGCACGCTACTTTCCATCCTCATGCTCGCGGGCGTCTTGCTGACGGGCGGCGGCATCTATGCCATCATGCGCAAGGGCGATCGCAAGCGCGGCACGCTGATGATCATCGCCGGCCTCGTCATGTTCGCCAATGTCGCGATCACGGCGCTGCCGGGGCCGGACGCGCGCCTGCTGGAAACGCGCTGAGGCTCAGCGCCCCGTCATCGCCCGTGCGTTCGCCAGGAATGTGCGCCCGATCCTGATCTCGCCCCCGTCCGCCAGCGCGGCGAACCACACGCCGCTGCCATCATGGCGCAGCCGCGCGATATGGTCGCGCCGCACGATATGCGACCGATGCAGGCGGACAAATTGCTGCGGGTCCAGCCGCTCCTCCAGCGAACTGATCGTCTGGTGCAGCAAATAGCTGTGCTGCCCGACATGCAGCCGCATATAGTCACGCTCCGCCTCGATCCGGTCGATCTGGTCGGCGGCCAGGCGGATCAGCTCGGACCGGTGCGGCACCCAGAATTCCTCGGCCCATTCAGGTTGCGGCTCGGCCGCCGCTTCCCCTTCGGGCAAGCGGTTGCGCAGCGCCGCCTCCACCCGGTCGATGGCGCGCGACAGGCGATCATGCGCGACGGGTTTCAGCATGTAATCGACCGCCGCCAGGTCGAACGCCTCGACCGCGAAGCCTTCGAAGGCGGTCACGAAAATGACCGCGGGACGCATACCCATCCGCCCGACCGCGCGCGCGACGCCGATGCCGTCCAGCAGCGGCATGGCGATGTCCAGCATGACAAGGTCGGGCTTCAACCCCTCGATCAGGCGCAGCGCCGCCTCGCCATCGCTGGCGGTGCCGACCAGGGCGATGCGCGGTTCGCGCGCGCACAGCATCTGCAACCGCTCGATCGCCAGCGGTTCGTCATCGACGATCATCGTGCGAATGGACATGATGCGTTCAGCACCCCTTGCGAAGGATGGGCAGAGTCAGCAGCACGGCAAAGCCGCCCGCCTCGCGCGGACCATAGACGATCCGCCCGCTCTCGCCAAAGCGCGCGGTCAGCCGGTCGCGCACATTGGCAAGGCCGATGCCGCTGCCGCCATCGGCGTCACCGGGCGGATTGGGACCATCATCGGTCACATTGATATGCATCAGATCGCCATCCTCGCGCGCGGTGATGCGAATCTCCACCGGCTGCGACGTGCGCGACACGCCATATTTGATCGCATTTTCGACCACGGGTTGCAGGATCAGCCCCGGGACGCAGGCGGTCAGCAGCGATGGCGGAATGTCGATCACCGTCTTCAACCGGTCGGGAAAGCGCACGCCCTCAATATCCAGATAAAGTTTCTGGAGATGCACCTCCTCCGCCAGCGGCACATCGTCGAGCGGATCGCCGGTCAGGCTGGTGCGATAGAAATTGCTGAGCGACATGATCATCTGCTCGGCCTCGTCGCGCCGGTCCTTCATCACCAGCGACGACAGCGAATTCAATGTGTTGAACAGGAAATGCGGGTTCACCTGATAGCGGAGCGATCGCAATTCGGCCTGCTGCGCCGCGCGCTCGAGCCGGGCGGCGCGGCGCTCCACGCGGCGCGCTTCGCTGGCGTAGGACAGGGCAAGATAGAGGCCCGCCCAGGCCGACAGGAAGAAGAAGCGGCTGATCGCATCCTCGACGATGCTGATCAGCGCGTAATTTTCCTCCAGCGCCTTTTTCTGCATGTCCGCGTCGGCGAACATCGTGGGGTCATAGACGTTGAACATATAATAGTTGGTCGCCGCCATCGCGAGTGCGAAGGGCGCGGCCAGCGAAAAGGCGGCGACGATCCGCAGCGCCAGCGGCCGCGCATCGAACCGGCGCAGCACCAGATACAGCACCCAGGTGATGATGATGCCGATGATCGCCACCACCATGCGGCGGGCGGCCATTTCCATCTGCGATTCAAAGCCCACGACGGCGGCGCGCAGGCTGACCAGCATGGTGTAGAACAGCCAGAAGCCCAGAATCGAATAAAGCGCGATGGCTGGTGAAACGCCGCGATCGCCGTCTTCGGGAAACAATGTCATGGACCCTGTCTAACCCTATCCGCCATTCTTGTCGCCCTGCGCCGCGGTAACTGGTCGAACCGCGATGCGTGTTGGTCGAACGATCAACAGCGGAACCGCGCCTCCCACCCGTCGTTGACTTAGGCGAAGACGCGCTAACGGTGCGCAGAAGGAGAGTGACATGAGTGACAAGAGCGACATCCGCCCGAACAGCCGCGAGGAAGCGCGCGACGAGCGCGAAACCGATCAGCAGGATCATGTCGTTAGCACGGAGGAAAAGCTGGAGGAGGGCCTCAAGGATTCGATGGATGCCTCCGATCCGCCTTCGACCGCGCGGTCGGGCGACAAGGGCGATCCCGTGCCATCGTCGGGCTATCGCGAAGAGGAATGATGGCGGCGGGCCATATTGATGCTATCATGCGGCGACCATAAAAGAGTGAGAGGAGTGACCCGTTCGATGCCAACGTCCTGCACGCCCGCCGTGGAGCGTATTGCCCGGGTTCTGGCCGGCCGTCATCTCAGCCTCAATGGCGAAGGCCAGGATGCCCATGCATCGAGCGCGGTCGACGCGTCCTGGCCGGATCATGTGGAGGATGCCTATGCCATTCTCCATACCCTGCGGGAGCCTGATGCGCAGATGGCGAGCGCTGGCGATGTGGCGGTATGGCGCAACATGATCGGCGCGGCGTTGGCGAGCAGAACGAGCGCTTAAGCCTTTTGCTAAGATTTTTAGGGCATTGACGCGCGATCCTGGAGTTCGCCGTCAATGCCCGACCGTCATTATGATATCGCGTTCCGTTCTGACCTGCGCCTGATGGACGTGGCGTGGCATCGCTATTTCACTGTCCACGACGTCGAAGCCTATGCCCGCGCCTGCTGGACCGAATTTGACCGTAACGGATTCTATCCCGGCTACCTTCTGCGCATGGATATGAGTCAAAGCGCCATTCAGCCGCAAGATGCGCTGGCCATGTTTCGCACGCATTTTGCCGGCTTCCCCCAGGCGCGCCGCATAGCCATCGTCACGGCCAGCGCACTGGCGCGGTTGCAGGTGCAGCGGGAAATGACGCAATCCTACCTTCAAATTTTCGACAGGGCCGACACGGCCTTTGCCTGGCTGACGCAGGATGTCGCCGCGGTGGCCTGATCCCGGTAGCGCAACCGTCATCCATTTGTCGCAAACGCGGATTTTCATGTTGCGCTGCACAACCAAATCTGATCCCTTGTGAACGGCGGCAGAATGGGCGCTTAAGCCTTCGGTAACCATGGAAGGCGCATAGTCTGTCGTACGACTTGAAGTCGGAGGGCAAGACTATGGGCACGAGTGCAAGACCAGCGGACGGCGCCATCACCTTGGCGGAACTGCGCGAATTCGCGAGCTTCCCGTCTGCGACACAACGCTATATCCGCAGATCCCTGGACATCGGCTTGCGCCGTCGCGACGCGACGAAGCTGTGGTCGCGCGATCTGGTCGAGGAAGCCTCGATCCGGGCGCAGGCCCGCATTTACGGGCGTCTCGACGACATCAAGATGCGTGTGCCCGATGACAGCGGCCTGGAACAAGCCGAACCCTTCATGGCGCCGCTGGTCACTGTGTCCGCGTTCGACCTGGGGCAGGATCGGCTGGGCAGCTTTTCGGCCTATCGCTTCCTCTATGAACGGTTGCTCGGCGCGGGATCGCGGCCCTGGCTGCCGGGCGCCTTTTGCGCGGCGGCCAGCCTGCCGCACCTTCACCCGGAAAAGCGCCGCACTCTGCTCCAGTCGATCAGCGAAGCCGCAGCGACCGCGGCCGGCTGGTCCAACCGCGAGCCGACCTTCTACCCCGAATGGGTGGAAAAGGTGGACATGAGCAAGGCGAACTGACGCACCGCGCTTCGGGGGGAGCGCGGGTCAGCAAAAAGGGCACGGTGGCCAAATGGCAACCGCGCCCTTTTTGCCTGTTCGGCCTGGGTCGGTCCGATCAGCGGATCGGCGAATCCGGCGACAGGCGCATATCCAGATAATTGTCGACCGACTTCATCAGCTGATCCAGCTCATGCTCGAAAAAGTGATTCGCGCCGCGAATCTCGTCATGATGGATGGTGATGCCCTTTTGCGTGCGCAGCTTGTCGACCAGCTTCTGCACCGCGCTTGCCGTCACGACTTCGTCCGCCGTCCCCTGCACGATGATGCCGCTCGACGGGCAGGGGGCCAGGAACGAGAAGTCATACATGTTGGCGGGCGGCGCGACCGAGATGAAGCCGCGAATTTCAGGCCGGCGCATCAACAGTTGCATGCCGATCCACGCCCCAAAGGAAAAGCCCGCGATCCACGTCGTCTGCGCTTCGGGGTGGAAGCTCTGCACCCAGTCGAGCGCGGCGGCCGCGTCGGACAATTCGCCCACGCCATTGTCGAACGTCCCCTGGCTGCGGCCCACGCCCCGGAAATTGAAGCGCAGCACGGCAAAGCCGCGCTTCACGAACGTCTTGTAGAGCGCCTGGGTGATCCGGTCGTTCATCGTGCCGCCGCCCTGCGGGTGGGGATGCAGGATCATCGCGACGGGCGCGCGCGGGCGCGGCGGGGGGCTGAAACGGCCTTCAAGACGGCCTTCGGGTCCGGGGAAAATGACGTCGGGCATGGCACCTGTTATCGTTCTGGGCCGTCCTGTTCCTTGGGCAAGGACCGGGGCGGCGGGAAAAAGGGTCGGCGCAAGCATCAGGCGAAGCTGGCGCGGCGCGGCAGACCGCCTATATAGAAGCCGCCGCCATTTCCGCAATCAATGAGTAACGCCGCTTGGCCGCCGACCGCCTTTACCTTGATCATGCCGCCACGACCCCGATGCTGCCGCAGGCGCGCGCCGCCATGGTCGCCGCGCTGGACCTGTGGGCCAACCCGTCCAGCCCCCATGCCGACGGCCGCGCCGCGCGCGCCGCGCTGGAAGATGCGCGCGCCCGGATCGCCGCCGCTTTGGGGTGGAAGGGGCATGTCATTTTCACCTCCGGGGCCAGCGAAGCGATCGCCATCGCGCTGACCCGCGCCAGGGCGCGCCGGATCGTGACCTCACCCGTCGAGCATGACGCCGTGCTGCGCGTAACGCCGGGCGCGGACCGCCTTCCGGTCGACGCCGACGGAATTGTCCTCAATGCCGTGCGGGCTGAGCCTGCGCACGCAAACGCCATCCTCGCCATCCAGCACGTCAATAACGAAACCGGCGTGATCCAGCCGCTCGAAGGGATCGACTGCGCATCCGGCATCCTGTTTGCCGATTGCGCCCAGAGCGCGGGCAAGCTGCCGCTGCCGGACGCCGACATGATCGCGGTGAGCGCGCATAAATTCGGCGGTCCGCCTGGCGTCGGCGCGCTACTGATCCGCGATCTCACCCTGATCGCGCCCAGCGGCGGGCAGGAACAGGGCTATCGCGCGGGCACCGAAAATCTGCCCGCGATCCTCGCCATGGCCGCCGCCCTCGACGCGCAGAGCGACTGGTTGCTCCGCGCCGCTTCCTTGCGCGCACGCCTTGACGCCGGGATAGAAGCTGCGGGCGGCGCGATCGTCGCGCGCGACGCGCCCCGCATCCCCACCATCGCCAGCTACCGCATGCCCGGCCTCTCCGCCCGCGCGCAACTCATTCAGTTCGACATGCAGGGCATTTCGGTGTCCGCCGGCAGCGCCTGTTCGTCCGGCTCCTTGAAGACCAGCCATGTGCTGGGCGCGATGGGCTGGGACGAGGCGGCGGCGGGGGAGGTCGTCCGCGTCAGCTTTGGCCCGCAGACCAGCGAGGGCGACGTCGACCGGTTCCTTGCCGTCTGGACCGCCATGGCGCACCGGGCGCGGCCATGATCTATCTTGATTATCAGGCGACGACGCCGCTCGCGCCCGAAGTGTTCGACGCCATGGTCCCGCTGCTGCGCGACCAGTACGCCAATCCGCACAGCGCCCATCGCCCCGGCCGCGTCGCCGCCGCGCAGGTCGAAGTCGCGCGGGACGAGATTGCCCGCCTGCTGCCCCCCGGCGGCCGCCTGATCTTCACTTCCGGCGCGACCGAGGCGCTCAACATCGCGATCCAGGGCGCACCGCCCGGCGGCATCGTCACCATCGCGACCGAGCATGCGGCCGTGCTCGATACGGCCGACGCGATGCGGCGACAGGGGCGGGACGTGACGATCCTGCCGGTCGATAGCGACGGCCTGGTCGATATGGACGCGGCCCGCGCCGCCATCCGCCCCGGTGTGGCGCTGGTCGCCGCGATGCTGGTCAACAACGAAATCGGCGTGATCCAGCCGATAGAGGCGCTTGGCGCACTGGCGCGCGATGCTGGCGCGCTGTTCCTGTGCGACGCGGTGCAGGGCTATGGCCGCGTGCCCATCCCCGATGGCTGCGACATGATCGCGATCAGCGCGCACAAGATCCACGGGCCAAAGGGCGTGGGCACGCTCTGGCTGCGCGAAGGCGTCCGTCCCGCGCCGCTGATCCATGGCGGTGGGCAGGAAGGGGGGCTGCGATCTGGCACCCTGTCCCCGGCGCTGTGCGCAGGCTTTGGCGTCGCCGCCCGGCTGATGCGCGAAAATGCCGCCAGCGACCGTGCCCATGTCGAAAGCCTTGCCGCGCTCGCCCGCGCGGCGCTCCCCGACTGGTCGCTCAACGGCAGCGCGACGCACCGCTATCCCGGCAATCTCAACCTGCGGCGCGACGGGATCGACGGCGCGCGGCTGTTGTCTTATTGCCGCAATATCGCTTTTTCGCTCGGCAGCGCTTGCGCAAGCGGGTCCGGGCGGCCTAGCCATGTGCTGCGCGCGCTGGGGCTGACCGATGGCCAGGCGCGCGGATCGGTGCGGATCGGCTTTGGCCGCTACACGACGCCGGATGAGGTGGAGAGGGCTGCAAGGGCGTTGAATGAGGCGGCAGCCGCACAAGCGGCGCCGTGACGAAGGGAGCGCATATCATGACCAGGGTCACCTTCATCAGCGCCGATGGGGAGCGGCGGCAGGAGGTCGACGGGCCGGCCGGCGCCATCTTGCTGGAGGTCGCGCAGGCAGCGGGCCAGCCGCTGGAGGGCACGTGCGAGGGCCAGATGGCCTGCTCCACCTGCCATGTCATCGTCGACGCCGCCGACTTCGCCCGGCTGCCCCGCGCCAGCGAGGATGAGGAGGACATGCTCGATCTCGCCGCCGCCGCCACGCGCACCAGCCGCCTGTCCTGCCAGATCGTCCTCGATCCCGCGATGGACAGCCTCACCGTCCGCATTCCGGGCGAATTTAACAATATGCAGGGAATGTAAGGGGCCGCCCCATGAAGATCGTCACCGCCCTTGGCCTGCTGGCGCTGCTCGCCGCGCCCGCGTCCGCCGCTGATCGGCAGAAGACCCCGGCGAAGGAGCCCGCGCCGACCGGCAATCTCGACACTCTCATGCCCACAGCGCCGCGCTATCTGGTGCCGCAATCGGCGCTGGAGCAGGTCCGCAATCCCAAGGAGATTGAGGAGGAGACGGGCGGCCGCCTGGGCGTCGCGCTGGTCGACCGGCAGGGCGCGCTGCTCCTGGGCTTCAACCGCGACGAGCGGTTCGCCATGTGCTCGACCTTCAAGGCGCCGCTGGCCGCCGCCGTGCTGACCGGCGCGGATGGCGGCAAGTTCGGGCTGGAAGGGACCATCCCCTTCGGCAAGGAGGATGTGCTCGATTACGCGCCGGTGGTGAAGAAGAACCTGAAGCGCGGCCGCATGTCGATGGAGGAATTGGCGCGCGCGGCGGTGGAAGTGAGCGACAACAGCGCCGCCAATCTGCTGCTGCCGATGCTGGGCGGGCCGGAAGGGCTGACCGCCTTCATGCGCGTCCATGGCGATGATGTCACCCGGCTCGACCGCAACGAGCCCACGCTCAATGAAAATGCGCAAGGCGACCCGCGCGACACCACCACGCCCGCCGCCATGGCGGGCCTGATGGCGCGCCTCTTCTTCCGCGACCTCAAAGCGGAAAGCGCCGACCGCCTGCGCGCCTGGTTCAACGCCAGCAGCACCGGCGACAAGCGCATCAAGGCCGGCCTGCCCGAAGGCTGGACCTCGGGCAGCAAGACCGGCAGCTGCGGCACCGCCTATAATGACGTGGCGCTGGTCAAGTCCCCCACGGGCGAGGAATATATCCTCGCCATCTATCTCGACCGCCCGACCATCGACGCCAAGAAAGCCGAAGCCGCCATAGCCGAAACCGCCCGCGCCGCGCTGAACTTCGTGGGCCAGGCGCGCAAGAGCGGCTTGGAATAGCGGGGGAGGGCTGCGGGGTAGCTACGGAATCCGCGTGCCACATTTGCCTGACGCGAAAGATTGGCAAGTGACGATGTCTTAGCTTTGGGAGGTATGTTGGGCCGGCGCAAACTGGCCGTTTGCGGAATGTCGGCTTACGGGCAGCGAAGCGGCAATAGCCGCCGGTCCCCTTCTAGGCAGTCGGCACGATCGCGGTCGGAAATAGCTGTCTGTCGCCCATCGACCAGTTCTTGCCGGTCGACAGGCTTTAACTGCTTCCTGATAGCGGACATCAAGCGATAAAGCTAAAACGGCGAAAGGAGACCACCATGCCAACCGTCGAAGTTTTTGAAAAAGATGAGATGACGCCCCTTTTTCAAGGCGATTTTTCTTTTTTGCCCCGGATAGGAGAATACATCTCCAAGGATGCAGGAGGGTATTTCAACTACTACAATGTGGTTGAGGTCTGGCACCGTGAAGAGGGCGAAACTGGCATCTTTCGAGCGTGCATTCGTGTTGAAATCAACGACTAGGCAATAACCAAGGATAGGCAGCAGCCGACCATTATAGGACATTCCACCGTTAAGCGGCAGTCACCAATTGCGGCCAAACTGGCGAGGCGATAGCTTCAAAGCATGACCCCTGCTTTTCAGACCGTTTTCGATCTCACCAGCAAACCCGATATTATCCGCCCGGCCTATTGGTTCATCGCCATTTTCGTAATTGCAGGCATGGGTCTCGTGGGCCTTGCATGGCTGGCAATTAGAAGGCGTTGGCGCTGGCGTCGCTCACTCCCGATTTTTGCAGCCGCATGGATTGGTATTTGCGGATATATAATTGCAACAGATGTTCGCTACACAGCCGATATTCGTGAAGCGGTTAAATTAGGGCACATCGACAAGACAGAAGGCTGCTTAGCCTATTTTCGTCCGGGCTCTCAGACCGGCACAAAGACGGTCGCAGGAAACGAAGAGTGGAGCGTCAACGGCCTAGTGTTTAGCTATGGAGCAGGCGAAGTGCGCCCGGCTTTTCATTCGGTATCTACGGCGGGAGGTTTGGTCCGGGGGGACTCAAGAGTGAGAGTTTCGTTTGTGGTAAGCCCTGCATATGGGCGACGAGAAATTGTTAAGCTCGAACTTGCCTCGCACGCATGTCCGATGGCACGTCTGGTTAATGCTTTCGACCAACCGTAAGCCGACAGTCGCCTTCCCACCCATGATCGCCATCATCGGGCTATGCAGGCAGGAACTGAAAACGGAACGTCCGCTCTGCCTTGGCGCCGACCTTGTTGATACGATAAGAGCAATAGAGATGGGTGGGAAGCCGACTGGCGGCTTTCGGCTTAGACGATAGGAAAAGCAGCCATCAAATCTGATGGAACGAAACCCCGAAGTCTTCTCCCGCCAGCGTGAATGCCAAGAAGCGACGTTCTGGAAAATCGTAAGCGAGTTTCGCTTGGAGCATCGCAGCCATTGTCTTTGCCAATTGATCTGTTTGCGTTTCTTTTAGCTGGCGTTCGGTCGGATCGTTCGGGAATACGTCTTCCAGCAGGAAGGCGTTCATCGCGGTTTCAATCTGCTGGCGAGTGCGGCCTTGGCTTTCCCACCCCCGTAATCGCGCTTCATTAAGTGGTTCGCGTAACACATAG
>NZ_BCYT01000017.1 GCF_001598335.1 Sphingobium abikonense NBRC 16140
CACATAGTCTTCAAACAACACGATTCCCGGCCAAAACAACGAGCAGAAACCCAAAGCATGATCTGCTCGGCCTTCGATCCATATCCAATCAGAAGGCGCGATGCCTTGCCCATCGTTCCATTCGGCGAGTTCAGGGATCAAATGTGATACATCCGTCATGAGGCCAGCGTAGCGGCATTGCGAATGTCCGCAAGCGGGCAGACCGATTGCTCCGCGCGCCGTCTAATAATGGTCGATGGCCGACCGGCAGCTTTCCTTTGCCAGATAGGCCGGTCGAATCTGAACGAATGGCCGCTTCTGAGAGATGACGATGGGCCGGTGAGTGACGACAAATGGCGCAGAGCGGACTTCCATGGCCTTTAGTTTGTTTCCGCTGGTCGCCACCACCATCGTAATCGACCCAGCACGGAAGCGCCGACCTGCGCCACCCCACACCCCCTACCAATGTAGGATTATTTCTGATCTACCCTTGCGGATGACGCATTTGCCCGCCCGCGCCAACGCTTTCCGGACGCCTCAATGGCCGCCCGTCCGCCCGGCGCAGAGTGTCGCTTCGTGGTCGCCTCATGGTCGCTTCGTGGTCGCGTCGGGGTCGCTTCGGGCGGAAAATCGCCGACGACACTGTGAACTTCGCCCTGCCGTCAAACTCACCCGGCGACTCGGCAATGCGCCGCCGGGCGACAGGGGGTCAGGCCTTGCCGAACACCCGCTCGAAAATCGTATCAACCTGGCGGAAATGATAATCGAGGTTGAATTTTTCCTCGATCTGGTCGGGCGACAGGGCGGCGGCGACGTCGGCGTCGGCCTTGAGCAATTCCATCAGCGACAATTGCCCGTCCGATTCCCACACTTTCATCGCGTTGCGCTGGACGTAGCGGTAGCTATCCTCGCGGCTCACGCCGGCCTGCGTCAGCGCCAGCAGCACGCGCTGCGAGTGGACCAGGCCGCCCATCTTGTCGAGATTCTTCATCATCCGCTCAGGGTAGACCAGCAGCTTGTCGATCACCCCGGTCAGGCGGCCGAGCGCGAAGTCCAGCGTGATGGTCGCGTCCGGGCCGATATAGCGTTCGACCGACGAATGGCTGATGTCCCGCTCATGCCACAGCGCGACATTCTCCATCGCGGGCAGGGCATAGGCGCGCACCATGCGGGCAAGGCCGGTCAGGTTCTCGGTCAGAACCGGGTTGCGCTTGTGCGGCATCGCGCTCGACCCCTTCTGGCCGGGCGAGAAATATTCCTCCGCCTCCAGCACTTCGGTGCGTTGCAGGTGGCGCACCTCGACCGCCAGCCGCTCGATGGACGATGCGATGACGCCCAGCGTCGCGAAGAACATCGCGTGGCGATCGCGCGGGATGACCTGCGTCGATACCGGCTCGATGGCCAGGCCCAGCTGCTCCGCGACATGCTCCTCGACGCGCGGGTCGATATTGGCAAAGGTGCCGACCGCGCCGGAAATGGCGCAGGTGGCGACTTCGGCCCGCGCCGCGATCAGCCGGGTGCGGCAGCGGCTGAATTCGGCATAGGCTTCCGCCATTTTGAGGCCGAACGTCACCGGCTCGGCATGGATGCCGTGGCTGCGGCCGATGGTCGGGGTCAGCTTATGTTCGAACGCGCGGCGCTTGATGACGTCCAGCAGCCGGTCGAGATCCTCGATCAATATGTCGGCGGCACGGGTCAGTTGCACCGCCAGGCACGTGTCGAGCACGTCCGAACTGGTCATGCCCTGGTGCATGAAGCGCGCCTCGTCGCCCACCTGCTCGGCGACCCAGGTGAGGAAGGCGATGACGTCATGCTTGGTCACGGCCTCGATCGCGTCGATCGCGTCCACGTCGATCGCCGGGTTGGTCGCCCACCAGTCCCACAACGCCTTGGCGGCCGACGGCGGCACCACGCCCAGCTCGCCCAGCTTCTCTGTCGCATGCGCCTCGATCTCGAACCAGATTTTGAAGCGGGCTTCCGGCTCCCAGAGGGCGGTCATCTGCGGGCGGGAATAGCGGGGGATCATGGGCGAATCCTGTCTGGCTGGAAACGGAAAGTCGATGTGCCGCGCCCCCTAGCAGCGTCGCCCGCCGCGGGCAAATCGGCGCGCTTTTTCTCCCGCCTGTGTGGACGGGCGTGCGGACCCATGACGAAGAAGGGACGAATCGAACGATTTTACTGGTCGAATGACGCAAGATGAACGGGGGTTCAGGAACATCCGGGCGGATTAATCTATTCTATCTTCACTAATGGGCAGGCTGGCGTCTTCGCCTTTGCTGGCCCAAGAAGATTAGAAACAGGAGATCATGATGATCCGCGCATTTTTATTGGCAACCGTTCTGACGGCCGCGACCCCGGCTCTGGCGCAGCAGGCCATGACCCCCGGCGCCGCGACGCAGCCCGCCCAGCCGTCGGCCGCCATGCCGGCGCAGCCGTCCGCCGCTACCCCGGCGCAATCGACCCCCGCGCAATCGACTCCGGGCGCATCGGTGGCCTCGATCGTCGACAGCGAATTTCCGGCCTACGACGCCAATGGCGATGGCCAGCTCGACCAGTCGGAATTTTCCCGCTGGATGCTGGCGCTCAAGAATCAAGAGATGAAGGCGACCGGCCAGCAACTCCCCGCCGATCAGGTGACGGCCTGGGCTAACGGCGCGTTCAGCACGGCGGACGCGGACAAGAGCCTGATGGTCAGCAAGCCTGAACTCATCACTTATCTCAGCGCCGGCGCCTGAGCCAAATCATATCCCCGCCAGTCACGAAGGGCGGAAAAAGAACCCGAACGGGTCGCACCAGGGGGCGGCATGGAACGAAGGCCATGCCGCCCTTTGGCATTTCCGCTTATTTCCTGCGCCGCGCATAAAGCAGCGCCGCCACGATCGCGGCAGACCCGATGCCCACCGCCGTGCCCATCCACACGGATTTCCCCGCCGCGGTCCCCGCCGCACCAGCCAGATCCTCGCTGGCCTTGCCATCCTTTTTCGGCGCGCTCTCTCGTTCCAAAATCCCGTTTCCCGGCTCTTTCAATTTGACGCAACGACAATGCCGCAACCCGCGCACCTCGAAAAGAGGCTTTTTGCAGACAGCCTCCCGCATACGCCAAACGTCTCATTCGCATGACAACACTTGACACCAGCCCCGGAAATGTGGTGGTAGCGCTATCAAGAATGGCGCGGTTTTTTTGGAGAGGTAATGATGTCGGGGGCTGTTTCCTTGCTCGATTTTCTGCCGAGCGATTGGCGTAAGGGCCTGTTCCTTGGCCGCGTGCAAACCTCCGACGGCCCAAGCCCGATCCTGGTGCGCGACGGCATCGCCTATGACATGAGCGGCGTCGCCCCGACGGTCGCGCAACTGGCGGACATGCTGCCTCTTGCAGCCGAAACCGGTCAGAGCATGGGGCCGCTGGATAGCCTGTCTGCCCCCCTTCTCAGCCCGATCGACCTGCAATGTGTGAAGGCCTGCGGCGTCACCTTTGCGGTATCCGCGCTGGAACGCGTGATCGAGGAACGCGCGCGGGGCGACGCTGCTGCCGCCAGCGAAATCCGCGCAAGACTGGAGGACAGGGTCGGCGGTTCGATCCGCAACGTTGTCCCCGGAACATCAGAGGCTGCCGCGCTCAAGGCGGCGCTGATCGAGGACGGGCTTTGGTCGCAATATCTGGAAGTCGCCATCGGCCCTGATGCAGAGGTCTTCACCAAGGCCCCGATCCTGTCGTCCGTGGGGCCGGGCGCCCAAATCGGTATCCGATCGGATTCCACTTGGAACAATCCCGAGCCGGAAATCGTGCTGCTCGTCAACGCAGTCGGCATCACCATCGGCGCCACGCTGGGCAACGACGTCAACCTGCGGGATTTTGAGGGGCGGTCAGCGTTGCTGCTGGGCAAGGCAAAGGACAATAACGCCTCCTGTTCGCTCGGCCCGCTGGTGCGCCTGTTCGATGATGATTTCACCATCGACGATGTCCGCAATGCCGAAGTCGCTCTCACCATTGACGGGCCCGAAGGCTATCGGCTGGAGGGCGTCAGCAGCATGAACCAGATCAGCCGCGACCCGCTCGAACTGGTCCGGCAGACCCTGTCGGAACATCACTATCCCGATGGCTTTGCGCTGTTCCTCGGCACGCTGTTCGCGCCGGTTCAGGATCGGGATGAACCCGGTCGCGGCTTTACCCACAGGGTGGGCGACCGCGTCGCCATTTCCACACCGCGCTTGGGCACGCTCGTGAATGAGGTCGTGACATCGAAGGATGCTGCCGCCTGGGATTTCGGTGTCGTTGCCCTGATGACCAATCTTGCCGCTCGCGGCTTGCTGAACACGCAACAGAAAGATCCTGCATGAGCCGCGCCATCTACCCTAGCCTCAAGGGGAAACGGGTTTTCATTTCCGGCGGTGGCAGCGGCATCGGTGAAGGGCTGGTCGAAGCCTTCGCCGGTCAGGGCGCGCATGTCGCATTTTGCGATATTGCAAGGGATGAAAGTCAGGCTTTGGTCGCGCGTCTGGCCGGGAGCGACTTTGCGCCCCTGTTTCACGAGGTCGATCTGCGTGATATCGGCAAGGTGCAGGCGATGATGGCTGAGGTCGAGCAACAGCTTGGCGGCATCGACATCCTCATCAACAATGCCGCCAATGACGACCGTCATGGCATAGAAGAGGTCACGCCGGACTATTGGGACGATCGCATGGCGGTCAATCTGCGGCATCTCTTTTTTGCCGCACAGGCTGCTGCGCCGGCGATGAAGCGCGCGGGCGGCGGCGTAATCCTCAATTTCGGGTCCATCAGCTGGCATCTCGCGCTTCCGGAATTGACGCTATATCAGACGGCGAAGGCCGCCATCGAGGGATTGACCCGCAGCCTGGCGCGCGACCTTGGTCGCGATAACATCCGCGTCAACACGATCATCCCGGGCAATGTGAAGACGCCGCGTCAGGAAAAATGGTATACGCCCGAAGGGGAGGCGGAAATCGTCGCGGCGCAGTGTCTGGATGGCCGCATCCTTCCCGTCGATGTCGCCGCGTTGGCCATGTTCCTCGCTTCGGATGATGCGCGTTATTGCACGGGACACGACTATTTCATCGACGCCGGCTGGCGCTGACATGGGCGTGGCGGAGCCGCAGAGCATTGTCTCCCTAGGCGCGACGCTGGGCGAAGGACCTGTCTGGGTGGCGCGCGACGCGGCGCTCTGGTTCGTGGATATCAAGACGCATCGCATCCACCGCTACGACCCGGTTCAGGACATGGCGCGCAGGTGGACAGCACCCGGGCAAGTGGGATGGATAGTGCCCACCGCGGATGGCAAATTTGCCGTTGGCCTTCAGTCTGGCGTGCATCGCTTCGATCCTGACAGTTCTCGCTTCGATCTGCTGCATGCGCCCGAGACGCATTTGCCCGGCAATCGTCAGAATGACGCCTGCGTGGCGCCTGACGGCGCGCTGTGGTTTGGAACCATGGACGATGCGGAAGTGGACGCCAGCGGGCATTTCTATCGCGTCGACGGCGGTGGATGCGCGGAAAGCGGCCTGCCGCCGGTGTCGATCACCAACGGCCCTGCTTTTTCTCCCGATGGCCGCATCCTCTATCATACCGATACGCTGGGCAAACGGATATGGCGCACCGACGTCGAACCGGACGGCAGTGTGGGCAACACCATGCTCTTTGCCCGGATCGAGGACGATGCCGGCTATCCAGATGGTCCCACCGTGGATGCCGAGGGTTGCGTCTGGACCGGGCTGTTCGGAGGTTGGGCCGTGCGCCGCTACGATCCGGCCGGCAAGCTGATGCGTGAAGTTCGCTTCCCAGTGGCGAATGTGACGAAGATTGCTTTTGGCGGCGAGGATCTTCGCACTGCTTATGCGACCACGGCTCGCAAGGGGCTGGACATGACAGCGTTGACAAAGCAGCCTCTGGCGGGCGATCTCTTCACCTTCGACCCCGGCGTGGCCGGGCTGCCGGGCCAGATAGCAACGATATAGAAGAGCGGGAAGGACAGGATAATGCGTGAGGGGACTGCTGCGAAGGTCAATATGGCCTTCATTGTCGCGATTGTCGCTGTTGCGACGATCGGCGGGTTCATGTTCGGCTATGACAGCGGCGTCATCAACGGGACCCAGAAGGGGCTGGAAAGCGCCTTTGACCTAGGCAGTCTGGGCATCGGCGTCAACGTCGGCGCGATCCTCGTAGGATCGTCGATCGGTGCTTTTGGCGCTGGGCGCATGGCTGACATCATCGGTCGGCGCGGCGTCATGATGCTCTCGGCCATTCTGTTCCTGGCGAGCGCACTGCTGGCTGGCGCGGCCGGCTCCTCGGCGGTGTTCATCATCGCGCGGATCATCGGCGGCCTGGGCGTGGGCGCAGCCAGCGTCATATCTCCCGTCTATATTTCCGAAGTCACGCCAGCGGCCATTCGCGGTCGTTTGTCCTCGGTCCAGCAGGTCATGATCATTTCCGGTCTGACCGGCGCGTTCGTCGCCAATTTCGTGCTCGCCCGCTATGCTGGCGGATCGACGGCCGAACTGTGGATGGGCTTTCCCGCCTGGCGCTGGATGTTCTGGTTGCAGGCGATTCCCGCCGCCATCTACTTCCTGGCTCTGCTCATCATTCCCGAAAGCCCCCGCTACCTCGTCGCGCGCGGACAGGATGAGCGTGCGCATGCCGTGCTGACCCGCCTGTTCGGAGAAGCCGAAGCCACGCGCAAGGTCGCAGACATTCGCGCCAGTCTCGCCGCGGACCATCATCGGCCCAAGCTTAGCGACCTCATCGACAATACCAGTGGCAAGGTGCGTCCGATCGTGTGGACCGGCATCGGCCTTGCCGTCTTTCAGCAGCTGGTCGGTATCAACGTGGTGTTCTATTATGGCGCGACCCTTTGGGAAGCGGTCGGCTTTTCCGAAGATTACGCGCTTCAGACCAACATCCTGTCGGGCGTGCTGTCGATCGGCGCTTGCCTTGCCACCATCGCCATGGTCGACCGCATCGGCCGCAAGCCGTTGCTGCTGATCGGATCGGCCGGGATGGCGGTCACGCTGGCAACAGTCGCCTATGCCTTTTCGACGGCCGTCACCGGCGCGGATGGCGCGGTGTCGCTGCCCGGCAATAATGGCGTCCTGGCGCTGGTCGCGGCCAATCTCTACGTGATCTTCTTCAACATGAGCTGGGGTCCGATCATGTGGGTCATGCTGGGCGAGATGTTCCCGAACCAGATCCGCGGGTCTGGACTGGCGGTCGCCGGCTTCGCGCAGTGGATCGCCAATGCGCTGGTGTCGGTCAGCTTCCCCTCGCTGGTCGTATGGCCGGGTCTGGCCGTGGCCTATGTCGGCTATGCCTTCTTCGCGCTCATCTCCTTCTTCTTCGTACGGGCGATGGTCAACGAAACCAAGGGCCGTGAGCTAGAGGACATGGTCGGCTGAGCGCGCAGATCATCACATTGCGGGCGGGGGCGCTGGAGGCAGCGCTGTCGCCCGCGATCGGCGGATCGCTGACGGGCCTGACGCTGGATGGCGTCGACCTGCTGCGCCAGGCGCCGGAAGGGGCGACCGACCCGCTGGCGATGGCGTGCTTCCCGCTCGTGCCCTATGCAAACCGGATTGCCGAAGGACGCTTCACCTTCGATGGGGAGGAGCATCGGCTTCCCCTGAACTTTGGTGACCATCCGCACAGCATCCACGGTTTTGGCTGGCAGACCAACTGGACAGTGAAGACGACAGCTGTCGACCATATCCTGTTGGAGCATGACCATGGCGGAGACGCCGGCTGGCCTTGGCGCTATCGGGCGCAACAGGATGTTCGGCTCACCCCTGCGCAAGTGTCGCTTTCGCTATCGCTCTTCAACGCGAGCGACCGCCCGATGCCTGCCGGCCTTGGCTTTCATCCTTATTTTGTGGCCGACGAAGACACGAGGCTCAGCTTTGCCGCGCATACGCTGTGGCTTTCGTCCCCTGACATGCTGCCACAGCAAGAGGTGGCGGCAGACAGTCTTGGCGATTGGTCCAGACCAAGCCCGGTGTCGGGCGACAGCCTGATCGACAATGTCTATGGCGGATGGGATGGCGCGGCGACCGTCGTGCGGGGGGATGGCGTGCAGTTGACCGTCACCGCCGCTGGTGCCCAATGGCTTCATGTCTATCGGCCACCGGGGGCCGCGTTCTTCTGCCTGGAGCCTGTGAGCCACATCCCCGACGCGATCCATCGCGGCGGGATGGCGGTGCTGCAATCGGGCGAGACAGCTAGGCTGCATATGACCATCGCGATCGACAGACGCGATCAGGCGCTTCCGAAATCCGGCAGGATCGCCTAAGCTGCCCCAAACGGGCAGTGAGGGTAAACGCCAATGCAATTTCTGCGGACCGCTTTCTGGGTCGTCATCGCCGTGGCGCTCGCCTTCTTCTGCATGGCGAATTACGTCCCGGTCACTGTGCGACTATGGGGCGATCTGGTGATGGAAACCAAGCTGCCGGTGCTGCTGATCGGGGCATTCCTGTTGGGCGCCTTGCCCTTCTGGGTGATGGCGCGGGCCACCCGCTGGCGCCTCAAACGGCGTCTTGATAATACCGAACGGGCACTGGCCGCGGCGACCGCGCCTTCCGCTCCGCCGAGCATCACGCCAGCGCCCGGCATGGCTCCAGTTTCGCTCGAACCCGACGCGCCTGCGCCGACAGCAGCGCAGGCGGATCCCTTGCCCTCCACCTCCAGTTCTACAGGCCCTGCATGACCAGTCCCATTTACGTTGCCATCGACACGCCCGATCTTGCCAAGGCGCAGCATCTGGCGGGGCAGGTGCGGCATCACGTGGGCGGATTGAAGCTCGGTCTCGAATTTTTCTGTGCCAACGGGCACCATGGCGTGCACGAAATGACGAAGTTCGGCCTGCCGATCTTCCTTGACCTCAAGTTGCATGATATTCCCAACACCGTCGCCAAGGCGGTGCAGGCGTTGCACCTGCTCGAGCCGGCTATCCTGACTGTCCATGCCGCAGGCGGCCGGGCCATGCTGGAGGATGCCAAGGCGGCGGCAGGCATTCATACCAAGGTCGTGGCCGTGACCGTGCTGACCAGCCTGGATGATGGCGACCTGAATGATGTCGGCGTGGCTGCCAAAGCGTCTGATCAGGTCCGCCGACTGGCTGATCTGGCGCAGGACGCCGGACTGGACGGCATCGTCTGCTCGGGCGAGGAAGTGGCGATGGCGAAGAAGGCCTGGACGGATGGCTTCTTTGTCGTGCCGGGCGTGCGGCCTGCTGGCGGCGCGATGGGCGACCAGAAGCGCGCTGTGACCCCACGCCAAGCGTTGGACAATGGCGCGTCGATCCTGGTCGTCGGTCGCCCGATCAGCCTTGCCGACGATCCTGATTTTGCGGCGCGCGCGATCGAAGCAACGCTCTAAGGCTGCTTCAATCTACCAGCCCCCGTGGTGACCCGTCAGGCGCGGCCCGCTTCAGGGGGCCAGGCGTTGGCGCGGGCGCGAACGGGGCGCGGCGTCCGACTGACGGCGGATCAGCGCATGATCGCATACCAGATGCGTGGCCTTCTCCACCTGCTGGCTCCGCCTGGTTCTGAGCTGCTTGACCAGCACTTCCACCGCTGCCCGCGCCATAGCGCTGATCGGCTGGCGGATCGTCGTCAATTCTGGCCAGATGGTAGTGGCGAGCGACGTATCGTCGAACCCGCAGACGGTCAGGTCGCCCGGCACGTCCAGACCGGATCGATGCGCGATCGCCACCGTCGCGGCAGCCATATCGTCGTTGCTGGCAAAAATAGCGGTCGGCGGCTCGGCCAGCGACAGGATATGTTCGGCTGCATCCAGGCCCGACCGATAGGTGAAATAGCCTTGCGCGATGAGTTCGTCCTCAACCGGCAAGCCGGCCTCGCCCAGCGCCTGGACATAGCCTTCGAAACGGCGTGCGCTGGCGCTTTGATTGGGATTGCCTTTGACAAATCCGATCCGCGCATGACCCAAGGCAATGAGATGGCAGGTCATTTCATAAGCGGCCTGACGATCGTCGATGCTGACGGCCGCAAGGTCCGAGGGCGGTCGACCCGTGGCAACCGCGATCGCCGGAATGCCGGCACGACCAAGCGCCTGCACCAATTCTTCATGATCGCACAAGGGAGGCGGCAGGACGACGCCGTCGATGCGGCCACGCTCCAGATGGGCGACGACCGAGGCAATGGTCGTTTCCTCGTCCCATTTTTCCACTACCAGGTCGACGCCGCTGCGGCTGGCCTGGTCGAGGCTGCCGACCAGAAATTCGCTCAGATAGGATGATGACGGGTTGGAATAGAGCAGTCCGACACGGGTTTCGTCTCCCCCCGCCAACGTCCTTGCCGCAGCGCTGGGGGCATAATTCAGCGCGGCGATGGCCGCTTCCACCTTTGCGCGCGTTTCGGGCCGAACCACCTGCTCGCTGTTGATGACGCGTGACACCGTCATTGGGGAAACGCCCGCCTGGCGCGCGACATCATTGATCGTAGGGGCATTACGCTGGCGGCGGGAGGAACGGGTGTCGGTCAACGGCGGCGGCTTTCGTGAAACGCTATGGTGAGCCTAGGTAACGACAACCGCTCCCTTTGTAGAATCGAAAATTCAGTTGTGGCCCGGCGCGTAGGGGAAACTGCGCGCCTTGTACCAGTTCAGGTCATGCGCGGGGGCCTGCGCGCCCGCCGGCAGCGGCAGATGATTGATCGATTGAAAATAGGCGATGCTCGCGTCACGCCACCACTGGGCTTCGCGATGCTGGATCGCCAGGAAGGCTTTGGTCTGGGCAAAGCGTTCAGGGTCGACAAGCGGGCGAAGGCTTTCCCAGGTCCGCTGCATGTCCGCGACATAGGCGACGCCGCGATCATAACGATGGACCAGCCCGTCCCAGAGCGTCTCACCGGATTTCAGGCGATAGTCCCAGGGCAAATGGTGAAACCAGAGCAATTCGCTTTCCGGCGTAGTAGCTGGGTCCGCGAGTCGCCGCGCGATGGCGGGCGCATATTTAGAAATCGCATTGCTGCCGCTTTTGGTCCGGTCGAAGCCGATCCCGTCCGCATCGGCCTTGTGATAATACACAGGGTTCCATTCCGGTCGGGCCAATTCCGAAACCCAGGGCGCCGGGCCATAATGATGGCCGGTCGCCATGAGGTGGGCCAGGCCGAGCGGCGTCATATAATCCACCGCCGCTTCGCGCGAACCCATCATCATGGCGACGACCGGATCGATTACGCGCGGGTCGGGCGAGAATGTCATGGCCGTCCATTCGCGGGCGATGGCTTCTGCGGACAGGTCCGGGTTCCATGCGAGGCGGCCAAAGGCATACCAGTCCGCCTGATTAAAGATCGACCCGCTCCAGTCGCGATCGATCCCGATATTGGCGACGCCGGCGATGCCGGTGAGCCTGTGCCCATCCAGCGAGCCATCGATTATTTTGGCGACGGTCGATCCTGTCCCCTTGGCATAGGTGTCAGCGTCGAGCGTTTCTTCAAAAAGAGGGCCGAGATAGGTGAGGTGCGTCGATTGGCCCAGATATTCCTTGGTGATCTGAAATTCCATCATCAACGGGGTCTTGGGCATGGCGCCAAATAAGGGGTGGAATGGCTCGCGCGGCTGAAAGTCGATCGCGCCATTCTTGACCTGCACCATCACATTGTCGGCGAACTTGCCGTCGAGCGGCTTGAAATCATCATAGGCCTGTTTGGCGCGATCGTCCGGATTGTCATGCGCGTAGACGAAGGCGCGCCACATCACGATACCGCCGTGGGGCTTCACGGCGGCTGCCAGCATATTGGCCCCGTCTGCATGGGTGCGTTGATAATCCTGCGGGCCAGGCTGGCCTTCGCTGTTTGCCTTGACGAGGAAGCCGCCGAAATCGGGGATAGCCCGATATATCTCATCGGCCTTGGCCTTCCACCAAGCGGCGACCTTCGGGTCCAGCGGATCGGCCGTCTTGAGACCGTCCAGTTCCATCGGCGCCGTCCACTTGACTGACAGATAGACCTTGATCCCATAGGGCCGGAATATGTCGGCCAGTGCCGCCGCCTTGGCGATATAAGGGGCGCTCAGGCTCTCTGCTTTCGCATTCACATTGTTGAGCACCGTGCCGTTGATTCCGATGGAGGCGTTGGCGCGCGCATAGTCGGTATAGCGCGGTCCTTTATAGTCTGGCAGGCGCCACCAGTCCCAGATCGACTGGCCTGCATAGCCGCGCTCTACAGTGCCATCCAGATTGTCCCAATGGTTGAGCAGGCGCAGGCCGATCCGCGGCGCGCTGCGAATGTCGAGCCGGTCAAGCGACGCGCCGGTTTGCGCAAGGCGAAGCCAATGGAAGACGCCGTGCAGGATACCGATGTCGCTATTGGCAGCGATCAGCGTGACTGGCTGCCCTGCGCGGTCGATGGAGCGGATCGCATAGCCCTCCGCGCCAAGTCCCTTCAGCGGTACAGGGATAGCGGGTGTGGATCCGGGCGTTGCAAGCCAGAGCGATCCCGCAGCCGGTTCGGTAGTGAGGGCTGGCGCGTGGCCCGTCATGCTCGTCACCGCGCGTTGCAATTCCTGCTTTGCGGATGCCATCGTCGCGCTGTCGCCTCGTGCGGAAATGGCGCGGGCGTGCGCGCTGATGTCCGCCCCACGGGCTTGGCCCGCTGGCGCATAGCGCAGCCAAAGATCATAGCCGTCTTCCGCCCGAACGGGCAGGGCCAGTATCGTCAGGGCCATGGCCGTCAGATAGCAGAACAAGCGCGCCATCACTTTTCCTCTCCTCATGGACGTCGGCGGGTCACTGGCAGGAACTGCATTGACAAGCCCGTCTTCTGTCGCGATGGTAGCGTTATCAGTTGACAAGCTGCAAGCGAAAATCGCCTCGAGCGGTAAAAAGGGGAGGGCCAGGTGATCCGTAACTGCAAGATCTTGGGTGCGGCATCCTTGTTGGCAATTGCGATGGTATTACCGCTCACGCCGGTGGAAGTCGCGCGCGCGGCGCAGGATCAGCGGCCAATATATAAGGATGCTTCCCAACCGATTGAGGCGCGGGTCGACGATTTGATCGGTCGGATGACGCTGGATGAAAAGATCGCTCAGATCACGACCGTTTGGGAAAGCAAGACCCAGATTTTTGATGATCGACTGCAGATCGACCCGGCGAAGTTAGCGGCGCGCTATCCACATGGTCTGGGCCATTTTACACGGCCGTCCGACGCCAAGGGCGCGGTCAGCCCTCGCGTCGCCCGCGGGCGCGACCCTCGCCAGACCGTCGCGTTGGTCAATGCCTTGCAGAAATGGGCAGTGACGCAGACGCGCCTTGGCATTCCCATCCTGTTTCATGAAGAGGGCCTGCATGGTTACGCGGCGGTCGGCGCCACGAGCTTTCCGCAGTCGATAGCGCTGGCGTCCTCCTGGGATCCAGGTCTCGTCAGGCAGGTGAACAGCGTGATCGCGCGCGAGATACGCGTGCGCGGCGTGCCGATGGTCCTTTCCCCTGTGGTCGATATCGCTCGCGACCCGCGCTGGGGGCGGATCGAGGAAACCTATGGGGAGGACCCCTATCTGGTGAGCGAAATGGGCGTCGCCGCGGTGGAAGGCTTGCAGGGCGAGGGGCGATCGCATGACCTGCGCCCCGGCAAGGTGTTTGCGACGCTCAAGCATCTTACCGGCCACGGCCAGCCCGAAAGCGGCACCAATGTCGGGCCTGCGCCGATTTCGGAACGCGAACTGCGCGAAAATTTCTTTCCGCCGTTCGAGCAGGTCGTGAAGCGCACCGGCATAAACGCGGTCATGGCCAGCTATAACGAGATTGACGGCGTGCCCAGCCACATGAACCGCTGGCTGTTGGGTGACGTGTTGCGCGGGGAGTGGGGATTTCGCGGTGCGGTCGTGTCCGACTATTCCGGCGTCGATCAGCTTATGAGCATTCATCATGTCGCCGGCAGCCTGGATGAGGCCGCGCGGCGGGCTTTGGATGCGGGCGTGGACGCGGATCTGCCCGATGGCCTGTCCTATGGCACGCTGGGAGAGCAAGTACGCGCGGGCAAGGTAAGCGAGGCTGAGGTTGATCAGGCGGTGCGGCGCATGCTGGCCCTGAAATTTCAAGCTGGGCTGTTCGAACATCCCTATGCCGATGCCGCGCAGGCGGTGGCGCTGACCAATGATGCGGAGGCGCGCGCGCTCGCGCGACGGGCGGCGCAGCGGTCGATCACGCTGCTGAAGAATGACGGCATCCTGCCGTTGAAGCCCGAAGGATCGATCGCGGTAATCGGGCCAAGTGCGGCAGTGGCGCGTCTCGGCGGCTATTATGGCCAGCCGCCGCACGTCGTTTCCATTCTGGATGGTATCAAGGCCAAGGTCGGCGATCGCGCACGGATCGTCTTCGCGCAGGGCGTGAAGATTACGGAAGATGACGACTGGTGGGCGGACAAGGTCGACAAGGCTGATCCGGCGGAAAATCGCCGCTTGATTGCGCAGGCGGTGGAGGCGGCCCGGAACGTGGATCGCATCGTGCTGACGCTTGGCGATACCGAACAATCGAGTCGGGAGGGCTGGGCGGCCAACCATCTGGGCGACCGGCCAAGCCTGGACCTTGTCGGCGAGCAACAGGAGCTTTTTGACGCCCTCAAGGCGCTGGGCAAGCCGATCACCGTCGTCCTCATCAATGGCCGGCCCGCCTCGACCGTCAAGGTGAGCGAAGAGGCCAATGCCTTACTGGAGGGCTGGTATCTGGGCGAGCAGGGCGGCCATGCCGTTGCCGACGTGCTGTTTGGCGATGTCAACCCGGGCGGCAAGTTGCCAGTCACCGTGCCGCGATCGGTCGGGCAATTGCCGGCCTTCTACAATGTGAAGCCCAGCGCGCATCGCGGCTATCTGTTCGATACGAATGCGCCGCTCTATCCCTTTGGTTATGGCCTGAGCTATACAAGCTTCACCTTGTCTCCGCCGCGTCTGGCGCAGGCCAGGATCGGGCCGGGCGGCACGACCAGCGTGACCGTAAGTGTCCGCAACGATGGCGCACGCGAAGGCGACGAGGTCGTCCAGCTTTATATCCATGACAAGGTGAGTTCGGTCACCCGGCCAATCAAGGAATTGAAGGGATTTGAGCGCGTGTCGCTCAAACCCGGCGAAACCCGCACGGTTCAGTTCACCATCACGCCTGAAAGCCTGCAAATGTGGAATGACAAGATGCACCGCGTCGTCGAACCGGGCGAGTTTGAAATCATGACCGGCAACAGTTCGGTCGCGTTGCAGTCGACGACGCTGACGGTGACGCCATGAGCGTCGGTTTTGCGCGCCGACAGGCGCTGGGGCTGATGGCGTCGACATCGCTGGCTGCGGCGGTCCCGGCGGCGGCCAAAAAGTCCGGGCCGCTGTACAAGGACGCAAGCGCACCGGTCGACCTACGCGTGAATGATCTTTTGAGCCGGATGACGCTGGAGGAGAAGGTCGGCCAGATCATCGCGCTCTGGGCGACGAAGGCGGAGATCATGGATGATCTGACTTTCTCACCGGCGAAAGCGAGTGCCGCCTATCCCGCAAGCTTTGGCCAGATCACGCGACCGTCCGACCGGCGCGGCGCGCCCAACGGATCGACGCAGGCCGGGGGCGTGGGCGCGCGCTGGCGCACGCCGAAGGATACGGTCGATTTTATCGAAGCGGTCCAAACCTGGGCGATCAGGGAAACCCGGCTGGGCATCCCGGTCCTGTTTCACGAAGAATCGCTGCATGGCTATATGGCGACCGACGCCACCATGTTCCCCATGGCCATTGGCATGGCGGGCAGCTTTGACCGCGAGCTGATGCGGGACGTCCAATCCGTGATTGCGCGCGAAGTGCGGGCGCGCGGTGTCCATCTGGCGCTGTCGCCAGTGGTGGACATTGCGCGTGATCCGCGTTGGGGGCGGATCGAGGAGACATTTGGCGAGGACCCCTATCTGTGCGGCGAGATGGGCGTGGCCGCGGTGCTGGGCCTGCAAGGTGAGAGCAAGCAGATCGGGCCCGACAAGGTGATGGCCACGCTCAAGCATATGACGGGCCATGGTCAGCCGCAAAGTGGCGAGAATATCGCGCCGGCGCCGATCAGCCAGCGCGAGTTGCGAGAAAATTTCTTCCCGCCTTTCCGCGCGGTGGTGAGGCGCACCGGCATTGCCGCGGTGATGCCCAGCTATAACGAGATAGACGGTGTGCCCTCGCACCAGAACAGGTGGCTGCTAGGCGACATATTGCGCGGCGAGTGGCATTTCGACGGGGCCGTGGTGAGCGACTATGGCGCCGTGCCGGAACTCGACACCATCCATCATGTCCAGCCTGATCTGGAAGCAGCGGCGCGGGCTGCGCTGCGCGCCGGCGTCGATTGCGAATTGCCCGACGGCATCGGTTTTCGCACACTGGTCGAGCAGGTTCGCAGCGGTAAAGTGCCGCTTGAGGCCGTCGATCTTGCCGCGCGGCGCATGTTGACGCTCAAGGTGCGCGCAGGCTTGTTCGAAAATCCCTGGCCGCGGCGGGACTGGGACGCATTGACCGGCAACGCAGAAGCGCGCGCGCTGGCGCTGAAGGCTGCACATCGGTCCATTGCCCTCCTGAAGAATGACGGGACATTGCCGCTGACCGCCGGAGCGCATCGGCGGGTTGCCGTCATCGGGCCGAATGCGGCCATTGCCCGTCTGGGCGGCTATTCCTCCATCCCGCGGCAAACGGTGTCGCTGCTGGATGGCGTGAGAGCCAAGCTCTCTGGCAGGGCAGAGGTGGTCCACGCCCAGGGCGTTTTCATCACGCAAAGCGAGGACCGGTCCGTGGACGAGGTGCTGCTGGCGGATCCGCAGAAGAACCGCGATCTGATTGCCGAGGCGGTCGAGGTCGCCAAGAGCTCGGATGTCATTATCCTGGCGATCGGCGACACCGAACAGACCAGCCGCGAAGGGTTTGCGAAGAACCATCTGGGTGATCGCACCAGCCTGGACCTGGTGGGCGAGCAGAATGACCTGTTCGCCGCCATGAAGGCCACCGGCAAACCCGTGATCGTCTGCGCGATCAATGGCCGCCCGCCAAGCTACCCGGCAGTCGTGGATGGCTGCAATGCCTTGCTGGAATGCTGGTATCCGGGACAAGAGGGCGGCACCGCGATGGCGGACATCCTGTTCGGGGACGTCAATCCCGGCGCGAAGCTGCCCGTGACAGTGGCGCGCGATGCGGGACAGGTGCCTATTTTCTACAACCGCAAGCCAAGCGCCCGGCGCGGCTACGTGTTCGAGGATATATCGCCGCTTTTCCCCTTCGGTTTCGGACTGAGCTATACCCGCTTCACCATTGGAAAGCCCAGGCTTTCGTCGGAGCGGATCGGCACGGGGGGAAGCGTGGTGGTCGAGGTCGATGTGCAAAATGTCGGCGATCGACAGGGCAATGAAGTCGTGCAGGCCTATGTCCATGACCAGACCGCCAGCGTGACGCGTCCGATCAAGGAATTGAAGGGATTTGAGCGCGTCACCCTCGCGCCGGGCGAAAGCAGGACGGTGCGTATCCCCCTAGGCCCCGACGCCTTCGCGCTTTGGAATCTCGACATGGAGGAAGTGGTCGAACCCGGCCTTTTCGACATCATGGTCGGACCTGACAGCGAAACCCTTCAATCCGTAACGCTCGAAATCATCTGAACAGGACTGCCCGCATGCCCAAGATTATCGATGCCAAGGTTATCATCACCTGCCCTGGTCGCAACTTCGTCACGCTCAAGATCATCACGGATGAGGGCATCTACGGCCTTGGCGACGCCACGCTCAACGGCCGTGAACTGGCGGTTGCCAGCTATCTGACCGATCATGTCATTCCCTGCCTGATCGGGCGCGATGCCCACCGGATCGAGGATATATGGCAATATCTCTACAAGGGCGCCTATTGGCGGCGTGGTCCCGTCACCATGACCGCGATCGCGGCGGTCGACATGGCCTTGTGGGATATCAAGGGCAAGATTGCGGGCCTGCCGGTGTATCAATTGCTGGGCGGGGCGAGCCGCGAAGGCGTGATGGTCTATGGTCACGCCAACGGCACCACGGTCGAGGATACCGTCAAGGTCGCGTTGGAATATCAGGCGCAAGGCTATAAGGCGATCCGCCTGCAATGCGGCGTGCCGGGCATGGCGTCGACCTATGGCGTGTCGAAGGACAAATATTTCTATGAGCCGGCCGACGCCGACCTGCCGACCGAAAATGTGTGGAACACCAGCAAATATATGCGGGTGGTGCCGGAACTGTTCAAGGCGGCGCGCGAGGCACTGGGCTGGGACGTGCATTTGCTGCACGACATCCACCACCGCCTGACGCCGATCGAAGCCGGGCGGCTGGGCAGGGACCTGGAGCCTTACCGCCCCTTCTGGCTGGAAGACGCGACCCCGGCCGAAAATCAGGAAGCGTTCCGCCTGATCCGCCAGCATACGACCGCACCGCTGGCCGTGGGGGAAATCTTCAATTCGATCTGGGACGCCAAGGATCTGATCCAGAACCAGTTGATCGACTATATCCGCGCCACCGTGGTCCACGCCGGCGGCATCACTCACCTGCGCCGCATCGCGGCATTGGCGGACCTGTACCAAATCCGCACCGGTTGCCATGGCGCGACGGACCTGTCGCCGGTGTGCATGGCCGCAGCGCTGCATTTTGACCTCAGCGTGCCGAACTTCGGCATCCAGGAATATATGCGCCATACCCCGGAAACCGACGCGGTCTTCCCTCACGCATATACGTTCGCGGACGGCATGATGCATCCGGGCGATCAGCCGGGTCTGGGCGTCGACATCGACGAGGAACTGGCGGCCGGATACGAATATAAGCGCGCGTTTCTGCCGGTAAACCGGCTGGAAGACGGAACCATGTTTAATTGGTGATGCGCCAAGGCGGCGCCGATGCGGGCGGCCTGCACGCCGCCCGCATTCATCGCTCCTGTCATGATCGCACCGCCCAAGGAGAATGAGATGGCCACCATTCCCAAGCCATCGGGGAAAGTCCGCTGGATCGTCTGCGCGTTGCTTTTTGCAGCGGTGGTGCTCAGCTATATCGACCGGCTGGTCCTGCCGACGCTCAAGCCCGATTTACAGGCGCGCTACGGCTGGAGCGAAAGCGGCTATGCTGACTTGGCCATCTGGTTTCAGGCGGGCTATGGCATCGCCTATGTCGCATTCGGGCGATTGATCGACCGCATCGGGGCGCGCGCGGGTTATGCGCTGGCCGTTTCGCTCTGGACCATCGGCCATGTCGCGCATGTCTTTTTCACGTCGACTGCTGGCATGTTGCTGGCGCGTATTCCTTTGGCGATCGGTGAGGCGGGCACCTTTCCCGCCGCGATCGCCGCGACCAATGAATGGTTCCCCAAGAAGGAGCGCGCGCTGGCGATCGGCATCTTCAACGCCGGGTCCAATGTCGGCGCGATCCTGACCCCTCTGGTGGTGCCGGTCATTGCCGTGACCTTGGGGTGGCGCTGGGCCTTCATCCTGACCGGATTGCTGACGGTTATCTGGTTGGCGGCGTGGCTCGGCTTCTACCGTCGGCCGCGCGAGAAGAAGGGCCTCAGCGCACAAGAGCTGGCCTGGATCGAAACTGATCCGGTCGAAGAACAGCGGCCGGTCAAATGGGCGACCCTCTTCAGTCACCGGCAGACCTGGGCCTATATGGCGGGCCGCTTCCTCATCGACCCGGTCTGGTGGACGTTCCTGTTCTGGCTGCCGGACTTTTTCAACAAGCAATATGGCGTCAAGATGCTGGACTTCGGCCCGCCCTTGATCGCCGTCTATTTGCTTGCGGATGTGGGATCGGTCGCGGGGGGTTGGGCCTCATCACGGTTCATGGGCCGGGGCTGGAGCGTCAATCGGTCGCGCAAGACGGCCATGTTCCTCGCCGCGCTTTGCGCAGTGCCGATCGCCTTCGCCGCGCACGCGCCCAGCATGTGGGTGGCGGTCGCGTTGATCGGCCTCGCCTGCGCTGGGCATCAGGGATTTTCGGCCAATCTCTATGCTCTTCCAGGAGATGTCTTTCCGCGGTGGATGGCGGGGTCCGTGGTGGGCCTCGGCGGATTGTCCGGTGCGATCGGCGGCATGCTGATGGCAAAATTCGCCGGCGTCATTCTGGAAACGGTTGGCAGTTACGGCCCGATCTTCCTGGTTGCCTCCTGCGCCTATCTGGTCGCCCTTCTGACCATTCACCTCATCATTCCGCGCTATCAGGTCGTTGTCGCCGATGTCACGCCCGGCCAAGGAGCTTCATCTTGACCAAAACCCTGCGTCTACATCCCGACCGCCTGTTCCCGTCCGACCCTGTGATGCGGGACATTGCGCGGCGGCTTTATGCGTCGGTCAAGGACCTGCCGATCATCAGCCCGCACGGCCACACCGATCCGCGCTGGTTCGCTTATGATCAGCCCTTCGCCAATCCGGCTGAATTGCTGATCATACCTGACCATTATGTATTTCGTATGCTCTACAGCCAGGGGGTGCCGCTGGAGGACCTAGGCGTACCAACGATTGATGGCAGTCCGACTGCGAGTGATCCACGCGCGATCTGGCGTCGCTTTGCCGAGCGCTACCCCCTGTTTCGCGGGACCCCCTCGCGCTTGTGGCTCGACTGGGTGTTCGCCGAGGCATTCGGCATTGACGTGCGGCTGGAGTCGGGGACGGCGGATCATTATTATGATGTGATCGATGCCGCGCTTGCGACCGATGCCTTCCGACCGCGCGCGTTGTTTGAACGCTATAATATCGAAGTGATCGCGACGACCGAGGGGCCGCTCGATCCGCTCGACCATCATCGCGCCATCCGTGAGTCCGGTTGGCGCGGCAAGGTCGTGACCGCCTACCGCCCCGACCCTGTGCTAGATCCCGATGATCCGAAGTTCATCGACAATGTGCGCCACTTTTGCGCGATGACGGGCGAGGATGTCAGCTATGCCGGCTACCTGCGCGCGCATGAAAAACGCCGCGCCGATTTCCGCGCGGCGGGCGCGACATCGACCGACCATGGTCATCCCAGCGCCTTCACCGTGCACCTGTCTCCGCAAGATGCCGAAGCCCTGTTCACCAAGGTGACAAGCGGGCCCGTGAGCGCGCGGGAGGCCGAGCTGTTTCGCGGGCATATGCTGGTACAGATGGCGCGCATGTCGATTGAGGATGGCATGGTGATGCAATTGCATCCCGGCGTGCATCGCAATCATAATGACGCCGTGCGCACGCGATTTGGCCGGGACAAGGGGGCGGACATTCCCACCGCCGGTGAATTTGTCGCCGCTCTCAAACCGCTGCTGGACCTATATGGCAATGATCCGCGCTTGACGCTCATCCTCTTCACACTCGACGAGGACGTCTACTCGCGCGAGTTGGCTCCTTTGGCTGGGCATTATCCCGCGCTGCGTCTGGGGCCGCCATGGTGGTTCAATGACAGCCCCGAAGGCATGCGCCGCTTTCGCGAACGGATGACTGAAACGGCCGGATTTTATAACAGCGTGGGCTTCAACGACGACACGCGCGCTTTTTTGTCGATCCCGGCGCGCCATGACGTTGCCCGACGGATGGATTGCGGCTGGCTGGCGCAACTGGTCGCCGAACATCGTCTGGAGGAGGATGAAGCGTTCGAGGTTGCGCACGCCCTGGCCTATGATCTGGCGAAAAAGGCGTACAAATTATGATGCGGCTGTCGTCTGACAGTCTGGCATCGTTGCCCGTTGATGTGGAGCGCCCGACCTATGACCGTGCGGCAGTCAGGGCGGGCGTGGTCCATCTGGGCATTGGCGCATTCCATCGCGCGCATCAGGCTGCCATATTTGAAGATGCACTCAATGCCGGCGATTTGCGGTGGGGTATCATCGCCGCATCCTTACGATCGCCCGGCGTGCGCGACCAGATGATGCCGCAGGATGGCCTTTATACCATGCTGGTGCGGGATGGACGGGCGGATCTTGCACAGGTGATCGGTGCGGTCCGCCAAGTGATCGTCGCACCGGAGGACCCTCGGGCACTGCTGGCGGCGCTGGTGTCGCCCGATACGCATATCGTCACGCTGACCGTGACCGAGAAGGGGTACAAGCTCGACCCGGCCACTGGCTCCCTTATGGAAGATGACCCGCAGGTTGCCGCCGACCTGCTTTCCTTGCACGCGCCACAGACCGCGCCGGGCTATCTCGTCGCGGCCCTGGCATTGCGCAAGGAGGCTGGGCTCGCGCCCTTCACTGCGATCAGCTGCGACAATTTGCCGCATAATGGGCAGCGCCTGCGCGGTGCGGTCCTTGCGCTGGCGCAACGGCATGACCCCGCGCTGGCGGAATGGATCGAGGCGGAGGGCGCTTTTCCCGAAACGATGGTGGACAGGATTGTGCCCGCCACAACGGCCGACGATATCGCCGCGCTGGCCGAACGTCTGGGTGTCGAGGATCAGGCGATGGTCAAGACCGAGCCGTTCCTGCAATGGGTGATCCAGGACTGGTTTTGCGGCCCGCGTCCAGCCTTCGGGGCGGGCGTTCAGGTCACGGCTGCGGTTGCGCCGTGGGAAGAGGCCAAGCTGCGCCTGTTGAACGGTGCGCATAGCGGTATCGCATATCTGGGTGGATTGGCGGGGATCGAATATGTCCATGACGTGCTGGCGCTGCCCGAAGCCCGCTTTTTTGTCGAAGCCCTGTGGGATGAGGCGGAAACGACGCTGACGCCGCCACCGGAACTGGATGTGGCGGCCTATCGCCGTGCTCTGATGGCGCGGTTTGACAATCCAACGCTGCGCCATCGAACGCGACAAATAGCCATGGATGGCAGCCAGAAACTGCCACAGCGGCTGCTCGCCACGATAGCGCACCGGTTGGAGGCGGGGCAGGGGGTGGACGCCCTGTCACTCGCGGTCGCGGCGTGGATCCGTTGGCAGGCCGGCGTGGATGATCAGGGTTCGAGGCATGAAGTGGATGATCCATTGGCCCATCCTATCGCCGAGGCGCTGTCCGGTGCACATGACAGTGGTGCGCGCGTCGATGCCATTCTGGGGCTTGGCGCGATCGTTCCGTCGACGCTGGCACAGCATGATGTGTGGAGGGAGACGTTGACCCAATGGTTGAGCGTCCTCGAAACCCATGGCGCGCGCGCCGCCTTGGCCAGATTTGCCGGATGAGATGCATCTTGCCCGCCTTCTCCGCCTGATGATGTTGTTGAAAGGTCGATGATGAAACGCTGGTCCGCCCTGTTGCTGCCAATTGCACTGTCGGCGACGTCGATGGCGCATGCCAGGGATTGTTCGCCAAACTGGGTGTCCGCTTGGGCGTCGTCGCAATTCCGTCCGACCGGGGACGCGGAATTGCCGGCCGGCACGTTACGTGATCAGACTTTGCGTCAGATCGTGCGGCCTTCCGTCGCTGGCGATCGGATGCGGGTGCGATTTTCCAATGTCGCCGGGACGCAGCCCTTGCGCATTGCCGGCGCAAGCATTGCGAGGGCGCATTCGTCGCAATCGCCGACAATTGACGCGGCCACATCGACGCCGCTGCTGTTTGATGGTCAGGCGGCCGTAATTATCCCCGCCGGTTCGGACTATCTGACCGACCCGGTGGAGATGCCCGCCAAGGCGCTGGAGACGATCGCCGTCTCGCTCCGTTATGACGGAGAGCCGGAACAGACATCGCATCCTGGTTCGCGCGCGACATCCTGGCATATGGCGGGCGATCATTTGCGCGACGAAAGGATGGAAGGCGCTGCGCATTTCGATCACTGGTTCAACCTGGCCGCGCTGGAGATTGAACGCTGCACGCCGGCGCGGTTGGTCGTGGCGCTTGGGGATTCCATCACCGACGGCAAGGGATCGACAACCAATGGCAACGACCGCTGGACCGATGTGTTGGCGGAGCGGCTACAGGCCGACCCGCAGCGGCGCGGCATCGCCATCGTCAATCAGGGGATTGGCGGCAATCGACTGCTCAATGACGGGCTTGGCCCCAATGCGCTGGCACGGCTCGACCGTGACGTGCTGGCGCAACCGGGGGTCACGCATCTGATCGTGCTGGAAGGAATCAACGATCTGGGAACGCTGACGCGCGAGGCGCCCGTCAGCAAGGCGGACCATGCCGCGCATGTCACCCGGATCATCGGTGCCTATCGCCAGATCATCGCGCGCGCGCGTGCGAAGGGCATAAAGGTGATCGGTGGAACGATCATGCCCTTTGTCGGCAATGGCTATTATCATGCCGACCGCGACAATGAAGCCGACAGGCAGGCGGTCAATGCCTGGATCAGGGCGCCGGGCCATTTCGATGCGGTGGTCGACTTTGACCGGGTCATTCGTGACCCCGCCAGGCCGGAGCGGTTGCTGCCTGCCTATGATGATGGCGACGCCCTGCATCCATCGCCCGCCGGCTATCGCGCCATGGGGGAGGCGGTGCCGCTCACGATGTTCGATTGAAGGGACAGCACGGCACGGCGGGCGGATTGCTATCGCGGATGAGAGACTTCCAGCCACGGCAGGATCATCGCACGGACGTCCACTCGCGCTTTCAGCCTGGCCGCCAGCAAGGCGGTGCCGCTTATCTTGCGCTGGACGAATAATGTGTCGGCCGGCGGTACATGCCAGGTGGACCGATCGGCCGCGATCTCGACGCCCTGTTGGCGCAGAAGGCTGACGAACGCGCGGTCGCCAAAATCGAACGATCCGGCCTTGCCCATTTCCCCGATAATGACCTCGATCATAGCATCCAGCCGGGAACGATGACGGGTGACGACGCCAGCGCCGATGAAGCCTGCGTTGACCAATGCATCGCGGACGGCGGCGCGATCTCCGGCCAGGCCGGCTTTCAGCAAGGTCCGGTAGGCGGCCATGGTTTCGGGTGCGACCGGCCGCGCGGCCCCGAAGTCGAGCAGGATCAAGCGTTCGCTTTCGGGCTGATAGCGATAATTGGCGAAGTTCGGATCAGTCTGCATCACGCCAAATTCGAACAGCTCGCGCAGGACCAGCGTGATCAATATGGTCATGACCCTGTCGCGCGTGGCCTGCGAAGCGGACTGCAATGTTTCGATCGGCTTGCCTGCCAGAAATGTCATGGCCAGCACCCTGTCGGTGCTGAACTCTGGATCGACATGCGGCACGACCACGTCATCCACGTCTGCAAGCAATTCCCCGAACCGGGTCATCTGACGCGCTTCGCGTTCATAGTCTGCTTCCTCGGCCAATTGGCGCTTGGCTTCAGCAAGCAAAGGGGTGATGTCGACTTCGCGCGGGAGCAAGCCTGACAGGCGCAAGAGCGTGGCGACATTGTCCACATCGGCGTCAATGCTTTCACGAACACCGGGATATTGCACCTTGATCGCCAATTCGCGCCCGTCCTGCGTGACGGCGCGATGCACTTGTCCGATCGAAGCGGCGGCGATCGGCCGTGGTTCGAATTGGCGGAACCGGGTGCGCCAAACGGCGCCCCATTCGCGCGCCAGCACCCGTTGCAGCTGCGGCGGAGGCAGATGCTGGGCATTGTCGCGCAGGCGCGCCATGATATCGGCAAGTTCGGGCGGCAAGAAGTCGCCCGCGTCCATGGATATCATCTGGCCCAGCTTCATGGCCGCCCCGCGCAGATGCGCCAGCCGGTCAGCGACCTTTCCGACATTGGCCGGCGTCAGCAACATGTCGCGCAGGCGCGGACGTTCGCCATCAGCCAGCCGCCGTGCGCCTTCGCCGATGATTCCGCCGGCCAGGCCGCCTGCCAGCCGCCCGAATTGTCCAAGCCGTTGCAGCCTGCCGCTGGGCACGGACCGGCCGGAACCCTTGCCCTTGTCATCGCTCATGCGATCACCATCCCTGGCTGCCTGGAATGCCCTTGAACGGCCCGGCGACATGACTGGTGATCCAGCCACCATAGAAATCGCCTGGCTGTGGCGTGACTGTTTCGCCATCGACGGCACAGCGGTCGAATGGCCCCGCATAAAAGGCGACATGATCGCGTAGCATGACGAAGGCGCGGCTGGGATCGGGATAGCTCCAGCCGACGCGGGGAAGCACGATATCGCCGATCACCACGTCCCAATAGACGGCTGCGCCCTTCCACTCACAAAAAGAGCCGCCGCCCGCACGACGCAGGATGCCCGGCGCAATGTCGTCGGGAGGAATATAATAGCTGGGCGGGTGGCTGGTTTCGAGCGTGCGGATGGCCCGGCGGCTATCCGCGACGATGGTGCCGGCATGGTCGATAACGATATGCGCGGTCGAGGGGAGGGAGATTGCAGGACGCGAAAAGTCCCAGACGCTTTGCTGCCCCGGCTGCACAGGGTCGCGCCAGGGCCTCATGCGCACTGTCGCCTTGCGCCCGCCAGCCTGTGCAGGCGAGGGCGGATTCTCAGAAAGACACGATAGCAACGTTCCAGCACGGCCAGGACCGCCTGATTTCGCGCGGCCAGCCCCAATGGTCGTAACAAGGGAATTGCCCGCCACATGGCTGCGAAAGCCGCCGCGCCGGACAGCAGCGTGCCATTTTCCATGGCATGAAAACGCTCCAGCAAGTCTGCGCGATCAATCGGGCATGCCGCACTATCCGCGCTCGTCGCATCGACAAACATAATCGCCCCGCGGCGATCAAGGCGGCGCATGAGGGCAATTTCCTTGCGGCACAAGGGGCAGTCGCCATCATGCCATATGATCAGGTCGGCCATCCCGCCTATATAGGAAACGAAGACCCGATGTCATCGGCGCAGCATAAATCTGGAAGTCCTGCACCCGCGTGAAGGCAGGCGATCCGAACAACGCTCTCAAGTCCGAAGAAACCGCGATGCGGAAGTTGGCGCACCCAAGAGGATTCGAACCTCTGGCCTTTGCCTTCGGAGGGCAACGCTCTATCCAGCTGAGCTATGGGTGCGCAACGCAGGTCAGGAGGGGCGCTTAGCAAAGGCTGGCGCGCTGTGCCAGTGTCAAATCACCGTGCCGTCAGCTTATTTTGCAGGCTTTTCCATCGGCTGGAATTTCCCCAGCCCGCAGCTTGGACCCGGTTGCAGGCCCGGGCCGACATTCCAGAGCACGGTGATGATATCGACCGAGCAGAGCTGCGATATGCTGGTGCTGTAGGAAAAGCGTTTTTCGAAGCCGAGGCTGGGGCAGCTGTTGGGTAGCGTGTTGCGGTAGATTTTGCGGTTGTTCACCTGAAAGTCGATCGTGTGGTCGTCGCGCACCGTTGATGAGCGGATCGACCGGATATTGATGCAATCGACCGGCTCGCCCTTGGCGACATAGGGGTCCGGATTATCCTTGGCGATCGCTGGCTGGGCGAGCGCGACAATGGCAAAAGCCGACAATAGTTGGATCGGGGTGCGGACGGCCATTCTCTCTCTCCTCATCTCACACCGAATCAACGGCGTGGAGCAGGGGCTTCCGTCATGTCTTGGCAGGAGACTCCTGAACGGCACGAGAACGGGCGGGCTTGCTGCCGGTTCCCGTGGGGGTGCCAGGCGGGGGCGTCTTGGGCTTGTACCGGCACAGGTCCGACACGATACAGCGCCAGCATTCCGGCCGCCGCGCCTTGCACACATAGCGACCATGCAGGATCAGCCAGTGATGCGCGTCGCGGCGGAAGGGGGCGGGAACGCGCTTGTCGAGCTTCTGCTCGACGGCCAGCACAGTTTTCCCCGGAGCAAGGCCGGTGCGGTTACCGACGCGGAAAATATGCGTGTCGACGGCAAAGGCTTCCTGGCCAAAGGCCGTGTTCACGACGACATTGGCGGTTTTCCGCCCGACACCGGGCAGGGTCGTCAGCGTATCGCGATCCTGCGGCACCTGGCCGTCGAAATCGCGGACCAATATGTCCGACAGTGCGATGACGTTCTTTGCCTTCGCGTTGAACAGACCGATCGTCTTGATATGCTGCTTAAGGCCGTCTTCGCCGAGGTCGACCATTTGCTGGGGCGTATGGACATCCCGGAATAGCGCGCGGGTCGCCTTGTTGACGCCAACGTCCGTGGCCTGCGCGGACAGCACCACCGCGACCAGCAGCTGAAAATCATTGCCATATTCCAGCTCGGTCTGCGGCGCGGGATTGGCTTCGGCAAGGCGGCTGAAAAAGTCGAAGATCTGCGCCTTGTTCATTCAGAGGCCCAGCACGGCCTTCATGTCGTAGCGTCCGGTAGGCTGGCCGGCGAGCCAGAGCGCGCCCTTCACCGCCCCACGCGCAAAGATGGCGCGATTTTCCGCACGATGGCCAATTTCGATCCGCTCCCCTTCGGTTGCGAAGATGACCTGATGGTCGCCGGCCACCGACCCGCCACGCAGCGCGGCAAAGCCGATAGCCCCCGCCTGGCGCGCGCCCGTGATCCCGTCGCGTCCGCGTTCGCTATGATCCGCCAGGTCAATGCCGCGACCGCGCGCGGCGGCTTCGCCCAGAAGCAGCGCGGTGCCCGACGGGGCATCGACCTTGTGGCGATGGTGCATCTCGACAATTTCAATGTCCCAGTCGTCACCCAGGCCCGCCGCCGCCTGTTCCACCAACGCTGCAAGCAGGTTGACGCCAAGCGATGTATTGCCGGTCTGGAGCACGGGGATGATCGCCGCTGCCTCGTCGATCAGGGCGTGGTGGACCGCCTCCAGCCCGGTCGTGCCGATCAGGATGGGCTTGCGCGCCGCGATGCAGGCGTCGAGATGGGCGGAGAGGGCGCCGGGCGCTGAAAAGTCGATGAGAATGTCTGATCGTTCGGCCAAGGCGAACGGATCATCCGTCATGGCGATGCCCGGCGCGATATCGCCTTCCGCCACGCGGTCCGCTCCCCCGGCCAGGGATAGCCCCGCGTCCACGGCGGCGGCGGCGATCGCGCGACCCATCCGGCCGCCTGCTCCGAAAATTCCGATGCTTGTCATGCCGCTTGCCTTAGTCGGCGAAGCGGCATGGAGTCGAGAGGATGGTTGGGCATGACGCAGCACGGTCGTGCGCCCTCATCGCTCGTTCAGGCGCGGCATCAATTCGACGAAATTGCAGGGGCGAAAACGGCTATCGAGCTGGCTGGCGAGAATACCGTCCCACGCGTCCTTCACCGCTCCGGTCGAGCCGGGCAGGGCGAAGATATAGGTGCCGCGCGCAACACAGGCGGTGGCGCGCGACTGGATGGTGGAGGTGCCGATCGTCTGGAAGCTCAGCCAGCGGAACAGCTCGCCAAAACCGGGTATTTCCTTGTCCTGCACCTGCTGCACGGCCTCGGGCGTCACGTCGCGGCCGGTCACGCCCGTGCCGCCGGTAGTGAGGATCACGTCGACCTGAGAATCGTCGATCCAGGCGTGCAGCCGGGCCACGATGGCTTCCTTGTCATCGCGTTCGATGTGGCGGGCAGCGAGAATATGTCCCGCCTTTTTCAGTCGCTCTACCAGCGTATCGCCCGAACGATCCTCCGCCGGCCCGCGCGTGTCGGAGACGGTCAGGACGGCAATGCGGACAGGCAGGAACGGCCGGCTTTCGTCGATCGGCATCAGTCCGCGCCGCCGCCGATGCTGCCCTGTCCATCGGCCTTGCTGAGACGCACCAGCTTCATGCCCTTGGCGGTGGGGAAGGTCGGCCACAGGCCCTGCGCCATGCCGGTCAGGCATTCGGCCGCGCCCTTGGCCTGGATCTGGTACATCCAGTAATTGCGCATCACGATGTTCACATAAGCGCGGGTTTCATAATAGGGGAGCGATTCCATGAACAGCAGCGGATCGCCCTTGTCATGGACCTGGCTGTTCCAGCGCTCGACTGGTTGCGGCCCCGCATTATAGGCCGCCATCACCTTGGGCAGCAGCCCGCCGGTCGCGCTCATGTCGCGCAGGCTTTCCAGATAGCGCTGGCCAAATTCCATGTTGGTGGACGGGATGAACAGTTGATCGGCCGACGCCAGCCCCATGTCGCTGCCGGTGCCGGGACGAACCTGCATCAGGCCGCGCGCTCCGGCGCTGCTGACGACATTGGTGCGGAAACCCGATTCCTGAAGCGTATGCGCGTAAATGAGCGAGGGATCGACGCGCCAGCCGCCATCGGGCCGCCAGTCGGGTGCGGGGAAGCGGGCAAAGCTGTCGGGCTGCGTGCCGGCCGGGCCGTTATGGGCCAGCCATAGCTGCGTCGCGGGCAGGTTGAGCGTGCTGGCGAGGCGCAGCAAGGCGTCATATTGCGCTGCGCCGCCCAGCTTCGCCTGATAGCGCAGCAATTCGTCAGCTTCATCCTGCTGACCGATCGCCGCGAGGGCGATAGCGGCGCGGGCGTTGGGGCTGTCTTTCAGCTTCTGCCATTCGCTGCTGCCGAAACGCGCGGCAAGCGGCGCGCCACCCAGGGGCATGCCGAGCGATTCGCGCGCAAGAAGGCCGTAAAAGGTTTCATCGGAGCGCGCGGCCAGCTTCAGGTAATTTTCGACCTTGTCCGCTTCGCCGCAAACCATGTAGGCGCGCGACGCCCAATATGCGCCGGCGGCGCGCATGTCGCTATTGCCGGCCAGCGCGGCGACATTGGCGAAGGCGGGTGCTGCGGCGCGGCAGTCATTCTGACGCCAGGCGGCAAGGCCGGTCGTCCAGTGCGCCTGGACGGTCCAGTCGCCGCCGGTCCGCGTTTCGAGTGCGCGGGCGGCCATGCGGCGGGCGTTGCTGTCGTCATTTTCGATATAATAGGCCCAGGCGACGCGCTGCCGCACTTCGGTCAGTCCCTCCGGGGACAGGCCCGCCTCGCCGGTCGCCAGCAGGCCTTCGGCGCCAATCGGATCGTCGGCATTGATGAACCCCTGAATTTTGCCGGTCAGCGCCTGCGCCAGCATGTCGGTCTTGACCGCCGCAACATATTGGCGGCGGGGGGCAGAGCCGAGCCAGACCATCTTCTGAATCTGGGGGAGCGCAGGCAGGATGGTCGCGCCCCGCTTTTGCGCCAGCCGAGACAATTGATCGGCCTTGGGCAGCCAAGCCGCCTTGTTGATGAGGTCCAGCAGGTCGAACAGCTCGACGCGCGGGGAATTGCGGGCGAGATAGAGTTCGGACAAGGCGACCGGGCGCACAGCATCCTGCGGGTCGAGCGCGAGAATCATCGCTTTCGCTTCGGCCCAGCGTTCGGCGTGCAGCGCACTGAAGATCGCGCTGTAGCGAGCCTTGTCACCATCGCGCAGGTCGAAGGGCGACGCCGCCGCGCCAATGGCCCGCATGTCTGGCAGTACCTCCGCCGTTTCGGCGCGCGCAGGCGTGGACATGATCCCCGCAGCGGCGAGCATGGCAAGGCAGGACAGGCGGGTCGCGGCTCGAATCACGGACGATTTTCCTCGATCAGGCTTTGCAGGGCGCGCCAGCATTCCGCCTTGGCCGCAGGCTGGCTGAGCAGCAGGCGCGGGTGGAATGTGGCGACGGCAGGCACGATGCCGCCATCATGATTAAAGTTGCGTAAACTATCCGGCCCAGCCTCACCGCTGGCCGGCATCAGCGCACGGACCGTCCGATCCCCAAGCAGCAGCAAGAGGCGGGGCCTGGCGAGATGAACGTGGGTGCGCATGCGCTGCGCAGCGGCCGCGAGATCGGCCGCCTCCACCATGCCGCCGGGCGGACGACGGAAGAAGAGGGACGCGACATAGATATGGCTTCGATCCAGCCCGATGGCGCGCAACATCGCGTCGCATAATGTCCCGGCGCGATCGGCCAGCAGAGTACCGGCCTCCAGATCGGCGGGATCGGGCATGTCGGTGACAATCATCAGTGGCGCGTCGATCGGGCCGGCCGGGGAAATCACGCGGCCCGGCCAACGCTGTTCGGGATGCGCTGATTCGTCCCGGAGCCAGTGGTGGAACGAATCCAGGTCTTCGGGCTTTTTGCTCGTAACGATGGACGCTGGAGCAGGTGTCCCATGCCCGGAAACCGGCGCAATCGCGGGACGCAGCCAATTGACCGGCTCTTCCGCTACGGCGCTGTCCACGCCGGCCGATTGCCACCAGGTCAGATAGGCCTGGGCGGCAATGTCGCCATGATCCTGTAATATTCCCCGCATCGCATTCATCTAGGGCCAGAGGTTGACGAGGGGGTCAAGCTGCTTCATCGCCATGGATGACAAACTGGTGGACTAACGCGGTGATCGGACAGCCGGGGTGCAGCCCGCCGGTCGCGCCATGGAGGGATGAATGAGCGAACGGGAATCGATGCCCTATGACATCGTGATCGTGGGTGGTGGGCCTGCCGGGCTGTCCGCCGCGATCCGGTTGAAGCAGCTGGCCAATGAGGTTGGCCAGGACCTGGCGGTCTGCGTGCTGGAGAAAGGGTCCGAAATCGGCGCGCATATCCTGTCCGGTGCGGTGATCGATCCCAAGGCGCTTGACGAACTTCTGCCGGACTGGCGCGATCAGGGGTGCAGTCTGGCCGACACGCCTGTGACCGACAATCGGCACTGGTTCCTGACCAAGGGCGGCAAAATCACCATGCCGCACCTCATGACGCCGGGCTGGATGCACAACAAGGGCACCTATACCGGTTCGCTCGGCAATCTGTGCCGCTGGCTCGCGGAACAGGCCGAGGGGCTGGGCGTCGAAATCTTCCCTGGCTTCGCGGCCGCCGAAATCCTCTATCATGAAGATGGCAGCGTGAAGGGCGTGGCGACAGGCGACATGGGGATCGACCGGGAAGGCAATCGCAAGCCCGATTATCAGCCCGGCCTTGAGCTTCACGCCAAATATACCTTCTTTGCCGAAGGCGCGCGCGGTCATCTGACCAAGATCGTGAAGCGCCAGTTCGCGCTGGATGCGGAATGCGAGCCGCAGGTTTACGGCCTTGGCATGAAAGAATTGTGGGACATTGATCCAGACAAGCATCAGCCGGGCCTGGTCATCCACAGCCAGGGTTGGCCCCTGACCGATGCCTATGGCGGCGGGTTTCTGTATCATCAGGCAAATGGGCAGGTGGCTTTGGGCTTCGTCGTCGGGCTGGGCTATCGCAATCCGCATCTCTATCCGTTCGAGGAATTCCAGCGCTGGAAGCAGCATCCGGAAATCCGCCAGTTCCTGGAGGGTGGCCGCCGCGTCTCCTATGGCGCGCGCGTCATCAATGAAGGCGGCTGGCAGTCCATTCCGACGCTCGCCTTTCCGGGCGGCGCGCTGATCGGCTGCTCCGCCGGTTTCGTGAACGTGCCCCGGATCAAGGGCACGCATACCGCGATGAAATCGGGCATGCTGGCGGCCGAAACCGCATTCGAGGCGATCCGGCAGGATCGCGCCAGCGATGTTCTGGCCGCTTATGACGATCGGGTGCGCTCCAGCTGGATCGCCACCGAATTGCAACTGGTCAAGAATGCCGAACCGTTGCTGGCCAAGTTCGGCAATACGATCGGCACCCTACTAGCGGGCATCGACATGTGGATGCGCACGCTCAAGATTGGCCTGCCCTTCACGATGAAGCACAAGCCGGATCATACGAAAATCTGGCGCAAGGAGCAGTGCGCGACCATCGCCTATCCCAAACCCGATGGCGTCATCAGCTTTGACCGGCTGTCATCGGTGTTCCTGAGCAACACCAATCATGAGGAGGATCAGCCGGTTCACCTCCAGCTCAAGGACCCCGCGATCCCCATCAGCTATAATCTGCCCCTCTATGACGAGCCGGCGCAGCGTTATTGCCCAGCGGGCGTCTATGAAGTGGTGGGTGAGGAAGAGGGCGACCCCCGGTTCCAGATCAACGCGCAGAATTGCGTTCACTGCAAGACTTGCGATATCAAGGACCCGACACAGAATATCAACTGGGTCGTACCGGAAGGCGGCGGAGGACCGAACTATCCCAATATGTAAGCGTCTCATCCCCCTGTCGCTGCTGGCCATGCCGGTGCCTGCCGGTGCGGCCGTTGATCCCGACAGTGCACTCCATGCCTATGCGCAGGCGCGGCTGGCCGATGGGGATGGAGCGTTGCAGGCGGCGGTGGCCAATTATCGGGCGGCGATGACGCTGGATCCTGATAGCATTGCCATCGCCCGCCGGTCCTTTGCGCAGGCGCTGGAAAGCGGGGATCACGCGTTGGCGGTGCGCGCGGCGACCATGTTGGATGCCGAAGGGATATTGCCGCGCGACGGGACCTTGCTGTGGATCGGGGAAGCGCTGGAGAAACGGGACTGGGCCGCGGCCGCGAGCGCCACCGACCGGCTGGAGCAGGAGGGGAATTTCGCCTTCCTGGCGCCCATGATCCGCAGTTGGATCGCCCAGGGCGAAGGTCGGACAGCGCCGGCCGTCATTTCCGATGCGGATCCGTTCGCCAATCTCGCCCGCCGCTATGTCGACGAGCATGTTGCGCTGCAAGCGATTGCGCGCGGTGATTTGGAAACAGCGATGCCGGCGGCCCGGCGCGCCTTGGCCTTGCGGGGTGGGAGCGACGGCGCGGCGCTGCGGCTCACTTTCGCCGGTCAGCTGGCCGCGCGCGGTTTTCGCGACGAAGCGCTGACGATGCTGCCGGACGGATCGGCCGATTTCGGAGCCGCGCGCTCCGATCTGAAGCGTGGGAAATATCCGAAGGGCAAGCGGGCGATGCTGTCCCCTGCGCAGGGCTATGCGCGGCTGGTGTCGCGCCTGGCGGCGGACATTGCGACGGATGAGGCGGGCGTGGCTTTGGGCATGCGGCTGGCCCGCATCGCGACCTTTGCCGATCCTGCCAGCGCGGAGGGGCACATCATCGCCGCCCGCTTGCTCACCGCCGCAGGCTATCCGGCCTTTGGCGTGGCGGAGGCCCGCAAGGCGGCCGAGGACAAATGGTATGGGCCGCTGGGCGAGGCGGAACTGATCGTCAGCCTGGCGGAAGCGGGCGATCGCGCGGGCGCGATCAGCTTGGCGCGCAGCCGAGCAGAACAGGCCGGCGCGGATGCGGCGCGGCATGTGCAGCTTGGCCGATTGCTGGCGGACGAAAAGGATTTTGCTGGAGCGGCCGCCGCCTTCCGTGCCGCGCAAGCGGGCTATACCGATGAAACCATGCCATGGTCGTTGCTGCTGTTCGAAGGCAGCGCGCTGGAACAGGGCGAGCAGTGGGACGCCGCGCTCGCGGTGCTGGAGCGGGCAGCAAAGCTTGCCCCCAACGAACCGGTCATCCTCAACTATCTGGGCTATGCGCAGATTGAGCGGCGGCGGAATGTGGATCAGGCGCTGGCGTTGCTCCAACGGGCCAGCGCGTTGAAGCCGCAGGACCCCTCCATCACCGATTCGCTGGGCTGGGCGCAATATGTGACCGGGAATGTGAAAGCGGCCGTCCCGGTGCTAGAGCGCGCTGCGGCCGGAGCGCCGGACGATCCCACGGTCAATGAACATCTGGGCGACGCCTTGTGGAGCGCCGGCCGGCGCTATGAAGCGCGCTATGCCTGGAATGCGGCGGCTATCTTTGCCGAAGGCGACGTGGCCGAACGCTTGGCCGCCAAGAGCCGTGAGGGACTGAAGCCTGAATATGCCGCACCCTGATCTGGAGGCGCCGACCGATCTGCTGGTCGAAACCGCCTATGCCAAGGTCAACCTCGCCCTGCATGTGCGGGCGCGGCGGGGCGATGGCTATCATGCGCTCGAAAGCCTGTTCGTCTTTGCCGAACATGGCGATCGGCTGGAGGGGCAGGCGGATGCCGACGGCGCGATCGACCTGGTGATTGACGGGCCGTTCGCCGACGGGCTGGATGCCGGATCGGGCAATCTGGTCATGCGCGCCGCCAAGGCCTTGCAGGATTATCTGGGCACGGAACGGGGCGCGCGATTGCGGCTGACCAAGAGGCTTCCGGTCGCGTCGGGCATTGGCGGCGGATCGGCCGATGCTGCCGCGACGCTGCGTCTGCTGGCGCGGCTGTGGGACGCGCGGATAGATGCGGGTGAATTGGCGGGGCTGGCTCTGGATCTGGGATCGGATGTTCCCGCCTGCGTTGCCAGCGTGACCCAGATGGTGAGCGGGCGCGGCGAGCATCTGGCGCGGCATGGCGTTGCGGGATTGGAAGGTTTGCCGATGCTGCTGGTCAACCCCGGCGTAGCGGTGTCCACCGCCGCCGTTTTTTCCGGATGGGACGGGCAGGATCGTGGCCCGTTATTCGCCGACAGCCTCGACCAGCTGATTGGGGCGGGGCGCAATGATCTGGAAAGGCCGGCGATTGCGCTGGCGCCCGCCATTGCCGATATATTGGCGGCGCTCGAGGGGCGGGCCGGGCTGACAGTCGCGCGGATGTCGGGATCGGGGGCGACCTGCTTTGCCCTATTCGATGATGACGCGGCCATGGGCCGGGCGGCCGATGCGATCCGCGCCGAGCAACCCGACTGGTGGACAATGGAAACACGGATAAGGAGCGCATGACGCAAGCCTTCACCCGCATCGACGGCGGGTCGCTCGACCTGCTGATCGTCGCCGATCATGCCTCCGCGCATGTGCCGGATGATATCGACCTAGGCATTGAGCCGGCACTGCTGGGCAAGCATATCGCCATCGACATCGGCGTGGCGGAAGTCAGCACCTTGCTGGCCAGGCAATTGGGCTGCACCGCATTGCTGGCCGGCGTGTCGCGCCTGGTGATCGACTTGAACCGTGAAGAGGATGCCCCAGGCCTGTTGCCGGTGATGAGCGATGGCCATGCCATTCCGGGCAATCGCAATGCCGACCTCGCTGAACGGATGATCCGTTTCTACCATCCCTACCATCACGCCATAGGCGTATTGCTGGACGGCATGGCGTCGCCCTTCATCCTGTCGCTGCACAGCTTTACGCCGACGCTGGAGAGCGATCCGGCACAGAAACGCCCCTGGGATATCGGCATATTATATAATGAGGATGATCGCGCCGCCCGCATTGCAATCCCGATGCTGGAGCAGGCTGGGCTGATCGTTGGCGACCAGCTGCCTTATTCGGGGCGACTGCTGAACGCGACGATGAACCGCCATGCCGAAGCCAATGATATTCCCTATCTGGGGATCGAGATGCGGCAGGATCTGGTGGCCGACGCTGCGGGTCAGGAGCGACTTGCGGCGCTGATCGGGCCGGTGCTGCTCGAATGTCGGGGTCGGCTGGTATGAGGGGGGCTTGGCCAGGCATGATTCTGATCGCCCTGCTTTCGGCCTGCGAAAGTGGAGAGCGGACCCAGGCGGAGCAGGACGCCGCCATGGCGCAGGGCGATGACACGCCCATGTGCAGCATCGGCGGCGCGCAGGATTGGTCGCCTGATTGCACGCTGGAGCGCGACGGTGACCTGCTGACGATCCGTCACCCCGATGGCGGGTTTCGTCGTTTCCGGGTCCTGTCGGACGGACGCGGATTGGAAGAGGCTGACGGCGCGGAAAAGGTGCAGCTACGCATCATAGGTGGGCGGATGATCGAAGCCAGTATCGGCGATGATCGCTACCGCCTGCCGGCAAAGGTTGCCGGACAGGCCCGGTGAGCGAGGACGCCATCCTGACGGCGGCGCAAATGCGCGCGGCCGAACAGGCGGCCTCCGACGCGGGGGTGGAACCCTATGCGTTGATGGAAAGGGCGGGGCGGACGGCTGCGGACATCATCTGGCGGGCGGGCCATCGCCGGGACCTGCTGATACTATGCGGGCCGGGCAATAATGGCGGAGACGGCTTTGTCATTGCGCGGGTGATGCGCGAACGCGGCGTTCCTGTCCGCGTGGCGGCGTTGGGCGAAAGCCGGACCGACCCGGCCAAGCAGGCGCGGGCGAATTGGGACGGGCCGGTCGAGGACATGATGACCGCAGCGCCGGCCACGCAGATTGTGGACGCGCTGTTCGGCACGGGCCTAAGCCGGGGGCTGGGCGAAGCGATGGCGGACAGGCTGTGCGCATTAGTGAACAGCGCAGCGGCGTCTTACGCGGTTGACCTGCCCAGCGGTGTGGAAAGTGACGGAGACGCGTTGCTGTCGACCGTGCCCAGCTTCGGCGTCACCATCGCCCTGGGGGCGTGGAAGCCGGCGCATCTGCTCCAACCAGCGGCGGAACTGTGCGGGCGACTGATCCTGGCACCGCTCGATATTCCGCTCACCAGCGATGTGCGGCGGCTATCCGCGCCACATCTGACCATGCCCGCAGTCGACGCGCATAAATATAGCCGGGGCCTGGTGGCCGTTGTCGGCGGCGGCATGGCCGGCGCGAGCCTGCTGGCGAGCGAGGCGGCGGCGCGATCTGGCGCGGGGGCGGTGCGGCGTTTGGCGGCGGACATGCCAAGTGGCGGCGCTCATGCGATCATCCATCGGAAAGTGATGCACGTAGACGCTGTGGCTGGCGAACTGGACGACCAGCGGATCGCCGCGCTGTTGGTGGGCCCTGGTCTCGGCCTTGATGCAGATGCGCGAGCGCGCCTGGGCGCGGCGCTGGACAGCGGACATCCTTTGGTACTGGATGCGGACGCTCTGACATTGCTCGGCAAGGACGACACGCTGTCCATACCCTCCGGAGCCATCCTCACGCCGCATGAAGGCGAGTTCGGTCGAATGTTCGGGAAACTTCCAGGCAGCAAGATCGACCGCGCACGCGCGGCGGCAAAAGCATCGGGGGCGGTCATCGTTTATAAGGGCGCAGATAGCGTCGTGGCCGCACCGGACGGGCGCGTGGCAGTGGAGGGGCGTGCATCGAGCTGGCTGTCGACGGCCGGGACCGGTGATGTGCTGGCGGGGCTGGCGGCGGGACGGCTGGCGGTGACGCGCGATCCATTTCGCGCTGCCTGCGAGGCGGTATGGCTGCATGCCGAGGCGGCGCGGCGATGTCGCCCGGCCTTTGTCGCGGATGATTTGCTTGGCGCGCTGCCAGCCGCTATCGCCGCGCGATTGTGACCGATAGCAAGACAGACAGCGAAGCCGACAGCATCATCCGCATTGCCGCACGTGGCGATGGCGTCACCGGCGATGGCCGGCATGTGCCGCTGGCCGCGCCGGGCGACCGGGTGATGGCCGATGGAACCGTCGTCTTCGGCGTCCATCATGCCGAGCCGCCCTGCGTTCACTTCCCTGCCTGCGGGGGATGCCAGCTTCAGCATCTGGACGATCAGAGCTATGCCGATTTCGTAACCGCGCGCGTGGTCGGCGCCTTGGCGGGCCAGGGCGTGACGGCGGCCACGGTGCTGCCGCCACATCTGTCGCCCCCGATGGCTCGGCGGCGCGCATCGCTGCGGGCGGCGCGTACGGGCAAGCGCGTGACGATCGGCTTTGCCGAGGAAGGCAGCCATCGACTCATCGACCTTCGGATGTGCGCGGTGCTCGACCCGACGCTGTTTGCCTTGATAGAGCCGCTGCGATCCCTGCTGGCGCTGACCCTGCCGGACAAGCGAGCAGCCCATGTGAAAATGTCGGTGATCGATCAGGGCGTCGACTTGCTGCTGGAAGGTGTGCGGGTCGAGGGATTGGCGGCGGATGAGGGGCTGGGGGATTTTGCGCGGACGCACGGTCTGGCGCGGCTGACGATTGACGAAGGCGACGGGCCACAGACGCGGTGGGAGCCTGATGCAGCCACGATCAGCTTCGGTGGCGTGCCGGTCGGTTTTCCGCCCTTTTCCTTTCTCCAGGCCACGCCGGATGGGGAGGCTGCTCTGGTCGGCGCGGTGCGCGCGTCGCTGCCGCCGACGGGGGCGATCGCGGACCTATTCTGCGGGCTGGGCACTTTTGCGCTGGCTTTGGGAGAAGGCAGGCCCGTCTATGCGGCGGAGGCGGCGCGCGACGTAATTCTCCAGCTCAAGATGGCGAGCGGGCGGGCGCAGCGGCGACTGGCCGCTGATCATCGCGACCTGTTTCGGCGGCCCCTGACGCCCCAGGAACTGAACCGCTTCGCCGCCGTCGTTCTCGACCCCCCGCGCGCGGGCGCGCGGGAACAGGTGTTGCAACTGGCGCAGGCGGACGTGCCGACGATCGCCTATATATCGTGCAATCCCGCCAGCTTTGCCCGTGATGCCGCGCATCTGACGGCGGCGGGATATCAGCTGGAAAGCGTCAAGCCCGTCGGCCAGTTTCGCTGGTCCACCCATGTCGAACTGGTTGGCATTTTCCGCAAATGAGAAAGGCCCCCGCTACCGATCGGCAGCGGGGGCCTTTTGACTAGCTGCTTAGAGCGAGGACCCCAACTTCACCACATTGGCGCGGCGGCGGGGCAGCGGATGCTCCGTGTAAAGGCTCGCCATCGGCTCATCCTCCACCTCGATCGTCGATTCCGACGTGAAGCCGTTGAAGCCGGTGCGCATGGCCGCGCCATAGGCGCCGAGCATCCCGATTTCGATATAATCGCCGGCCTTGACGTCAGACGGCAGCATGAAGGGACCGACCATATGGTCCATGTCGTCGCAGGTCGGACCGTAAAAGGAGAAGCCTTCGAGCGATTCGAGGCTCGCTTCTTCACGCAGCAGTTCGACCGGGAAACGCCAGCCGATATGCGCGGCATCGAACAGCGCGCCATAGGCGCCGTCGTTGATATACAGCTCAGTGCCCCGGCGCCGTTCGACGCGCACGACGACCGAGCTATATTCGGCCGATAGCGCGCGGCCGGGTTCGCACCACAATTCCGCCGAATAGCTGATCGGCAGGCTTTCGAAACCGCGATGGATCGCATCGAAATAGCGTTCCAGCGACACCGGCTCCATGCCGGGATACACCGAGGGAAAGCCGCCGCCGACGTCGATGATGTCGACGGTGACGGCCGCATCGACGATTGCGGCGCGCACGCGTTCGATGGCGTCGCTATAAGCCTGCGGGCTCATGGCTTGGCTGCCGACATGGAAGCAGATGCCGAGCGCATCGGCGGCCTGGCGGGTGGCCATCAGCAATTCACGGGTTTCGCCCAGTTCCGCGCCGAATTTGGACGCCAGGCTGAGTTCGGCATGTTCCGATGACACGCGCAGACGCACGCACAATTCCAGATCGGTGGCGTTGCCGGTCGCGCGCATGATCTTGTCCAACTCGTCGATCGTGTCGAGCGAGAAGGTGCGCACGCCATGGACGTGATAGGCCTCGGCAACGGCTTCCTCTGCCTTGACGGGATGCATGAAGCACAGCTTCGCGCCATCCTGTCCGGCGAGCGCTTCGGCAACCAGACGCACTTCGGCGATCGAGGCCACGTCGAAATGCGTGATGCCCGATACAAACAAGGTGCGGATCAGTTCGGGAGACGGATTGGCCTTCACCGCATAGAGCGAGCGACCCGGAAACTTCTCGGCAAAGAAGCGGGCGGCCCGAGCAGCGGCTTCGGGGCGAATCAGCGTTACCGGTGCTGCCGGTTTGAGGGTGGTCGCTACCCCCAGCGCGCTAGGATGCTTGTGCAATTCAAGGGACCTCCAGTGTAGTCGTTGGCAGTAAAAAAGCTGCCTTGCGGTGGAAGTCCCATGGGGCAGCGGACGGCCGATATATGCGGCGGGGTCCCCCCTGTAAAGCGTGGGTGGAAATTTTGTTGCGAGCCCCGCCGTCAGTCGTGCCTCAGGAGAGACGAGCCTTGAAATCGGCATAGGAAAAGGACCGGATTTCCTTGAGTTCCTCCGTGTCGCTGTTCCACAGCCAGATGGATGGCAGCGGCACGCCGTTGAAGGTGTTGGTCTTCACCATCGAATAATGCGCCTGATCCAGGAAGGCGATGCGCGCGCCCGGTTCCGCGCCGCCGGGGACTCGATAGTCGCCGATAATATCGCCCGCCAGGCAGGAGGGGCCACCCAGCCGTGTCACGGGGCCATCCTCGGCCTCATGCAGCATGGCGGGGCGGTAGGGCGCCTCGATCACGTCGGGCATGTGGCAGGTGGCGCTGATATCGGTGATAGCAACAGGCATGCCATTATGGATGACATCCAGTATTTCGCCGACGAGGATGCCGGCGTCCAGAGCCATCGCCTCGCCAGGCTCGATATAGAGTTCCAGCCCGGTTTTCTCCCTGATGGACTGAAGAAAGGCGATGAGGTCGTCGATCTGATAATCGGCGCGGGTGACATGATGGCCACCGCCGACGTTCAACCATTTGAGGCCCGCAACGTGCGGCATGACGCGCGATTCGATCGCCGCCCAAGTGCGCTGGAGCGGCAGGAAATCCTGTTCGCACAGATTGTGGATGTGGAGGCCATCCACGCCGTCGAGATGCTCCGGCCGCAGCTGATCGACCGGAAAGCCGAGGCGGCTGTGCGGCTGCGACGGGTCATATTTGGGCACTTCGCCTTCGGCATGGAGCGGGTTGAGCCGCAGGCCGATGTCGAAGTTCACACCGTCCTTGCGCGCCGCGTCGATGATCGGCTTCATGCGCGCGATCTGGCCGGGGCTGTTAAAGATGACATGATCGGAAATGCGCAGGATTTCCGCGAGATCGTCGGGTTTGTAGGCAGCGCAATAGGTGGCGACTTCACCCCTATATTCTTCACGACCAAGGCGCGCTTCATAGATGCCGGAGGCGCAGACGCCATCGAGATATTCGCCGATGACGGGGCCGAGCGACCACATGGAGAAGGCCTTGAGCGCGCCCAGCACCCTGATGCCGGCGCGGTCGCCGATGTCGCGCAGGACCGACAGGTTGCGGCGTATCGCGGCCTCGTCCACCACGAAGGCGGGCGAGGGGACGCGATAGAGGTCAAAGCGGGCAAAGGCGGCGGGATCGCCGGCGCGGGTTTCCATAACAAAAGCTCCGTCACCCCAGCGAAGGCTGGGGACTCAGGCGAGAGGGCACGGCGACGCCGCATGCGATCCCAGCCTTCGCTGGGATGACGATCCCTTGTGGGGGGCGTTAGAAGGCCAGCGGCGCGTCCAGTTCCTTCACCTGCCAGGGCAGGCCGTGCTTGTTCAGCATGTCCATGAAGGGGTCGGGATCGAACTGTTCGATGTTGAACACGCCTTCGCCGCGCCACGCGCCGGTCAGCATCATGGCAGCACCGATCATTGCGGGAACACCGGTGGTGTAGCTGACCGCCTGGTTGCCGGTTTCGGCATAGGCGTCCTCATGGTCGCAGACATTATAGACATAGACCGTCTTTTCCTGTCCATCCTTCTGGCCGGTCGCGATGTCGCCGATGTTGGTCTTGCCCTTGGTGGTCGAACCCAGGCTCGACGGTTCGGGCAGCACGGCTTTGAGGAACTGGAGCGGGATGATTTCCTGCCCGTTATACATTACCGGATCGATCCGGGTCATGCCGACATTCTGGAGCACTTCCAAGTGCTTGAGGTAAGCGTCGCCAAAGGTCATCCAGAAGCGGATGCGCTTGATCTCGGGATAGTGGGTGGCGAGGCTTTCCAGTTCCTCATGATACATGAGGTACATGTTCTTTTCACCGACCTGATCGAAGTCGAAGACCTGTTTGTAGCTCAAGGCCGGGCCTTCCACCCATTCGCCATTGTTCCAATGGCGCGAGGGCGCGGTCACTTCGCGGATGTTGATTTCCGGGTTGAAGTTGGTGGCGAAATGCTGGCCATGGTCGCCGCCGTTGCAATCGAGAATGTCGAGCGTGTCGATCCGATCGAGCAGATGCTTCTTGATGTAGCTGGCAAAGACGCTGGTGACGCCGGGGTCGAAGCCGGAGCCCAGCAGCGCCATGATACCCGCTTCCTTGAACCGGTCCTGATAGGCCCATTGCCAGCTATATTCGAACTTGGCGGTGTCGCGCGGTTCGTAATTGGCGGTGTCGAGATAGTCGGTCTTCGTCGCGAGGCACGCGTCCATGATCGCCAAGTCTTGATAGGGCAGGGCCAGGTTCACGACCAGTTTGGGCTGCACCTTTTCAATGAGCGCGATGGTTTCGTCCACATTGTCCGCATCGACCTGCGCCACGTCTATGGTGACGCCGGTGCGGGCCTTCACCGATTCGGCGACCTTCTCGCACGAAATCAGGCGACGGCTGGCGAGGGTGATATGGCTGAAAATGTCAGGGTTCATCGCCATCTTGTGAACCGCGACAGAGCCGACGCCGCCCGCGCCAATGACCAGAACCTTGCTCAATTGTGTCTCCATATGCCTGCTGCGCGTGCTCGCGCGAAAGCGCCCATATAGGGTGCGGCCATGACAGCGCAAAGTCAGATGCGTGTGAACGCATCTGACGGCCTGTCCTTTCGGGCAGTCGCGCATCTTCCCGCCGGCTGGCGCGTAATGGGCGCATCCCCCGAAGGCGGGGAGTGACAGAGGAAGGATGACGAAATGAAAGTGTCCACCCTAACGATTGCGCTGGCCGGCGCGCTGCTTTCCGTCAGTGGCGGGGCTATTGCCCAGGCCGCGACCGACCCCATGGTCGGGGGCGCGGCGATGTCGCCGAGCAAAGATATCATCGACAATGCGGTCAATTCCAAGGACCACACGACGCTGGTCGCCGCGGTGAAGGCCGCAGGCCTGGTCGATACGCTGAAGGGTCCTGGTCCCTTCACCGTATTTGCGCCGACCAATGCCGCCTTTGCCAAGCTGCCTGCGGGCACGGTCGACACCTTGCTGAAGCCGGAGAACAAGGCCGATCTCACCAAGATCCTGACCTATCATGTGGTGCCCGGTAAACTGAATGCGGCCGACCTCATCGCGCAGGCGAAGGCCAATGGCGGCAAGGCGATGCTGACCACGGTCGAAGGCGAGCCTCTGACCGCGTGGGTGAACGGCGACTCGGTATATTTGCAGGACGCCAAGGGCGGTAAGGCGATGGTCACCATTGCGGACGTCAACCAGTCGAACGGCGTCATTCATGTCATCGATACGGTCTTGATGCCCTGATCCTGTCGATGATGTGAGGAAGCGGCTGGCCCGACTGCACGCGGGCCGGCCGCTTTTTCATACGACCAGTTTTTTCAATCCCTCGACCGTATCCGCCTCATGCGCGGGCTTGTCCTTGCGGATGCGGGCAATGCGGGGGAAACGCATGGCGAGGCCGGATTTGTGGCGCTTGCTATCGTGGATGGAATCGAACGCAACCTCCAGTACCAGCGTCTTTTCCACTTCCCGCACCGGGCCGAAGCGGTTGACCGTATTCTGGCGGACGAAGCGGTCGAGCCATTTCAGTTCCTCGTCGGTGAAGCCACTATAGGCCTTGCCCACGGGGAGCAATTCGCCGTCGGGCGTCCAGCATCCGAAGGTGTAATCCGAATAGAAGGATGAGCGTTTCCCGTGGCCGCGCTGCGCATACATCATGACGCAGTCGGCGGTCAGCGGGTCGCGCTTCCATTTATACCAGAGCGCGGCCTTGCGCCCGGCGACATAGGGGCTGTCGCGGCGTTTCAGCATCACGCCTTCAATCGCGGCATCGCGGGCCCCGGCGCGGATGTCGGCGAGGGCGGCAAAATCGTCGGCCTTGATCACCTGCGACAGGTCGAAGCGCTTCGGGTCGAGCGTCGGCACGAAAGCCTCCAGCCTGGCACGGCGCTGATGCCAGGGCTGGGCGCGCAAATCCTGATCGCCCTCGATCAACAGGTCGTAGAGGCGCACGAAGGCAGGATAGTCCTCCATCATCTTCGTAGTGACGGCCTTGCGCCCCAGACGCTGCTGGAGCGCGTTGAAGCTGGCGGCCTCGCCACCCTGAAACTCGCCCTTCACCAGCAATTCGCCATCCAGCACGGCATGGCCCGTGAAGGCAGCGGCGATTTCGGGGAAGCTGCCGCTGATGTCGTCGCCCGCGCGGCTGTAGAGGCGGGTTTCGGAGCCTGTGCCGACAATCTGGATGCGAATACCGTCCCATTTCCATTCGGCGGCATAGTCGGTGAGGTCCACGCTTTCGGCCTCCAGCGGGTGGGCGAGCATGAAGGGCCGGAAATAGGGCGTGCCTTCGGGGTCCGGGCGACCGCTGCGTCCCTCCGCCCAATCGAACAGTGCGGCGTAGGGCGGAGAGAGGGCGTGCCACACCTGCTCGACATCGTCGACGTCGAGATCGAAGGCCTGGGCGAAGCCGGTCTTGGCCAGACGGGCGGAAATGCCGACGCGCAGTCCCCCGGTCGCCAGCTTCAACAGCGCGAACCGACCGGAGGAATCGAGATGATCCATCATCTGCGCCAGCGTGTCGGGGGCGGCGGCGCGGGTCACATTCTGGAGACGACCGATGACGGCGGAGAGGCTGAGCGATCCATCATCCAGTTCAGCCGGCTGATCGGTGCGCTTGGGCCAGAGCAGGGCCACGGTTTCGGCAAGGTCGCCGACATAGTCGCGGCTCATTTCGTAGAGGATGGGATCGGTGCGGGCACGGATCATGTCGCCGATGGCGGAGGATTTGACTGCTTTGAGGTCAAGGCTGCCAGTGAGCGCGGCCAGTGCCCAGCCACGGTCGGGATCGGGCGCGGCCCGCATATAGGCGGCGATCAGGCCGAGCTTCCCGTTGCGTGACCGGGTATAGACGAGGCCGTCGAGCAGCTGGGAAAAGGCGCGCATCAGCCAGCCCCATTCGTTTCTAGCATGGTCGAGCAATCATATCCAAGCGACATCTGCTTCTCGACGTCGCTCGAAGCGAACGGATGTTGGGGGAGGAATTGCATCACCCTTCATCCTCATCTTCGCGACCGACCAGCGCGAGGGCACGAGCGCGGATCTGGTGGGTCATGCACCAGTGCAGCAGCGCCTCTTCTCGACCATGGGTGATCCAGGTTTCGGTTGGCGCGACTTCGCGGATCGTGTCGGTAAGCTCGTCCCAGTCGGCATGGTCGGAAATGACGAGAGGAAGCTCGACATTCTTCTGCCGGGCACGCTGGCGCACGCGCATCCAGCCTGAGGCCATGGCGTTGATCGGATCGGGCAGGCGGCGGCTCCAGCGATCGTTGAGCGCGGAAGGGGGAGAGAGGATGATGTGGCCGCGCATATCCTTGGCCGCGACGCCGGTGGCGGGGCGCAGTTCGCCAAGGTCTACGCCAAAATCCTGATAAAGCGAGCACATGCGTTCCAGCGCGCCATGGATATAGATGGCGTCATGATGGCCGCGGCCGCGCAATTCGCTGATGACCCGCTGCGCCTTCCCCAGGGCATAGGCGCCGACGAGGACGCAACGATCGGGATTGGCGTGGAGCGCGGCGAGCAGGCGATCCATCTCGCTGCCGGTGTCGGGATGACGAAAGACTGGGAGGCCGAACGTCGCTTCGGTGACGAAAATGTCGCAGGGGACGGGTTCGAATGGCAGGCAGGTGGGGTCGGGTCGGCGTTTATAGTCGCCGGTCACGACCACGCGTTCGCCGGCATGTTCCAACAGGATCTGCGCTGATCCCAGCACATGGCCGGCGGGCACATAGCGGATGCGCACGCCGCCCAGCCGCACCTCTTCGCCATAGTCCACCGCCGTGCCGCTGGCCGTGCCATAGCGCAGGCCCATGATCGCCAGCGTTTCGCGCGTCGCCCAGACATGGCCGTGCCCGCCGCGCGCATGATCGGCATGGCCGTGCGTCACCAAGGCGCGCTCCTGCGGCAGGGACGGGTCGATCCACGCATCGGCGGGGCGGACATAAATGCCGGTCGGGTGCGGTTCGATCCAATGCGCCATGGGGCAAGAAGATGGGAAGGGGCATGGCGGTTCCGCAAGGCCAGGCGGAAAAGGCGAGTCATCGCGCGGTAACGCGCGCGTCACCGCGCCGACACGCCATTGCCCTATCGCGCGCGGATAGGAACGCGCAGCGGGGAGTCGCGATCATGGCCTTTTCAGCCCACCGGACCATTACCAAGGCGGTGCACCGGCATCGCCATTTGTCGAAGCAGGGCCTGCTGGAGCGCGCCTTCACCTTCGCCTTTCGCGGACTGGTCTATGCCCAGATATGGGAAGACCCGGCGGTCGACATGGAGGCGCTGGCGATCCAGCCCGACAGCCATGTGGTGACGATCGCGTCGGGCGGTTGCAACGTGCTGTCCTATCTGACTGCGGATCCGGCAAAGATCACGGCGGTGGATTTGAACACCGCGCATATCGCGCTCAACCGGCTGAAACTGGTGGCGGCGCGGACTCTGCCCGACCATGCGACTTTCCACCGCTTTTTCGCGCAGGCCGACGATCGCGCCAATATCGCGGCCTATCGCGACCTTGTGGCGCCGCATCTGGACGAGGCGACGCGGCGCTATTGGGAGGGGCGCGACCTGATCGGGCGGCGGCGCATCGGCGGGTTCGCGCGTGGGATATACAAGCATGGCCTGCTGGGTCGCTTCATCGGCGCGGCGCACCTGCTGGCGCGTTTGCATGGCGTCAACCCCAGGCGGATGCTGGATGCGCGGTCGCGCGAGGAGCAACTGGAGATTTTCGAGCGCGAATTGGCACCGATCTTCGACAGGGGCTTTGTGCGCTGGCTGACCAGCCAGCCGGCATCGCTGTTCGGCCTCGGCATCCCGCCCGCGCAGTTCGAGGCGCTGGCCGGGGACGCGCGCATGGATGCGGTGTTGAAAGCGCGGCTGAAGAAACTGGCCTGTGACTTTGATCTGAAAGACAATTATTTTGCGGTGCAGGCTTTCGGGCGCGGCTATGCAGGGGGTGAGGGGCCATTGCCGCCCTATCTTCAGGCGGGAAACCATGAGGCGATACGGGAGCGGGCCGGGCGCGTGGACGTGCGGCATGTCAATTTCACCGACTTCCTCGCGAGCCAGCCGGCCGCGTCCTGCGACCGCTATATCCTGCTTGATGCGCAGGACTGGATGGACGACGCGCAATTGAATGCGCTCTGGGCGCAGATTACGCGAACGGCGAAGCCGGGCGCGCGGGTTCTGTTCCGCACCGCGGGTGAGCCGAGCATCCTGCCGGGCCGGGTGAGCGAGGCGGTGCTGGGGCGCTGGAAATATCGCGCCGACGCGTCGCGCGACTATACCGCGCGCGACCGGTCGGCCATTTATGGCGGCGTGCACCTCTATGTGCTGAAGGACGATGCGTGAGCGACCATCGGGGGCTGATGGACGGGGTCTATCGCTACCAGCGGCACATTTATGACCTGACGCGCAAATATTATCTGCTGGGCCGGGACGGGCTGATCGCTGATCTCGACATGCCTGATGGCGGGGCGGTGCTGGAGATTGGCTGCGGCACCGGGCGCAATCTGATCGCGGCGGGAAAGGCGTGGCCAAACGCTGCGCTCCATGGCGTAGACATATCGGGAGCGATGCTGGAGACGGCGCGCGCAGCCGTGACAAAGGCCGGCATGGCAAGGCGCGTGATCCTGGCGCAAGGCGACGCCTGCGGTTTCGATGCAAAGGCGCTGTTCGGGCGCGCGACCTTCGACCGGGTGTTCATCAGCTATGCGCTCTCCATGATCCCGGACTGGGAAGCGGCATTGGCCCAAGCGGCGCATTGCGTGGCGCCGGGCGGCAGGCTGGAGATCGTCGATTTCGGGCAACAGGAGCGCTTGCCCGCAGTCTGGAAGCGGGCGCTTTTCGGCTGGTTGGCGCGCTTCCACGTTGCGCCGCGGGGCGATCTGGCATCGGCCCTGGCGAACGCTGCCGATGCGACGCGAGGCCGATCCTATGTCCGGGTGCTGTACCGGGGCTATGCGATCCGCGCTGGCCTGTGTCGGGCCTGAACGCCTCCCGACAAAGTTTATAGTCGTAGATAATCCTTCCTTAGTCCTTTGCATTTGTGTTTCGGTGGATTGCAGTTACGGTTCGCCCCGATCGGCTAACAGGCCGGCGATCAGGAGGGGATATCGTGGGGCAGCCGGTCGGCGTGATCATGGACGAGCGGAATCCGGCCATTCTGGCGTCCGTTGGATCAACGGGCGTCGAATTTGCCTTGCCCTCATCTCGGGCTGGGGACGTGCATGGGATCGAACGGATCGATGCCAAGGAATGTCCGACATTTACCGACGCCTTGATGCGCTTTGCACGGCAGCATGGCTTGGCGCTCCGCGATTGCCGATTGTTCATGTCGATCGCCGGCGCGATCAACGGCAGCACATTTCGGCCAACCAATGGACGCTGGTTCATCACTTTGTCGGGTCTTCGCGCAGTGACGGCGGGCGAGCCCATGATCGTGAATGATGTGGCGGCCATTGCCTGGGCGACCGCCGACCGCCCAGCCGGGGTGGCCTTTGGATCAGGAAGTGGCATAGCGTCCGCGCGGGAAGGGAGGCATGCCATCGCCTCTGCCTGGCGGGGTGGCCTTGGCGCTGCCTGCGTCGATCGGACGGGCGATCGCGCCACGGTCATTTCCAGCGAGGCCGGCCATACGCCTTTTGCAATTCATGATGAGGATGACTGGAGCATGGCCCAGGCCTGCATCGCGCGCCATGGCGATGCGTCCTATGAACGCATCCTGTTTGACATGATGGATGGCCAGATGCTGCATCGGCGGCTGGAAGGCGCGGAATTGCTCGATCGCTTCGCCGTCGTGCTGGGCCGCTATGTTGCCGAGGTGGCGTTGACCTTTGCAGCCTTTGACGGCGTCTATCTATCCGGGTCGCTATTCGAGCGGATCGTCCAGGCAGGGTTGGGTGACACTTTCCGTATCGCATTCGAAGGGCGCGGAAAGCTCAAGCCGATCCTGCAACAGGTGCCGACTCTCTATTTCGCCCTGACCAACGGCTCGCTCAACGGACTGTCGATCCTGTATAATCGCTCAAGCCGTCGATGACCTTCGCTCAGGCCGCCTGGCGCTCCAGCAGTTCCAGGTCCAGCCGGTCCCAGATTTCCACGAGCGCCGCCACCAGGTCGCGCATCATCTCTTCGGTATGCGCGGGGCCGGGGGTGAAGCGCAGCCGTTCGGTGCCGCGGGGGACGGTGGGATAATTGATGGGCTGCACATAGGCGCCATATTCGGCGAGCAATATGTCGCTGATTCGCTTGGCCTTTACCGGGTCGCCGACCATCAGCGGGACGATATGGGTAACGGACGGCATGACCGGCAGGCCAGCGTCGCCCATCAGTTGCTTGAGGAGAGCGGCCGACGCCTGCTGCCCCTCGCGCTCTCCGCTGGAGGCTTTCAAGTGCCGCACGCTGGCCAACACGCCCGCAACCAGCACCGGCGACAGCGAAGTGGTGAAGATGAAGCCGGGCGCATAGCTGCGGATCACGTCGACGATCATCTGGTCGGCCGCGATATAGCCGCCCATGACGCCGAACGCCTTGCCCAGCGTGCCTTCGATGATGGTGACGCGGTCGGCGACGTCATCACGTTCCGAAATGCCGCCGCCGCGTGCGCCATACATGCCCACGGCATGGACTTCGTCGAGATAGGTGAGCGCATTATATTCGTCGGCCAGATCGCAGATCGCGGCGATGGGGGCGATGTCCCCATCCATCGAATAGACGCTTTCGAACGCGATCAGCTTGGGGGTGTCGGGGTCTTCGGCCGCCAGCAGCTCGCGCAGGTGATCGACGTCATTGTGGCGGAACACGCGCTTTTCGCAGCCCGAATTGCGGATACCCGCGATCATCGAGGCGTGGTTGAGTTCGTCGGAAAAGATGATGCAGCCGGGCAGCAGCTTGGCGAGCGTGGAGAGCGTCGCTTCGTTCGAGACATAGCCCGAGGTGAAGAGCAGCGCGCCTTCCTTGCTATGCAGGTCGGCGAGTTCGGCTTCCAGATCGACATGATAATGCGTGTTGCCGCCAATGTTGCGGGTGCCGCCCGAACCTGCGCCAACGTCGTGCAGCGCTTCTTCCATGGCAGCGACGACCTTGGGATGCTGGCCCATGGCGAGATAGTCGTTGGAGCACCAGACGGTGATTGGCTTCGGGCCATTATGACCGTGGAAGCAGCGCGCGTTGGGGAAAGCGCCCTTGTTTCGCAGGATGTCGATGAAGACGCGATAGCGGCCTTCGCTGTGGAGCCGGTCGATCGCCTGCGAAAAGATGTGCTTGTAATTCACTACGCTTCTTCCCGTTCATTCGCGCGCATATTGTCGTTCTGGGCGCGCCCTTCCTCTGCCCTTGAGGTCGCATTTACCCGCGTGGTTCGTCCATTACCAGCGATAACCATTCGCAGCCTTAGGGAGAAATAGCTATCACACTGATCGGGAGCGCGGCATTGGACAAATGGCCTACCCCGTCAGAGTTGATCGATCTGGTCGAGGCCATAGCGGGCCAAAGCCGGGCGCAACCTTTGCTGCTGATCGTCAAGACGGGTGAAGACGGCGGTTCCGGGCGTTGGCGCTGCCGGCCAGCTCTGCCCCTGGGTCAGGAAGGCGATGCGGCGGGCGATGCCGTCCCCGCCATGGACGAAGCCCATGGGATGGGGCGCGGCGGCGGCAAGCTCTGCCTCCACCAGCGGGAAATGGGTGCAGGCCAAAACCACCATGTCCATGCGCTCGCCACCCGGCTGGCTCGTAAGCCCCGCAAGCGCCGCGCGGGCGACCTGCGGATCGAGCGGCTCGCCGCGCAGCTTGGTTTCGGCCAGTTGCACCAGCGCAGCCGATCCATGGCGCAGGACGGTGCAGTCGGCGCCATGTTCGGCGGCGAGCCGGTCGACATAAGGCTGGCGCACCGTCGCGTCGGTGCCGAGCACGCCGAAGACGCGGCTTTTCGACAGGAGCGCGGCGGGCTTGATCGCCGGGACCGTGCCAACGACCGGTATGTCGAGCGCCGCGCGAACGGCCGCAAGCGCGATGGTCGAGGCGGTATTGCAGGCGATGACGGCCAGGCGGGGGCGATAGCGCTCGACCAGGCGGCCGAGCAAGGCGGGCACGCGCGCGGCGATTTCCGCCTCGCTTTTGGTGCCATAGGGAAAGCCTGCGCTGTCGGCGGCATAGATGATGGGTGCGGTGGGCAGTATGTTCCGGACGGGGGCAAGGATCGAAAGACCGCCCACGCCGGAATCGAAAAAGAGAAGGGGAGCTTCGGGGGCGACCGTCATGCCCGCTTCTGTTGCGGGCCGGCGCTGACCTGTCAACGCCCCCGCGCCATGTCAGCGGGTGACGGCGAGTCCGCCGGCCAGGACCACGGCGTCCTCGATCGCGCCGGTCGGGACCTGGCCATAAGCGCGCATCGCCTTCTTGCGGAGGGCTAGGCCCGCATAGGCGCTGGCGATGGCGGCGGTGACGGCCGTGGCGGCGCCCAGCGCGCCTTTGCCGCGTGGGGCGAGGACGGCGCCGGCAAAGGCCGACGTCATGACACGTACCGCCAGGCCGCGCTTGACCGTGCGGTCGGGCGCGCTTTCCATCTTGTCGCCCGCCATCTCCAAGCCCGCGAGCGCGACCGCGCCCGATGCGATCAGCGGATTGGAAAGCAGCGCGGTCGCACGCGGCGCATTGGGCAGCAGCCCGTCGCGCGCCGCGCCTGCCAGCACGGCCAGCGGGGTGAGCGAGCGCTGGCCGGCAACAAGGCCGATGAGGGCGGATCGAAGCATAGGGGCAGTCTCCATCATGTCGGGCAGGACTGGCATAAGCGTCTGAACGATCAAAAGGATGCTTGTGACGAGAGGCTTCATCAGGATGCGGCGCAGCTTCGCCATTGCTCCGTGCGGCTGTCACGCTATGGTCGCGGGCACCTTCTACCGGCGATGTTCATGACACCTTATTGGCTGCTCCCCTCCCTTGTCCTCATTCTTGGCTATCTGCTTGGCTCCATCCCCTTTGGCCTGCTGCTGACGCGCATCACCGGCGCGGGCGACCTGCGGCAGATCGGGTCGGGGAATATCGGCGCGACCAATGTTCTGCGTACCGGTCGCAAGGGGCTGGCGGCCGCGACCTTGCTGCTCGATTTGCTGAAGGGCGTTGCGGCGGTGCTGGTCGGCGCGGCGATTGTCGACGGGGGCGGGCCGATGGCTGGCGCCATGGCTTTCATCGGCCATTGCTATCCGGTCTGGTTGCGTTTTGCCGGGGGCAAGGGCGTGGCGACGATGATGGGGGTCGTGACCGCGCTTTACTGGCCTGCGGGCATCGTTTTTGCGCTGGTGTGGCTCGGTCTGTTGTTCGGCACGCGCTGGTCATCGGTCGGCGGCATGGCGGCGGGGATCAGTGCGCCGGTTGCGATGTGGGCGTTCGGGCGGATGGAGCTGGTGCCCGTCGCCCTGGCCATGGCGCTGATCCTGCTGTGGCGGCATCGCGCCAATATCGCGCGGCTGATGAAGGGCGAGGAGCCAAAGGTCGGCGCATCCAAGTCGGCTGCGCCTGAATGACCGAGCGGGAGCGGTTTGAGCGGTTGCGACTGATACGCTCGCCGCGAATCGGGCCGGTCAGCTATCGGCAACTGCTCGCGCGCTTCGGCAGCGCGGGGGAGGCGTTGCGCGCCATCCCCATGCTGGCGGAGCGAGGCGGTGGCCGCGCGAGCGTTGCGGACGCGGGCGCTGTGGAGCGCGAAATCGCGACGACGCGCGCGCTGGGCGGCCGCTATCTGTTGATGGGAGACGCCGACTATCCCGTCTTGCTCGACCAGATGGAGGGCGCGCCGCCGGCGCTGATCGTGCGCGGGGATGCGGCGCTGGCCGCGCGGCCCTGTGTCGCCATCGTGGGCGCGCGCAATGCATCGGCGGCGGCTTGCCGCTTTGCGCGCAGCCTGGCGCAGGACTTGGGGCAGCGGGAGGCCGTGGTCGTATCGGGACTGGCGCGCGGGATCGATACCGAAGCGCATCGCGGGTCGATCGACAGCGGGACGATCGGCGTCATCGCCTGCGGCATCGACATGGTGTTCCCACCCGAAAATGCGGGATTGCAGGAGGAGGTGGCGCAACGCGGCCTGCTTGTCACCGAGCATCCGCCCGGCGTTCAGCCTCTTGCCCGGCATTTCCCGGCCCGCAACCGGATCATTGCGGGCCTGGCGCTGGGAACCGTCGTGGTGGAGGCCGCGCCCAAGTCCGGGTCGCTCATCACCGCGCGGCTGGCGGGCGAAGCCGGGCGGGAGGTGATGGCGGTGCCGGGATCGCCCATCGATCCGCGTGCGCAGGGGTGCAATTTGCTGATCCGCGAGGGCGCGACGCTGATCCAGACTGGCGCGGATGTGATGGAGGCGATTGGCGGTTTCGATCCGCGCATGGTGCGGCAGGAGAGTTTCGACTTCGTCGGCGAACCGGTGTCGAGCGATGTGGCGGAGCAGGAACGCGCGGTGGTTATCGGTTTGCTGGGCCCGTCTGCGGTGCCGGTGGACGAGCTGATCCGTCTCTCGGGCCTGTCGCCCGCCGTGGTGCAGACGGTGCTGCTGGAACTGGAGCTTGCCGGTTCTCTGGAGCGCCATGCGGGCGGCCGGGTGAGCCTGCGCTGAAAGAGGCTGGCCTTGTGTCGCGCCCGTGCCTACATCAGCGGCGCTTGACGGGGGGCGTCATCCCTTTCCACACTCGCGCGTATACGTAAGAGATTTCTAACCGGGGCATCCATGCAGCTTGTCATCGTCGAATCGCCGGCCAAGGCGAAGACCATCGAGAAATATCTGGGCGGCGATTTCCATGTCCTCGCCAGCTATGGCCATATCCGCGACCTGCCACCCAAGGATGGGTCGGTCGATCCCGACAACGGCTTTGCGATGTCGTGGGAAAATTATGGCGACAAGGGCAAGCAGCTGAAAGCCATCGCCGACGAGGCGAAGAAGGCCGACCGATTGATCCTGGCGACTGACCCTGATCGCGAGGGAGAAGCGATCAGCTGGCATGTGCAGGAGGTGCTGCGCGCCAAGAAGGCGTTGCCGCAGAAGGTGGACCGGGTGACGTTCAACGCCATCACCAAGGCGGCGGTGACGGAGGCGATGGCGCAGCCGCGCGCGCTGGACGAGGATCTGATCGACGCCTATCGCGCGCGCCGGGCGCTCGACTATCTTGTGGGCTTCACTTTGTCGCCGGTGCTGTGGCGCAAGCTGCCGGGCGCCAAGTCGGCCGGGCGTGTGCAGTCGGTGGCGCTGCGGCTGGTGGTCGAGCGCGAGCGCGAGATCGAGAGCTTTACGCCCCAGGAATATTGGTCGGTCGCAGCCGAGATGGAGCAGGGTGGGCAGGGCTTTACCGCCCGGCTCGTGCGCTGGAAGGGCGAGAAGATCGACCGGCTGACCATCGGCAAGGAAGGCGACGCCATGGCCGCCAAGGCCGATGTGGAGGCCGGGCGCTTCACCGTTGAGAAGGTCGAGACAAAGCCGCTCACCCGCAATCCCCCGCCGCCCTTCACCACGTCGACCCTGCAACAGGAAGCCGCGCGCAAGCTGGGCTTTTCGGCCAGCCACACGATGCGGATCGCGCAGCAACTCTATGAGGATGGCGCGATCACCTATATGCGGACCGACGGCGTGCAGATGGATGGCAGCGCCATTTCCGCTGCGCGCAAGGCAATCGCGGACCGATATGATGGCGGCTATCTGCCCGAAAAGCCGCGCCAATATCAGACCAAGGCCAAGAATGCGCAGGAAGCGCATGAGGCGATCCGCCCGACCGAGTTTGGTCGTGACAAGGCCGGGTCGGGCGACCATGCGCGGCTTTATGACCTGATCTTCAAGCGTGCGCTGGCGAGCCAGATGGCAAGCGCGCGGTTGGAGCGCACGACGATCGACATGGTCGATGGCAGCGGCAGCCATACGCTGCGCGCGACCGGGCAGGTGGTGATTTTCCCGGGTTTCCTGGCGCTTTATGAGGAAGGGCGGGACGACAGCGAGGATGATGATTCAAAACTGCTGCCGCGCCTGAGCGAGGGCGATGCGCCCGCCAAGAAGAAGGTGAGCGCCGAACAGCATTTCACCCAGCCCCCGCCGCGCTATTCCGAAGCATCGCTGGTTAAGCGGCTGGAGGAACTGGGGATCGGGCGCCCGTCCACTTATGCCTCGACCTTGCAGGTGCTCAAGGACCGCGACTATGTTCGGGTGGAAAAGAACCGGTTTTTTGCCGAGGAAAGCGGGCGGCTGGTCACGGCCTTTCTGGAGCGGTTTTTCGAACGCTACGTCTCCTACGACTTCACCGCGGGGCTGGAGGACGAGTTGGATGATATCTCCGGCGGCCGGGCGCAGTGGCAGGCGGTGCTCGAAGCCTTCTGGCGCGATTTCAAGCCCAAGACCGCCGAAGTGATGGAGCAGAAGCCTTCCGACATCACGGCGGAACTCGACAAGTTTCTGGAGCCGATGCTGTTCCCGCCCAAGGCTGACGGCAGCAACCCGCGCGCCTGCCCCATGTGTGGCGACGGGCAATTGGCGCTGCGCGGTGGGCGGTTCGGGGCGTTCATCGCCTGTTCCAACTATCCCGACTGCAAATATACCCGCAAATTCGGCCAGCCCGGCGGCAAGGATGGCGAGGACACCGGGCCGGAAGTGCTGGGCCAGCATCCCGAAACCGGGCAGGACATCATGCGCAAGTCCGGACGCTTTGGCCCTTATATCGAAATGGGCGAGGGGAAGGAGGCCAAGCGCGGGTCCATACCCAAGGATCTGCCCGATGGCGAATTGACGCTGGATTGGGCGGTCAAGCTGCTGAGCCTGCCGCGCGAGGTGGGGCTGCATCCTGAAACCGGCAAGCCTATCGTTGCTAATATCGGCCGCTTTGGTCCCTATTTGCTGCACGACGGCAAATATGGCCGCCTGTCCAGCACCGCTGAGATTTTCGAAGTGGGCATGAACAGCGCGGTGGTAAAGCTGGCCGAAGCGGCGACGCGGGGCGGCCGGGGCGCTGCGCGCGAGCCGTTGAAAGTGCTGGGCGCGCATCCGCGCACCGAAGCGGAGATCAAGGTGATGGAAGGGCGCTATGGTCCCTATGTCACCGACGGCACGACCAACGCGACCTTGCCCAAGACGGTGACGCCCGAAGCATTGACTTTGGAGGAAGCCGCGCAACTGATCGACGCCAAGGCAGCATCCGCGCCGGCGAAGAAGGGCAAGAAGAAAGCCGCGCCCAAGAAGGCAGCAGCGAAGAGGGACAGCGCGTCCAAGAAACCTGCCGCCAAGAAGGCATCGGTGAAAAAGACTGCTGCTCCAAAAGCGCCGGCTGAATAATCCCGATGCCTATCTGCTGCTTTCAATGAAGCTGGCGTGATGATCGGGGAGGTCGGATTGCTTGGCCTTCCGGATTTTACGCAGCCAGGCGGATCTGGTTGCGGCCCGCGGCCTTGGCGGCATACATGGCGAGGTCTGCGCGCCGCAGGAGGATTTCAGCCGTTGCTGCATTTTCGTCTGCCGCGCAGCCGATGCTGACGGTGAGGGGAACAGCATGCCCCTCATCATTACGGATGCTGAGTGTTTCCACAGCCAGGCGTATTCGGTCTGCTAAAACTGCGCCCGAGTCCCCTGTCATTCCAAGCAAATAAATTGCAAATTCCTCTCCGCCCATGCGCCCGCAAATATCGTTGGCGCGTACCGACCGGCGCAGGCTCCCGGCGATGGCGGTTAGCGCCTGATCACCGGTGGCATGACCCCATCGGTCATTGATCGTCTTGAAATGATCGACGTCGATCAGCAGGCATACGCCGGGAGCAGCAGCGCGGGCTTGCTCAAGCCGGCGGAGAAAACTGGCTCGGTTGAACAGACCCGTCATCTGGTCGATTTCCGAGAGATGTCGCAATTCGGCCATGGCCTTTTGGAGCGATTCGGTCAGCTGTCGCTTCTGCTCGACCTGCCTCGCCAGCAGCAGACATACTGGGGTCGAGATGAATAGCGGCGCAAAAAAACCGAATATCCAATAGGGTATGGGAATTTCCATGCCCGGGAAGCGCGACATGACCCACATCGCCGCCTGCGAGGTGGAGACGGAAAAGACAATCCCGACGATCGCTTTCGAATAGGGACGCATGGCCCGCTTCTATGCGATGTTGGTAAAAATTCCGTCTCCGTAACGTTATTCCACCCAGTCCAGACCGATGTCGCGGTAGATGAAGCGGTCGTCTTCCCAGTCTTCCTTCACCTTCACGTGAAGGTAGAGGTGGACCTTCACGCCCAGCAGCGTGGCCAGTTCGGCACGGGCTTTTGAGCCGATTTCCTTGAGCCGCTGGCCACCCTTGCCAAGGACGATGGCGCGCTGGGTCGGGCGGGCGACGAGGATCTGCTGGTGGATTTCGACCGATCCGTCCTCACGCTCCTTATATTGTTCGGTATCGACGGCGGCGGCGTAGGGGAGCTCCGCGTGGAGTTGGTGATACAGCTGCTCGCGGGTGATTTCGGCGGCCAGCATCCGGTCGGTGGCGTCCGACACCTGATCTTCGGGAAAATGCCATGGACCCTGAGGCATGGCGTCGGCAAAGGCGGTCTTGAGCTGCGCCAGGCCGTCGCCGGTCTGGGCGGAGATGAAGAATGTCTCCTCGAACCCCACCCGTTCATACAGCTTCTGGGTATGGACCAGCAGCTTTTCCTTGATGGCGATATCGACCTTGTTGAGGATCAGCCATTTGCGCTCCGGGCGATGGACGAGCGCCTCTATGATCGGCTCCATCTTGGGGCCAAGGCCCGCCTTGCCATCGACGACAAGCGCGATGAGGTCCGCGCCCTGCGCGCCGCCCCAAGCGGCCTGCACCATCGCCCGGTCGAGCCGCCGGCGCGGCGCGAAGATGCCGGGCGTGTCGACCAGCACGACCTGCGCGTCGCCTTCGATCGCGACGCCCATGACGCGGGTGCGGGTGGTCTGCGCCTTGGGACTGGTGATCGCCACCTTCTGCCCCACCAGCGCATTGACCAGCGTGGATTTTCCCGCATTGGGCGCGCCGACGATCGCGACGACGCCGCAGCGCTGGTCTGAAATATGTACGTCCAAAAATAACTCCGTTCGCGCTGAGCCTGTCGAAGCGCCTTACTTTTCCATGTTCGATCGCGCCAAAGCTGAAATCAGGGTCCAATCATTTCGGATAAGCGCCAGTTTTTTCGCCCGGCTCCAGCCCTTGATCTGCCGTTCGGCCTCAAGCGCCTCCATACGCGTGCCGAAGGCCTGGGACCAGACCAGTTTTACCGGCAGACGCGTTTGGGTGTAGCCCGGTAATGTCCCATGGTCATGTTGTGAAATGCGCGTTTCAAGGCTATCAGTATGGCCCACATAGAAGCTGCGATCGGCGCAGTGAAGCATGTAGGTCCAAAATGTCATGGGCGGCTTAAAGAAGAAGTGACGCCCTTCGACAAGCTCAGGACGAACGCGACGAAAGATTATCCCGCCAGTTTCTCCAGCAGCGCCTTGGCTGCCGCCGTTTCCGCTTCCTGCTTGGACGCGCCGGTCGCGCTGGCTTCGCCTGCGCCCTTGATCGCGACGGTGACGGTGAAGCGCAGGGCATGTTGGGGGCCGGAGCGGTCGGTCATCTGATATTCGGGGGGCTTGCGCCGATTGGCGGCGGCCCATTCCTGGAGCGCGGACTTGGGGTGGCGCGGCGCGCTGGTCTGGGTGTCGACGCGGTCGCCCCAGAGGCGCCGGACGAGCGTGCGCGCTTCTTCCAGCCCGCCTTCCAGATAGAGCGCGCCAATGAGCGCCTCCATCACGTCGCCCAGCACATTGTCGCTGTCGGCAGCGCCATCGTCGCGCGCCTGCTTGCCCAGGATCAGATGTTTGGGGACGCCGGCGGCGCGGGCGATGTCGGCGCAGGTTTCGCCGGACACCAGCGCGTTATAGCGGCGCGACAGCTTGCCTTCGGGTTCATCGGCAAAGCGGTCGAACACCCATTCGCCGATCAACAGGCCCAATATGCGGTCGCCCAGAAATTCCAGCCGCTCATAATTGACCGGCTTGGCGCTGCCATGGGTGAGCGCTTGTTCGAACGTTGCCCGGTTGCGCGGCGCGCGGCCGATAAGGTCCGTCAGCCAACCGTCAGTATCAGGTCTGGGCGGCGATGCGGTCAAAAGCCTTCCCCGATACGGCTCCAGCGTGCGGCGGTGAACCAGGTCCAGGGGAGCAACCAGTTGGCGCTGCCATCGGTCGAGAATACCGAAACCAGCGCCTTGCCCACCAGATTCTTTTCCGGGACCAGGCCGATGCCGCCGCCTTCGACCGCGGGGAAGCGGCTGTCGGCGCTGCGGTCGCGATTGTCGCCCATCATGAACAGATGGCCTTCGGGCACCAGCACCGCGTCGCGATCATCGGCCGCGCCATCGGGCACCAGGTCGAGCACATTATAGCTTTTGCCGCCGGGCAGCGTTTCGCGATATTGCGGGTAGCGGCATTGCCGTCCGCCGCCCGGCGCGGCTTCCTCAAATTCCGGGCGATAGCAGGGCGAGGGGCTGCCTTCCTTTTCCGAGGCGTCGATCATATTTGGGGTGACGGGGATGACGAAGTCGGCGACCTTCTGCTTGGGAATGGCCTGACCGTTTAGATACACCGTGCCGCCGCGCACCGCGACGATGTCGCCGGGCAGGCCGATCACCCGCTTGATATAGTCATTTTTTTGCGTCGGTGGCGCCTTGAACACGGCGACGTCTCCGCGTTCCGGCGTCGAGGCGAAGATGCGGCCGGGAATCAGCGGCACGCTGAACGGCAGCGAATAGCGCGAATAACCATAGGGCCATTTGGCGACCAAGAGATAGTCGCCGATCAGCAGGCGGGGCTGCATTGATTCCGACGGGATGTTGAAGGGCGAGACGATGAAGCTGCGCAGGATGAAGACGAACAGGCCCAGCTTGACAAGAAACCAGAGGAAGTCCCGTGTTTCGGATTTGGCGGTCATGGATGCTGGTCTTTTCCTTCGCTCTGGCCTGCAAAAGGGCCGTGGCGGCTTTTGCGGCGTCGCAAAGGCCGCGTCAAGCACACCCGATGGTGCATTGCACGGCGCGCCGGTCTAGAACGGCACAGAATCGACCGGTGCAGCGTCGATGTCGACCAACGTCACGAAAAAGGATATCCCAGCATGACCAGCCCTGTCCTGCACGGTCCCATGGCGGCCATTGCCGCGCTGCCCCAAGCCGACCTCAAGACGATCTTTACCACAGAGCCGGATCGGCTGTCGTCGCTGGTGCTCAACCAGGGGCCGTTGCGGTTCGACTGGTCCAAGACGCACCTGACCGGCGACCTGATCGACGCCTTTCTGACGCTGGCGCAGGAACAGGGTTTTGCCGCGCAGCGCGACGCGCTGTTCGCGGGCGAGGCGGTGAACAACACCGAAGGCCGCGCCGCCGAGCATCCTGCCGAACGCGGCGAGGGCAAGGCCGACAGCGTCGCGCGGGCCAAGGCGCTGCACGCGCGGATGCGCGCGCTGATCGACGCGATCGAGGCCGGGGCGCTGGGCGAGATCCGGCATATCCTGCATATCGGCATTGGCGGATCGGCGCTGGGACCAGACCTCATTATCGACGCGCTGGACGGCGATGGCATCCGCTACGACGTGGCGATCGTGTCCAATGTCGACGGCACCGCGCTGGAGCGGGCGATGGACAGTTTCGACCCCGCCTATACGCTGATCGCGATCGCTTCCAAGACTTTCACGACGACCGAGACGATGCTGAACGCGGCGAGCGCGATCAACTGGATGGTCGAGGCGGGTGTCGAGGACCCCTATGGCCGGGTGATCGCGCTGACCGCTTCGCCGGACAAGGCGATCGAGTGGGGCGTCGATGAAACGCGCATCCTGCCCTTCTCCGAAAGCGTGGGCGGGCGCTATTCGCTCTGGTCGTCAATCGGTTTTCCCGCAGCGCTTTCGCTGGGCTGGGACGCGTTCGAGAGCCTGCTGGAAGGCGCGGCGGCGATGGACCGGCATTTCCGCCTGTCCGATCCGCGCGAAAATGCGCCGCTGATCGCTGCCTTCGCCGATCAATATTATGCGCGGGTGATGGGATGCCAGACCCGCGCGCTCTTCGCTTATGACGAGCGGCTGAAGCTGCTGCCTTCCTACCTGCAGCAGCTGGAGATGGAGAGCAACGGCAAGAGCGTGACCCGAGACGGCCAGCCCGTCGACGGGCCGACAGCGCCGATCACCTGGGGCGGGGTGGGGACCGACGCGCAGCATGCCGTGTTCCAGCTGTTGCATCAGGGGACGATCATCGCGCCGGTCGAGTTCATCGCCTCGATCGAGCCGGGCCATACGCTCGACCCGGCGCATCACCGCGCGCTGCTGGTCAACTGTTTCGCGCAAGGCGCGGCGCTGATGCGCGGCAAGGAGAATGCGGACGATCCGGCGCGCGCCTATCCCGGCGGGCGGCCGTCGACGACGATCCTGATGGAGGATGTGACGCCGGAGGCGCTGGGCGCGCTGATCGCATTCTACGAGCATCGCACTTTCGCCAACGCGGTGCTGATGGGGATCAATCCGTTCGATCAGTTCGGCGTCGAGCTGGGCAAGGAGATCGCCAAGTCGATCGAGGCCGACGGCCCGAGCGGATTTGATCCGTCGACCATGGCGCTGATCGACCTGGCGTTGGGGGCGGAGTGATTCCAGGTCTGTTCGTGCTGAGTAGAGGCTGAGCCTGTCGAAGCCTCGTATCGAAGTACTGTCCTTCGATACGCCATTTCGACAGGCTCAATGGCTACTCAGGACGAACGGCGCAGAGACGAATCAATGTTTGTAACTCGCCCCCTCAGCCGCCATATCGCGCGCACAACCAGCGGAGACCGGCATGAGCGACTATGATTTCGACCTTTTCGTCATTGGCGCGGGATCGGGCGGGGTGCGGGCGTCGCGGGTGGCGGCGGCGCATGGCGCGCGGGTTGCGGTGGCCGAGGAGTACCGGGTCGGGGGCACCTGCGTCATTCGCGGCTGCGTGCCCAAGAAGTTGCTGATCTATGGCGCGCATTTCGCAGAGGACCTGAAGGATGCGCGGCGTTTCGGCTGGAATGTGCCCGATTGCGGCTTTGAATGGACGACGCTGCGCGACAATGTGCTGGCCGATGTCGACCGGCTTGAGGGGCTCTACAAGAATACGCTCGACAATCATCAGGTCGAGTTGATCGGGGAGCGCGCGACGATCACCGGGCCGCACAGCGTCAAGCTGGCGGGCGGGCGGGAGGTGACGGCGAAGGTCATATTGGTCGCGACCGGCGCCTGGCCGATCATTCCGGAGGTCGAGGGCGCGGAGCATGGCATCACCAGCAACGAGGTGTTCCACCTGGACGAATGCCCCGGCCGCATCGTCATTGTGGGTGGCGGCTATATCGCTAATGAATTTGCCGGCATCTTCCATCAGTTCGGCAGCCATGTGACGATGGTCAATCGCGGCAATACCCTGCTGCGCGGCTATGATGAGACGGTGCGCGACAGGCTGCTCCAGATTTCGACGATGAAAGGGATCAATTTTCGCTTCAACGCGACGATGGAGAAGATCGAGAAGAATGAGGACGGAACGCTGTGCGTGCGGTTCGAAAGCGGCGATCCGGTGGCGGCCGACCTGGTGCTGTTCGCGACCGGGCGGCGACCTCATACCGAAGGACTGGGACTGGAGACGGCGGGCGTCGAGCTGGACGAGAAGGGCGCGATCAAGGTCGACGACTATAGCCAGACGAGTTGCGAGAGCATCTATGCGGTGGGCGATGTGACCGACCGGTTGCAGCTGACCCCGGTGGCGATCCGCGAAGGCCATGCCTTTGCCGATACGGTGTTCGGCGGCAACCGGCGCAAGGTCGATTATGGCTGCGTGCCATCGGCGGTGTTCAGCCATCCCCCGCTGGCGGGTGTAGGCATGACCGAGGCGGAGGCCCGCAACAAGCTGGGCACGGTCAAAATCTATACGTCTGATTTCCGGCCGATGAAGAATGTTCTGGCCAATCGCGACGAGCGGGCGCTCTACAAGATGATCGTGGACGCAACGACCGACCGGGTCGTGGGCTTGCACATGATCGGGCCGGATGCGCCGGAAATTTTGCAGGCGGCGGCGGTCGCGGTGAAGGCTGGCCTTACCAAGCAGGATTTCGACGATACCGTCGCGCTGCACCCCAGCATGGCGGAGGAACTGGTGCTGCTCAAATAAGCGGCGGTCAGCCGGTTGCGGCGAAGGTCACAACCAGCGCGTCGCGCCAGGCGGGCTGGTCGGGATCGAGCGGGTGGATTTCGGTGACGCCGTGCAGGATGCGGTGATCGTCGATCAGCATCGTGTCGCCCGGATCGGTCAGGGTGAATTCGCCGAGCGGCGTGCCATCCGGCGCGCCGATGCGGGTGACGCCCTCGCGCAGGTTGCGCCGTTCGATCAGCATCACCATCACCCGGTCGACGCCGTCGCGATGCATGCCTTCGGGCGTGGGGCGACCCTGTTCGCTCGTGCTGGCCTCGATCCGGAACTGGTGCAGTTCGACATGCCAGTTGCCCGATCCCGCTGGATCGAAGCTGTCGGCGCAGAAGGCCAGGATCGCCTGGGCGACGGGATTGGCGATGGTCGCCGGATCGACCGGATCGAACCAGCGCTGCACGTCGCCATTCAGGGGGTTATAGTCGCGGCTCTGCCAATGGGGCTGATGCGGCTGGCGGGTGAAGCTGCCGCCCCGCAACGCGAAGGTGGCATGGCGGCGGCGGCGATAGCGGCCGCCATCGGCCATGAAGCGATCCGGCCCCAGATCGTGCCAGCTGGCGGCAAAGGCCGCCCAATCAGCGGGCGTGATGGCGAGCCGATCGATCATCGCTGCGCCCGGCAGGCGGGCATAGCCGTCCATGGCCAAGGCTGCGTCGATGCGGGAAAGGCTGTCCGTGTCGCTCATTCTGATCCTTCATAGGCGAAGGGAGGGAACGAGCGACAGGGCCATTTGCCGCCAGCAGGATCGCCAGCGATTTGGGGGCGTCAGGCGATGGTCGGGATCATGCCGCCTTCGACCCGGAGCGCAGCGCCGTTGGTGGCGGCGGCGAGCGGGCTGGCGAGATAGGCGACCATGGCGGCGACCTCGTCCGCTTCGATCAGCCGCTTGATGAGCGAGAGCGGGCGCATGCGGGTGAAGAACTCCGCTTCGCGATCGGCCTCGGGCGCGTCCTTGTTTTCCACGACCGACTGGATGAAGTCGACGATGCCCTCCGACCGGGTCGGGCCGGGCAGGACGCTGTTGACGGTGACGCCGGTGCCGCGCGTATGTTCAGCGAGGCCGCGCGAGATGGCAAGCTGTGCCGACTTGGTCATGCCGTAATGGATCATCTCCGCCGGGGGCAGCAGGCCGCTTTCCGAGGCGATGAAGAGGATACGGCCCCAATTGGCGGCGAGCATCTGCGGAAAATAATGGCGGGCAAGGCGTGCGCCGCTGACCACATTGACTTCGAAGAGATGATGCCAGTCCGCGTCGCTGATGTCGGCAAAGTCCTTCGCCTCGTAGATGCCGAGATTGTTGACGAGGATGTCGGTGGCTGGAACGGCGGCGATCAGCGCAGCTGCGCCATCGGCCGTCGCAGGGTCAGCGAGGACGGGGTTGACGTTGCCGCCGATCTGCGCGGCGGCCGCGTCCAGCTTGGCTTGGGTGCGGCCGGTGATGGTGACGGCCACCCCTTCGTCCGCCAGTCTCTTGGCGATGGCAAGGCCGATGCCCGCGGTCGATCCGGTGACGATGGCGCTTTTGCCCAAGAGCTTCAAATCCATGGTGAAATCCTTTGAACCTGACAATGATGTGGACATAAGTAAGCGCTCGCACGATTGATGATTAGAGCGCACCTCATCACTTCAGAAGTGAATCGAAATCATGGATAACCGGCTGGGCGATATAGAGACGTTCCTGATGGTCGCGACCGAAGGCAGCTTCGCCAATGCGGCCAAGGCGTTGCGGCTGACCCCATCGGCGGTCAGCCGGTCGATCGCGCGGCTGGAACACAGGTTGGGCGTGACGCTGGTGCGGCGCACGACCCGGGCGCTGGCGCTGACGCGGGAGGGCATTGCCTATCGCGACCGTATGATGGTGCTGCTGACCGACATGATGGAGCTGGAGACGGGCTTGGGCGACGAACGCGGCGCGCCGCGCGGGGTGCTGCGGGTCAACGCTTCCCCGTCCTTCGGCGTCGAATGGCTGATCCCGATGCTGCCCGATTTCCGCGCGCGTTATTCCGCCGTCCGCATCGACCTGACTTTGTCGGACGCGATTGTCGATCTGGTCGAGGAACGGGCCGACGTCGCCATTCGTATCGGGCCGCTGCGCGACACTCGTTTGCGAGCGAAGAAGCTGGGGCATAGCCGCATGGTGTTGGTCGCAAGCCCGGACTATCTGGCGCGGCGGGGCACGCCTGCGACGCCCGACGATCTGGCAGGCCACGATTGTCTGCGTTTCAGCTTTCGCCGGTCGGTCGACAGCTGGCCCTTTCGCATTGGTCGGCGGATCGTGCAGCGACCTGTGGAAGGCGCCTGTTTCGGCAATTCGGGCGAGGTGGTGCGGCAGATGGCGGTGGCGGGGTGCGGCATAGCCCGGCACGGCTATTTCCATGTCGCCCGCGACCTGAAAGACGGACGGCTGGTCGAGATATTGGCGGACTATGCAGCCGGCGATGGCGAGGATATTCACGCCCTTTATGCCGCGGAGGACCGGACCGCAGCGCGGGTGCGGGCGTTCCTGGATTTTCTGGAGGGAATAGAGTTGCCCGGCTGACGGGTCAGCGAGCGGCCCCGTCCTGCGCCAGAAGATTGAGCGCGCGGGTCACGAGCGCCACGAAGCCGGGTTCGTCCACGCGCGCGGCCGGGTTGTTCCAACTGGCGCTCAGCGCATACCAGCCGCCATCCCACGCTTGGGCGAGAAAGTTCATGGCGATGACGCCCGGTTCGCTGCCGCCCTTATAGCCCAGATAGCGCCAGCGTTTCGCATCGGCTGGCGCGATGCCCGGATTGACCGCCAGGATCGGCAGCGCGTCGCCGCCAGTGTGCCGCAGCCGGTCAAGCAGGGCGATGCTGTCGGCGGACGACGCAAACCATTCGATGCTGTCGATCGCGACCGGACTTTCCGCGACGCTGCCAATGTCGACGCTGGCGGCGGTCAGGCGCGCGGCGGCGTCGCGCAGCAGGGCGCGGCGGGCGTCGGGCGTGGCGGCGGCATAGCGGGCGCGCAGGTCGGCGGCGGCCGGCATTTTGAGCGCGAAGGCCTCGGCCGTGGTGAGCAGCGGCACAGTGCGGGTCGGATCGGCATGGCCGCTGGCCGTGACCATGTCGTCCACCGTGTCGCGACCTAGCGCCAGGAGCAATGTGTCGGCCGCGCTATTGTCGCTTTCGGCGATCATCGCGGTGGCGAGGCTGTGCAGCGTCATCGGCGCGGCGTCGGGCCAGCGCATCAGGCGGCCGGAAAAGCTTTTGGGGCCGAGCGGGATGACGTCGCTCCAGCGGCGCTCCCCAGCGGCAATGACGCGGGCGAGTTCGGCGAGGATATAGAGTTTGAAGCTTGAGCCGGTCGCCATCTGCGTCGTCGCGTTGCGGGAGTGGATCACCTGGGGGCCGGCGTCGGTCAGCCGGGCGATGGAGAGCGCGCTCTGGCCGGGCAGAGCGGTAAGATCGGCCATCACCTTGTCGAAACTGTCGTCGGCGGTGCGCGCGCCGACGATCTGGAGCCCGATGACGCGGCCGGGCGGCTGGGGCGCGACCACCAGGGTGAAGCCGACCGTCGCCCGCTCATAGCGTATTTCAACCTGGCCGGCGGTGGCGCTTTCGGTGCGGACCGCACCCAGCGCGACCGGCGTGCCGTGCCGGGCGCGCAGGTCAGCGGCGATGGCGCGCCAGCGATCCAACGGCACGGCGTCTAGGAAGAGCGGGGCGAAAAATTCGGTTTCATTGCCGGGGGCCGCGAGGATGTCGAGAAGCTGGTGCGCGCGCTCCTGATAGGCCGGGGTTGGCGCAGCGGATGTCGGGGTGGTGAAGCAGAGGATGAGGAGCGCGAGGATATGCGCGGCTGCGCGGGTGAGGAAGCGGGGAGATTGGGGTGAGGTTGGGTGCTGGGCTCCTGCCTTCGCAGGAGCACGGAGTTGGGCGTGGGGAGTGCCCGCCAGAGAGCTTGGCGCGGCGCGCGCGTTCATGTTTTGCAGGCAGCGCTCGGAGCGAACGGCGCCGACCATCGTCACGCGTCGATCGCTTCTTCGTCCAGCGCGGCGGCATTTTCCTGGATGAAGGCGAAGCGGTGGGCCGGATTGGTGCCCATCAGCCGGTCGACCAGATCACGCACCTGCTGCCTGTCCTCGACATCGTCGGGGAGGGTGATGCGGATGAGGCTGCGCGTCTTGGGGTCCATAGTGGTTTCGCGCAGCTGCATCGGGTTCATTTCGCCCAGCCCTTTGAAGCGGCTGACATCTACCTTCTTGCCCTTGAATTCCTTGGCGAGAAGCTGTTCGCGATGCGCGTCATCCTTGGCATAAAGGCTCTTGCCGCCGGCGGTGAGGCGATAGAGCGGCGGCTGGGCGAGGAAGAGATGGCCGCGCCGCACCAGTTCGGGCATTTCCTGGAAGAAGAAGGTCATCAGCAGCGTCGCGATATGCGCGCCATCGACATCGGCGTCGGTCATGATGACGACGCGCTCATAGCGCAGATGATCGGGATTGCAGTCCTTGCGCGTGCCGCAGCCAAGCGCCAGGATCATGTCGGCAATCTCCTGATTGGCCAGGATCTTGGCGGTGTTGGCCGACGCGACGTTCAATATCTTGCCGCGCAGGGGCAGGATCGCCTGCGTCTTGCGGTCGCGCGCCTGCTTGGCCGAACCGCCGGCGCTGTCGCCTTCGACCAGAAAGATTTCAGCGCCTTCCGGGTCGTCGTTCGAACAATCCGTGAGCTTGCCAGGCAGGCGCAGCTTGCGGCTGTTGGTCGCCGTCTTGCGCTTGACCTCCTTTTCCTGCTTGCGGCGCAGGCGCTCGTCCATGCGGTCGAGCACATAGGACAGCAGCGCCTTGCCCCGATCCATATGGTCGGTCAGATAATGGTCGAAATGATCGCGCACGGCATTTTCGACAAGGCGCGCGGCGTCCGGGCTGGTGAGACGATCCTTGGTCTGGCTCTGAAACTGAGGATCGCGAATGAAGACCGACAGCATGATTTCCGATGACGTCATGATGTCGTCGGCGGTGATGTCCTTCGCCTTTTTCTGCCCGACCAGGTCGCCAAAGGCGCGGATGCCCTTGACCAATGCGGCGCGCAGGCCCGCTTCATGGGTGCCGCCATCGGGCGTGGGAATGGTGTTGCAATACCAGCTATAGCTGCCGTCCGACCAGAGCGGCCAGGCGACCGCCCATTCGACCCGGCCTGCGTCGCCGGGAAAATCCTGATTGCCCGAAAAGAAGACGCTGGTGGCGCATTCGCGGTCGCCAACCTGTTCCTTCAGATGATCGGCGAGGCCGCCGGGGAATTGGAAGACCGCTTCGGGCGGCGTGTCGTCGCTGATGAGTTCGGGCGCGCATTTCCAGCGGATTTCGACCCCGGCGAAGAGATAGGCTTTCGACCGGGCGAGGCGGTAAAGGCGGGCGGGCCTGAACTTCTGCTCGCCAAAGATCGCGGTGTCGGGCGTGAAGGCGACCGATGTGCCGCGCCGGTTGGGCGCGCCGCCGACCTTTTCCAGCGGCCCTTGCGGCAATCCCTGCGAAAAGCTCTGGCGGAACAACTCCTTGTTGCGGGCGACTTCGACCACGGTCGAGGTGGAGAGCGCGTTGACGACCGAGATGCCTACACCATGCAGGCCGCCGGACGTGGCATAGGCCTTCCCCTCAAACTTGCCGCCCGAATGAAGCGTGGTGAGGATGACCTCCAGCGCGGACTTGTCCGGGAATTTGGGGTGGGGATCGACCGGGATGCCCCGGCCGTTGTCGGTGATGGTGAGCCGGTTGCCCGGCTCCAGCGTCACTTCGATGCGGGTGGCGTGGCCGGCGACCGCCTCGTCCATGCTGTTGTCAAGCACTTCGCTGGCCAGATGGTGCAGCGCGCGCTCATCCGTGCCGCCGATATACATGCCCGGCCGGCGACGGACCGGCTCCAGCCCCTCCAATACCTCGATGGTCGAAGCGTCATAATCGGTGGTCGTGGCGGGGGCGGCGGCAAACAGGTCATCGGACATGGCACCAAGCTATAGGCAGGCGGGGCGCGGGTGCAAGCTGATCGACATGGTGCGGCGCAGCAACATAATGTTACGATAAGCCGTGAAACCAATATAGATCATGATCCGTTTGCCCTCCCGAACAGGGGACTTGTCCCAGGCGAGGAGATAAATTTCATGAAAATTAAGATGCTGGCGCCAGTTGGCGCCGTGATGGCGCTCGGCCTGTCGATGCCGGCCATGGCGCAGGACGGCGGCGCGGTGGATTGGACCGGCCCCTATGTCGGTGGATCGTTCGGCTATAACTGGCAGAAGAGCGATGGCGAAGAGCATCTGCGGTTCGATACCGATGGCGATGGCGACTATAATGATGTGGTGACGACAACGACCGGCGCCAACGCCTTTTCGCCCGGCACATGCGGTGGTGCGGCGCGCGGCCGTACGCCGGCATCGGGATGCAACGATGACAAGGACGCGATCGGCTGGATGGGGCATGTCGGCTATGACATGCAGTTCGGCAGCTTCGTCGCGGGTGTTGTTGCGGAAGCGGGCAAGGCCTATGTCGACGACAAGGTGACGGAGTTTTCGACCACGCCGGCCTTCTACACGATGCGTCGCAAGATCGATTGGAACGGCAATCTGCGCGCGCGCCTGGGCTACACGACGCCAAGCGGCATCATGCCCTATATCACTGGCGGTCTGGCCTATGCGAAGGTGAAGAATAATTTCACCACCAGCAATGGCGCCAATAGCTTTACCGAGGATAATGGCAGCGAGGACGGCTGGGGCTGGACCATGGGCGGCGGTGTCGAAGCGAAGGTTTCTAACAACTTTTCGATCGGCGCGCGCTATTTGTGGACCCGCTACAATGTCGATGACTATCGCGTCGACGTAGGCGCCGGCAGTGCGCCTGCGACCAATCCCTTCCTGATCACGCCGTCGGGCGGCACCAGCATCAACCGTGGCGACAAGTTCGACACGCAAAGCGTGATGGTGACGACCAGCTTCCGCTTCTGACGGTAGGCTTACAACACAAAAAAGGGGGCCGGTTCCATGGCGGAACCGGCCTCTTTTTTTGATTGGCCGTTCAATTGCTTGGCGTTCAACGCACGCGCGGGCCGCCAAATGGCATGGGCGGCGGCGGGCGGCGCGTGCCACGGGGCAGCTGGGCCTGATAGGCACGGCCGCAATGTTCGACGCAATAAGGGAAGCCAGGATTGACCGCTTCGCCGCAGAAATGGAAATCCGGCTCACCCGGATGGCCCATCGGCCATTTGCAGATCCGCTCGGTGAGGTCGAGCAGGCTGGTCTTGTCCGCGATTTCCGGGCTGGGCTTGGCCGGCACCAGGCGGCGCGGCGGCGCGGGCGGAATCGGCGCCTGCTGGTCGCCCGGACCCTGACGCAGGAAACCACCGGGGCCAACGGAAATGATGCGCGGCTGCGGCGCGGGCGTGGGTGCGTCCGGCGTGGCGCTGGCGGCCGGAGCGGCAGGCGCAGCGGCCGGCGCCGATGGCGCAGCGGCGGGGCGTGGCGGCGGGGGCGGCGCGGCGACCGGGGCGCCAGCGCGGGGTGCTTCAGCTTCTGGCGCTGCGGGCGCAGGCTTGCGGGCGGGCGCGGCGGCGCGCTTGGGCGTCTCGTTCGCCTTCACGGGGGAAGGGCGGGATTGCAGGCCAAGGCGATGCGCCTTGCCGATCACCGCGTTGCGGCTGACGCCGCCCAGTTCCTCGGCAATCTGGCTGGCGGTCAGGCCGCGCTCCCACATCGCCTTGAGCTGGTCGATGCGCTCGTCAGTCCAGGACAATGAAAAACTCCTTACAGATTTGGGATCACTCCCCATATGGGAAGCCCGCGCATCAGGTTCAAATCCTTTGGACCTGAACCCTTGCAGCACAACGGACCAGCCGATAGTCGATCCCACCATGAACGACCAGCCCAAAATTGCCGCCGACTCGCCCTTTGCCGAGCCGGGCGTCCCGCAGATCCGCAACGTGAATTGGGCCGGGACCTGGGCACTCTACCGCAAGGAGGTGCGCCGGTTCCTGAAGGTGCAGTTGCAGACAGTATGGGCGCCGGCGATCACGACGCTGATGTTCCTCATCATCTTCATCGTCGCATTGGGGGGGAGCGGACGGACGGTATCGCTGCGCGGCGAGGCGGTGGCCTTTGCCGATTTCATCGCCCCGGGCCTCATCATCATGGGCATGATCAACGCCTGTTTCGCCAATGCCAGCTTTTCGCTGATGGTCGGCAAGGTGCAGGGAACGCTGGTCGACTATCTGATGCCGCCGATTTCGGTGGGGGAATTGCTGTTTGCTCTGGCGGCGTCCTCGGTAACGCGCGCGGTGTTCGTGGGCTGCGCCCTGTGGCTGGCGATGGCCATGTGGCCGGGCGTGCATGTGACGCCCGCGCATCTGTGGGCGGTGCTGTGGTTCGGGCTGCTCGGTACAAGCTTCATCGCGTTTCTGGGCGTGCTGACGTCCATCTGGGCGGAAAAGTTCGACCATGGCGCGGCGATCACCAATTTCGTGATCGGGCCGCTGGCGCTGCTGTCGGGCACTTTCTATTCGATCGACCGGCTGCCTGCGTTCTTTCAGGGAATCAGCCACGCCAACCCGTTTTTCTACATAATTTCGGGCTTCCGCTATGGCTTCGTCGCGGCGGCGGATACCAATGTCGTGGTGGGCAGCGCGGTGCTGCTGGGGCTGAACCTGCTGTTCGGCGGGCTGTGCTATACGCTGTTGCGGCGCGGCTGGAAGATCAAGGCCTGATCCTTAGAGGAAGGCCGCGAATAGCGGCCCCGCGAGCATCAGGATGAAAAGGATAATAGCGGCCAGCAGCCAGTGATGCAGGCGGGGAGGGCGTTCGCGCGCCTCCCCATCCTGCGGCAGACGCATCAGGCCGTCGCCCCGCTGCCACCGACGCGGGTCAAGGTGAAGCCGGCGTCCTGGGCTTCGGCGAGGGGGTAGATGTTGCGCAGGTCGATGAGCGCCTTGCCGGCCATGGAGGCGGCGATGCGCTTCAAGTCCAGCGCGCGGAAAATGTCCCATTCGGTGACCAGCACCAGCGCGTCGGCACCATCGGCGGCCTCATAGGCGTCGCTCGCCATTTTGACCGATGGCATCATTGGCGCTGCGACCTCCATGCCTTCGGGATCATAGGCGACGATGGTTGCGCCCGCATCCTCCAGCGCCTGGACGATGGCGAGGCTGGGGGCGTCGCGCATGTCATCAGTGTTTGGCTTGAAGGTAAGGCCCAGCAGCGCGACTTTCTTGCCGCGCGCGTCGCCGCCCAGCGCTTTCACGATCTTGCGGCCCATGGCGCGCTTGCGCAAATCGTTGACCTGCACCACCGTTTCCACGATGCGAA
>NZ_BCYT01000018.1 GCF_001598335.1 Sphingobium abikonense NBRC 16140
GTCACCAACCCGAAGCGCCGCTTGGGCCGGCGCTTCGGAGGTCGCTGCCTCTAGGATCGTCGGACCCCATTGGCAAGCGGAATTTTCAGTTAATTGTCGTCATTGTCGTCGTCATTGCCGGCTTCGACGCCCAGGTCGTCGTCACCACCCAGATCGACGTCATTGTCCGGGGAATCATCGTCGTCATCGACGTCGATATCCAGATCCAGATCATCGTCGGCCGTTTCCCGTTCGCCGTCGGCGGTTTCCACCACCTTCTTGGGCGCTTCCTCATAGGGCAAGGGCTGCTTCGACTTCAGCACCGGCTCGGGCTCCCAGGCGGTATTGCAGTTGATGCACACCACCGGATCGTCCTTGCCCAAATCGTAGAAGCGAGTCGCGCATTTCGGGCAGGTCCGCTTCGTGCCCCATTCAGCCTTCACCATGTCCGGCCTGTTCCTTCTTCGATGCTCAAACAGAAATCACGCGGCGCAACAGCCTGGTCGCCCGCGAAACGAGGCGCGCCTTGCCATAGGCAAACCCCGCTGTCAAAAGCCGCGGAGATTTTTTCCGTTCCATGACAAGGGGCATTTGTGACCCAGACCCAAGACCAGCCTATGCCCATGACCTTCCGCGCAGCGCCCCCGCTTTCGGGCAACGTCACCGTACCGGGCGACAAGAGCATATCGCACCGGTCGCTGATGCTGTCCGCTCTGGCGGTGGGGGAAAGCCGGGTCGAAGGACTGCTGGAAGGCGAAGACGTGCTCGCCACTGCCGCCGCGATGCGGGCCATGGGCGCCCGGATCGAGCGTGACGCCGACGGCGTCTGGCATATTCACGGCGTGGGCGTCGGCGGACTGTTGCAGCCAGATACCGCGCTTGACATGGGCAATAGCGGCACGTCGACGCGGTTGCTGATGGGCCTGCTCGCCAGCCATGACCTCACCGCTACATTCACCGGCGACGCATCCTTGAGCAAGCGTCCGATGGCGCGGGTGACGGAGCCGCTGGCCCAGATGGGCGCCAGCTTCACGACCAGCCCCGGAAACCGCCTGCCGCTGACGATGAAGGGCGCGTGCCCGGCGGTGCCGCTGGATTATGAGTTGCCCGTCGCATCGGCGCAGGTGAAGTCGGCCATCTTGCTGGCCGGTCTCAATACGCCGGGCATCACGCGGGTCGTCGAGCCGGTCCCGACGCGCGACCATAGCGAACGCATGCTCCAGGGATTCGGCGCGGACTTGACCGTCGAAACGCAGGCCGATGGGACGCGGGTCATCACGCTTGTGGGTGAGGCCGAACTTCAGCCGCAGCAGATTGTCGTGCCGGGCGACCCCTCCTCCGCCGCCTTCCCGATGGTCGCGGCGCTGATCGTGCCGGGGTCCACAGTGACGATCGGCAATGTCGGTCTCAATTCCACGCGGGCCGGACTGATCGACCTGCTGCGTGAAATGGGGGGGGCGATCGAGGTGGTGAACCAGCGAGACGTCGGCGGCGAGCCGGTCGGCGACCTGATCATCACCGCGTCCGCTCTGCACGGCTTCGAACCCGATCCCGCCCGCGCACCCAGCATGATCGACGAATATCCGGTCGCCTTCGTCGCCGCCGCCCTGGCCCACGGGCGCAGCGTCTTTCGAGGGCTGGAGGAACTGAGGGTCAAGGAATCCGACCGTATCGCTACCATGGCCGAAGGTCTGCGAGCCATAGGCGCGCGGGTGGAGGAACTGGAAGACGGCCTAATCATCGAGGGCACGGGCGGGCAGTTGCTGCCGGGCGGCGGACCGATCGCGACGAAGCTGGATCATCGCATCGCCATGAGCTTCGCCATTGCAGGCCTCATGTGCCACGACGGCGTGACGATCGACGACATGCGCCCGGTCGCCACCAGCTTCCCGACCTTCATGCCGTTGCTGCGTCAATTGGGGGCAGTGGCATGACCCTTGACCTTGCCAATCTGGTCGGCCTTGCCGGCAGCGCGCTCATGGTGGTGGCCTATGCCTACAGCAATATGGCCCGGCAGCTAAATTTCGTCATTTTCAATCTCCTCAACCTCTTTGGATCGCTGCTTCTCATCTGGTCGCTGACGGTCCATTTCAACATGGCGTCGATGGCGCTGGAAATCGTCTGGGCAGCCATCGCGCTGCTCGGTCTTGGCAACGCGCTCCGCAGGAAAACGCAATGATCATCGCCGTCGACGGCCCCGCCGCATCGGGCAAGGGCACAATCGCCAAGGCATTGGGCCGCCATTATGGGTTGCCGGTGCTGGATACGGGTCTGCTCTATCGCGCAGTGGGGTTGTCGGTGCTCAAGGCCGGCGGCGATCCGGACCGGGAGGAGGATGCCCTCGCCGCCTGTGATTTCAGCGATTCGCTCCTCGCCGACCCGGCTCTGCGCAGCGAAGCGGTCGGCAGCCTCGCCAGTCGCGTATCCGTGCATCAGGTCGTGCGCGACGCGCTCGTCCAGCGGCAGCGCGACTTTGCGACCCAGCCCGGCGGCGCGATCCTCGATGGGCGTGACATCGGCACGGTCATCGCACCCGATGCCGACGCCAAGATTTTCGTCACCGCCAGTGTGCACGTGCGGGCCGAGCGCCGTTACAAGGATGCGCTCGCGCATGGTGGACATCCCGACATGGACTCGCTGGTCGCCGACATTCAGGCGCGCGACACCCGCGACATGAGCCGGGATCATGCTCCGTTGCGGGTTGCCGATGGCGCGGACTTGCTCGACACGTCGGATTTGACTATAGAGTTGGCCGTCCAGCGGGCGATCGCGCTTGTGGACGCCCAGCTTGAAGGTCTCTCTCCACGAGTGACCCGATAAGGCGCGCGGATTTTCCGGGCGCCCTTTTCGCTTTTCTCGACGGCGCGTCCCTTTGCCCTCAACCCATTGGATACGCGGCGGGTATTCGGCCTGGCGCGTAGTTTGGCCAAAGACCACCGGACACAACCGGTTGGCCAGCAATGACGAGTGAAGGAACGACTTAATGGCCTCTACGGCATTTCCCTCGCGCGACGATTTCGCCGCGCTGCTCAATGATTCTCTCGGTGGCGAGGATGGCGGTTTCGAAGGCCGCGTCGTCAAGGGCACCGTTACCGGTATCGAAAACGACCTGGCCGTCATCGACGTTGGCCTGAAATCCGAAGGCCGCGTGCCGCTGCGCGAATTCGCGATGCCCGGCCAGAAGGCTGACCTCAAGGTCGGCGACGAAGTCGAAGTCTATGTCGACCGCGTCGAAAATGCTCATGGCGAAGCCATGCTGTCGCGCGACCGCGCGCGCCGCGAAGCCGCCTGGGACAAGCTGGAATCCGAGTTTACCGAAAGCGCCCGCGTCGAAGGCGTCATCTTCGGCCGCGTCAAGGGTGGCTTCACCGTCGACCTCGACGGCGCCGTCGCGTTCCTTCCCGGCAGCCAGGTCGATATCCGCCCCGTGCGCGATGTCACGCCTCTGATGGACATTCCGCAGCCCTTCCAGATCCTCAAGATGGATCGTCGCCGCGGCAACATCGTCGTGTCGCGCCGCGCCATTCTGGAAGAAACCCGCGCCGAACAGCGCAGCGGCCTCATCCAGACGCTGGCCGAAGGGCAGATCATCGAAGGCGTCGTCAAGAACATCACCGACTATGGCGCGTTCGTCGACCTGGGCGGCATTGACGGCCTGCTGCACGTCACCGACCTCAGCTACAAGCGCATCAATCATCCCAACGAGATGATCAACATCGGCGACACGGTAAAGGTGCAGATCATCCGCATCAACCGCGACACGCAGCGCATCTCGCTGGGCATGAAGCAGCTGGAAAGCGATCCGTGGGAAGGCGCGAGCGCCAAATATCCGGTCGGCGCGAAGCTGACGGGCCGCGTCACGAACATCACCGAATATGGTGCTTTCGTCGAGTTGGAGCCGGGCATCGAAGGTCTGGTTCACGTTTCGGAAATGTCGTGGACGAAGAAGAACGTACACCCCGGCAAGATCGTGTCGACCAGCCAGGAAGTCGAAGTCTTGGTTCTGGAAGTCGATCCCGAGAAGCGCCGCATCAGCCTGGGCCTCAAGCAGGCGCAGTCGAACCCCTGGGACAGCTTTGCCGAACGTCACCCCGTCGGTTCGACCGTCGAGGGCGAAGTCAAGAATGCGACCGAATTCGGCCTGTTCATCGGCCTGGACGGCGACGTCGACGGCATGGTGCACATGTCCGACATCGCATGGGGCATTTCGGGCGAAGACGCGCTGGCGCTGCATCGCAAGGGCGAGACGGTACAGGCCGTCGTTCTCGACATCGACGTCGAGAAGGAGCGCATCAGCCTTGGCATGAAGCAGCTTGAGCGTGGCGGCCCGGCCGCTGGCGGCACTGCGGCTGCTGCCGCTGGCCTCAACAAGAACGCGATCGTCACCGTGACGGTTCTGGAAGTGCGCGACGGTGGTCTGGAAGTCCAGGCCGGGGAAGACGGCGCTGCCGGCTTCATCAAGCGTAGCGACCTTGGCCGCGACCGCGACGAACAGCGTCCCGAACGCTTCCAGGTCGGCCAGAAGTTCGACGCCATGGTGACTGGTTTCGACCGCGCCAAGAAGCCGACCTTCTCGGTCAAAGCGATGCAGATCGCCGAAGAGAAGCAGGCCGTGGCACAGTATGGCTCGTCCGACAGCGGCGCGTCGCTGGGCGACATTCTGGGCGAAGCGCTCAAGGCCAAGACCGAAGGCTGATCCCTTCAGAACCTTTAGGCGAAAGGCCCGTCGGACCCCACGTTCGGCGGGCCTTTCTCATTATGACACAATCGCAACGATAATGTAGCGGGCAATTGTCAACGCCTTCCAAAAGCAGTATGAAACGGCAGGGAACAGCAGAGGGGCGCTGGACACCAATGATCCGTTCGGAACTGATTCAAAAGCTGGCCGAGGAAAATCCGGGACTGACCGTGCCGGAGGTTGAGCGGATCGTCGACCTCTTCTTCCGTGAAATCGTCGATCGTCTGGCGTCGGGCGGTCGTGTGGAATTGCGTGGCTTTGGCGCATTCACGACCCGCGCCCGTGATGCGCGCACGGGGCGCAACCCTCGCACCGGCGAGCAGGTGCCCGTATCCGCCAAGCGCGTTCCCTATTTCAAGCCGGGCAAGGAAATGCGCGAACGCCTGAACAGCGGCAGCGAAGCCTGAGTTCTGCGACTTGACCTGATCGCCGCGCCGGCTATGGCCGTGGCATATGCGGACGTGGCGAAATCGGTAGACGCAGCGGACTTAAAATCCGCCTTCCCCTGGAAATGCGGGTTCAAGTCCCGCCGTCCGCACCATCACGCACTATGATGGCCAGCGCTGGCGAGTGACGCGACGCTCTACCATTTTGCCGGAGTTGTCGCGCACCTCCCGCCGGACTTGGCATGTCGGCATCATGTCAAACTTGCCGGCGCCTGTGCTTCCCATAACACCCGCCCTTTCGTTTCACCGATCCCTCATGAACAGCGCGCGGACCCCTTGCAGGCATTTTTCTACTTAAATACTGGCCTTTCGCTCTCGCAGCGGCAATGATGGGGCATGGCCGGCGCGATTGATCCCAATAGTTTCAGTGACTCCCTCGTAATCCTTGGCGCGGCGGGGCTGGTGATACCCGGCTTCGCGCGCTTCCGGATCAGCCCGGTTATCGGGTTCATCCTGGTTGGGCTGGCAGTCGGACCCGCTGGGCTGGGCGCCTTGGTCGAGCGTTATCCGTGGCTCTACCATATCACCATTTCCGACAGGGAAGCGATCGAACCCTTTGCCGAGCTGGGTATTATCCTGCTGCTCTTTTCGATCGGTCTGGAACTGAGTTTCAAACGCCTGTGGTCGATGCGCGCGCAGGTGTTCGGGGTTGGTGCGGCCGAATTGTTCGGCAGCGGACTGCTGATTGCGGCGGGACTCTATCTTCTGGGGCAACCCACCGCCGGCGCGATCGGCCTTGGCCTCGCCCTCGCCCTCTCCTCGACCGCCGTCGTGCTGCCGATGGTCGGCACGCAGAGCGCGGTTGGCCGCGCCGCCTTCTCGATGCTGCTGTTCGAAGACCTTGCGCTTGTCCCCATCATCTTCATGCTCGGCGCGCTTGCCCCCTCGGTGGCCAGCAGCCCGGATGGCGCGTGGAGCGCGCTCGCCAGCACCTTGGTCAAGGGGGGCGTGACCGTTGGCGTCATGCTGATCCTGGGGCGCATCACCCTGCCCCATATTTTCAGCCAGGCCGCACGCACGAAAAGCCCCGAAGTCTTTCTGGCTGCCAGCCTGCTGGTCGTCATCATTTCCAGCATGGCAACCTCGATCGCGGGTTTGTCGCCGATCGTCGGTGCGCTGGTCGCGGGCTTGTTGATCGCGGAAACCGATTATCATGGCGAAGTCGAGGTCATCACCGCCCCGTTCAAGGGCCTGGCGCTCGGCGTCTTTCTGATCACCGTGGGCATGAGCCTGGACCTGCGCGTCATTCTGGCCAACTGGCCCAGCCTGATGCTCGCCGTGTTCGGGGTCGTGCTGTGCAAGACGCTAGTGACAGCGGCCCTGCTCTATTTCTCGGGCACCCGCAAAGGGACCGCGCTGGAAGTTGGCGTGCTGATGTCCAGCCCGTCTGAAACGACATTGATCGTCCTGTCTGCGGCCGCCGCCGCACAGCTGATCCTGCCATCGACCGCCGCCTTCTGGCAGATCGTGACGGCAATCGGCCTCACCATCACGCCGCTGCTCGCGCGATTCGGCCATGATATCGCCCGCCGCCTGGAAATGGCTTTGGGCGAGGAAAGAGCGGATACCGACGAAGTGCAGACGGAGGCTGCAGCGGTGGTCATCGGCTTTGGCCGGGTCGGCCGCATGGTCTGCGACCTTTTGCGCACACATGGTCAGCGCTTCATCGTCGTGGAGTCCGACCCTGATGTCGTGGCGGAGGCGCGCCGGTCGGGCTATCCCATCCTGTTTGGCGACGTCGCGCGCGTCGAAATGCTCGACAAGCTGCGCCTGGGCCATGCGCGCGCGCTTATTCTGACGATGGACGATCCGGTGCTGTCGGTTCGCGTGACGCAGCGGGTGCGCGGCTGGGTGCCAGACCTGCCCATTATTGCGCGCGCGCGCGATGCGGACCATGCTGCGCAGCTCTATCGCGCCGGCGCCAGCGACGCCGTCCCCGAAACGCTCGAAAGCTCGCTGCAACTGGCGGAAACCGCGCTGGTAGACCTTGGCGTTGCCATGGGGCCGGTTATCGCCTCCATTCACCAGACGCGCGAGGATTTGCGCCTGGGGATCAAGGATGCGGCGCAGATGCAGAAAGCGCCCAAATTGCGGCGGCTGCGCGCAGACGAAACACAGTGAGGTCAGCGGGCGACGGGCGGGCTGAAGATCGACCATCCGGTCCGGCTGGACAGCTCCTCCAGCGCCAATGTGCCCAACTGGCTGTTGCCGCTGGCGTTCAGGCCCGGTGACCACACCGCGATCGACGCGCGCCCTGGCACGATCGCCAATATGCCACCCCCGACCCCCGATTTGCCGGGCATGCCAACCCGAAAGGCGAAGTCGCCCGATGCGTCATAATGGCCGCAGGTCAACATCAGCGCGTTGATACGCCGCGCCCGGCGCGGTGACACCACCCGACCGCCATCGGGATGCCGTCCGTCCAGCATCAGATAGCGTCCCGCAAGTGCCAGCTGCCGGCAACTCATCTCGATCGCGCATTGATGGAAATAGGCGCCGAGCACCAGTTCGACCGGATGGCGCACATTGTCGAAAGCGCGCATATAATTGGCCAGCGCCATGTTGCGAAAGCCCGATGCGGTTTCGGATGCGGCCACTTCCTCGTTAATGGCGATGTCGTCGTCACCCGCCAGATAGCGCAGAAAGCGGAGCATTTCACCGATGGCGACGCGCGGCTGATGACCGCCCAGATTGACGTCGGCGACCACAATGGCGCCTGCGTTGATGAAGGGATTGCGGGGAATGCCCTGCTCATGCTCCAGCTGCACGATCGAATTGAAAGCGGTGCCCGATGGCTCCCGTCCCACGCGATCCCATAGCTGATCGCCAACCTTCCCAAGCGCTAGTGTCAGCGCGAACACCTTTGATATGGACTGGATGGAAAAGCGCAGGTTGGCCTCGCCGCCTGTCACCATTTGCCCGTCCGCCGTCGCCACGGCGATGCCGAAATGATGCGGCTCCACCTTGGCGAGTTCGGGGATATAATGGGCGACGCGGCCGCGATCCTGAGCGCTTCGCATGGTGGCGACGATGTCTGCCACGATATCGGTAAGATCGTCCGCCATGTCTTCCCTGATGCTCCCCAAGACACCTTAGCGACAAGCAGGACAGGAAAGAAGATGGCCAACGCTCAAGGCCACGTCGCTGGCAGGACGTGATGATCGAAAGCGGGTCACGCCACAGGGGCGCCGCCCCCCCCGCGCAGCGGCCGACCTTGCGGGCGGCAGAGCGCAACAAATCCGCTGTCGCTCGCGAGACTCGGAACCGGGAGGGCAGCCTATCGCCGCCGCCAACGCTCTCCCTCCCGCTGGGTGCGGTCAAACCCTATTTAAGGCCACCGCCCATCGCTCGGTACAGTTCGACCATATTGGCCTCGCGCGTCAGCCGGGTCGCTACCAGAGATTGTTCGGCGGTGTAGAGCGATCGCTGCGAATCCAGCGTAGTCAGGAAACTGTCCACCCCCGCCCTGAACCGGGCTTCGGAAAGGGTGTAGGCGACACGAGCCGAATCGCGCAGCGACGTCTGGGCCTCCAGCTGCCGCTCCATCGTCCCCCGCCGAGCCAATGCGTCGGCGACTTCCCTGAAACCGGTCTGCACGCTTTTCTCATATGTCGCCACCATGGCGTCATAGGTCGCCCGTGCGTAGCGGAGATTCCCCTGATTGCGCCCGAAATCGAAAATGGGCAGGCTTGCCGACGGCGCCACAGACCAGAAGTCCGATCCCGATCCGAACAGATTGGAAAGCCCCTGACTGATCGATCCGAACGCAGCCGTCAGCGAGATATTGGGGAAGAAAGCGGCCCGCGCCGCACCGATATTGGCATTGGCGGATCGCAACTGATGCTCCGCAGACGCGATATCGGGCCGCTGTAACAGAATGTCGGACGTGATGTTGGCCGGCAGGTTCGTGATCGTCGCCCCGCCCGTCGGAAGGCTGTCAGGCAGGTCGCTTGCAGGCACAGTCGTGCCGGCCAGCAGGTTGAGCGCATTTTGGTCCTGCGCGACCAGTGTGGTCGCATCCGCTATATCCGATCGTGCCTGGTCATAGCTGGTCTGCGCCTGGCGCACCTCCAGTTCCGATGCGATACCCTTGTCGAACCGCGCCTTGGTGAGGGCCAGGGTTTTGCCGAACGCCCCTTCCAGTTCCCGCGCGATGCGCAGCCGTTCCTGATCTGCCGCCATCGTCAGCCAGGCATTGGCGGTTTCCGCGACAAGGCTGGTCTGCGCGGCCTTACGATTTTCCTCGCTTGCAAAATATTGCTCCAGCGCCGCCTTGCTGAGGTTGCGTACGCGGCCGAACAGATCGATTTCCCATGCAGAAACGCCGACTTGCGCCTGATAGACGTCGTTGTTCAGCCGTTGCGTCTGGCCGAACTGCACCAGCGGTTGCTCGGAATAAGTCGCCGTGCCGCTTGCGTTCACAGTCGGAAAGAGATCGGCCCTCTGCACACGATATTGCGCGCGCGCCTGGGCAACATTGGCGACAGCGATACGCAGGTCGCGGTTGTTGGCAAGAGCCGTCTCGATCACGCGCACCATCCGGGGGTCGGTGAAAAAGTCTCGCCATGCCGTGTCCGCTGGGGTGACCGCCGTGCCCTCGCCCGTCTCAGCGTAGGCTGGCCCTTTGGGGCTCTCGACCGGCACCGGCAGGTCGGGCCGCACATATTTCGGCGCCATATCGCACGCTGCCAAAGTCAGCGACAAGGTGACAGCGCCCAGCGTCTTGATGCTGCGCATAGTCTCAAGCCTCCTGCGACGACGGGCGCGCATCGGCGCTATCAGTCGCGTCGTGATCATGATGTTCCCGGAACAAGCGTTTCACCACCGTGAAGAAGACCGGAACGAAGAAGATGGCCAGAACCGTCGCGGACAGCATGCCGCCTACCACGGCCCAGCCAATGGCATTCTGCCCCCCCGCACCCGCGCCGGTGGACAGCGCCAGCGGCAGGACGCCGAAGACGAAGGCAAAGCTGGTCATCAGGATCGGCCGGAGGCGCAGCTTACCGGCTTCCAGCGCGGCACGAGCGGGCGGCAACCCTTCGCGCATTTTTTCCTCGGCAAATTCCACGATCAGGATCGCATTCTTGGCCGATACGCCGATGGTCGTGATAAGGCCGACCTGCAAATAAATGTCGTTGTTGAGGCCCGCCAGCGTCGCGGCGACGACCGCGCCCAGCACGCCGAGCGGAACCACTAGGATGACCGCGATCGGCACGGACCAGCTTTCATACAAGGCGGCAAGGCACAGGAACACGATCAGCATCGACAGGGCATAGACATAGGGGGCCTGACCACCTGAGGTCTTCTCCTCATAAGAAATGCCGTTCCAGCTGAAGCCGATGCCTGCCGGCAGTTTGGCGGCATGCTCCTCCATCGCCTGCATCGCCGTTCCGCTGGAGACGCCCGGTGCCGGCGCGCCTTGGATGTTCATCGACGGCACGCCGTTGAAGCGTTCCAGACGCGCTGGCCCCTGGACCCATTCGGTCGTCGAAAAGGCGGAAAGAGGAGCCATTTCGCCGGAACTGCCCCGGACATGATAGGCGCCGATCGCGTCGGCAGAGGTGCGATAAGGCGCATCGGCCTGAACATAGACACGCTTCACGCGGTCCCGATCAATGAAGTCATTGACATAGGCGCCGCCCAAATTGGTGCTGATCGTATCGTTGACGTCGGCCTGCGCGATGCCGAGCGCGCCCGCTGCCGCCTGATCGACGTTCAATTTCAGCTGAGGCGTATCTTCCAGCCCATTGGGCCGCACCTGGGCCAGCCTCTGATCGCCCATAGCCATGCCAAGCAACTGGTTGCGCGCCGCCAACAGCTTGTCATGGCCCAGATTGCCCTGGTCGAGCAGCTGGAAATCGAAACCAGACGCATTACCCAGTTCCTGAACGGCTGGCGGCACAAAGGCGATGGCCATGCCGGCGGTGATCTTCTGGAACGCCATGTTCGCACGCTGCGCGATCGCCGGGACCGCATTTTCCGCGCCTTTGCGATCCGCCCAATCCTTCATGCGGGCAAAGACGATGCCGACATTCTGCCCCTGCCCCACAAAGCCGAAGCCTGCGATGGTGAAGACGGCCTCCACATTGTTCTTTTCATCGACCAGATAATGGTCGCGCATCCGCGCCAGCGAACGCTCTGTTTCCTCCAGCGTCGACCCGGCCGGCAGGGATAGCTGTGCGATGAGCAGACCCTGATCTTCTTCGGGCAAGAAACCCGATGGCAGGCGCAGGAAGATGAATGCCATTCCCACCACGATCAGCAAATAGAGCAGCATGGTGCGGCCCCAGCGACGCTCCACCTTTTCAACGCCTTCGCCGTAGCGCGTGACGCCCTTGTCGAAGGTGCGGTTGAACCAGCCGAAAAAGCGACCGAAGATCGATCCGAACCGTCCTGACCATTGATCATGGCCATGCGACGCAGGCTTCAGGATCGTCGCGCACAGGGCCGGCGTCAGGATCAACGCCACCAGAACCGACAGGATCATGGAGGATACGATGGTAATGGAGAACTGCCGGAAAATAACGCCGGTCGACCCGCCAAAAAAGGCCATCGGCAGAAACACCGCAGACAGCACCAAGCCAATGCCGATCAACGCGCCGCTGATTTCATCCATGGATCGCCGCGCAGCTTCCTTGGGCGTCAGCCCTTCATCCTGGATCAGCCGCTCGACATTTTCCACCACGACAATCGCGTCGTCGACCAGCAGGCCGATCGCCAGAACCATACCGAACAGCGTCAGCGTATTGATGGTGAAACCGGCCGCGTACAGGACCGCCAACGCGCCGAGCAGGACGACCGGCACGGCAATGGTGGGGATGAGCGTCGCACGCCAGTTCTGCAAGAAAACGAACATGACGACAAAGACAAGCAGGATTGCTTCGAACAGCGTATGGATAACCTGCTCGACCGACAAGGTGACGAACTCGGAATTGTCGACCGGGAAATCATATTTGACCCAGGATGGAAAATTCTTCGACAATTCGTCCACGCGGGTCTTCACCGCGTCAACGGTATCGAGCGCATTGGCGCCGGGTGCGAGCTTCACGCCGAAACCAGACGCGGGATGGCCATTGAACTTGACGCCAAAGCCGTAATTTTCGGCCCCAAGCTCGACGCGAGCGACGTCGGACAACAGGACGACCGACCCATCACTGTTGCTGCGCAGTCGAATATTCTCAAACTCCTCGGTAGTCCGCAGTCGGGACTGCGCCGTGACGGTCGCGTTGAGAGCCTGCCCTTTGGGTGAGGGCGCGCCACCGATCTGGCCCGCCGAAACCTGAGCATTTTGCGCCTGGATCGCGGACTTCACGTCGCCCGTCGTGATGCGCAAATTCGCCATCTTGTATGGATCGAGCCAGATGCGCATCGCATATTGCGATCCGAAAAGCTGCGTATCGCCCACGCCGGTGACGCGACTAAGTGGGTCCTGCAGCGTGGATGCGATGAAATCGGCCGCGTCCTCCTGATCGTGAATGCCATCGTCGGCGTAGACCGCTGCGATCAAAAGGAAACTGGATGTGGACTTGCCGACCCGCAGCCCTTGCTGCTGCACCTCTTGCGGCAGCAGCGGCGTCGCCTGCGATAATTTATTCTGAACCTGCACCTGGGCAATGTCGGGGTCCGTGCCCTGCTCGAACGTCAGCGTGATGCTGAGATTGCCCGACCCGTCGCTGGTGGACGAGAAATAGCGCAGATTGTCGATGCCCTTGAGTTGCTGCTCGATGATCTGCGTCGTCGTGCTTTCCAGCGTTTGAGCATTGGCGCCAGGGTAGCTGGTCTGGATGGTGACAGCCGGCGGCGCGATCTCAGGGAACTGCGCGACCGGAAGGGACCGGATCGCCAGCAGGCCCGCGAGCATGATGACGATGGCGATGACCCATGCAAAGATGGGCCTGTCGATGAAATAGCGCGCCATGATTTAGTTGGCCTCGCCCTGAACCTGCTGGCCAGCGCGGGGCTTTCCACCCTGCTGCTGCGCCGTTATCTGCTGTGGAGCACCAGGGCGAACCACTGCTCCGGGCTTGAGGTTGACCAGCCCTTCCACAATCAGCTTGTCTCCGGGTTTCAGGCCGCTGGTAACGATCCACTTGTCGCCAACGGCGCGATCAACTTCGACCTGACGTAGCTCGGCCTTATTGTCTTTACCCACCACCATCGCCGTTGCGCGGCCGCGCGCGTCGCGACTGATGCCCTGCTGCGGCGCGAGGATCGCGGAATTGCGCTGGCCTTCGACCAGTCGCGCGCGGACATACATGCCAGGAAGCAGCAACCCATCGGGATTGGGGAAGGTCGCACGCAGCGTCACCGCTCCGGTATCGGGGTCGACCGTCACTTCGGAAAATTGGAGCCGTCCCTCAATGGGGTAGACCGTGCCGTTGGGCAGCATCAACTGAATCCGGGCCCCGTCGGCTTCACTGACCCCGCCCTTTTTCATCGCTTGCTTCAGATCGATGATTTCCGCTGCCGACTGCGTCACGTCTACATAGACTGAATCGAGGCGCTGGATCGTCGCGAGCGGGTCCGCCTGTCCGGTCTGCACCAGTGCGCCTGCGGTGAACAGCGACCGCCCGATACGGCCCGATATCGGCGCGCGGATTCGCGTGAAGCCAAGGTTGACCTGCGCAGCCTGCACCGCGCCACGCTGCGCTGCAACATCTGCCCGCGCCTGCTGCGCACTGGCTACCGCATTGTCATATTCCTGCCGGCTGACCGCGTTGATCCCCACCAGATCCTTGTAGCGCTGGGCTTGCAGGCTGGTCGATCCGATGGCGGCCTGCGCGCGTCCGAGGGCGCCTTGTGCCTGCGCCAAGGCGGCACGATAGGGCGCGTCCTCCACTTCGAACAGGACTTGGCCGGCGCGAACATAGCCGCCTTGGGGGAACAGGCTGCGACGGATGACACCACTGATCTGAGGGCGCACTTCGGCGGTTTCCAGCGCCGCCACTCGTCCTGGCAGTTCATTGACCAAAGGCACAGACTGCGTAGTCACCGTCACCACCCCGACCGCAGGCGGCGGGGGCGCAGGCGGCTGGCTTTCGCCACAGCCGCTCAACGTCAATGCCGACGCGCACGTCAGCAGCACGGTGAAAATCCCCTTTTGCATCGCCTGAATCCGTTTTGCCTGAAACCTAATGTCGGAATGAACGTTCATTCCGCTTGCTGCGCAGGTAGGATCATGCCACAGAAAGTTCAAGGCTCAAAAGAGCTATTGGGGGTAGAAATGAGTGCAGTGCAGCATGAAGTCGACGGACGTGCGCGGATCTTGACCGCCGCGCGCTCGCTTTTTTCAAGCAAGGGCTTCCATCAGACCTCCATGGCCCAGCTGGCCAGCGCCGCTCAGGTGTCGGTCGGCCAAATCTATCGCTTGTTCAAAGGGAAGGAAGACGTGATCGAGGCGCTGGTTCGCGTCGACTCGGACGCGTGGACGGCCCAAATGACCATTCTTCGCTCCCGCCTCGATGCGAAGGAGTTGTCAGTCGAGCAGGCCTTTGAAGCGATGCTCCTTCACAGCACCGACGAAAAGGATGAAGCGCTGTCGTTCGAGATCCTGGCCGAAGCCTTTCGTAACGAAGCGGTTGGTGGAATGATTGGCCAGCTGTGCCTTGGATTTCGAGTCGTGTTGCGTGACTTCGCCTGTGTCGCCAATCCTGACCTGACCGGGGAAGCGCTCGACGCGGCGGAAGAATTGCTTTTGGCATGCATGTTCGGGCTGGGCCATCGCACATTGTCGCGTCCAAAGCTTCCCGCCGTCATCGCCGCCAAGCGAGCGGCGCAGATGATCGTCGCGGGGTTGAAGGCAATACGCTGATCATCGCTCAACGCAGGGAGCGATACACGTCCACTGTTTCTTGCGCGCACCTGTCCCAGCTATAGCGACCGGCGACCGCCAGCCCACTGTGTATGGCGTGCTGCCGCCAGTCGTCATCCTCCAAAGCCCGAACAAGCGCCGTTGAAAATCCGGCAATATCCTCCGGCTCGACCAGCATCGCCGCACCGCCGGTGACTTCGGGCAGGCAGGACGCGTTGGATACGACGACGGGCACGCCACTGGCCATCGCCTCGACCGGCGGCAGGCCGAACCCTTCATAGACCGACGGATAAACGAAAAGCGCAGACCCGGCATAAAGCAACGGCAAATCCTGTTCCGGCACGAAGCCCAAATACCGGACCCACCCTTCGCGCGCGCCCTTGTCCATCAGGCCACGGACAGCCTCGCTCAGCCACCCCGATCCACCCGTCACCATGAGCGGCCAGCGATCGCGCACAGCTATGGGCAGGTTTTTCCAGGCGTGCAGCAATTCCGTGATGCGCTTGCGCGGTTCGACGGTCGACACGCACAATGCATAGCCTTGGGGCGCCAGGCCGTACCGCGCCAGCGTCGCTGCAACCTCATCAGCGGTGCGCGGCTGGAATGCCGGACTGGCTGCAAGCGGTACTGCCGTGATCCGCGACAGGTCAAAACCCAGGAAATCGGCGACTTCCTGCCGCGTCGTCTCACTGTCGGTGATGATATGCGCAGCCCGATCCACCGACAGACGAAAATAGCGCTCAAATTGCGCCAGCCGCTCGGGGGGATGCGTTTGGGCATAGCGAAACACCGACAGGTCATGCACGGTGATGACGCCCCCCTCGCCAGCGGGCGGCAGGAAGTAGTTGGGCCCGTGGAACAGGTGGCTGCGCATCGTTGCCGCCTGCTTCAACCGAACGGCCCATTGATTGCGCTTGCGTAACCATCGCAACGGCTTGTTGCCCCAAAGGGGTTGCCGGCCATCGGTCAGCAGCAATCCAGGATCGGTGATCCACTGACCATTGCGATAATAGCGGACGCTCTCGACATCCTCGATCAATGGCAATCGTTGCGCCAGTTCCCAGCTATAGCGGCCTATGCCCGAAAGTCGCGGCTCCAGCGCTTCCACCGACAGGATCACCCGTACGCTCAACGCCGTCCGCCCTTCATCATTCCTGCCCCACGCTGCCGAAGCCGCCGCCTAGTCGCCCGGCCCGTTCAGGGGCAAGAAAAAAGCCGCAAATGATCCCTTATTTGGCGGTGACGCCTTCGGGCAGCACGATCGCCGACCAGCTTTTGGCAGGAACCAGATATTTGGCGGCAAGCGCTTGCAACTGCGCCGGCGTGACGCTCAGCATGTCCTTGCCCATCGTCTGCATGGCCTGGACATAGCGCGGATCATGTGTCGCCCCTTCCATCTGGTTCATCCAGAAGGCGTTGCCGGTACTCGCGCGCATCAGCAATTGCTGCATCGGTGCAACCGCGCGCTGAAGTTCATCCGCGCTGACGGGATTGGCCGCCAGATCGGCCGCCGTCGCCTTCACCGCATCGTAGAAATAGCTGATCCGGTCTGGCCGTACCTGGCTCGTGACCAATATATATCCGCCACTATCATAGGAAAAGGGCCAGTTATTCTGGACGCTGGGTGAATAGACCGCACCCTCCGTCGACCGCAGCTTGTCGAACAGGCGATCATTGAAGATCTGAGTCAGAATTTCCAGCTGGCGCCCCTCCTGCTGCAAGGCAAAGCCGCCAGCAGTGGGCCAGGCCATGACGGCGGCTGCCTGATCCTTGTCGCCCTTGTGTCGCAATACCACGGGCTTTTCGACATGGGCAGGAAAGCGCATCGCCTTGTTTGCGGCCGGGACCGGCGTGTCGGCCCGTGGGGGCAGTGCGCCAAATGTGGCGGCGACCGCCTTGATCGCATCATCGGCGTCGACATGCCCGAACAGCTGGATTTCGATCGGTCCCGAAGCCAGCACCGGCGCCCAGGTCGCGCGGAAGGCTTCCGGCGTCAGTGCATCAATCTCTGCGCGCGACGGCGTGCGGAAGCGCACATCCTTGTCATGCAGCAACCAGTTGAGATCGCGACCCATCACCGAGTCCGGTGCGCGGGACATGGCGTCATAGGCAACCATCGCACCAGTCTTGACCCGCGCGATCGGGGCCGGGTCCCAACCGGGCTTGGCCAGCTTGGCGGCAAACAGACGCAGTTGATCCTTATAGTCCGCCGGCCGCGTCACCGCCTGCATTTCAAAGGCGTCGTCGTCGGTGTCGAAATCCATTCCCATGCGGCGGCCGATCATCAGCTCGTCCAGCTCACTCTGGCCCAGATCGCCGATGCCGCTCGCCATCAGTGCATAGCCCCCGGCCCAGCTCGGCACCGGCTTCACCGGCGAAAAGGCCTGCTGACCATGGCCGAAACGAACATTGATCCGTACTTTTTCCGGTTCGGCGTCATTGGCGAACAGCACCAGCTTCACCCCGTTGGAGAAAGTGATCGTCTCCATGCTCGGCAAACCGACCTGCGTCCGCGATACCACTGTCCCCGGCGTACCCAGGTCGGGCAGGTCAGCCATCGTAACGGGCTTGTCCGAAAGCCGCGCGTCCGTGGCGGCCTTGACTGGCGCGGAAAGGGCAGCGGCCAGTCGCTCGTCCTGCCCCGGCTCGACCTTGCTCGTCACCAGCATTGCCCGGAACACCCCTGCGGAAAACAGACGCCGCGTGGAATCGAGAATCTTTTGCGGGGTCATCGCTGGTTTGCCGGCACGAAATATCTCCACCGCCGCCTGCGGGCTGACCGTTGTTTCGCGAATATCGACGGCGCTCACCAGGTCGGTCGCTTGCTTGGCTCCTGCTTCTGTCGGCGCGTTTTCGACTTGGATCGCAAGCGCGGTATCCATCTGCGCATATTCGCGGTCGATCTCTGCCTGGCTGGGCGGTGCGGCCTTGGCGTCCTCGATGATCGCCCGCACGTCGCGCAGGGCCTTTTGCCAGTCATCATTGCTGGGCATGATCGACACAAAGGTGCCGTCGGCGGACCGGCTGACATCCTGCTGCTCTACGCTGGCCTGCAGGAAGCTGCCACCGCTGCGGGCTGCCCGTTCCAACCGCCGGCTGACGATCTGCAACGCCAGCATGTCGGTCAGCTTGTCCTGGTTATAAACGATGGTGTCGGCATGCGGGGTCCAGGGCCGCAGCCAGGCCATGGTCAGGCTGACCGGCACGCCGGGTTCGACAAATACGCGCGTCGCTGGCGCCTTCGGATCGGGCGCGCCAAAGTCGGGGATGTTCTCGCCTTTTCCGGTCGGGCTCCAGCTGGCGAAATTACCATTGATCAGCTGTTCGGCAAGCGCCGGATCGATATCCCCCGAAATCGCGATCACGGTGTTTTCGGGCCGATACCAGCGTTGATGAAATGCTTCCATTTTCGCAGGGGTTGCGGCCTTCAGCGTCTCCACCGTGCCGATCGGCGCATGTTCGGCCAAGGGCTGTCCAGCAAAGAAATGCAGCCGGTTGGCGTCGGAAATGCGGCTTTGCGGGCCATCGCTCTCGCGCTTCTCGGCCAGCACCACCGCGCGTTCTGCATCGACCGATGTTTCGTTGATATTTGGCTCGGCCATCATGCCGGCCAATATCTTCATGCTTTCGCTCAGGCTGGCCTGCGTCGCCTGCGGCAGGTCCAGCGCATAGGTCGTGCCGGTGGGCGTTGTCTGGGCATTGCTGTCGCTGCCAAAGGTGACGCCCAGCCGCTGCCAGATACGTTTGGATTCACCATCGGGCACATGGCGCGACCCGCGCATGGTCAGATGCTCCATATAATGGGCGTAACCCTGCTCATCCTCGCGCTCCATGAGCGAACCGACGTCCACCCGCAGGCGGATCGATACCTGCCCCGGCGGAACGCCATTGCGCCGGACAGCATAGCGCAATCCGTTGGGCAGCGTGCCGAACCGCCATGCAGCGTCAATCGGCACATCGCTATTTTCATATAGCCATGGGCGAACCTGCGCCTTGCCCGCATCCTGATTGACCGGAGCTGCGGGCTGTTGCGCTGGCGCGGCCAGCGACTGCGGCGCGCCGGAAAGCAACAGGGAGAGGATGAGGAGCGAGGCAGCCGAACGGCGGGGGGAAAAACGCATAGGAGGACGAGCCTAGCGCCCTTTTCCTGAACCACCACTGACAAAATCAGGAAAGGGAGGCAACTGAGCGCCGCCTCCCTTTCTTTCATTGCTGTTTAGCGCGCGCCAGTCCGCTGCACCGCGCCCTTGTGCGCGCCGACCGCGCCGCGCCGACGCCGGCGGAATGGCTTTTTGGCGCCCGCACCATCCCCGTCACCCCGATGCGCCTTGTCGGGCGCGCCCCGCTGCGCTTTCTGCTGATCCTGATAGCGGCGCTGCCCTTCGGCGCGCTTGGCCTGCTGCGACGGGCTCTGGCTCGGCCCTTTGCGCTGTGGCGCGGGCTTGGGCAGGTTACGCACGGCCTCCAGGAAATTCTCCGGCAGCGGCGTCACGTCCAGCTTCACGCGCGTCGCACGCTCGATCGCCTTGAGATAGGGCCGCTCATCATCGGCGACGAAGCTGATCGCCACGCCTTCGGCTCCTGCCCGCGCCGTGCGGCCGATCCGGTGGACATATTGTTCGGGCACATTGGGGATTTCGAAGTTGATGACGTGGCTGACGCCCGACACATCGATACCGCGCGCGGCGATGTCGGTCGCGACCAGCAATTTGACCTTGCCTTGGCGAAACGCCTGCAAGGCGGTGGTGCGCTGGCCCTGGCTCTTATTGCCATGGATGGCGAAGGCGTCGATGCCTGCCCCTTCCAGAAAACGCACGACGCGATCGGCGCCATGTTTGGTGCGCGTGAAAATCAGCGCGCGATCAATATCCTCGGTTTTGAGCACGATGTGCAGCAACGCCTGCTTTTCCGCCTGATTGACGAAAGTCGCCTGCTGACGCACCCGCTCGGCCGTCGTGGATTGCGGGGCGACGCTGACCTTAACCGGATCGTTCAGAAACTGACCGGCCAGCGCCTCGATTTCCTTTGGCATGGTGGCGGAGAAAAAGAGGTTCTGCCGATCGGCCGGCAACAGCTTGGCAATGCGCTTCAACGGATGGATGAAGCCCATGTCCATCATCTGATCCGCTTCGTCGAGCACGAAGATTTCGGTATCCTTGATGGTGAAGCAGCGTTGATCGATAAGGTCCAGCAGGCGGCCCGGCGTCGCCACGACGATATCGACGCCCTGGCTCAGCGCCTTGATCTGGCGGTTGATCGGCACGCCGCCGAACACCGTTTCGACGCTCAACTTAAGGAAGCGGCCATAATCGCGGAAACTCTGCGCGATTTGCGCGGCCAGCTCGCGCGTCGGCGACAGCACCAGCATCCGGCAGCCGCGCACGGGCGTCGGCTTGGGATGGCGGGCGAAATAGTCCAGGCTGGGCAGTGCGAAGGCCGCCGTTTTGCCAGTGCCGGTCTGTGCAATGCCACACAGGTCACGGCCTTCCAGCAGGACCGGAACTGCCTTTTGCTGAATGGGCGTGGGGGACGTGTATTTTTTGGCGGCAAGCGCCTTCAGGATCGGCTCGGACAAGCCCAGATCGGTAAATTCCATGATAGTCTCACATATCGGCCAGCGCCGACCGTCCGTGACTGTCACAGAGAGGGCGCGAGGCGGGTTACGAAACGACCCGCGTGAAAAGGGAAGCCTCAAAGCTTGGCGCAGGCTGGTCATTGGCCGGTCCCTTGCCGCTCCTTAGGCGTCGGGGACGATCACGCTGCCAATCGCTATGGGCCTGTGAGAGCCGGTTGCTGCGCCGCAGCGCATATGCCGGCGTTACGGGCAAAAAGCAAGCGGCCACCCATCCGGTGGCCGCTCACGCAATATATATCGGATCAGAGCGAGACTTCGGCGTGCTTGCCCTTCATCTCCGAACGAACGTCTCCGCCGAACATCATCTTGAAAACGCCCTTAATCGACATTTCGGCGCGCCAGATTTCAGCGGTATTGAGGTCAAAGCGCAGCATCAGCAGATTGGGATCGTTACGCCCCTGCGGATACCAGGCCTCGACCTGCTTGGACCAATAGCGATCAATGATGGCAGGGTCGGTTTCCGGGGCCAATGTCCCGTCGATGCAGGCGAACAGATCATGGTCCTTGGATGCATATTGCGCCATGGCCGAACCAGCGGGGGCCAGACGATTATCCTTCGTTGTGTAGAACCAGAAGCAATGATTGGCCTCCGGGTCCAGCTGCGCGGTCATCGGCAGATTATGCTCCTGCGACCCTTGCAGGCCGACCATCAGAAAAGGGCTTTCCGACAATTCTTTCCAAAAGCGTTCGCGGATTTCCGTTTCGGTGCTCATCATCGCGTCTCCTTGCTATTTGCCACACTCAATCAACGGTCGCGGGCGAAGTTCCGACGGGTTGATCTTGGCGCGGCAAATCGCCACATGCGCGTAATGCTGATCGAGACTGAACCGACGCCTAATCCGGCGACCGTCAAATTCCTCCCCGGCCGCGTCGTCATGGGCGCTGGCACGCGGGATTTCGCGTCGCCTGAGGAAGCGGAAGCCTCGCCGCTTGCGAGTGCCCTCTTTACGTTGGGCGATGTTACCGGCGTCTTCTTCGGCGGCGACTTCATCTCCGTTACAATCGGCGAAGGATCCGACTGGCGCGACGTCAAGCCCGATGTCCTTTCGATCCTCCTTGAACATTTCTCGGCGAACATGCCGTTGTTTGCAGCGGGATCGGCTGGCGACATTCACGTCCCGGCCGATGAGGATGCGTTTGCGGAAAATCCTGAAGATGCCGAAATCGTCGATCAGATCCGCGAACTGATCGACACGCGCGTGCGGCCGGCCGTCGCCAACGATGGTGGTGACATCATCTATCGCGGCTTTGACAAGGGCACGGTGTACCTCAAGATGCAGGGCGCTTGCGCGGGCTGTCCTTCCTCTTCGGCTACGCTCAAGAACGGCATCGAACAGCTGCTCAAACATTATGTGCCCGAAGTCACCGAAGTGCGGGCGGTCTGATCCCATAAGCTTATTTGGCAAATCGACGCTGATCGACTAACCGCTACGCGACTCCGCATCTGGCGGACGCTGAACGGGAGTATTTCTTGCGCCTGCTGGTGATCGACACTGCGACACAGGCCCTGTCCGTGGCGTTGCTGGAGGATGGCACGCCGATCGGGCGCTTTCATGACATTGTCGGGCGCGGTCATGCCGAAGCATTGCTGCCGGCCATCGCCGCCCTGCCGGACGGAGGACGCGCCGATGCAATCGCGGTTGATGTCGGCCCGGGCAGCTTCACGGGCGTGCGGATCGGCATTGCGGCGGCGCGCGCCCTGGCACTGGCCTGGAACGTTCCGCTTCACGGCTTCAGCGCGCCGTCTATTATCGCTGCGCAGGCGGCGATCGACCATGGCGACGGCCCCTTGATCGTGACGATCACCGGCGGTCATGGCGAATTATTCTGGCAAGGCTTTAGTGCTGATGGCCGCACGGAGCATGGCGCCATCCGTTCGACCCCGATTGCGGAGCTGGCGCGTCACATCGACGCCCCTGTCATCTATGGAACCGGCGCCGAAACGCTGGTGACCGAACGCGGCACCGGCACCGCGATCACCCTTTATCCCGACGCCTCCGCATGGCCGTTGATTGAAACGCTCCCCGGCCTGCCGCCCTCCCCCATTTATGGTCGCGGAGCGGACGCGAAGACGATGGCGGAGAGGGCCTTGCCATGATGCCCGGACTTTCCCTCGACCTGCACGAAGGCGCTGATCGCAATGCCATGGCCGACACGATGGACGTGATGACCGCTGCCTTCGACCCGACCTTTGGCGAAGCCTGGACGCTGCCGCAATTGGCGGGCGTGATGATCATGCCCGGCACTTGGTTGACGGTCGCGCGGCTGGATGCGTCACCGCTGGGATTTGCGCTGGTGCGGTCGGTTCTGGATGAATGCGAACTGCTGTTGCTGGCGGTCGCGCCGCTGTGGCGTGGGCGCGGCATCGGTGAAACGTTGCTGCGGGAAACTCTACGCACCGCGCGGCGACGCGGGATCACTTCCATGAATCTTGAAGTGCGCGCGACAAATAACGCCATTCAACTCTATGAGAAGATTGGCTTCGAATATGTGCATCGCCGTCCAGGTTATTATCGCGGCAATGATGGTCAATTATATGACGCCTTAAGTTTTCGCATCGATATGGCCCTCTGAAGCAATATCCGGTTGCACAAACCCGTCGCGAACATTAGGCGACGCAATACCGCTCCTGAAAAATATTCCGTCGGGCGGGTCGCATCACTGTATAAATTGGCAGGAAACAGGACCATGGAAACCGAATCCGCGCAGAACGAACTGCTTATCACGCTGACGTCCGATATTGTTGCCGCGCATGTCTCCAACAATAGCGTTGCGGTGTCCGATGTATCGACGCTGATCCAGAATGTTCATGCCGCCCTGTCTGCACTGAACCAGCCGGTCGAAGCGCCTGAAGTCCGCCCCGAACCCGCCGTGTCGGTGCGCGCGTCGATCAAGCCCGACTACATCGTGTGCCTGGAGGACGGCAAGAAGCTCAAGATGCTCAAGCGCCACCTGATGACGCATTATCAGATGACGCCCGAAGACTATCGCGCCAAGTGGAACCTGCCCGCTGACTATCCGATGGTCGCGCCCAATTATGCCGAACAGCGCCGCAATCTGGCGAAGAAGATTGGCCTGGGCACCAAGCGTCGGCGCACCCGCGGCAAGTAATCGCGGCATCAAGCGCTACTTTTTCTGGAAAGGGGCGTGTCGGCCGATGCGCCCCTTTCCCGCATGGGCAAAAGCCGCTAGGCTTGGTCCGACTTTTCGCCTGAATCCACTAAGCGAGCCTGCATGAACCGCAAAATCGACGTCGAAGCCCTGTGTCATGAAAAGGGGCTGCGCATCACAGAGCAGCGCCGGGTGATCGCCCAGGTGCTGAGCGATGCGTCCGATCATCCCGATGTCGAGGAACTGCACAAACGCTCCGCCACGATTGATCCTGGCATTTCCATCGCCACCGTCTATCGCACCGTACGCCTGTTCGAAGAAGCCGGCATTCTGGAACGCCATGACTTCGGTGATGGCCGCGCCCGTTATGAGGCCGCGCCGGAATCGCACCACGACCATTTGATCGACGTCGAAACCGGCAATGTGATCGAATTCGTCGATCCGGAGCTGGAACAGCTGCAAAAGCAGATCGCGGAAAAGCTCGGCTTCCGGCTGGTCGATCACCGGATGGAGTTGTACGGCGTCGCACTCGACCGCAAAAACTGACGGGCTGGCGCCCTTGCGCTGCGCAGGGCGGCTAGTCCTGCTCGCCAGCGTCCTGCTGCTGTGCCTCATTCCCCATCTGGGATGGCGACTGGCCAGACGTCGTTCGCCCTGGCCCTCCCGGTTTCTGGGTCTAGCGGCGTGCGCCATCGGCGCACGCGTCATTCTGGAAGGTCGCCCGGCCCAAGGTGACATCTTCCTGCTCGCCAACCATGTCAGCTGGATCGACATTCTCGCGCTTGGCGGCGCCACAGGCGCGGCTTTCGTGTCGAAGGATGGCGTAGCGCGCTGGCCGATCGTCGGCTGGCTGGCGGCGCAGAATAACACCGTCTTCGTCTCGCGCGAACGGCGCGGCGGCTTGTTGGGGCAGATGGCTGCGCTCCGGTCAGCCTTGACGGGGCATCAGCCGGTCACGCTTTTTCCGGAAGGCACGACGGGCGATGGCGAGACGCTTCTACCGTTCAAACCCACATTGCTCGCGACATTGTTCCCGCCACCACGCCCCGTGATAATCCAGCCGGTGCATATAGATTATGGTGCTGCGGTCGGAGATATCGCATGGGTGGGGGATGAACCGGCCGTTGGCAACGTGCTGCGCATCCTGCGACGCAAGGGCAGATTGCCGGTCACGATCCGGTTCCTCTCACCCTTCGATCCCGCTACCTGTGCGAACCGCAAGGCGATGGCAGCGCTGGCGCGGGACCGGATCGCCGCCAGCATGGCCGCGCATCACCGCTCTTCCGCTCCCCCCTTGCCGCCTGTATAGCTGGATCGCATGAATCGTAACGACGCCCCCCGAAATCCTGCCACGACCGCGCCAGCGACCTTCCACGTCAAATCCTTCGGTTGCCAGATGAACATCTATGATGGCGAGCGCATGGCAGAAATGCTGGGCACGCAGGGCATGACCCCGGCTGCCGAAGGGGCTGAGGCCGATCTCGTCATCCTCAACACCTGCCACATCCGCGAAAAGGCGGTGGACAAGGTCTATTCCGACATCGGCCGCCTGACGCGCGACGATGGCAGCCGCCCGATGATCGCCGTCGCCGGATGCGTCGCGCAGGCCGAAGGCAGCGAAATTCAACGCCGCGCGCGCAATGTAGACATCGTGGTGGGGCCGCAGGCCTATCATCGCCTGCCTCACCTTATCGACAAGGTCGGCCGGGGCGAAGCGGCGGTGGATACGGACATGCCAGCCGCCTCGAAATTCGGCGCGCTTCCTGCGCGCACCAAACAGGCCCGCCCCACGGCCTTTCTCACCATCATGGAAGGGTGCGACAAATTCTGCACCTATTGCGTGGTCCCCTATACGCGCGGCGCGGAAATCAGCAGATCCTGGAGCGCGATTGTCGATGAAGCCAAGGCGCTGGTCGATGGCGGCGCGCGCGAGATCACTTTGCTCGGCCAGAATGTGAACGCCTGGACCGGGGATGATGACAAGGGGCGCGCGCAGGGCATGGACGGGCTGGTCCGCGAGCTGGCGAAAATTCCGGACTTGCGGCGCATCCGCTACACGACCAGCCATCCCAATGACATGAGCGATGGACTGATCGCGGCGCATGGCGAAATCGACAAGCTGATGCCCTTCCTGCATCTGCCGGTACAGGCGGGCAATGACCGCATTCTCAAGGCGATGAATCGCAGCCACAGCGCCGACAGCTATCTGCGCATCATTGAAAGGGTGCGGCAGGCGCGACCCGACATCGCCATTTCCGGCGACTTCATCGTCGGCTTCCCCGGTGAAACGGATGCCGAATTCGAAGATACGCTGCGCATCGTCGAGCAAGTGCGCTATGCCCAATGCTACAGCTTCAAATATAGCCCCCGCCCAGGCACGCCGGCCGCCGACATGGATCACCAGATCGCCGCCGAAGTCATGGATGAACGGCTCGCGCGGCTTCAGGCGGTGCTCAACCGCCAGCAAGCCGCATTCAACGCCGCGACCGTGGGCCGCACCACACAGATTCTGCTGGAGCGCAAGGGCCGGCACCCCGGTCAGCTCATCGGCAAATCACCTTGGCTCCAGTCGGTAGTCGTGACCGCGCCGGAGCTTGAGATCGGCGATTTTGTGGACGTCGACATTATCAGCGCCGGCCCGAACAGCCTGGCTGGCGAAACAGTGAGGAGGAAGGCCGCTTGAACCATCGCACCGTCGTTCCCGCGCAGGCGGGAACCCATCGCCACGCCGCTCCGCTCAATGCATGGTCTGGACGATGGATGCCCCTGTTTGCGGGCATGGCCAAGCAAGGGAGAGGCTGACCTATGTCGAAAAAACCGCACCACAGCCCTCGCCCCGACATCGCCGAGCGCGCGCGTCTGGAAGTTACTTTCGAAAAGCCGCATCTGCTGGGCACATTATTCGGGCAATATGACCAGAATCTGGTCGCGATCGAAAATCGCCTTGGCGTCTACATCGCCGCGCGCGGCAACAAGCTCCAGATCGAGGGCGAGGCTGAAGCCGCCGCCCGCGCGCGCGACGTCATGACCGGCCTCTACAACCGCATCGTCGCGGGGCAGGAAATCGATTCGGGCGCGGTCGAGGCGGTCATCGCCATGTCAGCCGAACCGACGCTCGACGGCATCATCCGCCATGACGTCGCCGAACCGCCCAAGGTGATGATCCGCACGCGCAAGAAGACGATCGTGCCGCGATCAGCGACGCAGGTCACCTATATGGAGGCGCTGACCCGCAACGACATCATCTTCGCGCTCGGGCCGGCAGGCACGGGCAAGACCTATCTGGCCGTCGCGCAGGCGGTCAGCCAGCTCATCACCGGCAGCGTCGATCGTCTGATCCTGTCCCGCCCGGCCGTGGAAGCGGGCGAGCGGCTGGGCTTTCTGCCCGGAGACATGAAGGACAAGGTCGACCCCTATCTGCGCCCCATCTATGACGCGCTTTATGACACGCTGCCGGCCGAACAGGTCGAACGGCGCATCGCCAGCGGAGAAATTGAAATCGCGCCGCTCGCCTTCATGCGCGGTCGCACGCTCGCCAATGCCTTCATCGTGCTGGACGAGGCGCAGAACACCACCATCGCCCAGATGAAGATGTTCCTCACCCGCTTTGGTGAGGGCAGCCGCATGGTCATCTGCGGCGACCCCAAACAGGTCGACCTGCCGCAACCGGGAATTTCCGGTCTGGCGGACGCGGTCGCCCGCCTGCATGGCGTGGACGGCATCGCCATGGTGCCCTTCGGCGTGGGCGACGTGGTGCGACACCCTGTCGTCGGTCGCATCGTCCAGGCCTATGAAGGGCCGGACGCATGATCGAGGTTGCGCTGCTGCATGACCAGGGCTGGCCACAGGGCGATTGGGAAATGATTGCCCAGCGGGCTGTAGCGGCGGCCATTTCGCACAGCCCCTATGCCGCCTTCGCCACCGACGCGACGCTGTATGAAATCGCGGTCAAGCTGACCTCCGACGATGAAGTACACGGCCTCAATCGCGCCTATCGGGACAAGGACAAACCTACCAACGTCCTGTCTTTCCCGATGGTGCAGGATGATCTGCTCCAGGCAACGGCCAATACCGACGATGGCGAGGTGCTTTTGGGCGACATCGTTTTGGCCGAAGGCGTCTGCGTCGCCGAAGCGGCCGACAAGGGCATCAGCATGGTCGACCATGCCACCCATCTCATCGTCCACGGCACTTTTCATCTGCTGGGATATGACCATATGAACGACGCGGAAGCCGAAGCCATGGAGGCGCTGGAAGTTTCGGCGCTGGCATCGCTGGGCTTGGCCGACCCCTATGGGGATCGCGACGATATTAAATGAGGCGTTTTTCATGCAAGCCGGCTAAGGCCGCATATGCACCGCTTCAAACAGGGGAATAGGACGACCGATGGCTGAAGGCAGCCCCAAGGATGGCAACGCTTCGAAGGAAGCGGACAGTAGTAACGAGGGCGGCCTATGGAGCGGCATCAAGTCGCTGCTGTTCGGTGAGAATGCGGAAACCAGCCTGCGCAGGGAACTGGAGGAAGCGCTCGACGAATATGACGAGGAAGACCAGAAAGATCATCCTCCGGTAAAGGGCGACCTGTCCGCCATCGAACGGCAGATGCTGCGCAACCTGCTGCATTTCTCCGAACATACGGTCGACGATGTCGCGGTGCCCCGCGCCGATATTATCGCGATCGAGGAAAAGGCCAGTTTTGCCGACCTGGCCGCCCTGTTCGCGGAAGCCGGCCACAGCCGCATTCCTGTCTATCGCGAAAATCTCGACACGATCGTGGGCATGATTCACATTCGCGACGCCTTTGCCATTCTGGCCGGCAAGGCGCCGGCGCCTGAAACGCTGGCCCCGCTGATCCGCCAGCCGCTTTACGTGCCCGAAAGCATGGGCGCGCTGGATCTACTCGCCGAAATGCGCGCCAAGCGCACCCATCTCGCCATCGTGCTGGACGAATATTCGGGCACTGAAGGGCTGCTGACGTTCGAGGATCTGGTCGAGGAAATTGTCGGCGACGTCGAGGATGAGCATGACGATGCGCCCGAAGCGATGCTGGTGCCGCTGGACGATGGGCTGTGGGACGCCGATGCGCGCGCCGAACTCGAAGACGTTGCCGAAGAGATTGACGCGCGTCTTGGCGATGTGGAGGAAGATGTTGACACGCTGGGGGGCCTCGCCTTCGTGCTGGCCGGCCGCGTCCCGGAAGTGGGAGAGATATTGGAGCATGCGGAAAGCGGGTGGAAGCTTGAAATTACCGCAAGCGACAGCCGGCGCGTGACGCGCTTGCGCCTCCATCCGCCTGTGGCTCTAGAGCCAGAAGCGGAATAACAATCTCGGCCGGCGTTACGCATCGTTGAAAATCCAGTCACATTGCGAGACGGTCGCGAAATATTAAGCGGTCGCGGCTACCTCTCTGCCCATGCGGAATGAACGTCAGCGATTTTCAGGTCTGGACCGCGCGGACATGCTGTTCGCGGCGCCCTGGAGCGGGACGGAAAAGCTGTCGCTCGTGCTCCTTTGCCTGCTCACGCTCTTTTTAGCTGTCATCACGCCGCCTTTTCAGGCGCCGGACGAGAACCAGCATTATATGAAGGCATTGGCGGTTCGGCAGGGGGACATGCTGACCAAGCAGCTCGGCCCGGCCATCGGTACGGACCTGCCGCGCGCCGCGCTGGATATTCATCGCATCGACTTTCCGACGGATGTTCCCGCGACGTCACGACTGTTTCGTGCGGATCAGTTGCGTAGGAGCGCGTCTGCTGACGCTGGGCGCGCCGGTTCCGACTTCGCCGATTTCCCCAATGTCGCCAGCTATGCGCCTACCCTTTATCTGCCGGGCGCAATCGGTCTGGCGGCGGGCAAGGGCCTCGGCCTGTCATCGCTCGGCGCCTTCTATGCCGGACGCGTCGTCAATGCCCTGACCGGTCTTGTCCTGTTGATCGCGGCGTTGCGATTGCTGCCCTTCGGCCGCAACGCGATGCTGGCAACGGCTTTGCTACCGACCTTCGCCTATCAGACCGGATCGCTCTCTCCCGATGCGGTCATCAACGGCCTGGGCTTCATCGGCCTTGCTCTTGCCCTACGCGTTGGGTTCATGGGGTCGGCGCCGGCTCGCTCGGCTGGGCTACTCCTCACCGGACCGCTGCTCGCCCTTTGCAAGGGCGTCTATCTGCCGATCATGGCCGCTGGCCTGCGCTGGCCGACGCGCCGCGATCCCCGCCTGTGGCTGATCCTCTGCGCGATGGCCCTGGGCGCGATCGCCTTCCTGGCCTGGATGCACTATTCCGGCGGCAGCCAAGCGCTCTACCATATTCAGTCGCGCAAGACCGGCGAAACGATGATGACCGCGCCGCTGCGCGATCAACTCGCCACAATCCTCGCCTCGCCGCTCGGCTATGTCCATATCCTCGTCACCAGCATCATCGAACGCATGCCCGTCTATGCGCTGCAGATCGTCGGACGGTTCGGCTGGAACGCCATTCTCCTGCCCTTGCTTGCCTATCCGCTCGCGGCATTGATGCTGGCCGCTGGCGTCGCAACGGGCACAGGCGCGCGCTTTGGCCTGGGGCAACGCGTCTGGTGGGTTGCTGTCGCGCTCGGCGTCGCGCTTCTCATCGAAACCGCGATGTATCTCACCGGCACGCCGCTCGGCGCGGATTATATTCAAGGGACGCAGGGCCGCTATTTCCTGCCCGTGCTGCCGCTGGTCCTGATCGCCCTGTCGCCGGCACGCGCCATCGCCGGCGCGCAAAGGCTGTTCGCGTGGACGGCGATTCCCTTATCGCTGATCGCCGCCGCCACCGCCTTCGACAGTTTCTGGGTCCACGGCTTTATCACCAGCGATGGAATGCCTCCGCACGGCAGCGTCTTGCGTGCGTTGCTGCTCCCCTCCCCGCGCTGGTAGCCAGATCGCGCAGAAGGCCAGCCAGCCCAGTCCCTCGATCCAGCCGGCCAGTACGTCGCTTGGCCAGTGAACGCCGAGCCAGACGCGGCTGACCCCGATCAGCAAGATTGCGACGGCCGCGCCCCAATAAGCGCCACGCCGGCCAGCCAGCATCGCCAGCGCGCCGAAGAACATCATATTCCCCGCCGAATGGCCGCTGGGGAAACTATATGTGTGGACGATATCGAGATGCGGCAACAGGTCGGGCCGCGGCGCGGCAAAAACCTGCTTCAATGCGAGGTTGAGCAATGTTCCCCCTGCCATCATAGCTGCCAGCCACATCGCGGACCGCCGATAACCAGCCCAGATGAGCGGTGCCAGCACCACCGCCAGCAGCGTGATACGCCCCAATGTGCCGCCGATGGCGGACGCCAGCCGCATCACCATTGTTACCTTGCCGCCAAGCGCGGTGTCTCGCCCTTCGCCCGCCAGCGTCATCAGCCCGACATTGATTCCGTCCAGCCATCCGAAACGCTGCGCGAACGCGATCAACAACACGCAAAAAAGCGCGAGAGCCAAAGCTCCCGCGCCTTTTGTCACTGATCGCCGGTCAGATATGAAGCGCGCGCCCATAGGCCGCGAGCACGCTTTCATGCATCGATTCCGAAATGGTCGGATGCGGGAAGACCGTGTGCATCAGTTCCGCCTCGGTCGTCTCCAGCGTCTTGCCGATGGTGTAGCCCTGGATCATCTCGGTCACTTCCGCGCCGATCATGTGTGCGCCCAGCAATTCGCCAGTCTTGGCATCGAATACTGTCTTGGTGAAGCCTTCCGCTTCGCCCAGCGCGATCGCCTTGCCATTGCCGATGAAGGGGAACATGCCGACCTTCACCTCATAGCCCGCTTCCTTGGCCTTGGCTTCGGTCAGGCCCACGCTGGCGATCTGCGGGTGGCAATAAGTGCAGCCAGGGATGTTGCGCGCGTCCATGGCGTGGGGATGCTTGCCCGCAATGGCTTCGGCCGCAATCACGCCCTCATGGCTCGCCTTATGCGCCAGCCAAGGCGGCGCGGTGATGTCGCCGATCGCCCACAGCCCCTCGACATTGGTGCGGCACATGTCGTCGGTCTTCAGGAACCCGCGATCGTCCATAGCGACGCCCAGTTCCTTGAGGCCAATGTCGGCGGTGTTGGGGACGATGCCGATGGCGACGATCACATGGCTGAACTCAGCGACGCTTTCCTTGCCGGCCTTGTCCTTCAGCTTGGCGCTGACGCCCTTGTCCGTCACCTTGACGTCGCTGACGCCCGCGCCGGTCATGATCGTCATGCCCTGCTTTTTAAGCGCCTTTTCAAGGAAAGCCGACACATCGGCATCCTCGACCGGGACGATGCGGTCCATCATTTCGACGACCGTCACGTCCGCGCCCATGTCATTATAGAAGCTGGCAAATTCGATACCGATCGCGCCCGATCCGATGACCAGCAGCTTGGTCGGCATTTCGGGCGGCGTCATTGCATGGCGATAGGTCCATACCCGCTTGCCATCGGCCGGCGTGCCCGGAAGGTCGCGCGCCCGCGCGCCGGTCGCCAGGATGATGTTCTTGGCGGTAAGTTCCTCGGTCTTGCCGTCCTTGGTGACGGAAAGCTTGCGAGTTTTGTCTGAAGCTTGGCCGGTCATTTTGCCATCGCCCATATGCACGGCGATCTTGTTCTTCTTCATCAGGTGGGTGACACCCTGATTCAGCTGCTTGGCAACGCCGCGCGAACGCTTGACCACGGCGGCAATGTCGGCGCTGATCTTTTCAGCCGCTAGGCCGTAATCGCCGGCATGCTGCATATAATGGTAGATTTCCGCGGAGCGCAGCAGTGCCTTGGTGGGAATGCAGCCCCAGTTGAGGCAGATGCCGCCCAGATTTTCGCGCTCCACGATCGCGACTTTCAAGCCCAGCTGCGCCGCGCGGATCGCGGCGACATAGCCGCCAGGGCCGGAGCCCAGAACGATGAGATCGTAATTCTCAGCCATGATGTCTTCTCTCTATTCTGCCGGAAGCGGCGGCACGGATCGGGGCTGGCGATCTTCGCCGATCGCCACGAAGGTGAAGGTTGCGCGAGTCACGCGGTAACTACGGTCGTCATGGCGGGTTCGGCGCCACGCTTCTACGTCAATCTTCATGGACGTGCGCCCAACGGATTTCAGGGTTGCGAAGACCGAAACCTCGTCACCGACGACCACCGGACGCAGGAATGTCATCCCCTCCACCGCGATGGTGACGGCGCGTCCATGACTATGACGCGCCGCGACCGACCCGGCGGCCGAGTCCATCAGGCTCATCAACCAGCCGCCGAAAATATCCCCATAGGGATTGGTGTCGGCGGGCATGGCGATGATGCGCACAGCCGGACTCGCCTCGGGCGGCTGTTCGTCGGGATGCCCCATCAGGCGAGCAGGCCCATCGGATTTTCGATCAGTTCCTTGAACACCTGCATCAGGCGCGCGCCATCGGCGCCGTCGATGGCGCGGTGATCGAAGCTGCCCGTGGCCGACATGACCGTTGCGATCTGAACGGCGTCATCGACAATATAGGGACGCTTTTCGCCGGCGCCGATCGCCATGATCATGCCCTGAGGCGGATTGATGACCGCCTCGAACTGCTTGATCCCGAACATGCCCATGTTCGACAGCGACGCCGTGCCGCCCTGATATTCTTCGGGCTTGAGCTTCCCGTCCTTCGCTCGCGAAGCCAAGTCCTTCATCGCCGTCGAAATGGCGGCTACACCCTTGCTGTCCGCTTCCGTGATGATGGGCGTGATGAGGCCGCCGGGGATGGAGACCGCAACCGAAATGTCGGCGCGCTTAAATTGCAGCATCTGGTCGCCGGCGAACTGCACATTGCATTCGGGCACCTGCACCAGCGCGACGCCCAGCGCCTTGATCAGCAGGTCGTTGACCGACAGCTTGACCTTGCGGCTCTCCAGACCCGCGTTCATCTCCGCCCGCAGCTTGAGCAGCTTGTCGAGCTGGATATCCACGGTGAGGTAGATGTGCGGCACCTGCTGTTTGGATTCGGTCAGGCGGCGCGCGATGGTCTTGCGCATGCCATTGAGCTTGATGACCTCGTGCGGGATGCCGAAATCCTGCGCAGCGGGCGAAGCGGCGGGCGCGGGTGCCGGGGCAGCCGGCGCAGCTGTGGTGGGCGAAGCCGCCGACGCGGCTCGTGCAGCCGTATCGCCCGGCGTGGCCGCGTCGATGTCCGCCTTGATAATACGGCCATTGGTGCCGCTGCCCTTGACGCTGCTCAGGTCGATGCCTTTCGCTTCGGCCAGGCGGCGTGCCAGCGGGCTCGCCTTGACGCGATCACCCGAAGCGGTTGTAGCGGCCGGGGCTGGCTTTTCCGACATGGGTTCGCTCTTGGGCGCCGGGCTCTCGTCCGCTTTCTTCGGCGCCTCCTCGGCCTTTTGATCTTCGGCCTTTTGCGCGGGTGCATCCGATCCACCGGCCGCCGCGGCGCTCACATCCTCGCCTTCTTCGGCAATGATCGCGATCACGGTGCCGACCTTCACGCCTTCGCTGCCTTCCGACACCAGGATCTTGGCGATGACGCCTTCATCCACCGCTTCGAATTCCATCGTCGCCTTATCGGTTTCGATCTCCGCCAGCAGGTCGCCCGACGATACGGTGTCGCCTTCCTTCACCAGCCATTTGGCCAGCGTGCCTTCCTCCATCGTGGGGGAAAGGGCGGGCATCTGGATTTTCTTGCTCATGCGTGCGGGGCCTCTTCTGGATTATCCGGCGGTCGCCATTTGCCGCCGTGTTTCCACCCATTCGCCGGATCGGTCAAGCAGCGGGTTGCAGAGCGGGCATTTATCCCCCACATTTCACCGGACTGGTTCGTTGCGGTCTTATTCCCGACCGTCACGGCCGAAAGTTCGATGCGGGGCGCTCAAATTATGCGGACATATCTGGTTGTTGTAGACGAATCGCCGGAGGCAGAGACAGCCCTCCGCTTCGCCGCCCGGCGCGCAGCCAAGACCGGCGGCGCGGTGCGCATTTTGGCGTTGATCCCGCCAGCAGAATTTGTCCAATGGGGTGGCGTTCAGGCCACGATGGAGGATGAAGCGCTGCAACGCGCCGAAGCACTAGTGACGAGCGCGGCCGGCACGCTCAGCGACGAATCCGGCATTCGACCCAGCATCACCGTGCGGCAGGGGGACGCCGTCACGGTCGTGCGCAAGACGCTGGAGGAAATGGAAGATGTCGCCGCTCTGGTCCTCGGCGCGGCGGCCATGGGCAACCCTGGCAAGCTCGTCAGCCATTTTGCAGGTGCGGACGCCGGCAAGCTGCCCTGCCCGATCATGGTCATCCCCGGCGGCCTGGACAGCGAAGCCATCGACCGGCTGAGCTAAACGCGAAAGTCGCTCTTTATAGCGTGTCGAGAATCGAGAGCACCGGTCAATCTGCACCTGAAACTCAGGCAGGTCATTTCCGATGCTTCCCCCGCTTCCCGCCGATATGGCGGATATTGGCTGGACGCCCCCGTTTGATGCCCGGTCGAGTGCGATCGCGCTTCATCGGCGCGCCGCGCGGTGCCGGGCTATCGGGCAATTCGAAGCGCAACGACCCGTTGATCGGGTCCGCGTCCGCCAGTCGCAACTCCAGCCGCTGTCCCACCGTATAGCGGTCGCCACTCTCCACCCCCTGCAACGCTCGGCCGGCCTCGTCGTAAAAGAAATGCTCGGCCCCCATGGTCGACACCGGCACCAGCCCGTCGCCGCCCAATCCCTCGACCGTGGCGAAGAAGCCGAAATTCTGCACCCCGGTAATGCGCGCAGGCATGACTTCCCCGACATGCGCGGCCAGATAGGCGGCGACATAGCGATCGATCGTCTCCCGCTCGGCCTCCATCGCGCGCCGCTCATAGCCCGAAATCATCTCGCCCACGCGCCCCATATTCTCATAATCGTCCTGGCTGAGCGACGAACGATCCGGCACGTCCCTGCCCTTGGGCACCGGAAGGTCCAGCCCGTATGCACCGACCAGCGCCCGGTGGACCAGAAGGTCGGCGTAGCGCCGAATGGGCGAGGTGAAATGCGCATAGCTGCCCAGCGCCAGCCCGAAATGCCCCATATTCTGCGGCGCATAATAGGCCTGGGTCTGGCTGCGCAGGATCATCTCCATGATCTGCGGCTTCTCCTCCGCCTCACCGATCTTCGCGATCAGCTGGTTGAAGGTGAAAGGCTTCACCACCTGCCCCAGCGCGAAGCCGATGTCGAAAGTCGCCAGATAATCCTTCAATGCGACCAGCTTGTCGCGGCTCGGCGGTTCATGAACGCGGTACATGACCGGCGCCTTTTTCTGTTCCAGCGCCTTGGCCGCCGCGACATTGGCGGCGATCATATAATCCTCGATCAGCATATGCGCGTCCAGCCGCTCGCGCACCGCCACGCTCACGATCTTGCCCGCCTCGTCCAGCACGACCCGCCGTTCCGGCAGGTCCAGCGCCAGCGGATCGCGCGCCTTGCGCGCCTTTTGCAGCAAGGCCCAGCACGCCCAGAGCGGCTTCAAGGCCGGCTCCAGCAGGGCATTGTCCTTTGTCCCGTCTATGGCCGCCTGCGCATCCTCATAGGCCAGCACCGCCGCCACCCGGATCACCGCGCGGGTAAAGCGCCACGCCGTCACCTTGCCCTGCGCGTTGATCGTCAGATGGCACGCCATCGCCGCCCGGTCCTCGCCCGCGCGTAGCGAGCACATATCGGACGACAATTGATGCGGCAGCATCGGTACGACCAGATCGGGGAAATAGACGCTGTTGCCGCGCTTGCGCGCTTCCTTGTCCAGCGCGCTGCCGGGGCGGACATAATAGCTCACGTCCGCAATCGCGACGATTGCCTTATATCCGCCCGGATTGCCCTCGTCCTCGTCGGGCGCGGCCCAGACCGCATCGTCATGGTCGCGCGCATCGACCGGGTCAATCGCCACGATCGGCAGGTGACGCAAATCCTCGCGCTTGTCCTCATGCAGCGGCAGGGCCGCGACGGTCAGCGCATCATCCTCCACCCGGTCGGGAAAGACGTGGGGAATGCCATGTTTGTGAATGGCGATCAGGCTGAAGCTGCGCGGCGCAAAGGGATCGCCCAATATATCCGTCACCCGCGCGGCCATGCGCGGCGGCCGGCCATGCGGCTCGGCCAGCACCAGGTCGCCGGGACGCGCATTGCCAGAATCGCTGATCAGCGTGTCCTTGCGAATACGCTTGTCGACCGGACGCAGCCACAGCTTGCCGTCGGCCATTTCCTCGACCACGCCCAGCAATTCCTCGCTCGCTTTCGCAAGCTTTTTCATCGGATGCGCGATCCAGCCGCGACCCGCTTCCTCGGTCCGAGCCAAAACCCGGTCGCCAATGGTCAGCGCGGACTGCCGTGTTTTGGGCTTGCCCCGCTCGACGATGCGCAATCGGGGCGCGGGCTGGCCTTCCGCTTCCCATTTTTCCGGAGTTGCGATCAGCGTCGTGTCGTCCACATCGACGATGCGCAGCACCGTCACCTTGGGCACACCCCCCATCTTGTGAAAGGCGCGGGCCGGACCAATGTCGATCAGCCCTTCATCGGCCATGTCCTTGAGCAGAGCCTTGAGCGCAATCTTTTCCTGCCCCTTGAGACCGAACGCCTTGGCGATCTCCCGCTTTCCCGCCGGCGTATCGGCTTCGGCGATGAAATCCATCACCTGCTGACGCGTGGGCAGGCCGGCAGGACGGACCTTGGCGGGTTTTTTCTGTTTCTGGTTGGAAGCCATCTTTCTGCTATAGGCATCCCCGCCCCCGCGCGCCAGTGTCGCACCAGCACCCGGCGGGCGCTTGCGAATGTTCCCTTATTGTTCTAACTTACCGTCATGGCGGCGGAAAAGGGCAGAGGCGCGACACTGAACGGTGAAAGCCGCCGCTTCGCCCTGCCCGAACGCCAGGTCGATGGCGACTGGCTCGACATGGCCGAAGCGATCGACGGTGCGCTGCCGCGGCTGCGCACCCAGGTCGCCGTGGAACATCCCCGCACGATCATCGCTCGCAACTCGTCGCCCGACATCGCCTTCTCGCAATCGATAAACGCCTATCGGGGCTGCGAACATGGCTGCATCTATTGTTTCGCGCGGCCGACCCACGCCTATCTGGACCTCTCGCCGGGACTGGATTTCGAAAGCAAGCTCTTTGCCAAGCCCGATGCCGCAGCCCTGCTGCGCAAGGAACTGGGGGAGCGAAACTATGTCGTCAGCCCCATCGCCATGGGCACCAATACCGATCCCTATCAGCCGATCGAGAAAGACTGGCGCATCACGCGACAAGTGCTGGAGGTGCTGGTCGAAACCCGCCATCCGACCTTCATCACCACCAAATCGGACCGCATCCTGCACGATATCGACTTGCTTGCCGATCTGGCGCGCGACAATCTGGTCGCGGTGATGATTTCGGTGACGACGCTCGATCCCAAGGTCGCCCGGACGCTGGAGCCGCGCGCGGCCCATCCCGAAAAACGGCTGGCCGCCATCGCCCGGCTGGCGGCAGCAGGCGTGCCGGTGTCCGCCAACATGTCGCCGATCATCCCCGCCATCAACGACCATGAGATTGAGAGCGTCGTCGCCCGTGTCGCCGCCGCCGGCGCGCGCGACATAAGCTATATCCTCGTCCGCCTGCCCCACGAGGTGGCCCCCCTGTTCCGCGCCTGGCTGGACGAACATCATCCGGACCGCGCCGCAAAGGTCATGGCGATCATCCGCGACCTGCGCGGCGGCCGCGACAACGACCCCAATTTCGGCAGCCGGATGAAAGGGCAAGGCGTCTGGGCCGACCTCATCCGCTCGCGGTTCGTCAAGGCACGGCGCAAGGCGGGTCTGAGCGGCGAAAAGCTGGCGCTGCGCTCCGACCTGTTTCGCCCGCCCGAAGGCGCGCAGATGCGGCTGTTTTGATGGCGAATGAGAGGCGCAGGATAACAAGTAGCGACCAAACGCAACATCCTTCCGCCATCCCTGTGCGGTTGGGGTCGTCTTTTCTCATGGTCGTTGAGAAGAGGTTAGAGGATCGTTTTCTGACCGCGGGTATATGACCGAAACGGGTGGGAAGCGGACGGCCTGCTGTTGGATCGGACAATCCCTAAAGCGGACTCCCGCGGACTTCTATTCGTCCTTCAATCTCGACCATGGCTGACCCTTGGCTATGCGGGTAGCGCTCCATCCCGGAGGAAACCTTACCGATGTCGACTATCGGCATTTGCCACAAAGAGAGAGAACGGCAAAACTGTTCGTCAGCGCCTCGCCCTACGGCGACCAAGAACACCGAGTTCAAGTGCCACCCCAGCCCAGTAAGCAAGGATCATTACGAGCAGCAGTCGCCTGTAGTCGGGGCGCAACCAGCCAAATGCCTCGGCCGCCATGAAGGCGGTTCCCACCCAGATCGCGATAAAGAATATCGTGATGTGGGTGACGCTGAATAGGGCATCTAGCAAACGCTTCATGATCGTTACCTAGCATGATTTGCGATGTCCGCTATGGCGACCAGCGCGAGGTCCAATGAACGGCAAAAAATGGTCGCCAGTTGCCGCCCCACCCTCATCCCACCAGCCGCATGCCCGACCGGCGCGTGCGCGTGCGGTAGCCGTCGGCCTTCACGTCCATTCGCTCGAACTTATGGATGGTCAGCCCCTTGATGGTTGCGATTGCGTCCACCTGATCGGCGCCAAGGCTATATCCATCACCCAGAAACACGCGCGCCGCCTGCCCGTCGCTTAATCGCGCGCGCAGGAAGACTTCGCTACGGCCTCCGCCCGCGCCGGCCAATAGCGCCGCCAGCGCCTCGACCGCCTCGGCGCTTTCCACATCGATCGTCAATTCCATGCGCGACGCGCTGGCGATCGCGCGGAAGGGTTCGACGCTACGCACGGTGACGCGCGGCGTTTCCTCGCCCGGCAGGCGATCCAGTTCGACGACCAGCAGCGCGCAGTCTCCATCGCGCGCCAGTTCCTCGATCGCCTTGCAGCCATCCTCGTCGAAACAGCTGGCCTGGAACTGGCCGCTCTGGTCGGAGAAGGTGGCGCTGGCGTAGCGCGCGCCGCGCTTTGTCTCGCGCCAGCGGACATCCTCCACCATCGCCGCCATGATCGTCATGGCCCGCCCTTCGGCATTGGGCGCGGGCATGGGCGACTGGCAGATGAGGGCATAGCTACGTGCGCCACGGGCGTCGGCCAGATGCTTGTAACGGTCGACCGGATGCGCGGAGAAATAGAAGCCGAACGCTTCCTTTTCCTGCGCCATGCGGTCCGCCACCGTCCAGGCCTGATGCGGGGGGATGCGTACATCGGCGTGGGGCGTTTCCACGTCGCCAAACAGGCCGCCCTGCCCGCTTTCGCGTGCGGCGGCGTTGCTGGAAGCGACGGACAGGATCGTCTCGGCAGCCGCATGGACGCCCGCGCGGTCGGCGTGGATGCCATCGAACGCACCTGCCGCCGCCAGACTTTCGAGTTGGCGCCGGTTGAGCAGGCGCGGCTCGATCCGGTCCGCAAAATCGTCCAGGCTCTTGAAGGCGCCGCCCTTGTTGCGCTCCTCGACCAGCTGTTCCATCGCCTTTTCGCCCACGCCCTTGAGGCCGCCCAGCGCATAGCGCACGGCAAAGCCCAATCGCGCGTCTTCGCCCTCATAAGCGACCGGCTCGACCGTGAAATCCGCTTCGCTGCGATTGATATCGGGGGGCAGGCAGGTCAGGCCCATGCGCCGCATATCGTCGACAAACACCGTCAGCTTTTCCGTCAGGTGAATGTCGAACGCCATTGACCCGGCATAGAATTCGGCCGGGTAATGCGCCTTGAGCCACGCCGTCTGATAGGCGAGCAGCGCATAGGCGGCGGCGTGCGACTTGTTGAAGCCATAGCCGGCAAATTTGTCGATCAAGTCGAACAGCTCATTCGCCTTGGCTGCCGGAATATCGCTTTTGGCGGCGCAGCCTTCGACGAAGCGGGAACGCTGCGCGTCCATTTCCGCCTTCACCTTCTTGCCCATCGCGCGACGCAGCAGGTCGGCGTCCCCCAGGCTGTAGCCCGCCAGGATCTGCGCGGCCTGCATCACCTGTTCCTGATAGACGAAGATGCCATAGGTTTCTTCGAGGATCGGTTTCAGGAGAATATGGGGATATTCAATATCTTCCTGGCCGTTCTTGCGACGGCCGAACATCGGAATATTGTCCATCGGGCCGGGACGATAGAGCGACACAAGCGCGATGATGTCGCCGAAATTGGTCGGGCGCACGGCGGCGAGCGTCTTGCGCATCCCTTCCGATTCCAGCTGGAACACGCCGACCGTGTCGCCGCGCTGGAGCAGGTCATAAACCGCCATGTCATCCCAGGCGAGTGTATCGAGGTCCACCGTGACGCCGCGCGCGGCGAGCAACTGCACCGCCTTCTGCAACACCGACAGCGTTTTCAGACCCAGAAAGTCGAACTTCACCAGTCCGGCGCCCTCGACATATTTCATGTCGAATTGCGTCACCGGCATGTCGGAGCGCGGATCGCGATAAAGCGGCACCAGCTGGCTCAAGGGACGGTCGCCAATAACGACGCCGGCGGCGTGGGTGGAACTGTGGCGCGGGAAGCCCTCCAGCTTCATCGCATAGTCGATCAGGCGGCGGACCTGATTGTCATTGTCATATTCCGCCTTGAACTCGCTGACGCCATTCAGGGACCGTTCCAGCGTCCAGGGGTCGGTCGGATGGTTGGGCACCAGCTTGGCGAGGCGGTCGACCTGGCCATAGCTCATCTGGAGCACGCGACCGGTGTCTTTGAGCACCGCGCGCGCCTTGAGCTTCCCGAAGGTGATGATCTGCGCCACATGATCCGCGCCATATTTCTGCTGGACGTACCGGATAACCTCACCCCGTCGGGTTTCGCAAAAGTCGATGTCGAAGTCGGGCATCGACACGCGCTCAGGGTTGAGGAAGCGTTCGAACAGCAGGCCTAGTTGCAAGGGATCAAGATCGGTGATGGTGAGCGCCCAGGCGACAAGCGAGCCTGCGCCCGATCCGCGCCCCGGCCCCACGGGAATATCCTGATCCTTGGCCCATTTGATGAAGTCGGCAACGATCAGGAAATAGCCGGGAAAGCCCATCTGGATGATGATGTCGGTCTCGAATTGCAGCCGCTCATAATAGGGCCGCCGCATCTCCTCGCCCAATATGCCCGCCTTTTCCAGCCGCGCTTCCAGCCCCGCTGCCGCCTGATCCCGCAGCATCGCGGCCTCCCCCTCGATATCGCCCGCGAGGCTGGGGAGGATGGGCTTGCGTTTGGGGGCTGCCACGGCGCAGCGTTGCGCCACGACAAGGGTGTTGGCCAGCGCTTCGGGCAGGTCGTCAAACAGGCGCCGCATCTCGGCCGCCGGCTTCATCCACGCGTCGGGCGAGCTTCTGCGACGGTCGGCCGTGTCCACATAGGCGCTGTCTGCAATGCACAGCATGACGTCATGGGCTTCATGGAAATGCGGTTCGGTAAAGCAGGTGGGATTGGTTGCCACCAAGGGCAGGCCGCGATCATAGGCAAGGTCGAGCAGCGCGCCTTCCGCCTTGCCCTCCACCGGGTCGAGGCGACGGCAGATTTCGACGTAGAGCCTGTCGGGGAACAGCGCCTCCAGCCGCTCGGCATAGGCCAAAGCGGCATCGGGCTGATCCTCTGCGAACAGCCGCGCCAGCGCGCCCTCGCCACCCGCCGTCAGGGCAATGACGCCGTCGGTGCGCCCCTCCAGCGTATCGAGCGTCACATGGGGCACTTCCTCTACCGGGCGATCGAGATGCGCCATCGATACCAGCGCGCAGATATTGTCGTAACCGCGCGCATCCTGCGCATAAAGCGCGATCCAGTCATGGACTTGCGACGCATTGGCGGGCCGGCCGGGTCGCAGCACGCCCAGCATCGCGCCGATGATCGGCTGCACGCCTTCCCCTTTGCAGGCGTCGGAAAAGGCCATGGAGCCGTACAGGCCGTTGCGGTCCGTGATCGCCGCCGCCGGAAAGCCGAGCGCCCGCGCCTGCTTTGCGATCTTCTTGGGATCTATCGCCCCTTCCAGCATGGTAAAGGAAGAAAAGACGCGAAGCGGAACGAAAGCGGCATGGGACATGACGGCACCTTAGGCGGCGCGCATGAGTCGGCGCCAGCCCCCGACGCGCGAAAGCTGTGGACGAAAGCGCGTGCGGGCCGCGCTTTCGTCCAATCTGCCGTCGTGCTTAATCAATCGCCAACTTCTGACCGGTAGATTGCCGCCATGCGGCTTTCCACCATCACTAACTGGGCCTATGGCGCAACCGTTGCGCTGACGCTCGTGTCCGGCGCGACGATGCTGCGCGCCTCGTCCGTCGAGGAGCAGGAGCGCGCTGCCGTCAGCCAGCGCGCGACCTTCGACAAGCTTACCGCCACGCTGGAGGAGGATGTCTATCGCTTGAGCGAGCAGGCGCGCGGTTTTGTCGTCACCGGCAACCCCAGCCATCTGATCGCCTATCGTCGCGAACGAGCAGGATTGCGATCGGTCGAGGAGCGGATAGGCTATCTGAAGGACGCCGGCGCCAACCATGCCGAGCTTCAGGCCTTGCGGCAGGGCATCCACTGGGCGGATGCGCTGATCGAGGAGCAGGAAGCCGCGCTGAAGGCCGCGCAAAAAGGGGACGCGCAATCCGCGCGAGCCATCCTGTTTGGCGACGAATATGGGCGGGAAATGGACCGGGTCGCCGCGCAGATTGACCGCTTTCAATATATGCTGGATCAACGCACCGATCAGGCGGTGGCGCGCGCGACCGAAAGCGCGCGGCTGTGGCGCACCATGTCGGAAATCATGCTGGGCGTTACCGCGCTGCTGTTCCTGTGCGTCCTCTATTTCATCCTGAAACAGCGCATTCTTCGCCCGGTGGTGCGGTTGAGCGATGTGGTCACGCGGCTCGCGGCGCAGGATTATGATGCGGTCCCGCCCGACATGGCGCATGTCGACGAGATTGGCGATATGGCGCAGGCGATCCGCATCTTTCGCGAAAACGGGCTGGAACGCCAAAGGCTGGAGCGCGAGCGGGACGTGGATCACCGGATGCGCGACCTTCTCTCGCGCCTGACGCAGCGGTTGCAGGGATGCGACGATACCGCCGATCTGGTGGGGGTAGTGCGCCGCTTCGTGCCCGAAATCACGCCTGATTTTCCGGGCAGGCTATACATCTACGACGCCCGTCGCAATGCGATGGCGCAGGCGTGCCAATGGCTGGACCCCGCCCATTCGTTGACGGAATTCGGGCCATCGGCCTGCTGGGCCTTGCGCCGGGGCCAGACCCATCGGCCCATCGGGGAAATGGTCGACATTCCCTGCGAGCATCTGGGCGCACGGGGCACGCTTCAGACGATCTGTATTCCGCTCACGGCGCAGGGCGAGAGCATCGGCCTGCTCTATTTCGAGGAACCGACGAGCGCGAGCCAAGCGCATCTGGAGCGCAGCGGCACCTATCTGGAGATGCTGGCGGAAAATATCGGCCTGGCCCTGTCTAACCTGCGGCTGCGCGACGTGCTGCGCGACATGGCGATGGTCGACCCGCTGACCGGCCTGCCCAATCGCCGCCAGTTCGACATGCTGTTCACCAGACTGGCACAGGAGGCCGAGCGAAACGCCACGCCGCTTTCCTGCCTGATGATCGACATCGACCATTTCAAGCGGTTCAACGACAATCATGGGCATGATGCTGGCGATGCGATTTTACGCGCGGTTGGCGGCTTGCTGAATGAATCGCTGCGGGAAGACGGCCACGCCTTTCGCCTGGGGGGCGAGGAATTTGTGGTCCTTATGCCCGGTTTCTCGCTGGATCAGGCGATCGCGCGTGCGGCGCAGATACGGCAGCAACTGCAATCCTTGCGGGTCCAGCATGACGGCAATCTGTTGGGACCCGTGACCGCCAGCTTCGGCCTGTCCGCCTTTCCCGATCATGGTCGCGCCGATCGCCTGATCCAGACGGCGGACGCCGCGCTGTTGCGCGCCAAGGCGGAAGGGCGCGACCGGGTGCTGGTGGCGGTGGTGCGGGACGCAGCCTGACCCCCGCTTCCGCTGCGTCAGGCCGTTTGCAAGCGCCCTTCATGCAGGCGCACCACCCGGTCCATCTTCTGCGCCAGCCGCTCATTATGCGTGGCGACCAGCGCGGCGGAGCCTTCGCCCCTGACCAGGCGCAGAAACTCCGCCAGGACAACGTCTGCCGTCCGCTCGTCCAGATTGCCTGTCGGCTCGTCGGCCAGCACGAGCGCCGGCCGGTTGGCGAGCGCGCGGGCCACGGCGACGCGCTGCTGCTCACCACCCGACAATTGGCTGGGGCGATGGTCCAGCCTGTGGCCAAGCCCCAGCGACGTCAGCAGGGATTCCGCGCGCGACTGCGCCGTCGCCATGTCTGCATCGCGAATGACCTGCGGCAACACGACATTTTCGGTCGCGTTGAAGTCGGGCAGGAGATGATGGAATTGATAGACGAAGCCCAGCGCATCGCGGCGCAGCCGGGTGCGTCCGTCATTGTCGAGTTTCGCCGCTTCTTCGCCAGCGATGCGGATCGACCCTTCAAATCCGCCCTCCAGCAGACCGACTGCCTGCAATAGCGTCGATTTGCCCGATCCCGATGGGCCGAGCAGCGCCACGATCTCGCCCTCGCCCACGCGCAGGTCGACCCCGCGCAGCACGTCGATCGTCACCCCGCCCTGCGTGAAGCTGCGCGCGAGGCCCGTGACTTTCAGAACATCATTCATAGCGCAGCACCTGGACCGGATCGGTATTGGCGGCCTTGAAGGCCGGGTAGAGGGTGGCGAGGAAGCTGAACAGCAGCGCCATGACGCATATTACCGCGATTTCGACCGGGTCGGGCTGAGACGGCAATTCGGTAAGGAAGCGGATCGAGGGGTCCCACAAATTCTGACCGGTCACGAACTGGATAGCATTGACCACATTCTGCCGGAAAAAGAGGAAGGTGAAGCCCAATATCATGCCCGCCACCATGCCGAGTGTGCCGATGGTGACGCCGACCGTCATGAAGATCTTGACCAGTCCCGCCCGGCTCGCCCCCATGGTGCGCAGGATCGCGATGTCGCGGGTCTTTGCGCGCACCAGCATGATGAGCGAGGACAGGATGTTGAACACTGCGACCAGCACGATGATCGAGAGGACGACGAACATCGCCACCCGTTCGACCGCCAGCGCTTCGAACAGGGATGCGTTCATCTGCCGCCAGTCGGTGATGACCGCCCGGCCGGCGACCTTCGCGGCCAACGGCTCCAAAATCTGGCCGACTTTGTCAGGATTGACCGTCTCCACCTCTATCATGCCAACGACATCGCCCAGCAGGAGGAGCGTCTGCGCATCCTCGACCGGCATGACGACCATCGCCTTGTCATAATCATAGATGCCGACTTCGAAGATCGCCGACACCTGATAGGATATTTGCCGCGGGACGGTCCCGAATGGGGTCGACCGGCCTGCTGGGTTGATGATCGTCAGACTGTCGCCCAGTTGCACGCCCAGATTTTCGGCAAGACGTGAGCCGATGCCAACCTTCCCCGCGCCTGGCGTCAGGCTGTCCAGGCTGCCGGCAAGCACCTTGCCCTTGAGCGTCTTGTTCGCGCGAATGTCAGGCACCGTCATGCCGCGCACCAGAATTGCCTCGACGCGGCCGTTGAACGTCGCCAGCAAGGGCTGTTCGATCATGGGCGTGGCGCTGGTGACGCCCGGCGTCGCCTTTGCCTGCTTAAGGATGGATTGCCAGTCGGGCAGGCGGCCGCCATAGCCCTGCACCACCGCATGGCCGTTCAAACCGACAATCTTGTCGAACAGCTCCGCGCGAAAACCATTCATCACGCTCATGACGATGATGAGCGCCGCGACGCCCAGCATCACGGCGACCAGACTGATGCCAGCGACCAGGAAGATGAAGCCTTCGCCCTTGCCCGGCAGCAAATAGCGCTTGGCAATCATACGTTCGTAACGGGACAGAATCATGTGGCGCGAATGGCCCCTGTGATGGAAATTTGGAACAGGCTCTAGGACCGGCCGGGACCCACGGCAAGCATTGCCGGATTGTTGCATCGTCGCAACAGGGTCGCAGCGAAAATCACAACATCCCGATTTTGCCCGTGACTCGCTGCGTCGGTAAGCATAGCAAGACAATCGAAGCACAGGTGAAAGGCCGTGGTTCAGGGATACTGCTTCCCGCTTCGAGCTTAGGGGGCTAAGAAGTGGTTGAGGCAGGCCAAGGGGGAGACGAGCAATCGTCCATTAAGCACCCGGATCATGAAAGCATGATCCGGGTGCTTTTTCTTTAGCCACAATGCGCCGAGGCGGTCGTATCTTGGCGGCTGCTTGCTGCGACACAGCAAATATTGATCTCCCCTACGTGATATGCCTGTACCGGGCGACAATCGTTCGACCGAGGCGTGGGCGTCCCTAGGAAATTTCGGGCGCCATCGGCCCTCTTGAAAGCCATATTCGTCAAACCATATTCATGTCGTCCGGTCGCCGCATGGGGCCGGGCTCAGTATCGCCGAACGCCATAATGACGGGTTCGGCATGGTTCATTTTGCTCTTCAGGAGATTATGACGATGCGTGCTTTTGACTTGACCCCTTATCGCCGCTCGACCGTGGGCTTTGATCGTCTGTTCGACCTGATCGAAAATAACGCCCGATTGCAGCAGAGCGACAATTATCCGCCCTTCAATATCGAGCGCCTGTCGGAGGATCGCTATCGCGTGACCTTGGCCGTCGCGGGTTTCCGCTCCGACGAAATCGATATCACCGCGCAGCAGAACCTGTTGCAGGTAATTGGTCGCAAGGATGACTCCGCAGCGGATCGTTCCAAATTCCTGCATGTCGGCATTGCCAATCGCAGCTTCGAACGCCGGTTCGAGCTGGCCGATTTCGTGCGCGTGGAAAAGGCCGATCTGGCCGACGGTCTGCTGGTGATCGAACTGGTGCGCGAGGTTCCCGAAGCGATGAAGCCCAAGAAGATCGCCATCAACGGCGGTCAGCTGGTCGACATCAACGCACAGGATCGCGACGCCGCCTGATCGGTGGATAATCGAAGATGATTGGGGCGCGGCCATGAAGGTCGCGCCCTTTTTGATGGCCAGTCGCGCTAAAACGCTGGCTTAGATTTCGACTTGGCTGCCCAGCTCCACGACGCGGTTCGTGGGCAAGCGGAAAAATTCCATCGCGCTTTCCGCGTTGCGCAGCATCCAGGCGAAGATCTTTTCCCGCCAGAGCGGCATACCCGGCTTGGCCGATGGCAACAGCGTCTGCCGCGCCAGGAAGAAGCTGGTGTCCATCATCTTGAACGCCTGCCCGCAGCCCGTGACATTTTTAAGCGCCGCAGGCACATCGGGCTCCTGCATGAAGCCATATTGGAGCACCAGGCGGAAAAAGCCCCGGCCCAGATCCTCCAATTTGGCGCGCCCTTCATCCTCGACCACGGGCACGTTCTTGATCTTGACCGTCAGCAGGATGACCCGCTCATGCAGCACCTTGTTATGCTTGAGATTATGCAGCAGTGCATGGGGCACGCCGTCGGGCGTGGACGTCATGAACACAGCGGTGCCGGGCACGCGTACCGCGCTGTTGGCGGCCGACGCGACAAAGACCGGGATGGGCATGGCGGCTTCGCGCAGCCGGTCCTGCACCAGCCTGCGCCCGCGCGACCAGGTAGTGAGCAGGGTGAAGACGATGAAGCCGATCAGCAGCGGGAACCAGCCACCATCGGGCACTTTGGTCAGGTTCGCCGCCAGATACGCGCCATCGACCAGGAAGAAGACCGCCAGCATTGGCGCTGCATAATACCATTTCCAATGCCACAGGCGATAGAGCAGCACGGTTAGCAGCAGATTGTCGATGAACATCGCGCCCGTCACCGCGATGCCATAGGCCGCGGTCAGGTTGGACGAGGTGCGGAACACCAGCACCAGCAGGATGACCATCGTCATCAGGCCCCAGTTGATCAGGGGAATATAGATTTGCCCGGCGGCCGAAGCGCTGGTGTGCGAAATGCGCAGGCGCGGCATGAAGCCGAGCTGGATCGCCTGCTGCGTCACGGAAAATGCGCCCGATATGACGGCCTGTGACGCGATGATCGCCGCCATGGTGGCCAGGATGACCAGCGGCAACTGCCCCCATTGCGGCGCCAGATTATAGAAGGGGCTGTCGAGGGCCGGCGCGCCTTCGCGGAACAGCAAGGCGCCCTGCCCCATATAGTTGAGCATCAACGCCGGCAGGACGAAGGCAAGCCACGACACGCGGATCGGGCTGCGGCCAAAATGCCCCATATCGGCGTAAAGCGCCTCGGCGCCGGTCACGGCCAGCACGACGGACCCAAGCGCCAGGAAAGCGGGCAGAGGATCGGTGACGAAGAACATGAACGCCCAATAGGGGTTGAGCGCGAACAGGATGCCGGGGGTCTGAAGGATCGAAATCAGCCCCAACGTCGCGATCGTCACGAAATAGGTGAGCATGACCGGACCGAACAGGGACGCCACCTTGTTGGTACCGAGCCCCTGTATCCAGAACAGGCCAAGCAGGATGAGGATCGCCACCGGCAGGATCATGGGGGCCAGATTGGGGTTATAGACCGCGATGCCCTCGACCGCCGACAGCACCGACACCGCTGGCGTGATCATCGAGTCGCCGTAGAACAGCGCCGTGGCGAACACGCCCAGCAGCACGATGCCGCGCGACCAGCGCTGGCTCTTCGTCTGGCCGTTGATAAGCGCGAGCAGCGCCAGGCTGCCGCCTTCGCCCTTATTGTCCGCCCGCATGATGATGCTGACATATTTGAGGGTCACCACCAGCATCATCGACCAGAACATCAGGCTGATGACGCCCAATATGTGATCGGGGTCGAGATCGAGATGATGGTGGCCGGCGAAGGTTTCCCGGAACGCATAGAGCGGGCTGGTGCCGATGTCGCCGAACACGATGCCGATCGCGCCGACGACCAGTTTCAGCGTAGCCTTCTGCCGCACATGGCCGTGACCGCCCTCTCCCTCGTCAGGAGACGAAGGAGCGGTATTGGGAAGAAGATCAGCCATGAATGATATGCCGAATGGTCATGCTCGTCTGGACACCCACTCGGGGGCATGGGCGGAACAGTCCGCTACCCCCGCAAACCGCCGCGCCCTATCACGGCTCCTGTCGCCGTGCAACGCGAACGCTGCACCGCATCATGGCTGACCAGACTGAATACCCGCCAGCATGGCGTCGATACGCGCGATATTGCTTTCAAGTTCCTTGCGCACTTCGCTGTCGGCCGGCGCGCGCGCGACCAAGGGCGCCCACAGGTCGCGCGCCGCCTGTAACTGACCTGCGCGGGCGAGCGCCAAGCCGTAGAAATAGCGCGGCGCAGGCGCGTCAGGGTCGATCGCCAGCGCCTTGCGATAGGCAAATTGCGCGCCGGGCGACAGCATGCCGTCGCCATGCGCGACCAGGGCGTTGCCCAGCCCCAGCCACAGGTTCGCGTCGTCGGGCTGATCGCGCAGCGCCGACAGGAGCACATTGGCTGCCGCCTTCGTCTTGCCCTGCCGCGCCAGGCCATCGGACAGCATCATCCATTGCGCCGCCGGTCCGAAACGTTCGGCAAGACCGCGCCGCTTTTCCGCAAGCGCCTCATCGAACGGCTGCGCATCAGCCTGTGCAAGCTGGCGCGGCGCCCCTGCCAGTCCGGGGTTGCCCTGCCAGGCATAGCCGGCAAGGCCGAACAGCAAGGCCGCGGCGCTGATTTCCCATGCCGATCGCGGAATGCGGCCGAGCAGCACAAGGCCAGCGAGGACCAATGCCGCCAGGGCAAAAGCGATGAGCCAGCCGGTCATGGCCTCCTCCTCCCTATCCGCCCGCGCATGAGAAACAGGCCCAAGGCCAGCAGGATGAGCGGCGCCGCCCATAGCGGCCACAATATGGGATCGGCGGTCGGGGCGTAGCTCACCCAATCGCCATAACGGGACACCAGCCAGGCGCGGATCGCTTCAGGTTTTTCTCCCGCCATGATGCGTTCGCGAATCTGCGATCGCATGTCGGCGGCCATGCTGGCGTTGGAATCGGCGATCGACTGGCTCTGGCAGGTAAGGCAGCGGATGGTTTCCATAAGCGCCTTTGCCGCGCGTTCCTGGTCGGCGTCGGGTATCTGCCGGTCCGCCCAGGGCGCGGGCGGGAGCGCGGTCTGCGCCACTGCAGGCGCGGCGGCCAGGGCCAGCGACATGGCGATCAGCATTTTCATCGCGCATCCTCCAGCCGGGCAAGGATCGTCGGCACATCGTCCGCGCGTATGTCACCGATATGCTGATAGGCGATGCGGCCCCTTCCATCGATGATGAAGGATTCCGGCACGCCTGAGGAGCCGAGCGCGATCTGGACAGCGCTGCGCGCGTCCAGCCCGATCCGCTGATAGGGGTTGCCGTTGCGCGCCAGGAACGCATCGACATCGCTGCGCGCATCGCGAATGGCGATGGCGTCGATCGCGACACCGGCCCGCTTCAACGCCATGAGCTGCGGCGCCTCGACCGCGCAGGGCACGCACCAGCTGGCAAAGATGTTGAGAAGGCGGGGCTTGCCGCCAGCCATGTCACGACTGCCAAGGCCGGGCTGGTCGCTCGCGGCCGCCGGCAAGTCGAAGTCCGGCAGCGGCTGACCGACCAACCGGGACTGGATGATGCGATCGTCCGGCTGGAACAGGCCGCTCGCAAACAGGCCAATGAACGCGGCGAAAAGCAGCAGCGGCAGCCAGATGAGGATGCGCCTCATGCCACCGCCCTCCGCGCACGCCATTTCGCCAGCCACCCGCGCCGTTCCCGCCCGATCAGCGCGAGCGCGCCGCCAAAGGCAATCAATATGCCCCCAAGCCAGATGAGCGTCACAAACGGCTTCCACCAGATGCGCAGCTGCCAGCGACCGCCTTCGACCTCTTCTCCCAGCACCACATAGAGCTGCCCGTTCCAGCGCGTCAGCAAGGCCGCTTCGCTGGTGGTCGTGGGCGGGGAGGTGAAAAAGCGCGACTGCGGGCGCATCATCACGGCGTTGCCGCCGCGATCTACGGCCAGGTCCGCCTGCAATGCCGTCCAGTTATCACCGGCCAGCGGCATGATCTGCACGAAGCGCAAGGCCCAACCAGCCGTTCGGATCGTCTCACCCGGTCGCGCCGCCACCAGCTTTTCCACCGTGAAGGCCGAATCGCACGCCATGCCCGCCAGACTGACGGCGCAGCCCAGATGCGCGATCACCATTCCCCAGGTGAATAATGGCGTACGCAGCAGCTTGCGCTTCCAGAGCGGGGCCAGGCTGGCGATGCCGACGCCGATCGCGACGATCAGCCCGAACAAGGGCAGCAGGCCCATTCGTCCCCAGGCCAGCGTGGCGATGATGACTGCCGCAACCGCGCCCGCCGCCGCCGGTATCGCCAGGCGCTTGGCCACCGCAGGCACGCGATCGCGCCGCCACCGCGTCAGCGGCCCGGCGGCCATTGCCAGCATCAGCACCAGCGCAATGGGGCCGGCAATCCGATCAAAATAGGGCGCGCCCACCGATACCTTGTGACCGAAGGCTTCGGTCATCAGCGGGTAGAGCGTGCCGATCAGGACGATGCCCAGGATCACCGACAGCAGCAGATTGTTCACCACCAGCAGCGTTTCGCGGCTGATTAGTTCGAACGGCGCGCCTTCCCGCACCGACCCGATCCGCCAGCCGAACAGCGCCAGCGCTCCGCCGATATAGATGGCAAGCAGCGCGAGGATGAAGCTGCCCCTTTCAGGATCGACCGCAAAGGCGTGAACGCTCGTCAAAATGCCCGATCGCACCAGGAAGGTGCCGACCATCGACATGGAGAAGGCGATGACGGCCAACATGATGGTCCAGGCGCGCAAGCCATCGCGGGTCGCCAGCACGGTGACGCTATGGAGCAGCGCCGTGGCAGCCAGCCATGGCATCAGCGAGGCGTTTTCTACCGGATCCCAGAACCACCAGCCGCCCCAGCCAAGCTCATAATAAGCCCAGTAGCTGCCGGCGGTGATGCCGAGCGTCAGCAATATCCACGCGCCCAGCACCCATGGGCGCATCGCCCGCGCAAAAGCGGCATCGACCGTGCGGGTCAGCAGCGCGCCCACCGCGAAGGAAAAGGCGACCGAAAGGCCGACATAGCCAAGGTAGAGCGTCGGCGGGTGAAAGGCGAGGCCGGGGTCCTGCAACAACGGATTGAGGCCCTGCCCGTCGGTTGGCGGCGGGTCGATCCGGGCAAACGGATTGGAGGAGAAAAGGAGAAAGGCATAGAAGCCGAGCGAAATCGTCGCCTGCGCGCCCAATGTCGCCATGTGCGTGTCGCGCCGCAAGGCCCGTTCGAACAGGGCCACTGCACCGCCCGCCACGCCCATCACCGTGACCCATAGCAGCATCGACCCTTCATGATTGCCCCACGTCCCGGCGAATTTATATAGCCAGGGCTTGGCCGAATGGCTGTTCATCGCCACCAGCAAAACCGACATATCAGATCGCAGGAACAGGGTGATGAGCAGCGAGAAGGCAATCGCCGTAAGCATCCCCTGCCCCACTGCGACCGGACGCATCGCGGCCAGCAATTCCGCCTTTCCCCCCTTCAACCCTGTGACGGCGAGGAACAGCTGAAGCAGCGCGAGCGAGGCGGCAAGCCAGAGGGCGGCAAGACCGGCTTCGGCAATCACGGCGTCACCTTCATCTCATGCGTCGTTTCGTTATACTGCATTCCCTCCAGCTCGCGCGGCATATAGCGTTCGTCATGCTTGGCGAGCAGGTTGGTCGCGACGAAGGTTCCCTTGTCGTCAAAAGCGCCTTCGGCCACGACGCCGCTGCCTTCCTTGAACAGGTCCGGCGCGATCCCGCTGAATGTCGCGGGCACGCGTGCCTTGCCATCGGTCACGTTGAAGCGGATGGTGACGCCATCGGCCGCCCGCTTTAGGCTGCCCTTCACCACCATGCCGCCCAATCGGATCGCGCGGCCCGGCTCCACGCCTTTGGCCTTCACGTCGGCGGGTGCGTAAAAATAGGCGGCTTCATCCTTGAGCGCCGACGCCGCGAGCAACCCTGCGCCGATGATTGAGGCCAGCGCCACAAGCGCCAGCACCAGCCTTTGATGCTTCGCCTTCATGCCCTGTCCGACAGCCTGTCCGCCGCGCGCTCGGCGCTTCCCATGGCGCGCCAGCTCATGATGCTCATGACGATCGTCGCGCCAGCCGTCACGGCATAGGCGGCGATCACGAAGGCCCACTGGTTCATTCTATCCTCTCGCCAGGCGCTGCATTCGCGCCTCGACCTTGTTTTGCGCCAGTATCGCGCGCATCCGCATCAGGACGATCGCGCCGAACCACAGGGAAAAGCCCAGCAGCGTCAGCCCCAATGGCCATAATAAAGTCGTTTCGATGGTCGACCCGCGCATCGTGATGCTGGGTCCCTGGTGCAGGCTGTTCCACCACACCACCGATCGATTGATGATGGGAATATTGACCGCACCGACCAGGCCGAAAATCGCGGTCACATGACTGACGCCGCCCTGTCCGTCGCGGGCGCTGGCCTGAGCAAGCGCGATATAGCCGAGATAGAGGAACAGCAGCACCAGCATCGACGTCATTCGCCCGTCCCATTCCCACCAGGTGCCCCAGGTCGGTCGCCCCCAGATCGAGCCGGTCGCCAGGCAGATGGCCGTGAACAGGGCGCCGGGCGCGGCGATCGCGCGTCCCGCTATGGCCGCCAGTGGATGCCGCCACACCAGCTGCACCAGGGCAGCAAGCGCAATCCCCGTCCAGCCGCCCATGCCGAGCCATGCGGCGGGCACGTGAATATAGAGGATGCGCACCGTCTGCCCCTGCAGATAATCCGCCGGCGTCACCAGCAGCCCGCAGCCAGCGCCAATCAGGATCAGCGCCAGGCCCGGCCAGAACAGCCACTGGGTCAGGGGGCGCGCAATCTTGAGGAAGCGGGCGGGATTGGCGAAACGATGCATCAGGGCTGCGTGTGTAGCTGCGCCGGGCGGGCTGCGCCAGTAGGGCTTTTTGCCGATAGCGCAGGTCGGGAAACGCTGCGTTGGGGCGGCCGAGCCGGCTTTTTTGTGACAGGGAGGCGACAAACCAGCCTCAAGCGACTATATGCGCGGTCAAACGCGGCCCGGACGGGCGGCAAGAACGGCAACGGAACCGGTTCGCACCCATGATCACGACCAATCCCTTCGACGACGACAAGTTGCGCGAGGAATGCGGCATTTTCGGCGTGTCCCGCGCCGAAACGGCGTCCGCTATCGTCGCGCTCGGCCTCCATGCGCTCCAGCATCGCGGCCAGGAAGCAGCCGGCATTACCAGCTGGGACGGGCATGAATTCCATACCCATCGGGCCATGGGGCATGTCGCGGGCAATTTTGACCGCGACGACGTGATTCGCGGCCTTCCCGGCGGAAGCGCCTGCGGCCATGTCCGCTATTCCACGACCGGCGAGACATCGCTGCGCAACGTTCAGCCGCTTTATGCGGAGCTGAATTCGGGCGGTTTTGCGGTGGCCCATAACGGCAATATCTCCAACGCGATGAAGCTGCGTCGCGAACTGATTCGCCGCGGCTCCATCTTCCAGTCGACGTCCGACACCGAAGTCATCATCCATCTGGTGGCGACCTCTAGCTACCGGACCCTGCTCGACAAGTTCATCGACGCTTTGAAGCAGGTGGAAGGCGCCTATTCGCTGATCGTCATGACGCCCGAGGGCATGATCGCCTGCCGCGATCCGCTGGGCATCCGTCCACTGGTGATGGGCACGCTGGGCGACGCGACCATCTTTGCGTCGGAAACCGTTGCGCTCGACGTCGTGGGCGCCGATTATGTCCGCACCGTCGAGCCGGGCGAACTGGTCATCGTCACCAACAGCGGCGAAATCCGGTCGCATCGCCCCTTTGGCGAAACCCACGCGCGCCCGTGCATTTTCGAGCATGTCTATTTCAGCCGGCCCGATTCGATCGTCGACGGGTCCAGCGTCTATTCGGTGCGCAAGGCGATCGGCGCGCAGCTCGCGATCGAAAACCCGGTCGAGGCGGATTATGTCATTCCCGTGCCCGACAGCGGCGTGCCGGCGGCCATAGGCTATGCACAGGAATCGGGGATTCCGTTCGAGCTGGGGATCATCCGGTCGCATTATATCGGCCGCACCTTCATCCAGCCGGGCGACAAGGTTCGTCACCTTGGCGTCAAGCTCAAGCACAATGCCAATCGCGCGCTGATCGAGGGCAAGCGCATCGTGCTGATCGACGATTCGATCGTGCGCGGCACGACCTCGCTCAAAATCGTGCAGATGATGCGCGAAGCGGGCGCGGCGGAGGTCCATATGCGCATAGCCTCGCCGCCGACAAAGCATAGCTGCTTCTACGGCGTCGATACGCCCGAGCGGACCAAGCTTCTGGCTCATCGGCTCGACATTGGCGGCATGCAGGACTTCATCCATGCCGACAGCCTGTCCTTCATCTCCATCGACGGCCTGTACAAGGCGCTGGGCGAGGCGAAGCGCGCCGACATACGGCCGCAATATTGCGACGCCTGCTTCACCGGCGATTATCCCACCACGCTGACGGATCAGGACGAAGCGGTCGTGCAGAATCAGTTCGAACTGCTGGCCGAACGCGTCGTTTGACGCGCATGCGCGGGCGGCCGGAAATGGCCGCTCTTTTTTTCCAGACATCAGACCAGCTCGGCCGGCGGCCGGCATGAACGGGAGTGCCATGTCCAATCTTCCTCTTTCCGGCAAGCTGGCGCTCGTCACCGGGGCCAGTCGCGGGATCGGCGCTGCAACGGCGCAGGCGCTGGCGAAGGCCGGCGCGCATGTCATCCTGACCGCGCGTACGCCCGGCGCGCTGGAGGAAGTGGAAGAGCGCATCCATGCCGCCGGGGGCAGCGCGACGATCGCGCCGCTCGATTTGATCGACGGCGACAGTATCGGCCGCCTGGCGCAAGCCATAGGCGGGCGCTGGTCCGCGCTCGACATTCTGGTGCTGAATGCGGCCACGCTGGGGTCGCTGGCGGCGGTGCAGGCGATAGACGCCAAGGAATTTGCGCGGCTGCTGACGCTCAATATCGCCGCGCCGCAAGCCATGATCGCGGCGTTCGACACCATGTTGCGCGCAAGCGGTGACGCGCGCGTCATTGCCCTGACGTCATCGGTCGGTTCAGCACCCCGCGCCTATTGGGGCGCCTACGGCGCGTCCAAGGCGGCACTGGAGACGCTGATCGGCGCCTATGGCGAGGAAGTGCGCAACATTTCGGCTATCCGCACGCACATCGTAGATCCTGGCGCGACCCGCACGGCCATGCGCGCACGCGCCTTCCCCGGGGAAGACCCCGCCACGCTGAAAGCCCCCGATGTTGTCGCGGACGCGATCGTCAATCTGGTGACGAGCGATACGCCGACCGGCCACAGGATGCGGGTCGAAGGCTGAACCTCATGCCGGCTTGACCAATGTCACCTGCGCGACATCGATGCCGCCGCCGCGAAAACCGCCTTCACAATACATGAGATAATAGCGCCACAGGGCGACGAAATGCTGGTCGAAACTGGCGGGCAATCGTCCTTCGTCGATGGCGCGATCAAAACGCTGCCGCCACCGGCGCAGCGTTTCGGCATAATGAAGGCCGAAGCGGGTTTCATCGCGCCACTCCAGACCGATTTCCTGAGCGATTTGCCGGAACCGGCTTGGCGAAATCAGCATGCCGCCGGGGAAAATATAGGTCTGGATGAAATCGACGCCGCGCGCATAACGCTCGAAAATCGCATCGTCGATCAGGATATATTGGATCGCGGCGCGGCCACCGGGTTTTAGAAGCCGGTGTATCCCCGCCAGATAGTCGGGCCAGTAATGCTGGCCCACCGCCTCCACCATTTCGACGCTGGCAATGCCGTCATAGGCGCCCTGAGCGTCACGATAGTCCGTCAATTCCACGCTTGCGCCTGACCCCAGCCGGTCGCTTGCATAATCGGCCTGCTCGGTCGACAGCGTGAGGCCAGTATAGCGCATCACCCGCCGCTCCATCGCCCGCTCGGCCAGCCCGCCCCAACCGCATCCGATTTCCAGCAGGGCGTCGCCATCCCGAAGGTCCAGACGATCCAATATGGCATCGACCTTGCGCCGCTGCGCCGCTTCCAGCGGCTCCAGCCAATTATCCGCGTCAGCGAACAACCCACTGGAATAATGCATGTCTTCATCCAGCCAAGGCTGGTAGAAATCATTGCCCAAGTCATAATGAAAGGCGATATTCTGCCGTGATCCGGCACGGCTGTTGCGCCGAAGCCAATGCCAAAGGCGGCCAATCCATCGGGTGGGGCCTTGCGGCCGCGCGACCTGACCCAGACTGACGGCATTGCGCATGAACAGGGCAAAGAGCGGAACAGGATCGGGACTAGCCCATTCGCCAGCCGCCCAGGCGCGATACCAGCCTGCCGAGCCGCCGGTCGCCAGTCGCACCAGCGCGCGCCAGCTATGCAGATGAACGACACAATCAGGTCCGGCTGCCCGGCCGCCGAGCAGCCTGCGCGTGCCGTCCGGCAGGGCCGCTTCCAGCGATCCGGCCTCAAGCCCCCGGTCGATCCGGTCCAGCATCCGATGGAACAGTGGCGCGAGCCATAGCGACAGCCGGGCGCTACCTAGCGGACGGGTTGCCCTGTGGATGGTTGGGGCCTGGCGGCCACGGCGAGGATCGGTCGCGTTCATGGCGGCGATCCTGCCGCAAGCCATCGCGCGCTGCAATCATCCCTTGATGCGGCGATAGGCCGCCAACGCGCGTTCACGGCCCGCCTTGTGCCCGATGATCTTGGCCGGATAGTCTTTCGGTCTGGCGTCATGGGCGTCAGGGTCATGGATGACGTCATCGGACAGGTCGCCCAGTTCCGGCACCCATTGGCGGATATAGTCCCCGGCGTCGAACTTTTCGGACTGGGTGAGCGGCGCCATGATGCGACTGAACATATTGGCGTCGATGCCGCTGCCCGCGACCCACTGCCAATTGACGCTGTTATTGGCATAGTCCGCATCCACCAGCGTATCCCAGAACCATTTTGCGCCGTGCCGCCAGTCGATCAGCAGATGCTTGATGAGAAAACTGGCGGCGATCATGCGCACACGATTATGCATCCAGCCGGTGGCCCATAATTGCCGCATGCCGGCGTCGACGATCGGATAGCCCGTACGCCCCTCTTTCCACGCGGCAAAATCGCCCCGCGCCTCTCGCAAGTCGCGCCAGCCCATCCGGTCAAAATCGTCGCGCGCATTTTCCGACCCATAAGCCGGCATCTCACAAATCTGGCTATGGGTATAATCCCGCCAGATCAATTCCTTAAGGAATATCTCTGCATCGGTATCGGAAGATGTGACCCGATGCCAGACATAGGCCGGCGACACTTCGCCAAAGTGCAGATGCGGCGAAAGGCGCGACGTTCCCTCGACCGACGGCAGGTTGCGGGCGGTGGGATAGTCAACGACCTCGTCAATGAAGGCGGCGACATTGGCCCGTGCGCCGTCCTCGCCGGGCGTCCAGTCCGCCTGGAAGCCGCTGGCCCAATTGGGTTTGGTCGGCAACAGGTTCCAATCGTCCAGCCGATCGCTATCCGGCCAGGACGCAGGCGATTCGATGGTCGCCGGGGTTCGGTTCGGGGCCGCCGGCGGCATCTGTTCCATCATGGCGCGGGCAAATGGCGTGTAGATTTTATAGATGCCGCCCGACCCTGTCCGCACCGCGCCGGGCGGCAACAGCAGCATGCCGTCATGCAGGCACAGGTCCAATGCCTTGGCGACGGATTTTTCCGCATTGCGCCACCAGGGTTCATAATGGTGCAGGGCATGGACGCGCTCCGCCCCGCTCTCCTTGGCCAGCGCCTGGAGCACATCAGCGCATTTGCCGCGGCGCAGGATGAGGCGCGACCCTTTGTCCCGTAACGCCTTATCGAGGTTGGCGAGGCTATGATGCAGCCACCAGCGGGACGCGCCACCCATCGCCCATTGCCGGGGCGTTTCGTCATCCAGCACATAGACCGGGATGACCGGCCCCTCCGCAGCGGCGGCAGCCAGAGCGGCTTGATCGGAAAGACGGAGATCCTGGCGGAACCAGAGCAGGACGGGAGCGGTCATCCGCATCCAATGCCGTTTTGCCCATGGCGGTTCCAAATGTTCCTTCGGGCATCTTGCCGCATTTACCCGTGAAGTGGCAGCGCCATGCCGATTCGGCCCATGGACGGCATCCCGCCCCCGAATTATCGTTGGCTGGCGTCATCCAGGCGGCGATGGCGGTTTTGGGGAAGAACTGCCGGACAAAGGCAATTGGGGATTTACGGACTTGGCGACCAAAGAACAGGAAATGGGGTATCGCCCCTGCGTCGGCATCATGCTCGTCAACAGGGAGGGAAAGGTCTTTGTCGGCCAGCGACTCGATAATGTCGTTGAAGCCTGGCAAATGCCGCAGGGTGGCATCGATGACGGGGAAGAAGCCCGGACAGCCGCGCTGCGCGAATTGCGTGAAGAAACCGGGATCGACCGCGCGCATGTCGACATCATTGCCAAGGCGAAGGACGAGCATTTCTATGACCTGCCGCCAGAATTGATGGGCAAGCTGTGGGGCGGAAAATATCGCGGCCAGCGGCAATATTGGTTTCTCGCCCGCTTCCTGGGCCAGGACAGCGATATCGACATCGCGACCGAACATCCCGAATTCAGGGCGTGGAAATGGGCGGCGCCAGACGCGCTGCCGGACATGATCGTGCCGTTCAAACGCAAGCTCTACCGGGACATCGTGCAGGAATTTCGGGCGCTTATCTGATCTTTTCGCCGCGAAAGGGGTTAATTTTCGCGGTCGATTCGATATGAGGGGCGCCATGCGCGCCTTCCTGTTACCGTTATCGCTCTCTCTCGCCGCCCTGCCCGTCACCGCCGAAGCTGCGGAAGACGCGCTCTTGCCAGCGGCCGTGCGCGAGATGTTGGAAGCCGCCATCGCCAATGGCAACGAAACCGATATCGCGACCGTCGCCAAAATCGCCAAGCAGACCAATCCCGCGTCGGCCGACCAGATCCAGCGCATGGTCAATAGCTGGAAGGAACGGACCAAGGCGACGCATGAAACCGTCATCCGCGAAGCCGGCATTGGCGACCTGTGGACCGGCCGGATCGAGGCTGGGGGGTTCCGGTCCACCGGTTCGACCAGTGAATTGGGGATCAGCGCATCGGCCACCGCCACGCGCACCGGTATCCAATGGACGCACAAATTGACGGCCAGCGCCGATTATCGCCGCGCCAATGGCGTGACGTCGCGCGAACGCTATTTTGCCGGCTACGAGCCGCGCTATGAATTCGATCCAAGGGGCTTTGCCTATGGCCTTGCCCAGTTCGAGCGGGACACCTCAATCGGCTATGCCGAGCGCTACACCGCGTCGGCAGGCGTCGGGTACAAGCTGATCGTCAGCAAGCCCGTGGACCTTTCGGCCGATATCGGCCCGTCGATCCGTCATGTGAAATATCTGATCGGGGAACGCGAAACCAAATTGGGCGCGCGCGGCTCCATGGCACTGGCCTGGCGCGCCAGTCCGACCCTGACTTTCAAGCAGACGGCGTCGGGCTATGCCGAAAGCGACGTTTATACGTTGAATGCCCTGACCTCGCTGGAAACAAAGGTGAGCACGCGTTGGTCAGCCGCCTTCTCCTACAATATTCAATATGAGTCAGAGACGGTGTTGGCCGCCCGGGATTTCGACACGCTCAGCCGGTTAACCCTGACATATGATTTCTGAGCCGCGTAATTTTCGTGCGGGGGTGGAGCCGCCTTCCTGGCTCTGATAGATGATCGGGATGACCCGATTGTCTCCCCAAGAAGAGCGTCTGCTGGACCATGTGGCGAGCGCGCCGATGCTGGACCAGGTGCAGCGATGGGCGGCGATCAACAGCGGATCGCGCAATCTGGACGGCCTGGCACGCATGGCGACGATGCTCGCCGACGCATTCAGCGCCCTGCCTGGCGAGCTATCGCTGGTTAATCCGGCGCCTGTCGAGAACGTAAGCCCCGACGGTCGGGTCCAGCCGCTTGCCCACGGCCAGCATTTGCTTCTGTCCGTGCGCCCGGACGCACCCACGCGCCTGCTGCTGACCGGCCATATGGATACGGTTTTCCCGGTCGATCATCCGTTTCAGGACCAACGCTGGCTGGAGCCGGGCGTCCTCAATGGTCCGGGTGTTGCGGACATGAAGGGCGGCATCGCGGTCATGCTGGCCGCGCTGAAGGCGCTGGAGTCGACTGGCGGGGTCGACCATGTCGGCTATGACGTGGTCATCAACAGCGACGAAGAAGTCGGGAGCGCCTCGTCTGCCGCTTTGCTGCGCGACAGGGCCGCCGGGAAACTGGCCGCCTTCACCTATGAACCCGCGCTGCCGGACGGGACGCTGGCTGGCGCACGCGCGGGCAGCGGCAATTTTTCGGTGATCGTCACGGGGCGCAGCGCCCATGCCGGGCGGAACCCCGACGATGGTCGGAATGCGCTGCTCGCCGCGGCGGATTTGGCGCTGCGCCTCAAGGCCGCCAGCGGCGCGGGATTTTCCTGCAATCCCGCCAAGATTGACGGCGGTGGGCCCAATAATGTCGTGCCCGACCATGCCGTCCTGCGCGTCAATTTTCGCCCCCGCACACCGCAGGACGAAGAGGCTGCCCGCGCCCTTATCGATCGCACCATCGCCGACATCGCGCGCGATCATGACGTCATGCTTCATCTGCACGGCGGATTTGGCCGCCCGCCCAAGCCCATGGATGCCAAGGCGGAGCGGTTGTTCGGGCTCGTCCGGCAATGCGGCACCGACCTGGGCCTGTCGATCGGATGGCGCGATACGGGCGGCGTGTGCGACGGCAATAATATCGCGGCGTGTGGCGTGCCGGTGGTCGACACGATGGGCGTCCGCGGTGGCAGCATCCATAGCGACGCCGAATTTCTGCTGACCGACAGCTTGCCCGAACGAGCGCGGCTGTCGGCGCTTTCCCTGTGGCGGATTGCCCAGGGCCAGTTTCAACCGGGACAAGAGAGAGGATGACCGCTTGAGCTTCATCATGCGCATCGCGCGCGCGGACGATTTGCAGACATTGTATGAAATGGCCAAGCTGACCGGTGGCGGTTTTACCAATTTGCCGCCCGATCGCGCGTCCCTGTCGGCCAAGCTCGAACGAACCGAACAGGCGCTCGCCCGCACCAGCGACGGCATCGAGGACGAACTGATCGTCATGGTGCTCGAAAATGTCGAGACGGGGCAGGTGCGCGGCACGTGCCAGATATTCTCGACCGTCGGGCAAAACTGGCCCTTTTATTCCTACCGCCTGGGCGTGCTGACCCAGCATAGCCGCGAACTGGGCCGGACATTTCGCGCGCAGATGCTCTCGCTCACCACCGATCTGGAAGGATCCGTCGAAGTGGGCGGCTTGTTCCTTCACCCGCGCGAGAGGGCGGAAGGCCTGGGATTGCTGCTGGCGCGCAGCCGATATCTCTATATCCGCAATCACCGCGCGCGCTTTGGCGACCGGGTGATCGCCGAATTGCGCGGCGTCATCGACGAAGCGGGAGGGTCGCCGTTCTGGGACGGCCTGGCGGGCCGTTTCTTCGGCATGAGCTTTCAGGAAGCTGACGAGTTCAACGCCGTCAATGGCAACCAATTCATCGCCGACCTGATGCCCAAGACGCCCATCTACACCGCGATGCTGACCGACAGCGCGCGCGCTGTCATCGGCCTGCCTCACCCCAATGGCCGGGCGGCGATGCGGATGCTGGAAACCGAAGGATTCGAAAATGCCGGCTATGTCGATATTTTCGACGGCGGGCCGACCATGGTGGGACAGGTCGACCAGTTGAAGACAATTGCCGCCGCGCGCGATGTCACGCTGGCCGCCACCCATGATGGCGGTGGGCAGAAAATGCTGATCGCCTGCGGAACGCTTGCCGATTATCGCTGTACCTGGGGCCTTGTCGAGGAGGATGCGGACGGCGCGGTTTCGCTCGACGCGGACAGCGCGCGGCGGATAGGGCTTGGCATCGGCGACAGCTTCACCATGGCGGGGCGCGCATGAGCATCACCGAAATCAATTTCGACGGCCTGATCGGCCCCAGCCACAATTATGCGGGCCTGAGCCTGGGCAACCTCGCCTCCGCGCGCAATGCGGGCGCGGTGTCCCAGCCGCGCGCCGCCGCATTGCAGGGACTGGACAAGATGCGCGGCAATATGGCGCTCGGGCTGGCCCAGGGGCTTTTCCTGCCGCAGTGGCGACCCGATGGCGCTTGGCTTGCGCGATTGGGAACGGACGTATCGGGCGCTGAGCCGCATCTTCGCGCGGCCGCCATGTCGGCCTCGTCCATGTGGGCGGCCAATGCGGCGACGGTGTCGCCTGCGGCCGATACGCGCGATGGGCGCACGCACCTGACCGTCGCCAATCTCGTCACCATGCCGCATCGCAGCCATGAATGGCCCCAGACGCTGGCGCAGTTGCGCCTGGCCTTTTCCGACGCGCGCAGCTTTGCCGTGCATGACCCGGTGCCGCCGCCCTTCGGTGATGAAGGCGCGGCGAACCATATGCGCCTGACCGAACGGCACGACCTGCCGGGAGTGGAAATATTCGTCTATGGTCAGTCTGGCGGTCCCTTTCCCGCGCGCCAGCATGTCGAGGCAAGCAAGGCGGTTGCGCGGCTGCATGGCCTGGACCCCGCGCGCTACCTGTTCTTCCAGCAATCGGAAGAGGCGATTGCTGCGGGCGCTTTCCACAATGACGTGGTCGCCGTCGCCAATGAACGCGTGCTCTTCACCCATGAGCAGGCCTTCGCGGACAAAGACGGTTTCTATGCGGCCTTGCGCGATGCGTTGCCCTGCGTGGAGATTGTCGAAGTGCCGGCGAGCGCCGTCAGCCTGGCCGACGCGATCCGCAGCTATTTGTTCAATGCGCAGCTCGTCACCCTGCCCGATGGCGTTATGGCGCTGGTGCTTCCGACCGAGGCGCAGGATACGCCCGCCGTCTGGTCCTGGTTGCAGCAGATGGTGGCGGGCAATGGCCCGATCCGCCGACTCATCCCCGTCGATGTGCGCCAATCCATGGCCAATGGCGGCGGCCCCGCCTGCCTGCGCCTGCGCGTTGTTGCCGATCCCGCCACGATCGACCCGCGTTTCCTGCTGGACGAGCGCAAGCTGGACGAAATCGGCCGCATCGTCGCGACCTACTGGCCGGAGGAAATCGCACCTGATGATTTGGGGGACACCCGCCTTATCGCCCGGATCGAGCAATCATGGTTAACGCTTGTTGACCATTTGCAGCTTTCCGGCGATCTTCTTCCCTGACGGGCAACATGCCGATGGGACAATGATGAAACGGATCAAGGGCCTTTTCACGATCAAGACCAAGTTCGAGGCGTTTCTGATCATCTATGCGCTTGCGCTTGGCGCGACCGAGCGAGGCGCTGTCTATATGCAGCAATATCCCGGTTTTGGCGGCCAACTCCTGGCACTCGCCTGCACTGGCGCAGTGTTCATGGCCGGCGGCAAGATCATCGACGCGCTGGACTATCAGCGCGGGCTTTAAGTTGCCTCGCCACCGCCGCTCGGGCATGGACGCGCCATGGGCGCGATCATGTTGCAGGGGACCGGCTCTGACGTCGGCAAGTCGGTTCTGGTCGCGGGGCTGTGCCGGGCGCTCAAGCGCCGCGGCCATGATGTGCGTCCCTTCAAGCCCCAGAATATGTCGAACAATGCCGCAGTCACCATTGACGGTGGAGAAATTGGCCGCGCGCAGGCATTGCAAGCGATAGCCTGCGGCGTTCCCGCGCATACGGACATGAACCCGGTGCTGCTGAAGCCGCAGGCCGACCGTAGTTCGCAATTGATCGTTCACGGGAAAGTGCGCGGCACGTTGGGATCAGGCAATTTTCGCGCAGCGCGGGGCGCGTTGCTGGACGAGGTTCTCGAAAGCTATCATCGGCTGCGCGCGCAATGTGACATCGTGGTCGTAGAAGGCGCAGGCTCTCCGGCAGAAATCAACCTGCGCGCGGGCGACATTGCCAATATGGGCTTTGCGCGCGCCGCCAAAGTTCCGGTCGTGCTGGTGGGCGACATAGACAGGGGCGGCGTGATTGCGGCGGTCGTCGGTACGCGCGCGGTGCTGAACCCCGCCGATGCCGAAATGATCCGCGGCTTCCTCATCAACAAATTCCGGGGCGACTTGACGCTGTTCGAAGATGGCTATCGTCAGATCGAGGCGCTATCGGGCTGGCGCGGCTTTGGCGTCATTCCCTGGCTCGCTGACGTCGCGCGGCTTCCCAGCGAGGACGCGGTGGTGTTGGAACGCCCTGTGCCTTGCGCCGACGCCCCGATCGTCATCGCCTGCCCCGTGCTGCCGCGCATTTCCAATTTCGATGATCTCGACCCGTTGAAGCTGGAGCCATCCGTCGACCTGCGCATGATCGTGCCTGGGCAACCCATCCCCGCCGGTGCGGCGCTGGTGATCCTGCCCGGATCGAAGGCGACGATCGCGGACATGCACGCCATGGTCGAGCAGGGCTGGGATATCGACATATGCGCGCATCACCGGCGCGGGGGCGCGGTGCTGGGCTTGTGCGGCGGATACCAGATGTTGGGCCGGACGATCCATGATCCCGACGGGATCGAAGGCTCGATACGGAGCATCGATGGCCTGGGCCTGCTGGAGGTGGACACGGTGCTTGCTGGTGACAAGACGCTGGAGCATGTGCGTGGCCGCGCGCTTGGGGCGGATTTTGAGGGCTATGAAATGCATATGGGCCGCAGCGACGGACCCGGCTGCGCGCGGCCTTTTGCGATGCTGGGAACCAGGTCAGACGGGGCGATCAGCCCGGACGGGCGGGTGATGGGCAGTTACGTCCATGGCCTGCTGGCCAGCACCTCGCTACGCGCAGCCCTGCTGCATCGGATCGGCGCGAAGTCAGTGGAGGCCGATTATGACCAGTCGGTCGAAGACGCGCTCGACGCGCTTGCCGACCATCTGGAACGGCATGTGGATGTGGATGCTCTGATCACGCTGGCGCAGGAAGGATAGAGGCCAAGAAAGCTGCTGTTGTAGTTTTCATAAGGGAAATGGCGCACCCGGAACGATTCGAACGTCCGACCCTCAGATTCGTAGTCTGATGCTCTATCCAGCTGAGCTACGGGTGCCGATTTCCGGCAGCCGGCTGAAAGCCGCACTGCCTGTGTCCAAATGGCGCACCCGGAACGATTCGAACGTCCGACCCTCAGATTCGTAGTCTGATGCTCTATCCAGCTGAGCTACGGGTGCGTTGGAGAGGCGCAGATAGAAGCGCCCGGCCGATTGGGCAAGCCTTTTTTACACTTTTCCTGCGCCCCGAGGCCGCCCGGCGGTGATGGAGCAACCTTTGTCCCGGTCCGCCGTTCAAGCCGCAGGAAAGGAGGCCATCATGAGCTTCACCATGAATGACCTGGCGCTGTTGCTGATTGCTCTGATCATAGGCTGGATATTGGGGCTGATGATGAGCGGGCGTGGCAAATATAAGCGATTGTGGCGCGACGAGCAGATTGCCCACCGCACCGTCTTGCAGGAGCGGGACGGCGCCATCCGGGATCGCGACGCCCGCATCGACGCCGCCAATGCGCGAATTGCCGAGCTGGAACGCCATAGCGGGCCGATCGGCCCCGGCACCGCGGCGGCCGTTGGTGGCGCCGTGCATGGCCGCGATGACCTCAGCCGGATCAAGGGGCTGAGCCAAGCGCAGGAAGTGGCGCTGAACGAAGCGGGCTATCACCGCTATGGCCAGATCGCGGCTCTCAGCGCCGAACAGGAAGCGACACTGGAGGCGCGCCTTGGCCTGAAGCCCGGGACCATCGCGCACGAAGACTGGCGCGAACAGGCGCGCGCGCTCGAGCGGGGCGACAAACCAGGCCTGCTGGGTCGCCTTACCGGTTCGGCCTGATCGGGCCACACGTCTTTTCACGAAAAAGGGCGGGAGCATCACTCCCGCCCTTTTCTTATTTGCAGGCCAGCGCCGCCTGCGCTGCGGCCAGTCGGGCGATCGGCACGCGATAGGGCGAGGCCGAGACATAATCGAGCCCGGTCTTTTCGCAGAAGGCGATCGAAGCAGGATCGCCGCCATGTTCGCCACAAATGCCAAGCTTGATGCCGCTGCGGGTCGCACGGCCACGTTCCGCCGCGAGTTCGATCAGTTCGCCCACCCCTTCCACGTCGATGCTGACGAAGGGATCGCGCTCGAAAATGCCCTTGTCGACATATTGCGTCAGGAAGCGGCCGGCGTCGTCACGGCTGATGCCGATCGTGGTTTGCGTCAGGTCATTGGTGCCGAAGGAGAAGAATTCGCCGACTTCGGCGATTTCGCCGGCCTTGAGCGCGGCGCGCGGCAGTTCGATCATCGTGCCGACGAGATAGTCGACCGAGGCGTTCTGTTCGGCGAACACGTCTTTTGCGACCTGATCGACAATCGCCTTCATCAGTTCCAGTTCCTTGCGGGTGGCAACCAGCGGGATCATGATTTCGGGGATCGGCGCGTCGCCGCTGCGCTGCTTCACCAGCAACGCCGCCTCGAAGATGGCGCGGGCCTGCATCTCGTAGATTTCGGGATAGGTCACGCCCAGGCGACAGCCGCGATGGCCGAGCATCGGGTTGAATTCATGCAACTCGGTTGCGCGCCGCTTCAACGCTTCAACGCCGACGCCCGCGGCCTTCGCCACTTCCTCAAACTCCGCCTCGCCATGGGGCAGGAATTCGTGCAGCGGCGGGTCCAGCAGACGGATGGTGACGGGCAGGCCCGCCATCACCATGAAAATCTGGGCGAAATCGTCGCGCTGTTCGGGCAGTAGCTTGTCGAGCGCGGCCCGGCGGCCCTTTTCGCTGTCGGCCAGGATCATTTCGCGCACGGCGGTGATGCGGGCGGCGTCGAAGAACATATGTTCGGTTCGGCACAGGCCGACGCCCTCCGCCCCGAAATCGCGGGCGGTCTGGCAATCGAGAGGGGTTTCGGCGTTGGCCCGCACCTTGAGGCGGCGAACCTTGTCCGCCCAGATCATCAATGTGCCGAAATCGCCGGCCAGTTCGGGCTGCACGGTCGGCACTTCGCCGGCCATCACTTCGCCGGTCGCGCCGTCGATGGTGAGGACGTCGCCCTCCTTCAACTCGCGGCTGCCGATGCGCAGGATCTTGTTGACGTTGTCGATCGACAGTCCGCCTGCGCCTGACACGCATGGACGCCCCATGCCGCGCGCAACGACTGCGGCATGGCTGGTCATGCCGCCGCGCGCGGTCAGGATGCCCTTGGCCGCGTGCATGCCGTGAATATCCTCCGGGCTGGTTTCGACGCGGACCAGAATGACCGCGTCGCCCAGTTCGTTGCGCCGCTCGGCGGTGTCGGCATCGAACACGATCAGGCCGCTTGCCGCGCCCGGTGAGGCGGGCAACCCCTTGGTCAACACATCGCGCGGGGCGTCGGGATCGAGCGTGGGGTGCAGCAATTGGTCGAGCGCGGCGGGATCGACGCGCGCGACGGCTTCCTCTTGCGTGATCAGCCCCTCATGCGCCATGTCGACCGCGATCTTGAGCGCCGCCTTGGCGGTGCGCTTGCCGCTGCGGGTCTGGAGCATCCACAGCTTGCCCTGCTGCACCGTGAATTCGATGTCCTGCATGTCGCGATAATGGGTTTCGAGGATCTGGAACACCCGCGCCAGTTCGGCATAGGTTTCCGGCATCGCCTCTTCCATCGACAGCGGCTTGGCCCCTGCCCGTTCCCGCGCCGCCTTCGTCAGATATTGCGGCGTGCGGATGCCCGCCACCACGTCCTCACCCTGCGCGTTGATCAGATATTCGCCATAATAGGCGTTCTCGCCGGTGGCGGGATCGCGAGTAAAGGCGACACCGGTGGCCGACGTGTCGCCCATATTGCCGAACACCATCGCCTGCACATTGACCGCCGTGCCCCAGTCGCCGGGGATGGAGTTCAAGCGGCGATAGACCTTCGCGCGGTCCGCCTGCCACGATCCGAACACGGCGCTGATCGCGCCCCAAAGCTGGTCGTGGACGTTTTGCGGGAAGGGCTTGTTCCAGAGCTTCTGAACGAGCGCCTTATATTCGGTGACAAGCGCTTTCCAGTCGTCAGCGCTCATTTCGGTGTCGAGCGTATAGCCCTGATCTTCCTTGGCGATTTCGAGGGCTTCCTCGAACGCGCCATGATCAAGTTCCAGCACCACGTCCGAATACATCTGGATGAAGCGGCGATAGCTGTCCCAGGCGAAACGTTCGTCGCCGCTGACAGTGGCCAGCCCCACCACGGTTTCATCGTTGAGGCCGAGGTTGAGGACGGTGTCCATCATGCCGGGCATGGAGATGCGCGCGCCGGACCGCACCGACACCAGCAACGGATCGGCCGCATCGCCGAACTTCTTGCCGGTCACGCCTTCGATATGGGCGATGCCGTTCGCCACTTCATCGCGCAGGCTGTCGGGATAGGTGCCGCCATCCTGATAATAGCGGGTGCACATTTCGGTCGTGATGGTGAAGCCCGGCGGGACCGGCAGGCCGATCGCGGCCATGCCGTCCAGATTGGCGCCCTTGCCGCCCAGCAGATTCTTGTCGCCCTTGCCCCCGTCATTCACACCGCCGCCAAACCGATAGACATAGCGGGTCATGCTGTTCATCTGGGCCTCTTGTGTCTTCACCATGTTCCGGCTCTCCCTGCACTGATTGCCGAGTTTTGTGCGTTGCAATAATGTGACCGCGATTAGCGGTTCAATGCGCGATGGGATAGGAATATCCCGCCGATCTTCTCAAAAATTGCGCGAGGGTTGGAATCTTCGGTCCTCAGCCGGCAATCTTTGAAAAGTCGGCGACATTGTGCACCGCGTCACGCACCCGCGCCAGCAGCGCAAGGCGATTCGCGCGCTTGGCCGGATCAGGATCGTTCACGGTAACGCTGTCGAAAAAGGCGTCGATCGGCGCGCGCAGCGTCGCCAGTGCCGCCATCGCACCCTCGAACCGCTCGTCCGCCACCGCCTGGGCCGCGCGCGGTTCCGCGGCGTCGAGCGCGGTGATGAGAGCGGCTTCGGCGGGTTCGGGGGTGTAGGGCAGCGCGTCGTGCTCCTGCAAAGGCAGGAGCCCAGGGCCAGATCGCGCGTCGTCGCCCTGGGCTCCGGCATTTGCCGGAGCACTTGTGATGTCCGGCGCCTCTTTCTTGAGGATGTTCGCTGCGCGCTTGTAGCCCGCGAGCAAGTTCTCGCCGTCGTCGGTCGCGACGAAGGACTGGAGCGCCTTCACGCGGGCGAGCAGGCGGACAAGATCATCCTCGCCCCCCAGCGCAAACACCGCGTCGATCAGGTCGTGGCGGACGCCCGCTTCCTTTTGCTGGACCTTCAGGCGGTCGGCGAAGAAGTCGAGGAGCGCCAGGCCATTGCCTCGAAGGAGAACGCCATTCACGGCAGCAAAGTCACCTTCGCCGCCTGTTTTCAACCATTCACGAAAATGATCTTCGAACACAAAACGTTGACTGAAATCTCCCTCATTGCCGCGACTTACGTAAATGATGAGATCAAGCAGACGAAGACGCAGATCATTTTTTATGACTAACTGTAGAATACCCAATGCCGCTCGTCGGAGGGCAAAGGGGTCTTTTGAACCGGTTGGCTTCTCATCAATTCCGAAGAACGATGTAATCGTATCCAACTTATCCGCCAGGCTAACCGCCACCGTCACTGGCGCAGTCGGCACGTCGTCCCCCTGCCCGACCGGCTTGTAATGGTCGCGGATGGCGTCGGCCACGGCGTCGGGCAAGCCCTCGGCGCGGGCGTAGTAGCCGCCCATGATGCCCTGCAATTCGGGAAACTCGCCGACCATTTCGGTGACGAGATCGGCCTTGCACAGGCGGGCTGCCTGTTCGGCGAGGGTGGCGAGTTCCTCCGTCGTCATGCCAGCGAAGGTCGGCGGGAGGCGCGTGACTCCCGCCGACATCTCAGGCGTAGGCGCGCTGTCGCCTGAGACCCCAGCCTTCGCTGGGGTGACGGCATTGGTGGGGGTGACGATCCCCTCCTCCACCAGCCATCGCGCCAGCTTCGCGATGCGTTCGACCTTGTCGGCGACGGTGCCCAGCTTCTCGTGGAAAGTGATGCGCTCCAGCTTCTTTGCGTGATCCTCCAGCCGCGTCTTGCGGTCCTGCTCCCAGAAGAAGCGCGCATCGGAGAGCCGGGCGGCCAACACCTTGCGGTTGCCAGCGATGATCGCCGCGCCGCCATCCTTCGCATCGATATTGGCGGTGCAGATGAAGGCGGGGGCGAGCTTCCCCTTGCCATCACGCAAGACGAAATATTTCTGGTTGATGCGCAAGGTCAGCTGGATGACTTCGGGCGGCACTTCCAGGAAGGCCGGGTCGAAATCACCGAGCAGCGGCACCGGCCATTCGGTGAGGCCCGCATTCTCCGCGACCAGCCCCTTGTCCTCGATGACGCTATAGCCGTGCGCGGCGGCGGCTTGCGCGGCTTTCGCCTCGATGATCGCCTGCCGTTCCTGATGGCTGGCGATCACATGGCAGGCGCGCAGCTTTTCCACATAGTCATGCGCGCCGCCAATGGTGATTTCGCCGGGGTGATGAAAGCGGTGGCCAAGCGTCGCATAACCCGATCGCAGCCCCTCGATTTCGATATCGACCAGAGCCTCACCCAGGATCGCGACGATGCCCTTCAACGGCCGCACCCAGCGCAGGCTTTCGGTCGTCTGGCTTGCCGCGCCCCAGCGCATCGATTTGGGCCAGGGAAAGGCGCCGATCACCGCCGGAACTGCTTGCGCCAGCACGTCGGCGGTGGCACGGCCGGGCTTGTTCACGACAGCGAACCAGACGCCGTCGCGATCCTCCAGCTGGTCCTGCGTCAGCCCCGTCTTGCGCAGAAACCCCTCCAGCGCCTGCGGCGGCGCGCTGGTGCGGGGGCCTTTGAATTCTTCGCTGACGGCGGCGGTTTCGAGCGGCAGGTCGCGGAAGATTACGGCTAACCGACGCGGCGTTACGAACGCATCCGCGCCCCCGCACTCAATGCCAGCCAACCGAAGCTCATGATCCAGTCGATGCACAAGATCGTCGCGCGCTTTCAACTGCATCCGCGCGGGAATTTCCTCGCAGCGCAGTTCGAGGAGGAAGTCAGTCATCAATCAAACCCATATAAAACCCATCCTCCCCTTGAAGGGGAGGTGTCTGGCGCAGCCAGACGGAGGGGTGTCCCGCTATCGAGAGGGTGACA
>NZ_BCYT01000019.1 GCF_001598335.1 Sphingobium abikonense NBRC 16140
AACACTCCCACCTTAGCGCGATACCGGCGACTGGGCCTGTCGAAGCAATATGCAACTACAAATTTGATACCTCAGTTTTACCGCAAATTCAAATCCGCGCATAAAGTTCTGGATGTGTCTGAGCCAGCTTGAGCCTCGCGGCTCGCGCCACCTCGAGTCGAGGAACGGTCGCCTCCCAGGCTGCCAACACCGCAACGAGATGCCCAGATCGTTGCAGAATTCGATCGGCCAATTCTACGACAACGAGATTGGGTGTAGCCTCAGGGCGGACCGCCAGCATGCGATCGAGCGCTTCGCGCTCTGCGCCCGGACCAAGCCGGTCGGCAATTATGGCCAGAGCGATCGCTGCAGATCGCCCGACGCCATGAAAGCAGTGAACCAATATTGATCCTTCGACATAAAACCGCGCAAATTCGATCGCCTCACGAACCTCTTCCAAGGTTGCGACCCGGATGCCTAGGCTCGTGACATCTACATCTTCGAACGTGAGGACGAGATGCGCCGGCGCAGGCTTCCCGCCAAATCGGAGCCGCAAATTTTGACGTGCATGTGGATCTTCAAGTGTGATGACAGCGTCAAATCGCCGCTTGTGCCTCTTTGCCTGAGCAAGGCTCCCGACCGCGATGGAGCCAGGGGCAGGTTCACTAATTTGCGATGACATGTTTCGATCTACCTCATTTCGTCTAACCTGCTAGGCTTACGTCGTTTGGCGCCCAAAATTTGACTTCAGAACCTTTCCGCCGGTCTGCAAGCCATCAAGGTAGTTCGACCAGTGCCGCATCATCCTCACACGCTCATCCCAATGGGTGCCGCGCGCATAGGCGCGGCGAACATCGTTGGATTCGACGTGGGCTAGCTGGCGCTCAATGGCGTCCGGATGCCACTTGCCCATTTCGTTCAGAAGCGTGCTGGCGGTGGCTCGGAACCCATGAGCCGTCACCTCGTCTTTCCCGAATCCAAGCCGTCGGAGCGCTGCATTCAGAGTATTGTCGGTAATTGGCCGCTCTGCGGAACGAACGCTGGGGAAAAGAAATTTACCACCGCCAGTGATCGGTTCCAGTTCGGCCAGCATGTCCAGAACCTGCTGCGTGAGCGGCACCTTGTGAGGACGACGCATCTTCGTCTTCGGCGCCGGTATGGTCCAGACGGCCGCCTCGAAATCGAATTCCTTCCATTCGGCCATCCGGAGTTCGCCGGGTCGGGGAAACATGTGCGGCAGCATCTTCAGCGCGATTCGCACAGTGGGCTGGCCGTCATGAGCATCGACCGCGCGAAGGAGGCCGCCGAGCGCCTTGGGTTCCAAGATTGCCGCTCGGTGTTGCGGCTTCGGCGTGATCAGCGCACCGCGAAGATCGACTGCTACGTCCCGCTGCGCCCGCCCGGTCACTATCGCGTAACGAAAGATCGTGCCGAAGGTGCTGCGAAGGCGGTTAGCCGTCTCATACCGCCCACGCAACTCAACCGTGCGGAGGACTTCCAGCAGTTCGGGTGCAGTGAGGTCTGCGATGGGCCGGTTGCCAATGAGCGGGTAGGCGAGATCGAGCAGCCAGCGCATCTTCTGGAGCGTCTTGGACGCGCGCCCTTCGATCTCTAGGCGGGCAAGCCATTCATCGGCGATCGCCTTGAAGGTCTCTTCCGATTTGGCCTTCGCCTCGCGAACCTTGGCCTTCCGCACTTCAGCCGGGTCTTGCCCGTCTGCCAGCGCCTCTCGCGCCGCCGTTCTCTTCTCGCGAGCCTTAGCGAGAGACACTTCGGGGTAGCTGCCGAACGAGAGCGTCTTCTGTTTTCCGAGGAAGCTATAGTTCATCCGCCAAAGGCGGCCGCCGTTCTCCTTGACCAGAAGATACAGGCCCAAGCCATCGGTCAACTTGTAGGGTTTATCCTTTGATTTTGCTGCATTTATCGCCGTCACTGTGAGGGCCATCATGGTATCTCCGAAATGGCAAATTGCCGGATACCATGAAAATACCATGATCAGTGTGTGGCTGACAGTGCACCCCCGGGGACGTGCGGGGACGATGGGTTATTCAAAAACCCACGTTTTCCGCCATTTTCTGGATGGCTCTGGATGCTGCTGGATGAGGGAAAAAGAACAAATGGTGCCCGGGGACGGAGTCGAACCGCCGACACTGCGATTTTCAGTCGCATGCTCTACCAACTGAGCTACCCGGGCACGGGATTTCGGCGAAGCGTGCGCCGATTGGAGGCGTGCCTATAGGCGTCAATCGAAGGGGCTGTCCAGCCCTTCGTCGCGGTTTTTTTGCTGCATGTCGTCGGCGGGGGGACCAGCCACGCGATACCCCTCGCCCAGCCATTGCAGCAGGTCCCGGTCGCGGCAGGCCGCACTGCAAAAGGGACGGCTTTCGGGCCGGGAGGGCGCCGAGCAAATGGGGCAGGTGGCGGGTTTAGGCGACATGGCCGCCCGATATGGTCAGGGCCGGGTCCGCGCGCAAGCCCACCTCTCCGCCCCGCCGCCGCGCGAGCAGATCGATCCACTCGGACCGCTGGCGCAGCAGGTCGATGACGGCGGGCGCGGCGATCAGCGTCGCCGCGCCGCCCGTCCCATGCCGCTCAGCCCGGCGCAGCAGGGCCAGTGCGGCCGTCAACACCGGATTTTCGCGCAGCAACTCCATCACATTTGCGCGCTCGCGGCGGCGAATGATCTGCAGGAAGCCAAAGCCGTTCACCGCCGTCCGTTCAAAGGGCAGCGACAGATATTTGTCGATCTGGGCGGCGGCGATCATCCGCTCGTCCTTGTTGTTCATCGTGGGCAGGTCGATGCCGATCGACCCGCATAGCCCCATGCGCCGGATCGTCTGCGCCGCGAGCTTCGCGCCCTTTGGCCCCAGCTGCGCAGGGGGCAGGGAGCCGTCGACATCGATCAGCAGCATGGCAGGCGTCAGATAAAGGCGCAGGGCGGCCGCTTCGGTGCCCACCTCCCCGCTCATCGCCTCCTCCATCAATTCGCTCCAGCCATGCGCCTCCAACCGGTCCTCCTCATGCGCCGGGCATGGGACGACGGGCACGCCGGTCGCGCGGATGCGCTGGAGCAGGCTGGGGCCGGGATGCGGCTTGACGCCGGGCGGCGCGACGCGGGCCTTGGCGCGCTTGGGCCGCCCCTCTTCCGCAATCGCCTCCCGCAGGATTTCGACCAGCACATTGGCCCCTTCGGCCAAGCGCGGCGGGATCGGCTCCAACAGCGCTTCCTCGCCGGAAAGCAGGCGAACGACGCCGCGCTTCTTGGGAATAAGGGTAGCGATCAACCGCCCCTGTACGACAGAGCCAGCGCGCGCAGCGTCCGTTTCCCGCTCGATCAGCGCCTCGACCAGTCGGCCATGTTCGATCAGCCCGGCCCGCGCCTCGCCAATTCCTTCTTCATAAAGCCATTCGGCCATTATCTGTCCTAGTCGAGAGGATAGCCCGCAGCCTTCAGCAGCGCGCGGGTTTCATAAAGCGGCAGGCCCATGATCGCACTATGGCTGCCCTGGATCGCGCGGATCAGACCAGCGGCCCGGCCTTGGATAGCATAGCCGCCCGCCTTGCCGCGCCATTCACGACTGACGATATAGGCGTCGATCTCGGTCGGGTTCAAAGACTTGAACGTCACCATATTGGTGGACAGGCGATGGCGCGCCACGCCCTTGCCGTCGATCAGCGTGATGGCGCTGAACACGCGATGCCGCCGCCCCGAAAGAAGGCTGAGACAATCACGCGCCTCATCCTCCGCCTCGGTTTTGGGGAGAATGCGTCGCCCCGCGGCCACGACCGTGTCGCCCGAAAGAATAAGCGCGCCAGCATGGCGACCTGCGACCAAGGCCGCCTTTTCGGCCGCCACGCGCGCGGCATAGGCGGCTGGCAATTCCGCCTTTTGGGGGGTTTCGTCGATATCGGCAGGGTCCACCGCGTCGGGAACAACGCCGATTTGCCCCAGAAGGTCACGCCGTCTGGGGGAAGCCGAAGCAAGGATGAGCCGCATCGTGTCTGCGGCTTATTTGAAGCGGTAGGTGATCCGACCCTTGGTCAGGTCGTAGGGTGTGAGTTCGACGAGCACTTCGTCGCCCACGAGCACGCGGATGCGGTTCTTGCGCATCTTGCCGGCCGTGTGGCCGAGAATTTCGTGATCATTTTCCAGCCGCACGCGGAACATGGCGTTGGGGAGAAGCTCCACAACCTGTCCGCGCATTTCAAGCAGTTCTTCTTTGGCCATAATATCCCGGATATGCGAAAAATCGCGCCGCCATAGCGTTAAACGGTGCAAAATGAAAGTCAGGCGTGCGAACCGAATTTTTCGCCGGCCGCATGCAGCGCCGCGAAGATCCTATCGAGCTGATCAGCATCGAGACAATATGGCGGCATCAGGTAAATGGTGTTGCCCAGCGGCCGAAGCAAGAGGCCGCGTTCCAGAAAGAAAGCGCGCAGCCGCGGCGCCAGATCCGACAGATAGCCCGCGTCCGGCGTCACCAGGTCGATCGCGACGATCGTGCCGGCCTGGCGGGGATTGGCAAAGGCGGGCTGGCGCGCAAGAGCCGCGAGTCGATCCGCCATGGCCTGCGCCAATCGCGTGATCCGGCCCAGCACATCCTCCTCGCGCCAGATCGCCAGATTGGCGACCGCCGCGGCGCAGGCGATCGGGTTGGCGGTGTAGCTCGACGAATGGTAAAAGAGCCGGGCGCGATCGGTCGACCGGTGCGCTTCGAAGATCGGCGCGGTGGCCAGCGTCGCCGCCAGCGGGATTGCACCGCCCGTAATCCCCTTCGCCACCGCCATGATGTCCGGAACGACCCCCGCCTGTTCGCAGGCAAAGACCGTGCCCGTCCGCCCCCACCCCGTCATCACTTCATCCGCGATGAACAGCACGCCGTGACGGCGGCAAATGGCCGCCATCTCGCGCAGGACTTCGGCGGAATAGACGAACATGCCGCCCGCGCCCAGGATCAGCGGCTCGACGAGGAAGGCGGCGGGATGGCGGGCGCAGGCGGCCTCCAGCGCATCCAGGCACGCCTGTTCCTGGCCCGGCGCGGGAAAGGGGATGGTGTCGACGTCGAACAGAAGCGGGGCCCAGGCGGCATTATAGACACCTCGTTCCCCCACCGACATCGTGCCGATCGTGTCGCCATGATAGCCATGCTCCAGCACCAGAATGCGGCTGCGCGCCTGGGCCGCCCCTTCCAGTGCCATATTGTGCCAGTAGCCTAGCGCCATCTTGAGCGCGACTTCGACCGCCGTGGAGCCGCTGTCGGAATAGAAAACATGCGCCAGTTGCGGCTGGTCATCCGCGCGGGGCGCCAAAGCAATCAGGCCCCGCGCCACCTCTTCGGCCGGTTCGTGAGTGTAGCCGGCAAAGATCAGCTGATCGAGCGTCCCGGCCTGCTGCGCGATGGCTGCGGCGATGCGGGGATGGCAATGGCCGTGCGTCGTCACCCACCAGCTGGAAATGGCGTCGATCAGCGTCGAACCATCGGTCAGATGCAGCAGCGCGCCTTCGGCGCGAACCACATGGGGTATGGCTTCGTTGAGGCCATGCTGGAAAAAGGGATGCCAGACAGGAGAGGTCATGGACGCCCCTTAATCCAAGGTCCGGTTGAAGACTATGGCGACTTGGGGGCAGCTTTGGGCGCAGGATCGGCGGCGTTGGGCGCGACCGGCAGCGGGACCACCACCGTGGGCAGGGCGACCGTCACGTCCACGCGGCGGTTCTTCGCCTGGCCTTCGGGATCGTCGCTGCCGTCTTCCCGGACATTGGGCGCAACCGGCCGGCCTTCGCCAATGGCGATGAGGGTGATGCGGTCCTTGGCCACGCCCTTTTCGACCAGATAATCGCGCACCAGTTCGGCTCGCTTGGCTGAGGCGACCTTGTTGTCGCCATCGGCCCCGCGCGAATCGCTATGGCCCCGCAGCGTGATGGGGCCGCCAGCCTTCATCGCCGGTGTGGCGATCAGCGAGTCGAGCGCCTGCCGGGCGGCGTCATCCAGCTTCATCGGTGTTTCGCCAAAGCCGATCACTGCCTGCGCCGGCTCGATCTTGGGAGGCTCTTCCGGCTCGGCCACTTCGGGACGCAGGATGGATCGCTGCGGTTCTGCGGCGTTGGCGCTTTCATTGGCGCCCGCCATCACCGAAACCGCATTGTCGGCGTCGTCGACCGCGACATTGGTCCCATTGGCCGGATCAGTCGCCTCGGGCGGCTGACAGGCACATAATGCGCCCAGCAGCAGGAGGGCTGGAGCCAGTTTTGTCATTCATCCTCTCCTTTCGGCTTCGGCTTGGACGGCGGCACATAGGTCAGGATGGTGTCGCCCGGTTGCGGCGTCGGCCGCGACGCGTGGGTGAAGAAGCGCAGCGCGCCGCTTTTGCGCAAAAGCAGAAGCATGTCGCCGCCTTCGGACAGGGACGCTTTGGCCGCATCGAAATCGAACTGCTCGCTGATGCGCGTCTTGCGGAAGGTCCAGCCCTGCTCCTCGCGCTGGATGATGTCCTCCACACCATGGCCGGCGGAAAACAGCGCCCGTCCGCGCAGCGATTCGGGCAAGGCGCGCGGGTCCTCGTCATTGCTCGCGTCGCCCAGCTGATACACATTGTCGCGGCCGATTTCCGGCGCGAACTCGGTGCAGACGAGCGCATTATAGGCTTCATTGTCGGTGGTTGCGGCCAGCACCTGAAATTGCGCCAGGTCCAGCCGTTCGTCCGTCGCCTCCGACAAAATCTCGCCATGATAGGTGGGAATGCCGGCATGGCGCGCAGGGGACAGGCGCTGCCAGCTATTGTCCGCGATCGTCACCGGCACTTCCAGCTGCCGCAACTGCGTCGCCAGCTCCAGGCTGAACGGCGTCGCCCCGACGATCAGCAGGCCGCGCTCGGCCGCGCCCGTCACCTTGAGCAATCGCGCCACCGGTCGGATCGAAAAGCCGTGGAACAATATGGTCGCCACCACCACGGCAAAGGACAATGTCACCAGGATCGACCCGTCGCTATAGCCCAGCCGATCGAGCCGCAGCGCAAACAGGCCGGAAATCGCGACCGCGACGATACCGCGCGGCGCGATCCAGGCGACCAGCAGCCGCTCGTTCCAGGGGACCTTGGTGAAGGCCAGGCTGATCAACACGGTCGCGGGCCGCACCAGGAACATCAGCACCAGCAGGAAGGCCAGGAAGCGCCATTCGAACTGGCGCAGCGCCTCGAAATCCAGCGAGGCGGACAGGATGACGAACACGCCCGATATGAGCAGGACGGTGACATTCTCCTTGAACGGCTGAATGTCGCGCAGGGAATCAAGCCGCATATTGGCGAGCGCCACGCCCATGATCGTGACCGCCAGTAGCCCGGTTTCCTGCTGGATCGCGTTGGAAAGCACGAAGACGCCGATCACCGCGACCAGCAGGACGGGCGCCTTCAGATATTCAGGCACATGACCGCGCGGAAAGGCCCATCCAAGTGCCCTTGCCGCCAGCCAGCCGATCAGGCCCGCGACCACCGCCGCCGCGACCAGTGCGAAGATGACCGAGGCGAGCGAACCGCCTTCCCCAGCGCGCCGCAGATATTCATAGGTCACGACGCCCAGCAGCGCGCCGACCGGATCGTTGACAATCGCTTCCCATTTCAGGATCGCGCGCGGCCGCGCCGCGACATTGGACTGGCGCAGCAGCGGCAGCACCACCGTCGGCCCTGTCACCACCAAAATGCCGGCGAATAATATGGCCACCGGCCACACCAGGCCCGCGACATAGAAGCAGGCAACCGCCCCCAAAATCCAGCCAATCGGCGCACCCAGCAGGACCAACCGCGTGACCGCGCCGTCGGTCTTGCGCAATTCGCGGAAATTGAGGCTGAGCCCCCCTTCGAAAAGGATCAGCGCGACGGCCACCGACACCATCGGTTCCAGCAATTCGCCGAACACATGCTCGGGATTGATGAGATGCAGCACGGGCCCGCTGATGACACCGGCCGCCAGCATCAGCGCGATGGCGGGCCAACCAGTGCGCCAGGCGATCCATTGCGCGCCGATGCCGAAGATTCCGATCAGCGCAATGGATAGGGCCTGGTCATGCATGGCGCGGAGCATAATCAGACTGGATCGTTGCCGTCACCCCCGATATTTTCTCACGCGCCGGGAACCAATTTTGTGCGCTGGATACGCCAAAGGGCAGCCTCCTTTCGGAAACTGCCCTCCTGCTCTGCTATGCCGTATGGCTTATTGGGGCGGCTGAGCCGGCTCGGCCGGTTGCATCGCGCCCGCCTCCGGTGCGGCCGGGGTTGCAGGCGCGGCGGGTGCCGATGCCTGGATACGCTGCTGAAGCGCGGGATCGGCCGCTGCGGCCTGCCCGATCTGGTTGAACTTCTCGGGCGGAAGGCCCGACGACTGCACTGCGGCCAGCATCTTGGGCTGCTTGTCCGCTGCCGAAATCGTGCTGTCCTGCTGAATTTTCGTCACTTCGACGGCTGCGGCGGCAAATTGCTTGATCTCCGCATCCGTGAAATTGCCTGCGCCAGCCGCGGGCGCTGGTGTCGCCGATGGCGCCGCAGGCTCTGCGGGGGCTGCCGGGCTCATCTGCGCATAAAGCGGGGTGGCGACCAGAAAAGCGGCCGATACAAGACCGGCCTTGGTCAAACGGGATTGGATCAGACCCTTCATGTTCAGTCTCCTGCATGTCATTACCCAATCAAAATGGGTGAAGCGTGCAGGGGAGGAAAGACCCTTTTGGCTGAATCGAGCCATTCGATAGACGACTGCCCGGTTCCATTCAGCCGACCCGTTTTTCGTCACGGCCTATCGGCGTGACATCATGGACAAGGCCGGCGAATTTCTCCGCCGGCCGTCGTTATTCTTACCAGATCTTCACGCGATTTTCCGGCGTCAGATAGATTTTGCCATTGGGCGACGGCTTGAATGCGTCATACCAGGCATCGAAATTACGCACGATGTCGGTGCGATATTGCGACGGTGCGTGCGGGTCCGTGACCAGCCGCTGACGCAGATTGGCTTCGCGGTAATTGCGCCGCCACACTTGTGCCCAGCCCAGGAAGAAACGCTGATCGCCGGTCATTCCGTCGATCACCGGCGCCTTCTTGCCGCCCAGCGAGGCATGATAGGCGTCCAGCGCGACCGCCAGACCGCCCAGGTCGCCGATATTCTCGCCCAGCGTGAAGGCGCCCTTCACATGCGCGCCGGGGAAGGGTTCATAGGCGTCATATTGCTTGACCAGCTTGTCGGTCAGCCCCTTGAAATTGGCGACATCCTGATCGGTCCACCACTGGTTGAGCTTGCCCGTCTCGTCATATTTCGCGCCTTGGTCGTCGAAATGATGGCTGAGTTCATGGCCGATCACCGCGCCGATGCCCCCATAATTGACGGCCGGGTCCGCCTTGGGATCGAAGAAGGGCGGTTGCAGGATGGCGGCCGGGAAGACGATTTCCACCATGCCGAAATTGGCATAGGCGTTGATCTCCATCGGGGTCATGCCCCATTCCCAGCGATAGATGGGCTTGCCGAGCTTGCCGATATTATAGTCGAACTCAAACGCGTTGGAGCGCATCGCATTGCCGAGCAAATCGTCGCGCTTGATGTCCAGCCCCGAATAATCGCGCCATTTGTCGGGATAGCCGATCTTGGGCGTGAAGGCCGCCAGCTTCTTGTGCGCGCGCGCCTTGGCCGTATCGCTCATCCAGGGCAGCGCGTCGATGCGGCGGCCCATGGCGGCGAGCACATTCTTGACGAGGTCGTCCATCGCCGCCTTGGTTTCGGGCGGAAAATATTTGGCGACGTAGATTTTGCCGACTTCCTCGCCCAGCGATTCCTTGAGGAAGGTGACGCCGCGCTTCCACCGCTCCTCGCGTTCGGGCGTGCCCGACAGGGTCGTGCCGTAAAAAGCGAAGTCCGCGTCGGCGACCGTATCGGGCAGATAATCGGCATAGGCGTGCAGGCTGGACAGCAGCAACCCGTCCTTGAGCACCTGCATCGGCGCCTTGGCGATCAGCGCCGCTTCGCCGGTAATGGCGCTGGGCTGCGCGACCAGCAGACTCGTCGGCTTGAGATTATTCGCGGCATAATAGCCCGCAAAGTCGAAGCCCGGCGCGGCCTGCTCCAGCTGCGCCAGCGTCATCTTGTTATAGGTCTTGTCGGCATCGCGGCTGTCGATCTGGGTCCAGTGGACCTTGGCGATCTCCGTTTCAAACGCCATCAATGCGGCCGCGCGCGCCTTTGCGTCGCTCTGGCCGGCCAGAGTCAGCATCTTTTCCAGATGGGCGACATAGGCGGTGCGGATCGCCGCCATCTTCTCACCCTGGTCGAGATAATAGTCGCGATCGGGCAGGCCAAGGCCGCCCTGCATCATCGAGAGGATGTAGGTTTCAGGGTCCTTGTCATCCTGTCCGACATAGAATCGGAACGGGCCGCGAATGCCGGCGCGCGCGGCTTTCGCCGCAACCTTGGCATAGCCGGCGCGATCCTTCACCGCCTCGATTTCGGCAAGCCATGGCTTGATCGGCGCCATGCCCTTCGCCTCGACCGCGGCCTTGTTCATATAGGCGGCATAGGCATTGCCGATCTTGCTGTTGGGATCGGTCTGCGCGGCCTCCAATATCCCCTTGGTGCGCTCGCGCGACAGGTCGTCCAGGATATTGAACGCGCCATAGTTGGACTTGTCGGCCGGAATCGGCGTGTTCTTCGCCCAGGTGCCATTGGCATAGTCGTAGAAATCGTCGCCCGGCTTGACCGACCTGTCCATGCCGCTTTCATCAAAGCCATAGCTGCCATAAGTCGGCTTCGCGGTGGCGGACGATGCAGATGCCGGCGTCGCGGCCTGATCGGCATGGGCCGCAGTCGCGGCCAGGGCGAGCGCGCTGACAGCGGCCCCCAGAATATATTTGGTCATCAAAGCGTCCCTTGCTTGGCATAGACTGGGCGCGCCTGTGACACACCCGGCATGAGCGGGACTTGAACGCCCGTGCAACAGGCTTGTCCATGTCGTTGGTCGAAAATTATGGCAGGTTGATGTGCCGGGCAAAGGCGTGCGCCAGCGCGTCCGGCGTCATCTCGGCCAGCATCGGCAACCGGCCCAGCGCCGGCACCTTGGCCAGCGCGGGAATGATCCGTTCATTTTCGGCATGTTCGTCGCCAATGAAGGCAATGCCGGCAATCGGCACGTCGCGGGCGCGCAACGCCTCGATGCTGAGCAAACTGTGGTTGATGGTGCCAAGGGCGGTGCGCGCGCACAGGATGACCGGCTGGCCCCAATGGGCAAACAGGTCGATCATCAGCATCGTTTCGCTGATCGGCACCATCAGCCCGCCTGCCCCTTCGACCACCAGCGGCCCGTCGACGCGCGGCAGCGCCAGCCGGTCGAGCCGTATGTCCACCCCGTCGATCCGTGCGGCAAGATGGGGCGATGCCGGCGTCGCCAGCCGATAGGCCTCGGGCAATATGCGTTCGGCCGGCAGACCGGACAGGGCGGCGACGGTTTCCTTGTCGCCTTCCGGATCGACGCCGGCCTGGATCGGCTTCCAGTAACAGGCGCCCAGCGCGCCGGCCAGCCCGGCGGAGAACACGGTCTTGCCAATGCCGGTATCGGTTCCCGTCACGATGAAGATGGTCATGCGACGTGACTCCGCAACAACTCGCCCAGCGCCAGCACATCGTTGCGACCGACATTCAGGCTGAGCGAAATGCGCAGCCGGCTGGTCCCCGCCGGCACGGTGGGCGGGCGAATGCCGCGCACGTCGAACCCTGCCTCCTGCAAGGCGGCGGCGGTTGCCATGGTGCGGGCGTCATCCTCCAATATGACGGGGATGATCTGGCTGCGCGGGCGCGGCAGGCCGAGCGGCGCGCAGATCGCTTCCGCCGCATCCTGGCGCAGCGTCGCCAGCCGGTCGCGGCGATTGTCCGCCGCCTCGATGCGGTCGATCGCGGCGGCGGCCGCGACCGCCATCAATGGCGAGGGCGCGGTCGAATAGATGAAGGGCCGGGCGCGATTGACCAGATAATCGATCAGGATGCGCGGGCCACAGATCAGCGCGCCCTCCGCGCCCATAGCCTTGCCACAGGTGTGCAGCGTCACGACATTGTGCAGCCCGTCCAGACCCGCCGACAGACCACGGCCGGACGGGCCGAAGACGCCGGTGCCATGCGCTTCATCCAGCAGCAGCATCGCTTCATGCCGGGCGGCGAGCTTTGCCAGGTCCGCCAGCGGCGCCATGTCGCCATCCATGGAATAGAGCGTTTCCACCGCGATCCACACCCTTCCCTTGCCCCCTTCGGCGCGAAAAGCGGCGATCAGGTCGGCAAAACTCTGCACATCATTGTGCCGCGCGAACACCGCGCTCGCCTTGCTCATGCGGATGCCGTCATGGACGCTGGCATGCACCAGTTCGTCAACCACGATCAGGTCGCCGCGCTGTGGCAGCGCCGACAGCAACGCCAGATTGGCGACATAGCCATTGGCCAGGAACAAGGCCGCCTGGGTGCGGAAAAAGTCCGCCGCCTTCGCCTCCAGCCCTTCATGTTCGGGCGCATTGCCGCGCAGCAGTCGCGATCCGCCCGACCCCAGCGGCACGCCCCGCGCGACCGCATCGGCCACCGCCTGCGCGATCATAGGGTCGCTGGAAAGGCCGAGATAATCGTTGGAGGCGAAATCGCGACCGGCGCGGGGTGAAAGCCGGCGCAGGCGCCCGCGCTGTTCCAGCGCGGCAAGCTGGGACCGGAAGGGTTCGGCATTCATGGCGCGGGCTATAGGCGCGCCCGGAAAGGGGGGCAAGCAAGCCGCTGCGCAGGTGCAGCAAGGACGCGAGATCTACCATGAAAACATGCCGGCCCCGCTGGTGTAACGGAGCCGGCACGGTCGGCCAATACAGGCCTATGTCAGTCAGCCTATCCGGTCATCCCCCATGCGCCAGCGCGGCGAGCAATAGCAGCGCGACGATATTGGTGATCTTGATCATAGGGTTGACCGCAGGACCGGCGGTGTCCTTGTAGGGATCGCCCACCGTATCGCCCGTCACGGCGGCGAGATGGGCAAAGCTGCCCTTGCCGCCATGATTGCCGTCCTCGATATATTTCTTAGCATTGTCCCATGCGCCGCCGCCCGACGTCATCGACAGGGCGACGAACAGCCCCGACACGATCACGCCCAGCAGCAACGCGCCCAGTGCGGCAAAGCCATTGTCGATGCCCGCCACCGCCGCGATCGCGAAATAGACGATGATCGGGGCCAGCACCGGCAGCAGGCTGGGCACGATCATTTCGCGGATCGCGGCGCGCGTGACCAGATCGACCGTGCGCGCATAATTGGGCCGCGATTCGCCGCGCAATATGCCATGGTCGGTGGCGAACTGGTGGCGCACATCTTTCACCACATGCCCTGCCGCTCGGCCGACCGCCGTCATCCCCATCGCACCGAACAGATAGGGCAGCAGCGCGCCCAGCAGCAGCCCCACGATCACATAGGGGTTGGACAGGCTGAAATCGACCGGCGCGGTCAGGCCCAGCGCCGAATTATAGAATTTCAAATCCTCGGTATAGGCGCCGAACAGCACCAGCGCCGCCAGCCCCGCCGACCCGATGGCATAGCCCTTCGTCACCGCCTTGGTCGTATTGCCGACTGCATCGAGCGCATCGGTCTTCACCCGCACCGTCTCGTCCATGTGGCTCATTTCGGCGATGCCGCCGGCATTGTCCGTAACCGGGCCATAGGCGTCGAGTGCCACCACCATGCCCGCCAGCGCCAGCATCGCGGTCGCGGCAAAGGCGATGCCGATCAGCCCTGCCGCCTGATAGGCCAGGATGATGCCGACGACGATCACGAGCGTCGGCAGCGCGGTCGCCTCCAGGCTGACCGCCAGCCCCTGGATGACATTGGTGCCATGGCCGGTTTCCGACGCCTTGGCGATGGAGCGGACCGGGCGGTAATTGGTGCCGGTATAATATTCGGTGATCCACACGATCAACGCTGTGACGCCCAGCCCCACCATCATCGACCAGAACAGCGCCATGCCGCTATAGCCGCCAACGCCGTCCAGATCGGCGCCGAACACCGTCGTCATGTCGCCCAGCACCCAGTTGGTCGCGAGATAGATGGCCGGAATCGACAGGATGGCAGTGGTCCAGAAGCCCTTGTAAAGCGCCCCCATGATCGACTGCGACCGGCCCAACCGCACCATATAGGTGCCGATGATCGACGTGATGATACACAATCCCCCGACGATAAGCGGCAGGCCCATCAGCTTCATCAGGAATGCATTGTCCACGCCTGTCACCAGCAGCGCGGTCAGCACCATCGTCGCACCGACGGTCACGACATAGGTTTCGAACAGGTCGGCTGCCATGCCGGCGCAATCGCCCACATTGTCGCCGACATTGTCCGCGATGACGGCGGGGTTGCGGGGGTCATCCTCGGGGATGCCCGCCTCCACCTTGCCCACCAGGTCCGCGCCGACATCGGCCGCCTTGGTGAAGATGCCCCCGCCCAGCCGCGCGAAGATGGAGATGAGCGACGCGCCGAAGGCCAAGGCGACCAGCGAATCGATGACCAGCCGGTCGTCGGGCGCATGGCCCGCCGGGCCGGTCAGGAACCAGAAAAAGCCGCTGATCGCCAGCAGCGCCAGCCCCGCCACCAGCATCCCGGTGATCGCGCCCGCGCGAAAGGCGACGGTCAGGCCGCTCTGCAACGATCCGCGCGCCGCTTCGGCGGTGCGCACATTGGCCCGCACCGAAATGGTCATGCCGATGAAACCGGCCGCGCCCGACAGGATCGCGCCGATCAGGAACCCGATCGCGGACGTCAGCCCCAGGAACAGCGCGACCAGAACAGCGACGACGACGCCGACGACGGCAATGGTGCTATATTGCCGCCCCAGATAGGCCTTTGCTCCTTCCTGGATCGCACCTGCGATCGCCTGCATCGTGGCGTTTCCCGGCGACGCGGCCAGCACCTGCCGTGCGGTGAAAAGGCCATAGAGCACGGCCAGCAGGCCGCATCCTATGGCGATAAAGACTATCTCCATGCTTGATCCTCTCCCCCTGTCGTTGCTGTCATCGGCCGCTCCGCAGGGAATGACGGGCGAACGAAGGGCGCAAGGGCGGGCGGCCGGACAAATGGCGTTCGGCATCTGGCACCGCGTCAATCAGCATCGGGCGTCACGCATGGCACGTGCCTTCCAACCAACTGAGAAATAGGCAGCGATCAAGCTACAGGCGCGATGGCGCGCGTCAAGATGGTCGCGGAACATGGCGCAACCGGCCGCCGATGCTCTGGGTCAATGTTCCCAGCCAAGTCTTTCGGGCAGCGGCATGGCCGCGCCGTCGATCATCAGCGTCAGGCCGGCGCCGGACGACACATGGCCGATGGGAATGGCGCGCACGGGCGGAGCGACGCCGCGCGGCAGGGTAAAAAGCAGTTCATAGTCATCGCCCGCCCGTGCCGCCGCCATCTGGACGGCGGTGCTCGCGCCGCGCGCCTTTTCCAGCGCCGGGGACAGCGGGACATGATCGATGGTGATCGCGACCTGGCTGGCCTGCGCCATGCGCGCCGCATCGATCAGCAGCCCGTCCGACAGGTCCATCATCGCGCTGACCACCGGCGCGAGCAGAGTGCCTTCGGACAGGCGCGGACGCGGCCGGCGATAGGCGTCGACCAGCGGTCCCGACGCCGCCGGATCGGCGCGGGCCAGGTCCAGGCCAATGCCTGCGTCGCCGACCGGGCCTGTCACATAGAGCCGATCCCCCGCCCGCGCGCCGGCGCGGCTGGGCACCGCGGCCCGCGCCTCCCCCATGGCGGTCAGGCTGTAGCTGCGCGCCGACCCCGCTGGCATCTTGACCGTGTCGCCGCCCAGCAGCGGCATGGCATGGCGGTCCAGCAGGTCGTGCAGCCCGCCAAGAAAGGCCGCGTCCCACGCCGCGTCGCCCGACAGCGCATAATTGAGCATGCACCCCACAGGCCGCGCCCCTTTGGCTGCCAAATCCGACAGGTTCACCGCCGCCAGTTTCCAGCCAATGTCGGCAGGCGGATCGGCGGGCAGATAATGCACCCCCTCCACGATCGTGTCGCTGGTGAGGACGAGGCGCGTCTCGCCAAGGGGCAGCACCGCCACATCATCCATCAGTCCTCGCGCGCCATCATGGACGATACGGCTTCTTAGCAATGTCAGGAATTCGTATTCATCGGACATGGGATGCCATCCTAGGGCATGGGCAGGAACAAGACCATGACGAACGAGGAGGGTGGTTGATGCGCTGGGTCGGGTTGGTCGCCCTGTGGTTGAGCGCCCTGTGGCTGAGTGCTCTGTGCGCCGGGACGGGAAATGCGCAGACGCCCTCGACCGGGCGGATCGTCACCATCGCGGACATGCCGTCGGCCTTCGTCGCGCCGCGCACCATCACCATCTGGCTGCCGCCAGGCTATGACGCGGGCGCGCGGCGCTTCCCGGTCCTCTACATGCACGACGGGCAGAATCTGTTCGACGCCACAGCGGCCAATTTCGGCGTCGAATGGTGCATGGACGAAGCGATGACGCGACTGTCCATGCTTCGGGCCGGCCGCCCCGCCATCATCGTCGGCATGGCGAGCACGGACGCGCGCTACCGCGAATATATGCCAAAGGGCGTCCATGACCGGCTGCCCGCAGCCTATGCCCGCATGGTGCGCGACAGCCATGGCGGCGAACCGCTGTCGGACGCCTATCTGCGGTTCATCGTCGAGGAACTCAAGCCCCGGATCGACCGCGACTATCGCACCCTGCCCGGCCGCGACGACACCGCGATCATGGGATCGTCCATGGGCGGGCTGATCTCGCTCTATGCGCTGGGGCGCTATCCTCACATCTTCGGCCAGGCCGCTGCGCTATCGGTTCACTGGCCGCTGGTCGGAGCAGGCGTCGCCGGGGATGTGCCGGCCGATGCCCCCGCCATCGTGGTGGCGGCCTTTTCCGCCTGGTTGCAGGACAGCGGCGTCGATCCGGCCGTCAACCGCCTCTATATCGATCATGGCACCGCCACGCTCGACCGCTATTACCCGCCCTTCGCGCGCGCAATGGAGTCGGTTCTTGCCCGGCGCGGCTGGCGGACCGGCCCCGCCTTCCAGAGCAGGACCTTCACCGGCACCGCCCATGACGAGCGCGCCTGGAGCGAGCGGGTTGATATTCCGCTGCTGTTCCTGCTCGCGCGGCCTGACCGCTGATCAGTCGCGAACGTCCTTCGCCACGCCGTCGAGCAGGCCGTTGACGAACCCGGCTTCGCGCTTGTCGTAAAAGGCGTGGGCGACATCGACATATTCGCTGATGACCGTCCCGGTGCCGACATCCTTGCGCGCCAGCAATTCATAGGTGCCCGCGCGCAAAATCTGGCGCATCGGCTTGTCCAGCCGATCCATCGACCAGCCGCTCGACAGCCGCGCGGCGACCAGCCCGTCAATCTCCGCCCGGCGCTTGTCCACGCCCGTCACGATATCGTCGAAGAAGCTTTCCTCCGCCTGCGCATAGGTCACGTCCTCGATGGTCGCGCCCAGGCGATGCTGGTGGAATTCATGCAGCAGGCTGGCGAGCGGCGTGCCCTCCATGTCCAGCTGGTAAAGCGCCTGGACCGCGGCAAGGCGCGCGGCGGAGCGGGATTTGGAGCGGTCGTTCATACGCCTAGATAATCCGTTCGGTTCGAGCCTGTCGAGAACCCTGTTCCTCCGGTTCTCGACAGGTTCGAACCGAACGGGGATGGTTGTCAGGACAAACGCAGCGCCACGGACGCTGCGTGGGCCGGCAACCCCTCCGCCCGCGCCAGCGCGACGGCGGCCGGGCCGATCGCGCCGATCGCATCGCGATCAAGGCTGAGGAAGCTGGTGCGCTTCATGAAATCGAGCACGGACAGCCCCGAGGAGAAACGCGCGCGCCGGCCGGTCGGCAGCACATGGTTCGGCCCAGCGACATAATCGCCCACTGCTTCGGGCGTCATCCGGCCCAGGAACACCGATCCGGCATGGCGCACCTGCGCGAACAGGGGTTCAGGGTCCTCCACCGCCAGTTCCAGATGCTCCGGCGCCAGCCGGTCGACCAGCGGCATCGCTTCATCAAGGTCGCGCACGATGATGATCGCGCCATTGGCGTCCCAGCTGGTCCGCGCAACCGCGCTGGTGGACAGCGCTGGAATCTGGCGCTCCACCGCTGCGGCGACGGCATCGGCAAAGGCGGCGTCGTCGGTGAAGAGGATCGACTGGCTGGTCGGGTCATGTTCCGACTGGCTGAGCAGGTCGGCCGCGGTCCATTCAGGATCATTGCGGCCATCGGCGACGACGACGATTTCCGACGGCCCCGCCACCATGTCGATGCCGACCACGCCATACAGCTGGCGCTTGGCTTCGGCGACCCAGGCATTGCCAGGACCAGTGATGACGTCCACCGGCCTGATCCGATCGGTGCCATAGGCGAGCGCGGCCACCGCCTGCGCCCCGCCCACGCGCCAGATTTCCTCGATTCCCGCGATCTGCGCGGCGGCAAGGACGAGCGGGTTGATCTCGCCCCCCGGCGTTGGCGTCACCATCGCGATGCGCTGGACGCCCGCGACCTTGGCCGGGATGACATTCATCAGCAGCGAGCTGGGATAGGCGGCGCGCCCGCCCGGCACATAAAGCCCGGCCGCATCGACCGGCGTCCAGCGCGCGCCCAGCCGCACGCCCGCCGCGTCCACGCCGTCGCTGTCCTGGGGCTTCTGCTTTTCATGATAATCGGCGATGCGCGCGGCCGCGAGTTCCAGCGCGTCGCGAAGCTCTGCGGAGATCCCGTCGAGCGCAGCGCGTGTTTCCGCCGCCGTCACCGCCCAGCCGCTGACATTCAGGTCATGCCGGTCGAACCGCTGCGTATAGTCGGCCAGCGCCGCGTCGCCGCCGGCGCGCACGGCCTTGAGGATCGCGGTCACGTCACGCGACACATCTTCATCCGCTTCCCGCCGCGCATCGACCAGGGTGGTGAAGGCGGCCGGAAAATCGGCGTCGCTGGTGGAAAGGCGAAGGGTCATGTTGACGGCCCTTGCATCAAAGAGCGGCGTGTTCCTGCGAAGGCAGGAACCCAGCTCCGCCCTCTCGCCTGGGCTCCCGCCTGCGCGGGAGCATGGACTGTTGAATCACGCCGCATCCTTCACCCCCACGGCGGCGCGGAAGGCTTCGACCAGCGGCACCAGGTCGGCCGACCGCATCTTGTAGGCAGCGCGGTTGACGATCAGCCGCGCGGAAATCGGCATGATGATATCGGTTTCGACAAGGCCATTGGCTTTCAGCGTCGCACCCGACGACACCAGGTCGACGATCCGGCGCGACAGGCCCAGCGACGGCGCCAGTTCCATCGCGCCATTCAGCTTCACGCATTCGGCCTGAAGCCCGCGCGCCTCATAATAGCGGCGGGTCAGGTGCGGATATTTGGTCGCGACGCGCACATGGCTCATCGCCGCCGGGTCTTCATCGGCCAGGCCAGCCGGCTCGGCGACCGACAGGCGGCAATGGCCGATATCGAGGTCGACCGGCGCATAGAGTTCGGAGTAGCCGAATTCCTCCACCACGTCGGATCCCACGATGCCGATCTGCGCCGCGCCATGCGCGACAAAGGTCGCGACGTCGAAGGCGCGCACGCGGATGATCGACACGTCCGCCCGATTGGTGGCGAAGCGCAGCGCCCGGCTCTTCTTGTCATGAAATTCCGCCTCCGGCTCGATACCGGCCCTGGCAAGCAAAGGCAGCGCCTCATCGAGGATGCGCCCCTTGGGAATGGCGAAAGTGAGCGAACGAGTCATGACGCGCGGCACTTAAGCGCGAGGGCGCAAAAGGGCAAGGTTTGGGGGCTGTGACCAAATCAGGACATCGACAAAAGCGAAAAGCGCGATCCAGATGGTGACGCCCACATAAAAGAGGACAGAACTTCCGCCTTTTCGGATTTCCGTCAATGCACCGCCACGATATCAAATAAATCTATCGCCCGGCCATCCCGCGAGCAAATTCCTATCCGTCATCCCGGCCTTGAGCCGGGATCCCACTGCTTTTTTTGCGCCAAAATTGAAGCGGGATGCCGGGTCAAGCCCGGCATGACGTTGTGAGAAAGGTCAAGCCGCCTGCGCCATCGCGCTTTCCGTGCTGGCGATCCAGCCGCCGCCCAGCACGCGGTCGCCGGCATAAAGGACCGCCGCCTGCCCCGGCGCGACGCCATATTCCGGCGCGTCGAAGATCAGCCGGTCGCCGTCGAGGCGCGCGGGGACGGGTTTCGCCATGGAGCGGACCTTGGCGGTCAGCGGCCCCGTAAAATCCCCGCCCAGCCAGTTGATATCCGACAGAAGCGCGCCCGACACCGCCAGCGCCGCCTTTGGCCCCACGATCACGCGACGCGCCTCCGCCTCCAGCCGCACGACATAGAGCGGGTCGGGCTGGCCACCGATTTCCAGCCCCTTGCGCTGGCCGACCGTATAATGGATCAACCCCTTGTGCCGGCCCAGCACGCGGCCGTCGACATGGACGATGTCCCCGCCTTCATCCGCGTCGGGGCGCAGTTTCCGAACGATCTTGGCGTAGTCGCCATCGGGAACGAAGCAGATGTCCTGGCTGTCGGGCTTTAACGCGACGGACAGGCCGAGTTCGGCGGCGATCTCGCGCACTTGGGCTTTGGGCAGGCCACCCAGCGGGAAGCGCAGATAGTCGAGCTGCGCCTGGGTCGTCGCGAACAGGAAATAGCTCTGGTCGCGCGCCGGATCGGCGGCACGGTGCAGCTCCGCCCCGGCCGCGCCCTCGACCCGGCGGACATAATGGCCGGTCGCCAGGCAATCGGCGCCCAGGTCGCGCGCGATCTGGAACAGGTCGGTGAACTTCACGCCCATATTGCATTTGACGCAGGGGATAGGCGTGCGCCCGGCCATATATTCATCGGCAAAGTCGGCGATCACCGAATCGCGAAACCGGCTTTCATAATCAAAGACATAATGGGCGATGCCGATGCGGTCGGCGACCGCGCGCGCGTCGCGAATATCCTGCCCCGCGCAGCAGCTGCCCGTGCGGCCGACCGACGCGCCATGGTCGTATAGCTGCAGCGTGACGCCGATCACTTCCGCGCCGGTCCTGGCCGCGAGCGCGGCGACCACGCTGCTGTCCACGCCGCCGGACATGGCGACAACGATTCGCCGCCGGTCGAGCGGCGGGGGAAGCTGAAACTCTGGCTGCATGGGCGCGCATATAGGGCCAAGCGCTGCCGCGCGCAAAAGTTAACGAAATATGACGCGCTTTCTTCGTTTTACCGCCAGAATGACTCGCAGAACGGGGTGAAGCGTTGGCCGAGTTTACTCTCGATTATCCATTGCCCGCTACAAGCATCCTCCATGGACTTGAGTTTCCTCCGGGCAGGCGGGCTGACCCCCGCCAACGCCAGAGTGACCGGCTGGCCGCGCGTGCCGGTCTGGCCCTTCCTGCGCGCCGCCACCGCGGCGGCCCAGGCGGCCAGCCCGACCGCCAAGGCCGTGGCGGGAAGCCTGCGGGGGCAGGATGGAGGCGATGATTGGGTCCAGGGACTGGCGGATATTTTTGCGCCACGTCCCGGCGGCATGATCGAAGCCGAGCGATTGTCGGGCAGTTTCAACCCGGTGGTCGCAGGTCGTCTGACAAGGGGACAGGAGGAATGAAGCCGGTGTTTACCTTCGCGCTTTAGCCCCTGTTCAGGGCTGATGGAGATAACAGGGTTTCACGGCAGAGTTCGGCAAGGCCAGCGCCGCAAATTGAGGTAAGAATGATCGAGAACCAGAAAATCAGGCCAGCCCAGGTCGTCGGTCCGCTCGGAGAGCCGCTGACGCTCGACAGCCTGCCGCCGCGCGACACGACGCGATGGGTGGTGCGGCGCAAGGCCGAAGTGGTCGCCGCCGTCAATGGCGGCCTGCTCAGCGTGGATGAAGCCTGCGCCCGCTATAATCTGACGCTGGAGGAATTTGCCGGCTGGCAGCGCGCGGTCGACCGGTCGGGCATGCACGGCCTGCGTGTGACGCGCATCCAATATTATAAGTCGCTCTACGAGCGGCAGCAGAAATACTGACCTCCCCCGGCTGATCGCCGCCCCTGCGGCAAGGACGACAGCTTATCCTTAAAGCCGCCGGCGCGCTCCGGCGGCTTCTTTTCTTTGGCGCATGAAAAAGCCTGCTCTAACGGGCGGAAAGCGAAGATGGTTTCAATCCCGGAATCATTTTTGTGCGATGGAACGCGATGCCCCTTGCTCCGTTGAATAGGCACCCAACCCGATGGGGGCCTGGTCAAGGAGAGTAACATGGGAATCATCTTGTGGCTGATCGTCGGCGGCATCATCGGCTGGCTTGCCAGCATGGTCATGCGCACTGACGCACAGCAGGGCATCTTGCTCAATATCGTCGTCGGCATCGTCGGCGCGTTCATCGGCGGCCTGATCTTCAGCGGCGGTTCGATCAATGACGGCCTGACCGTCTACAGCTTCCTCGTGTCGCTGGTCGGCGCGATCATCCTGCTGGCGATCGTCAATCTGGTGCGTCGCGGCTCGATGCGCTAAGCGCGAAAGCGCCTTAATCCTAAAAGGCCGTGCCCGCCGGGCGCGGCCTTTTTTGCGTGCGCTTAACGCCGGGCGATAGTCAGCCGATACAATATCAAGATCGCCGCCGATCCCATTAAAGCCGCAATAAAACCCGCTCTCTGATCCGCGCCGTAAAGCCCCATCAGTCTACCCGTGAAGCCTGCGAGCAACGCGCCCGCGATCCCCAGCAAAATCCTCACCACATGACCGCCCGGATCGCGCGCCGGCATCCGGAAACCCGCCACCACGCCCGCAAGTAGGCCGATGACAATCCACCCCAGCACGTCCATGACGCACTCCCCTCATGCCTGAATATGCGACCCGCGCGGATAGCGCCACAAAAGCGCGCGGTTGGCAAGTCGATGCGCTATCGAAACGGCCCAATCCGTGCTATGGCGTCGCCACGACGAAAGGCCCGGTTAAGGCTGGCCGACGGTCACATTATCGCTTTGCCCTGTCCCCTGCCCCCATGATAAATGGGCTTGAGGCAGGTGATATATTCATATAACACAGTCGCCAACAGGGGCAAAGCGCCGGAGAGATGGAATCGGCATGAACTACGAAACCCAGCTGCTGGGCGACTCGGCAATCATCATGGACGGGGATGATCGGCGCCGCAGCAGGAAGAAGCTCATCATCGGCGCTGGTGTCGTCGTTGCGCTGATCGCGGTCGCCGCCGCCATTTCGATGCGCGGCGGTGATACTGCCGTGACGCCTGCGCCGGGAGCGGTCGCGCCGGTCGTCACCGTCACCAGCCCTGGCCAGTCGACGGTCGCCCGCACCGTGCGCGCCACGGGCTCGCTCGCCGCGCGCGTCGACATGCCGGTCGGCGTCGTGGGCGAAGGCGGCATGGTCAGCCGCGTTCTGGTTCAGCCGGGCGACTGGGTGAAGGCGGGCCAGACGCTCGCGACGATCGAACGGTCGGTGCAGAGCGAGCAGGTGCGCTCGCTCGCCGCGCAGGTCGAGGTCGCCCGCGCCGACGCCAAGCTCGCCCAGGCGCAGCTTGATCGCGCCAAGGCGCTGGTCGGCCGCGGCTTCATCAGCGCCGCCGACATCGACCAGCGCACCGCCACCCGCGACCAGGCGGAGGCGCGCGTGCGCGTCGCCCAGGCGCAACTGGCCGAACAGCGCGCCCGGACGGGCCGACTGGATATTCGCGCGCCTGCCGCCGGACTGGTGCTGACGCGGTCGGTCGAACCGGGTCAGATCGTGCAGGCGGGCAGCGGCGTGCTGTTCCGCATGGCCAAGGGCGGCGAGATGGAAATGCAGGCGCAGGTCGCGGAGGGTGACCTCGCAACGCTGCGTCCCGGCAACAGCGCCGTCATCACCCCCATTGGCAGCGATGTGCAGCTGACGGGTCGCGTCTGGCAGGTGTCGCCCGTGGTCGATCCCCAGACGCGCCAGGGCATCGCGCGCATCGCCATTCCCTACAGCAAGGCGGTCCGTCCGGGCGGCTTTGCCTCCGCCACCATCACCAGCGGATCGGGCAGCGCCCCGCTGCTGCCGGAATCGGCGGTGCAGAGCGATCCCAAGGGCAGTTTCGTCTATATCGTCAATGGCAAGAATCAGGTCGAACGGCGCAATGTCACGGTGGGTCAGGTGTCCGATGACGGCGTCGCCATCACCAGCGGCATCACCGGCGCGGAAAAGATCGTGACCTCGGCCGGCGCCTTCCTGACGCCGGGGCAGAAGGTGAAGCCGGAGCTGGCGAAGGGTCGCTGAGGCGACAGGGTCGGTCCCGGCCCGGCAAGGACAGACAAAGCGATCGCCAAGGTTGGCGGTCGGTGAAGGAAGCGCGTCATGAACTTTCGCAACATTTCCGCATGGTCGATCCGTAATCCGGTGACGCCGCTGGTGCTGTTCGCCGCCCTGGTGCTGGCGGGCGTCGTCAGCTTCATGCGGATGGACGTGAACCAGAATCCCGACGTCAGCTTCCCCATGGTCAGCGTCACCGTGGTCCAGCCGGGCGCCGCACCGACCGAGCTGGAAACCCAAGTCACGCAGCGCGTCGAGGCCGCCGTCCGCGGCATCAGCGGGGTGGAGGACATCACCTCCTTCGCGTCCGAAGGCCAGTCGCTCACCAACGTCCAGTTCCAGATCGGCACCCCGGTCGACCGCGCGGTCAATGACGTCAAGAACGCCGTCGACCAGATTCGCAGCGACCTGCCGCAGGGCATATTGGAGCCGCAGGTCCAGCGAATCGACGTGGATGGCGGCCCGATCGCCTATTTCAGCGCCGAAGCGACCGACATGACGCTGGAGGAATTGTCCTGGTATGTGGACAATACCATCGCCAAGCGCCTGCTGAGCATCAGCGGGATGGCGGCGGTCAATCGCGGCGGCGGCGTCAGCCGCGAAATCCGCGTGATCCTCGATCCCGCCAAGCTCCAAGCCTATGGCATCACCGCCGCGCAGGTGAATGCGCAACTGCAACAGGTGAACATCAATTCGGCGGGCGGCCGCACCGAAATCGCGGGCGCCGAACAATCGATCCGCGTTCTGGGCAATGCCCGCAACGCCACCGCGCTGGGCGAAACCCAGATCGCCATTTCCGGCGGCCGCACCGTCAAGCTCGCCGACCTTGCCACCGTGCGCGACATGTATGCCGAACAGCGCAGCCTGTCGCTGATGAACGGCCGTCAGGTGACAAGCTTCAGCATCGCCAAGGCCAAGGGCGCATCGGACGTCACCGTCTATGACGAAGCGATGAAGGTGCTGGACCAGCTGAAAAAGGAAAATCCCAAGGTCCAGTATAAGCAGCTTTACAGCAGCGTCGAATATACGCGCGGCCAGTATCACAGCGCCATGTCGGCGATGATCGAAGGCGCGGTGCTGGCGGTCGTCATCGTCTTCTTGTTCCTGCGCGACTGGCGCGCGACGATGATTTCCGCGCTCGCCATTCCCTTGTCCGCGATTCCGTCCTTCTGGTTCATGGATATGATGGGCTTCACGCTGAACGGCATCTCGCTGCTGGCATTGAGCCTGGTCGCGGGCGTGCTGGTCGATGACGCGATCGTGGAGATCGAAAATATCGTGCGCCACATGCGCATGGGCAAATCCGCCTATCAGGCGTCGATCGACGCGGCGGACGAGATTGGCCTCGCCGTCCTGGCCACCACCATGGCGATTGTCGCGGTCTTCCTGCCCGTCGCGCTGATGCCGGGCCTTGCCGGCCAGTTCTTCATCCAGTTCGGCATGACCGTGGTCGTGTCCGTCCTTATGAGCCTTGCGGTCGCGCGGCTTATCACCCCCATGGTCGCAGCCTATTTCCTCAAGGCCCATGGTGAAGCGAGCCATGGCGAAGGCTGGATGATGGACCGCTATATGGGCGTGCTGCGCTGGTCGCTCGAAGACCGCAGGGCCAAGGCGCGCCACGCGCGCGGCGGCGTGCGCAATCATCTGGCCGGCTTTTTCACCGACCACCGAGTCTGGACGCTGGGCGCGGGCGTCCTGGCCTTCATCGCCACGATCGCCGCCTTCGCCACGCTGCCCATGACGTTCCAGCCGACGATCAACACCGATTTCAGCCAGGTGAAGATCGAAACCGTGCCGGGCAGCACGCTGGAACAGACCACCGCGATCACGCGCAAGGTCGCCGACATGCTGGCGGCCGACACGCAGACGGTCGAAGCCGCCTTTGCCGACATCAATCCGACCAGCGCCGATATTTTTCTGACGCTCAAGAAGGATCGGCCGATGACGTCGGTGGAATGGGAACGCAAGGTTGCGCCCAAATTCCAGACGATCGCCGACGCGCGCGTCAATTTCCAGTCGCAATCGGGCGGCGGCTTTGGTCGCGACGTCATCATGATGTTCGGATCGGACGATCCGGCGCTGCTGGAACGCACCGCCAACAAGCTGGTCGGGGAAATGAAGGGCCTCAAGGAACTGCGTGACCCACGCGTCCAGGGCGACATGCAGCGGCCCGAAATCATCATCGAGCCGCGCATGGACCTCGCCGCCAGCATGGGCGTGACGACGGCGGCGCTCAGCCAGTCGATCCGTATCGCCACCATCGGCGATATCGACCAGAATGTCGCCAAATTCTCGCTGTCGGACCGCCAGATCCCGATCCGCGTGTCCCTGTCCGAAGACAGCCGGCGCGACCTGTCGACGATCCAGAACATGCCCGTGCCTACAGTATCGGGCGGCACCGTGCCGCTGCGCGTGGTGGCCGATATCAGCTTCGGCGCCGGGCCAACCCAGATCCGCCGCTACAACCAGATCCGCCGCATCGTCGTCGGCGCCGACCTCGCCCCCGGCCTCGTCACCAGCCAGGCGATGACCAAGATCAACGCGCTACCGACGATGAAGGCGATCAACGAAGGCCGCATTCAGGGCGTGCAGAAGATCAACGCGGGCGACGCCAAATGGCAGCTGGAAATGCTCCAGAACTTCGTGATCGCCGTCTTTTCGGGCGTGTTGCTGGTGCTCGCTGTGCTGGTCCTGCTGTACAAGCGGATCATGCCGCCCTTCGTCAACCTTGGCTCGCTGTTGCTGGCGCCGCTTGGCGGGGCGTTGGCGCTGCATGTCGCGGGGCAACCGCTGTCGATGCCCGTCTTCATCGGCCTGCTGATGCTGCTGGGCATCGTTGCAAAGAATTCCATCCTCGTCATCGACTTCGCGCTCGAGGAAATGGAAAAGGGCGTGCCCAAGAAGGAAGCGATCATCGATGCCGGCCACAAGCGCGCCCAGCCGATCGTCATGACCACGGTGGCGATGGTCGCGGGCATGGTGCCCACCGCCCTGTCGCTGTCGGGCGATGCCGCCTGGCGCGCGCCCATGGGCATCACCGTGATCGGCGGCCTCATCCTGTCGACCATCCTGACGCTGGTCATCGTGCCGGCGGTGTTCAGCCTGGCGATCGGTCTGGAAAGCTGGGTCGGTCCGCGCCTGGGTCGCGGGTTGCTCACCTACAAGCCCGGTGACGACGGGCGGCCGGTGCCTGGCCATGCGCCCGCCGAATGAATGCACCCGGCCAGGCGGCAATGACTGTTCGACCAAAAGAGAGGCTTGCCTGAACGAAACGGGCGCGTAACCGTTTCCTGCCCATGAAGCTGCTCGCCGCGCCCCGCCCGCCTCTGACCCCTGCGTCCCATCCGGCGCGGCGCATGCGGATCATGGCGACGGGCATGCTGGTCGCGATGGCGCTGCTGTTCATCCTTGCGCGTGCGACCGTCCATCTTCATCCCGCAATCGGCTTCGTCCAGGCCTTTGCCGAAGCCGCGATGGTGGGCGGCCTGGCGGACTGGTTCGCGGTGACGGCCCTGTTCCGCCACCCGCTCGGCCTCCCCATTCCCCACACCGCGATCATCCCGCGCAACAAGGACCGGATCGGCGACACGCTCGCCATCTTCCTGCGCGACAATTTCCTCACGCCCGCCGTCGTCGCGCGGCGGATGCAGCATATGGACGTGGCGGCAGCGGCCGGGCGCTTCCTGGCCAGCCCGTCGGGCGGCGACGGTCGACTGCGCGAAGGTGCATCCCGCCTGATCGCGGACATATTGGAGGCGCTCGACCAGGAACGGCTGGGTGGCATGGTCAAGGGCGCGATCGGCCAGAGGCTGCGCGCCCTCAATATCGCGCCGCTCACAGGACAGGCGATAGAGGCGGCGATGCGCGACGGCCGTCACGGTCCGGTCATGGACGGCATCATCCACTGGGCCGACCGTACGCTCGAAGCAAACGAGCATCTCATCCGCCAGATGGTGCATGACCGCGCGGGCAAGGTGCTGCGCTGGACCGGGCTTGACGAAAATCTGGCCGACGCCATCCTGTCGGGCCTGCGCAAGCTGCTCGCCGAAATGGCGCAGGACCCCGGCCATCCACTGCGGCTGAAGGCGGAAGAGGGCATGGCCAAGCTCGCCTTCGACCTGCAATATGATCTGGACATGCAGGCAAAGGTTGCGGGCATCCGCGACGAAATCCTCGACAATCCGGCGATGCAGCGCTGGATCGACGGCCTGTGGGAACAGGCGCGCGCCGGATTGCTGCGCGCGGTGCGCGATCCCGGTCGCGCCATGGCCGGGCGGCTGGGGGAGGCGCTCCGTGCGCTGGGCGGCACCTTGCAACAGGAAGCGCGGCTGCGGCTCGTCATCAATCGCTTCGTGCGGCGCGCGGCAGTGGGCGCGACCGCCAGCTATGGCGATTCGATCGTCCGCCTCGTCAGCGATACGGTACGCGGATGGGATGCGGGCACCGTCACCACCCGCCTTGAACATGCGGTCGGACGCGACCTGCAATATATTCGCATCAACGGCACGCTGGTCGGCGGGCTGGTCGGCCTTGCCATTCACGCCATCGACATGCTGCTGTGACGAATGGAGCCGGGACGCACCGGGCCAATCGGTGCGCCCCGGCGAGACCAGCCGCGCAGAGGAGAGAGTCAGGCGGCGGTCCCTGATCGAACCGAAAATCAGTCGGTCGGCGGCGCGGCCCGCTGGTCGGGTGCTTCGCCCTGCGGCGGGGGTGGCGGCAATTCCTCGGCGCTCAGCACGCCATCGCCATTCCGGTCCTCATCGCTGAACAGGGCGAGTGCAGGCGCCAGAAATTCGTCCCGCGAAATCTGGCCGTCATCATTGCTGTCTTCGGGCCAGGGCATGACGCGCCCGGGCCGGGGCGGCGGCGGGCCGGCATCCGCCCTGTTCCCGCGTGGCGGTTCGCCGCCAGGGGGCGGACCGCCGGGCGGCGGGCCACCTGCCCCGCCTGGACCACCGCGACCGCCATCGCCATCCGGTCCGCCGCCCGGACCACGTGCGCCCCGCGCGGCGCCTGGGCCGGGCTGTGCAGCAGGCCGCGCCTGCCGCTCATGCCCCAGCATCTTCTGCATCGCCTGTGCCGGGACCAGCCCGTCGCCGTCCGGGTCCATCAGGCTGAAGCGGCGCGCCATATAGGCGCGCATTTCCTCGCGCGTGATCTGCCCGTCCTGATCGCTATCCGCAGCCCACGGACCGCCGGCGTCGCCCTGCGGCTGCGCGATGGCGACGGACGGCGCGATCAGTCCGGTGGCAAGAAGGACAACTGGCAAACGCATGATGGCTCCTGACGATGATCCATGATGCGCCACCGCCTCGCACAGAGGCTTTGCCGTCATATGTCCCGTTGCAGCCTGAATGTTTCAGTTCCATCAAAATAATGTTGCAACATATCATTGTTTGATGTTGTATCATGTCTCCAGACACGGGCCAGAACCCGGCGGGAGAGGATGCAATTGATAAAGAGGAGCCAGCGATGCGACTCATGATGACGGCAAAATCAGCGCAGACGATGACGGCACACAGCCACGGCCCATCCCTGCGCTATGGGGCAGAGCGCCGGTCCCCCCTGGCATTGGGCGGCACGGTCGCGGTCCATGCCCTGGTGGTGGCCGCTTTCCTGCTGATCCCCAAGGAGGTGATCGATCGTTTCAACCCCGCCCCGCCTATCGACACCTACGCCGTGCCACCCGATCCGCCGCCCCCGCCCGTGGACCGGGTCGATCCTGCCCCTGACGCCGCCTTGCCCACCCGGCCGCTGCCAAAACAACCAACCGCGCCTGACACCATCGTTCCTCTGCCGCCCGCCGACAGCGGAGTGATCGGCAATATCGGGCCGGGCGATGCGCTCATTCCATTGCCGCCCGTCCTGCCGCCGCCGCCCGCCTTGCCCGAACCGGTGCTGACGCAGGCGACCATCGATCCGCGTGCGCTGCCGACATTTCAGCCCGACTATCCCGGCGCGATGATTCGCCAGCAAAAGGAAGGGACCGTCACCGTCCGCGTCACCATCAACGCGCAGGGCCGGGTGACGGATATCGAAAGGATCGAGGCGAGCGACGACAGCTTCTGGCTGGCAACGCAGCGCCACGCATTGCGCGCCTGGCGTTTCCGTCCCGCGACGCGCGATGGCGCGCCCGTGGCATCGACCAAGATACTGATGGTGCGCTTTACCCTGACCGATCGCTAAACGCCGCCGGGTCCCGCCTCGTCTCGCGAGACCCGGCGTCACGCTCAAGCGGACAGTTTTTGCATCCGTCCCGCCCTTGGCGTATAGGAAGACTATGGCGATCTTCCCCCGTCCCGTTTCCCCCAAGAATGCGCTTGGCGATTTCTGGAGCTATTTCCGGCAGCAGCGGCAGCATAAATGGCCGCTGCTCGGCCTGTCGGTGGCGATCACCTGGGTCATCATCTGGACCTTCGTGATCGACGCGAACACCAACACCATGCCGACCCGCAACAAGATCATCTATGTCGAAAGCTGGGACGCCAACCGGTCCGACGCCGCGATCATCCTCCAGCAGAAGATCGACTTCGCCAAGCGCGAAGCGGCGTTGGTGCGACAGCAGAAGCGGATGCAGGGTTATGCCGACGCCTTCGGCATCGAATGGCGCGAGGAGGAAAAGCGCAACACCGCCGAGCGCAAGCAGGCGGTCAAGGCGATCAACGAACTGCTCGACGACCGGCTGGTGAAGGCCGAATCGAGCGAGAAGGCCGCGCCGGCCACCCCTGGCGCGGCGGGGGTTGCCCGCCCCTGAAACCGCCCGCTCCCGCCGATGACCGGCGCTACATGGCTGCGGCGATCGCGTTGTCGCGACGCGGTCGCGGGCTTTCCACCCCCAATCCCAATGTCGGTTGCCTGATCGTGCATGACGGTCGCATCGTGGGGCGCGGCTGGACGCAAAAAGGCGGCCGCCCCCATGCCGAGGCGCAGGCACTGGACCAGGCGATGGAACAAGCGCGCGACGCCACCGCCTATGTGACGCTGGAACCCTGTTTCCATCTCAGCCCGCGCGGCCCGCGGTGCGCCGACCTGCTGGCGCGCGCAAGTGTCGCGCGCGTCGTTATCGCGCTGCGCGATCCTGATCCCCGGACGAATGGCCAGGGCGCGGCCTGGCTGCGCGATCGGGGCGTCGCAGTGGACATGGGGCTGATGGCGGATGAGGCGGCCGCCGCCATGGCGGGTTTCGTTCTGCGGCAAACGCTCGGCCGGCCGCATGTGACGCTGAAACTCGGCCTGTCGCTCGACGGACGCATAGCGCTCGCCAATGGGGCGAGCCGCTGGATCACCGGTCCCCAGGCGCGCGCCCATGCGCATCTGGAACGCGCGCGGCATGATGCAATCCTGGTGGGCGGCGGCACATTGCGCGCCGACGCGCCGCGCCTCGACGTGCGTTTACCGGGCCTGGCGGATCGCACGCCCCGCCGCCTCCTTTTGACGCGCGGATCAGCACCCGATGGGTGGGACCGGATCGGCGCGCCGGAGGAGATCGCCGCGCTCGACCGCGTCGATCATCTGCTGGTCGAAGGGGGCGCGAGCGCGGCGGCGGCCTTTCTGCGCGCCGACTTTGTTGACCGGCTGCTGCTCTATCGCGCGCCCATCCTCATCGGCTACGGGCTGGCCGGCATCGGCGATATCGGCCTTAGCGACCTCGCCCAGGCGCATGGTCGCTGGCGGCTGACCGACGATCGCGCGCTGGGCGTCGACCGGCTGGAGGTTTACGAGCGGGTTCGCAACGCCTAAGCGACCTTCCATTCTGCGTAGCGGGGCAAGGCATATGTTCACTGGCATCATCACCGACATCGGCACCATCCGCAGCCATGATCAGCGCGGCGACCTGCGGCTCGTCATCGGCTGCGGCTATGCGATGGACGGCGTGGCGATCGGCGCGTCGATCGCCTGTTCGGGCGCCTGCCTGACCGTAGTGGACAAGGGCGATGACTGGTTCGCGGTCGACCTGTCGGCCGAAACCGTCGCGCGCACCGCGCCGGGGCTTTGGCGGGAGGGCGGCCGGCTCAACCTTGAGCGCGCGCTCAAGGTCGGCGATGAATTGGGCGGCCATATCGTCACCGGCCATGTCGATGCCGTGGGCCATCTTGTGTCCGCGCAATCGGAGGGCGATTCGATCCGCCTCGTCATCCGTGCGCCGCAGCAGCTCGCGACCGCGCTGGCCGCGAAGGGATCGATCACCGTCGACGGCATCTCCCTGACCGTCAACAGCGTGGAGGATCGGCCCGACGGCAGTGTGGATTTCGGGCTCAACATCATCCCCCACACCGCCGTCGCCACGACTCTCGACAAACTAGAGGATGGTCGCGCCTTCAACCTCGAAATCGACGTGCTGGCGCGCTATCTTGACCGGATGCAGTCGGCGCGTCAGCGATCAGTGTGATCGGGCCTTGATTTAATCACATCACGATGTGATATGGTCGCTATCCCAAAATAGGGATTGGAGTCCTGCCATGTCGTCTGCCCTGCTCGATACCGTCCGCAATCTCGTCAATGAAGGCGGCATGTCCCGCTCCGGTCTAGCCCGCGCAGCCGGCCTTCATGCCAATTCCCTGCGCAAGCTGGGCGAAGCCGACTGGAACCCAACCGCCGAGACGCTGGGCAAGCTGGAAGCCTATCTGCTGAAGCGCGAAGGCGGCACCGCGCTCGCGAGTCCCGAGGAAATCATCAACGAAGCGCGCAACGGCCGCATGTTCATCCTGGTCGATGACGAAGACCGGGAAAATGAAGGCGACCTCGTCATCCCCGCGCAGATGGCGACGCCCGATGCGATCAACTTCATGGCGACTCATGGCCGCGGGCTCATCTGCCTTGCCATGACGCGCGACCGGGTCGACCATTTGGGGCTCGAACTGATGAGCCGCAACAACGGCACCCGGCACGAAACCGCCTTCACCGTGTCGATCGAGGCGCGCGAAGGCGTCACCACCGGCATCAGCGCGGCCGACCGCGCCCGCACCATTTCCGTCGCGATCGACGGGTCGAAGGGGCGCGCCGACATCGTGACGCCCGGCCATGTCTTCCCGCTGGTCGCAAAGGATGGCGGCGTCCTCGTGCGCACCGGCCATACCGAAGCGGCGGTCGATGTCGCGCGTCTGGCCGGCCTCAATCCCTCCGGTGTCATCTGCGAGGTGATGAAGGATGACGGCACCATGGCGCGGCTGGACGACCTCATCCCCTTCGCCCGCAAGCACAGGATGAAGATCGGGACGATTCGCGACCTCATCGCCTATCGCCGCCGCCACGACCATATGGTCGAACGGCGCGCCGAAACCAGCTTCACCAGCAAATGGGGCGGCGAATGGAAGGCGATCAGCTTCTACAACCGCGCGACCCGCACCGAACAGATGGTGCTGCAAAAGGGCCATGTCGTGCCCGACCAGCCGACGCTGGTGCGCATGCACCAGCTGTCGCTGATGGACGATATCTATGGCGCGCAGGGGAAACGCAGCGATCTGCTGGCCCGTTCGATGGACATGATCGGTCGCGAAGGCGCGGGTCTGATCGTCCTGCTGGCCGGATCGGATGCGGGCGATTTCCTGTCGACCTCCATCGCCCGCTATGCGGCCAAGGGCGCGGCGCCGGGCGACATGGACGAACTGCGCGACTATGGCGTGGGCGCGCAATTGCTCGCGGAACTCGGCGTGCATGACATGATCCTGCTGACCAACAGCCAGCACAGCCTGGTCGCGCTTGACGGCTATGACCTGGCCGTGGTTGGGCAGCGTCCGATCACAGTGTAAGGATTATCGACATGGCCAAATTCCTGATCGTCGAGGCACGCTTCTACGACCATCTCAACGACCTGTTGATTGAAGGCGCCAAGGCGGCGCTGGAGGAACAGGGGCATCGGCATGACGTCGTGACGGTGCCGGGCGCGCTTGAAATCCCCGGCGCAGTGGCGATGGCTGCTGAAACCGGCCGCTATGACGGCTTCATCGCCATCGGCGTCGTGATCCGCGGCGAAACCTATCATTTCGAAGTCGTGTCGAACGAAAGCGCGCGCGGCCTGATGGCGCTCAGCATGGACGGCATCGCCATCGGCAACGGCATCCTGACCGTCGAAAATGAGGAACAGGCGCTGGTGCGCGCCCGCCCCGATCAGAAGGACAAGGGCGGCGAAGCGGCCAAGGCCGCCATCGCCATGCTGGCCCTGCGCGATCGCTTCGGCGCATAGGCGAAAAGGGGTTCCGTCGCCGGAACCCCTCACCATCACGCAACCGTTTCTAGCGCCGGATAGTCGGTATAGCCTTCCGCCCCCTGGGTGTAGAAAGTCTTGGGGTCCCAATCGTTGAGCGGCGCGTCGATGCGCAGCCGCTCGACCAGATCGGGATTGGCCAGGAACGGGCGGCCAAAAGCGATGCCGTCCGCAACGCCGCTGTCGATCGCGGCCTGTGCGCTCTCCTTGGTATAATCGCTGTTGAGGATCAGCGGGCCCTTGAAATGCTGGCGGATGAGCGGCGACTGGCGCGGTACGTCGCTGCTGCCATAGGTGCCTTGCGGGGTCAGCTCGCGCAATTCCAGAAACGCGATGCCCAAAGCATCCAGCGCCCGCGCGGCGACCGGGAAAAGGCTTGCCGGGTCGCCGTCGTCCGTGCCCTGCGTCTCGCCATTGGGCGACAGGCGCACCGCAGTCCTATCCGCGCCGATCGCGTCGACGACGGTGCCCGTCACTTCCCGCAGCAGCCGCACGCGATTGTCCGCGCTGCCGCCATAGTCGTCGCTGCGCTGATTGACGCCATCGCGCAAAAACTCGTCGATCAGATACCCGTTCGCGGCATGGATCTGAACGCCGTCGAACCCGGCCGCGATCGCGTTGCGGGCGGCATGGGCATAGGTGTCGAGAAGATGCGGGATCTCGGCAACCTCCAGCGCGCGCGGCGTGGGATAATCCTTGTTGCCTTCATAGGTATGCGCGTGGCCCGGCGCTGCGATCGGGCTGGACGACACCGGCGCTTCACCGGTTACCGCAGGATGCACCAGCCGGCCCATATGCCACAACTGCGCGACGATGCGACCGCCCGCCTCATGCACCGCGTCGGTCACGGGCTTCCACGCCTCGACCTGCTGCTCGCTCCATAGACCAGGCGCATAGGGCCAGCCCAGCCCCTGCCGCGAAATGCCGGTCGCTTCGCTGATGATCAGCCCGGCCGAAGCGCGCTGACGATAATAATCGACCATCAGGGGCGTCGGCACATGATCGCGGGTCGCGCGGGCGCGGGTCAGCGGCGCCATCAGGATGCGGTTGGGCGCGGCAATCGCGCCAAGTTGGATCGGGTCGAACAGGCTGGGCACTCAGATATCTCCCTTGCTATACGGGTTTCATATTGAAACTATAATGGGTGCGGTCCGGCAATTGGGGAGTGAACCGCCCGGCTTCAACCCTTGATGCCGCCTTTTTGCGGAACCCTGCCCCAACGAACAGCCCGGCAAATGGTTGTGCGCCACGCGCGCGCGCCCTAGATTGCGGTCATGAGCGACACCGACGACCTCACCCTCGACGAAATCCGCGCGCTGCTCGCGCCGACACTCCCCCGTCACGCCGCCTTCGACGGCTGGCGGCCACAGGCTGTGGCAATGGCAGCGCAGGAAAAGGACGTGGATATCGATATCGCGCAACTGGCCTTTGCCGATGGCGCCATGGGGATGATCGACGCCTGGTTCGCCAGCATCGATGCGGCCATGCTGGACGCGCTGCCCGCCGAACAATTGTCCGCTTTATCGATCCGCCGCAGGATCATCGCGCTGGTCGAAGCGCGGCTCAACCTCCTTGCGCCCGACCGGGAAGCCTTGCGCCGGGCGCTGGCTGTTCTCGCCATGCCGGGCAATGTTGTTCACGCCGGCAAGCTGGGCTGGCGCGCCGCCGACGCGATGTGGCGGGCAGCGGGCGATACCGCCACGGACCTCAACCATTATACCAAGCGGATGACGCTATCGGCCGTCTACGCCTCGACCCTGCTCGTTTTCGTCAACGACGACAGCGACGACCATGCCGACAGCCGCGCCTTTCTCGCGCGCCGGGTCGAAGACGTGATGCGCTTTGAAAAGGCAAAGGCGAAATTCCGCAACGCCGGCGGCGGCGAACGGCTCAGCCTTGCGCGCTTCGTCGGCCGACTTCGCTATCCCGCCATCTGATCCCGCGCCGACACCGATTCCTCTGGCCATCGCGCACCGGTATTGATAGTCACTCGCAAAATCGTTTGATGAGTGACTATCCCTTGCGCCTGACCGACCTGCCGCTGCGCCAACCCGCCTATGTCGACCTGATCGACTGGACCAGCCTGTCCGCGACCGACGCGCAGCGCCTGCGGGAATTCGGCCTGTGCGAAGGCGCCAGCGTGGAAGCGCTGCACCATGGCGGGTTGCTTGGCCGCGGGCCGATCGCCTGCCGTGTCGGTCGCATGACCATCGCCATGCGCCGCGCCCATGCCGCCGCCGTCACCGTGCGCACGGGACCGGAGACGCTCGGGTCGGAGCCCGCAGCATGAGCGCCCTGCCCCTCGTCGCGCTGGTCGGCAATCCCAATGCCGGCAAGAGCGCGCTGTTCAACGCCCTCACAGGCGCGCGGCAGAAACTGGGCAACTATCCCGGCGTCACCGTGGAGCGCAAGGCGGGCCGCCTTTCGCTCGCCGATGGTCGCCCGGTCGAGCTGGTCGACCTGCCCGGCACCTACAGCCTCGATCCCGCCAGCCCCGACGAACAGGTGACGCGCGACGTCGTGATGGGAAAACAGGTCGGCGAAAAGCGGCCCGATGCGCTGGTCATCGTCGTCGATGCCGCCAATCTCGACAATCATCTGCGCTTTGCCCTCGAACTGATCGCGCTTGGCCTGCCCACCATCGTCGCGCTCAACATGGTGGATCTCGCCACGCGCGATGGGCTGGAACTGGACGCCGCCGCCCTGTCCCGCGAACTGGGCGTACCCGTCATTGCGACCGTCGCGGTGCGCAAGCGCGGGTTGGATCATCTGCGCACCGAATTGGAAGCGCTGCTGAACGGCGCGCCCGCCCCCTATCCGGCCACCGCCCAGCCCCATCGCGATTTCGACGCCACCCGGCAGGAAGCGCGACGCATCGCCCGCGCCGGGATCGTGCGCGAAACCCCCTCGCGCCGCCTGACCGCCGCTGTCGATCGCGTGGCCCTGCACCCGATCGCCGGCCTTGCACTGCTGCTGGCGCTGCTGTTCGTCATGTTCCAGGCCGTCTATGCCTGGTCCGAAGCGCCCATCGCCATGATCGAGGGCCTGGCCGAAGCCACCGCCACGCTGGTGCGCGACAGCCTGCCCGATGGCATAGTGCGCTCCTTCCTGGTCGACGGCGTCATCAATGGCGTCGGATCAGTGGTCGTCTTCCTGCCACAGATCCTGATCCTTTTCTTCTTCATCCTGATGCTGGAAGCGACCGGCTATATGGTCCGCGCCGCCTTCCTGATGGACGGCATCATGGCAAAGGTCGGCCTGTCGGGTCGCGCCTTCATTCCGCTCCTCTCGTCCTTCGCCTGCGCCATTCCCGGCATCATGGCGACCCGTACCATTGCCGACCCCAAGGACCGGCTGACCACCATATTGATCGCGCCGCTCATGACCTGTTCGGCGCGGCTGCCGGTCTATGCCGTCATCATCGGCGCCTTCATCCCGGCCCGCGACATAGGATATGGCATCGGCCTTCAGGGCTTCGTCCTTTTCTGCCTCTATCTGGCGGGGATCGTCGGCGCGATGCTGGTGGCGCTGGTGCTGCGCCTCACCGTGACCAGGGGCGCAAGCGGCAGCTTCCTCATGGAAATGCCCAAATATCAATGGCCGCGCCCGCAGGACATCCTGCTCGGCCTGTGGCAGCGCGCGGTGATCTTCCTCAAGCGCGCGGGCACGATCATCTTTACCTCCACCGTCATCCTGTGGGTGTTGCTCAGCTTCCCGCGCGTACCCGATGGCGATCCCGCCAGCCAGGTCGACCATTCGATTGCGGGCCGGGTGGCGAGCGGCCTCAACGTCGTCCTGGAGCCGATCGGCTTCAACCGCGACATTTCGCTGGCGCTGATCCCGGCGATGGCGGCGCGCGAAGTCGCGGTGTCGGCGCTTGCCACCGTCTATTCGATCGACGCGGGCGATGACGAAGCCGCGCTGGAACAGAGCCTGGGCGACCGGCTGAGCAGCCAGTGGCCGCTGCCCACCGCGCTCGCCTTCCTCGCCTGGTTCATCTTTGCGCCGCAATGTATTTCCACTATCGCGGTGACGCGACGGGAAACCAACGGATGGAAATGGCCGCTGTTCATGGTCGGCTATCTGTTCGCGCTCGCCTATGTCGCGGCGGGCCTGACCTACTGGACGGCCACAGCGATGGGCCTGGCCTAGCTTTGTTCTGGACCCTCGGATCAGGGCCACTATAACAGCCGATCAATCTATCGGAGGTAACATGGCAGGCTCGGTCAACAAGGTCATTCTGGTCGGCAATCTGGGCGCCGACCCGGAGGTCAAGAGCTTCCAGAATGGCGGCAAGGTGTGCAATTTGCGCATCGCCACGTCCGAAAGCTGGAAGGACCGCATGACCGGGGAGCGCAAGGAGCGCACCGAATGGCACAGCGTCGCCATCTTTTCCGAAGGGCTGGTGGGCGTGGCCGAACGCTTCCTACGCAAAGGCTCCAAAGTCTATATCGAAGGGCAGCTGCGCACCCGCAAATGGCAGGACCAGTCGGGTAACGACCGCTACACGACAGAAGTCGTGCTCCAGGGTCTTGGCTCTGTCCTTACCATGCTCGACGGCGCGCCGGGCGGTGGCGGCCAGGGCGGCGGCTATGGCGGTGGCGGCGGTGGCCGCTCGCAGGGCGTGAGCGACTGGCAAGGCGGATCGGGCGGCTTTGGCGGCGGCGATTATGACGATTTCGGCGGCGGGTCCGGCGGATCGGGCGGTGGCGGCTATGGCGGCGGCAACCGCTCGCAGGGCGGCGGCAATCGCGGCGGCGCGGGCAGCCCCAATTTTGACAATGACCTGGACGACGAAGTCCCGTTCTGATCGGGCGGGGGTCCAGCCATGGCAATCTTTGACGATCTGGGGGGCAAGCGCGCGCTCGTTACCGGCGCGTCGAGCGGCCTTGGCCGGCATTTCGCGCTGCTGCTGGCGCGCCATGGCGTCGCGGTCACGCTGGCCGCGCGCCGGCTCGACCGGCTGGAGGCCCTGGCAGCCGACATCGCCGCCACGGGTGCGCAGTCCGACTGCGTGCGCATCGACGTGCGCGATCCCGCCTCGGTGGACGCCGCCTTCGACCGGCCGGCCTTTGACATTGTCATCAACAATGCCGGCGTGGCGCAGGGCGGCCCGGCGCTCGCCATGGATGAAGCGGCCTGGGGCGATGTGATCGACACCGACCTTTCCGGGGTCTTCCGCGTCGCGCGCGCGGCCGGGCGGGCCATGGTCGCCGCGCAACGGGGCGGCAGCATCGTCAATACCGCATCGATCCTGGGCCTGCGCGTGTCGACCTATCTTGCCGCCTATGCCGCGGCCAAGGCGGGGGTGGTGCAACTCAGCCGCGCGCTGGCGCTGGAATGGGCGGGCCAGGGCATCCGCGTCAACGCGCTTTGCCCCGGCTATTTCGAAACCGACATCAATCGCGGTTTCCTCGCTAGCAAATCGGGCCAGGCGATGGTAGCGCGCATTCCCCAGCGCCGTGTCGGCCAGTTTGAGGATCTGGATGGCGCCCTGCTGCTGCTCGCCTCGGACGCGGGGCGCTATATGACCGGCGCCGAACTGGTGGTCGACGGCGGGCATATGGTGTCGACGCTGTAATCGCCTGACGCGATCATATTGACCGATATAATCGACGCGACCGCAGATGCGATCGTCCCTATATCCCTGCCATGTCCAGCATCGAACAGAGCATCGCCCTTCCCATCCGTCGCATGGTGCATCCGGCCCAGTTGGCCGTCGGGAGCGCCATCGCCATCAGCGGACTTGCCATCCTGCTGCACGGCGCGGTGGCGCTCGCCTGACCCGGCGGCTTAGCGCGCCAGTTCCTCCAGCGCGAAGGCGCGGATATGATCCTTCAAATCTTCGCGCTCCAGCGACAGCGCCAGATTGGCCTCGATATACCCCGCCTTTGACCCGCAGTCGAAGCGGCGCCCTTCGAATGTCACGCCATGGAAGGGCTGAGTGCCGATCATCGACGCCATCGCGTCGGTTAGCTGGATTTCCCCACCCGCGCCCTTCTCCTGCGTTTCCAGGATCTTCATGACCTCGGGCTGCAAGATATAGCGGCCCGGCACGATAAGGTTGGACGGCGCGGTGCCCAGCTTGGGCTTTTCGACCAGGCCCTTCACTTCCGTCAGCACGCCGTCGCGCGCGCCCGGATCGATGACGCCATAGCTGGGCGTTTCGTCCATCGGGATCTCCAGCGCGCAGACCAGGTTGCCGCCGACCTTGTCATAGGCGTCGACCATCTGCTTCAGGCATCCATTGCCCTTTGCGCCCTTCATGAATTCGTCGGGCAGCAGGATGGCGAAGGGTTCATCGCCCACGATCTCGCGCGCGACCCAGATCGCATGGCCCAGGCCCAGCGGCTCCTGCTGGCGGATGAAGACCGCATTGCCGGGCATCAGGCGCGTGCCCTCCAGCGCGCCCAGATCCTTGCCCCGCTCGCGCTGGGTCGCCTCTGTTTCATAGGCGATGTCGAAATAATCCTCGATCGCGCCCTTGCCGCGACCGGTGACGAAAATCATCTGCTCGATGCCCGCTTCCCGGGCTTCATCCACCGCATATTGGATCAGCGGCCGATCGACGACAGGCAGCAGTTCCTTGGGCACTGCCTTGGTGGCGGGCAGGAACCGGGTGCCAAGGCCAGCAACGGGAAAAATGGCTTTGCGAATAGGCTTGTTGGACATGCTGCTCCATTCTCGCTGCAATGCGGAAAGATATGCCTGAAATCGCGGGCGCAGCCGCAAAGGTCAAGCATTTGCGCACGCCCAAACGCGTCACACTGCCAGAAGTCGCTCCGCCACCGCCTCCAGAGCAGAAATTTCGCCATCCAGTTGATCCAGGGAAACATGGATGCGGTTATTGCGCGGGTCGCGGCAGGCAAAGCCGCCCGGCTCGGGCTGCTGGAACCCCTGGATGATGAGCGCGCGGAACCGGTCGATCCGCTGCATGTCCCGCTCGATCGCCGAAATTTCCGTGAGCGCGCTGGCGTTGCGGCGATCGCGCATGGCGACCATGGTGCGCAATTCGGTCATCAGCTTGGACATGCTGGGCCGGGTGCGCGCGCCCACGGTGCGCACATCGCCCATGCCCTCGCGCATCAGTCCGACCTTGGCCTCCAGGCTCTGTTCCAGCATCGTCCAGGCGCAGATCAGCCGCCCGACCGAACAGAGCAGCGCCGCGTCCTCCGGCGCATAATCTGATACCGGTTTCACATTTACGTCAGATACAAGATGCACACCCACGCCCCGAAATCTCCTTTATGAGGCTCGGTCCTGCACCCCGCAAAGACGCGAGGCCAGTGTCGGCGCGGCATGCTCCTCGCTTCTGTCGCACGGATCACCGGCAGCCGTGCAGGAAGGGCGGCGAATCGTGCGCCTTCTTCGGCTGGAGGCAATCGCCGCCAGGTCAGAAATCGATGGCGATGCCCTTGCGCTCCCAGTCGCCATAGCGAACGGGGCTCATCGCCTCGTCATGGGGCGTGGGATTGTCGATCGGGTCTGGCTCGGGCACCGGCGGGCTTTTCGACAGATGGTTGGGCGGCGTCACATGCGCGGGACGCTTGCCGTTGAAGGTTCCCATGAAACGGCCTTTCGATCGGGGGCGGCCAATTGCGAGCAGCGCTGATCCACCCCATATTCATCTATGCCCTGCTATCTGGGCGGGCAAGGAGCATTTGGCAAGTGAACGGCATCAAGACGACGATGTTGCTGGCGGCGCTGACGGCGCTGTTCATGGCATTGGGTTACACGCTGGGCGGCAGCGGCGGCGCGGTGATCGCGCTGCTGGTCGCGGCGGGTATGAACCTCTTCACCTTCTGGAATGCGGACAAGATCGTCCTCAAAATGCACAATGCGCGGGAGGTCGACGCCCACAGCGCACCGGACTTTTACGGTCTGGTCCAGCAGTTGGCGCAGCGCGCGGGCCTGCCGATGCCGCGCGTTTATCTGATCGACCAGGACGCGCCCAACGCCTTTGCCACCGGGCGCGATCCGGACCATGCCGCCGTCGCCGCGACCACCGGACTGCTGGCGATGCTCAGCCGCGACGAGGTGGCGGGCGTGATGGCGCATGAACTGGGCCATGTGAAGAACCGCGACACGCTCATCATGACGATGGTCGCGACCATCGCGGGCGCCATTTCCATGCTCGCGCAATTTGGCCTCTTCTTTCGCGGCGGCCGTGACGAAGGCCATGGCAATATCCTCGCCACCCTGCTCGCGGTGATCGTCGCGCCCTTCGCCGCGATGATCGTGCAAATGGCGATCAGCCGCACGCGCGAATATGGCGCCGACCGCGCCGGCGCGGAAATCAGTGGCAATCCTCGCGCGCTCGCCTCCGCGCTCGCCAAGATTTCAGGGGCCGCGCAGGCGATCCCCAACCCGGTCGTTGCACGCAACCCCGCCACGGCACAGCTTTACATCGTGCCCACCCATGTCAGCGAACTCTTCTCCACCCACCCCGCCACCGAAAAGCGCATCGCCGCGCTGCAGGATATCGCCAGCGACATGGGATCGGTCGGAGGGATCGCACCCACCCCGGTCCCCCAGCCCCGCACATCCGCCCTGTCACCGATCGCCCCCGCGCGCCGCCGCAGTGCTCTCGATCCGCACGGGCGCCCCTAAGGGGCGATAATCTCCGTTCATTTCGAGCATAGTCGAGAAACGCGATCACGCGGTGCGCTACCCGCTTCTCGACGCGTCAGGCGCGAACGGAGGTTGCTTTTGCGCGCAATGGGCCTAACCGCCTTCCATGCCTCCCCGTCCTTCGTCCCGCCCGTCCCGCCCCCGTCCCGATGACGTCCCCGGCCTGCCCGCCCGTCGCGCGGCGCTGAGGTTGCTGGACGCGGTGCTGCGCCGGGGCGAACCGCTGGAATTGGCGCTGCACGGCGCGGCGCAGGGTTTGCCGCGGGAGGATCGCGCGCTCACCCATGCGATCGCCGCCGAAGTCTTGCGCCATCTGCCTGATCTCGACGCGCTGATCGACGGCGCAACCCGCCAGATCCTGCCCGACGATGCCAAGGCGCGCATGGTGCTGCGCATTGCACTGGCCCAGACCTTGCGGATGGACACGCCGCCCCATGCCGCGATCGCGACCGCCCTGCCGCTTGTCGACGGCGGCCCGCGCAAGCTGGTCCATGGTGTGTTCGGCACGGTGACGCGCAGCAACCCCGTGCTGCCCGATCCGCCAACCTTGCCCGCCGAAGTGCTTGCGCGCTGGAGCGATCAGTGGGGCGCGGGGATGCCGCAGGCGGCGGCCCATGCCTATGCCGTGCGCCCGCCGGTGGACGTCACCCTGCGCGACGCAGGCGAGACGGCAATATGGACAGAGGCGCTGGGCGGCACATCCTTCGCCCCCGGCCATGTCCGCCTGCCCGCTCACCCCGTTGACGGCGGCGCGGCCATCCCCACCCTGCCCGGCTTTGCCGAGGGCGCCTGGTGGGTGCAGGACATTGCCGCGTCCTGCGCCGCACGGCTGCTGGGTAAGGGCGGTGGCCGCCCGGCGCTAGACCTCTGCGCCGCTCCGGGCGGCAAGACGATGCAGCTGGCCGCCGCCGGCTGGCGCGTCACTGCCCTGGACCAGTCGAAAAAGCGGCTGGAGCGACTGTCCGAAAATCTGGCGCGCACGGGTCTGGCGGCCGACATCGTCGCGGCGGACCTGCGGCAATGGCAGCCACCCGCGCCCGTCGACGCCATTCTGCTCGACGCGCCCTGTTCGGCGACCGGCATCTATCGCCGCCATCCTGACGTCCTGCACCGCATCGGCCCGCGCCAGATCATGGAGCTGGCCGACTTGCAGGCGCAATTGCTGGCGCGCGCCGCCGACTGGCTGACGCCGGGCGGGCGCATCATCTACGCCACCTGCTCGCTCGAACGCGCGGAGGGGGAGGATCAGGTCACGCGCTTCCTCGACGCGCGAGCGGACTTCGTGCTGGACCCGATCGCGCCCGATGAAGTGCCCGAAGGCATCGCGCCCGACCCGCAGGGCTGGCTGCGCACCCTGCCCGACACGCTCGCCAACATGGGCGGCACGGATGGATTTTTCATCGCCCGGCTTGTCAAGCGCGCACACTGACCTTTAACCATGATGGCGTAAGGCTGCGACAGCATCCCTTTTACCAGCCCAAGGTTCATCCATGCGCCCGATCGAGCCATTGCCCCTTAATCATAGCTGGCCGCTCTATGATCTGCGCACCCATCTTGCCCCGGTCCTGCTGAACCCGGACATTGCCCGCAACGACGCGGCGCTGGCCGAACGCGGGCTGGGCCTGTGGCGATGCGACCTTGTCGACAACCGGCTGGAATGGACGGCGGGCGTCTACGACATATTCGGGCTGGAGCGCGACCTCAACGTGCCGCGGCCGCTCGCGGTGTCGCTCTATGCCCCGGACTCGCGCGAACCGATGGAGCGGCTGCGCGATTATGCGATCCGGCACAAGCGCGGCTTCACGATCGATGTCGATATCGATCAGGCCGATGGCCAGGGCCGCTGCGCGATGCGGCTGATCGCCGCACCCGTGCTCGACGACGCGGAACAGGTCATCGGGCTGCATGGCGTCAAGCAACTGCTGCCGCAGGGCGCGCCCGCCTCGCGACGGCTCGACCCGACCATTTTCGTCATGCTCTGACCCGGCCTTCGGCTCCCGGCCTGATCGGCCCGGACGGTCGGGAAAATCGCCGTTGCCTCCCGCACCGCGCGCCACTAAGGCGGGGGGTTGATGACCCATCCCATCCTTATCTCACCCTCGATCCTGTCCGCCGACTTCGCGCGCCTTGGCGAGGAAGTGCGCGCCATCGACGAAGCGGGCTGCGACTGGATCCATATCGATGTCATGGACGGGCATTTCGTGCCCAACATCACCATCGGCCCGGCCGTGGTGAAGGCGCTGCGCCCGCACAGCCAAAAGCCGTTCGACGTCCATCTGATGATCTCGCCGGTGGACCCGTATCTCGATGCCTTCGTTCAGGCCGGGGCGGACATCATCACCGTCCATCCCGAAGCGGGTCCGCACATCCACCGCACCGTCCAGCATATCAAGTCGCTGGGCGTGAAGGCGGGCGTGGTGCTCAATCCCGGCACCCCGGCCAAGATGCTCGACTATCTGATCGACGATGTCGACCTCATCCTGGTGATGAGCGTCAATCCCGGTTTCGGCGGCCAGAGCTTCATCGAGAATCAGCTGCGCAAGATTGAGGCGATCCGCAAGATGATCGACAAGTCGGGCCGCGACATTCGCCTTCAGGTCGATGGCGGCATCGACCTCACTACCGCGCCCAGGGCGATCGCTGCGGGCGCGGACGTGCTGGTCGCCGGCACCGCGACCTTCCGTGGCGGCCAAAGCGCTTATGCCGACAATATCCGTCAATTGCGGGGCGGGTGAGCGACCCGCGACGCCTGTCGGCCCGCTCGGGCCAGGACCTGCCGCCCGAAGAGGGCGCGGACGGCATCGAGCAGGGCAAGCGCCTCATCCGCGTCGCGGATGACAAGGGGCTGTCGCTGACGCAGAAGATCGCGCATCATGTCTATCTGCTCAGCTGGAAAACGCCGATCCACGGTCGCCGGCTGCGGGGCAAATATCCGCTCAAGCTGCTGGCCGTGCCCGACGACGACATTGTCGGCGACGGCCGCGCCGGGGCGGCGATGCGCGCGGGCTATTTCCTGTTTCGTGGGCAGAAATTGCCGATCGACCGGCTGGACTTTGCCCGGCCGGGCGTCGGTCCGGCCTTTAGCGATTATCTGCACAGCTTCCGCTGGCTGCGCGACCTGTCGGTCAGCGCCTCGCGCGAACAGGGCGCACCGATCGCCGAAGGCGTGCTGCGCAAATGGCTGGCCGTCTATGCCGAAACGCCCAGCGAGCCGGCCTGGCGGGCGGACAATGCCGGCTGGCGGCTGCTGTTCTGGACCGCCCACGCCCCGCTCATCCTTTCGTCCAGCGACCTTGTCTATCGCTCGCTGGTGCTCAACTGCATCGCGCGCACCGCTCGGCATCTGGACCGGGGTGCGGACAAGGCGCCGCTGGGCCTGCCGCGAATCGTCGCCTGGTGCGCGATCATCGCCGCCGGGCTGCTGATCCCGGGCGGCGAAACCCGCCGGCAATTCGGCGAAGCAGGTCTGAAACGCGCGATCGACAGCGGCATCCATGCCGATGGCGGCATCGTGTCGCGCTCTCCGCTGGCGCAGATGGAAACGATCATGGCGCTCTCCATGCTGCGCGCCGTCTATGACGTGCGCCGGGAAAAGCCCCCCCTCTTCCTTGGCGATGCGCTGGCCCGCACGGTCCCCGCGCTGCTGGGCCTTGCCCATGGCGATGGCGGGCCAGGCAGCTGGCAGGGGTCGGGCGCCATCGCGCCGCAGATGGTGGACAGCGTCGTGCAGGCCAGCCGCGTGCGCGCCCGTCCGCTGCGCCAGGCGCGCGACTGGGGCTATCAGCGGATCGCCGCCGGCGCGACCGTGGTTCAGGTGGATGCCGCCCCGCCGCCGGTGGCGCGCCTGGCCGACGCCGGCTGCGCCTCGACCGGCGCGATCGAGATCAGCGACGGGCGGCAGCGGCTGATCGTCAACTGCGGCGGCGCGGCGCTGGAGGGCGCGTGGATCACCGCCGATCTGGCGCAGGGCCTGCGCACCACCGCCGCGCACAGCACGCTTGTGCTCAATGACAGCAACTCCACCGCGCTGCTGCCCGGCGGCACGCTGGGCAAGGGCGTGACCGAGGTCGAGCTGAACCGGCAGGAAATGGACAATGGCAGCCGGCTGGAACTCAGCCATGACGGCTATGTCCGGCGCATGGGCTATGTCCATCGCCGCCTGCTGATGGTGAGCGGCGATGGCCGCGAAGTGCGGGGCGAGGATATGCTCACCCCGGCCGAACGCCGCCGCAAGCCCGGCCGCCAGCCGGTGCAGATCCGCTTTCACCTCGCGCCCGGCGTCGAACCCACGCTGACCGCCGACAATCAGGCCGCCGTGCTGCGCATCGACCAGGGCGCGCTCTGGCAGTTCCGCACCGGCACGGGCCTGCTCAGCGTCGAGGACAGCCTGTGGGTCGATGGCGATGGCCACCCCCATCCCACCCGCCAGCTGGTCGTCACCGGCGAAGCCCTGCCCGGCGGCTCCAGCATCGGCTGGCTGTTCAAACGCATGGGATAAGGGCGAAACCGCCCCCTCCCGCTGTCACCAAAGCCGTCCATCGCCCGCCTCTGCAAGGATATCACCGCATGACCCCGACCGACCTGCTCGTCCCCACTTGGCGCCAGATGCTGGGCGCGCTGTCCGACTGGCTTGCCAAGGCCGAAGTGCAGATGCCCGGCGGCGCTGCCGACGCGCTGCTGTCCGCCCGGCTTGCGCCCGATATGTTTCCGCTCGCAACGCAAGTGCGCTTCGCCTGTGTGCAGGTGTGGGAAGGGGCGCATCGCCTGCGCGACGAGCCGCTGCCTGACCGGGTGATGGCGCTGCTGGACGAAGGGCGGCAGGCGGGCGACCAGCCCGGCACCATGGCCGACGCACGGGCGCGCATCGCCGAAACCCTCGTCCTGCTCGACAGCTTGGCCGCCGACGCGCTGAACCGGTGCAGCGACGCCCCGCTCGCCCATGACCTGCCCAATGGCATGATCTTCGACCTGACGTCCGACAGCTATGCGCGCGACTGGGCGCTGCCCCAATTTTATTTTCACGTCATGACCGCCTACGCCATCCTGCGCGCGCAGGGCGTGGAGCTGGGCAAGGCGGATTATGTCGCGCACATGCTGCCCCGCCTGCGCCAGCCGGGCGCGCCGCAGGACTGACCCCACATCCCAAGGCTGTATTTTTCCGCCGACCCGGCCTAAGGGACGGCCCATTCTTCCTGTCCTGCGATAAGAAAGCCTGCCTCATGTCCGACGTCACCATCAAGCGCGCCCTCCTGTCCGTGTCGGACAAGGCGGGCCTCATCGAACTGGGCCAGGCGCTGGGGAAGCATGGCGTCGAACTGGTGTCGACCGGCGGCACGGCGAAGGCGCTGCGGGAGGCGGGCCTGACGGTCAAGGATATTTCCGACCTCACCGGTTTCCCCGAAATGATGGACGGCCGCGTCAAGACGCTGCATCCCAAGGTCCATGGCGGCCTGCTCGCCGTGCGGGGCAACCCGGATCATGTCGCCTCAATGGACGAACATGCGATCGGCGCGATCGACCTCGTCGTCGTCAATCTCTATCCCTTCGCCGCCACCGTCGCCAAGGGCGCGGATCGCGAGGAGATTATCGAGAATATCGACATTGGCGGCCCGTCGATGGTCCGCTCCGCCGCGAAGAATCATGAAAGCGTCGCGATCGTCACCGATCCGGCCGACTATGCCCGGCTGATCGCCGAGATGGACAAAAAGGGTGGCGCGACCAGCTATGACTTCCGCCGGATGCTCGCGGCCAAGGCTTATGCCGCCACCGCCGCCTATGATTCGATGATCGCCAGCTGGTTCGCTTTTGCCGACCAGGGCGTCACCTTCCCCGAAACGCTCAGCCTGGCGAGCACGCTGGGCGCGACGTTGCGCTATGGCGAAAATCCGCATCAATCCGCCGCCCTCTATCTGCCGGTCGGTCCCACCGCGCGCGGCATCGCCCAGGCGCAGCAGATCCAGGGCAAGGAACTCTCCTACAACAACTACAACGACGCCGACGCCGCGCTGGAGCTGGTCAGCGAATTTCGCGACGGCCCGCCGACCGTTGTCATCGTCAAGCACGCCAATCCCTGCGGCGTCGCCACCGGCGACACGCTGATCGAAGCCTATGAGGCCGCACTCGCCTGCGACAGCGTCTCGGCCTTTGGCGGCATCATCGCGGTCAACCGCCCGCTCGACGGCCCCACCGCCGAGGCGATCAGCGGCATCTTCACCGAAGTCGTCGCCGCGCCCGATGCGGATGAGGACGCCAAGGCGATCTTCGCGAAGAAGAAGAACCTCCGCCTGCTGCTGACCGGCGACCTGCCCGATCCGGCGCGTCCAAGCCTTCAGGTCAAGAGCATCGCGGGCGGCATGTTGGTGCAGAGCCGCGACAATGGCCAGGTCAGCCGCGACGCGCTCAAGGTCGTGACACAGCGCGCGCCGACCGAACAGGAGCTTAAGGACTGCCTGTTCGCCTGGACCGTCGCCAAGCATGTGAAATCGAACGCCATCGTCTATGCCAAGGACGGCAGCACGGCGGGCGTCGGCGCAGGCCAGATGAACCGCCTTGAATCCGCGCGCATCGCCGCCTGGAAAGCAAAGGATGCCGCCGAAAAGGCCGGCTGGGCGCAGCCGCGCACCATCGGTTCGGCGGTCGCCTCCGACGCTTTCTTCCCCTTCGCCGACGGCCTGATGGCGGCGGTGGAGGCCGGCGCGACCGCGGTGATCCAGCCCGGCGGATCGATCCGCGACGACGAAGTGATCGCGGCGGCGGACGAAGCGGGCCTCGCCATGGTCTTCACCGGCATGCGCCACTTCCGGCATTGAGTCTCATGCAGGTGCGAACGCATCCTGTTCGCACCTGCAAAATCGCGCAAATCCGCCACTTTTTGCCAAGTGGCCTCTTTTCATCCCGTCCTGCCGCGCCTATTTAAGGCGCGACCCTACTTCCACGTCAGACGTGGGGCACAAGACAAGAAAACATGTTCGACAGGAGACAAGGATGAGCATGAAGACGCTGGCGGCCCTTGCCGCCACGATGGCCCTTGCGCTGCCCGCTATGGCCAGCGCCGGCAGCACCAATAATGACGTGATTGTCGATGGCACCAGCGGCACGGAAACCCGGTCGATGACCGTTTCGCTCGCCGATCTCAATCTCGCCCGCGCGGGCGACGTGCGCCGCGCCGATTATCGCCTGATGCGCGCATCCAAGAAAGTGTGCGGTTTCGTCAATGGATCGGTCATCCCCGTGACCGACGATTATCGCAACTGCTACGGCGCCGCGATCGACGGCGCACGCAGCGACCTTACCGCCCTGACGCAGCGTCTGGGCTGATCGGGCCATTGCCAGAGCGCGCCCGTCGCGCCTGATCCTTCCCCCACGAAGGGGACTGCAGGGGGCCGTTCCGCATCATGCGGGGCGGCCCTTTGTCCTGCGCGACGCACCGTCATGCTTACCGGCGGTTAACCACTCCTTAGAAGATTTCCTTCACTCCGGTCGGCACGAAGACCATCGGGGGACCATATTGCCATGCCGCGTACCGATCAGAAGGTGGATGTTGCCATTATCGGGGCTGGCCCGGCCGGCCTGACCGCCGCCTATCTGCTGACCAAGCAGGGCTATAGCGTTGCCGTGATCGAAAAGGACCCGACCTATGTCGGCGGCATCAGCCGCACGGTGGAGTTGAATGGCTTTCGATTCGACATTGGCGGCCACCGCTTCTTTTCCAAGTCGCAGCAGGTGGTCGACCTCTGGAACGAGATATTGCCCGACGATTTCATCCAGCGCCCGCGCATGAGCCGTATCTATTATGAGGGCAAATATTACAGCTACCCTCTGCGCGCGTTCGAAGCGCTGCGCAATCTCGGGCTCTGGCGCTCGACGCTCTGCATGGCGAGCTTCGCCAAAGCGAAACTCTTTCCCAATCGCGATATTCGCTCCTTCCAGGACTGGACCGTCAACGCCTTCGGGCACAAGCTGTTCTCGATATTCTTCAAGACCTATACCGAAAAGGTCTGGGGCATGCCCTGCGATGAAATGTCGGCCGACTGGGCAGCGCAGCGGATCAAGGGCCTGTCGCTCTGGGGCGCGGTCAAGGATGGGCTCAAGCGCAGCCTTGGCCTCAACAAGACGCCCAATGACGGCATGGCGACCAAGACGCTGCTGGAAAGTTTCCGCTATCCGCGCCTTGGCCCCGGCATGATGTGGGACGCGGCGCGCGATTATGTGGTCGCGGGCGGCAACCAGGTGCTGATGGCGCACAGCTTCAAACGGCTGGAGGAAGACCAGACGCATGGCACGTGGCGGCTCATTGCCGACGGCCCCGATGGCGACGTCACCATCCGCGCCGGCCATGTCATTTCCTCCGCGCCGATGCGCGAACTGGCCGGCCGCATCCACCCGCTGCCCGCTACGCTGCCGCAGGCGATGGACCTTAAATATCGCGATTTCCTGACCGTCGCGTTGATGGTGAAGGGGGATGATATCTTCCCCGACAACTGGATCTACATCCATGATCCGCGCGTGCAGGTCGGCCGCATCCAGAATTTCCGCAGCTGGTCGCCCGAAATGGTGCCCGATCCCACGCTCGCCTGCGTGGGCCTTGAATATTTCTGTTTCGAAGGCGACGGCCTCTGGTCCTCGACCGATGCCGATCTGATCGCGCTGGCGACACGGGAAATGGCGCAGCTTGGCCTGTGCGACCCGCAGGATGTTGTCGGCGGCGCGGTGGTGCGTCAGGAAAAGGCCTATCCCGTCTATGACGACGCCTATGCCGCCAATGTGTTGGCGATGCGCACCGAATTGGAGGCGCGCTATCCCACGCTCCACATGGTCGGGCGCAACGGCATGCACCGCTATAATAACCAGGATCATGCGATGATGACCGCGATGCTGACGGTGCGCAACATCATCGCCGGCCGCCGCGTCCATGACGTGTGGCAGGTCAATGAGGATGCCGAATATCATGAGGCCGGCGCAGAAGGCCAGGATGCCGACGCGCAGGTCGCGCTCGCCAGCGTCCGCGCCGTCCCGGCCCGGCTCAAGGCGGCCTGAGCCCATGGCCCCCCGCCTGCGGGCGGCGGTCCTGCCGGTCACGCGCCTGATGTTCGCCCGCTATCTGCTGGCCAGTATCATCGCGCTCGCCAGCGACTTCGCCCTGTTCCTGCTGCTGGACCGCCTGGGCCTGCCGCCGGTCGCGGCGGCGTGCGGCGGCTATGCCGGCGGCCTGCTGGTCCATTGGGCGATCAGCGTTCGCTTCGTCTTCGACACCGGCGCAGGGCCATCGCATGGCCAGCGCCTCGCCTTCATCGCCAGCGCGCTGCTGGGCATGGGCATGACGATGGCGATGGTCGGCGCGCTCAGCCTCGTCGGCACCACGCCCGCGCTTGCCAAGCTCCTGTCCGTCCCGGTCAGCTTCCTCACCGTCTATGCGATTCGCAAATATGGCGTCTTCGCCCGCGCCTGAACTGCGCCGCGCCGCGTTCTGGGCAGGGCTGGCCTGGCTGGCCTGCTGCCTCGTCCTGCTGTGGCTCTCCCATGGCCGCTTTTCCGCGCTTGCCTTTCGCGATCCCGATGATGCGATGCGGCTGGTGCAGGTGCGCGACTGGCTGGCCGGCCAATCCTTTTTCGATGTGTCCCAGCATCGGGTGAACCCGCCTTATGGCGGGCCGATGCACTGGTCGCGAATCGTCGACATGCCGATCGCGGCCCTCATCCTCCTCCTGCGGCCGCTGCTCGGCGCGGCGAGCGCCGAGCTTGTCGCCAGCATCGCCGTGCCGCTGCTTTTGCTGGGCGGCCTCGTCGCTGCCGCCTTCACCGCCGCGCGCTGGGTCGCGGGCAGCGCCGTGGCGCTGGTCGGCGTCATCCTGCTGCTGACATCGCCCAGCATCCTGGTCCAGTTCGCGCCGCTGCGCATCGACCATCATGGCTGGCAGATCCTGCTTGCCGGCGTCGCGCTGATGGGCGCGTTCGATGGGCGCCCGGCGCGGGGCGGCGTCATCGCCGCCCTGGCGCTGTCGACATGGCTCCAGATTTCAATCGAGGCGCTCCCCTATGCCGCGCTGTTCGCCGCTCTGTTCGCGCTGCGCCACTGGATCGAGCGGGATCAGGGGCCGCGCTTCCTTGCCTTCGCCGTCACGCTCGGCCTTGCCGCGGCGATCCTGCTCGCGCTCCTGCGCGGGCCGGGCGCGCTGCTCGCCACCCATTGCGACGCCCTGTCCTATGCCTATGTCTGGCCGCTCGTCGCGCTGGCCCTCGCCGCTGCGCTCGTCGGGCGCGTCATCGGCCTCGATACGGCCAGGCGGCGGCTGATCGTCGCCGCGCTGGCGGGCGGCGCGGCGGTCCTGACCTTCCTTGGGACGGGCGGCCCCTGCCTGGCGGGCGATCCCTTCGCCGCGCTCGGCCCGGTCGCCTATCGCCTCTGGTATCTCAAGGTGATGGAGGGGCGGCCGATCTGGGCGCAGGACCTTGCCATGCGGGGCGCCATCCTGCTGCCGGCGCTCGCGGGTCTGGCCGGCGCACTGCTGGCGGCATGGCGCTCATCCGGCGCGGCGCGGGCGCGCTGGGTGACGCTTGCGCTGCTGATCGTCGGCGCGACGCTCGTGGCGACGTTGGTGATGCGCGCCCTGTCGGTCGCCCATCTCTTCGCGCTGCCGGGCATCGCCTGGCTCATCGCCCTGCTCTTTCGCCGCGCGCAGGCCGCGCGCAGCCCGATCATCCGCGTCCTTGGTTCAGCAGCGCTGGTGCTGCTGTCGCCAGCGGGGCTGAGCGCTGGCTGGATCGCGCTTGTGTCCCGCCACCCGGCCGAGGATAAGAGCGCCGCCGCCGACTGCCGCGCCCAATTCCTCCTCGCGCCGCTCGACCGCCTGCCGCCCGCCACGCTGTTCGCGCCGATCGACATGGGCCCCGACATCTTGCTGCGCACCCGCCACAGCGTCATCGCCACCGCGCATCACCGCAATGTCGCGGGCCTGACGGAGGTTATCCGCGCCTTCGTCGCCGACCCACAACAGGCGCAATCCATCGTCGCGGGCAGCGGCGCGACCTATCTGGTCGGCTGCGATTCGCTGACGGAACTGCGCTCCTACGCGCGCGAAAATCCTAAAGGGCTGGCCGCCATGGTCCGGCAGGGCCGCGCGCCCGACTGGCTGGAACCGCTGCCGGGCAAGGGGCCACTGCGGATATGGCGGATCAGGCGGGCTGGAAGCTGAGCGCCACGCCGTTCATGCAATAACGCTTGCCCGTGGGCTTGGGGCCATCGTCGAACACATGGCCCAGATGTCCGCCACAGCGCGCGCAATGCACCTCCGTGCGCGGATAGCCCAGCGCGAAGTCGCGACTGGTGCCCACCGCGCGCGGCAAAGGCGCCCAGAAACTGGGCCAGCCCGTGCCGCTGTCGAACTTGGTCTTGCTGCTGAACAATTTTTGCGTGCACCCCGCGCACGCGAAGATGCCCGCGCGATGCTCGTCATTGAGCGGGCTGCTATAGGGGCGCTCGGTCGCTTCCTGCCGCAACACCTTATAGGCCCAGGGGCTCAGCTTCTTGCGCCACTGCGCGTCGCTCAGCGTGTAGGCATAGGCCGCCTCCGCCTCGCCCGGCAATAATTGCCACAGCGCCACAGCGCTCACGCCGCTGGCGATACCGCCCAGGAAATGCCGTCTGTTCATGGCCACGGCATAGCGCAATCAGCCTGTCGCCGGCCTGAACAGCTGCTTCCACCAGCGCCCGCCCGACTGCATCACATGCCGCCGGAACAGCAGCACGCCCACGCGGATGATCAGCGCCACGAACGCCGCCTGCCATAACAGCGCCAGCAGATGTGGCCACACCGCCGCCTCCTGCCCCGCCCGCGCGATCATCGCGAAGGGCGAACTGAACGGGAAGATGCACGCCGCGATCTCGGCCGGCGATCCCATATGGTCGACGGCATAGCTGGCGAAGAAAAAGATCAGCATCTGCCCCATGGTGATCGGCATGTTGAGCGTCTGCACCTCGCGCACGGTCGCCGCCTGCGCGCCGATCCCAAGGAACAATGACCCCAGCAGCGTATAGGCCATGGTGAAATAGGCAAGCGCCAGCGCCAGGAAGATCGGCCATCCCACCGCCGGCGCGGGCAATGCCGCCGGCTGCCCGCCCGCCGCCAGGAAGATGGCGAGCGCCGTCCCGCCCCAAAAGGCGATGCCCACCAGGCTCATCGCCAACATCGCCATCAGCTTGCCCAGGAATATCGCGTCGATCGGCACGGCCGTCGCCAGTATCTCGATGATCTTGTTCGTCTTTTCCTCGACCAGGTTGGACAGGATCATGCCCGCCAGCAAAATGGTGAGGAAAAATATCACCACCTGCGCCGCCCGCCCGATCAGCAGTTGCGCCTGCGCCTGCGCGCCAAGGCTTTTCGCCACTTCCTGCCGCTCGACCGGCACGAAGCGCAATGTCCGTTCCGCCAGCGCCGCCGTCGCCAGCAGGCTGACGTCGCCCTGCAACCGGTCCAGATCCTCGGGCTTTCCCGTCAGCACCGGGCGCGTCAGGCTGCCCGAGATAATCGCCACGACCTGCGAATCCGGGTCCGCCAGCTGCGCGCGCGGGTCGGGCGTCAGCGGCGTCCGTTGCAGGCGCGGCAGCGCGTCCGCGCCCATCCGCTCGGTCAGCCCCCGCTGCGCCCGCAGCATCGCCGCTGTCTCCGCCGGGGCTAGCGCCACGCCCACCACCGGCCGCAGGTCCGACCGCGAAATCCGCTCGCCCAGCCCGCCAAAGGCAAAGCCGATGACGATCGGCAGCAACGGCCCCAGCAGGAACAGGATGAAAGTGCGCGACAGCACCACCGCGGTAAAATCGCGCCGGGCGATGACGAACGCCGCGCGCCACAATGCCCTCATGCCCGCGCCTCCTTGCCCGCTTCCTCGCGCATCTGCCGCGCCACCGCTTCGCCCGCGATCGCGACAAAGGCGTCGTGCAGCCCCGGCCGCTCGATCGACAGGCTTTCGATGCCCGCCCGGTCGTCGATCAGCGCGCGCAGCAGCGGCTCTATCCCCTCGGCCGGCAAGGCGAAATGCCACGCCCCTTCCTGCGCCATCGTGTCGGGCGGCAGGGCGCGCCGCCATGCCCCGTCGGTCGCCCGCGTGCGCAACCGCACCTGTGGTTGCAACCGGTCGCGCGCCGCGCTGACCGTGCCGTCGAAACGGATGCGACCGCCCGCGATGATGGCGACCCGTTCGCACAGCCGTTCGGCATGGGCGATGACATGGGTGGAAAACAGGATGGTGACGCCGCGCCGCGCCTGTTCGCGGATCAACGCCTCCAGCTTTTCCTGGTTGATCGCGTCCAGCCCGGAAAAGGGTTCGTCCAGCACGATGAGGCGCGGCTCATGCACGATCGTGCCGAACAATTGCACCGTCTGCGCCATCCCCTTGGACAGTTGGCGGATCGGCTTGGCGATGGCCGCACCCATGCCATGATCTTCCAGCAAAGCCTTGGCGCGCCGCCGCCCTTCCGCCAGCGGCAATCCGCGCAGCGCCCCCATGAAGGCGATCGCCTCAAACGCCTTCATCGACGGATACAGCCCGCGCTCCTCGGGCAGATATCCGACCTGCCGCGCCATGCGCAAAGGCTGGCTCGCGCCCAGCAGCCGGCGCTCGCCCGCATCCGGGTCGACAATGCCAAGCAGCGTGCGCAGCAATGTCGTCTTGCCCGCGCCATTGGGTCCCAATATGCCGTAGATCGCGCCCGTCGGCACCGCGATGTCGACGCCATCGACCGCGCGGAAGCTGCCGAATGTCTTGACAAGCCCATGGCCTTCGACCGCGAAGACGGGCATAGGGGCGGTCAGGGGAGCGGGGGAAGAAGCCGGGGTGTCGCCGATCATCCCGCCCTGATAGTCTGGACCCGTGGCCGTGCCTACAGAAACATTGGAGCAGCGCCTGAAGGCGCAGGCGCAGCAGCTGGGCTTTGCCGCCTGCCGCATCGCCGACGCCGACGCCGCGCCGCAAAGCGCCGCGCGGCTGCGCGCCTGGCTGGACGCGGGCCATCATGGCGACATGCTGTGGATGGAGGAGCGCGCGGAGCAGCGCGGGTCCCCGCGTGGCCTGTGGCCAGCCGTGCGCAGCGTCATCATGCTGGGGATGAGCTATGCGCCCGGCCGCGATCCGCTGGCGCTGGCCGATGCGCCCGACCGCGCGCGCTTTTCGGTCTATGCGCAGGGCAAGGATTATCACGATGTCGTTAAAAAGGGGCTGAAGGCGCTCGCCCGCTGGCTGGTGGAACAACCCGCGCGCGAAGGCGAAGCAAATGCCCTCAAGGTCTTCGTCGACACAGCGCCGGTGATGGAAAAGCCCCTTGCCGCTGGCGCGGGCCTGGGCTGGCAGGGCAAGCACAGCAACCTCGTCAGCCGGACCCAGGGCAGCTGGCTGTTCCTGGGGGCAATCTATACTGAACGCGCGCTCACGCCCGATGCGCCGGAACGCGACCATTGTGGCAGATGCACCGCTTGCCAGGCCGCCTGCCCGACCGACGCCTTCCCCGCCCCCTATGTCGTCGATGCGCGGCGCTGCATTTCCTACCTCACCATCGAACATAAGGGGCCGATCCCCCAGCATCTGCGCGACGGCATTGGCAACCGGGTCTATGGCTGCGACGATTGCCTGGCTGTCTGTCCCTGGAATAAATTTGCCGACCATGCCGCCGCGAACAAGGCGTTCCTTGGCCGCGCCGAACTCGCCGCACCGGACATTGGCGACCTGCTCGACCTCGATGACGCGACCTTTCGCGAGATTTTCTCCGGCTCGCCGATCAAGCGCATCGGCCGCAATCGCCTGGTCCGCAACGCCGCAATCGCCGCAGGCAACAGCGCCGACCCGCGCCTGCTCACACGCTTACGCCCCCTATGCGACGATGAAGACCCCGTCGTCGCCGAAGCCGCCGCCTGGGCCATCGCGAAACTCACTAGCTGACGGGGGGCGGTGGCCGGCCATCGGCACCAAATCATCCTCCCGCGTGGGGGGTGGCTGGCCGTTGACGCAAAATCGTCCTCCCCCCGTGGGATAGGTGTCAACACGCAGTGCTGACGGAGGGGTGCCCCTCTCGCCGCGCACCTCCGCCGGAAATGCCAGCCCGCGCGGAAGGACCCGCCCTCATCATTTCAAACCCAAAACGACCTACCCGCGCGCCCCCCGTCATCCCCGCGAAAGCGGGGACCCATCTCTCCCGCAATACTCCATCAGCCACGACGCTACGCCGTTCGGCTTGGGCAAAGTGAGCAAGAATTACCCCCGCGTCCCCCCATCCTATTTCCTTCCAAAATAGGATTTCGCCTGCTTTACCTTGGCGATGCACCGTCGCCCCTTTCCTCGCCCTTTCGCGCTCTCTTGTGGTCCCCGCGACCACTGTCGCGTCACGGTCGCTTCGGTGTCGCTTCGCAGGCGCTTGACGGTCGCGTCGCACCCCAAAAGGCCCCACGACACTGTGAACTTCGACGAATCGAAAAAGCGCCGCCTATTTGCTCTGCAGCGCGCTCACACAGGCGGACGGATCGACATCCGCGCCGGTCGGGTTGCGCGCGTCGACATGCGTCACCACCGGCTCCTTGCCGCGCGCGGGCGCATAGAGATAGGCGTCGAGCACGCAGCGGCCATTGGCGAATTGCAGCTTGCGCACCGTGGTCTCGCGAATGTCGAGCCGGGGCGTGCCGAACAATTGCGTCAAACGGCGCGCGTCCGACCCCAGCAAAGGCCCCTGTTTCTGGAACGCGCTAGCCGGCGGGCCGGCGGGCGGCGGGGCGTAGCTGCCCCTGGGAACGACCGATCCGCCACAGGCCGCCAGCGGGGCGAGCAGCAGGACCGACAGGACAGGGCGGGCAATCTTCATCGGGTCTTCCGGCCAAGCAGCATATGCACCGCCATAGCCGCGCTGAAGATCGGCGCAAGCAGGTTGACCAGCGGCACCAGGAACAGAAGCGCCGAAACGAGCCCCATGAGCCACCGGCTGCCGCGCGGGATCGGCGGCAGCGCGGGATGACGCGGCTCGACCATGTCGGCCATGTCGCGGCCCAGCAGATAGGCGTTGAGCGCCAGGAACAGGCCGATCGTCCCCACGCCCGTCACCAGCAGCGCGATATAGGCCGGCAGCGCCAGCATGTTCCACCCGATCGCGCGCGCCAGCGAGGCGACCGCCAGCCGCCCGCTGCGCCCCCACCCTACCGGCCGGGCCGCGACCTGGGGATAGTCGGTGCGTTCGACCGCCGCGATGATATCGTCGGCGAACAGCCCCATCACCGCCATCGCCGTCGCCCGGAACAGCAGCCATCCCGCCGCCACCATCGCGATCGCCGTCGCGCTCGCTTCGGCCAGGCCCCCGCCGCCCCAGCCCAGCGCCAGTCGCGCAGCGTGGAAACCGCCCCACAGCATCGCCGCCAGCATCGCGAACAGCAACAGCGTCAGCGCCAGGGTCTTGGCCATCAGGCCCAGCGTCACCCGCTGGAAGATGGAAGGAATGGCGCGCAGCGCGGCGATCAGGATCATGGGCCTGCTATCCGCTTGCCCGGCCCCGCCGTCAATCAGCGCCGTTGCGCCCACGCCGCCGGCCCGGTAGAGACGGCGCAATTTTATTACCAGCATAAGGATATTGCGTGACCGCTTCTGCCCCCACGCTCGACGTCGTCGCCATCGGCAACGCCATTGTCGATGTTCTCGCCCGCAGCGACGACGCCTTTCTGGCGCAGCATGCGCTGACCAAGGGCGGCATGCAGCTGATCGACGCCGCCATGGCCGAAAGCCTCTATGCCGACATGCCCCAGGCCAAGGAAATCAGCGGCGGGTCGGCCGCCAACACGCTGGCGGGCCTGGCTGCGCTGGGGAAAAAATGCGGTTTCATCGGCCAGGTCAATGACGACCAGCTGGGCGACGTCTTCGCGCATGACGTCCATGCGCTGGGCATCCGGTTCGACACGCCCGCGATGCAGGGCGACGTGCCCACCGCCCGCTGCCTCATCCTGGTGACGCCCGACGCGCAGCGCACGATGAACACCTTTCTGGGCGCCTCGCAATTCCTGCCGGAAGCCGCGCTCGACCTCGACATGATCCGCTCGGCCGGCATCCTCTATCTCGAAGGCTATTTGTGGGATCCCGAACAGCCCCGCGCGGCGATGCGGGCGGCGATCGACGCGGCGCGCGGCGCGGGCCGCAAGGTTGCCTTCACCCTGTCGGACAATTTCGTCATCGACCGGCATCGCGCCGACTTCATCGACCTCATCGACCAGGGGCTGATCGACATCCTCTTTTCCAACGAGGGCGAAATCCAGTCGCTGGGCCAAGTGGATAATTTCGACGCGGCGCTCGCCCGCTTCGCCGGCAAGGTGCCGGTGCTGGTGTCGACCCGCAGCGAAAAGGGCGCGGTGGCGGTGGTCGATCGCGTGCGCCACGAAGCGCCCGCCGCGCCGGTCAGCCAGATCATCGACACGACCGGCGCGGGCGACCTGTTCGCCGCCGGCTTCCTCGCCGCCCATATCGAGGGGCGCGACGTTGCCGATTGCCTGAACCTCGGCGCAGCGGCGGCGGCCGAAGTGATTTCCCACTGGGGGGCACGGCCCGAGGCTGATCTGGTGGTGATCCGCGACCAGCTGTTCGCCTGACCGCGCAGGGCCGGAAGGCGCGGCTGGCCCCCGGCTCAGCCCGCCTTCTGCTTGCGGAACAGCGCCCGGTCATCGGGGCCAAAGCCCCAGCGCCAGATGACCAGCGCATAGGCCCCCAATATCGCCCAGACGCCGACCGCCAGCTCGACCCATTCGAACCGCGCCGGCAGTGCGACGAAGCCCGCGCCCACGATACAGGCGACACCCGCCGCGCTCAGCAGCGGCCAGCGCCAGGCATTGATCGGTGCGCCCAGCAGCCGCGAAAGCAGCCGCGCCTTTACCAGCGCCCCCAGCGCCAGCGCCAGGCAGAGCGCCAGCGCAGGCGCTGCCGCCACCCACAGGCCCGGCAGCTCCATCTGGCGGGCGAGCAGAATGAGCGCGAAGCTGAGCGCCGCCTGGCACCCGATCATCACCAGCGAAATCATCAGGTTGCGGTGCCGGGCGATATAGACCAGCGCCGATTCGCTCACCACCGCCGTCGCCGCCACCACTTCGGCCAGCAGCAGGAAGGCAAGCGCGCCGGTCCCCCCGACGAAATGCGGTCCCACCAGCCCCATCACCGCTTCGCCCGGAATGCCCAGCGCCAGCGCAATCCCCGCCTGCGCCGCGATGATCCAGAAACCGACCTGGCTCACCTGCTTGGCGATGGCGGCCAGGTTGTTTTCCGCCAGATTGCGGGTGATGACCGGCCCCAGGATTGGGTCGAAACTGGTCTTGAGCTTCTGCGGCAGCGACGCGACCTGCTGCGCCACATAATAGACCCCTATCACCGCCGGGCTGACGAACAGACCCAATATCGCCATGTCCAGCCGGCGCGATCCCCATTCGACGCCATCGGCCGCCGCCAGCGGCAGGTTACGTCGCGCCAGCCGCCACAGCCGTCCGCCATCGGGCCGCCAGCCGCGCGGCAGGCCATAATGGCGCATCAGCGGCAGGAGCGAGGCGGCCAGCGCCGCGATCATCGACACGGCATAGGAGAGGATAAGGCCATCGCGCGTCGAATAAAAGGCAAAGGCAAAGGCGCCGATGCTGATCGCCCAGGGCTCGATGATCGACCGCGCCCGCACGGTCGCGCCGATATCGAAACGATAGGCGCAGGCGGCCAGCGCCACGTCGGAGCCCGCAACCCCGATCACCACCAGCGCCAGCAGCCGATCCAGCCCGTTGATGCTGCTGTTGGGGAACATCGCCTGCGGGAATGCGATCAGGATCGCCGCGCCCAGCAACGCCGCCAGCAACGTCACCAGCATCGCATCGGCGACGACATGATTATGCGGCCGCTCGGTCTGGGCGAGCGCGCCGGCCAGGCCGCGCTTAAGGCCCAGCGTCGCGATCTGGGCGATGAATTCCACTACCAGCACGGCATAGGCGAAGCGGCCCAACGCATCCGCGCCATACCAGCGCCCCGCGATGAAAAGGAAGGGAAGTCGCGCCGCCAGCCGCAGCAGGAAGCCAAAGATATTCGTCCGCCCGCCCTTCGCCAGCGCGGCGATATCGTCCCGATCATCGGGCAGCGACCGGTCGGTCGCGGTCAGCGGCGGTTCGGCCGGTGTCATGACAGGGAAAGGGATGTGGGCACGGGGCGGTTTATTCGGGTCGCAACGGGCGCGCAAGCAGCGCGTCGATCACATCGGCCAGCGGCGCGGCATCGGCCAGCAGGGCGCAGACCGCCTCCACCACCGGCATTTCGACCCCGGCCGCGCGCGCCGCATCGCGCAGCACCGGGGCGGTATGCGCCCCTTCGGCCACGGTGCGGCGGTTGGACAATAGCTCTGCCGCATGCGCGCCCTCGCCCAGCCCCTTGCCAAGCGAGAAGTTGCGCGAGTTGGTCGACGAGCAGGTCAGCACCAGATCGCCCAGCCCCGACAAGCCCCCCAGCGTTTCGGCGCGGGCGCCACGCGCCAGGCCAAAGCGGGTCATTTCGGCAAAGCCCCGGGAAATCAGCGCCGCGCGGGCGTTGAGGCCAAGCCCCGCCCCCTCCGCAACGCCGCAGGCGATGGCCAGCACATTCTTGACCGCGCCGCCAATTTCCGCGCCGATCACATCGTCGGACAGATAGGGGCGGAAGGAGGGCCGCGCGATCCGCGCGGCCAGCCGCTGGCCCAGCGCCTTGTCCTCGCACGCCAGCGTGACGGCCGTCGGCAACCCCTTCGCCACTTCATGGGCAAAGGTCGGACCGGACAGGACCGCGATCGGCGAATCCGGCTGCGCCTGCGCCGCCACTTCCGACATCAGCAGGCTGCTGCCCGCCTCAATGCCCTTGGAACAGAGGACCAGCGGCACGCCCGCCGGGGCCTGCGCCACCACGGCGCGCAGATGCTGCGCCGGGCTGACCACCAGCAGCATCTCGCAGGCGGAAAGGTCGTCCATCGAACCGGTCGCGCGGATCGAAGGGGATAGGGGGATATTGGCGAGGTAAAGCGGGTTTTGATGGCTGGCGTTGATCGCATCGACCACATCGGTTTCCAGCGCCCACAGCGTCACCTGCTGCCCATCGCTGGCCAGCAATTGCGCCAGCGCCGTGCCCCATGCGCCCGCGCCAATGACTCCCGTCCTCATGCTTTCACTCCTGCGCCGCGCGCTTTGTCGGCCGCCGGGTCGAGCGGCCAGCGCGGCCGCGCGGGAACGCTCAGATCGTCGACCAGCCCAGCGGCGTAGCGCTCCGCGCCCGCCCAGGCGATCATCGCCGCATTGTCGGTGCACAGCCACAGCGGCGGCGCGACGAAGGGCAAATCATGCTCGGCGGCCAATTGTTCGAGCGCGGTGCGGATCGGCTGGTTCGCCGCCACCCCGCCCGCAACGACCAGCGCGGTGACGCCCGCGCTGTCGCCCAGCGCCCGGCGCGTCCGGTCAACCAGACAGTCGATCACGGCCTGCTGGAACGATGCCGCGATATCTTCGGTTGCATAGTGGCCGGACTGAACCGCCCGCATCACCGCGCTCTTGAGGCCCGCGAAGGAAAAATGCGGTTCCGCCGTGCCAACCAGCGGCCGGGGTAGGGGGACCGCCTTGGGATTGCCCCCTGCCGCTGCCTTTTCCACCAGCGGCCCGCCCGGATAGCCAAGGCCCAGCAGCTTGGCCGTCTTGTCGAAGGCCTCCCCCGCCGCGTCGTCGATCGTCGTGGCAAGCCGCGCATAATCGCCCGGCCCCTTGACCTTGAGCAACTGGCAATGGCCGCCCGATACCAATAGCAGCAGATAGGGAAATTGCAGCGTCCGGTCGGCCAGCCGAGGCGAAAGCGCGTGACCCTCCAGATGATTGACCGCGACCAGCGGCTTGCCCGCCGCATGGGCGAGCGCCTTGCCGGTGACAAGGCCGACCATGACGCCGCCGATCAGGCCCGGCCCGGCAGTCGCGGCGATCACGTCCACATCGTTCAGGCTCATCTTCGCGTCGGCCAGCGCCGCTTCGATCAGGGGGCTGAGCGCCTCGACATGGGCGCGAGCGGCGATTTCGGGCACGACGCCGCCATAGGGGCGATGCGCCTCCTCCTGAGTCGCCAGGCGATGCGCGAGAATCTGCCCGTCGGCGCTCACCAACGCGGCCGCGGTTTCATCGCAGCTCGATTCCAGGCCGAGAATGATGGTCATTGCCGCTTCCATCTAATGCCGCTGGTCATTAGAGCAAGCCGGATATGCTTTTCACCCCACAAAGCGACATGGGCCGGCCGCTGCGCCTGGGCACCAGGGGATCGCCGCTCGCCCTAGCGCAGGCGCGCATGACCGCGCAGGCGTTGATCGCCGCCCATGGCTGGAGCGCGGACGCGATCGAGATCGTCACCGTCCAGACCAGCGGCGACCGGATTCAGGACCGGGCGCTCGCGGACATCGGGGGCAAGGCGCTCTGGACCAAGGAACTGGACCGGGCGCTGGTTGCCGGCGAAACCGACTTGTCCGTCCACAGCATGAAGGATGTCGAAACCGTCCGGCACGACATATTCCATATTGCAGCGATGCTGCCGCGCGCCGACCCGCGTGACAAGCTGATAGGCGCGGCCAGTTTCGATACGCTGCCTCCCAATCCGATCGTCGGCACCAGCTCGCCCCGGCGCGGCGCTCAGGTCAAACGGCTGCGCCCCGACGCCACCATCACGCTGTTCCGGGGCAATGTCGCGACCCGGCTGGCGAAGCTCGCGGCGGGGGAGGTGCATGCAACCTTGCTGGCGGCGGCCGGGCTCGATCGGCTGGACCAGGGGGATGTCGGCACGATCATTCCGGTCGACACGATGCTGCCCGCCCCGTCGCAGGGCGCGGTGGGTATCGAGATATTGTCCGGCAATGCGCCTGTGATCGACGCTGTGGCTGCGATCAATCATCGCGACACGTTCGATGCCGTGATGCTGGAGCGCGCGGTGCTGCGGGGCCTGGGCGGCACCTGCCATTCGCCCATCGCCGCACTCGCGCTGATCGATCGTGACCATGTCACGATACGCGCCGAAATCATCAGCCCCGACGGGCAGGAAACTGTCAGTGAGAAGCTGCGCCTGGCACGCGGCGACCTGGATGCTGGCGAAGCCCTGGGCCGCGCGCTGCTCGACCGCGCCAGCCTGGCCCTGCGCGCCCTGTTCGAAGCGTGAGGCCACTCCTCATCCTGCGGCCGCAGCCCGGCGCGGATCGCACGGCGGAGAAGGCGCGGCGGCTTGGCCTGTCGCCTGTGGTGCATCCGCTGTTCGCGCCCCAAATGCTGGACTGGCAAGCGCCCCCGGCGCAGAATTTCGACGCGCTGCTGCTGACCAGCGCCAATGGCGTGCGCTGCGCCGGCCCCGCGCTGAAGGCGTATCGCGCGCTGCCAACCTATGCCGTGGGCCAGGCGACCGCCGCCGCGCTGCATGCGGCGGGCTGGAACGAAATGATAGCCGGCGACAGGGATGGCAGCGCCATCGCCGCGCGGATCGCACTGGACGGGCATCGCCGCGTGCTCCATCTTGCCGGCACGACCGTCGCGCCGATCGACGCCGGCCCGCTCGCCATCACCCGCATCGCCGTTTATCATATGGCCGCGCTTCCGCCCGATCCTGCGCTGATTGCGGCAGCGACGCCGGGCGCGATCCTGCTGGTTCACTCCCCGCGCGCAGGCGAGCATCTGGGCGCGCAGATGCCGCAATCCGGGCGTGGTGCGCTGCACCTGATCGCGATCAGCCCCTTGGCGCTCGCCGCCTGTGGCGATGGCTGGGCCAGCGCCGCCTGCCCGCCGCGCCCCGATGATGACGAGATGCTGGCTCTTGCCCGCGCTTTGTGCGAAGGACAGCAGCAATGACGGACGAACGGGTCAGCATGGATGGCGACAGCATGGATGCAGGCACGGTTCCGCCTGCGCCCGCGCGGCGGCGCAGCCTTTTGCCGCTGTTGATCCTCACCCTGCTCGGCTTTGCCCTGGGTGTCGGCCTGACGGTCTGGGCCTGGCCGCAGATCCAGGCCCGCTGGGGGCGAACGCAAAGCCAGAAAACCGCCACGCCGACGCCGCGCGCCAATCGGCCCGCCGCCACCCCGCGTCCGCTATCCGCCGATACGGCGCAGGTGCTGGACGGGCGCGTCGTGCAGCTGGAAGAAAGGCTGACCCGCATCACCGTGGAAGCGCAGGCCGCATCCGCCAACGCCGCCCGCGCAGAAGGGCTGCTGGTCGCCTTCGCCGCGCGGCGCGCGCTCGATAATGGCGGACCGCTCGGCTATATTGAGGGGCAGTTGCGGCTGCGCTTCGGTCAGGCCCAGCCACGCGCCGTCGCCACCATCATCAACGCGGCGCGCGAACCGGTGACGCTTGCCGATCTGCGCGCGGGCCTTGCCAATATCGGCGATGCGCTCGTCAAGCCGCCGGCCAGCGCCAGCTGGTGGGACGCGCTGGAACATGAAGCGCGCGAGCTTGTCACCATCCGCAAGGCCGATGCCCCCTCGCCCCGGCCCGAAGCCGCCTATGATCGCGCCATGCGCTATCTCGACGGCGGCCGGGTCAGCGCGGCGCTGGCGCAGGTCGAACATATGCCCGGCCGGTCGGTCGCGGAAAAATGGGTGCAGATGGCCCGCCGCTACATGGAGGCGCGCCGGGCGCTCGACCTCATTGAGACGGCGGCGATCCTGGAGCCGCGAACCTTGCGCAGCAGCGAAGGCGCGCCGGTCGCGCAAACCTCCCCGCTCGCGCCCTGATCCGGCCTCAGCCCGGCAGTCCGATCATCGACATCTGCCGCCCATAGCCCGGCTCGCCCTGATGACAGGTGCGGCGATAGCTGAAGAAGCGCTCGGGCTGGCTATAGGTATCTTCGTCCAGCACCGCGACCCGCTCGACGCCCGCTCCGGCCAGTCGCGCCGCGACATAGCCGCCAATGTCGAATTGCAGATGCCCTGGCCGCCCTGCGGAAAAGAAGCGTGTATTGTCCCCGTCCTCCTCCTCGAACCGTCGCGCGAAATCCTCCGTCACCTCGTAGGATGCGCGGCCGATGCAGGGGCCGATCGCCGCGACGATCCGCGATCGTGTTGCGCCCAGCGCCTCCATCGCCGCCAGCGTCGCGTCGGTGACGCCGCCAATCGCGCCCTTCCACCCTGCATGAGCCGCCCCCACCACGCCTGCCGCCGTATCGGCGAACAGCACCGGCACGCAGTCCGCAGTCAATATGCCCAGCAGCAATCCTGGCCGGTCGGTGACGATTGCGTCCGCCTCCGGCCGGGCGTCCAAGGCGACGGGCCCTCTCACCGTCTCGACGTGCGCCGAATGCACCTGCCGCACCGTGACCAGCGCCGCGCCCGGGAGGACGGCATCGCGCGCCAGGTCCCGGTTGCGGAAAATCGCGTCGCGGTCATCGTGCGACCCCAGCCCGACATTCAGCCCGGCATATAGCCCCTCTGACACGCCCCCGCGCCGGCCGGCAAAGCCGTGCGGCACAGCGTCCAGCAAATGCGCCTTTACCAGTTCAACCATCGCGACCCTTGTCCCTTTCATGTCATGACCGCGCAACATACTTGCGCGCAGCGGATTAGGCGATAGTCTGCCCTCCCCATAAGCAAAAGGGGTGCGTCCGGTGGCGTGCCGGGCTAAGGGAATAGAGGTCTTCATGATATTCGGGCGCGTAAAGCCTCTCGACGCCATATTGGCGACGGCGGAAAAGAAATCACTGCATCGATCGCTGGGTGCGTTCCAGCTCACCATGCTGGGCATCGGCGCGGTCATCGGGACGGGCATTTTCGTGCTGACCGCCGAAGCCGCGCAAAAGGCGGGGCCGGGCATGATGCTCTCCTTCGTCATCGCCGGCTTCGTCTGCGCCGTGGCGGCGCTCTGCTATGCGGAAATGGCCGCGATGGTGCCGGTGTCGGGGTCAGCCTATACCTACAGCTATGCGGTGATGGGGGAACTGATCGCCTGGATGGTCGGCTGGGCGCTGATCCTGGAATATGCGGTCGCGGCCGGCGCCGTGTCGGTGGGCTGGTCGGGCTATGTCGTCGGCCTCATCGAGCATACATTCCACATGGACATACCCAATTTCCTGACGCGCGGCCCCTATGATGGTGGCGTCGTCAACCTGCCCGCCATGCTGATCGCCGCGCTCGTCACTTGGCTGCTCGTCATCGGGACCAAGGAAAGCGCGACCGTCAACGCCGTGCTGGTCGCGATCAAGGTGGCGGCGCTGACGCTGTTCATCATATTGTCGGTGCCGGTCATGAACATGGACGGCTTCTCGCCCTTCGCGCCCTTGGGCTTTGCCGGAATTTCCGCGGCGGCTGCCTCGATCTTCTTCGCCTATGTGGGCTTCGACGCCGTGTCGACGGCGGCGGAAGAAACCAAGAACCCTCAGCGCAACATGCCGATCGGCCTCATCGGCTCGCTCGCCATCTGCACCATCTTCTACATGCTGGTCGCCGCTGGCGTCATCGGCACGGTGGGCGCGCAGCCCGTCACCGCCGGGAATATCCCGATCGCGCAGGGCGGCATCGCGCTGGCGCCCGGCTCCACCGAATTGTCCGCGCAGTGCGCCGCGCTGGCGAAGGCCGGGACGGAAGCCGTCACCTGCTCGAAGGAAGCGCTGGCCTGGACCCTGCGCGAAATCGGCTGGCCCCAGATCGGCAATCTGCTCGGCCTCGCCGCCGGCCTGGCGCTGCCCTCGGTCATCCTGATGATGATGTTCGGCCAGACCCGCATCTTCTTCGTCATGAGCCGCGACGGCCTGCTGCCCGACTTTTTCTCGAAGGTGCATCCGGTCTACAAGACGCCGCATGTCATCACCATCCTGACCGGCATCTTCGTCGCGCTGTTTGCCGCCTTCTTCCCGGTCGGCATCTTGGCGGACATCTCCAATTCGGGCACGCTCTTCGCCTTTGCCGCCGTGTCGATCGCGGTGATCGTGCTGCGCCGGACCGATCCGACGCGCAAGCGTCCGTTCCGCACGCCGGCCATCATGGTCACGGCGCCGATCGCCATCATCGGCTGCATGTATCTGTTCTGGAGCTTGGGCAGCGACACCAAGCTGATGTTCGTGGCCTGGGCCACGGTGGGCCTCATCGTCTACTTTGCCTATAGCCGGAACCGCAGCCATGTGGGTCGGGGCATTGTTGACGTGGCGGAGGATGACGCCGCCGCCCCGCCGCAACCCGTTCCGCCGCTGCCGGGCGCGCCGACGCCGGGCGGGAAGGACGCCTGATCCAAAGTAACACGGGGCGGGAAACCGCCCCGTTTTCGCTTCCAGTGCCCTACCGGTTCAACAGGGATCGCGCAGCGCCGCCAGATTGGGGCGGGTAAACAGCTTCCCCCGCTCGGCCCACACCACGATCAGGAAAGACAGGCTTCCATAAACCAGCAACCCCGTCGTGAAGGGCAGGGTCGTGCCATCGAACGCCCGGCCCACCAGGCTTCCCAGTGCTGCGGACACCGCCGTCGTCAAAAACGCCTGGAAGGATGAAGCAACGCCCGCCCCCTTGTGAAAAGGCTCCATCGAAATGGCGCTGAAATTGGCGGCGGTGAAGGCCACCGTCAGCATGGTGAGCGACTGGAGCGCCATGAATGTCACCAGCGTTTCCCATCCCATCAGGATCACGCCCATATGGACCGCGGCGATCAGGCAGAAGGCGATCAGCGCGGTCTGGCTCATGCGGCGCGCGCCGAAGCGTTGCACCAGGCGGCTGTTGATCAGGCTGCCGATACCCATGAACCCGGCAATGGTCGCAAAGCCGATCGGAAAGATCGTCGCGGCGTCGAACACATCAAAGAAAATCTGCTGGATCGACAGGATGAAGCCGATGAGGCCGCCCATAACCACCCCGCTTGCCAGCATATAGCCGATCGAACTGCGCGTGCGCAGGACCACGCCGATGGTCGCCATCAGACCCGCTATGGTGATCCGCGTACGGTTTTCCATCGCCAGCGTCTCGGGCATCCGTGCCAGCATCCAGATCAGGATCAGGCTCGCCAATATCACCAGCACCCAGAAGATCCACCGCCACGGTGCCACCCATAATATCGCCTGGCCGAAGCTGGGCGCGATCACGGGGATCAGCATGAAGACGGCAAAGATCAGCGACATGACCCGCGCCATCGCGTCGCCGCGGAACCGATCGCGAATGATGCCGACCGTAATGACCCGGCTGGCGCCAGCAAAAAAGCCGGCACAACCCCGGCCCACCAGCATCATGATGAAGCTTTGCGCGCTGGCGCATAGGACGGATGACGCAATGAACATCGCCATCGCGCTGCCCAGCACGACCTTGCGCCCGAAACGATCCGACAGAACGCCGAACAAAAGCGACCCTATGCCCAACCCCATGAAATAAACACTGATGATCAATTGCCGGTCATTGGGCTGGGGAATGGCCAAATCCCGCCCAATCGCCGGAAGCGCCGGAAGCATAGGGTCGATCGACAAGGCGTTCATCGCCATCAGGCACGCGCACAGCAGCACGAACTCCCGGAAATGAATGTCGCGTGGCTGTGATGGGGGGGATGGCGGGATCATGTCGTGGCTATGGGGACTATGCGCTGCCTGCGCCACCCCAAAAGACGGCCCGCAGCTACCGGCCAACGGACCCGCTTCATATGGCAAATACTCCGTTAACCATTTTTTATCGGCTGCTCCGTCATGGTGCATCCAACGCACATACCAAAGGGTCGAAACTTTGCTTTAGCGAGATAACAGGGGATTGGGTTTCATGGGTAACAGTTTCAAGAGCGCGCAATTTCTGATGGAAGCCCGCATGTCGCGGGCGGCCTATGGATCGGCGGAGGACTGTTTTGATCTTGGCGTCGCCTATAGCTGCGGCACCGGTAATCTGCCCATCGACCTTGTCGAAGCGCATAAATGGTTCAATCTGGCGGCTCTGCGCGGCAGCGAGGAAGGCCAGTCGATGCGCGCCGAAATCGCCGAGGAAATGACCGCGCGCCAGATCGCCGAGGCGCAGCGTCAGGCCCGTGCCCTTATCGCGACGAAGCAGGCCCGCGCAGCTTGATGCCTAGGTTGCCGCGTTCGCCGGGACGGCGCTGCGGTCTTGCTTGTTCCGACGGGATGCGGACATCGTCCTGATTTCAACTTAAGGGCGATGACCAGAGGTACCGCTCTGGCGTCAGTCGCGGAATGCTCTAGCCAACAAGCGGTAAATCGAAGTGGGCAACAGCGTCGGAACCGCTTGATTGATTTTGAATGGGATCGCCCTTCGTACGCCAGTCACAAACGGCCTCGACGACAGTGACGCGTCCAATTTTTACCAATCTGGGGCATATGCCCAACGCTGCCATCACTTCAGGGCCGGAATGATTTGCGCGTTTTCGAACACACTGCTTACTCTGCACCCGCCCCTTCATACCGATCATCGGCGCCGCC
>NZ_BCYT01000020.1 GCF_001598335.1 Sphingobium abikonense NBRC 16140
ACGCAGGGCAGCAACGCGGGGACGCGCCCCTCTTTCCATCATCGAAGGGCCTCCTTTTGGCTCGCGGTTGGATTCGTTCCTATTTTGTTCTATACAGGGTCCAAGTCAACGGGGGTGGAGTCGAGCAGGCGTATCCTCTGCGATACGCTTCTGAAACAAGGCAGGAAAACCGATGGTCTCGCAGCGAAAAAAATTAAGCCTCAAGCTTGGGGAGGACGAGGCTGAAGAGCCTTCGATCCTCCAGCCCGCCGCCGAATCGGAGCACGAATCGTCATCGGCGCGTTATCATCCCAGCCATGATCCCGAGCTTGTCACCGATGATGAAATTCCTTGGTAAGGAGGCAGCAGCATGACCGCACGCATCATCGCCATTGAGGCATCGATAGCCTGCCGCCCAGCGAGGCGACGCAGCTTCGCGTTGCCCAGCAGACGCTGGAGTTGATCCTGGGGTCAGCAGTTCGGGATAGCGAGCAAACGGTCGATCCCGATCTCGCGGTGGAAGGCATATTGATGGGCCTTGCCTGCATCATGGAGCAGGCACCTGAATTCCCGACACGGCAGAGCCTGCGGAAGGGCGCCGAGGCCTATGGCAAGATGCTCGGACAGCATGCGCAAAATCTACGCTCGGCCTTTGAAGAGACCGGCATCCATCCGATCGATGGTCTGCTCGACCGTTTCAATTCTATCGCCGGCGACGGCCAGAAGCCCAACTGATCGGTCATGTCGAGATTGCATTGCATGGCTGCGGGAATGGGCGAGGTCGCCGAGCATTTCAGCGCCGATATGCCGGCCCCGATCGAGATTTCATCCGAGACCAGCGAAGGCGCGCTGGGACTGGTGGTCTTCGAGAATAAGGGTCGGCGAATCATGCGCGGCGTGACATGGGGGTTTCGCCGCATGACACGTGAAATGCGCGAACGCGGTGAAGAGCCAGGAAGGATCGGACTGGTCGCCGACCTCACAAATCCCATGTGGGATCAGATGGTGGCAGATCCGCGCTATCGCTGCCTGATCGTGATGACCCATTTCGCCAATCCCGACGGGCCACCCGGCGGCCGCACGCGGACATGGTTTTCGTTGAAGCGCCAGCCGATCATGGCCTGGGCAGGCTTCTGCCGGAACATGCCGGAACAGGGCCCGGTTTATGCCGGCATGACGATGCCCGCCAATGAGGCAATTATGGGGACGAACGATCGGATGCCCGTACTTCTGGACTCTCATGAATATGCCGCATGGCTGCATGGCCCGATCGAAAGCGTGATCGGATTTCAGTACCGAGCGCCCTTCGCTGCCGAGCGGTTCCGTGTCGAGAGGACCGAAGACCTCTGGAGAAGTCGGCAGTTGCCGCCTTCAGCTGACAGTCAGATGGCTTTGCTATGAAGATGGCCGATACCCAACAAATCGATCTGTTCGCGCCAGCGCTTCTTCCGGGCCTCGACTATGCCGCCGACTTTTTGAGCGAGGCTGAGGAAGCGGACCTGATCGAACACATCAATGCGGCCCCGCTCACGCCATTTCGGTTTCACCAGTGGACCGGAAAACGGCTTACCACCAGCTATGGCTGGACCTATGATTTTGAGAATGGTCATTTTGGCCCGACCGACCCTATGCCCGGCTGGCTGCTCTCCATCCGCAACCGGGCTGCCCGCTTTGCCGGCCTTGCGCCGGAACTTCTGATCCAGGCCCTCCTCATCCGCTACGATAGGGGTGCGGGCATCGGTTGGCACCGTGACCGCCCTGTGTTCGATCAGGTCGTAGGCATCTCGCTTGGTGCGAGTGCATCCATGCGCTTCAGGCGGCGGACCCAGAGTGGATTTGACCGGCGGACGGTACCGCTTGAACCTCGATCCATCTACCAACTGTCGGGAGAGGCCCGGCAGGAATGGGAACACAGCATCGCGGATATGGAGGTTCCCCGTTGGTCGATCACCTTCCGCAGTCTGAAAAATCGGCGCGACGGAGCCTGAAACCACACCGGGCGTTCAGGCTTTCAGCATAGGAGAGGTCGCGATCATGCCCGCTACGTCCAAAGCCCAGCAAAGAGCCGCAGGCGCGGCATTGTCCGCCAAGCGCGGCGAAACAACCAAATCGAAGCTCAAAGGCGCATCGAAAGATATGGAGAAGTCCATGTCTGAAAAGCAGCTTGAGGAATTCGCTGCGACGAAGAGGAAAAAGCTTCCTGAGCGCAAGGACTGATCCGCCGCCCTGCCCGGTGACCCCGGATGGTCGCTATTTTGTAGTGCGCGGTCGACTATGGCGGGCGACCAATCCGGCATTGAGTGAAGATGAGCGCCAGCTCCTTGTCCACGAGCTCATGGATGCGCGTCGTGATGTGGGGTCAGCCAAGCGCGCAGGGAACATATCAAGGGAGCGAGAGGCGCGGGATCGGGTCGATGCTGCCAAGCGGAAGCTCGGCGAGCGGGGGCCGGTCTGGTGGGAGGACAGCGCTCCGGATTTCAATCGGCATCTTGCCCGCAATACGCCGTACGCTGATTGGTTTGCGGCACTCGATGCCGACAGCTAAGCCGATTGCAAATGCTGCATGCGGCAGTCTTCTCTTCGCATTTGCGAGCTCAAGCGCCCGATGCCACATGCGCCCTGCCTTTCAGGCATCCTCTCCTAAAACTCAATAAGGTCGGCCCTTTCAGGACCGACCTTCTTTTTGCCTGACAGTTCTGGCCCGGGCGTTCAGTTGCCTTCCTCTCCCTTATGATCGCCATGGCCACCAGCCAGCGCGTCATCCCGATCCCAGCGCGCCTTTGCCTGCCCATCTTTTATCAACGCTTTTTCCCTGTCGGTAATGGGCTGAGGCCGAGGCGCGGCCTGTTCATGGATGCCCTGCTGCGCGGCGCGCTTTTCAGCATTTGGCTTCTGACCGGGGTTTGGCTCTTCCACTGTCCGCTCCTGTTGCGTTTCACCTTTGATCAACGTCGAACGGGGGACCGCATGGCTTCGTTCCGAAAAGCCGCGCGGCCTGTCTGATCAGGTCGGCTTCTTCGCTCTGCGCCGACGTGGCTTTTCTCCCAGCTCAATCCAGACCGGCGCATGGTCGCTGCTTTTCTCCCAGCCTCGCGCCGCCCTATCGACCTCGGCTGCGATCAGTTGCGCCTTTGCTTTGGCGTTTAGCAAGAAATGATCGATGCGAAGGCCAGCATCGCGCTCGAAGGCGAAGCGCAGATATTTCCAGAAGGTGTAGATTGTCTCGTCCGGGTGCAGATGTCGCAGCGCGTCCGTCCAGCCCTGTTCTAGCAGACGCTGATAGGCAGCGCGAACCTCGGGCGCGAAAAGCGCGTCGTCCCGCCAGCGGTCGGGCGCGTAGACGTCGAGGTCCGTTGGCATGACATTAAAGTCGCCGGCGATCACCACCGGCGCGTCCAGATCGATACGCGTTGCCAGATGTTGGTGCAGCCGATCAAACCAGCGCAGCTTGAAATCATATTTGGGACCGGGTCTTGGGTTGCCATTGGGAAGATAGAGGCCTGCAATGAGGATGCCGCCGACCGCCGCCTCGATATAGCGGCTCTGTTCGTCATGGGGATCGCCCGGCAGACCCCGCCTTGTTTCATGAATTTCACCAATACGGCTCAGGATCGCCACGCCATTCCATCGGCTCTGCCCATGCCAGATCGCGTCATAGCCTGCATCGCGGATGGCCGCTTCGGGAAATTTTTCCTGCGGCGCCTTCAATTCCTGGAGCGTGACGATGTCCGGTTCTGCCTCGCGGAGCCAGCGCAGAAGGACAGGAAGCCGTCCGTTCACGCCGTTCACATTATAGGTTGCGATCTTCACAGGTCCGGCAGGATCTGGTCGGCCCGCCCCCAATTGGCCAGATTCCTGGACGCGGCTCGCTTCACCATCTCTGCCGCGTCGCCAATATGCCAATGGGCTGCACTATCAAGATCGCGCAGCTCTTCCCATGTCAGTGGCACAACGATCGGGGCGAACGGCCTTGATCGCGCACTATAGGGCATCACGGCCGTCGCGCCCCGCTGATTGCGTAAATAGTCGATGAAAATCTTGCCCGTGCGTCTGGCCTTTGCGAGGGCGGCGGTAAAGCGGTCGGGATCGGCCTGCGCCAGAGCCAACGCGAAGCGATGGGCAAAATCCTTGACCTGCGGCCATTCCGCCGTCGGCGTCAGAGGCGCGATCACGTGAACCCCTTTACCGCCCGTCACCATCGGAAAGGTCACCAGCCCCATCTGCCCCAGCACATCCTGCAGGTGGAGAGCAGCGGAGGCGACATCCTTGAATTCCAGTCCTTCATCAGGATCCAGGTCAAAGACGAGGCGATCGGCCTTTTCGACATCCTCGATCCGCGCGCCCCAGCCATGAAACTCGACGGTGCCCATCTGAACGCAGGTGAGGAGGCCTTGCGCCGAATCCACAAACAGATAGGGCTCCTCATGGCCATCCTTCTCCAGGATCGCGACCTGCTTGACGCTGTCGCCAAAGCTCCCGGCATCGTGCTTCTGGAAGAAGCATTTCTTAGCGCGACCCTGCGGGCATCGTACGAGGCTGACAGGGCGGCTTCCGGCCCAAGGCAGCATGATATCAGCCACGGCCTCATAATAGTCAGCCAGTTCACCCTTGGTCAGCTTGCCTTCTGGGAATATCACCCGGTCCCTGTTGCTGATCCTGACGCCGCTGGCGATCGCCGATCGCGCCGCGGTCGTAACAGGGCTCTCAACTTCCAGCACAACAGCTTCGGGCTTCTTGTCCTCCCGCAAACCCAGATAGCTTGAATGCCGCAGCACACCCTCTTCAGTGAACTCGATATAGGCGATCTCGGCAACGAGCCGAGGCTTGATCCAGGTCGCCCCCCGCACGGCGGCCCGCGGCGCATCAACCGTGGGTCTTTTCTGTTCAAGCGACGCCATAAGCGCCATTAACCGCTCGACCTCGCCACCGCTAAAACCGGTCCCGACCTTACCGGCGTAGCGCAGCTTTCCTTTTTCGTGAACGCCCAGCAGAAGCGCACGGAAACCGCGCTGCTTGTCCGACGGGGTCCAGCCCACGATGACGAATTCCTGACGACGAATACATTTGGTCTTGACCCATGAGCCCGATCGCGAGCCCGTGTAGCGTGCATCGTTACGTTTGGAGATGACGCCCTCCAGCCCGGCGCCGCAAAAACTATCGAACAACTGCTCGCCCCGCCCGCCTATGTGGTCCGAATAGCGGATATGGTCCCGGCCCTCACCGATCAGCGCAGCCAGCTTCTCCTTCCGCTCAAGCAGCGGGCGGCCTGTGAGGTCTTCACCATCAAGCGCCAGCAGATCGAAAGCCATATAGTCGATTTTGCCCGGATCGCTTTTCAGCGCCGCCTGAAGTGCCTGGAAGCTCGTCCGTCCATCAGGCAGGATCACGACAGCCTCGCCATCGATAAGCGCGCTGCGGGCGTCCAGCGTCACGGCGTCTGCGATGAGGCTCGCGAACCGGTCGGACCAGTCGAGGCCCGACCTTGTATAAGCCCGTCCCTCTCCGCCGCCGATCGCCAATAAGGTGCGATAGCCGTCATATTTGAGTTCATGGAGCCATTGGTCTCCCGCCGGGACATGATCGACCAGCGTTGCCAGCTGTACCGGCCGAAACGGAGGCAGTGCCGATTTGCCCCTCCGGCGTGCTTTCGATGCTGCTGTGGCAACCGGCGCGGCAGAAAGCCTGGCAGAGGAGCCCCGCGCCGTCTTCCGCTTTGGCACGGGCTTTCCGGCCGCGATCTCTTCCATGGTCCGCCCGGTGTCGACGCTGGTGAGATGCGTGCCCACGAGATCGTCCGAACCACCCGCATGAGCGTCATTCACCTTCCTGAGAATCCAGTTTTCGCCCTTTTCCCTGCCGCGGTGCTTCAAGCGGAACAGGATCCATTCGCCTTGCATGCGTCGCCCATGAAGAATGAAGTGAAGATGCCCTTCCGGCAACGTCTTGCGCGCATCCTTCCCGGCAATCGGTTCCCAGGTGCCATTGTCCCATAGCATGACTGTGCCGCCGCCATATTCACCCTTGGGGATGGTGCCTTCGAAGCGCGCATAGTCGAGTGGATGATCCTCCGTGCGTACCGCAAGCCGCTTGTCATCCGGGTTTGCACTTGGACCCCGGGTAACGGCCCAACTGAGGAGAACGCCGTCCAGCTCCAGTCTGAAATCATAATGGAGACGAGACGCGGCGTGTTTCTGCACGACGAAGCCATTGCCAGCTATCGGTGCGCTCGCGCCGGACGGCTCTTTGGTTCGCGTAAAATCCCGTTTCGCACGATAGAGTGCGAGACTGTCGTCCGCTTTGCGCGTCGAAGCTTTAGCCATCTTCTTCTTCCAAGCTACCGCCGATCAACCTGCAGCACGAGCAAGTCGTTCCACCGCATAACGCAACGACTTTGGTCCCTTCGCTTGTCGCTATTACCTTGCACATGCTTGCTTGTTCGCCATATTGTGCAGTGCAGCATAAACGCCCTCTAGGACGATCTCATGCGCTGCCGGGCAACGGGAGATATCCGCGTGACCAAATTATCTGCGACTATTGCAAAGCTCACCGTTATGCGCGGCGTGACAGCCGCTCCGGCGAATGCCGTCGGTGCAAGCCGTTTGAAAGATCTGGAGGGCTTCGGCGCCAATCCGGGCGCCCTGATGGCCAGAATTCACGTGCCATCAAGGCTCCACGAAAAACCCGCGCTCGTGGTGGTTCTTCATGGCTGCACCCAGACCGCTGACGGCTATGACCATGGTTCAGGCTGGTCGCACCTTGCCGATGAACAGGGTTTTGTGTGTCTGTTTCCAGAGCAGCAGCGAACGAACAATCCCAATCTCTGCTTCAACTGGTTCTCTCCGGCAGACAATCGCCGAGACAGAGGCGAAGCCCTCTCCATTCGCCAGATGATTGACGCCACGGTGGCGGCCTATGATATCGATCCTTCGCGCGTTTTCGTGACGGGCCTTTCGGCTGGAGGGGCCATGACGTCCGTCATGCTGGCGAGCTATCCTGAGCTTTTTGCAGGCGGCGCCATCATCGCAGGTCTCCCGCATGGGTCGGCGGACAATGTCCAGCAGGCCTTGCAAGCCATGCGCGATCCGGGCGCGATCAACGCGAAACAGCTCGGGGATCTAGTACGCAAAGCGTCGCGCCATGAAGGATCCTGGCCGCGCATTTCGATCTGGCACGGTAGTGCAGATCAGACGGTCAGCAGCAAGAATGCTGATGCGATCCTTGCTCAATGGCTGTCGGTTCACGATCTCGATCCCACGACCGCCGCCACCGAAATGATCGGGCAGCATCGCCGCCGCGTCTGGAAGGACGGCTCTAGCCGCCCCCTGGTCGAGGACTTTCGCATTGCCAAAATGGGCCATGGCACGCCCATTGCGACTACCGGGCCGGAAGCATGCGGTAGCGCAATGCCCCATATGCTCGACGCCGGCATCTCCTCAACCCGGCGGATTGCATCTACCTGGGGTCTGCTTGGCGCCGATCAAACGGCTCAAGCGGCCTCTACCTATAAGCGCCCAGATGAAACGCCCGCGCATTTGCCGGCGGTGAAGTTCAGCCGACTCGATCCTATGGCATCTGAGACTTCACCCCCTGCCGGGTCCGCGAGGGCCGGCGTTGAAAAAGTCATCCATGACGCCCTTCGCGCAGCCGGTCTTATGCGGTAACCGCGCATCTCGGTCAGGCTGGCAGGGAAGCAGAAGCGGATCAGTCGTCTGACGCCATATCTCGAGCGAACCGGTAGCTGGTCTGCTCGAACTTGAGCGCGCGGAAGAAATTATGAGCGTTGCTGATTGCAATATCGCTCATGGCTTCAATTCGACTGCAGCCCAGTTTGCGAAGCGCTGCGCAGGCTTCGTTCAGCAAGGCGCTTCCGACCCCCTGCCGCCGCTGGCCCTTGTCCACTAACAGCAGGGTTATGCGACCGATGAGGCCATGCTGGAGCGTCTGGATGCTGGTCCAACAGCAGCAGCCGATGATCTCGCCTTTCTCAGCGACGCAAGCCCCGCCGCCAGCCTTGCGCAGTTTCTCAAGATTTCGCGCGATGCCCAGTTCGTCCGCGTTACCGGCTGCAAGCTGGCGCAGCAGCCCTGACAGTCCTGCCGCATCTGACGATTTGGCGATCCGTATTTCAAGGGCGGTGGGGGCTGGCTTGGCGGGGGCATCTGCCTGTCGATCATGCTTTCGTGCAGCCGCGGCGGTGATTTTGGAGCGCCTGCGCGTAGCTGGTTTTGCGCTTTTGTCCGAGGCACGCGAAACCGGCCGGCTCGCGGCCGCCGGGGCCGACGCCGTTTCTGTCGGCCCAGGCCCTCTCACTCGGTCTGTGGCCCCGCGCCGCCGCCGAATGACTGGCTCCTCGTCCGGTTCTTCATCCTGCGCGCGCGCTTTGGACGGATGTGGCGGTCGGGCGGGCGTTGCCTCCGCCGACGCTTTCCAGGTGCCGGTGGCCCCCTTTCGCAGATACGCCTCAATGTCCTTTGGCGAAGCGGTCAGCCCCTTATCGCTGACGCCCAGCAGAGCCTTGCCCTCAGCGTCCGTCAGTCCGAATTTCCCATAGTCGCCGCTGCCGGGCTTGCGTTTGCGAGACTTCAAAAGCTTGAGGCCCCGATGCTCCGCCATGTCCCGCAGCTTCTGGTCGATCGGTTCATCTGTCATGATGCCATAAACCCGCTGACCATGCGCAGGTTCAAAGAGCGCGCCATCATCAACCCGGCATCCCGAGCGTGCAAGTTGGCGTTAGGGACTTGTTGAAGGCGGAACCGTCCTGGTTATTCAAACGCTCGATAGCCATGCGCGCCAGACGTCTAAACTCCTCCATGATCGACCGGATCGGATATGACGAGGATCAACGCATCCTCATCGTCACCTTCCGTGATACCGGAAAATATCTATACCATGATGTTCCGGTCTCGACCTTCGAAGCGTTTTGCGAGGCGCTGTCCGCAGGCGCCTTTTTCAACTTGCATGTGAAGGATCGATTTCGGTGCAGCCGCGACCCGGACAGGAAGCGCTTTGGTCCAAACGCATGAAGATCGTTCAGGTGTCTCCCAGCGCGCGATAGACCGACATGAGATGACGACCCGCTATCGCACGCGCCCGCGGCGAACGGATCGTCTCCTCATTGGTTTCGTGCAGCGTTGTCAGCATGTCGAGCAATTCCTGCCGGGGCATACCGGTTTCCAGCATGTGCGTACCGATCAGCGCCACAAGATTGCTCCATAAAGTGATGGATGCTTCGGCAAAGGCTGTATCGCTTTCATCATCCTCGCCGCGCAGGGAATTATCGTTCACCGCGTCAAGCCCGTTTCCTGGCAGGAGCCTTGCGCGTCGGCTTAGCTGCCGATTTTGTCGTCGCCTTGGCGGACGCTTTGCCCGTCCCTTTTTTGGCCGGTGCCTTGGCTTTGGCGGCACTCCCACCCGCAGGCCCGATCGATTTCTTGAGCGCCGCCATCAGGTCAACGACATTGCTGCCACGAGGGTTAGAGCCGCCGTCATCATCGCTGTCGATATTGAGGGTCTTACCCTTTTTCTTGCGCTCGATCAGATCCTTGAGCGCATCGACATAGCGATCATGAAATTCGCTCGCATCGAATTTGCCCGTCTTCTTGTCGATCAGCGTCGTGGCAAGATCGAGCAATTCTTCATCCGGATCACCGTCGCCGATCTCACGGAAATAGCTGGCAGCCTTGTTTACCTCGTCGGCATAGCGAAGCGTTTCCATGACCATCCCGCGCCCGCAAGCCTTGATGCTCACCACATATTCGCGGCCGCGCATCGCTAGTTGGCCAAGGCCGACCTTGCGGCTACGGCGCAATGCTTCGCGCAAGACGATGAAGGCTTCTTCGGCCAGATCGTCTGCGGGCACGACATAATAGGGCTTTTCGAAATAGATCATGTCGATGTCTTGAGCATCGACAAACTGGGTCAGTTCTAGGGTCTTCTTGCTTTCAAGTTTAACCCCTTCGATTTCCTCTTCATCTAGGAGTACATATTCGCCCTTGGAATATTCAAAGCCCTTGACGATCTCGTCGAGGTTGACCGGCCCGATGCCGGGGACGACCTTCTCATATTTGATGCGCTTGCCCGATGGTTCGTGAATCTGGTTGAAGGCGATCGTCGCGCCGCTCTTTGTCGCTGCATAGATTTCGACAGGGATCGAGACTAGAGCCAGCCGGATCTGGCCTTTCCAATAGGGTCGCGCAGCCATGAACGCCTCCTGACGGCTATTACCGTCACAACCTCTCAGCCATTTGTGTGTTCCACTGGCCCGCTGGGAGGCGACCCACGATCCGCAGAACGCGGCTATGAAAGCACGCGATGGTTGGCGCAGGCGCCGAACGTCGCGCCATCATTACCACCCTCCAGAAGCGCGGATCATTCGCTACTGAAGACTTGAAACTGGCAGAAAATGGGGGCCGCTGCGACCGCTATCGATGGAGCAGAGAGCTGGATTACCTTCGGCTTTACTGCCTAAGCGCCTATGTTACTCTAGCGATCGACGAAACATATGGAGGAACACCCCATCTGTAATCTGTTCACCGTGCGCAAGAGCGCCGCAGAGGTTGCAGCGCATTTCGGCGTCACTCTCCCTGTTGCACAGTTCAACGCTCCCGATGAAGTTTATCCCGGCTATCCCGGAATGGTGGTTCGCGAGCAGGGCGGCGAGCGCGTGCTGCAAAGCATGACATGGGGCTGGCCGGTGCGGCTCAAAACGATGAAGCCGGAATCCAAACCCAAGCCGGTTAACAATATTGCCGATCTGAAGAAGCCTTTCTGGATTGGCGCAGCGCGTAAACCCGAGTTTCGGTGCCTGATCCCGGTCACGCATTTTGCGGAAGCAGAAGGCCCCAAAGGCGCGAAAACAAGAACCTGGTTCTCCCTTCGCGACGGCGCTGTGTTTGCATGGGCCGGGCTTTGGCGCGACAGCGCTGAGTGGGGGCCGGTGTTTTCAGGGGCGATGACCGACTGCAACGATGCGATCCGCCCCGTCCATGATAGAATGCCCGTGCTGCTGCATGAGGATGAATATGAGAAATGGCTGCGCGGCAGCTTCGAGGACATTATCGGCTTTCAGAACCGGTGCTTTCCTGACGACCTGATCGTGATGGAGCGCACCACCGAGGCCTGGAACAAAGCAAAGCCAGCCCCGTCGGCTCCTTCCTTGCTGTGACGAAAGAGCAGGAAAGATAGGCCGAGGCACTGGCCATCGAACGACGGTACGGCGGGAATGCGCCGGATCATATTGCCACGAGAGTCACCGAACTTGCACTTGCTGGCGATGAAGTAGGTGTGCAGCGATGGATAGCTATTGCAGAGCGGTTCGACCAGCTTCAGCCCGACCAACTAGGTTCGAGGCAGTAGCATCTGAAGAACGCGGCTAAGCCAACCTAGCAGACGGAAGTTCAAATGCGCGTTGCGAGGGTGCAGATGATGTCGCTTCGTCTCGCCTGCACAACGAGGCGGCGGCTCCGCTTTGCGAGCACGCCAAGCCCGCCCACACCTCCAAATCCCGACATGAACGTCTTGGTATCGGCGCGTCCAATCTGCCGTGCATCTGCGCTGCTGCTCTGACCTCTCAACTGAAGACGTGATCTGAGTGATTCGCGAAGAGCGCCTCGTCACTCGCGATCCGCCCCGTTTATCGCTTGAATCGCCGTTCCAGCGGCGCCTTATTGCGAAAAGCGGCACTGAGATGCCGCTTTAGGCACTTCAGTGCCGCATTCGGCATCTCAGTGCCCTCCCTATTGCGGCAAACCGCACTGTCAGCACTACTCCGGTTCATCCCGAACGGGGGCGCTGATGTGAACGCTCAATTGAGCAGATGAAGATAAGCGCCTCAGCCCCCTGTCGGTCCGACAAGGCATCGTGCCTTGAAGAAAAGGAGACAATCCGATGTCGGCATTTCGCCCGGCCATTCTGGCTGGATTGCTGCCTGCCGCCTTGCTGACCGCGCCAGCAGGAGCGGCCGGCCACAAGGCTGAAAATCAGAAGCCGTCCAGGCCGCAGCCTCTGCAGACCTCCCAAACGAACGGGGATTTTTTCGTACACACCGTTAGCGCCGCAGTCGCCATCGACACGCCGATGATCACGCTGGGTCAAGGCATTCGATTTGACGCAGCTTTATTCGGACCGCACTTACAGTTGGACAAGGATCTGGGCCAATGACCCCTCCCTTATCGCGCCATCGGTACATGATCGCCGCATTCGCCGTCATTGCCGCTCATTCCGCCTCCGCAGCCGAAAGTGAGCAACTCAAAACCGATCTGGCGGCAACCGCACGTGCGGCAGAAGCGCAACTTCATCAAAGTTTTGCCAACCTCCAGTTCGAGGATTTCGGTCCGGCGCCCGTCACGGGTCCGCTATTCCAGGCAAGCGCTGGTGGCCGCATCCTCTATTATGCGCCCCAGAGCGACCATCTGATGTTCGCCACCATTTACGACCGGAACGGCGTCAACCTGACCGCCCTCGCACAGGATGCCAGCGCGCGGAGAAAGCTCGGCAGCCTCGATCCCACCCAGGCGCTCACCATCGGACCGCCAGGGGCACCCACAGTCATTGAGTTCACCGATCCCGACTGTCCCTATTGCCGTGCCCTCGACCGCTTCTGGGCGGCGAAGGCCGCCGAAGGCAAGCCAGTGCGCCGCCAGATTTATTTCGTGAGCGGTATCCACCCTCAAGCGGCATCCAAGGCCGAGCATATCCTCTGCTCGAAGGACCAGGCGGCTGCCTTCCGCGCCACCTATGCCGGTGAGGCACCAAAGCCCGTGCTTGCCTGCAAGGATGGCGCAGCGCACGTCGCCAAAAATGCCGAGGCCGTCAAAGCCATGGGCATCTCTGGAACCCCAACGGTCATCCTTGATGGCCGCGTCATCTCCGGCTTCCAGCAGGCCGAGATCGAAGCCTGGCTCGATGAGAAACAGGCGCCCAAGAAGCCGCCCAGCTGATCCACTCAAATTTGGCGGGCTCATGGCGACGCACGAACAAGCGCCGACGCCCTGAGCAAGAGATGCCGGCGATAGGGCCCCGATTTTCGAGGAGCCACCCATCCCTTCGCTGGCCGTCAACGAACACCCGCGTCGGTGCCGGCAGGCATTCACAGGGGACGGCTCCTTATTGCCTGGAGAAAAGCCCATGCTCAAACTTGCTTCACTGCCCGTAGCCTCCCGGAACCGGATGCGCCGCCTCTCTTTTGCGTCGGCCGATGCCGTGGGAACCCTGCTGATCGCGATGACCCTGGCATCGGCCGCCCACGCCTTCCAGGCGCCGGCCGCCGGCGACCTTGGCTACGATATCTACGACATCGTGGTGAACCAGGGGGTCAAGGGACCGCTCGGCTTCGTGGGCGGCGTCGCCGCCTTCCTGTTCGGTGTCAGCCGCCTCTTCTCCAACATCATGATCGGCATCCCGACGATCGTCGCCGCGGTCTGCCTGATCCGGGCGGATTCCATCCTCCAGACCTTCGGCATGATGGTCTGAAACCCGCCTGAAACAGGGACTGGCGCGGGTCTGGCTGTCCACCCCGCGCCGGAAATGAGGAGCGAATGGTCGCTCCTCGTAACAATCACGCCTGGTCCAAGCGTGATGAAGCAAGGGAGAAGGACGTGGACGAGAGACTTCCACAATTTCTGCACAAACCGGTCCAGATCCTCTGGTTCGACGCGCAGGAGTTCATCGTCGTGGTGTCCACCATCTTCGTCGCCGTCATCGTCGGCGGGCTGGTGGGCTGGTCGCTCCTCGGCGTCCTTCTCCTCTTCATTCCCTGGAAGCGAACCAAGCCGCGCGGCTTCATGCCGCATCTCGCCTGGCGCTGGGGGCTGCTCAAGCTTCCCCGCTATCCCGGCCCGACCCAGACCCGCTTTTGCGAGTGAGGTATCCCATGTTCGGCAGATCATCCACCCGAGAAGCCAGCGATCCGCTGCTGGAGAAGCCGGCGAGCTTCGGTATCCATCGCTACCTTCAGGGGTCATCCAACCTCTTCGAAGAAAACCGGCTCCTCAAATTCTCGATTGCAGGCCTGTTCGGGATCACTGCTGTGCTGGGCATTGCCCTTTACACGACTGCTCAAAATCAGCGGACGGTCGTGGTCCCCTTTGGCGCAGGCGGCGACCTTTATGTGACCGGGGGCACGCCCTCCCCCGCATACCTGCGCACCATGATGCGCAATATCGTCGCGCTCTCGGGCACATATTCCGCGCTGTCGGCAGACCGGCAGTTCCAGGAACTGCTCAGCATCGTCCACCCGACCGCTTATAATGGCATCCGCGACAGCCTGAACGCGATCCTCGACGAACTCGCCAATAACCCGACGCTCTCGATCGCGACCTATATCCGACCCGACCAGCCCGTCACCTGGACCGATCGCCAGATCCTGGTGCCCGTCGAAAAGGTGCGCGTCATCGGCGGCGTCATCCGCAAGTTCCGGGGCAATCTGCGCATTCGCTACACGATCGATGCTGGCCGCTTCTGGCTCCTGTCTCTCACCGAGGAGAATTTCGATGCCGACCTTCGGTAAGCGCCTGCGCGCGCCGGCGGCGCTGCTCGCCGCCTGTCTTCCCGCCATCGCCATGGCTGAGACGACCAGCAATGCCATCATGGCCCTGCCCGATCAGACCAGCAGCATCCGCCTCTCCAACCGGGACATTAATCATTTCGTCTGCCAAGGCGGCGAAATCGAAGACGTCAAATTCTCGGCCGAAAAGGCGATCGCGGTCGAGAAGGCCGGGGCGGACGCCTGGGTCAAATTCCTCGTCAGGGAGAGCGATGACGCAGGCCAGGTAACGCGCAGTTTCGTCACCACCCCTTCGGAATTCTTCGTAACCTGCAATGGCGCGATCTATCCGCTCTATGCCGAGCCCTCCGATATTCCCGCCCAGACCGTGACGCTTGCGCCGGGCGCCAGCCAGCGCGCCCGCTCCAATGGCGAATTGCTGGGACCGCTGGTCGAGGAGGAGCGCGCCGTCTCGATCACCCTCTCGATGCTCCAGGACCGGGTGCCCGCCAGCTTCACCGAGGTCGCTGTTTCACCAAGGCCGCTTGCGCTTGCCGCTGCTCCCGCGCTGCGCATCACCGAGCGCCGCCGCGTCGCGATCGAAGGCACGGGGCTTTCGGCATCCGAATATTGGATCGAAGCGAGCGCCGATAGCGAGGTCGACGAGCGGCTGTTCCTCGACACCGCCATGGGCGCCCGGATCTTCAGCGTCACCCTTGATCGCTTGTCGCTGCGCGCTGGCGAGAGCGCCCGCCTCATCCTGCTCCGCCGCGGAGACGCGCTATGAGCGGCGGCGACAATCAAGGCCCCGGTAACAAGGGTACGGACAACAAGGGCACCAGCAGCGGCAATCCTGCCCAGCGCCCAGACGCACCTCGCAAGCATGCCGGGATGCAGGGCTATTCCCGTCCACCCAAACGAGCCGGCGCCAGTGAGGGCGACGACAGACAAATCGTTCCCCTGCGCGGCCCCGCGCTTCTCGACCTGAAAGCTCGCTGGGCAAACTTGAGCGCCAAACAGCAGCTGCGCGCCCGGCAGGCCGGCGTCGGCGTGGTGATCGCGATGTTCGGCTACGGCCTCTATACCGCCTCGACCGGATCAAAGGACGAAGCGCCGGCCGCGCCGGCAGCATCGCGCCTCGACATGGGCGCGGGTCTTCGCGGCGACAGCCTAGAGACTAAGGTGCGCGGCGATCTCAAGAAAATCCTCGATGGCCAGGCGCTGCTGGGCGACCGGGTAACCGCGATCGAGGAAGGAAAAATCGCGCCGGGTTCGCGATCGTCAACGGACACAGCAGGGGGCGACCTTCCAAGCGCCATGCCCGGGGACATCCCGGCCTTCCCGCCCAGCCCCAGCGCGCATGAACTGGAAAGCGCAGACGGTAGCCTGCCACCACCGCCCGTGCCTTCGGCTCCTGCTGCACCGCCCGCCCCGCCGGTCGAGCGCCAGGTCGGCTCGATCGGAACCGCCACCGCCGCGCTTACTTCCGATGCCGGGGACAAGGGGCCAACAAGCGTTAAAAAAAAGACCCGGACGATCTATTTGCCACCTGGTTTCATGAAGGCGCGGCTGCTGACCGGGATCGACGCGCTCGCCAGCCGGGACGCGACCTCGAACCCGGAACCGCTGATCGCTCGCGTTCAGGCCCCCGCCGTACTGCCCAATGACGTCAAGGCGAACCTGTCAGGCTGCTTTGTCGTCGGCAACGCGACGGGCAGCCTTGCCAAGGAGCGGGTCGAGGTCCAACTCGTCTCCCTCTCCTGCGTCGACTTTGACGAACGCTCGGTGGTCGATCAGCCGATCAAGGGCTTCTTCGTCGATACCGACGGGAAGAAGGGGTTGTCGGGCCGCGTCGTCACCCGCGCCGGCGCAGCGCTCGCCCGCAGCTTCATTGCCGGCACGATCTCAGGCATGAGCCAGAGCGTCGACAACACATTCGGAGACACGTCGGTTTCCGCGCTCGGCACCGTCCGATCGCTCGATGCGGGCGACGCGGCCAAAACCGGCATTGCCGGCGGCCTTTCCAAATCCTCCGACAAGCTCACCGACTTCTATCTCGATCTCGCGCGCCAAGCCGGTCCCATCGTCGAGGTGGGCGCCGCCAAGGATGTGGTCGTGGTGATCCAAGAAGGCGTCGCCCTCGAAATCAAGCCGACCGCGGGAAGCAAATTCTGATGCGCCCGCCCCTCACACAAGGAGACCCGCCCATGCCGCTCCTCGCCTTTCCATCAGCCTCGTCCGTACGCCGCGCCGGCGCGCCGCTGCTGATGCTCGCCTGCCTCCCCGCTTGCAGCACGATCGGATCGGTCATGTCGCCCTACCCAGAAAAGTTCAGCTGCAAGAATAGCGACCATGGCCAGTGCATCCACCCAGAGCGCGCCTATGAGGACGCCGTTGCCGGCGCTGTTTCTCGGTCCGATCCCAAGGTGACGAACGACAGGAAAATGCTGAAGGGCAGCACCGCAGCCACGGCGTCCGGTACAACCGGAGGCAGCCGGGGCAAGGTGACGCCCCCCTATCTCGGCTATCGCGACAGCGTCTATCGCGAATTGCAGGGTCTGGTCGAAGCGCCGGTGACGCCGATGCTGCGCCCCGGCCGCACGATCCGCACCCTCATCCTCCCCTATGCCGACCGGGAACGTCCCGACCGGCTCTACATGCCCCGCTATGTCTATTCGATCCTCGACAAGCCCCAATGGGTGGTCGGCGATTATCTGGTGACCCCTGTCAATCCGGCGGCCCGCGTGCCGGTTCTGGAGCAAGTGAAGGCCAATCCCGCGTTGAGCGAGGGCAGCGACATTCCCGCGCCGCCGCAGGAGCAGGGCCAATGAGGGCGCCTGGCACCCGCCATGGCGGCGGCATGACCTTCGAGCGGCTGCGCCAGAGCGTCTCGCGCGATTCCTATTCCGACTTTCTGCCCATGGTGGCTTGGGTCGAAGAGGAGAACGCCTTTCTCTGCATCGATGATGGCTGGGGCCAGGCCTGGGAACTCATCCCCTCCGCCTATCTCTTCGCCCATGTCCATCAAGCGCTGCTTGGCCTGCTCAACATCCAGTTCGCCACTGGCACCGTCGTCCAGCTCCACTGCTTTGCCGACCCGCTGATCGATGATGCGCTCGACGCGTTCCTCGATTTGAAATCCCGGCCCGATCCGCTGATCCAGGCCTCGGCGCGCAGAACCCGCGACTATCTGCGCGAGGGAACGCAGGGTCTCGACGCTCTCCATGGCATTCCGCTGCGTAATTTCCGTCTGCTGCTCTCGATCAAGACCCGTAAACCGCTGGGCCATGATCTGCGGCGTCAGATCGAGGAACAGCTCTCCAAGCTCGGCATCACCCGCCTTGCGCCCGACGCACTGGTCACCTTCTATCGCCGCATCTTCAACGGCGTGTTCGAAAATGCGCCTGGGGTCTTTTCCCAAGGCAGCGAGGACATGCCCGCGCGCCCGGTGCGCAAGCAGCTGATCGATGCCGGCCCGGATCTCGTCTTTGATGGCCCGGAACTCTTTCTCGGCGATCAGGTCGCGCGCTGCCTGACCCCCAAATCCCCGGCCCGGCGCGTCACTGCCGAGCGCTGCAACCGGCTGCTGGGCGGCATGCGCGGCGCCTCGGAGGATAGCGACCAGATTGGCGGCCCTTTCCTCTATACGCTCAACATCCTTTTCGATCATTCGAGCTTCGAGATCCACAAACGCGCGCAGATCCTCTCCGCGCAAAAGGCCGCCGGCAGTTTCGCGGTCGAGGTCGGAAAGCAGATCGAGGAAATTGGCTGGGTGCTCGACGAGGCGGGGAACAGCCGCTTCGTCTCGGTGATCCCGGTCATCTGGGTGTTCGGCCGAGACAGCGCGCAGGCCCGCGAGATGGCGGCGCGCGCCAAGCGGCTCTGGGAAAGCGAACCGCTACCCTGGATGATGCAGGAGGAGAGCTATCTCAACCCGGTCCTGCTGCCGATGGCGCTCCCCTTCGGCTTCTATCCCGACCGGTGCACGGTCAGGATGTTGGAGCGCGACCTTCCTATGCCCGCCAAGGCGGCGGCGCTGCTGGCGCCCGTGCAGACCGACTTTCGCGGCGGGGGCCGCCCCGCCCTTCTCTATGCCGGGCGCAAGGGCCAGCTCATCACGCTCGATCTCTTCGATCAGCGCATCAACAATTATAATTTCATCGTCTCGGCCGAGAGCGGCGCGGGCAAGAGCTTCCTCCTCAATAATCTCTGCCAGCAATATTATGCGCAAGGCGCACTCATCCGCATCATCGATATCGGCGGAAGCTACGCCAAGCTCTGCACGCTATGCTCTGGCCGCTACATCGACATTGGCGAAGAGCATCTCGTCCTCAATCCCTTCGACATGGGTTTTGCGCTCGACGGCGACGATCGCCAGTCGGCCATTTCCATGGCGGTCGCGATTGTCGCGGAAATGGCCCATGCCGCGACCCGCAAGGGCGTCAGCACCTCGGAATGGAATCTCCTCAAATCCGCAGTGCAGTGGACGATCGACAGCGGTCGGGCCGAGGCGGGAATCGATGCAGTGCGCGACTGGCTCGGCGCCTATCCCGCTTATGCCACAAGCGATCTCGACAAGGTCGATCATTTGATACCCGCCGCCCGCGAACTGGCGTTCAATCTTCGCGATTTCGCCAGTTCGGGCGCCTATGGCCATTATTTCAATGGCCCTTCGACCTTCGACATTTCTGCCGATGAATTTGTCGTACTCGAGCTTGAGCGCCTGAAAGCCATGCCCGATCTCTTCAATGTGATCGTGATGGTGGTGGTAAACGCGGTAACGCAGGAACTTTATCTTTCCGCGCGCGACCGGCCCCGCTTTGTCCTGTGCGATGAGGCAGCGCAGTTCATGACCCGGACCGACGGGCAGGACCTGTCCCGCCTCGCAGAGGTCTTCGGCCAGGGCTACAGGCGGGCGCGCAAATATCAGGGAAGCTTTGGCGTCGTCCTCCAGTCGATGAGCGACCTGCTGCTGTTCGGCGGGACGGGACAGGTCATCCTTGAAAACGCAGCCACGCGGTTCCTCCTTCAGGGATCAACCTATGACCGGGCTGTCGAGAACAAGATCCTCGATTATTCGGGCTTCGTCCTCGAGCTCCTGAAGTCGGTTCGCAACAACAAGCCCAACTATTCCGAGGTCTTCATCGACTCGCCTCTTGGCCTGGGCATCGCCCGCCTCGTGGTCGATCCCTTCTCCTACTGGATCAACACCAGCGCGCCACAGGAGGTGGCGGCATTCGAGGCGCGGCTGCGCAGGGGCATGTCGCCGCTCGAAGCAATCTGCGATCTGGCCGGTGTCGATGCGACCGAAATCCTCGGCTCTGGCTATACCGGGGAGCCGCTCTGATGCGCACGCCTCCTGACCCAAAACAGACCCTCTTCGACTTCGATCCGGACCCGAAACTGGAAGCCTTGATCGAGGCGCGCGCCGCGGCAAAAGCAGAGGCGCAGGCTTTCCAATGGCGTTTTCGGCTCGTGACGATCGAGACGATGATGCTTGGCTTTCTCGTCGGCGCCGCCGGGATCGCGCTCCAGAAGCCGCCCTTTCTGATCTTTCGCGCAGCGGTCATGGTGGCCGCGGGCTGCTTTGCGAGCGGCATATTGCTAATCGGCATGACCGGCGCTGCAGACAGGTCGGCCAAATGGCTGCGCAACTGGTGGAACCGGCGATGAAGGGCATCCTCAGCGCCGCCCCGGCAGCCGGGCCGATCCGCCTTCTGGTGGGCACACAGCTAATGCTGCTCGTCCTCACCATATTGGTGCTCGAAACACCCGGCACCCTGCCGCTGCGCCTCCAGGGTCTGCTGCTCGCCGGCTGGGTGCTCGGCGTCTCGGCGCTCATCTGCGCGATCCGCGGCGAAAGCCCTGAGGACAAACCATGGTGGAGACTGCGCCATGACCGTTGAGCCGCGCTATCCGCACCGCGCCCGTCACGCGCTGATCGGCGCGCTGATGCTCGCCCTAGCCTGCGCCGAGACGGCAACGGCCGCGACTTCCACGATCGGCCGGACCTGGCCGATCGCCGAGCCCGACGCCATGGCGGAGATCGAGTCTCGCGCCGCAAAGGCGCCCAGCCTCGCCTCCCGAATTGGCCCGCGCTCCACCTGGTCGGCGCTCCGAGCTGCGCAACTGGGGCAGGCCAAGGTCGATCGGGTCCGCAGCCTCATTCCCTTCTACACGGTGGAGGACGACATTCGCCTGCCCGATGGTCGGCTGCTCTATCCCAAGGGCTTTACCTTCAACCCGCTCGACTATGTGTCACTGCCCCAGCGCCTCGTCATTATCCATCCCCGCGATCTTGGCTGGGCATTGAAGCAGGCGCGCTTTGCCGATTTCATCCTGCTGACCGCCGGTGACGCGCTGGACCTTTCCGAACGGAGCGGCCGGCCCCTCTTCATCCTGGAGGAGCGGGTCAAGGAAAGGCTCGGCCTCACCGTCGCGCCGGTGATCGTCGCCCAGCAGGGCAAGAAGCTCGTTCTCACCGAATATGCGCCGCTCCGCGCCGCGGGCGGGAGTGCACGACCATGAAGCGGAGGCTTTTCACGCGCATGGCGCCGCTCGCGCTGGCCCTCGCCGCCGGTAGCGCCTCGGCGCCCGCCGACGCCTCCAAATGCGAGGCAGGGACAATCTTCAATCCCATCACCAAGGTCCGCTGGAACTGCATCTTCCCGATCACGATCGGCGGCGTGCGGGTGGGCAGTTTCGACAAACTCGACAAGGAGCTTGATGCCCAGTCTGCGTCCAAGCCGCTCTGCGCCTGCCGCAAGGGCGCAACCTTCTGGTTCGGTGTGAAGGTGAGCTTCTGGTCGCCCAACCGGATGATCGACGTCGTGACTGAGCCCGGATGCATGATGGCGCTGGGCGCCGATCTCTTGCCGACCGGCGGCGGGCTGCAAGGCAGCCAGTCTGGAATCGCGGACGGCACCAACAGCCAGAAGATGTTCGCGCAGATGCATTATTATATCTCGCCGGTCTGGAAGATGCTCGACATGTTCACCGACCTGCCCTGCATCGAGGATGACGGGTTCGACGTCGCCATGATCACCGAAGTGCTGCCGACCTGGCAGTCGGGGACACTGGGCGCGATCATTCAGCCTGAGGGCATTCTCTTCGGCAATCCCGCTGCAGGCCTAGCCTGCATGGCCGACAGCGCCGCAGCGGCTGCCGGCAAGGTCATCGATCCGCTTTTCTGGTGCATGGGGAGTTGGGGCGCCACCTATCCGGTCGCCGGCGACATTCATTTTGGCGACAGCGTCGAAGCCTGGGCAGGGCTTGCCGCGCGCGGCACCTTCATGATGGGCCGCCTTGGTGCGCTTACCATCAGTTCCGCCGACGGCTGCTCGTTCAAGGCCCAGCCGATCTGGACCAAGAGCCGCTACAAGCTCCAGATCATGGAGCCGGTCAAGGGCGGCAAATGCGTCAATATCGGCCGACCGGGCGCGCTCTGGTCCTCGGCCAAACATGCGCCGGGCAAGGACAATGCTCAGTTCATGTCGTTTGAAAAGGTAGTCTGCTGCGCGGTGGTATCAACCCCATGAGCAGCAGAGCCCTTCCCCCGATCCCGTCAGCGATTCCCGACTTTCGAAGGTCTGCCCGCCAAGGCCACGATGGGCCGTTCGATCGCTGCGCGGGCGGAGCGGCGTTGGCGCCATCCGACGCCGCTCCAACACCCCATTCTTCCCATGCGGCTTTGGAAACGCATGGGAAGAAGGTCAGCACGGCCAGATGTACCCCCGGCGAGCGAGGATACCCCCCTCTGCCTGAATCCTCGCCCGCTTTGGCCGTGCTGACCATCATCAACGAAAGGGCTGCCTTCCAATGCCTCTCGGCACCATCCGATATTGCCGGATCGTGCCCCTTGTTCCGGCTCCGCGCCATGGGACGCTCGCGGACTAGGGAGAAAGAGGCATGAGGACACGCCTCCAGACCAGCCTAGCGATGCTGTCAGCACTGCTCGCGCAATCAGCCTTCGCTCAGGACATGGACGCACGGGCGCGGGCGGCGGCTGCCGCGTCGCGCGCCAAGTCCAGCGACAGCGACGCGATTGGTCAAAATTACCTAACGCCGGGCCTCGCCAACCAGCCGGTCAACACGGTCGACAACAGCCGCAGCTTTACGCCCAACCTTGCCTGCCAGAAAAGCGCGACCATGCTCGAGATGCTGGTCCAGCCCGGCAGCACCGGCGACATCACGCACTTCACCATTTCCCGCGACAAGGATCTGGACGGCGCCTTTGACACCACGCTGACCCTCCCGGTCCCGGTTTCGGGGATCTGCGCCAATGGCGTGATTTCCTGTTCCCCCGGAAGCTGGAACCAGTGCCAGAGTTTCAAATGGGATGTCGGCGGCACGGGTGACCTGAAGCTCACGCAGGTCGACCTAGCCGACCTCTCCGGTTGCTATTGCGTCAACGCAAGCTGCGGCGCCAACCTTGCTTCGGGCAATCTACCGTCCATCCTAAAGGATCTGGGCGGGGGCGTCATCGGTGCGCTGACAACCGCAGACCCCCGGATCGCGGTGGCGCAGGCCAGTATCGATGGCCCGGTCATCCGCTACACCGGCGCGCAGACCACGGCTTGTACTGCCTCACCAAGTGTCTCAGCGACTGCCTATCGCTCCAACCCGACCGCGATCAACGGCGATGCCTATGCAGCCACGCAGACGAGCTCGGTCTTCACTGCGCTGGCGGCATCGCCAGCCGGCAATGGCAAGGCGGAGGAAACGCGCTCCTGTACAATCGAACGCGAGATCAACGTCAAGGAATGGGGCTTTGGTGATATCGTCTCCGCCAGCGGGTCGATCACATCGACCAGCAGTTGCGGAACCGGATGCCTGCGCTTCCAGATCCGGGGTGCAGGGAGCTGTGGCAGCAACCCGCCCGTCTATACCGTTACCTTCAATCCGCTCATGCCGAACCGGATCGTCTCGGCGCGCATCATCGAAATGGGCGCAGACGATTGGGTCCAGGGACGGATCAATGGTCAGGTTGTGGGGTACGCCGGCAAGCGCCCGTGGACCGGCGATGGGCTGCCGTCCGGCGACTGCCGAATCAGCGATGATCCCCGGTATAATCGCACGCCCATCGATTTCACCGACAGGCTCAAGTCCGGCGCGACATCTGTCAGCGCGCGGGTGCGCGGCGGGGGTGGCGGCAATTGGGGTTATGTCACAGTAGAGATCCAAGTCGACACCACCTGCGAGGTCAGCGAGCGACTGGTTGACCTCTGTGCCGGCTACGCGAGTGACCCTGCCTGCCACCTGTCCCAGGAAGATGTCGACGGCGTAGAAACTGTCCGCAATGGCGTCGTCACGGGGATCAAACCCCTGCCCCTCACCCGCCTGTTCGGCAGGGGCAGTTGCACCTTCCAATATAGCCGCGACTTCTTTTTGCGGACCCGCCGCTACGCCTGCATCGTCGACACATCAGGAACAGCGCAACCTGATCTCAGCCGTGCCGCCTATATCATCGATCACTCGACCGAGACGATGCTCGCCGATCAGACGCGGGCCAGCGACGGCTCCCTCGTCCAGTTGACCCGCGCCTTCGCGCTACCCGACCTCCCCGCCGTTGCGGCATGCGAATCCATCTGCAAGACCCGCGCGCCCAGCGCCAATGATGGCGTCGCTCCGGCAGGAACCGTGGCGGAGAAGCAGAATGTGCCCGTCGGCTGGGACAGCTTCTATCATGTCTGTTCAAGCGACAATGTCTGTCCGCTGGGCGCGGGCGAAGAGATCGTCTCACCCTGCGGCTGCCTTAATGACTTCCCCGAAGCGGTGGTGATGATGCAGACGGTCCGGCTCGCTGGCTCGGACCTTGCCTGCACGGCGGTGGCTCGATGATCCACTGGCTCTCATCCTTCGTCTTGCTCGCCTGTGCGCTGATGCCGCTTGGCATTGCCATGAGCCCGTCCGCCCACGCAGCGCAGATTTGCGCGGCGGACCTCAACGGCAATGGCGATGCCGCCGATGAGGGGGAGATGGCGCAGTGCCTGGCAACCGCGGACGGTGGCACGCTCTGCCCGATTGGCCAGGTCGACTGCGTGACCGACGCGCAGGGCGGCTACGCCTGTCCGCTTGGAGCCGCTTTTGCCTGCTACACACCGACGACTGGGGGCGTGCCGGCCTGCTCGCCCAATAGCTGTATCGATACCGCTGCCACGCCGATCGATAATGAGGAAGTCGTCGATGATCCAGGCGCACCCAATGACGGGCCGGTCGATGCCGACGGCAATTGTCTTGGCACCATCGAGATATTCGGCGGGCGGGCGCTGCGTTGCCGGCCACCCGGCGCCAGCGTCACCTTCCAGAATTGCTGCAAGGACAAGGGCAAGATCGTGAAGGACGGGATGGGCGGCTCGCTCACCTCGATCACCACCAAGATCGCGATCGCCAAGGGCGTCTTCACGGGCGTGAAAGCGGCCTATACCGCCTTCAAGGCCGGAGCGACAGCGGGCGAAGCAGCCTCGGCGGGCGCCCATGCGATCATCGTCGGCATCGATCCCACCTCGATCGCGATCAGCCTGGCCATCAACTATATGATCGAGGTGCTGCTCCAGGGCTGCGACCAACAGGATATGGAGACCGGCATGCTGCGCGGCTCGGGCATGTGCCATGAGGTCGGCACCTATTGCTCATCCAGTATCCTTGGCATCTGCATCCAGAAGGCGCGCGGTCACTGCTGCTTCAACACCAGGCTCGGCCGCATCATCCAGGAGCAGGGCCGCCCCCAGCTGGCGGCCTTCAACAGCCTTGGCTGGGGTACGCCCGAACATCCCTATTGCCGCGGCTTTTCCGCCGAAGAGTTCCAGGCGCTCGATTTCAGCCGAATGGACCTCTCCGAATATTATTCGGACATCGAAGCCCGCGCCCAATCCGACATTCAGATCGACATGAAGGAGAAGATCGATGCGACGCTCAGCATCATCCACCCCTGAACGGCTGCTGTGCGCCGGTGCCGTAGCCGCGCTCTGTGCCGCCAGCCCTGCGCTGGCGGCACAGAGCGGCCCGAGCACCAGCGACAGCCAACTGCTGGCATCGGACCGCCCCACAATTTCTGGTCCAACCGGCATTCCCGAACCATCGCAGCCCATGCGCCGCCGCGCGTTCGAAGCGATGCGGCAAAAGGGCCGCTTTTCACAAATCGAGGCGCGGGCGCGGGAGGACCGGGAGAACGCCAGGCTGCGCATGGCGGCCGAGCATGACGCCATGCAAGCCCGCCTTTACGAAGCCCTCGGCCTCGCCGCGCCGATTGATACCAAAAAGTCAAAGGACGGGCACGCGGCGCCTTCGGCAAAGAACTGGGTGCCGATGCTGTTCGCCTCTTCATCCATGCCGCTTCAGACCCTGCGCAACTACGCCGCGCAGCTCGAAACAGTGGGCGGGGTCATCGCTTTTCGCGGCGTCCCTGGGGGCCTGACCAAAATCGGCCCAATGGCGAAACTGACAGCGCAGATCCTTCGCGTCGATCCGGGCTGCGAAGGCCCGGCCTGCACGATGCGCAATGTCCAGATCGTCGTCGACCCGATCCTCTTCCGCCAGCACGGCGTAGCCCAAGTTCCCGCATTCGCCATGGTGCCGGGCGATCCCACCCTTCCCTATTGCGAGCGCGACGAGGAGGTTGCGCCCCGCGCCAGCCATCTCGTCTTTGGCGACGCGGCCCTTTCAGGACTGATGGACGAATATGCCCGCCTCGGCGGCAAGGAGGAGGTCCGCGATGCTGCGTCTCGCCTGTCTCGCCGCTAGACGGCTCTGGCCTGCTCTCAAGGTCCTGCCCATCCAGGCGGCCCGCGCGCTGGGCGGAGCGGTCGGGAACCAGCCTGCCGACAACAGGCGACTGACCCTGAACCTCGCGGTCATCCTGCCGATCGCAACGCTTACCTGGCTCGGCCTGCCGGGCGTAACGCTCGTCATGAGTCCGTCGATCGACGCCTGGGCCGTGCGACGTGCACCTGGAACGATCCGCAAGAGCGATCTCGTCGAGTTCATGCTCTCCCATCCCATCGCAGGCCCGAAGCCGGTGAGCGTTACCAAGCGGGCGCTGTGCCTCCCCGGCGAGCGCCTCCGCGAAATCGAGCGGCTTTCGGTCGACGGCCGGGAAGGCACCCGTGGCTGGTATTATTGTGGCCGCACCTTCCTCGGCGCTAGCCGCCCCTTCGGCCGCGACGGCCGCCCCCTTCCGCATCTGCGCTGGGGCGATCGGCCGATCCCTTCGGGCTATATCTATGTCGGTTCCGACCACGCCGGAGGGTTTGACAGCCGCTATTTCGGGCCGGTCAGGCTCGATCGCCTCACCCGTATGGAGCGCATCCTGTGAAGCGCGCGCTCGTTCTGCTGGCCGTGGCTGGCCTGCTGCTCCCAACGGCAGCCGTTGCGGCGGACACGATCCGGCAAGGCTACTGGTGGTATCGCCCGAAGGCCGATCCCGCCGAGACGCCGCCCGATGATGTGCCGCCAGCGCCCGTCATTCCGCCTATGGCCGAACTCGCCCGATGGAGTCCGCCACGGATCGCCAAGCTGATCGCCGACCAGCGCGACTATGCAGCAACCGTCCTTACCGTCGAGGCGGTGTCCGATTTTTGGCGTTTGGAGGATTTTGCGCGCCGCAAGGCGCGGGCTTTTGCCGGCGTCACCCAGTTGGCGATGCTCGCCCATCCGGAGCTCAACGCCAAATCCGCCAATCCCATGATCGGCGACGCCCGCGATGCACTCAGCGCACAGAAGGATGCGGTGCGCCGCTCCTATCTCCGCTCGCGCGGCCCGGAATTCGCGCTCGTCATGTTCTCGCGCACTTCCTGCGGCTATTGCCGGGTGCAATGGCCGATCATTCAGCGCTTCCAGGAGGAAACAGGCTGGCAGATCATCCGCGAGGATCTCGACCGGCGACCGGAACTCGGCGCCCGCTTTGGCGTCGAGGTGACGCCGACCACCATGGTCATCCGCCGCAATTCCGCGCAGCGCATGGTCATCGCCAATGGGGTCGAAGCTTTCCCGACGCTCATCCAGACTGCCTATCAGGCGGTAAAATTGCTCTCGGGCGACATCAGGCCCGAACAGTTCCTCACGGGCGCCGGCGAAGAGAATGGCTTCTTCGACGCGCTGGCCAATGGCCCGGTCGCGGCTGCTGATCCGATGGCAAATCCAGGCGGGAGCCGCCCGTGAGAGTCCGTCCCCTCGGAACATGTATAGCGCTCCTGGGTTCGTTGCCGCTCTCGGTCCACGCTCAGCTGGACCGGGCGAAGCCTGACCGGGTTCAAGCCGCCCGCGCCGCTATCCATCCGGTGTCCAGCGCCCGCGAAATGCAGGGCTGGCTCGCCCGTGTTCCTCGAACCGTTGATTATCCGCCGGATTTCGAAGCAGCGTTGCAAGGCCAGGGTGCCGCGTTCGTCATCGAGATGAGCACCGCGCCAGGCTGTCTGCCATGCGGCGATCTCTGGTCGAAACTTCACGCGCTCAAAGTCCGATATGGTCTGACGGTCCGGCCGCTCGGCAGGGACCAGGCGATGCTCCGCTCAGGACGGCTCGGTCTCCCCTGGATCGGCCATCCCGTCGCCTGGCTTCGACCCGTGTCCGATGAGACCCGCACCCTGCCGATCGCGATCGGAACGGATCACGCGGCCAATCTCGCGCGCAACATTTATCTCGGGATCAAGATGCAGACCGGCGTGCGGGCGGCGGTCGGCGTACGCGCGATGGCAAAGTTCACCGGTATCGTCAGCGCTCCGGCGCCCTCTCAAACAATCAGCAAAGTGAAGGACTGAGCAATGGCGGGCTCTGACCTTCACTCCACTTCCCCAAACCCCTGGAGTCCGCCATGGCCGATCGCTGCACCCCTGCCCGTTTGCATCTGACATTCCGTGCGCGACCCGGTCGCTGGACCGCGCTGCTTGCCACGCTCCTCGCGAGTTGCGGCACCATGGCGCCTGCCCACGCCCAAAGCTGGGCGGAACATTGGTTCGACAATGTGACCTATACCAGCCCCGGCAGCTTCGAGGACCAGACGCGCGGCTATGTGACGGCCGGCGGCATGTCGGGCCGGATCGATGTCCATAGCGACTATCTGATGAGTCTCACCATGCCCAAGGTGAAGGCAGGCTGCGGCGGCATCGACATGTTCCTCGGAGGCATGTCCTTCCTCGATCCCGACTATCTCGTCCAGAAGTTGGAAAGCATCCTTCAGGCCGCGCCCGCTGTCGCCTTCCAATATCTGCTCGAGACGCTCGACGAGAAGATGGGGAACATCATCTCGAAGATGGAGGCGGCCACCAATTTTCTCAATTCCATCCAGGTCAACGACTGCCGTCTTGCCAACCGGATGGTCCAGATCGCCAAGGGCGATGATAATATGTCGGGCATCATCGAGGAGATGACCGGCTACAAGTCGGTAAAGGAAGGCTACGCCAAAAGCTATCAGCAGAGCCGCGAGAAGATCCAGGCAAACGGGAACAGCCCGACCGAGGATTTGAAGGACGCGCTCGCCAACTGCCCGGCCGAAGTCACCGACATCTTCCGCACCGGGTCGCTGCTCTCGCATGCCGCTGCCCGCGTAGGCGCCGCCGATTGGGCGAGCGTCATGCGCGCGCGCGTGGGCGACGTCTATATGCGCTGGGACGCGACCGACAAAGTTCCTCTCTTCTCGGCCATCCCCGCCTGCGCCGGACAGGACACCGAATCTTCGGAGGATTTTCTGAGCGGTCGGGTCATGCGCCGCGCCCTCAACATGCCCGCGACCGCCGCCGACTGCACGCAGGACGGAGCCAAGGGCGCGCTGGCCCTCACCCGCGAGCGCATGACCTCGATCGCCGAGAAGATCAGGACGCGCGCCGCTCTGACAGCCGAGGAGCGGCAGTTCGTCGCCAATGTGAGGACCCTTCCCGTCTATCGAATGCTCGAATGGGGCGTGCGCCAAGACGTGGTCGACTCGGTTATCGGCGATACCGACGAACTGGTCGCGCTGACGCTTGCCTATCAGATGCTGAACGACCTTACCCGCAGCATCGATTTTGCGATCTCCAATGCCGAACGCGGCACCAGCGCGGCAGGCGCCGCCGATGGGACGAGCGCCAACATCTGCCAGACCCGGATCCTTACAAAGGGCATCGAGCAACTGCGCGACCTGCGCGAAGAGGTGCTCCGCCAGCGCGCGCAAATGCGCCAATCCTATATGGCGGCGCTTTCCCAGGCGAACCTTTCGACGGGCTATGCCGGCCTCATCCGCCAGCGCGACCGGGACGCGCGTGACGCCGCCGGCACCGCCGCCAGCCGCAACCGCTGAAGGATCGATACCATGCGTCGCATGATCCGCTTGCCCGCGCTGATTGGCAGTCTCGCCAGCTTGTTCGTCGCCTCCCCCGCTTATGCCCTGGAAACAAGCTTCCACACCTATGACGGCTTTGCCGAGACTGTGGATGCCTTTCGGCTCGTATCGATGATCTTTGCCGATCCGCGCTACGAGACGCTGGTGCTGATCGTCGCGGTCGTCGGAATGGCGCTTGGCGCGGTGCTCGCCATGATCCGTGGCACGGGCATGGGGCTGGTTGCTTTTGGCCTCCAGATGCTGGTTGGCATCGGGCTGTTCGTCGGCCTTGTTGCGACGACGGGCACCGTCGATGTCTATGATCGGGTGCGCAACGCCTATCAGCCGGTCGGAGACGTTCCCAATCTCATAGTTCTGGTGGCGGGCGTCACCAACATGATGGAACGGGCGCTCGCCGAGACGATCGACGACAATACGCTCGACCCGCATGCCAAGCTCGAGTTCGGCGCGGGCGGCCATGCGTTCGATCTGTTTCTCAATGCTGTAAGCCCGCGCGGGCCGATGACCGATGCGTTTCTCGATGCGACGATCATGGATTATGTCCGCCAATGCTATCCGGTCGCCCGTGTCTCTCCGGCCTACGGCATCGATGACGACCAGCTTTTCCGTACCAGTTCGGACCTCCCCTCATCCTTCGCCGCGATGGCGGGGCCGTCGACCTTCAGCACCGTCTTCACCGCCTCGGACAAGGGCGGAACGACGGTCAGCTGCAACGAGGCCTGGACGCATATCGCCGACCGGCTCTCCGACCCGGCGATCTTCGAGGGCTATTCCTCTCAGGTCTGCCAGCGCACCGGCTATGACATCGCCAAGGCGGATCAACTTGCGCGCTGCCGCAGCAATCTGGCTGAGATGGGTGACATGATGCTGGGAACGCCGCTCACCGTCCAGGCCTTCTTCACCAACCTCCTGCTTGGAAACAGCGTGGGCGATGTACTGTTCGAGGACAGCCCAGCGACGGCCGCTCGCGTCATGGCCAATCGCGCGGTGGTGGCGGGCGGCCTTGCCACCATGTCGACCGCCAATGAATGGATGCCGACGATCCGGGCCACGGTGTTCGGGATCATGCTCTTCATGATGCCGATCGCGCTGCTGTTCATCCTCACCCCGATCAACCTGCGGGTCGCGAGCTTTGCGCTGGGCCTCTTCGTGTTCGTGGCGCTCTGGGGCGTCATCGACGCAGGCATCTATCAACTGACCCTGGGACGCGCGATGGCGGTCTTGGCCGAGATGCGCTCCAGTCATGTTTCGGCCACGACCTGGATGCTTGCCCCCTCCTCCGCAATGAAGGCGCTCGCCATTTTCGGCAGCTTCCGCACGGCGGCGGCAGGCCTTGCCGGTGCCTTCGTGTTCACGGTGTTCCGCTTCTCGGGCAACGTTTTCTCGTCTTTCACCGGCGGGTCGCTCGGGGTACAGGCCCAGGGATCGGCGGCGGCGGCGGGGGTCTCGACCACAGAAGGCTTCGCCTCGGCGCTGGAGGCCCAAGCCTCCGCCATGGGCACAGGCAGCCGCCGCTCGGCCGCTTCGGGGTTCGGGGATTTTGGTGAGCGCTCGACCTTCGGCACCAACCGCAGCTTCGGCGCGGCGGGTGCCGTCGACGCAGCACATGGCGGTGGGGCACCGGGCAGTGCGGCGATGGGTCTGGGATCGATCGACGCCGCCCGCGAACTGGGCGGCCTTGCGCCCGCCCTGCACGGCCGAGACCTCAACGATCCGGCGACGGCCAGCGCTGTGAGCGCCGCTGCGGCGACCGGCGCGATCCATAATTTTGCCGAGAAGGATGCTCTGCGCAGTCTTGGAACCAGCTATTTCGGGAAAGGCGAAGCGGGCGAGAAGGCATTTGGCGCTTTCACCCAAGGTCTGGTCCAGTGGCGGGCTTTCGGCGACACCCGCGCCTATGGCATGATGATGCAGGCGGCGACGCGGCACTTCGAGCGCGGCGGATATTCTCCGCAGGACGCGGCGCTCAAGGCAAGCGGCGTCATCGCAGAGGCAAGCGCCGATCCCACCTTCGCCAAGCTCATCGCCAACAGCTATGCGCAGGAGGAGATGTTGCGCAATGATCTGACCTCGGCCCAGGTCCAGGTTGGCGCCATGGAGGGCCGTCGCGATTATGCGGGTGACCGGGTCACCCAGGTGGAACGGCGCAATGTCGCGACCGAACAGGCCCATCGGACGGGCGGCAACGAGGGTCAGCGCGACGCCGCAGGCATGCTCGGTCTTCCTGTTGATGAAATGAGTCGCCGCATCGCCTTCATCAATGCTCTCTCCGGCGAAGCGCGCTCCTCCGCCATCACCCAACTCTCCCGCGCTACTGGCCGCAATGAGGCCCAAGTCACCAAGGCCCTCGAAACCTATCGGGCGGCGACCGATCTTGGCACGGCGGATGGGGCGACGGCCGAAGCCGCGCGCGAAGGCACCAGCGTTTACGGTCGGACCCGGGAGGCCGCCGGCTACGATTTTGCCGAGCGGTCGGGCAAGCTCGACGCCCAGAAGGAGATCGGGCATGACGGCACGCGCGGCGCCGCCCGGATCGGCGAGCAGCGGCGTCAGTCGGAGAGTTTCGGTTTCGCGCAAGGTGCCGAGGCGGCCGGCATGTCGACGCGCGAGGCCGCCCGCCTCGACAGCTTCATTCGGGCGCTGGCGGATACGAGTGGCAATCAGCTCGACATGGCGGAAGGCGGCGCTGAAGGCATCGCCGACCGGGCACGAAACGTCCGGATGACCAGCATTGTCGAGCGCGAGCGTCTGTCACGTATGCAGGCGCTCTTGCGGGCCAACGGCATCGAAATGAGCAAGCGCCAGATCGCCATGGACCAGAATGGCGATTTCAGGATGAATCTCACCCCGGCGACGGCCGCCCAGATGTGGCAGGCCGGCCTGCTCAACGAGAGCCAGCTCGGCGCGGTCGCCAATGGCGGCCATGCCCGCTTCAGCTTGGCTCATAATGACCTCCTCGTTTCGAGCAGCGCAGGGTTCGCAAAATCGGCTCGCAACGACACAAGCACGCGGTTCGAGGCGGGCAAGCAGGCTGGACCCGACACGATCGAGCATTTCATGGGCGGTGGTGCCGAAGGTCACGCCGCCATGGCGAATTGGCTCAAGGGCGGGTTCGAGATGGACCGGAAGGGCAATTGGCGCTTGAAGCCGCAAATAGCGGACACGCTACAGCGCGATGTGCAGGCCATTATTTCGCAGACAGGGTGGGATCGCTCAATCGCCCGATTTGCACAGGATCAGAACACGTTCAGCATATCAGCGCAGGGCGAGATTGGAGGTTCAACATCGAGTGGGCGCAGCCAAAGCCGCAAATCGCAACCGAATGCTGCCGCTGGCCGAGTGAGCGGATCAATCGGTTTTTCAAGCCAGGAGACAGGATCGACCAACGAAGTTGCTAGCGCTCAACTCAACGTAGTGAATTATGATGTCCGCCAGGCAATTTCAAATGCCGAGCAGGCTGCCTCCAAATCCGGGAACCCCGCGGATGCGTTCGCCGGTCACCTTGCAACCGATATTCTTGGTCCGCAGGGCTTGCGGAATAGATATTTGCGCGAAGCAGATAGCGGTCGCGGCACCACAGACATTAGCGCGCCTGTCACATCTCTGGAGCAATCGTCGATCCTTCGCACAGGCCGCCTTTCGACAGATCTCGGGCACGGACCAACGGATGGAAATCCAGCGTTTAAGACCCGCGATTGATGTAGCCGGGATTGAGTGGATTTAGCGGACTGCCGAGCCAAAATACACCGGAGCTAGGCTCAAGCGGATCAACCTCCTTTGGCATGCCCGATGGGCCAAGCCTTCGCTTTCTCCAGTATTCCTCCTCGTCGAATTCATCGTTCTCAAGAGCGGGCAAGCTGGCTAGCCAGCGTTTGAGAAATCCGAACGAGAGAACGAGCGCCATCACAGGAGGGAAGAAGACGATGTTGAGATATCCTCCAAACGCCGAATGATAGATCGACGCTAACCCATCAAACCGAATGGCAGCGAGCATGCCAAGCCAATAGGCTGGCACGCCGCTCCACCAGAGCTTCGCGTACCAGGGTCGCCAAAGCCAATTCCTGAGACGAAGTTCGCCGGGATCCCGATCCGCATCATTGGGTTCAAAGGTTGCAGCCATCATCAATTCCTCTTCGCCGAACCTACCATCTTGGAGCCGCGCGGAAAATAGCTAACGCTCCGGAAACAGGAAGTTTCGTCCTCCCGTCAGTTGGTTAACCAAGATCCGATCACTCCAATCCCCTGCTACCCTTCGCGTCCTCCCCCTTCCCTTCGTCGGTGCCCCATTTCGGGTTCAGTTTTCGCTCTCACAAAATGCCGTAGCCATCAGATAAATCGAGCAAATCAATTGATTTTCCTGCGATTCCGGGGCATCATTTCTTTTGGCCGGGCAGACCTCATTCAAGAGGTTGATTGATGCCTAAAAAAGTTTCGATGCCCCCGGACACTGCGGAGCTCGTCACATCTTCTGCGAAGGATCGTCGCATTGATTCCCTCTGGCGCATTGCCATGGTTGCTCAGCGGACTGGTCTCTCACGCGCAACAATCTACAGATTGGAAGCGGCGGGCAACTTCCCCAGTCGCCAGCAAATCAGTCCAAGATGCGTTGGATGGTATGGCAGCGACATCGAGGATTTTATCGCAAACCCACAGGCCTTCATACGGTCGGTCACGAGGCGATCCCCGCCCCGATGATAGCCGGCTCCAATAAATACTAATCGCCGCTCTTGTCTATGCGCCAAGTTCGTTGGCGTATGATAGCCGGGCAGTGTTCGTCGGTAAGACTGGATCGTGGTTCCACGACCTCGGCGACGTGTATTGACATTGTCATGACGGATCGACATATCGGGTATCTGAAAGAAAGCTTGGAACCATGGCACAGACCGCACAACCTCATTCTACCCGCCGTACTCCAGCGCCCAAGAATGATGTCATTCAGATTCGTGCCTCTGCAAGCATGAAAGCCATCCTCACCCGCGCTGCGTCTTTACGTGGTCAGAAGCTCTCCGAGTTCATGCTCGACAGCGCACGCCGGGAAGCCGAAGATGCGATCCTGGACCAGCGCACGTTCTTTCTGGACGCAGAGCAGCACGAGCAGTTCCTGGCAACGCTAGATTCTTCCCCGGCGCCGTCAGAGCAGCTAAAAAAGCTGATGCAGCGGAAGCCGTCCTGGGAACGCTGACGGTCGGTTCGCGAGCGATCCATGGCAGAAATTCGCGTCACCGCGCCTGAGCGCTTGGCCGCACAACATGAAGTCAACGACTTCACGAATGGCGTGCATGAATCGCTCGATGCATGGTTGCATGATCGGGCGCTCGCAAGCGAAGGCAATTCGGCGCGTACCTACGTGGTGTGCGACGCGGCACAGCGCCAAAGGGTGGTCGGCTACTACACGATCACCACTGCGATGGAGCAGCGCGTGGCGCTGCCATCCGCAAAGCTGCGCCGCGGAATGCCCGAGCAAGTGCCGCTGCTACTGGTTGCCCGGCTCGCGGTCGATGCGAGATTTCAAGGTATTGGGCTTGGCGCCGACCTGTTGGCAGATGCGCTTCGCCGCTGCGCGGCAGCATCGGAAATCGTTGGTGCCAGGGCCGTGGTCGTTCATGCGATCGATGAAAAGGCGGCCGCATTCTACGCTCGGCATGGTTTCATAGCTTCGCCTTTAGGCGAACTGGTTCTGCTGTTGCCCATGGAATCGGTCAGGTCGCTATTAGATGAAAAAGCCGTCAGCTAGCCAGATCGCGAAAACCTGAGGCGAATATTTGTCGTTTGCGCTCACTGCAGGTTAATGATCTAGGTCAGAAATATTGTGATTTCACATCATTAGAAGTCGCGACAGGTAGTTGGATGAGCAGCGTAGCGAAACAGGTTCTGGCAACAATTAGCGCTCCTTACGGGACGGATCTTTCTGCGCATGAGTTGGCCAAACTTCTCATCGATGTGCAAAGCGCGAACGCCTTCAACGCTCTCGTCTTTTCATTCTTCTCCGAGGTCCCTCCTGGCATTCAAAGGAAGTTTCTCATCGAGATGGGTGTCGATGCTTTAGCGGTCAGGAAGGTTGCGGATCAGTTTTCGAGGCTTTCGGGCTGTGCATTACCGCTTGCGACATAACGTTTGTGGGAAATGGATTCCCACAAACGCAACGCCTTTCCATGGCAAATCTCCGCTTGGACCTAATGGACAGAATCGACTGGCCTAACGTCGGGCCGGCCTGAACTGGATGATGTTTGGCCCAGTTGGCGTGCTCTCCCAGCGTGAGAGCGTCCTTCCTTTGACCATTTTCACATTCACCAAGGCGAATGGATTTTCCAGCCCGTCGCCGATCAGGTCAGCCCAAGCCTGCAACATCTCCCGACGCGGCTTAAAATAGCGTGCGCGGTTATAGGCCCATTCCGACGCCGATACGCCCTTGGGCACATGCGACAGTACAAGATCGATGATCATGCGATCGCCGTCACGCTCGAGTTCTGCAGCTCGTTCGTTCATCACGGTCGAAAAAGCCGAACGCCAGCCGTGCGGCACCATCTTCCCTTTGTAGGCGCCATTCCCGATCCGCTTGTATAAGGTGCTGACAGCCGCGTCACTCATCGGCAGACGCCAGGACCTGCTGCTCGGAAAGACGAGGCTGAACTTTCCGGTGAGTACCCTTACGGCTCGAAGCGTTTCGACGGCCTGCCAAGAGAGCGGCACGTCGTGGCCGAACGCGGCATTGCTTTTGTCCTCGACCGCCAGCTTCATCCGCTCGGCGGGAATCCGCCAGATTGCCGCGGGCGCAGGCTTGTCGGGATCTTCCCAGTCGATACCTTCAAACTCGTCCCACTCAGCAGTTCGAAGGACGCCGACACGGACGGCGGTGAGAGCAAGCAGCCGGGAGGCAAGTTTGCTCAACGGGCCACCGGTCGAGAGATCGACGCGTTTCTGAAATTCGCGCAGCTGCGATACGCGCGTGAGCGCTGGTTGCTTGATCCCCGGAGGCGAGCGCTTCAGCGCATCAGCGACGATCTCGACGCTAACGATCGTTTCTGTGGTCACCAGGCCCTCGCCGCGAGCGCGCTTGAGAATACCCAGGATGTAGCCGCGGACCCGCTTCGCAGTTTCTATCGCGCCCCGACGTTCGATTTTCCGGAGTGCGATCAGTACCATTTCGCTGGTGACCTGACTGACAGGCAGCTTCCCGAACTCGGGATAGATGTCCTTCTCGATCCTCGATCGTACCCTGAAGGCATTGGCGGCAGACCACCAAGGCTCGTTCTCCGTGAGCCATTCTTCGGCCTTGGCGCGAAAACTGGCGTCCGCCTGAACTACGGCCTGCGCCTTTCGTCGGAGAAACTCCACTGCAGGGTCGATGCCCTGCCGGAGCAACTCGCGTGCCTCTTTTTGCCTATCACGCGCTTCGGCAAGCCCGACCTCGGGGAACAGCCCGAAAGTGACAAGCTTCTCGCGATCAGCAAAATGATATCTGAACCGCCACGACTTCGCGCCGGCCTTTGTTACATAGAGATAGAGACCAGCAGAATCGGTCATCTTGTAGTTCCGCCCGGTGGCGGCGGCGTTTTTCGCTTCAGCGTATGTAAGAGTCATCGATACCCCAAAAATTGGTTTCGATACCCCCACCGATACCCCACGATTCGTGAGATACCCCGATACATCCTGAGACATTATGGATGAAGAACGGCTCACAAATCCCTGATTCACAGGGATTTATGATACCGCATAATGTTCATGAAATCGAGTGTTGGTGGGCCCGGCAGGACTCGAACCCGCAACCTAGCCGTTATGAGCGGCCAGCTCTAACCATTGAGCTACAGGCCCCACCTGGCCGACGGATTAGGCAGCATCACGCCGCTTTGCAAGCCTCTGCACGCAGCGGGACCGCCGCCAGCAACGCGTTGAGACTGGCGGGCGCGACGCCACGATATGCCATATGAGAAAGGACAGCGTCCCACCATTTGTAGAAGGTGGCGAGATCCCCTTCGCTACGCACATAAGGCGTGTGTCCCGGCGCCAGCGTTGGCGAATGGAAGCTGAAATTCAGCACCCGCACCCCCTCCTCGATCAGCGCGTCGATCGCGGCAATCGCATCACGCGCCGGTACACCTTCCGGGGTCAACGGCACACGGCTGAGCAGGCGCGCCCGCGAAAGTGCCGCTGCCAAGGGCCTGACGCGCTGTGCCGTGCGATAAAGCGCCTCTCCACCGCCGCGCGCCAGACCGATAAAGGCCGTCGACAAAGGAAGCTCGATGAGGGAACGGCTTGGTCCCGACCAATAGGGGTTTTGGGGCAATCCTTGAAAGTCAGGCCCATGCTGACCGCTATAATCAAAGCGGCTTCGTACCGAGGTGTCGAGTTTGAAGCCCGCATCTTCAAGCAGCCGGGCACTGTGTGGTCCCACACCGTAACGCCCTGCCCTGTAGCAGATAGGACGCTCGCCGAACCGCGCCTCCATCTGGCTGCATAACGCTTCCAGCTTGGCGCGTTCAATCGCTTCGGGCAGGAAGCCGACATAGGAATTGGCGGTATTCACCTCTTCCACATGCGGCGGATTGACCCACGGGTGCAGATGCGCGCCAATGTCGGCCGAACCATCCGCCCGCCATTGCCCGAGCAATGCAACGGCATGGTCCGATTCGACGATCGGATAGTCCGTGACGTAGACAGGCTTGACCCCGGCAGACTGAAAATAGGCCTGCCCGCGCGCCATGCCCCGCAGCGCAGTGACGCCATGGCCCGCGCGGCTGAATGGCCCATCCCAGTCAAACTCTTCTTCGGTGTCGACAAAGAGCATGAACCGGGTGCCGAAACCAGGGTCGAGCTGGATGCGGTCCTGATCCAAGGGAGGCAGGAGCAAATTGCCGTCGTGCGAAGAAGCGATCATGCCCATCCTCTATCGCCCAATGGTTGCCATAGGGTTGCAACGCCTCTGCGCGATCAGCCGATATCGACGGCCCCGCTCGCGACGCCGGCAACCGGAATGCTCAATAATATCCGCTTCGGTTCAATGTCGAGCGATCCGCCACAGGCACCGGCCAGGCTACGGATCAGCCGCAGCGAAAATCCAAGACCCAGCAGGGGGCCGTCAACCCAATTGCCATCTGCACTATAGCCCGGGTCAAGAAGTTGCGCTTCCTCCAGCCCCGCCAGCGTCGAGGGACGGTCGACCGCAAGCATAACGCAGCCATGCCCGGCATCGGGACGCATCCAGCACGCCCCTGTAACCGCCTCGTCCCGTGGCGCGACGGACACGATGGTTCGCACCAAATGCTGCACCATGCGCTCACCCTGAACAGGATCGACCAGAATCTGCGGCAGGTCAGACGCGACGGCGATGTCGATCGCGGGCAATTCTGCGCCGCCCTGTTCACAAAAACGATCAATGACCTGTCTTATCAGCGTTTCGGGGTTGATGCGCTTCGGCGCGCCATTGCCATCCCCGCGCGAGACGCGGGCCGCCAGATCCAGATCCTCGAACGCGACCAGCAAGTGGCGCGCGTCAACCGCGATATTGCCCGCCATCTCGCGATATTGCCCGCCGACCGCGCCAAATAATTCCTGCTCGATGATCTCGGCAAAGCCCAAAATAGCGTTCAGGGGCGTGCGAAGCTCATGCACGAGCTGTCGCAGCGAATCGGCCGAAAGCCCGGTGACCTCCATCGAGGGCGGGACGGTGCGGGCCGCGACCTCGTGCAGATACGGACGCCGCGCTTCACCGCGGAATCCCTGGAAACGCCCGGACTGGGGGTCAAAAAAGGGCATGGCGGACATGCGCCACTCCCCCGCCATCACGCCATCCATGATGGTGAAGCGACCGTTTTGAAACCCACTCCGGCGAGCGAAAGCGCCCGCAACATGACCATCCGGCCCGCTTCCGCCCTCCAGCGCCGCCTCACCCAAGGTTAAACCGATCAATGCCGCGTGCGGCCCCTGATCGATCCAGAGGATCGCCCCGGACGTATCGGTTTCAAAGGCGAAAGCGCGGGGCGCTTGAGTTTGCGCATCACTTTGGGCGGCTGGCTCACCGACCGGGCGCCGATTGCTCGTAAATTCAGCGATGCGATCGACCAGGTTCCGAATCTGATCCTGATCCCGGCCGGATGGAAAGGCGCGTACTGGCTGAGGCGCTGGTTTGTCGGCCACCCGCACCTGCGGCTCGGGCTCCGACGCTACCTCCTGCGTCAACAGAAGCGCATCGTCGCTCTTGGGATCGGAATTTGCCGCCGTGAGGACCAGATCAGCTGCGCCGAAGGCCTGTAACGCCTTGCGCGTGTAAGGCCCCGTATCACGGCGGCCGCGCAGCACGCCCCGCGCGGTCGGCGTCAGCTGCGGCAAAATCTCGGCCCATGCAAGGTCGGGAAGCTCCGCGCGCGCAATAGCGGCGGCCGCCACAGAAGGCCGGTCATTGGCGAAGAAGCTGATCAATGCAGGCGACCGCAGACGCCGACCCAATTCCACCACCGTCGCGATCCGCTGGGCTTCGCTCAATTGCGGTCGCAGCATGGCAAGTCGGCCGAGCAGCAGGTCCCGCTCCTCCTCAGCCATAGCATTTCGGTCGATACGGTCGTGCTGCGCCAGAAGGTCAACGCACTGCCGCCACAACGTCACCGCGCTCAGTCCAGAGCGGCTTTCCGCCGCCAGTACCGTTTGCAGAAGATCGTTGAACCGCACCATATTCCCCATCAAACCGCGCAGCGACGCGTTGCTCCCTCTTCGATAGGCGCATGTTCGGCTGAGGGAAAGGGGTTGGTCCGCGACAGAAACAATCCGTCGCATAGTGGGACAATTGCAATGCCCTGAAATATTATTATGATGCGGCGATCACTCAAGATAGGAAATAATCAGGATAATGGCCGGCCCCAATATCGACGACATCGACCTGCAAATCCTTGGCGAACTGCAGAATGACGGGCGGATGACGAACGTGGAATTAGCGCGCAAGGTCGGGTTGACCGCCCCGCCATGCCTACGCCGGGTGCGTGCGCTGGAGGAATCGGGCGCAATCACCTCCTATCATGCCGTCGTGGACCCGGCCATGTTGGGCTACACGATCACCGTTTTCGCCATGGTCAGCCTCAAGAGCCAGGCCGAAGCAGATCTGAAGGCGTTTCAGCAGCATGTCGACGGATTGCCCGAAGTGCGCGAATGCCACATGCTCAATGGTGAAATCGACTTCATTCTCAAGGTCGTGGCGCGGGATTTGCAGAGCTTCCAGCAATTTCTGACGTCGAAACTGACGCCAGCTCCCAACGTCGTCAGCGTCAAGACATCGCTGACCATCCGCACATCGAAGAATCAGCCAGGCGTGCCATTGCCGGTCTGAGCCGGCAGCGGCCCGTTGCTGATGCTTAAGCTGCCCCGGCTTTACGGTTCTGCTGGTCGATCCAGGTCGACCAGAAACCCGCAACGCTGGCCCAGTCGCTGTCGGTCGCCTGCGCCAGCGCCGCCTGCGCGCCGGCATAGTCGCCCGAGCGCGCCAAGGCGATACCCAGCCGTGCGTTGACGCGGCCGGCATCCACGCCGCCCTTGGACAGCGCCAGCCGATATTGCTCAACCGCCTGCGGGAATTGGGCGAGCGATACATAATTGTCGCCCAGGGCGAGCGCTTCCTTTCCGGTCGACGCGGCCGCCGCCTTTTTGGCCATCGCCGGAAGGCCGGCAATTTCCTTGGTTGCCTTGGGCGTTACGGTCTTGAGCAGCTGGCTGGTGGCGGCCTGTTTGGCGGTCAGCTTCCCTGCCTTGCGGCCGGCCTCGATTATCGCCTTCGCCTCGGCAAAGAAGCCGGCCTTTTCGGCGAGCTGCGCATAGGCCTGATAGTCCCGCTCGCTCGCCATGGCGCCATTGGCGGCTTGAAGCCGGTAAAGATCCAACTGGGCCTGCGCCTCCAGATCGGCGGCGGACATATAATTGGTCAAAGCCGAGCGCCAATCCTGCGGACTGGCCGTTCGCGCGAGGCGTTCCCGATAGAGCGCGCCAACTTCATTGAAATCCTGCGCCTGATAGGCGAGCGATATCGCACGGTCGATCCAGGCCAGCGGCACCTCTTGCCCAGAGGCGCGCTGACGGGCGAGCGCTTCGCGAAGCAGGGGGCGCGCCTCCTTTGGCTTGTTCCGCCGCAACGCGATGTCAGCGCGCAGCATGGTCGCGTCTATGCCGTCATATCCCAGCGTCTTGGCATAATCGAGTTGCGCGGTCGCATCGTCATAATTGCCGACCATGAAGGACAGATAGCCTGCAATATAGCGCAACCGCGGTGCTTCCGCCTTGGGAAGCTCCGGGCTTTTGAAAAGGTCGGTCAACGCGATCCGTTGCGCCTGCACGTCGCGGCGCTGCACAGCCAGTTGGTAGCGCATCGCGGCCGCGACATAGGCTTCGAAATCGGATGTTGGCGACAGTGCGCCGATACGCGCTGCCGCCGTTGTGGTATCCCGCGCCTTCAGTGCCGTTTCGGCCGATGCCGCGCTGGCGCGAAAGCTGTCGGACATGGTGATGGGCGGGCCTGCCACCACGATCTTCTTTTTCTTCGCCGATACCGGCGCTGTCATCAGCGCGCTCAAGGCGACCGCAATTGCCAGTCCGCCGCGCAATCCGTTCAAACCACCCACAAAAGCCCCCGCCAATCCTGTCAATCTCGTCGGTGCGATACCCGCACCGTAACCGCCCTGCCCTGCAATAAGAAGGCCGCCGGAACCGTTATCGGCTCCGGCGGCCCAGTGCGATCAGGCGCCCTTGGTGCCCAGATAGGCCAGCCACAGGCCCGCGATCTGCTTGCGCGCGCCGCCCTGCACGGCTTCAAAGGCGGCCTTGGCCCCGGCCATATCGCCACTCATCGTCTTGGCGATGCCCAACCGGGTATTCACTTCGTCCGCGTCGACCCCGCCCTTCTGCTTGGCCAGTTCGAACATGGTGGCGGCTTTGGCATAGTCGCCATAGCCCAGATAAGCGTCGCCGGTCGCTGCAGCGATCTTGCCATTTGCAGCTTTCTGGGCATCCGCTTCCGCAGCCCCCAACGTGCTCTTGTCATTCGCGATCTTGGGAACGGCGGTCTGATACAGGTCAGCACCTTGGCTGGCGTTCAGCACACCTTTCGAACGGCCTTTATCGATCACCGACTTGACCTCACCATAAATGCCGGTTTTCGACGCCATTTCGGCATATTCGGTGAAGTCCTGCGCGACCACGAGGCCGTCCGAGGCGCCCAAAAGGCGCAGCACGTCCAGATTTTCGCGGTTGGTGATGTTGGGATTGGCGCGCTGGAACAGGCGAACCAGGGTGCGCAGATTTTCGCCGCTGGGATTGGCCTGATACGCCATCTTGGCCCATTCCGTCACGTCGGGCAGCTTGGCGGCCTCAGCGCGACCAACGCCGATCTGATACCATTGGGCAGGCACCTGCTGCCCTGACGCTTTCATGGCATCTGCCGCCGCCTTGAGCGCGGCCAGACCCTGCTGCGTAAATCCTCGCGCGGGTTCCGCCGACGTGTTGGTCGTTCCGGCCTTGCCGAAATAAGCCTGTGCTATGGTCGGCTGCACGGCCTCAGCCTTATATCCGGCCGCAAGCGCCGCCTGGCCGCGCTGAATCGCGACATCGTAATCTTTCTGCCCCAGCGCCGCATCGGCGGCGACGGCATTGAACTGGCCGGCCTGCTCGGGCGGCGTCAGGCCGCTGTCGAGCATCTGGTTGAGCCCCTCCATCTTGAGAGTCTCGTCATTATTGCCGATGCCAGCGTTCAGCTTGATCGCCCCGATCTGATATTTGTCGTCATTGGAGGTCGCCTTGCTGTCCGCTTCGGCGAGCGCTGCCTTGGTGGCGGCCAGATCCTTGGCTTCGGACGCCTTCTGCGCCGCCTGCAGGGCCTTGAGCACGTCGGGCGTGACGTTGAGCTTGGGCCCGGCCTTCTTCTCTTCCTTCTTCGCGGCAAAGGCGGGGGCAGAAACCGCGCCGCTCGCCATCGCCAGAGTCAGCGCGAGCGCCACCGGGGTTACAAAACGCATGATCCTCATCTCCTCTGCACCTGTATCCAGGCGACCTTCCAGGGTTTGGCAACCGGTTAGGGGCCGGCGCGTGAACGGGCTTTGAACAAGCCTAAATCGGAGTGATTTGCAACCTCTATGCGCAGCTTTCGTTCCGGGCGGCGCGCCTGACGCGCGCGCGCGAGGGGTGACAGATTTGTTTCGCTGGGCTAGTGCTTGGACATCGCAACGCACCATCCAAAAAGAGAATCGCATTGACCGACGAGACCGTCCTCGCCGACCCTTCGGATATCAGCCCCATCTCCATCGTTGATGAGATGAAGGCCAGCTATCTCGATTACGCCATGTCCGTCATCGTCGCCCGCGCCTTGCCGGACGTGCGCGACGGGTTGAAGCCGGTCCACCGGCGCATTCTCTTCTCTGCCCAGGAATCGGGCTTCGTCTACAACCGTCCCTATCGCAAGTCCGCCCGCTTGGTCGGTGAGGTGATGGGTAAATATCACCCGCATGGCGACAGTTCGATCTACGACGCCTTGGCGCGGATGACGCAGGACTGGTCGATGCGCGTGCCGCTGATCGACGGCCAGGGCAATTTCGGCTCCATGGACCCCGATCCGCCGGCGGCGATGCGCTATACCGAAGCGCGCCTCGCGAAGGTGGCCAACGCGCTGCTGGAGGACCTCGACAAGGATACGGTCGACTTCACGCCCAACTATGACGCGTCGGAAAGCGAGCCGCAGGTTCTGCCGGCCCGCTTCCCCAATTTGCTGGTCAACGGCGCGGGCGGCATCGCGGTGGGCATGGCGACCAACATCCCGCCGCATAACTTGGGCGAAGTGCTGCGCGCGTGCCTTGCCTATATCGACAATCCCGGCATCACCACCGACGAACTGATCCAGATCGTCCCCGGCCCCGATTTCCCGACGGCGCCGCTAATCCTTGGCCAGTCCGGCGCACGGAGCGCCTACAATACCGGGCGTGGTTCGATCATCATGCGCGCGCGGCACGATGTCGAGGAAGGACGCGGCGACCGGCGCTCCATCGTGCTGACGTCCATCCCCTATCAGGTCGGCAAGTCCGGTCTTGTCGAGAAGGTCGCCGAAGCCGCCAAGGACAAACGGATCGAGGGCATCAGCGACATCCGCGACGAATCGAGCCGCGAAGGCGTGCGCATCGTCATGGACTTGAAGCGCGACGCGACCCCCGAAGTCGTGCTCAACCAGCTTTGGCGCAACACGCCCGCGCAGTCGAGCTTCCCGGCGAACATGCTCGCCATTCGCGGCGGCCGCCCGGAAGTCCTGGGCCTGCGCGACATCATCGAAGCCTTCATCAAGTTCCGCGAAGAGGTCATCACCCGGCGGACCAAATATGAACTGAACAAGGCGCGCGACCGGGCGCATATCTTGCTCGGCCTGGTGGTCGCCGTCACCAATCTGGACGAGGTGGTGAAGATCATCCGTGGATCGTCCAGCCCGGCCGAAGCGCGCGAGGCTCTGCTGGCGCGCGAATGGCCGATCGGCGAGATCGCATCCTATCTGCGACTGGTCGAAGCGATCGAAGGCGATATCGAGGGCGACACATATAAGCTGTCGGACATTCAGGTGCGCGCGATCCTGGATCTGCGCCTGCACCGGCTGACGGCGCTCGGCCGTGACGAAATCGGCAAGGAACTGGCGGAACTGGCCGAAGCCATCACCGAATATCTCGCCATCCTCGCCGACCGCGTCAAACTCTATGCCGTCATGCGCGAGGAGTTCGAAGCGATCGAGAGCGAATTTGCGACGCCGCGCCTGTCGGAAATCACCGCCGCTGCCGACGGGATCGACGATGAAGACTTGATCGAGCGCGAAGACATGGTCGTCACCGTGACCATGCAGGGCTATATCAAGCGCACGCCGCTCGATACCTTCCGGGCGCAGGCGCGCGGCGGCAAGGGACGCAGCGGCATGGCGACCAAGGATGAGGACGCCGTCACCGAATTGTTCGTGACCTCGACCCATACGCCGGTCCTGTTTTTCTCCACCGCTGGCAAGGTCTATCGCCTCAAGGTCTGGCGTCTGCCAGAAGGCGGGCCTGCGACGCGCGGGCGGCCGATGGTCAATCTGCTGCCGCTGGGACCGGGCGAAACCATTTCCACCGTCCTGCCGCTGCCGGAGGATGAGGCGGAATGGGCCGATCTGCACGTCATGTTCGCGACCGCCAAGGGATCGGTCCGCCGCAACAGCATGGACGCCTTTGCCAACGTCCCATCCAACGGCAAGATCGCGATGAAGTTCGAGGGCGAGGATGAGGATGACCGGCTGATCGGCGTTGCCCTGCTCGACGAAAGCGACGACGTGCTGCTCGCCACCCATATGGGCAAGGCGATCCGCTTCCAGGCGGAGGATGTGCGCGAATTTCAGAGCCGCAATTCGACCGGCGTACGCGGCATGAAGCTGGCCGATGGCGACTCGGTGATTTCGCTGTCCGTGCTGCATCGGTCGGGTGCGGACGCTGAGCAGCGTGAGGAATATCTGCGCTTCGCCCCGTGGAAACCGGAAAAGGACGGCGAGATGCAGGACCTGGAGGTCTTTGCCCGCATGCAGGAGAATGAGCAGTTCATCCTGACCGTGTGCGCCAATGGCTATGGCAAGCTGTCGTCCGCCTATGAATATCGCCGCACCGGGCGCGGTGGACAGGGGATCACCAACATCGACAATATCGGTCGCAATGGTCCGGTGGTCGCCAGCTTCCCCGCGACTCGCGCCGATCAGCTGATGCTCGTGACGGATCAGGCGAAGCTTATCCGTATGGGTCTTGATTCGCTGCGTGTCATCGGCCGCAATTCGGCGGGCGTGCGCCTGTTCAATGTGGCCGACAATGAGCATGTCGTCAGCGCCGCGAAGATCGAGGAGAGCGAAGCGGAGGCCGATCCGGACGGCGAAGGCGACAGCAGCGAGGCATGAGCGAGCTGTTCGCCTACAAGGTGCTGACCGCAGAGCAGTTCGACCAGTTCAAGGCCGACGGCGTGTTCAAGGGTGCGCCGGTCGACCTGGCCGATGGCTATATTCACATGTCGACGCGCGAACAGGCGGCGGAGACGGTGGCGAAGCATTTTGCCGGGCAGGATCGGCTGGTCATGCTGATGATCGACCTCGCGCCCTTTGGCGATGCGGTGAAATGGGAGGTGTCGCGCGGCGGGGCGCTTTTCCCGCATCTCTATAGAGACCTGCCGATGAGCGCGGTCGCGGGCAAGGTGGTCCTGCGCATTGGCGATGATGGCCAGCATCAGTTTCCGGCCGGATTTTAATCTCATAGCCGCTGGCGTTGAGACTATATCTCAGCTGGGCAAACGAGACATGCTCGTGACCCGGCCGCGCTTCACGCGATAAAGCCAACCGCCCCAGCGAATGTCATTCGACATGGCAGCCGCTAGCTGGACCGCGAGATGCGCCCATGTGACCACGAAGGGGGTGGCCATGTCCCAATAGAGTGAGCGCTGCGCCACCTTCGCCTGGTTAGGTTCGAGCACGGAAGTCACGATCTTCCGTCGGATCAGCGCCCGGCCCCAGGCTGCCCCGTAGCCGATTGCGATCGCCGTCCAGCTGCCCCAGCCGATCGCCCACAGCCAGGCGGCCGATTGCACCGCGACGACGCCAGTCGCGATGCCCCACATGCGCAGGCTGTTGGTGCGGACGTGCCGATATTGGCGGACGCCAAAGGCCAGCAAGTCGGCGGCGCGACCCTCGATCGGGCTGGCGACGAGCAGATCGCGCACCGGCCGCATCCGCAATTTCGCGCGCCATCCGGCAAGGCCAATGCTCATATCGTCGGACAGTCGCCCCGCCAGCACCGCGTCCAGGTCCAGACGGTCAGCCCCCGCGCGCGTCATCGCCATCGCCCCGCCCCAGGGCATGGTGGCAGTGGCCGAACGCGGCAAGGTCGCGAGCTGCATTTCCACGGCGCCGACCAGACCCGACATCCATCCACGACCGGGCAGCAGCAGGCGATAGCCGGTCACAATATCCGCCTTGTCGCGCACCAGCGGAAACAGCAGCCGCCCGAGCAGCCGCGCGGGTGGGACAATGTCGGCGTCCAGAAAAACCAGATAGCGGTCTTCAAGCCTTAATTCCCGCAGGGCCGCGCGCAGCTTGTGCACCTTCTGCCCTTCACCTTCGGCAACGCCGGCAGCGACCAATTGCACCCAGTCGCCCTCGCGCGCCGCCAGGTCGCGCGCGGCGGGGCAGTCCCCCGATGTTGCCAGGATCAGGCGAAAGCAGACATGCTGCGCCTTCAATCGTGCGATGAGATTGGGCGACCCGTCCCAATCGTCGCGCAGGCTCAGCACGACGGCAACGCCCTCTGGCGCCTCTTCCTTCCGCTCAGTCGGCAGGTGACGCCAATAGGTCGCCACGCCGATCAGGGTGAGCATCTGAAGAATTGCCCAGAGCCATATCATCCTTGCCGCCGCACCCTTTACCGTTTCGACCGCTGCTGTATGACGCTCGGCCCATGCTCTCCAACCCCTTTCTCTTCGCGCTGATGCGTCATCTACCCGCGCCCATGGCGTCGTCGCTTGGCGGATGGCTGTCGGCGCATGTCGCGCGGCGCAACATGAAACTGCGCGATGCGCGGGCACGGGCCAATCTGGCGATCCTGCGGCCTGATCTGCCCGAAGCCGAGCGCGAGGCGATTTTGACCCGGCGATGGGTCAATGTCGGGCGGACCATGGCGGAACTGGCCAATATCGACCGGCTGGTAAATGACGCGCATGTGCGGGTCATTGATGCGGCGGGCTACAGCCAGGTTCTGGATGGTCCCGGCCCGATGATCGCGCTTACCTGTCATCTGGGCAATTGGGATTTGCTCGCCGCGCACATCAAATGGTCGACCGACCGGCCGGGCCTGGGCGTCTATGAAGACCCCGAAGACCCAAGGATCGCCGCTCAACTTAAGAAAGCGCGCTCCAGCTATATGGGCGAGGCGATCGGCGGCGAGGGCGCGGCGCGGGGTGTGCTCAAGCATCTGACGCAGAAGGACCGTGCGACGCTCTATATCCTGGCCGATGAGAGGCGCGAGCGGCAAGTGTGGTTCCCGACCTTCGGCCGGCCGCTGGCGCCTTCGGGCAACTTGTCGATCGCGCTGCGACTGGCGCGCAAGGTCGGCGCGCGCATCCTGCCCTTCTACCTGCTGCGCACCAAAGGTCCCCGGTTTGACTTGCATTGGCATGCGCCGATTGACCCCAGGGATATGAGCGATGCCGCCATCATCGCCGCGCTGGACGCCTATCTGGGCGCGGCATGTGTCGCTCATGCCGACCAGTGGCTGGCGCTGCATGACATGGATTTGACCATGGAGGGCCATCGCCCGCCATGTGACTTCGCGTCGGATCACCGCTAAAGCGCGGCCATGTCCCGACTCGCGATCAAGATTTGCGGCCTGTCGACGGCCGAAACCGTCGGCGCGGCCGTGCGCGCGGGGGCGACCCATTTGGGCTTTGTGCATTTCCCCAAAAGCCCGCGCCATGTGGAGGCTGACCAGATGCGCGCGCTCGCCGCGCCTGTGCCGACGTATGTCGAGCGGGTCGCCGTTGTGGTGGATGCCGACGACGCGGACCTGGCGCGCATCGCCGAAACCGGAGCGATTAGCGCCTTGCAATTGCATGGCAAGGAAAGCCCCGAACGCGCAGCCGCCGTCCGCGCGCGCTTCGGACTGCCGGTGTGGAAGGCCATTTCCGTGAAAACGCGGTCCGACGTAGAGGGTGCGGCCGCCTATGCCGGGGCCGTTGATCGCCTGCTGTTCGACGCCAAGACGCCCGATGGCGCCGCGCTGCCCGGCGGCATGGGCCTGCGCTTTGACTGGGGATTGCTGCGCGGCGTAGCGATCCCCGCCCCCTGGGGCCTGTCGGGCGGGCTGTCCATCGCCAATGTCTGCGACGCCATCCGCGAAACCGGCGCGCCGCTGATCGACATTTCGTCGGGTGTGGAAGACGTGCCAGGCATCAAGAGTGTGGACAAGATCATGGCCTTCTGCAAAGCGGTATCTGCATGTTGACGCTCCCCGCCCCTGCCCCGCGCATTGAAGGACGATGGCGCTGATCGCGTGCCAGCCGGCACCTGCGACCGCCCTTATTTTCGTCCTTCTGGAAAGACCGATTCATGACTGACACCATCGCCCTGCCCAACAGCCTGCGCAGCCAGCCCGACGCCAATGGCCATTTCGGCGCGTTCGGCGGTCGTTACGTCGCCGAAACGCTGATGCCGCTGATCTTGGAATTGGAAAAGGTCTACAACGCCGCCAAGGCGGACCCGGCGTTCGACGCGGAGATGGCCGAACTGCTCCGCACCTATGTTGGCCGCCCCAACCCGCTTTATTATGCCGGGCGGTTGACCGAGGCGCTGCGCGCAAAGGCGGAACCCGGCAAGGGCGCGAAAATCTATCTGAAGCGCGAGGAACTCAACCACACCGGCGCGCACAAGATCAATAATTGTATTGGGCAAGCATTGCTCGCCCGCCGCATGGGCAAGAAGAAGGTCATCGCGGAAACCGGGGCTGGCCAGCATGGCGTCGCCACTGCGACCGTCGCGGCGCTCTTTGGCCTGGAATGCAAGATTTTCATGGGCGCCAAGGATGTCGAGCGGCAGAAGCCCAACGTCTTTCGCATGAAGCTGCTCGGCGCGGAAGTCATCCCGGTACATTCCGGATCGTCCACGCTCAAGGACTCGATGAACGACGCGCTGCGCCATTGGGTGTCGAACGTGCATGACACCTTTTACATCATCGGCACGGCGGCGGGGCCGCACCCCTATCCCGAACTGGTGCGCGATTTCCAGTCGGTGATCGGCAAGGAAACCCGCGCGCAGATGCTGGAAGCCGAAGGGCGCCTGCCCGACATGCTGATCGCCCCGGTCGGTGGCGGGTCCAACGCCATCGGCATGTTCCACCCCTTCCTCGACGATCCGGAAGTGGCGATGATCGGCGTGGAGGCGGCTGGCGAAGGGCTGACCGGCAAGCATGCGGCCAGCCTGGCGGGCGGCGCATCAGGCATATTGCACGGCAACCGTACCTATCTGCTTCAGGATGAGGACGGCCAGATCACCGAAGCGCACAGCATTTCCGCCGGCCTTGATTACCCGGGCATCGGCCCCGAACATAGCTGGCTGCACGAAATCGGCCGGGTCAAATATATGCCGATCAAGGACGACGAGGCGCTGGAAAGCTTCCAGTCGCTTTCGCGCCTCGAAGGCATCATTCCCGCGCTCGAATCCGCCCACGCCATCGCCGCCGCCGAGCAGGTCGCCCCGGCGCTGGACGCGGACAAGATCATCGTCGTCAACCTGTCGGGTCGCGGCGACAAGGACATCTTCACCGTGGCCGATGCGCTGGGAGTGGAGATGTGATGGATCGCCTTTCCACCCGCTTCGCCGCCTGCAAGGCGCAGGGCCGCGCCGCGCTCATCACCTTCGTGACGGCGGGGGACCCCGACGTCGCGTCCACGCCCGCCATCCTGGATGCGCTGGTCGCGGGCGGCGCGGATATCATCGAGCTTGGCATGCCCTTCACCGATCCCATGGCTGATGGGCCGGCGATTGAACTGGCGAACCTGCGCAGCTTGGGATCGGGCACGAAGACGAAGGACATATTCGCCATCGCCGCCGATTTCCGCGCGCGCCATCCCGACACGCCGCTCATCCTGATGGGCTATGCCAATCCCATGCTGGTGCGCGGCGCGAACTGGTTCGCGGATCAGTGCAAAGCGGCTGGCATTGATGGCGTCATTTGCGTCGACGTGCCGCCCGAAGAGGATGCCGAGATCGGCCCAGCCCTGCGCGCGGCCAGCGTCCATCCGGTGCGCCTGGCGACGCCGACTACGGATGCGCAGCGCCTGCCCGCGGTTCTCGAGGGCGCGAGCGGGTTCCTCTACCATGTCGCGGTCGCTGGCGTGACCGGCAAGCAGCAGGCGGCGCAATCGTCGATCGAGATAGCCGTCGCCCGATTGAAGGCCGCGACCGACCTGCCGGTGGCGGTCGGCTTTGGCGTCCGCACGCCAGAACAGGCCGCCGCGATCGGCCGCGTGGCCGATGGCGTCGTCGTCGGATCGGCAATCGTCGACATCGTCGGCAGCCATGGTGATGCCGCCGCGCCCTTCGTCCAGGAATTCGTCGCCGCGCTGCGCGGTGCGCTCACCCATCAAGCCCAAGAGACTGCCGCATGAGCTGGATCAACCGCGTCCGCAACGCCCTCCCCTTCACCAAGAAGGAAACCACCGCCGAAACGTTGTGGCACAAATGCCCGTCCTGCGCGGAAATGGTGTTCATCAAGGAGTGGGAAGAAAATCTGTCGGTCTGCCCGCGCTGCGACCATCATGGCCGGATCGGCCCGGCGGCGCGGTTCGAACAGATATTGGACGCCGGTTTCATCCTGTTGCCGACGCCCCATGTGCCCGAAGATCCGCTGAAGTTTCGCGACAGCAAGCGCTATCCCGATCGGATCAAGGCTGCGCGCCAAGCCACTGGCGACCAGGACGCTCTGATCAACGCGCGCGGCGCGATCGACGATGTGCCGCTGGTGATGGGGGTGCAGAATTTCGCCTTCATGGGCGGGTCCATGGGCATGGGTGTCGGCGCGGCCTTCATCCAGGGCGTCAATGACGCGATCGCGCATGATTGCCCCTATGTGATCTTCACTGCCGCGGGCGGCGCCCGGATGCAGGAAGGCATATTGTCGCTGATGCAGATGCCCCGCGCGACCGTCGCCATCCAGAAGCTGCACGCCAAGGGATTGCCCTATATCGTGGTGCTGACCGATCCGACGACCGGCGGCGTCACCGCGAGCTACGCCATGCTGGGCGACATCCAGATCGCCGAACCCAATGCGCTGATCGGGTTCGCCGGCCAGCGCGTGATCGAGAGCACGATTCGTGAAAAGCTGCCCGAAGGGTTCCAGCGCGCCGAATATCTGCTTGACCATGGCATGCTGGACATGGTGGTCCATCGCCGTGACCTGCGCGATACGCTGGCGCGGGTGATCGGCTATCTGCGGCCGCGCGCCGCCGCCTGACCCCCACGCGCCAAGGGGAAGCAGCGCCGTGGCCGACCATGCCGTTTCCGACGATCCGGACGTCCAGGCGCAACTCGACCGGCTCTCGTCGCTATCGCCGGGCGCGGACATATTGGGGCTGGAGCGGATCACGCGGCTGCTGGAGCGGCTGGGCGATCCGCATCGCGCGCTGCCGCCCGTACTTCACGTCGCCGGAACCAATGGCAAGGGATCGACCTGCGCCTTCCTCCGCGCGGCGATGGAGGCCGATGGCAAGAGCGTCCATGTCTTTACCTCGCCGCATCTGGTGCGCTTCAACGAGCGGATACGCATTGCTGGCCAGTTGATCGACGACGCGATGCTGGCGCGCTATCTGGAGCGCGTGCTGGACATTGCGGAGGGCGTGAATGCCAGCTTCTTTGAGGTGACGACTGCCGCCGCCTTCCTGGCCTTTGCCGAGCAGCGCGCCGACGCCTGCATCATTGAAGTCGGACTGGGCGGACGGCTGGACGCGACCAACGTCATAGCCGACCCGGTCGTTTGCGGCATTGCGCAGCTCGGCATCGACCATCAGGCCTTTCTAGGCGACACGCTGGCGCAGATCGCGGCGGAAAAGGCGGGGATCGCCAAGGCTGGCGCCCCTTTGGTCACGCAACGCTATCCCGACAAGCTCGGTCCGATCATGGAAGCCGCCGCGCAAAGGGTCGGAACCCAATGGATTGGTCAGGGAGACGGGTGGGATGCCGCCGTCTATCGCGACCGGCTCCATTATCGCGACGCCCTAGGGCGGCTCGATACGCCCTTGCCGCGTCTAGCTGGCGCGCATCAGGCGCAGAACGCGGCGCTCGCCATCGCGATGCTGCGGCATCAGCAGGCCGTGCCGCTGTCGGATGCCGCATTGAAAGCTTCGCCGCTCTGGGCGCAATGGCCCGCGCGATTGCAGCGGCTGGACCGCGGCCCCTTGCTCACGCCCTTGCCGCCCGACACGGTCGCGTGGCTGGACGGCGGCCATAATGCCGCAGCGGGTGAGGCCATCGCCGCCTATTTCACGCCCGACAGGCTGGACGGCCAGATGGTTCACCTCGTGATCGGCATGCTGGCCAACAAGGATATCGACGCTTTCCTCGCGCCGTTCGCAGGGATCGTCGGGCATATCCATGCGCTGCCGGTGCCGGGACATGACCATCACCCGGCCGAACGCTTTGCCGCGATCGCCGATCAATGGGGCATTGGCATCACGGCGCATGATGGCCCAGGGGCAGCGATCCAAGCCATAGCCGCCAGCCTTCCCTTCCGCACATCGCCAAAGCTGCTGATTGGAGGATCGCTCTATCTGGCCGGGCAGATTTTGCGACTGAACGCGCAACTCCCCGACTGATTATACTTGCGACTGCCTCTCAATAGCGTATCCTCCGCCTCGGATTAGTTGAGAAGGCGCGATTCTATGGCTTATGGAGAGACTTCCCCGATCGACCTGCCCCGTCCCATCCCCGGCGGCTACGGCAATCGGCTATTCCTGTTCGTGATGCGGCGCATGGCGAGCGCCGGCGTGAATGATGCCCATGCGGCTAACGCCATGCTGGGGGCCTTCGGGCGCAGCTATCGACGGCCCCTGGTGCTGATGCGCGCGATGATGCTGGAACTGGCTCGCGCATCGAGCCGCCGGATCATGGTGGCGCCCTGTTGCTGCGCGCGCATGACTGCGGACGAAGCCATGATCATGGAGGCGACTGGCCTTGCCCTGCGGGACCCGAACCAAGCCTATGACCAGGTGAGCGCGCTGCTGGGCAACGATCATGCGCTCGGCGCCCTCACCTGCCTTCAGGCGGTGGCACAGGCGCATAGCGACCTGGGCCGGCCGCTGGACCTCTACGCGGCGTGCTGATCCTTTCCGGTCTTTGCGGCCGTTCCGACGCTGGCGTCGATCAACCCGGCCCGCATCATCAGCCAGAAGAGCAATATGCCGGGCACGGCCAACGCCGTCGTCAGCAGGTAGAAATCGACATAGCCGAACCGCTCGATCAGCGCGCCGGCCGTGGTGCCGGTCAGGAAACGGCCGACGATGCTGGCGGCAGCGGAAATCAGCGCATATTGCGACGCGGTGAAGCGCAGGTCGCACAGGGCGGAGAAATAGGCGACGACGGTGACGCCGCCGATGCCGCTGGCGAAATTTTCAAAGCCGATCGCGCCGGCCATGCCCCAATTGCTTTTGCCGAGCGCCGCCAGCGCGGCAAAGCTGAAATTGGACACGCACATGAGCACAAGGCTGATCAACACCGATCGCTTCATACCGAGCCGCGCATAGAGAATGCCGCCAATGAAAATCCCGACAAGATAAGCCCAGAAGCCCATGCCGACATCATAAATGGCAATCTCATCATTGCTGTAGCCCATGTCGTCAAACAGCAGGCGGAAGGTCAGGTTGGCCAGCGTGTCGCCAATCTTGTGCAACAGGATGAACAGCAGCACGAGGAACGCGCCACGCCGGCGAAAAAATTCGGCCAGCGGTCCGGCGATGGATTGCCAGACCTCCGCCAGGCCACGGCGACTGGCGGCTTCACGATGGCGCGCCGGCTCTCCGACAATCAGGCCCGTCAGCATCGCGGGTAAGGCGAACACGGCGCAGGCCAGGTAGGCGCCATGCCAGCCAATGCGCGCCGCCAGCACGAGCGCCAGCGATCCGGCCGCCACCGACCCGATACGCCACCCATATTGCGACATGCCCGAGCCGATGCCCAGTTGGCGCGGCTCCAATATCTCAATGCGATAGGCATCGATGACGATATCATAGGTCGCGCCGGCAAAGCCGACCAGGATCGCGGCATAAGCGGTCTGGAGCAGACTGGTCGTTGGATCAACGAGGGCCAGGTTGACGACCGCGAGGATCGACAACGCGCCGGCGATCAGCAGCCAGGACACACGCTGCCCCAGACGGCCGATCAATGGCACCCGCACGCCATCGACAATCCAAGCCCAAATCCATTTCAGATTATAGACGAGGAACGCCAGGGTGAAGGCCGTCACCGCCTTCTTGTCGATCCCGTCCTGCGCCAGGCGTGTCGTAAGGGTTGCGCCGATCATCGCGAACGGAAAACCGGAGGAAATGCCCAGAAAGAAGGCGGCAAGCGGCGCCTTTTCGGCATAGGGCTTGACGGCATCGGCCCATGAGCGCCTGCCCTGCGTAACGTCAGTCATAAATGCGCGCGATCCCCTTGGCGTCGGTTTGCGCCACCATATGACGCGATGCGCGTCAGGCAAGCAGGGATTGCAGCGATCAGCCGCGCGGCTCGAACAGGGTGAGGCCCGGCGGCAGCTTTGGCCGGCGCGCGCCGCGCAGGACCGCGTCGACCACCTGGATCGCTGCGATCAGGTCCCGTTGCGCATAGGGTTTGGACAGGCAGCCGATCGCGAGAGCGCGCGCGTCCCCAGGGCAGCGGCCCGTGACGAACAGCACAGGCAGGCCTTGCTCGGCTGCATGGCGCGCCACGTCGATACCGCTTTTGTCGCCCGGCAGGGCTACGTCGGCAACCACCAGATCCACGTCGCCTTCATCGATGACGCGCACGGCATGATCATAATCATCAACCGTCGCGGCAATCCGGTAGCCGGCCTGTTCAAGCGCATGTTCATTGTCGAAGGCGACAAGCGGTTCGTCCTCCACCACGAGGATGGACTGAATGGCCTTGCGCCGCGATGGCCGCTTCTCTTCCTCTTTCAACAAACCGAAAAACATTTGCCAAGCCCGCCCTGAGTCCGCCATGCGATAAGAGAAACGCCGCGCGCCCGCACCGGGTTGCCCGATGGGGCCGAAAACTCCTTCGCCCAAGCGCCGGAGCGGCACATTTCAGCTCAATGCTGGCTTTCCAAGGATATGGGGATGGCCAGTGGCAAGAAAAAGGAATTGACCGTGGAACCGCCGAAAAAATCCGGACCGCCCCGTCGCGGCGCAGGCACCGGTGGCCCGAAGCGTCCCATCGGCCCGCGCTCGCGCCCCGCTGCGCCAAAGTCCGCCCGCCAGTCGCCGCGTCCTGTGCAGGATGCCAATCCGCATCCAGCGCGCGCGGCCGCCGCCGCGTCCGGCAAGGGCGAACCCCAGCGTATCGCTAAATTGCTGGCCCGCGCCGGAGTCGCGTCCCGTCGTGAGATCGAGCGGATGATTGCGGAGGGCCGTATCGCCCTGGACGGCGCGCCCATCGACACGCCCGCAACACTTCTGACATCCTTGCATGGGGTCACGGTCGATGGAGTCGCCATCGCGGCTCCCGCGCCGACCCGGCTGTTCCTGTTCCACAAACCTGTCGGATGCCTGACGACAGAGCGGGACCCGGCGGGGCGGCCGACGATCTATGATCGCCTGCCCGACGGACTGCCGCGGGTCATGCCGATCGGGCGACTGGACATGAATACCGAAGGGTTGTTGTTGTTGACGACCGATGGCGGGTTCAAGCGGCAGATGGAATTGCCCGCGACCGGCGTGCCCCGCACTTACCGCGCGCGCGCCTTTGGTGAAGTCAGCCAGCAGCAACTGGAAGATTTGTTCGACGGGCTGGAAATCGATGGCGTCCGTTATGGGCAGATCGAGGCCAATCTGGAGCGCCGGACTGGCCGCAACCAGTGGATCGAAATGACGCTGACGGAGGGCAAGAACCGCGAGGTCCGCCGGGTGCTGGAGCATCTGGGCCTCAAGGTCAATCGCCTGATCCGCACGGCTTATGGCCCCTTTGCCTTGGGCGAAATGGCGGTAGGCGCGGTGGAGGAAGTGCGGCAGCATGACCTTATCCTGTTCCGCAAGACGTTGAAGGGTGGCGCGGCATGAGGATCATTGCCGGCCAATGGCGCGGGCGGCCGCTGACCGCGCCCAAGGGAGACGCCACGCGGCCTACGGCGGACCGCACGCGCGAAACGCTTTTCTCCATGCTGACGAGCCGGATCGGATCGTTCGACGGCCTGGCGGTGGGGGATTTTTTTGCCGGGTCGGGCGCCTTGGGGTTCGAAGCGCTCTCACGCGGGGCGGCGACATGCCTGTTCGTCGAACAGGACAAAGCGGCCCTGGATGCGATCCGCGCCAATGCTGATCGCTTCGGAGTTCGTCCGGACATTCGTCCGTCCAATGTCTTGTCGCTGGGTCCCGCCCCAGCGCCGCTGGACATAGTCTTCATGGACCCGCCCTACGATACCGGCGCGGGCCAGGTCGCGCTGGACAAGCTGGGGCGATTGGGGTGGGCGGGCCCCGCCACCTGGATTTCGATCGAAACCGGTCGGCGCGAGGATGTCGCGGTAAAGGGCTATGTGATCGACGTCACAAGGGAGGTCGGCAAGGCACGATTGACGCTGCTGCGGCCGGAATGACGGAAGACATATAAAAGGGCCGGCCCGAATGTGACGGGCCGACCCTTATCATGCCGCTCGGGGCATATATTCGGCTTGCTCAGCCCGGCTTGCGCATCCGGCGCGCCTGGCCGGGATTGATGCAGCTGTCCTGCACGGTACGCGAGCAAACAGGGTAATCTTTCGCCTCAGTCGGGGGCGGCGTCATATTACCCCCCATGGTCACGGGATTTTCCGCTGAGCCCATCGGCGCTGCCGGATCGCGGGGCGCATTGGCGGGAGCCGGCATCATGCCCGGATCGGCCGGCACGGCCCCGGTCGGCTGGCCTGCATTAGGGTCCGCCGGCATGGGCATGGATGACCCATCGGGCTGTGCCGGCATATTCGTCGCCGGATTTGCGGGCGGCGTCGGCATGGCTGGATTGGTCGACGGCGTCATGGCCCCAGCGGGCGGCTGACCGGCCGGCGCCATCGCGTCTTGCGCAAAGACCGTGCCGGAAATCGCAGAAACGCCAAGCAGGGCGGCGCCTGCCAACAGGAACGCTTTCATCGGGAATATCCTTTCCTCTTGTCTCGCCCCGGCGACCGCTCGTTCGAATGACAAAACACCCCAAGCGGAAAAGCCGTTCCCGAATGATAATGAAATATGCGGGGTCGACGCCCGGGTTCCGGTTCAGGGGCCTTCGGGATAGCGATCAAACCTTGGCAAATCCTGCATCGCCTTTGCCCAGGGCGCCGCTTCGGCCCATTGAATATGCGCTTGCGGCGGGAGCGCATCCTGATCGTCCAGTGTCGCGGTCTGAATGTCGATCCCGCCGGGAAAGATGACGGGATTCCGGTAGAAAAGCCCGGTGCCGCAGGTCCCGCAAAACTGACGAACCGCATTTTCGGATGAGCGATAGCTGACCGGCTCGCCGCTGATGATGACCTTGTCCTCGGGAAACAATGCCCACCCGACCATCGGCGCGCCGGCGCTCGCCCGGCAATCGCCGCAATGGCACAGCGCGCTATAGGCCGGATCGCCCTCCACTGTGTAGCGAATGGCGCCGCATTGGCATTGGCCGCTCAGCATGGCAGTCCTCCCTTGCATGATTCTCCTTTTGTTCTCATAGAAAGCTTCGCCGTGCAAGGCCCTGCCCTTGCCCCCATCCCTGCTCGACCCTAGTTGATCGCCATGACGCTTCCCGCACCTTCCCCCAATGATCCGCCCTATCTGAAAGGTCTCAACACGCCGCAGCGTGAGGCTGTGTTGACGACAGAGGGGCCGGTGCTCGTGTTGGCGGGCGCGGGAACGGGCAAGACCGCGGCGCTGACGGCTCGGCTTGCGCATCTCATCGGTACGCGCCGCGCCTGGCCATCGGAAATCCTGGCCGTCACCTTCACCAACAAGGCCGCGCGGGAAATGCGCGCGCGCGTGGGGGCGATGATCGGCGACGCGGTCGAAGGAATGCCCTGGCTCGGCACCTTCCATGCCATCGCCGCGCGGATGCTACGGCGTCATGCGGAACTGGTCGGCCTGCAATCCAACTTCACCATTCTCGATACCGATGACCAATTGCGTCTGATGAAACAGTTGATCCAGGCGGAGGGTATTGACGAAAAGCGGTGGCCTGCCCGCCAATTGGGCGGGCTGATCGACCAGTGGAAGAACAAGGGGCTGACCCCCGAGGAGGTGAGCGCGGGCGAAGCGGAGGGCTATGCCCATGGCAAGGGGCAGAAACTCTATGCCGCCTATCAGGCGCGCCTGCGTGGCGTGAATGCGTGCGATTTCGGTGACTTGCTGCTGCATGTTCTGACGATTTTGAAAAAGCATCGCGACGTGCTGGAGCAGTATCAGCAGAAATTCCGCTACATCATGGTGGACGAATATCAGGACACCAATTCCAGCCAGTATCTCTGGCTGCGGCTGCTGGCGCAGGAGCGGAAAAATATCTGCTGCGTGGGCGATGACGATCAGTCCATCTATTCCTGGCGCGGCGCAGAGGTCGCCAATATCCTGCGGTTCGAAAAGGATTTTCCCGGCGCGACGATCATCCGGCTGGAACAGAATTATCGGTCGACGCCACACATATTAGGCGCGGCGTCGGGCGTTATCGCCGAAAATGGCAATCGCCTGGGCAAGACGCTGTGGACCGACATCGACGTTGGCGAAAAGGTCAAGGTCATCGGCGTATGGGACGGTCCCGAAGAAGCGCGGCGCATCAGCGAGGATATCGAGGCGATCGAGCGGAGCGGCGGGTCGCTGGACGATGTGGCCATCCTGGTCCGCGCCCAGCATCAGACGCGTGAGTTTGAGGATCGCTTCATCCAGATCGGTCTGCCCTATCGCATCATCGGCGGCTTCCGTTTCTATGAGCGCGCCGAAATCCGCGACGCGCTCGCCTATCTACGGCTGGTCAACCAGCCGGCGGACGATCTGGCGTTCGAACGGATCGTCAATGTTCCCAAGCGCGGCCTGGGCGATAAGGCGGTGGAAAAACTGCATCGCCTCGCCCGCGCACAGGGAGTTCCGCTTACCCTTGCCGCCGCGCGGATCCTGGATACGGACGAATTGACACCACAGGCGCGCCGGTCGCTCGGCGCTTTCATCGGCGATCTGGCGCGGTGGCGCGATCGCGCGGGGCAATTGCCCCATGCCGAACTGGCGCGGCAGATATTGGACGAGAGCGGCTATACCGCGATGCTCCAGGCCGATCGGACGACTGAGAGCGCCGGGCGGCTGGAGAACCTCACCGAATTGACGCGTGCGATGGAAGAATATGACACGCTGGGCGCCTTTCTGGAGCATGTCAGCCTAGTGATGGACAATGAGGCGCAGGCGGAAGAACGCAAGGTCACGATCATGACCATTCACGCCGCCAAGGGCCTGGAGTTTGAACATGTGTTCCTTGCCGGATGGGAGGAAGGGCTGTTTCCGTCGCAGCGGGCGCTCGATGAAGGGGGCCTCAACAGCCTGGAGGAGGAGCGTCGGCTCGCCTATGTCGCCATCACGCGCGCGCGGCGGCGCTGCACCATCCTGCACGCCGCCAACCGCCGCATTTATGGCCAGTGGACCAGTTCCATCCCATCCCGCTTTGTCGGGGAGCTTCCCCCCGAGCATGTGGAGGAGGAAAGCAGCATGAGCGGCGGCGCATCCTTGTGGCGCGCCAACTGGTCCGAACGCGAGGACCCGTTCGCCAATGTCGCGCGCGGCACCGGCCGGGGACCGGGCTGGCAGCGTGCCCAATCGTCGGGCCAGTTCAGCAAGGAGCCGGTCCGCATCGTGGAAGCGCGGTCCTCTGCCGTGTCGCTGGGCAATAAGGGACGCAGCGACGTCAGCATAGGCCTGCGCGTCTTCCACCAGAAGTTCGGCTACGGCACGGTTGCGGAGATCGAGGGCAACAAGCTGGAGATCGACTTCGAAACCGCCGGCCGCAAGCGCGTGATGGACAGTTTCATTTCCATCGCCTGACCATCGCGCGCCGCTCAGTCGGGGGCAGGCACCCACAGCAGCGGCGAGGCTGGCGGCTTGCAGGCGACGGGGGCTTTCCCCGTGCAGGCGTGTGGCCTGTCCTGATTGACGCCCTGCGCGAACCACCGCAATTCGCCCTCGATCGGGCCATCCATGCCGTTCTGGCGGACCTGAACCTTGCGAACGGTTGCCTTGTCCATGCCTTGGGGGATTTTCAACGTCACGTCGGGCATCGGTTTCGCGCGCGCGTTACTGGCATTCGGGCCGACATCGGGCCGCCATGGCTTTGCCGTCAATGTATCAGGATCAAGCAGCAATTCGGTCTGGACGCCAGCGATGACCGCGCTGACATGCATGTCGCCATTGGCGCGCGTCTCTGCAAAACGGAACACCGGCAGACCCGGCATGCTTCCGCCGCCGGAAACCTTCACCACCGTCTTGCCGGCGACAATCGTCTTTTCGCGCCAGGCACCGTTCATTCTGGTCGCCGCGACAATGCCGCTTTTTTGGCCATCGACGAACTTGGTGTAGAGCAAAACCGGTTTCCCGGACCGGCTGATCTGGAGCAAGGCATTGTTGACCAGCCCATGCTGCACGCCGGGCGCATCGACCATTTCCATGGTCTCCGGCGATAGCGGTCCGTTGACCCGTTGCCCCCCGACATCCCATCGGCGAAAGTCGCGCGTCGACGCATAGGTCAGCGCGAAATTGGTCGCGACGTCGGGCGTCCGGCGCCACACCACGGCAACATGGAATCGCCCCGACCCGTCCTTTACGAAGGCAGTAGGATAGGCGTTGACGGGACCTTTGGCATCGCGATCAGCAAATAGCGCGCCGATGCGTTGCCATTTGCCGTCGTTCCATATGTTGAGCAGCCAGCTACCGTTTCCGGACATCCCATCGCGATAGAGAAACAGCAGGTTGCCCGCGTCATCATGCATGAACTGGGGATAGGTAGCAGAGGCTTCATTGCGCCCAAGCATTGGCTGCAACCGGATGGCGTCCAGGTCATCCAGCGGGCCTCGCGCATATACAAGCGGGCTGGCGTGCATGTTGCCGGCAATATGTACTGTGCCGGCGTCGTCGATCGCCACGGCCAGCGCGTTATGCGCGTCCCATCCCGCGAAGCGAGACGCAAGCCGCTTATGGCAAAGACGCTGCGTGTCTGGGTCATAAGTCGCCAGCGTCAGATAGCGCTCCGCATCATAATAGGCCGCAACCAGCTGGCCGTCTTTGCTCACCGCCGATCCGAAGGGCACGCTCGTGCCGGTCCACGCCTGGCCGATGGGGAGCGCTCCATTGGACTGGCGGGGAGGTGCTGCCTCGCACAGGTCATTGGAGCGCGCATCCGACGCGCAACCCGCCGCCGCCAGCGCACCCGCGGCCACCAAGGAAAGATAGAATTTCATCGCGATGCCATCTCCTGTTGCGACGGCTCAACCCTCGAACAAACGGTTCGGCTCCGCAGGCACGAACGGCGGGGTCGCAAAGGCGCGTCCGCAACAGCCATGCGCCACCGGCTCCGGTCGCAATGGTCAGATTTCATGTAATTTT
>NZ_BCYT01000021.1 GCF_001598335.1 Sphingobium abikonense NBRC 16140
GGCTTCTTGACCTCGGCCGCCACGACCGCAAAGCCCTTGCCCGCCTCGCCCGCCCGCGCCGCCTCGATACTGGCGTTGAGCGCCAGCATATGGGTCTGGTTCGCGATCAGCCCGATGCTGTTCACGATATCGGACAGGCCATCAACGGTATTGCGCAATTCCGTCCGAAGTTGATGCGCGGCCGAATTGTCGGTCGCGATCTTGAGGATGCGGTCGACCGATCCGTCGGCATGAAATACCGGATTGTAGGTCGCCTGCAACCAGACGGGTCGGCCGCCCTTGCCCACGCGCCGATATTCACCCGCGTCATATTCGCCCCGCCCCAGCTTGCGCCAGAACGCGGCATAGTCCGGCGTATCGCCATGGCCGGGCTCGCAGAAGATGCGATGATGCTGCCCCTGTATCTCCCCCAGCGCATAGCCCATGGTCGCCAGGAACCGGTCATTGGCCCACAGCACGATGCCGGACGGGTCGAACTCGATCACCGCCTGGGACCGGCAAATGGCATCCCATGCGGCTTCGGGACTATGCGTTGCCTGACCCATCAAACGGAAACTCCTTCACCGCCGCGCTACACCGCATAAGGTGACCAAGCCGTTAAGATTGCTGTCCCCGCGCCCCGGACATGGAAAAGGCCGGCCTCCTGCTGGAGCCCGGCCTTTCCACCCCCGTATTTAGTCCTTGGGCGTCAGGCGACCTTTGCCTGCGTTTCCTCGACCTCGTCCGGATCGCGCAGCACATAACCGCGGCCCCAGACCGTCTCGATATAATTGTCGCCGCCGCACGCCAGCGCCAGCTTCTTGCGCAGCTTGCAGATGAAGACGTCGATGATCTTGAGCTCCGGCTCGTCCATCCCGCCATAGAGATGATTGAGGAACATTTCCTTGGTCAGCGTCGTGCCCTTGCGCAGCGACAGCAGTTCCAGCATCGCATATTCCTTGCCGGTCAGGTGGACGCGATTGCCGTCCACTTCCACCGTCTTGGCGTCCAGATTGACCGACAGCTTGCCGGTGCGGATGACCGACTGGCTATGCCCCTTGGACCGGCGCACGACCGCGTGGATACGCGCGATCAGTTCCTCGCGGTGGAAGGGCTTGGTCACATAATCGTCCGCGCCAAAGCCGAAGGATCGCACCTTGCTGTCCATCTCGCTGATGCCCGACAGGATCAGCACCGGGGTCTGCACTTTCGCCGCGCGCAATTTCTTGAGCACGTCATACCCATGCATGTCCGGCAGGTTCAGGTCCAGGCAAATGATGTCGTAATCATAGAGCTTGCCGAGGTCCAAACCCTCTTCGCCCAGATCCGTGGTATAGACGTTGAAGCCTTCGGTCGTGAGCATCAGCTCGATCGCCTTGGCGGTGGTCGGTTCGTCCTCAATCAGCAGCACGCGCATATGAATGCCCCTTTGCGTCGCAGTCCCGTTCACCCCACCAGAACGGCTTCCGCTTCAAATCATTAACCAAAAAACTTCTGAAGGACAAAGGTTAATTTTTAGCTAACCGGCAGAAATGCGCGAGTCGTGGCAGAACGAATCTGTTTACAAAGGGTTGAGCGCGGCGCGACCCACGCAAAGTCAAGATAGATTCACCTTCGAAACGACAATGCGGAGGCCTCTTGCGCCTAAAGATATGCCATCCCTGCGAAAAAAATTTACGAAGGTTGACGGTGATCCTTAACAGCCATGGTGGCTAGCAATGAAGTCGATGAGCGCGTCCACCCTGGCCGGGCGAAGCCTTGAAGGCGGCGTCACCAGATGCAGCCCGACCGGCGGCGCGCGCCAGTCGACCAATATCTCCTCAAGGTCCCCCTTGGCCAATGCCTCACCCACGATGAAGTCAGGCAAGCGCGCGATGCCGATGCCCTCCTTCAACGCCGGCAACATCGCCTCCCCGCTATTGACCGTCAGCCGCCCGCGCACCTGCACCGCGACGACCTGCTGCCCCGGCCCCGAAAAACGCCAGACGTCGGACAGCGTGACATTGGAATAGCAGATACAGTCATGCGTCCCCAAGTCGCTCGGATGCGCCGGCCGCCCCCGCGCGTCCAGATAGGCGGGCGAAGCGATGACATGCAGGTTGACGTCCGCCAGCCGCCGCGCGCGCAGCGAACTGTCGGGCATGTCAGCGATGCGGATCGTGGCATCCAGCCCCATCTCCACAATGTCGATCTTCGCGTCCGACAGATGCAGGTCGATATCGACCAGCGGATGCATTTTCGTGAACTGCGCCACCAAAGGCGCGATGCGCAGCAGGCCGAAGGTCATCGGCGCGCCCAGCCGCACCACGCCCGACAATTCCGCCGTCTCGTCCCGCGCCGCCTCTTCGGCCGCCTGCCCCTCCGCCAAGATGCGTTGCGCATGGTCGGCCAGCCGTTTCCCGCTCTCGGTCAGCGCCAGCCGGCGGCTGGTGCGGTTGAACAGGCTGGTGTCCAGATGCTCCTCCAGCCGCGTCACCGCCTTGGACACCGTCGCCTTGGACACGCTCAGTGCCTTGGCCGCATCGGTGAAGCTGCGATGCTCGACCACGGCGGCGAACATGGCCCAGGCCTCAAAATCGGGAAGGCGCATTGGAAACAATCCGTTTCAAAGCTGTTCGTTCAGGAAACGATCCTGATGGCTATATTGGCGGAAAGCAAGCCGGAAGCTCCGGCTCCCGAAACGAAAGGCATCTGCCATGACCACGACCACTGCGAGCCGTATCGAACGCCGCCCCTTCGCGTCGCTGGGCCATGCCGACCATGGCTGGCTCAATGCGCGCCATCATTTTTCCTTCGCCGACTATTATGACGATGAACGGATGCACTGGGGTGCGATCCGCGTGTGGAATGATGATGAGATCGGCGCGCGCTCGGGCTTTCCGCCCCACCCGCACAGCGACATGGAAATCATCACCTATGTCCGCACCGGCGCGATCACGCATCAGGACAGCCTGGGCAACAAGGGCCGCACCGCGGCGGGCGATGTTCAGGTGATGTCCGCCGGCACCGGCATTCGTCACGCCGAATATAATCTGGAGGATGAAACCACCACCCTGTTCCAGATCTGGATCATGCCGCGCAGCCGCGGCGGCCAGCCTAGCTGGGGCGCCAAGCCCTTCCCCAAGGGCGACCGCGCGGGCAAGCTGGTCGTGCTGGCGAGCGGCGATGATGCCGATGCAGAAGCATTGCGCATCCGCGCCGACGCCCGCCTGCTGGGCGGCACGATACAGGCCGGCACCAGCGTCACCTATGACAGCGCGCCCGGCCGCCACCTCTATCTCGTCCCCGCCACCGGACGGATCGAGATTGACGGGCAGGCGTTCGAAGCGCGCGACGGCGCTGCCATCATCAGTGGCGGCGCCATCACCATCACCGCGCTGGAGGACGCTGAAATCGTGCTGGTCGACAGCATCTAGAAAGTCTTTGGCCCGTTCTTTCCCCTCCCCCTCATGAACGGGCCGGGCCGCCTGCGCCTTCCTCCCTCCCGCGCAGGCGGCCATCCTTCACGCAAAGCATTTCAGGCAAGGAGACATGACGATGGCAAAGGTTCTGGTTCTCTATTATTCATCCTATGGCCATATCGAAACCATGGCGAAGGCCGTGGCCGAGGGCGCTGCGTCCGCCGGCGCACAGGTCGACATCAAGCGCGTGCCCGAAACCGCGCCGCTCGAAGTCGCGAAAAACGCGCATTTCAAGCTGGATCAGGACGCGCCGATCGCCACGGTCAACGAACTGGCCGATTATGACGCGATCATCGTGGGCACCGGCACCCGCTTTGGCCGTATATCCAGCCAGATGGCGGCCTTCCTCGACCAGGCCGGCGGCCTGTGGGCGCGCGGCGCGCTCAATGGCAAGGTTGGCGGTGCGTTCACTTCGACAGCCAGCCAGCATGGCGGCCAGGAAGTCACGCTCTTCTCGATCATCACCAACCTCATGCATTTCGGCATGACCATCGTCGGCCTCGACTATGGCTTCCAGGGCCAGATGGGCGTCGACAAGGTGCGCGGCGGGTCGCCCTATGGCGCGACCACGCTGGCCGACAGCGACGGCAGCCGCCAACCCAGCGAAGAGGAACTGGACGGCGCGCGCTATCAGGGCCGTCGGATCGCCGAAACCGCGATCAAATTGCACGGCTGACCGCCCGCCGCGGTTTTTCGCGACCGCATTGCCTTGGCATGACGCGAAAAAAGGGGCTGGCGCATTTTGGATGCGCCAGCCCCTTTTCCGTGCGCAGGGCCGGCCCACATGCCCCCTCATACATATCTCTTTCAAAATAGGATTTCGTCTGATCTACACTGGTTGATGAGACCGTTTTTCACCGCCCGCACATGCTTGCCGGTGCCACGGGGGCCGTGCTTTGCAGGGCAAAGCTGTCGCGCTCAGCTGTCGCCTGGTGGTCGCCTATGGGTCGCTTCGTGGTCGCCTTCCGGTCGCTTCCGGCCCGATAACAGTGTGAACTTCGCCTTGCCGTCCGATGCGCCTATTGGACGAAAAATATCGCCGCCGCATGTCACATCGCGCGCCGCCATCTCGTCATGATTGCACACCCCAAGCGAAAGGACTGCATCATGACTGCCAAGCTCGATCCCTTCATCGCCGCGCCCCAGCAGATGAAGGCCTGGTATGCCGCCAGCACCGCGATCGCCGATGCGTTGGACCCCGCGCTGGTCGAACTGGTCAAGATCCGCGCGTCGCAGATCAACCAGTGCGCCAACTGCCTCAACATGCACAGCGCCGACGCCCGCGCGCAGGGCGAAAGCGAACAGCGGCTCTTTCTCCTTTCGGCCTGGCGCGATGCGCCCTGCTATACCGATCGGGAACGCGCCGCTCTGGGCTGGACCGAAGCGATGACTCGTCTGTCCGAAGGGCCGGAGCTTGCGGCGGCCTATGATGCCCTCAAATGGGAGTTCAGCGAAGAGGAACAGGTGCAATTGACGCTGATGATCAACGTCATCACCGGATGGAACCGGCTGGCCGTCGGCTTTGGCATGTGGATTGAAACCGCCGCGACAAAGGCGCGCGACGCCGCGCAATTGAAGGCGGCGGCCTGATGGCGTCGGGGACGCAGACGGACGCGGCGGCGCGCTTTGCTCCGCTGCGTCCCCGCCTTGCCCGCATCGCCTATCGCATGCTTGGCTCCGTGGCGGACGCCGAGGATGTGGTGCAGGACGCCTTCCTGCGATGGATGGGCGCGGATCATGACGCCGTGCGCGAACCCGAAGCCTTTCTTCGCCGCATCGTCACGCGCCTGTGCCTCGACCATCTCAAATCCGCGCGGGTGCGGCGCGAAACCTATATCGGCCCTTGGCTTCCTGAACCGCTGGTGGAGGACGGGGACGAAGGAAGCGATGATATCACCTTGCCGCTGATGCTGGCGCTGGAGCGGCTGTCTCCGCTGGAGCGCGCCGCCTTCCTGCTGCACGATGTGTTTGGCCTGGGTTTTGACGAAATCGCCACCACCATCGGCCGCGACGCCGCCGCCTGCCGGCAACTCGCAGCCCGGGCGCGCGCCCATGTCCGCGACGCGCGGCCCCGCTACCGCATGGAGCAGGCACGCGGGCTGGAGATCGCCAGCGCCTTCTTCGCCGCCTCGCGCAGCGGCGACACGCGCGCGCTCGGCGCAATGCTGGCGCAGGATGTCAGCCTGCACAGCGACGGCGGCGGCAAGCGCCCCGCCACCGTCCGTCCCGCGCTTGGCTTTTCGCAGGTCATGCAGGTGCACAAGGCGCTGGGCGTACTGTTCGGCAAATATGGGTCGACATTGCTGCGCACCTGCCGGATCAACGGCCTGCCCGGCTTCGTCACGCGAGAGGCCGATGGCGAGATCCAGACCACCGCGCTGGCGATCGAGAATGGGCGGATCAGCGCCATCTATGTGATGCGCAACCCCGACAAGCTGCGCCATCTGCACTGACCGCTAGAGGAAGACGCGCCGCAGCGACGTCAGCCGCAGCAGCTGCCACACGAGATAGGGAGCGACCAGCGCCAGGACGAACAGCCAGACTTTGGGAAAGGACAGGCCGGCATAATGAATGATCGCGCCATGGAGGTACATGATGACCAGCGACGCGCGACCGATATGCTGGAGCGGCCAGGCAAAGCGCGCGACCCGCGCCGACAGGCGGAACAGCAGCAGCGATGTCGCCACCCCCGCGCCGATCGACAGCAGCGGCCAGCCATAATCGGCGACCTTCATGTTGAGCGTGGGCACCAGGCCCGAAAGCCCCGCCCCCGCCAGCAGGCCCAATGGCAGGATCAGCCCATTGCGCCAGCGGACATGCGGCCACGCCGCGCCGATCCAGAGCAACAGGACGGCCATCGGCACGGTCAGCAGGCCGAGCGGCGAAGCATCGAACAGCCAGCCGAGCCCATAGGCCAGCAGCGCCAGCGGCGCGATCAGCAGCGCCCAGCGCCGGTCCAGCGGATCGGGCCAGCGGTTGAGCGCCATATTGAACGCGATCCGCGCGACCATCAGGCACGGCACGAACCAGAAGATGATGAACGGCCCGCCAAGCCATGTTCCGCCCAGCAATATGGGGCCGACATCCTGCGGCCAGTGGCGATAGATTGGCGCATTGCCCTTCATCGGCTCGATGATCTGGTCGGCGATCAGCAACATTATCAGGAAGGCGGCATAGGGCCGCATCTGGCCGGTGATCTGCCGCCGGGTGAAGCTGCCGATCGGGCGCGGCCGCGACAACAGGCCCGACAGCAGGAAGAAAAGCGGCATGTGGAAACTGTAGAGCGCGTCACGCACCGGCCCGCGCGTCCAGACATGCCCCGCCACCACCGCGATGATGCCGATGCCGCGCGCCACATCGACCCAGTCCAGCCGAAATTGCGCGGTCGCCGCGTCATGCCCCCTGTTTTCCATCGCCCGCCCGCCCTATAGGATGGCGCGCGCGCGTCAATCCGCCGCCCCTTGTTCCCGTTAGGATGATACCCCTTGCCTTTGTTGACCGACCATGTCCTGTTCCTTGATGGCGAGGCGCTGATCCTCGACAAGCCCGCCGGCCTGCCGGTCGATGCGCCGCGCGACGGGTCGATAAGCCTGGAAAATCATCTCGCCTCCCTCACCTTTGGATTTCAGCGCTGGCCGCTGCCCGTCCACCGGCTGGACCGCGACACCAGCGGCTGCCTGCTGCTCGCCCGCAATCCCAAGGCGCACAAGCGGTTTGCCGCCGCCTTTGAAGCGGGCACGGTGACGAAACGCTATATCGCCGTGCTGGATGGCATCCCGGCGGAGGCCGAGGGGACGATCGCCCTGTCGCTCAAGAAGGTCAGCACCCCGGCGCAGGGCTGGCGGATGATCGCGGCCAAGGCGGGCAAGCCCGCCGTCACCCACTGGCGCAAGCTGGCTGAGCGCGACGGACGCGCTTTGGTGGCCTTCACGCCCGAAACCGGCCGCACCCACCAGATCCGCGTCCATGCCCAGCACGGCCTTGGCTTTGGCATCATGGGCGATCCTGTCTATGGCAAGGGCGACGGGCCGATGCTGCTCCACAGTCGGTTCCTAAGCGTCCCGCGCGGCGACAAGCCTGCGGCCGAGGCGACCGCGCCGCTGCCCCAGACCTTCGCCGTCGCTGGCTTTGGCCCGGAATATCTGGACGATGCCGGACTTTGACATACCCGAAGAGGCGCTGGAGGAGCGTTTCATCACCGGCGGGGGACCGGGCGGGCAGAATGTGAACAAGGTCGCGACGGCGGTGCAATTGCGCGTCAATCTGTTCCGCCTCGGCCTTCCCCCCCATGCCTATCGCAAGATCAAGGAACTGGCGGGATCGCGCCTGACCGCCGCCAACGAAATCCTGATCCAGGCCAACCGCTTCCGCACCCAGGAAGCCAACCGCCAGGACGCCCGCGACCGGCTCGCCGACCTGATCGCCCGCGCCCATGAACGCGACGCCCGGCGCATCGCCACCAAACCCGGCAAAGCCGCCAAGGCCCGCCGCGTCGACGCCAAAAAGGCGCGCAGTTCCGTCAAACAGGGGCGCGGCAAGATACGCATGGACTGACGGGCCGTTAACCATTGTGGGTCATGATCGGCTACAAAGGGGGATCGCCATGACCGCGTGGGCCGGCATCGTTAAAGGCCATCAATCGAGCAAGCAGCATGCTGCGCAAGCGACGCTGCGATGGTTTGTTCTCGGCGCGTCGGCCTGGCTTATTGCCGGCATGGGTACGGCGCTTGTCGGCGACGGCCTGCGGTTCGAACATTATGTCTTCCTGACCCAGGATGCGCCCGTCGCGGCGGTCTTGATTGCCTTTCTGGCGTTACTGCGATGGCAGACTGGCAAGCCCGGACTGCCTCCGGCGATGAGGCACTGGCAAATCTGCCTGATCATCGCCGCAATCATGGCCATCGCCTGGACGGGCCATTACTCGATCATGTCCGGCTATGCCCTGTCGCGCGACGAGGCGCTGGGCCGCATGACCGCCGCGGCCCTTGCCAAGGGGCAACTTGCGATGCCCGTCCCGCCGGAATGGCGCGCTTATGCCGGCGCCATGTCGCCCGACTTCCTGAATCCCATGGGTGGCGATCGCTACTGGCTGTCCCTCTACCTGCCCGGATCGGCCGCGATCGAGGCGCTAATTTCAAAATGTGCAGATCCCGCCCTCACCCAGCCGCTGCTGCTGGGGCTTGGCCTGCTCATGTTGTGGGACGTCTCGCGCATCCTCTTTCCCGACCGGCCTGACGCCCGCGCAGTCGTCATGCTGCTCGCTTTTTCGTCCAGCCAGCTTCTGTTCACGGCGATGACCGCCTACGCCATGACCGCGCATTTCGCGCTGAATATGGTTTGGCTCGCGCTTTTTCTTCGCGACAGGCCCACGACACACGCCGCTGCGCTACTGGTCGGCTTCGTTGCCCTGTCGCTTCACAAGGTGCAATTTCACATTCTTTTCGCCGGTCCGATATTGGCGACCCTGCTTTGGCGTCGGCGATGGGTGTTGGGCGCTGTCTATGCTGGCGGCTACGCCTTTTTCCTGCTCGTCTGGATGAAACTCTATCCGTTGCTGCTTATCGATCGTCTTGATCTCGACATCGCGACCAGCGCGGCCAGAGGCGTCTCTCTGTCGCCGCGATTGGCCAGCCTTCAACCCCTACTCTACGTCACACGATTCTTCGCCTGGAATAATGCGCTTCTGCTTCCGCTCGCGCTGATCGGGGCCAGGTACATTGTTCACGCATTCCGCCAGGACGCACAGGACCGGCGGATACTTCTGTTCATGGGCTTGGCAGGCGGATGCGCGGTCGGTTTGCTGCTGACGGTGCATCAAGGGCTGGGTTGGGGCTATCGCTATCTGCATGGCTATATCGGCGCATTTTGCCTGCTTGCGGGACTGGGCTGGACCAGGCTGTACCCATCGCCGGCCAGTTTGCGGCCGATCTGGCTGGCCGTCCTGGTGTCGGTGATCATCATCGCAGTGCAGGGCGTCATGATCGCGCGCTTTGTTGCCCCCTATGCGCGGATTGAAGCCCATGCCGCGGCTCTGCCCGTCGATATCCTGCTGGTCGACATAAGAGGCGGCGCCTTCGCGCAGGATATTGTTCGCGTTAGTCCCGGCATGGTGCGCCGCCCGATACTGCTCGATCTATTCAGGCTCGACAAAAGGCAGCTGAACTCGCTTTGCCGTAATTATCGCATAGGCCTTATCGACCGGGCTGATTTCCGCCGTGCTGGCATGATGGCGGATGAGAGCCGGCCAGATGCGCGCCATATCGCCAGGATGCGCGCGCATCTGGATGATATCCGATGCGTGAAACAGACCGCCGCCTCTAGAAGCCGCGACGGAGCGTCCCTATAGAAGCTACATGTACGACTTCGCACCGACTGCCGCCGCCGACAAAACCACCTTGTATGCCGACCTCGTCTCTGCCGCAGACGCGCTGACACGGGACGAGCCGGACAGCGTGGCCAACATGGCCAATATATCTGCTCTGCTCTGGCAATTTCTGCCTGACCTCAATTGGGCCGGCTTTTATCGCCTTGTAGGGCATAAACTGGTCCTCGGCCCGTTTCAGGGCAAGCCGGCCTGCATCCGCATTCCACTGGGACGCGGCGTGTGTGGGACGGCGGCTGCGACGCGCGAAACCCAACTGGTGGAGGATGTGCATGCCTTTCCCGGCCATATCGCCTGCGACGCGGCCAGCGCGTCGGAAATCGTCGTGCCGGTCATCCACGACGGCAGACTGGTGGGCGTCATCGACCTCGACAGCCCGGTCGCCGCGCGCTTCGATGCGGATGATGCGGCGGGGCTGGAAGGTCTGGCTGCCCTGATCGCTGCCCGCATCGCCTAACCTCCCCTACCTGCCCCGTTTCAGGACAGCGGCCACGGCGGTCTCACGTGGATTGCCGCGGATCATCATGCTAAATGACGCGTTAGGATTTTCGCGGCGCTCGCCTGTGCCCGCTCAAGACTATCGGGAGACCTGTCCATGCGGATGTTGAAACTCGCCTTGATCGGCACGGCTCTGGCAACGGCCGGAGCGGTAGCGCCCGCATGGGCGAATGGTCGTGGCGGAGCGCAGGTCGTGCGCCCAAGCGTCGTTCACAGCAACATGCATCGCTGGGGTCCGCGCCAACAGGGGCGCTGGTATGCGGGATGGCGCGCGCCGGGTGGGTGGAATGGCTATCAGCGCCCGGTGCGCGGCTTCATCCTGCCGCGCTACTGGATCAGCCCGAATTACTATATCGCCAATTACCCGACCTATGGGCTGCCGGCCCCCGCGCCCGGCTATGGCTGGTCGCGCTATTATGACGATGCAGTCATGACCGATCGCTACGGTCGCGTCTATGATTACCGCTCTGACATCGACTGGGACCGCTATGAGGGCGGCTATGGCGACTATGCCGATGATCGCCGCGACAATGGCGTGGGCGGCGCAGCGATCGGCGCAGTCGTTGGCGGTGTTGCGGGCAACCGCATCGCCGGACGCGGCAATCGGACTGCCGGCACGCTGATCGGCGCGGGCGTCGGCGCGGTCGCCGGCATGGCGATCGACAAGGCGGAGGATGACGGGCGGGACGGCCCACCGCCGCCACGCCCTGGCGTCAGCTATGACGATGGCTATGGCTATGCCGACGATGCCGTGACCAGTTCCAACGAATATGAAGGGCGCTGGACCGGCACCTGGACGACCGATGACGGACGGACGGTTTCGGGCACCTATGACGGCCGGTTCGAAGGGGATGTACGCGGCGCGGGCGTCGATTATCCGCCGCCGCCTTATGACGGCGCGCCGCATTGGGGCGGCGCACCCATGGCTGGCGGCTATGTATCGGGCGGCTATTATTATCCCGCTCCGATCGTGACGACGGTAACGGTTCAGCCGGCGACGACGACCACCACGACGACGACCTATGTGACGGAAACCGTCGCGCCGCGAAAAGCAGTCCGGCGCAGTCGGCGGGCCTGCCGCTGCAAATAGCCGCAGCATCTTGCGCGCGCCGAAGAGTTCGTGGCAAGGGGTCGCATCAAATAGCAATCAGGATGACCATGCTCCGGCCGCCATCATGCGGACGAGGCGCGACCTGGTTTTCGGGAGAGGATGACAAGGGCGTTTTCCATTGAACGGACCCTGGACATGCCGCCCGCCCTGCCCGCTCTTCATCCGCCGGCCCGCCCGCATAATCTCGCTGAGGATGGCTATGCCATTTCGATCGGCTGCGCCTTCATCGCCATGGGGCTTATGCTGCTGAAACAGGCCGGTCTGGTGACGGGCGGCATGGCGGGCATTGCCCTTTTGATTTCCTACCTGATCCCCTGGTCGCCCGCGACCCTTTTCATCCTGGTCAACATCCCGTTCTTTCTGTTTGGCGGCAGGGCGATGGGCCTGGCCTTCGGGCTCAAGACATTGTTCGCCAACGTCGCCATCATGGTGCTGGGCCTAACGATGCCCGCCGCGCTGCAAGTCGCCAGGGTCAGTCCGGTCTTTGCCGCCCTGTTCGGCGGATCGATCATCGGCTTTGGCATATTGGCGATCGCCCGACATGGGGCGGGCGTGGGCGGCATTGGGGTGGTCGCCTTGATCCTGCAAAAATCACGCGGGTGGAACGCCGGTCGCACGCAGATGGGCTGCGATGTGCTGATCCTGCTCGCGTCGCTGCCGATCCTGAGCGTCGACAGCTTTGGCCTGTCCGTTCTATCGGCCGCCGCGATCAATGCCGTGCTGATCGTCAACCATCGTCCAGGGCGCTATATCGGCCATTAACCAGCGCAAAGCGGATCACCGGACCGATCGCGCGCGCGCAGGGCGCTGGCCGCGTCATTGGCGATGCGGGGGAAGCTTACGCCCTCCAAAGACCCTCGGCCTTCGCACAGGTCAGCGCATGCCAGGTCGACCACGCCGGGCAATGACGCCTGGTCGCCATCATATTGCGCGACAATGATGCAGCGGTCCCCGCCCTTGAAACTGAGGATCAGCTTGTCGCCTGCCCGTCGCGCCGTTCCACGTCCCCGACAGGCAGGTTCCTCGCCAAAGATCGCCTCCAGACCGAAATGCAGATCGCCATTGCGCGCAGGGATGACGCACAGCGCGTCGCGGCCAGCCTCGTGGCTCCGTTGAAACAGGCCGACAGGCGATATTTTGGCGGGGTCTGCAATGGCGCCACTGGCGATCGCTGCTTGCTCCAGCCGCGATGCAGCGCCGCCTGGCGCGACGGGTGATGACGCCTGCTCGGCCGGCGGGCGCTGACAAGCGAACAGCAATAGGAAAAGCGTCAGGCTACTCCGCCGCATCGACCGAACTGAGACCTTCGGACCCGACACGGCGGAAGAAGCAGGATCGTGCGCCTGTATGGCATGTCGGCCCGGCCGGAATGGCCTTCACCCAGACGGCATCCTGATCGCAATCGATGCGGATATCGCGCACCTCCAGCATGTTTCCCGACGTCTCGCCCTTTTTCCAGAGCGCCTGTCGGCTGCGCGACCAGAAATGCGCAAGCCCCGTCTCCACCGTCATCGCCAAAGCCTGCGCGTTCATATGCGCGACCATCAGGACCTCGCCTGTGGCGGCATCCGTCACGACGGCGGTGATCAGACCATCACGGTCATATTTGGGATTGAGGGTCAGGCCCGTATCACGCGCATCGGTCATCGCCGCCCTATAGGCGGGAACAGACCGAAAGCGAAGCCAAAAGGCTGAATATCGGAAGCCAAATGGGGCGATCGACGGGATCCGAACCCGCGACCTCCGGTACCACAAACCGGCGCTCTAACCAACTGAGCTACGATCGCCACAGGGGCCTGCGGCCCCGAGAGACAGGGCACATATGCGGCCCGCCCCTGCCCGTCAAGCCGACATTTCGTTGAGCGAGGAATTCATCGCTCCGTTGCCGCGGCCAGCTGCGCCCGTAAATTTGCGAGCGCCGTTTCAGACAACCTTGGTCGCTCCCTTGCCGGTTTCCCCTTGCGCAATCTTGCCCGGTCTTTCTCCGGCGGATCGACCAGCCGCACCCGCACGGCGGCATGACCCAAGGTGCGAATACCCAGTTCCTCAGCCGCACCGCGCGACAGGTCGATGATCCGCCCCCGGCCGGCGAACGGGCCGCGATCATTGACCCGCACCAAAATGGCGCGCCCCGTGTCAAGCGACGTCACTTCCACATAGCTGGGCAGCGGCAAGGTCACATGGGCCCCGGTGATCCACTTCGCGCGGAAGCGTTCGCCATTGGCGGTGCGGTTCCCCGATTCCGATCCATACCAGCTGGCGTATCCGAGCATGTCATAATGCGGGTCCGCAGCGGGAACATAGGTAACGCCCCGCACCGTGTAGGGGCGGCCAATGCGCACCGGATGATCGCTGACCGGGCGGAAATTGCCACCGCCACATGCTGCCAGCGCCAAGGCAGGAGCGGTCCACGCCATCCTTGTCCAAACCGTCATGGCGGCCTCCGTACAGCGTACGATCCATCGCGTCGAGGTGTCGGACAAGGAAAAGGGGCAAAGGCAGATGCCTTCACCCCTTCGCTTTCGGCTTTCTGGGCAGGATGGCAGGCATGTCCCGCCGATCCGCCACTCTCTCCTAATGCGTTTCCGACCGCGACGCCGGCAAAGTCAGCCAGAGCGGGCGTCCGTGCGAAGCGGACGCCCTAGCCCTTAGTTGACCGAATCCTTCAGGCCCTTGCCGGCCTTGAACTTCGGCTGAGCCGAAGCCTTGATGGTCATGGTTTCGCCGGTGCGGGGATTGCGGCCGGTCGACGCCTTGCGCTGCGAAACGGAGAAGGTGCCGAAACCGACGAGGCGAACTTCGTCGCCCTTCTTCAGCGCACCGGTGATCGCGTCGAACACGCCTTCGACCGCCTTGGTCGCGTCATTCTTGCTGAGGCCGCTGCTTTCGGCAACCGTGCTGATCAGATCCTGCTTGTTCATGCCTTGGGAACCCCCTTGTGCTGTTGGTTAGTTAGGAATCGCGGCGTAGGCGGGGCAATAAGGCGCGGATTCCGGCCCCTGTCAAAGGGAAAGCGACGAAGGCCCCGGCTTTGCTCCAAAATTACGGCCTGTCCCGCAATATGGAGCAAAATCTAGGAGTTCCGCCCTTTGTTTCACTTGAGTGACTTTCAGTGCCTCAGGCTGGGATCGCTATCACGCCCTGCCAGATTCGACGGCTGGGCAGCCAGGTCGTCCTCTTCTGTCCAGGTGATCGCATCGGGCATGGAAACCAATGCCCGCGCCAGAACCTCATCGACGTGAGAGACGGGAATGATCTCCAGTCCCTCCCGGATATTGGCAGGAATTTCCGCTAGGTCCTTCTCATTTTCCTGGGGGATCAGCACCGTCTTTATCCCGCCGCGCAGCGCCGCGAGCAGCTTTTCCTTGAGGCCCCCGATCGGCAATACCCGGCCGCGCAACGTCACTTCGCCCGTCATCGCCACATCCTTTTGAACCGGGATGCCGGTCAGCGTCGACACGATTGTCGTCACCATACCGATGCCGGCCGAAGGTCCATCCTTGGGCACGGCGCCTTCGGGCAAGTGGATGTGAATATCCTTGCGATTGAACACGCTCGGCTTGATGCCATAGCCCGGTGAGCGCGCCTTCACATAGGAAAAGGCCGCCTGAACCGATTCGTTCATCACCTCGCCCAGCTTCCCCGTCGTCTTGATCTGGCCCTTGCCAGGGACCGTCACCGCTTCGATCGTCAGCAGTTCGCCACCGACTTCGGTCCAGGCAAGGCCCGTGACCGCACCAATCTGGTTTTCCTCTTCACCAACGCCATGGCGGAATTTCCGCACCCCGGCGAAGTTAGCCAGATTGTCGGGCGTGATGACGATCTTGTCATATTCGCCCTCCAATATCTTGCGCAGCGCCTTGCGCGCCAGACGCGCCATTTCGCGCTCCAGCGTGCGGACACCGGCCTCGCGGGTATAATAGCGGATAAGATCGCGAACCGCCGGTTCGGTCACGACGACCTCGCCGTCCTTCAGCCCGTGGGCGTCGATCTGCTTTGGCAGCAGGTGGCGCTCGGCGATCTCGACCTTCTCATCCTCGGTATAGCCTTCCAGCCGGATGATCTCCATGCGATCGAGCAGCGGCTGGGGCAGGTTCAGCGAGTTTGCGGTCGTGACGAACATGACGTCGGACAGGTCGACGTCGATTTCCAGATAATGGTCCTGGAACTTGCTATTCTGTTCCGGGTCCAGCACTTCCAGCAGCGCCGAGGCCGGATCGCCTCGGAAATCCTGACCCAGCTTGTCGATCTCATCAAGCAGGAACAGCGGGTTCATCGTGCCCGCCTTCTTGAGGTTCGACACGATCTTGCCGGGTAGCGAGCCGATATAGGTGCGGCGGTGGCCACGAATTTCCGCTTCGTCGCGCACGCCACCCAGCGACTGGCGCACAAATTCGCGCCCCGTCGCCTTGGCGATCGAGCGACCAAGCGACGTCTTGCCGACGCCGGGCGGGCCGACAAGGCACAGGATCGGCCCCTTAAGCTTATTGGTGCGCGCTTGGACCGCGAGATATTCGATGATCCGGTCCTTGACCTTTTCCAGCGCGAAATGATCCTCGTCGAGAATATCCTGCGCTTTTTTGAGGTCGGTCTTTACCTTGCCCTTCTTGCCCCAGGGCAGGCCCAGCAGCACGTCGAGATAATTGCGCACCACCGTGGCTTCGGCCGACATGGGCTGCATCGCCTTGAGCTTCTTGAGCTCTGCCGTCGCCTTGGAGCGCGCTTCCTTGCTCAGCTTGGTCTTGGCGATCTTTTCGGTAAGTTCGGCGAGTTCGTCGCCCTCCTCGCCCTCGCCATTGCCCAGCTCGCGCTGGATCGCCTTCAACTGCTCATTGAGATAATATTCGCGCTGGGTCTTCTCCATCTGGCGCTTCACGCGGCCGCGAATCTTCTTTTCGACCTGCAACACGCCCAGTTCGCCCTCCATGAAGGCGAAGACCATTTCCAGACGCTTGACCGGGTCGGCTTCCACCAGCAGCGATTGCTTGTCCGACACCTTGACATTGATATTGGCGGCAACGGCATCGGCCAGCCGGCCTGCATCGTCAATCTCACGCAATTGCACTGGCGTTTCGGCCGGCAGCTTCTTGTTGAGCTTGGCGTAATTCTCGAACTGCTCGGCCACGGACCGCATCAAGGCGGCGGCTTCAGGGCCTTCGGCGGCCAGTTCCTCGACGGGCGCGATCTCCGCGGCCAGATAATTATCCTTGGTTTCCATCGCGGACAGTTGCGCGCGGCGCTTACCCTCCACCAGAACGCGCACGGTGCCATCGGGCAGTTTCAGCAATTGCAAAACGACTGCGACGACGCCGGTGTCATAGAGTGACTCGCGGCCGGGGTCATCCTCCGCAGGGTCCAGCTGCGAAACCAGGAAAATCTCCTTGTCGCCTTCCATCGCGGCCTCGAGCGCCGCGACGCTCTTGTCACGGCCAACGAAGAGCGGGACGATCATCTGCGGAAATACGACGATGTCGCGCAGCGGCAGAAGAGGATAATGCGTAGTCATTCAATCTCCGGGGCCGAAACACGACCCATCAAAACGGTCCATCGCCTTTATGGGGATGCCCGGCACGTCAATCAATCGACACTGTCATAACAATGCAGCCATGAACCAGAGGTGATCACCCTTCCAAACGCCCGGTCAGAATGGCAGCTTGAAGCCGGGGGGCAGCGGCAGGCCAGCCGTCATCTTGCCCATTTCGGTATTGCTGACTTCATCCGCCTTCTTGCGTGCGTCGTTGAAGGCCGCCGTGATCAGGTCTTCCAACATCTGCTTTTCCGACGGCGCGAGCAGGCTGTCGTCGATCGAAACGCCTAAGATGCGCCCCTTAGCCGACGCGCGCACCTTGACCAGGCCGCCGCCAGCGGCGCCTTCCACTTCCAGCTTGTCCAGATTGTCCTGCGCGCGCTGCAATTCTTCCTGGACGCGGCTTGCCATGCCCAGAATTTCGTTCAGATCCTTCATGCTTCAGCACTCCATCGTTCGAGCCGTTCGTCCAGCTCGGCATCGGGGAAGGCGGCCATCGCCGCCTTGACCACCGGGGTTTCCAAAATCCGGGCGCGCGAATCCGCCGCCTGTCGCTGCTCCTGTTCCAGCAGGGTCGGCTCGGCCGGCCCGTCGCCCGCCGCCACCTGCCACACTGTTCCCGTTACCTCCCGCAAAGCCGGCAGCAGGCGCGGAAGGAAGTCTGCCGGCAGCTGCGGCGTCGGGCGATAGTCGAACTGCGGCGGCGCATAGCGGATGACGCCCACGCAATCATGCAGTTCCTGCGCCAACTGCCCCTTCCCGCGCTGCCAGAAAGCTTCGATCAGTTCGACGAAAGTGGCGGGCAGACGCGCGGATGTCGGCGCCGGTGAGGGACCGCCGGCGCCCTTAGCATCAACACCCGCTGCTGACGGTGCCCCGCCTTCGCGCAACAGCCGCGCAAGTTCGCCGGGATCGGGCATTGTAGCGGCATGCATGACCCGCAGCAGCGCCATCTCGCAGCTTTCGATCGGTAGGACTGCATTGGCGACCTCGTCATGCCCCTTGAGCAGCAGCTGCCACAGGCGATGGAGCGGGGCGAAGCCCAATTGCGCGGCCCAGTCCGCCAGCATTTCCCGCTCCTCGGCGGACTGGCCGGGGCTGGCAATGTCACGACCGGCCTTCATCAGCGTCACTGCATGCACCAGTTCCATCAGCCCGCGCATCAGCGCCAGCGGCTCGACGCCCAGGGCATATTGCTCCCGCACGGCGGCGAGCAAATTGGCCGTTTCCCCTTCCAGCAGCAGCGCCAGCAGACGACGTACTGACCCGCGATCGGACAATCCCAGCATTTCGCGAACCTGCGCTGCGGTCACGAGCGAAGGCCCGTCGTCCATTTCCGCATGCGCGATCGCCTGATCAAGGATGGACAATCCGTCACGCGCCGAGCCTTCGGCCGCCTGGGCGATCAGCGCCAAAGCCTCGGGTTCGGCAGCGACGCTTTCAGCCTCCACGACATGCGCGAAATGACCGGCCAGCAATTCGGCGGGAATGCGGCGCAGGTCGAAGCGCTGGCACCGGGAAAGGACCGTGACCGGCACCTTGTTCACTTCCGTGGTCGCGAACAGGAATTTCACATGCGCCGGCGGCTCCTCCAACGTCTTCAACAGCGCGTTGAAGGCGTTTTTGGACAGCATGTGCACTTCGTCGATGATGTAGATTTTGTAACGCGCCGACACGGCGGCGTAACGCACCGCTTCGATGATCTCGCGCACATCGTCGACGCCGGTATGGCTGGCCGCGTCCATTTCGACGACGTCGATATGGCGGCCTTCCGCGATCGCCTTGCACGGTTCACACTGGCCGCAGGGGTCGATCGTGGGACCGCCCTGTCCGTCCGGTCCGACGCAGTTGAGCGCCTTGGCAATCAGGCGCGCAGTCGACGTCTTGCCAACCCCGCGAACACCGGTCATCAGGAACGCGTGCGCAAGCCGTCCGCGCCGGATCGCATTGCCCAGCGTCTGGACCATCGCGTCCTGGCCGATCAGTTCGCTAAAGCTGCGCGGTCGATATTTGCGCGCCAGAACGCGGTAGGGCTGGAGTGAATCGGACATGCCATGGTCCTACCCGTTCAGGCAGGGATTGTCGAAGCGAGATGCTGGAGGGTGGGAGCCGGGACGACCCGCGGCGGAATCACTGTGGCTGCTTCCGTCAGGACCTGACCAGGTTCGCGACGGCCTCGTCCGCCCGACTCCCGATCGCGCATATGACCGTTCGCCGATCGGATGGCAAGGCCTTAGCGGGGTCGAGCACCGCCTTTTCGATCGCTCAGCGCTTCTCGCCGCCTTCATCGAAGAAATGCTGGATCACGTCGCGCGCGAGCCGCACCGGCCGCAAGGTCGACGCATCGACGCAGCACCAGCTGGACCGAACCTCCGCCAGCACCTCTTCCCCGCGCCGGATGACCGTTTCGTAGAAAGCCCTCGCGCCCTGGACTTTCTCCAGAAGCACGGTGGCGATCACTTCATCATCAAGGAAGGTCGGCTTGCGGTACGTAATTTCGTGCTTAAGGGCGACCCACAGATGTTCTGCGACAGCCTCGGCAGGGGCAAGCGCGCGCCAATGATCCAGCACGGCATTCTGCACCCATTTCAGATAGCTGGCATTATTGACATGACCCATGAAATCAATGTCGTCCGGGTCGATGCCGACGGGATAGCTGTGGGGAATCGCGTTACTCACAAGAATGTCAATACCATCTCCGCAGGGCGGCAGATAGGGGGCACTTCAGAAAAGAAATTCCGGAGCGTGTGGCATGCAAGCGACTCCTAGCCATGTGGATTACCTGGTTGCATTGTCCATGTCGCAACGCAGCAAAAATCGCGGAAATTGATTGACACGCCCACCACAATAATCATGCTGTGCCGCATCCGTAACAATGACGGTGATCAGCATGGCTATGAGCAAGGAAGTGGCAGCCCAAGTGGCGGCTCAGTTGACACAGGCATGGGCTATCCGATCCGGCGTAAAGAAGCCGGACCCGACAAAACCGATCGAAGATCAGGTAATTACCATCTACAACCGATTGTTTGTTGCAGTGCAGCAATTGGACCGGTGATCAGCCCGTTCTGAAGGCGACATCTGATCGCGGCGTGCGTGCGACTCGTGATGGGAGATTAACGAGAAAAGGCCGGCGTACCCCCGGCCTTTCCCCGAGTGATCAGAACCGCCAGCCGACGCTTGCAACGACCTGATGACGATCCGTGTCGACATCGAAATCAGCGCTGGTCGCGCCATTCATATAGTCGATGTTCGCATCGGTGTAGTTGGAATAGCGATATTCCAGCTTGGCAAAGGTATTGGTGTTGATCGCGCGTTCGACGCCCGCGCCGATGCGCCAGCCGTCCAGCTTGAAGGAGCGATCGGTGGTTTCATTGGTGTTGCCCGCCAGCACATTCAGCTTGCTGTTGGTATAGCCACCTTTCACGTAAACCAGCGTCGCTGGGTTGGCGAGGATACCGGCACGCGCGCCGATATACAGGTCGCGGCCCTGGCTTACACGGCCGAAGCCGAACTGATCGGTCAGGTCATAACGGTCGCTCTTCGCGGTCGAATCCGTCCATTCGCCTTCCACGCCAACGACGGCGCTACCCAGGTTGACGTCATAGCCCGCGCCGATGCCGTAGAGCAGTCCGTCGATCGACTGGTCATCGCGGCCATTATTATTGTCGACATCGCTGCCGGCGCCGACATGGTCATAACCCAGGATCGCTTCCACACGCGGACCCGTGAAGGTCGGTCCGACATCCTGCGCCAATGCCGGGGTGGTGACGCCAACGCCTGCCAGAAGAGTTGCGACCATCAACTTGCGCATAACAGATACTCCATTCGTCTTTCTTCTCCCCTGCTGGGGATGAGACGCAGAAGCCATGCGACCGGCAAGAGTTTCATGAACGGGAGATAAACGCCTGAATCTGTGGCATTATTGCCACGAAAATGCTTCAGCTTGACGCGGACATGTGCGTTTGCGACGGTAAGCTGTCGATCTGTTCAGCATTCGACGACGTTGACCGCCAGTCCGCCCAGCGACGTTTCCTTATAGCGGCTCGCCATATCCTCCCCGGTCTGGCGCATGGTTTCGATCACGGCGTCCAGGCTGACGATATGCCGCCCATCGCCCTGCAACGCCAGATAGGCCGCGTTGATCGCCTTGACCGCGCCCATCGTATTGCGTTCGATGCAGGGGATCTGGACCAGGCCGCCAATAGGGTCGCAGGTCAGGCCTAGATTATGTTCCATGCCGATTTCAGCGGCATTTTCGATCTGGCTGTTGGTGCCGCCCAATACTGCAGCCAAGCCGGCAGCCGCCATCGAACAGGCGACCCCTACCTCCCCCTGGCATCCCATTTCAGCCGCAGAGATGGACGCGCGCTTTTTGTAGAGGAACCCGATCGCCGCGGCGGTGAGAAGGAAGCGCCGCTCCCCGTCGCGATCTGCGCCGGGGACAAAGCGGCGATAATAATGCAGCACCGCCGGAATGACGCCGGCCGCACCGTTGGTAGGCGCGGTGACGACCCGGCCCCCTGCCGCATTTTCCTCGTTCACCGCCAGAGCGAACAGGCTGACCCATTCGAAAATCTGCGCGGGACCAAGCGCGTCTTGCTGAAGGCGCAGCCGCTGGTGAATAGCGCGCGCCCGGCGACGCACCTTGAGGCCGCCTGGAAGCAATCCCTCCTGCGAAAGACCACGCTCGATCGACTGCGACATGGCGTCAATGACCCGGTCCAGAAACGCCTCGGTTTCTTCCTGCGATCGCCAGGCGCCTTCGTTGCGCAGCACCAATGTGGCAATGGAAAACCCATGCGCCTCCCCCTGCTCCAGCAACTCCGCACCGGAGGAAAAGGGATAAGGCTGAACGACATTATGGCCCAGCGCCACATCATCGCTGACCGGCACCGTTCCGGGTAGCACGGCCCCGCCCCCGATCGAATAATATTCCCTCACGAACGGAGCGTCTTCGTCCGCAAACCATGCGGAAAAGCGCATTCCGTTGCTGTGCGCTTCCAGGAATTCGCCCATGTGAAAGAGGAGGTCGCGCTCTGTGTCGAAGGGCACCCACTGATCCATCGCACTGCCCGCCTGGATGCGCCCATCGGCGCGAATAGCGGCCAATATGTCGGGTATCGCATCAGGATCGACGCTTTCCGGACTATGGCCCGACAAGCCCAGAAGCACGGCCGTATCCGTCGCATGCCCTCGCCCCGTCAGCGCGAGCGATCCGAACAATTCGCATTGGACGCGCTGCGGCATGGCGGGCAGTCCATCCATGAACTGCAAGGCCGCACGCATCGGCCCCACCGTATGCGAACTCGACGGTCCAATGCCGATGGTGAAAAGATCAGTGACGCTGATGGCGGTGCCAGCATCGATACGACTGTTGGTCACGATCAATAATCCTTGGAAACACGGACGTTAGCGCTCTGCCGACCAAGCGTGGAGATGGCGCCGAGCAGCGAAAGCCAGCGCGTCACCTGATATTCGATGCGAGTGGCGGAATAGCCCTGCCCATCGGTGATGAGTTCGACATAGGTTTTACGGGTCAGATATTTGCCAGCGGCAATCGATGTCCCCTGCCCCTGCGTCGGATCGGCCGCAATGATCCGCAACCGGTCCAGCCCCGCCGCCTTGCGCACGGCGTTGATGGGATCAAGCCCCCCTTCGCCCTGCAAGGACCCGACGGCCGACGCCAGTTGCAAGGCTTCAGGCGCGGACAAATTGGTGATCGACGTGCCGAACAGGACGCGGGAAAGCAGTTCGTCCTGCGGCAGCGCCGGCACGCTGTTGAAACTGATGTCGGGTTTCAATCCGGTGCCGCCGACATGGATTGTCGCGCTGAGATCGCTGACGTCCGCTTCCGCATCGATGTCGAGCGTCGGATTGACCGGCGTCTTGCCGTCAAACTGAATACGGCCCTCGCGCAGATCGAAGCGGCGGCCGGCAAATTCATATCCCCCGCGCACCAGTTCCGCCCGTCCCGCGATGGTCGGGTTGGTCACGGTTCCGCCGATCGTGAGGTCCGCGCGCCATTCGCTGTCCAGCCCCAGGCCCGTCACCATCAGGCGATTGCGCGCCCGCGCCCGCAGCGCCAAGGCCCAAGGAACGCTGGTGCGTGGCCGCTCAATCTCATCGCCGCGCCGGTTGATTTCCACGACGCGCAATTCGGGAATCTGCGCCACCGCCGCCGCACGCCCCATGGTGAAGCGGCTGCGGTTGAGGATCAGGTCGCCGCCGATCGCCCCGCCAGCGCCATTCGACTTGAGCGTCAGCGGCCCCGTGACCGTGGCGGCGATATCATCCCGGTCCAGCAAGGCGGCATTGTCCGCCTGAAGCGCTAGGTCCATGCCAACACCGGCGATACCGTTGAACGTGAATCGTCCACTGCCCGTCACAGAGCCGCCATTTTGCGCGCTGGCGGCAAAGCTGTTGATGACCAGCTGCGCCCCGGAAAAGCGGCCCTGCGCCTTCACATTGCGCAGGCGCATGCCGGTTACGGCGCTATTGATGGTCGCGTTTTCCGTTGCGAGCTGGCCGCTGATCTGCGGATTGGCGAGCGTCCCGCGCATATCCGCCGACACGCTGACCGGCCCCCCAATATCGACAATTTCCACGCCCGTCAGCCGCCACAGCGTATCGGCCGTCCCCGCATAGCGCAGTTGCGCAAAGAGCGGGGCGGCATTGAGGCGCGACACCAGGCCGCCTTCGCGTCCCAGCGGAGTGAGCAAGGCCTGACCGCGCCCGATGGTGCGCCCGTCTGCTACGAAGAGCATCCGGGTCGCCAGCCGGTCGGGCGTCAGCGCCGCATTGACACCGACATCGACAGGTTGCGAACTTAACGACAGGCCCGACCGCGAAAGGCCCCGGATGCGCAATTCCGCCTTGCCAGTCGGCGGTCCGCCGCGCGGCTGCGCATAGCTGAGCGACCCCGTCGCCATGCCGCCAAGCCCCAGATTGTCATAAGCGATGTCGAGCAGTGACAGCGGCAGCGTCTGCATCCGCGCTTCGATCCCGATCGCCCCGGCGCCATATTCCCCCGCCAATTGCAACGATCCGCCGGCATAGCTGATCGTCGCGGGCGACAGCCGCCAGCCTTCGGCCGTCCGCCTGAAAAGCGCCGCGCGGGTCAGGCCAATGGGGCGCTTGTCGATCGTCCCCTTGGCGGACAGGCGGATGCTGTCCGGTTCGACCTGCGCTTCGCCTTGCAGATCGAACAAACGCCCCCGCTGGCCGGACAGGCTGCCGCTGACCTTGCCCCGGCCGTCCACCAGATTGGCGGTAAGCGCCAAGCGGCCTAGCAGCGCGCCGCCCACCCGCAGTCCCCGCGCCTGCGCCGTTGCCGTGACATTTGTTCCGGCAGGGTCAAGCAGGACAGTGGCGTCCAGCGTTCCGCGTCGCACTTCGATCGCGGTCGGTCCCGCAAAGCTCGCGCCATTGGCGGTCAGTTTGACCTCCACCTGCTGGATGGCGTTGACGGGCCGGAAGCCGACATAGCCGGTAACCGGGCCGGTCACGCCCAATTGCCCCTCCAGCCCGCCAGGAAGGGGCCGGATGTCACCGCTGGCATTGACGCCCGACACCGAAAGCTGCGCCACGCGAACGACCGCCTGGCCGCCCGGCGGCAGCAGGATGACGCCCCGCCCGTCAAACGGACCCAGCGTCGATCCGCCTTGCGCGGTGTAGCTGTAGCCTTCGCTGTCGGGAACCAGATGCGCCTTCACGTCCCGCAGGCCCAAGGCATCGAGCGGCCGCTCCAGAACAAGGTCGATCGTGGGGCGCTCGATCCGGCCGTCGAGGACGAGTTGCAGCGGGCCATAGCGATCATGCTCGCCGCTGCCTTCGAAATGGAAACTGCCGTCGCGGCGCCTCATGCCGTTCGCCCGTAGAGTCAGCAGCGGCGATTGGAGGGTGAGGTCCTTGAACGCCAATTGGCCATCGGGCTGCAATTCCAGGCCGCTGCGCGCGACCGGCAATCCGCCGCCAAGGCTGCTGAGAAACCCGTTATCCAGCCGTCGCATCTGCGCCATCGCGCTGCCGCTGAGACCAAAGCCGCCATCCCGGCGCGGCGTCGCGCGCAGCTTGGACGTCAGGTCGACGATGCCCAGGCCGCGGATGAACAGGCTGCGAATCTGGCCATCCAGCCCAAAATCATAGCGACCGCTCTTCAGGTCGAGCAGCATCACCAGCCTGCCCTGCAGCTTGTCCGACCGGACTTGCATGGGATTGCTGACAAGTTGCTGGCCCTTCAACTGAAGAACGCCGTCCAGCGCGAAATTGCGAGCGATGGTGCCGACCAGGTCGCCATGACCATCAAGCCTGCTCGCCCGCAGTTTGACAGGGATCAACAAGGGTCCACTGCCCGCCCCCCGTCCGCTGCCTTCGGCGCGAACATCGGCAATCACGGTCTTGTCGAATGTCAGCTGTTGCGCCGTCAGCAGATAGTCAAAGCCCAGCCTATCGAGCGGCCCGTCAAGCCGTATCTTGGCCTGAATGTCCCGCCCGCCCATCGTGCGGAGCAGCGCCTGCGGACGCGCCAGCGCCACTTCCACCAGCATATTGTCGAGCGCGTTGTTGCGCAGGTCGATCGCGCCATCTGCGCTGAGGTCAAGGGCTGCCGAGCGCAGCATCAGCTTGCCGTCGATGATGCGGTTTTCAAAGCGGCCGTCAGCGCGCACGGACAGGCGCGGATCGGCCAGGCGCTTGACAAGACTGCCGCCTGCGATTGCCCGTCCCTCGATCGTGCCGCGCGCCGAATAGGCGCCGCTGCGCGCCGCCAGAACCAGATCGGCCGCCGGCGCGCCGTCCAGCGTCGCGTCCAGCCGGCCATCCCATTGGCTCCAGCTGCCTTTGCCGCCGATGCGCAGATTGGCATCCTGCCGCAGCCCGGCCATCGTCGCCAGAAGCCCCTTGCTGGGGGCGTTGACCGTCACGTCGAGCTTGAACCGATCATCGTCGGGTCGGCTGTCCAGTGCTATGGTGAGGACGTCGCTGCCATCTATCGTGCGGGCGGACAGATCGATAATGGCGCGGCCACCGCGAATATCCGCATCGCCCGCCATTGTCGCTGTCTGCGCTCGCCCCGTGATGGCGGGCGCGATGGACAGGCGACCGACCGAAAATTGCATCAGTCGAATGTCGAAGCCCGGCAGGATCGGCCCGCGCCGCTGCGTGGGATTAAGCTTGGGCAGTTTGCTGAGGGACGCCTGCGGAATGGACAAGCGGTCAATGTCCAAACGATTGGACAGCCAGGCGAAGGGCCACCAGTCCAGCTCGACGCGGGGCGCCCTGAAGAAAGGGCCGGTGGAATCAGACAAGATCAGGTCGCGCAACACCGCCTTGCGATAGATGCTGCCTTCGATCGCACCGACCTGGATGCGCAGCCCCGACGACGTTTGTATTGCGGCAATTCGGCTGGCCAGAAAGCGATGCCCGCCATCAGTATCAAGCCATGTCAGTGCGCCCGCCATGATCAGGAAGACGGCGGCGAGGACACCGGCCACCCAACGTTGCCAGCGACCATCCCAGGCGCGGCGCGGCGCGGCCTTGGCAGGCGGCGGGATGACGGGCCGCGGGGGCGTGTCCTCCACCATCAGAAGGCCTGACCCAGCGAGACATAGACCGCGATCTTGGGATCACCCGCTTGCGGGTTGAGCGGGGTGCCGACATCCACGCGGATTGGCCCGAAATTGCTGTAATAGCGCACGCCCATGCCCGCGCCGACGCGCAGGTCGCGGAAACGGGGCAGGAAGCTGGTGGAGATATTACCAGCGTCGACAAAAGGCACGACGCCGAAATTGCCGAAACGTATGCGCCCTTCCAGCGAAAATTCCGCCAGGCTTTTGCCCCCGACCGGATCGTCATCCTCGCCATAGCGCGGACCGATCGCCTGATAGCCATAGCCGCGCACCGACGCGCCGCCACCGGCATAGAAGCGGCGGGACGGCGCGATCTGATCGACGGTCGAGCCAAGGATGGTGCCGAAGCGCGCGCGCGCGGCGACGACGACGCGCTCCCCCACCGGCTGATAGGCACTGCCGTCCAGCTGCACCTTCGTATATCCGAATGTCTTGTTCTGGAATGACAGTTCCGGGCTGATCCGCCCGCCCAGGCGAAAGCCCTTGGTCGGATTGAGCAGATCATCGCTCCCGTCATAGGTCAGGCTGAGCGGAACGGCGCCGATCAGGAAGGTGCGCCGCGCGCCCCCGGAAAAGGCGTCCGCCTCGTCCGACGCGATCAATTCCGCGCCAACGCGCCAAACCCAGTTTTTCTGGAACAGGATGTTGGTCTGCCGCTCCAGCGCACCGGCCAGGGTGATGGTGCGGGCGTCATAGGCATCGCGGCGAATATTGCTGACGGACACCAGACCGGTCAGCACATTGTCACGCCGGTGGAAATTGTTGCGGCGATAGGTGAAGGACGCGGTCTGTTCCTGTGTACCGACCACACCGCGCACGGTGACGGCGCCTTCGGGCGGAAAAAGATTGCGGTGCTGCCAGCTGACTTCCGCGCGATAGCCTTCGCCGGTGCCATAACCCAGTTCCCCGGCGATCGTCCGCAGCGGCGCAGGGCGCACATCGACGTCCAGGTCGACATGGTCGCCATCGCCCGCATCGCGCGGCGTCAGCGACACGGACGACACCAGACCGGTTGCGACGATCGCTCGCCGCAGATCCTCGACATCCGACGCCATGTACGTGTCGTCGGGGTCGAAGCGCGCGATTTCCTGGACATGATGGGCGTCGAACAGGCGTTCGTCATTCATGCGGATCGCCCCGAAGCGTCGATATCCGCCCGGCGCGACGATGACGTCCAGGTCGCCCTTACGCTCCTCATGGTCGATCCGCACTTCCGGCTCATCGACCTTGGCGAACGGAAATCCGTTTTCGGCCAGTGCCGTTTCCAACTGCCCCTGGCCTGCGATAATGGCGTCCGCATCGACCGGATCGCCTACTTTGGGCGGAAAGGCGGCGCGCAGCTTTGCTTCACGCTCGCCGGTTTCGGCAAGACCGGTCACGTCGACCGAAGACAGGAGGTAGCGGGTGCCCGGCGTGATGATAAACGTCACCGCCAGCCGGTCGCTCCCCGGCGCGGGGGCGGCGACATTGCCGCGCACCCTCGCGGCATAATAGCCCTTTGCCCGCAGCAGCCGGTCGAGCAATTCGCGATCCTCGGCGATGCGACGATTTATCTGCGCGAGGTTGGCCGCCTTGTCCTCGCCCTGATGCAACACGGACAATTCGTCGAAGCGCTGGCGGAAGGTCGTATCGGCGATGCCGTCCAACCCCGTCAGGTTCACCGTATAGCGACGCTCTTCACCCGCATCGGCGAAAGCCGCGACGGCCTCGGCCGGATCGGTCGGCGCGACATCGAAGGCTTCGGCCGGAGCGCCAGCCTGATCGGCAGGATCGGGGACGAGCGGCGCGACATTATCGGGCTGATCCATGTCGGGCCAGTCGAGGCCGATGTCGGGCATGGCGTCCAATGGCGCATCGCTATCGGGCAGCGCCGGCGCGGTTCCACCCTGCGCCAGCGCCGGACAAGGGGCAAGCAGCAGCAACGGCGCGAAAAGCAGCCGGGTATGCGGTCGGCCGGAAGCGCGGCATCGGGTCCGCAAACCATGGGTCATAGCGCCGGTCTAGACCAACTATGGCGCAAAGCGCCAGTGCCGAAGATCATGGCAATCAGGGGCTGTTCGGCAAAATGTCAGAAAGCCGTGTTGAGGCGATCCAGCAGGGCGCGCGCCGGGCCGGCGTCATGGCGCTTCGCATCATTGCCCATATGGCCCAGCCGGTCCTCCAGCCGCGCGACCCGATCATAAAGATCCTGACTGCCCTCGATCAGGGCGCGGGCCTCGAAGGGAAATCCCTCCGTCAGCGTGGCGTCGGTCAGGCTGGCGCGACCCAGCCGATATTTCTCGTCGCCCAGATCGGCATCGCTGATTTCCCCGCGCTGCCAGGCGCGCTGGCTGAGGAGCCAGGCGATGACATGCATCAGACGGGTCGTCACTTTAAGCGATTCGCAGGCGAAGGATACGCGGCGCAGAGGGTCGACCGCTTCGCCGCGTCCCAGAACGTCATCATCAAAATAAGCCCGTGCTTCATCGGCCATCATCATGGCTTCGAGGTAAAGGCCATCGACCAGTCGGCGATGAAGGCCGGGATCCAGAGACGCTGCATAACGCATGGCCACTGACTGACACAGATTGACGGCTTTGTCAGCGGGGCAAGACTGCAAGAATGGACGCCCGATGTCCCATTACGGAGCCGTTCTGTGGCAGGAACGCTGGCTGACACTCAGGCGATGATGTCGGGGACCAGTTCATCTTCCAGTGCGCTGATCTCATCCTTCAGCCGCAGCTTGCGCTTTTTCAGCCGCGCGATCTGCATCTGATCGCTGGTCCCCGCATCGACCAGAGCCGCGATCGCACTATCGAGATCGCGATGTTCGACCCGAAGCAACTCCAGACGGCGCATGATATCTTCCCGGCTCACCGTCGCTGCTCGCATCCCCTGTGCATCGTGCGACCCGTGGTAGCGCCCGATGCTCGCGCGGGCCACCGCAAATTTGCAAACGGCCCATCGCAAAGGCGGAATCACCGCGAGACACGGACCATATTTCATGATCTAATCGGAAATCCATCGCCCTCGTAAGGAGAATGTCATGGAAAACAGCCACATCTCAGCTCTTTCGGCCAAGCACGCAGGACTCGACGCGCGGATCAAGGCGGAGACGAGTCGTCCCATGCCGGACACGACCCTGGTTGCCTCGCTCAAAAAGCAGAAATTGCGGCTGAAGGAAGAGATGGCTGCGCAGCATTAAGCACAAGCGCGTCCATACAGGGTGCGGACCGGCGCAATGGCGTCGGTCCGACCCGTCCTGTCATCATCGGCGTATCAGGATGTCCGCATACCGGCACCGATGTCGTGACGGTCAGCGCAAGCGACCAGCGCGCGGCGCCCTCAGATAATCCGGCATCGACTGTGCGGAGCCAGAAGACACAGGCTTACGGGCCAATTGCGGGTCAATAACTTCATCAAAAGCCAAGCCGATTTTGCTGTCGCGCGACCAAGCAATCGTGCCGGAGATGCGGCCGACGCCGCGCAAGTCCAGCGCGACCTTCTGCCCGGCCGCGAGTGGCATTTCGCAATCCGCCATCAAGCCGGTAGCCGACAAGTTGCGGATCCGCGCGCGGCCAAGTGATCGTCCATCCGCGGCGAACAGGCTGGCCATCAGGAACAGGCTATCGCGCGGTGACGATCGCGCCGGTCCCCGATCCGAAATGCCCTGCTCGTCGTCCATTCCATACCCGCAAAATCTAGTGTGTTCCGTCGCGGACACTATCGTCAGGCGATGGAAAAACCGTTAATCGTCGCGCGAGATTTTTTCCTGCCGTTCATGCCGCTCCTGCGCCTCGACGGTCATGGTGGCGATGGGGCGCGCTTCCAGGCGGCCGAGCGAAATCGGTTCACCTGTCACTTCGCAATATCCATATTCGCCATCGTCGATACGGCGCAAGGCCGCATCGATCTTGGAAATGAGCTTGCGTTGACGATCACGGGTGCGCAACTCGATCGACCAGTCGGTTTCGCTCGACGCGCGATCGTTGAGGTCGGGTTCGCGCAGGGGCTCATTCTGAAGAACCGCCAGCGTCCCTTCCGCCTCGGCAAGGATCTGCTTTTTCCAGTCCCACAGCCGCTGCCGGAAATATTCCTGTTGCAGCGGATTCATGAACTCCTCGTCGGCCGAGGGGCGATAATCGACAGGCAGGGTTATGGACGATTTGGGCGGCTTTACGCCGTCTTTATCGGAATTCAGCACCGACGCCATCTGGCTCTCCGACTCGTTGGCCCGGTGCTTCAAGTTCCCGGGCACCAATGACTTTTCATTGAGGGCGCCTCATAGCCATCGGCGCGGAACGACACAAGCGGACATTGGCGTCGGCAAGGTGGGTTTTCCACCGCACGACCTAGTCCCCGCCGAAGCCGCTTCCGCGAATCGCAAGGGGACGCGCTGCCGCAATGGATCGAGTTGCGCTTTACCCTATGGCGCCGGGTCGTATCATAGTGGGACGTTAACCATGATCGCTGACGCTACGGCCTGAATTTGGTGGACTTGTCGGCAGGATTCAGAGTTAACGACCTTGCGGTTAACCTTTTCTTCTGCGCTTTTGTGAAAAGGCAGCCTGACCCGTTCCAACCCGGATCGGATGGCGACAAGACAAGAGTGGATTCCTATGTCGGTTCGGATGGCCCTGGCTAAACTATGCGCTTGCACCTGCGGTGGCGCGATCATCGGTGGCGGCGCGGTGCATGTGGCCGAAAGCGCGCGCCCTGCTGTCGTTCATAGCAGCAAGAGCACGAAGGCCGCGCCCAAAAAGCGCTATGCCGTCCGCACCGTGAAGAGGAAGGTCGTCAAGACCGCCGTGGCCTGCGCACCACAAACGGTGACTGTCACCAGCCAACCCGCGCCCGTTCCGCTGCCTGCGCCTTTGCCGCCGGCTGAAATGCCGATGATGTCGGGCGGCGGCGGCGCGGTGCCGATCGTCATGGGCGGCGGCGGCGGATTTGGCGGCGGCGGTTTCATCGGCGGGTTCTTCGGCGGTGGCGGCAGCAGCGGCGGGTCCGTGGTGATCTCATCCACCAGCAGCTCGACCGGCGGCATCAGCACGTCGACGTCATCCGGCGCGACCAGCAGCTCATCGTCATCCAGCTCCAGCTCGTCCTCCTCCTCTTCGTCGTCCAGCTCGTCTTCGAGCAGTTCTAGCGGCGGGAAACCGGGCAAACCCGACAAGCCCGATCATCCCGGTTCGACCGGTGGTTCGTCCGGCAGCAGTTCGTCGTCTTCGTCCAGCTCGTCCAGTTCATCGTCGAGCAGTTCGTCGTCCAGCTTCGGCAGCACGGGCAGCAGTGGCAGCTCGTCGACGTCGTCTTCGACCAGCAGTTCGTCGTCCACCAGTTCCTCGACCAGCAGCTCGACGGGGGGATCGAGCACCAGCACTGGCGGCACGGACGTGCCCGCGCCGCCTATGGTTCTGCTCTTCGGTGCGGCCGCCGTGGCACTGGTCGCTCGCCGACGCTTTGCCGAACGCAAGGCGCAGGCAGCAGCCTGACCCTTTTCCCCTCAAAGGGGGCATGCGAGGGGTGGCTCCGGGGGGCCACCCCTTTTTTGTCGCCTCAACTGGCGGCGATGACTTTTTCGATTTCCGGCACCGGGTGATTGGTCAGGTCCTTGGCAATCTCTCCGACCAGGCGGTCCTGCACTTCCTTGTGCAGATGCTTGCGCATTTCGCCAAGCGCTGTCGGCGGCGCGACGATGATCAGCTTTTCAAATTCCTGCGCCAGGGCACGACGTTTCAGCATATCGGCGGCATCGGCCGCGAAGCGCGCCTCCTCCAGATCATGAAAGTTCACTTCGTCCATGGCGCTGCGGTGGCTGCCGACAGAATTGTGCGATCGGCCCGGCGCATCGGTCGCCTGATCGCGATCGGCGGGATTGTCCTGCTCCTTTACCGTTTCCGCTTCCAGATTGGGATAGGCCGCATCGCCCTTGTTCCGGAAGAACAACATCTTGCGACCGTCGGCCACCAGCACCATCGTATCATGTTCGATCTGCATCGCCTGTCTCCTTTGTTTTTGGCTGACGTAACGCTAACGGATGACGGGGCCTGGGGTTGCGCGAGCGGCAGGCTGGAGGCATAGGCTTGCGCCATGCACGACATACGCTTCATCCGCGAAAACCCTGCCGCTTTCGACGCCGCCCTCAAGCGCCGGGGACTGGACGCGCTGTCGTCCGATATCATTGCGCTGGACGAGCAAAGCCGCGCGCTCAAGACGGAGTGGCAACAGGCCCAGGCGCGCCGCAATGAGGCGAGCAAGGCCATCGGTCAGGCCATGGCCGCAAAGGACAGCGATACCGCCGAGGCGCTCAAAGCCGAAGTCGCGGGCCTGAAAAATCGCATGCCCGCGCTGGAGAGCGAAGAGCGCGCGATCGGGGAGCAATTGACCGCGCTGCTTGCCGCCATTCCCAACCTGCCCGCGGACGATGTGCCCGATGGCGCGGACGAAGCGGACAATGTCGAGCTGAGCCGTTGGGGCACGCCGCGCGACTTTGCGTTTCAGCCGCAGGATCATGCCGATTTCGGCCCGGCGTTCGGCCTCGATTTCGAAGGCGGGGCCGCCCTGTCGGGTGCGCGCTTCACGGCGTTGCGTGGTCAGATGGCCCGGCTGCACCGCGCGCTCGCCCAGTTCATGCTCGATCAGCAGACGACGGCGAATGGCTATGAAGAAACGATCGTCCCGCTGCTCGTCAAGGACGCGGCGCTGTTCGGGACGGGGCAATTGCCTAAATTTGCCGAAGACCTTTTCCAGACGACGGATGGCCGCTGGCTCATTCCCACTGCCGAGGTGTCGCTGACCAATCTGGTCGCCGATCAGATCGTGCCGGAAGACCGCCTGCCGCTGCGCCTGACCGCGCTCACGCCCTGTTTCCGCTCCGAAGCCGGATCGGCGGGCCGCGATACGCGCGGCTTCATCCGCCAGCACCAGTTCGAAAAGGTCGAACTGGTGGCGATTTGCCGGCCGGAAGAATCGGAGGCCGAGCATGAACGCATGGTCGCGGCGGCGGAGGGCATTCTCCAGGCGCTTGCCCTGCCCTATCGCAAGATGCTGCTCTGCACGGGCGACATGGGCTTTGGCGCGCGCAAGACCTATGATCTGGAAGTCTGGTTGCCCAGCCAAGAAACCTATCGGGAAATCAGTTCGGTTTCCAATTGCGGTGACTTTCAGGCGCGGCGGATGAATGCCCGCATGCGGCCCGACGGCGGTAAGCAGACGATGTTTCTGCACACGCTGAATGGATCGGGCCTGGCGGTCGGGCGGACATTGGTCGCCGTGCTGGAAAATTACCAGCAAGCCGACGGCAGCGTCATCATTCCCGATGCCCTTGCGCCCTATATGGGCGGGATCACGACGCTGGAGCCGCGATAAGGGGACTTTTCCCGTCCTGGCTTCTGCGTTTGACGATGGACGTGGCATGAGGGCTGGAAAGCTGGCCCTGATGCGATACACAGAAAGGGATGCCTGTTTCCCCCCGCCTGCTTGTTTGCGCCCTCGGCCTGCTGCTACCGCTCACCGCCTGCATCCCGCAGCAAGCTGAGCGGGATACCGCCGCGATATCGACGCCGACGCCCCCGCCTAACCTTGGTGCGGACGCGACCACGGCGCGGCTGGCTGAACCAGAGCCGGTCTGGACCGCGCAGCAGGTCGTCCCCAACGCCCGCATTGTCGCGGAGTCGAGCTATGTCGTGCGTCCGGCCGACACGCTGCGCGGGGTCGGCAATCGCACCGGGGCCGGATCCGAAGTGATCGCGAAGGCTAATGGCCTATCGCCACCCTACGCCCTGAGCGTCGGGCAAACGCTCAGGATACCCGGTGGCCGATATCACCTCGTCGCTGAAGGGGAGACGGGGATTGCCATCGCCGCAGCCTATGCCGTCCCGTGGAGGCGCATCGTCGAGGCGAACGGCCTGGAGGAACCCTATGTCCTTCGGCGCGGGCAGCGCCTGTTGCTGCCCGATGCTCCGGCTGGCGATGCACGATCGCTGGAGCAGCGAGCGGCTGCATTCCGCATCGACATTGACGATGTGCTGACCGGCGGCCAGCCTGCCGCGCGGGACAATGCGCCCGTGATGGCCGCTTCCAGCAAGCCCAGGCCCCTCCCCTCCAATGCGCCGATCGCCCAGCCGACGGCGTTCGCGGGCAGCTTTGCCTGGCCGCTGCGCGGCACCATCCTCTCCCGCTTCGGGCCGGGTCAAAGCGGGTCCAGGAATAATGGCATCGACATCGCCGCCCCGGTCGGCACGCCGATCCGCGCGTCGGCCGATGGCGTCGTCGCCTATGCCGGCGACAAGGTGGCCGTGTTCGGCGGACTGGTTCTGATCAACCATGGCAGCGGCTGGGTCAGCGCCTATGGCCATGCCAGCCGCGTCGACGTGGTGCGCGGACAGAAAGTGACCAAGGGGCAGGTGATCGGCCTGTCGGGCGATACCGGCTATGCCAGCAAGCCCAAATTGCATTTCGAATTGCGCAAGGACCGCGCGCCGGTCGACCCGCTTGGCAAGCTGCCCCCGGCATGAGGATCGACAAGGCAAACGCCCCGTCGACCATGGCGGGCTTCCTGCGACGCAGATCGTCCATGCCGATGTGGATGGACCTGACATGGCGCGTCCTGCTCCTCTTCGGCCTCATTTCGCTGGTCCTGCTCCTACACTGGATAGGGCGGGACGGGCTGAAGGATAATCTCGACAACCAGATCAGCTTCATCGACGTGCTGTATTTCACGACCGTCACCGTCACGACCGTGGGCTATGGCGACATCGTCCCGATCACGCCGGAAGCTCGCTTGTTCGAAGCCCTGTTCGTGACGCCGATCCGGCTCTTTGTCTGGCTGATCTTCCTCGGCACGGCCTATAATCTCTTTCTCCGCAACATTTTTTACAGGTGGCGCATGGCACGCATCCAGGCCGATCTGCACAATCACATCATCGTCACCGGTTTCGGCACCAGCGGGCAGGAGGCCGTGCATGAACTGCTGGCGCGCGGCACCGATCCGCGGGAAATCGTCGTCATCGATGGCAGCGAAAAGGCGCTGGAACTGGCCGAAGCCCATGGCTGCAATATATTGTGCGGCGATTCGACGCGCGACAAGACGTTGAAGGATGTGGCGATTCACCGGGCGCGCAGCATGATCGTTTCGGCCGGGCGTGACGACACGTCGATCCTGATCACCCTGACGGCCCGCCATCTGGCCCCTCGCCTGCCAATCAGCATCGTCGTGCGGAACGAGGATAATGAAGTGCCCGCGCGGCAGGCCGGCGCGACGACGGTCATCAATCCCGTAAGCTTCGCCGGGCTGCTGCTGGCCGGCAGCACGACCGGCGAACATATTGCCGATTATATGGCGGATCTCGCCGCGTCCGGGGGCCGGGTGAAACTGATCGAACGGGCGGTGCTGCCGCAGGAAATCGGCCAGCCGCTGTCCGCCATCCGCACCGGCCTTGGCGTGAGGGTCTATCGAGGCAACCGCCCCATCGGTTTCTGGGAGGAGGATTCCAAGCAGTTGCAGACAGGCGATGTCATCATCGAAATCGCCGAAGGCGACGGCCATGGGAACACCCTGCCCCCGGTCTGATTCGTTTCCCGTGACATTCGCGCCAAAAATCCCTATGTGCGCGCCGATCATGGCAACCAAAATTCCAGACGCGCCGAAAATCGGCATGGTGTCGCTCGGCTGTCCCAAAAATCTGGTCGATTCCGAGCGTATCCTGACCAAGCTGCGATCCGACGGCTATCAGATGTCCGCAGATTATGCGGGCGCTGACGTCGTGCTCGTCAACACCTGTGGCTTTCTGGATTCGGCCAAGGAAGAATCGCTTGAAGCGATCGGCGAGGCGATCGCGGAAAATGGCCGCGTCATCGTGACCGGCTGCATGGGTGACGAGGCCGACGTCATCCGCGCGAAATTCCCCCAGGTGCTCGCCGTCACGGGCGCACATCAATATGAGCAGGTGGTCAATGCCGTGCATGACGCCTCCCCGCCCATTCCCAATGCCTTTGTCGACCTGGTGCCCGAAGGCGGCCTGAAGCTGACGCCGCGCCATTACAGCTATCTGAAGATCAGCGAAGGCTGCAATCACCGCTGTTCCTTCTGCATCATCCCCTCGATCCGCGGCGATCTGGTCAGCCGCCGCATTGATGCCGTGCTCCGGGAAGCGGAAAAGCTGGTTGCGGCGGGTACGAAGGAATTGCTAGTCATCAGCCAGGATACGTCCGCCTATGGCGTCGATACCCGGCATGACGTGCGACAGTGGAAGGGCCGCGATGTCCGCGCGCACATGACGGACCTCGTACGCGAACTGGGGCAACTGCGCACGGCGGAAGGCCGCGCGCCCTGGGTCCGGCTCCACTATGTCTATCCCTATCCGCATGTCGATCAGGTCATTCCGCTAATGGCGGACGGCCTGCTGACGCCCTATCTCGACATCCCCTTCCAGCATGCCGCCCCGAATGTGCTCAAGGCGATGAAGCGGCCGGCCAATGAGGCCAAGGTGCTCGATCGCATCCGCAAATGGCGCGCCATCTGTCCCGATATCGCGATCCGGTCATCCTTCGTGGTGGGCTTTCCGGGTGAAACGGAAGCCGATTTCCAATATCTGCTCGACTGGCTGGACGAAGCGCAACTCGACCGCGTCGGCGCGTTCCGCTTCGAACCCGTGGAGGGCGCGGCGGCCAATGCCCTGCCCGATGCCGTGCCCGAAGAGGTAAAGGAAGAACGTTACCATCGGATCATGGAAAAGACCGCCGCGATCAGCGCCGCGAAATTACAGGCGAAGATCGGGCGCGTACTGCCCGTCATCATCGACGAGGTGGGCGAGCCCGACGAGGAGAACGGCTCCATCGGCGCGACCGCGCGCTCGCAGGCCGACGCGCCGGAGATCGACGGCAACGTCTTTTTGCGCGACGTGGGTGAGGGACGCCGGGCCGGCGACATTGTCGACATTCTGGTCGAGGATGCCGACGATCACGATCTCTATGGCGTTCCGGCCTGAACCACGGGCCGTCCCGCCAAAATCTTGCGCATGACGATCAGGGCTTTGCGAACGCGTCCTGATATTCGGTCTTGATGGCTTTGCGCATGGCGGCGTCCACCGGCAGCGTGACCTCATAGGTGCCTTCGGCATAAGGGCCGGCGCTATAGGGACCGATGATGACGGTCATGCTGTCGATCAGCTCGCCGTCTTTCGAGGTGGGGACAAGCACTTGTTCCATCGGATCGATGCATTTGGTGAATTCATCATCCCCGGCTACGACCGGTTCGCCGCGCTTTTCCGCACGCTGCTTGTCGAGTTCCGCGCAGAAACGGTCCCGGATGGCGGCGGCAAAGGCCGTGGGCGATGTCATCAACGCCTTGACGCTGGTTTCACGCTGGCGGGCCTTGTCCCACAGAACCACGTCATAGCCGGTCATGCCGTGGGCGCCGCCCGAATAGACATAGGTCTGCGATCGCAAGGACAGGAAGCGCGGCGTATTGGCCGCGACCGTCCATTCGGTTTCCAGACTATGGGGCCGGAACGGATATCCGGACGCCTTGGCCGACGCGCTATCTTCCTGCGCCATTTTGAGCGCGTCGGCCTTGCTGCTCTCCATTGCTTTGCGAAACTTGTCGACCAGCGCCGGAATGGCTGCGGCCTGCGCAGGGTAGGAATAGGCAAATTCGAGCAGGTCGCTCTTGTCGCTCTGTGAAAAGGGCGCTGCGGGATATGACGGCGGTGGCGTCGCGCCCGCCATGTGATTGGCAAATTGCGTGGCTGCTGCATTGGACATCGCATTGCCGGCAGCCTCGTCGCCCGTGGGCGAGCAGGCCACCGCAAGCAGCGCCGCAGCCGCGATCATCCCGCCGCCGCGCATCAGTGAGCCTGCGCCTGTGCGGCGCGGCAGCGCTCGCCGATGGCCTTGCGCGCATAGTCGCTTTCCAAGGCGCGTCCGGCATTGGACCAGCCTTCGGCGATCAACGCCTGCTGAACGGCATTGCCATTGTCGAAGCGACCGGTTTCAGCGAGCGCATAGGCCCTGGCGCGAGCCGCCTGCAGGCTGCGGTCATCTGCATAAGTCATCGTCCATCTCCTTGTTTCTTCTGGCGTTCCTTCTAGGCCCATCGGCCTTGCGAGGCAAAGTCACATTGGGTCGGCCGTGCCGCGCGCGCGACGGGAAATTGCCTCTTTCCCTCCTCGGGGCGTTTCCCTTACACCGGCAGCATGATCGACTTTTCCGACCTGCTCAAGCCAGACAACCAACAGCCAGCGCACATGATCCAATTACTGGATCCGGGCAGCTACGAAGGCTGGAGCAGCGAGCAATCTGCCTCAATTCGCAGCATGCTTTCCGCACAGAAGTTTCGCGGCAAGATTGGCGACCATGCGCTGTTGTGGGGTGAAGGCCAGCAGGACTGGTCAGTCGTCGCCGTCGTGCCTGACCGGGAGAAAATGGGGCCATGGTGCCTCGCCAAGCTCGTCGACGCCTTGCCGGAAGGCCAATATCGCCTCGCCGATGGACGGGCGGGTGACGCAGCGCTCGGCTGGCTGCTGGCGCATTATCGCTTCGACCGCTATCGCCAGGATGACAATGGCACGAGCGCCAGGGTGCTTTTGACCCAGGACGTCGCTCGCATCGAACCGACGCTGCATCTGGCCCACGCCACCGCCCTGGTGCGCGATCTGGTCAATGTCCCGGCCGCCGACATGGGGCCGCCCGATCTGGAGCAGGCGGTGGAACGCGTCGCGCAACCGTTCGGAGCGCACGTTACCACTACGCGCGGCGACGCGCTGGAACAGGGCTTTCCGATGATCCACGCCGTTGGCAAGGCGGCCGATCGCAGTTTCGCCCCGCGCCTGATAGAATTGGAATGGGGCGACCCGTCCCACCCCCGCCTCGCGCTGGTGGGCAAGGGTATCTGCTTTGACAGCGGCGGGCTGGACATCAAACCGTCATCGGGCATGCGCCTGATGAAGAAGGACATGGGCGGGGCCGCCCATGCGCTGGGCCTGGCGCAGTTGATTATGGCGAGCCGCCTGCCGGTCCGGCTGCACCTGCTGATCGCTGCGGCCGAAAACGCCATCGGCGCCAACGCCTTTCGTCCTGGCGACATATTGCGCAGCCGCAAGGGCCTGACCGTCGAAATCGGCAACACCGATGCGGAAGGCCGCCTAGTCCTGGGCGATGCGCTTACGCGCGCTGGCGAAGAAAAGCCGGAACTGGTGATAGATTTCGCGACGTTGACAGGCGCGGCGCGCGTCGCGGTCGGCCCCGATCTGCCGGCCTTATTCTCCAACGATGATACGCTGGCCGCGCAAGCTTTGGCGCATGGCGCCGCCGTTGAAGACCCGCTCTGGCGACTGCCTTTGTGGGACCCCTATGCCGAGATGCTGAAATCCGACGTGGCCGATATCAATAATGCCGGCGACGGCGGCTTTGCCGGCGCGATCACCGCAGCCTTGTTCCTGAAACGCTTTGTCCCGGACAATATACCCTGGCTGCACCTCGATACATTTGCCTGGCGTCCGACGGCAAAACCAAGCCGGCCCAAGGGCGGAGAGGCGCTGGGCATGCGCGCCATATTCCAGTTACTTCAGGAGCGCTATCGCCCCCAACGATGACGCATTTACAAAGGCCTATCCGTTACGCAACCGGATTGGCCATCGCGCGTTAAGCGGGCATGAACGCCCTTTCAGCCAGTCACTCCGCCGCCGAGATCAACCGCCCGGGCATCCCGTCGCTGCGTCAATGGATGTCGACGCTGGTCGATTATGTGCGTTCGGGCAAACCGGACCTGACCAATCGCCAGATGGCGTTGATGATGACCGTGTATATCAGTTCCGGGCCGCATACCGTGCGTGGCCTTGCGGAAACGCTGCATGTGTCGAAGCCGGTCATTACCCGTGCGCTCAATAAATTATCGGCGCTCGGCTATCTGCGGCGCGAGCGCGATGTCGCGGACCGCCGCAATATTTTCATCACACGAACCCCCAAGGGCGCGGAATTTCTTGACGCCTTTAACCTTTTCATCGCAGGAACCGCGCGCGATGAACGGACTGACACCCCCGCCGCGGAACGCTCCGCCTGAAAGAACCCGGTTCAAGCTGCAAGGCCGTTCGGTTGCGCTGGACCGGCGCGTTCATGCCGCGCGCGGCGACCTTGCCGATCTGTCGCTGGCCGGCACGCTTTTTTCGGCTCATTATGCGCGCGCCGTCGCGCTGACATGTGTCGCGCCCGGCACGCCCTTGCTGGCGGCAGCGTCCCCCACGGCAGAAGCGGTGAGCGAGTTGTTGCGTGGTGAAATATTCCACGCTCTGGACGTGACCACTGACTGGGCCTGGGGATTTTGCGGGCATGATGGCTATGTCGGCTACATCCGGCGCGACGGGCTCGATGTCGAAGCAGAGCCGACCCACCGGATAACCGCCCTGACCGCGCCGTTGTTCAGTGCGCCCGACATCAAGTCGACGATCGCGGATTATTGGCCGCTCGGCGCCAAATTCGCTGGCGACATGGACGGCGCCTTTGCGGCCTGTGCCGAAGGCTTCGTGCATATGCGCCATATCGAGCCAATCGACACGCCTGTTTCAGACTGGGTTGCGGTGGCAGAGGGGCATCTTGGCAAACCCTATGTCTGGGGCGGGCGCGGACATCGCGGCATCGATTGCTCTGGGCTGGTCCAGGTCGCACTGGGCCGCGCTGGACTGAGCGTGCCCCGGGACACAGATTTGCAGTGCGAAGGGATCGGGACGCCCATAGACAACGATGCAAAGCTGGAGCGCGGCGATCTTATTTTCTTCCCCGGCCATGTCGGCATCATGACTGACGGCAGCACCCTCTTGCATGCCAACGCCCATTGGATGGCCGTGGTCAAGGAACCGCTGGCCGACGTCGTCGCGCGCCTGGCGGCTGACCACCCCACACCTATCATCGCGCGGCGCAGGGTAAGCTTATGACGACCAAGGTTTTCATCGACGGCGGTCATGGAACGACCGGGATCGAGATCGCCGAGCGGCTGGCCGGGCGCCCGGAACTTTCGCTGATCGCGCTCGACATTGAGGATCGCAGAAACGCCGCCGCCCGGCGCGACGCGTTGAATGCCGCGAATGTCGTCATCCTGTGCCTGCCCGACGACGCCGCGCGCGAATCCGTGGCGCTCATCGACAATGACCATACGCGCGTCATCGACGCCTCCACCGCCCATCGCGTCGCCGATGGATGGACCTATGGATTTCCCGAACTGGAACCGGGCCACCGGGAACGCCTGGCCGCCAGCCGCTATGTCGCCAATCCGGGCTGCTGGCCCACGGGCTTTCTGGCATTGGTGCGCCCGCTGGTGCTAGCGGGCCTGATTCCTGCCGACTGGCCTGTCACCGTGTCGGGGGCATCAGGCTATTCGGGCGGTGGCAAAACGATGATCGCTGACTATGAAGCGTCAGCAGCGCAGCCCAGCGCGTTCCGGCCCTATGGGCTGAACCTCACGCATAAGCATGTGCCGGAAATGACCCGTTATTCCGGGCTGACGCATCCGCCCCTCTTCGCACCCGCCGTCGCCAACGCCTATCGCGGGATGATCGTGGAGGTGCCGTTGCAGCTTCGCGCCATGCCCAGTGCGCCATCATTGACCGATATTCACGGTGTGCTGGCGTCGGCCTATGCCGGGTCCCCGATCGTAACGGTAGCTGCGCTGGAGGACAGCGCGGCCATGTCTGGCGTGCCACTGGAATATGTCGGCGCGAGCGACCGCCTGGCCTTGTTCCTGTTCGGCAATCCGGACACCGGCCAGGCTCGGCTGGTCGCCGCGCTCGACAATCTGGGCAAGGGCGCGGCCGGCGCGGCGGTGCAAAATCTCAACATCCTCGCCGGATTGCCCGAAACCGCCGGACTGCGCCTTTAAGCTACCATCAGTGGACGGTGCCTGTTGGTTGGTCGACGGCCAGCAATATGATGAGCCGTTCGATCTGCCGCCAGTGGCAGAAATGGATATGATTGCCTTGGTCGAGGCTGCGGCCGGCGCGAGCGGCCGCTTCGTAGCCGGCATTGGCGCCAAATTGGCTGATCAGCTCAGCCGCGTCGTCGATACTTTTCCGGTCCGCCAGATATGGCAATTGCATGGCGCGCCCCCGCTCCCCTTATTGTTGAGACCATATCGTCCCAAGAACCGTGCCAAGGAAACAGAATGGCCGGGAGGCTGGAACAGCATGATGAAGACACCCTTAGGCATGTCCCGCATCGGGACGAATATCCCGTTTCAGGACGCTTCGATCCATTTCGGACAATGGTGCGAAGGCGCTGGCGTCGCCGGGCTTAGCATGGCAAGGACCACCCCATGAGAGATCGTCGCTCCACCCCGACCGGATCGGGCGCCATCATCGCGCTGCTGATTCTCGTCGGCACGATCGGCGGCGGACTGCTGGGCCAGCCGACGATCGGACTGCTGAGCGGTCTTGCCCTGGGCATCATCATCGCGTTGCTGATTTATCTGGGCGAACGCGGCAAATAAGCGGCGGCGCAGACGGGCAATCACCTTGCCCGAAACCCGATCGCCGCATAGATGTTGGCGCATGAACAAGCATTTCATCATCCTGCCCCTTGTCGCCATCGCGCTCGTTGGCGGTGGTTTTCTCTATCTGGCGCAGGGCGACACTGCCCGATTGCCCGCAGGCGCGGATACGGGCCGGGAACCGGTCTTCACCAGCCCCCGCAGCGAGATGATCCCGACCGTCAACATCGCCGAGGTGAAGCCGTGGAAGGCGGGTGAAAAACCTGTCGCCGCCCAAGGGCTGACGGTGGAACGCTTCGCCGAAGGCCTGTCGCATCCGCGATCCATGTTGCGGCTGCCCAATGGCGACATATTGGTCGCGGAAACCAACAGCCCGCCGCGTCCCAAGGACGGCATCGTCCAGCGAGTCATGAATTACCTGATGGACAAGGCGGGCGCCGGCGTTCCTTCCGCCAACCGCATCACCCTGCTGCGCGACACCGACAAGGACGGCCGGGCGGACACGAAGACAGCCTTTCTGACCGGGCTCAATTCCCCCTATGGCATGGCCCTGATCGGCGACACGCTTTACGTCGCCAATACCGATGCGCTGATGGCTTTCCCGTATAAGGAAGGCGACACGAAGATCAGCGCCGCCGGGCGCAAGATCATCGACCTGCCCGCCCAATCGCCCAACCAGCATTGGACCAAGAGCATGGTCGCATCGCCCGACGGGCTGCTGTACATCGGCGTCGGGTCGAACAGCAATATCGGCGAAAATGGACTGGAACGCGAGCGCAACCGCGCGGTCGTTTTCGAAGTGAACCCCAGGAACGGGTATAAGCGCGTCTTCGCCTCGGGCCTGCGCAACCCTGTGGGCCTTGCCTTCGAACCCAAGAGCGGGGCGCTCTGGGGCGTCATCAACGAACGCGACATGCTGGGCGCGGACCTGGTTCCCGATTATCTGACGCGGATCGAATTTGGCGCCTTCTATGGCTGGCCGTGGAATTATTGGGGCGGGTATGAGGACCGTCGCGTCCAGCCGCAGCGCCCAGAAATTCGCGAATACACCAAGCGGCCCGATTATGCGCTGGGCAACCATGTCGCGCCACTCGGCCTGACCTTTGCCGACAAGGTGCAACTCGGCGCGCCCTTCACCGATGGCGCCTTCGTCGGCCTGCATGGCAGTTGGAACCGCAAACCCGCCGCCGGTTACAAGGTGGTGTTCGTCGGCTTCAATGACGGGGAGGCCGGCAAGGCGAAGCCGGTCGATGTGCTGACCGGATTCCTGGACAAGGATGGCGACGCCCATGGCCGCCCTGTCGACGTGACGGCCGATGCGCAGGGCGCGTTGCTGGTAAGCGACGATGTCGGCGGAATCGTCTGGCGCGTCACCAAGGCGCAATGAGCGACAGGGCTGGCGATCAGATCGTCAACCCGTTCCTGCCGGCCAGTTCCACGACATATTGCCAGGCAACGCGGCCCGACCGGCTGCCGCGCTGCGTCGCCCATTGAATCGCTTCCAGCCGATCGACGGCGAGCCCCAGCGTTTGCGCATAGCCCTCGACAATCGCGACATAAGCATTCTGGTCGATCGCATGAAAGCCAAGGCTGAGGCCGAAGCGATCCGATAGCGCCATCTTGTCGTCTATCACGTCGCGCGGATTGATCGGATCATCCTGCTCGGCCAGGTGGCGGGGCACGATATGACGGCGATTGGACGTGACGTATAGCCGTACATTGGCCGGCCGAGCGGCCGTGCCGCCTTGCAACAGCGATCGCAGCGCGCGGGCATCGCCAGCCCCCTGCTCGTCAAAGCCCAGATCGTCGAGGAACAGTATGAAGGGACGCTCGCTGCTCCGCAACAGCGCGAACAGCGATGGCAGGCTGGCCAACTGGTCGATGGCGCATTGCATAAGGGCGATGTCACGCCCTTCCCGCTGCAATTTGCCGACGACGGCGGCCACAGCCGCGGATTTGCCAGTCCCGCGTGCCCCCCATAACAGCACGTCATGCGCGGCATAGCCATCAGCCAGACGACGGCTATTGGCGAGCAGCGCCTCCTTCTGCGCGTCGATCCCGGTCAGCAAGTCATAATCGACCGGCGCAAAATCCTCGACCGGGTGGACGACATGACCGTCCCAGACATAAGCCGACGCAATCGACAGGTCAGCGGGAGACGCCGGAGGCGGCGCCATCCGCTCCAGCGCTTCGGCAATGCGGGTCAAAAGGGCATCGTTCATCACCTGCCCTTAGATCATTTCCACAGTGGAGGGAAAGCGCGGCAAAAGTCCTGTCATTGTGCTGACGCAATGGCCTTTTACTCGCTCAGCTTGGGGACTATAGCTTGGGGGCCGTGACAATCGCAAATCCAGTCTATTCCACCCGAACCTGCCGCTATGGCGCCGAAGCGCTGAGAGAAGCGGCATTGCTGATCCGCGCGGGCGAGCCGGTCGCGGTGCCAACCGAGACAGTCTATGGCCTGGCAGCGGACGCCACCGACACCCATGCCGTCGCCGCGATCTACAGTGCGAAAGGACGCCCCAGCTTCAACCCGCTGATCGTGCATGTCGCGCATATGGACATGGCGCGCACGCTCGCGCATTTCTCCGCGACGGCAGACAGGCTTGCCGAGCGTTTCTGGCCTGGGCCTTTGACCATGGTGCTGCCGGTGCGCGCCGATAGCGGTTTGTCGCATCTGGTGACGGCCGGCTTGCCGACCGTCGCGCTGCGGGTGCCGGCTCATCCCGCGATGCGCGCGCTGATCCGCGAAAGCGGCCGCCCACTGGCAGCGCCTTCGGCCAATCGCAGCGGCTCGATAAGCCCGACGCGGGCGGAGCATGTGCTCGCGAGCCTGAATGGCAAGGTGCGCATGGTGCTGGACGAAGGGCCAACGAGCGAGGGACTGGAATCGACCATCGCCGCGCCGGAAACGGACCGGATCCGGCTATTGCGGCCGGGTCCGATTACCGCCGACATGCTGGGCGAGGCGACTGGGCTGCCCGTGGTCGCCGCCAAGGCGGATGCCGCGATCGAAGCGCCGGGCCAGCTTGAAAGCCATTATGCGCCAGCCAAGCCGGTACGCCTCGACGCGCTGCGCGCCGAAACGAACGAATATCTGATCGGGTTTGGCCTGATGCCCTGCCACATCAACCTCAGCCCCGAGGCCGATCTGCGCGAAGCAGGCGCCAATCTCTTCGCAGCGTTGCACATGGCCGATGCAAGCGCCGCAGAACGGATCGCCGTGGCGCCGATCCCGATGGAAGGCATAGGGGCCGCGATCAACGACCGCTTGAGGCGTGCGGCCGCCTGATCGTTCAAGGGCCAACCTAGCGCAGGCCGGAAACCACGCCAGCGTCAAACCTCAGCCGCAATTATCATAGCCCGCCTCGCGACATTGTTTGCGGCGCGCCTTTTCGGCCTTTTTCGCTTCCCGGCCTTCGCGCGCTTCCTTTTCGCGCATCTTGCGGCCGTAATTGCGATCCGCCTCATCCTGGCTGGTGGTCGCCCAGTCGGCAACCTGCGAGCCTGCCCGAACCGGCGCAGTGACGACGCTGGCGACGGTGCGAACGCATCCCGTCAGCCCCAGCATCAGCAACGGCCCAGCCAAGATCATCGCCTTCTTCATCGTCCCGTCCTCGCCAATTGCCGTTGCGTGCCTGTCGCCCATAAAGGATATGCCCGACAGACGCCACCCGAGGGGCGGCGCCGTCTTCGAGTGAGGGCGCGGGACACGCGGACGAGATTCAGGCGTCCAGCCGTTCGCCAAAGCCCTTGCGCAACTTGGCCAGCTTGGGCGGAATGACCGCCATGCAATAGGGATTCCTATCGCCGACCCTGTCCCAATATTTCTGATGATAATCCTCCGCCGGATACCAGGGGGCTTCCGGCTCGATCGCCGTCACGATCGGTGCGGACTGATCGGCCTGCGCGCGCTCAATGCCCGCGCGCGCTTCCTCCTCCTGCTCGGGCGAATGGGGAAAGATCGCGGACCGATATTGGGTGCCGATGTCATTGCCCTGACGGTTGAGCGTCGTCGGATCATGCGTGGCGAAAAAGATGTCGAGCAGATCGCCATAGGAAATGACGTCGGGATCGAAGGTGATGCGGATGGCTTCGGCATGACCCGTGTTGCCCGAACAGACCTGTTCATAGGTCGGATCGGGCACCGTGCCGCCGATATAGCCGCTTTCGACCGACTTCACGCCTTTCAGATTCTGATACACCGCTTCGGTGCACCAGAAGCATCCGCCGGCCAGCGTTGCGACTTCTTCCGTCATTCCTGTCATTCCTCGACTATGTGAGGCGTTGAGATAGGAAGGATCAGGCCGGGGTTCCAGCCTCCAGCGCGGCGGCCTGCGCCTTCGCCCGTTCCTCGGCCACCAGTTCCTTGCGCGACAGCTTGCCGACCAACGTCTTGGGCAGGTTCAGCCGAACCTCCACATCGCAGACACGCTCATGCTTGCCGAGCTGCGGATTGACCCAATCCCGGAGCGCCGGGCCATCAATCTCATGCCCCTCATTCAGGGTCACGAACGCCTTTGGTTGCTCACCGCGATAGTGGTCGGGCACACCGATCACCAGCGCCTCCTTGACGGCCGGGTGATGGTAAAGGACGGATTCAACCTGGCTGGGAAACACCTTGAACCCGCCGACCGCGATCATGTCCTTCAACCGGTCGACGATCTTCACATAGCCATCTTCGTCGATGATGCCGACGTCGCCCGTGCGGATATAATCGCCGACAAAAACCTGCGCGTCGGCGTCCGGGCGGTTCCAATAGCCCTTCATGATCTGCGGTCCCGCGAACAGAAGCTCGCCCGGCTCGCCTTGCGGCGGCGGTCGCGTCGGGTCTTCGCGATCGACCAGCTTGACGCGGGTCGCGGGAACTGGCTGGCCCACGGTGCCGCTCTTGTTCAGGCCCTCATAGGGATTGGTGCAGACGATCGGGCTGGTTTCGGTCAGGCCATAGCCTTCGATCAGATGCGCGCCCGTCGCCGCCTCGAACTTCTGCTTGAGTTCCAGCGGCAAGGGCGCACCACCGGAAATGCAGGCGCGCAGCGACGAGAAATCGATATTGCGGATCGCGGGATGATCCAGCAGCGCCTGGAACATGGTCGGCACGCCCGGCAGGGATGTCGCCTTTACCCGTTGCACGGCGGCCAGCACCTGCGCCGCGTCGAAGCGGGGCAGCATCACCATCTCGCCGCCATTTACCACCGTGCGATTGAGCGTGCAGGTATTGGCGAAGACGTGGAAAAAGGGCAGGACCGCGATGATGCGATCCGGCTCATGCTGGCGCGGATCGATCGCCTGCGCCTGGCGCGCATTGGCGGTCAGATTCTGGTGCGTCAACATTGCACCCTTGGGCGTGCCGGTCGTACCGCCGGTGTATTGCAGCAGCGCGACGTCGTTGACCGGGTCGATCTGCGCCACCGCGCAATCGCCCTTGTTGGTCATGAACCGGTCATAGCGGATGATCCGCGGATCATCGGGGATGGCCACGCTCTCGCTTGCCTTGAACCAGCGGAACAGCAACGATTTGACCGGCGGCAGCACTTCGGCGACCGATCCGACGATCAGGGTTTCGAGTGTGCTGTGCTCCAGCACCTCCATGGCGGTAGGCAGCAAAGCCTTTGCCGACAGGGTGAAGAGAATCTTCGTCCCACTGTCCTCAACCTGATGCTCCAACTCGGCCGCGGTATAGAGGGGGGAGAAATTGACGACGATGGCGCCGGCCATCAGTGCGCCATAATAGGCCGCGACATAATGGGGGGTGTTGGGCAGATAGAGGCCAACCCGGTCCCCTTTCTGCACGCCCATGGCCTGCAGCCCGCACGCCACCCGGCGGATCTGGTCATACATGTCGCCATAGGTGAATTTGCGACCCATGAAGTCGACCATATGGGCGTCGGGATGCGCCAGCGCGCTGTCCGTCACCATCTGCCCCATCGACATCGGCGGGAAGGTCTGATCCCACTGGGTGGGATGGCGATACTTGTCCTTCAGGATCTTTTCGATGCTCTCCATGCCAGGGAGTGTATGGCGCAGCCGCACTTTACGCAAGCGTCAACCAATGAAAAAGGGCCGCGCCCCTTGCAGACGCAGCCCTTGATAAACCTTGGGTTTGCGACGTCAGCAACAGGAACGTTGCTGACGCTACGGCATCACACCTCGCCCTTGTTGCTGCTGAAAGGATCGATGATCGTGGCGGCGCTGGAAATGAAGTCGGACTCGCTCTTGAGCGCCTCTTCAGCACGGCGCACGGCGTCTTCCCGCTCGCGCCGCAACTCCTCGATCAGCGCCTCGCGGTCGCCATCCAGACGCGAATCGGTGGGCGCTTCGATGCCGGCCTTTTTCGCCGCCCGTGCGACCAGCGCATCCAGTTCGCGCTGTGAACACAGGCCCAGCGTCACCGGGTCCTTGGGCGTGATGTTGCTGATGTTCCAGTGGGTGCGGTCGCGGATGGCGGCAATGGTGGTGCGGGTGGTGCCGATCAACTTGCCGATCGCGCCGTCCGAGATTTCAGGATGGTTGCGCAAGATCCACGCGATGCCATCGGGCTTGTCCTGCCGCTTGCTGACCGGCGTGTAGCGCGGCCCCTTGGTGCGGCGCACAGGCTCCGGCCCTTTCAGCATCTTGAGCTTATAGTCGGGGTTCGCCTCACCCTTATGGATTTCCTCCATGGTGATTTCATGCGCGCGCACAGGATCGCGCCCGGTATATTTGATGCTGGCGGTGTCATCGGCGATCGCCTGCACTTCAAGGATATGCAGCCCGCAGAATTCCGCGATCTGGTCAAAGCTCAGCGCGGTATTGTCGACCAGCCAGCTGGCGGTCGCATGGGGCATGAGAGGCTGGGACACGGGACTTCTCCGGCACGTAAAAACGATAAGGGCCGCCCAAGCAGGGCGGCCACGACAGAGCAGAGATAGTCTATCCCGCCGGTTCCGGCAAGACAATCCGGCGGTCGTTGCGTCAGGCGGCGCTTTCGATCACCTCCGGGTCGATCGCATGGAGGCCGGCGAGAAATTCCCTGGCGCTGCGGTCCCACGAAAAACTGCGCCCATAGGCCGCGCACGCCGCCCGGTCGCGCTGCAAGGCTGCCGCGATGGCCTGACCAAGATCGTCCGACAGGGCGCCTGTTTCCGGCGTCACGATATCGACCGGGCCGGTCACGGGGAAAGCCGCAATGGGCGTCCCGCACGCCAGCGCCTCTATCATGACAAGGCCGAACGTGTCGGTGCGGCTGGGAAAGACGAACACGTCGGCATTGGCGTAGGCGCCCGCCAGATCCTTGCCGAACAATGGCCCGACAAAGCGCGCCTGCGGCCAGGCTCGTTCCAGCGCCGCGCGCGCGGGACCATCACCGACGACGACCTTGGTGCCGGGATGGTCGGCGGCCAGAAACGCCTCCAGATTCTTTTCCACCGCGACGCGGCCGACATAAAGCATGATCGGACCCGGCAGATCGGCAAATTGCGTCGGCAGGGGAGCGTCGGGTGTGAAGGCGGCAAGATCCACCCCCCTGCCCCATGGCCGCACATTGGCGATGCCATGGGCGCGCAACTGCTCGCGAACCGATCGCGTCGACACCAGCACCGCCTGCGCAGGGCCATGGAACCAGCGGATATAGCGCCAGAACCAGGCGGCCGGCAGGCCCGTGCGCTGCGACACATAGTCGGGGAAATGCGTATGATAGGCGGTCGTGAAGGGCACACCGCTGCGCAGGCACCAGCGGCGCGCGGCCACGCACAAGGGGCCTTCGGTCGCCAGATGCACCGCATCGGGGCGGAAGGCGGCAATATCCTGCCCCACGACGCTTGACCGCACCAGGGCAAGCCGGATTTCGGGATAGGTCGGGCACGGGATCGACCCGTAAAGGTCGGGCGAGATCACCTTGACCGGATGGCCCATCCGCGTCAGTTCGCCCTCGATTGTCTGAAGCGTCCGCACGACGCCGTTGACTTGCGGCGACCAGGCATCGGTGACGATCGCGATCCGCACGCTTTCCTCCGTCAAGCGGCAAGCCGGGAGGAGTCGCGCGCCGCCTCCTTGGCAGCTCGGGCGGCGATTTCGTCCGCCCAGTGCAGCACTTCCATCCGACCATCGAAATGCTCGACCAAGGCCGTGCAGCCTTCGACCCAGTCACCGTCATTATAATAGTCTATACCGGCGATCTGCCGCATCTCGGCGTTGTGAATATGCCCGCAGACCACGCCATCGACGCCGCGCGTGGCGGCTTCATGCGCGACGACATCCTCGAACTTGGAAATGAACTCGACGGCATTCTTGACCTTGTGCTTGGCCATCTTGCTGAGCGACCAATAAGGAAGCCCCATACGCTGCCGCACCGCATTCACGGCGACGTTCAGGCGCATCATCAACGTATAGGCCGCGTCCCCGACGAAGGCGAGCCAGCGGTGCGCGAGCATGATCGTGTCGAACTCGTCGCCATGCAGCACCAGCAGCTTGCGCCCATCGGCGGTGACGTGGATCGCCTTGCGCCGGATTTCGACACCGCCAAAATTCATGCCGGTGAACTGGCGGAACATTTCATCGTGATTGCCGGGAATATAGACGACGCGCGTGCCGCGCTTGGCGCGCTTCATGATGCGCCACACCACGTCATTATGCGCCTGCGGCCAATAGAAACGTTTCTTGAGCCGCCAGCCATCAATAATGTCGCCGACCAGATAGATGGTTTCGCTGTCGACGCTGTCGAGGAAATCGATCAGCATCGTCGCGTTGCAGCCGCGCGTGCCTAAGTGGATGTCGGAAATCCAAATGGTGCGATAGCGGCGGCGCTCCCCTTCCCGTTCAGGGATGTGGAATGGGTCGTCCGCCCCCTGCTCCAGATCGCCAAGGAAGGGCAAGCGCGTGATGGCGTTCATGATACGGTCCCCGGAAACTCTGTCCTTGGGGCCGAATCCTTAGCGCCGCATTGTTACAAGTCCGCACCGAATATGACGGAAATACTACCGTTCAGGCAGCATCACCCCGCGATCAACCGTTGAAGCCCACGAACAGAAATTCCGGAACAGGGCCGTTCCATCCCTCGTCGGGGCCATCGTCGTGCGTGGCCGACTGGCGAGAAGGCCGCGATGCCGGCTTGCGGTCGTCACTGCGGCGGTCAGTCCGCTTCTCGTTCGATCGATCTGGCCGACGCGCCTTGGTCGGCGCCGGCTTATCCTCAACCTTTGGTTCGGCATCCTTCGCCGCGCCTGGCAAATCAGCATAGTCGATCTTCGTGCCAATCAGCTTCTGGATATTGTCGATCGCTTCGGCATCATCCTTGGTAACGAAGGTGTAGGCCACCCCCTTCGCGCCCGCGCGACCAGTGCGGCCGATGCGATGGACATAATCGTCAGGATGCCAGGGCGCGTCGAAATTGAAGACGTGGCTGACGCCCTTGATATCAAGGCCGCGCGCAGCCACGTCCGATGCGACCAGGATATTGACCGTACCGTCGCGGAATCGCTCCAGTTCCGCGATACGCGACGCCTGGTCAATGTCCCCGTGAATCTCGCCGGACTTGTATCCGTGGCGTTGCAGGCTCTTGTTGAGTTCGCGCACGGTCGTCTTGCGATTGCAGAAGATGACGGCGCTCTGCACCTTTTGCCCGTCGAGCAGGGCGCGCAGCGCTTCGCGCTTCTTGCGCGCATCCACCTTCACCAGATGCTGCGCGATATTGGTCGACGCAGTCGCCGGGCGCGCGACCTCGATCGACTTGGGATTGCTGAGAAAGCGATCCGCCAGTTTCTTGATGACGGGCGGCATGGTGGCCGAGAAGAGCAGCGTCTGCCGCTGCGCGGGCAATTTGGTGCAGATATGCTCAATGTCGGGAATGAACCCCATGTCGAGCATGCGGTCCGCTTCGTCGATCACCAGCATGTTGCAGCCGTTGAGCAGAATCTTGCCCCGCTCGAACAAGTCCATCAGGCGTCCGGGCGTGGCGATCAGCACGTCGACGCCCTTTTCCAGCGCCTTGACCTGATCGCCCATCTGGACGCCGCCGATCAGCAGAGCCATCGAAAGCTTGTGATATTTGCCGTATTTCTCGAAATTTTCGGCCACCTGCGCCGCCAGCTCGCGCGTCGGCTCCAGGATCAGGCTGCGCGGCATGAGCGCGCGGGCGCGGCCATGGGCCAATATGTCGATCATCGGCAGCACGAAACTGGCGGTCTTGCCCGTGCCGGTCTGCGCGATGCCGATAATGTCCTTCATCATCAGCACCGACGGGATCGCCTGCGCCTGGATGGGTGTCGGCGTGTCGTAACCGGATTCGGTCACGGCCTTCAATAATTCGTCGGAGAGGCCGAGATCGGCAAAAGTCATTCAAAAGCCCGGGACAGGAGGAAAGTGCGCGCTGCGCGTCCGCAGCACGGAAATCGGCCGCGCATTGCGGAAATATCGCACCAATGTCAAGAAATTCAGCCGCGTCGCGCCCGGACGACAGGTCAATCGTCGTCATCTGCGGCCACGAGCCGCCGGAAATCGTTGATCTCACAACTCATGCCGTTGCGCGCCTGCAATTCGTCGCGTCCCGAACACAGGGACCCGTCATCATGCGGCTCGACATAGAAGCCGGAATAAAATCCAGCCGAATCGCACCCCCGCTCCAACCGGGCGCGATAGCGGTGGTCGTCCGCCAGCAGGAGGTCGACCCCTTCGCGCACGACGATGCTTGCACCGCGAATGGAGCGCAGCGCGATGCAGCGCGGCCCTTTCTTTTCCTCCCAATCGTCGCGCGCGTTCGGATTGGCGCGGGGCGGCGCCTTGCCCTTGCGCGCCATCGGCACCCGGATAATGACACGGCGCTCGATCGTCATTTGCGCCCATTGCACGGGCTGAGCGGCAGGCGCAGCAAGAAGCAGCAACACGGAATGAAGCAAGTCGAACCCCTTTATGGGATGGGGACGCTAGCGCGCGATGGTTGAACAGTCGATGAATTCCGGGGCATAGCCTATCCCATGATTGGACAAGACATCATAGATCGCTTCACGGCGCTGCTCGGACCCAAGGGCGTCACCACCAACGCAGACGACATTGCGCCGTGGGTCAGCGACTGGCGCGGGCGCTACCATGGCGCGGCCGCCGCGATCCTGTCGCCTGATTCGACGCGCCTTGTATCCGAAACCGTAAAACTCGCGGCCGAACTGGGCGTGCCGCTGGTGCCGCAGGGCGGCAATACGTCCATGGTCGGCGGCGCGACCCCGCCGGCCGATGGTTCCGCCCTCATCCTGTCGCTGCGCCGGATGAACCGGATTCGCAGCCTCTCCGCCAACGACAATATCGCGGTCTGCGAAGCCGGGGTCATATTGAGCGTGCTGCATGATGCCGCCCATGCGGAAGGACGGCGTTTCCCCCTGAGCCTAGGCGCAAAAGGCTCCGCCACGATCGGTGGCCTCGTATCCACCAACGCCGGCGGGACGCAGGTGCTGCGCTATGGCACGATGCGCGCGCTGGTTGACGGGCTGGAGGCCGTGCTGCCCGACGGCAGCATTTTCGACGGGCTGGACGCGCTCAAAAAGGACAATCGCGGCTACGACATCAAGCAATTGCTGATCGGCGCGGAAGGAACGCTGGGCATCGTCACCGCCGCGTCGCTGCGCCTCGTCCCCGCCATCGCAACGCGCGCGGTGGGCTGGGCGGGGGTCGACAGCCCGGAACAGGCGCTGCGCCTGCTTCGACTGACCGAAAAGACGCTGGGCGACAGCGTCGAAGGCTTCGAAGTCATCGGCGACGACACCTTGGGGTTTGTGCTGGGTCATATTCCCGGCACCCGATCCCCGATCGAAACGCGCACGCCATGGCATGTCCTGATAGAAGTCGATCATGCCGATCTTGCCGATCCCGGCCCGGGCGAACGGCTGGAAGGGGCTCTGGCGCAGGCGATGGAACAGGGCATCGTCATCGACGCCGCGATCGCCGCCAATGAAGCCCAGGCCGAAGCCTTCTGGCGGATCAGGGAATCGCTCTCGGAATCCGAGCGCGCACAGGGACCCGCACTGCAATATGACATCAGCGTACCCGTCGCGAAGATGCCCGCCTTCATGGTCGAGGCGGCAGAAGCTGCCGAGGCCGCTTTCCCCGGCACCACCGCCTCCTCCTTCGGGCATCTTGGCGATGGCAATGTGCATTTTCATGTCCGCGCGCCAAAGGGAACGAGCGACGGGCCGGCATGGATCGCGGCCCAGGGCCAGGCCATCAACGCCTTCGTTCACGACGCGGTGGTCGCCGCAGACGGCTCCATTTCGGCCGAACATGGCATCGGCCAGATGAAGCGGGCGGAACTGGCAAGGCTGTCCAGCCCCGCGCGGATCGCCGCCCTGCGCGCCATCAAGACCGCGTTCGATCCGCAAGGCCTGTTCAACCCCGGCAAGCTCATTCCCCTGCCGGAAGAAGGCTGACCGCCCATCCCACCCGGCGCAGCGCCGACAAAGCGATTGCACCGGGACGGCAAGCCCTTTATCGCCCTGCCCCAATATTTCGGACCGCGGCGCGCGACGCCGCACATTGAGAGAATGGACCTGATCATGGCCACAGCGCCCGCGAACAATCTGCCGATCTTCTACAACGACCTGCTGCCGCTCAGCACGATGGATCATGCCGATTACAAGAGCCGCAGCGTCGATTCCGCGCCGTTCCTGACCAGCCAGCATGCGGTGCCGCTGACGATCGACGAATTCGTGACGGCACAGCGTTTTGCCCCCATCATCTTTTCGGCCGGAGCGGATTCCGTTCCGTTGCTGCTGATGGGCCTGAACGAAGGTGTGAACATCTTCCTGGATGACGAAGGCAAGCTGCGTGGCCCCGCTTATGTGCCGGCCTATGTCCGCCGCTACCCTTGGATGCTGGCCAAGCTGCGTCCGGACAGCGAGGAATTGTCGCTCTGCTTCGACCCCACCAGCCCCGCGCTGGGCGCGTTCGATGAAGGCACGCCGTTGTTCGAGGATGGCAAGCCGAGCGAATTGACGCAGGGCGTGCTCAAATTCTGCGAGGATTTCGAGCAGGCCGCGGCGCGCACCGGGCAGTTCGTCAAGGAATTGCAGGATATGGACCTGCTGATGGACGGCGAAGTGTCGATTCAGACGCCGATCGCAGACCAGCCCTTCGTCTATCGTGGTTTCCGCATGGTCAATGAGGAAAAGCTGCGCGACCTGCGCGGCGATCAGCTGCGCAAGATCAACCAGAGCGGCATGCTGCCGCTGATCTACGCCCATCTCTTCTCGCTACAACTGATGCGCGAGATTTTCGAGGCGCAGATCAACCAGGGCAAAGGCCCGATCAACGCGCCCGCCGCGCCCGCCAACGCGGAAGGCTGAAAGCCGCCAGGTTCATCAGCATAAGACTTAAGTCGATAGGATGGCGCTTCCCTCTTGAAAGGCGATTGGCGCTGTCCTATCTCTCAAACATGCGGCGCACCTGCCCCCCTTTCGGGTGTGTCGTATGGGCGCCTCCCCCTTTGGAGGCGTCTCCTCCCTGAACCTAGGCCACCCCATGCTTGCGTGGGGTGGTTTTTTATGGAGCGCCGATGGCCCGCGCCCGGCTTTTGCTTGACGCGCGGGCGGGGACTGGTAAAGCGCTCCCCCTGCCGGCCGCCCACGCGGCCATAAGGCCCCTTCGTCTAGCGGTCAGGACGCGGCCCTCTCACGGCTGAAACACGGGTTCGATTCCCGTAGGGGTCACCATTTTCAAGTAGAAAATGGCGTAATACAGCCATTTTGAGTGGTTTGGCGAGATGGCACCCCACAATTGGTCCCACACATTCTAGTTGCTTTAGCGGCACCCTCTGACGCGTCTTGAGCAGCTAGAACGATACCGCCTAGCGGATTCGCCTGCTCGGCTATTCAACTGGTAGCGCTTGAAGATCCGTAATTCCCGAGGTCGGTCTATGCTTGTAATACCGACCGGCCATGGGACAACCCGTCGCTCCGATGTCGCGGGTTGAAGGTAAGCTCTTGTCAGAAACCGACGTTCAGCGCTCGTCCGCGCCACGTGACGTTACGACTGACGCTGGGCCGGTTGCGGACTGACAGCTTTCGGCGAGCATCAGCGAAAAGCTGCCGTTGAGAGGTTCAGCTCTGTT
>NZ_BCYT01000022.1 GCF_001598335.1 Sphingobium abikonense NBRC 16140
AATCTGCAACTGCAGATTCCGCCCGCCCATTTCGGAAAAACCCGACAATGTTTTCTTTCCTGCGCAAATCCAAGATGAACACCGTAACCGTGGAAGGATCGCCGACCACGCTTGACATACCGGCGGGCAAGACACTTCTTGAAGCGATGCTGGACGCGGGTCTGGCCATGCCGCACGATTGCAAGGTTGGCTCGTGCGGTACCTGCAAGTTCAAGCTCGTGTCTGGCAAGATCGGCGAATTGAGCCCGTCGGCCCTTGCACTTGAGGGCGACGAACTGCGCAGCGGCTTTCGCCTCGCCTGCCAGGCCATTCCGCGCTCGGATCTGACAATCGCGGTTGATGCGCCACTCTCGCAAGGGATCGCCATTGCTACATATCGCGGCACCATCGTCGCCGCACAACGGCTATGCGAGGATATAATCGGGCTGACCATCGAACTGGATCGGCCACTGGCCTTCACTCCCGGACAATACGCTGATCTGACCGCTCCCGGCATCGAAGGTGCACGCAGTTATTCATTCGCCTTCGCGACGGTTGGTGAACCCACCCAGCAACTGCATTTTCACATCCGGCACGTTCCGGGCGGCGCATTTACCGACTGGCTGTTCTGCACCGATCGCACCGGAATGGAGCTGAAGGTTACCGCCCCCTATGGGCAATTCGCCCTCAAGGACAGCACTGCCCCCATTCTTTGCATCGCCGGGGGTAGTGGTCTAGCGCCGATCATCTCGATTCTGGAGCAGGCGCTCGACCGGGGCGCAGACCGGGCGGTGCACCTGCTGTACGGTGCGCGCCGTAAGTCCAATCTCTATGCCCTCGACAAAATTGCGGCCCTTCGTCAACGCTGGATGGCCCCTTTCGAATTCGTCCCGGCCTTGTCGGATGAAGAGCCAGACAGCGACTGGGCAGGAGCGCGTGGGCTGATCACCGAGCAGATTGCGGGCGTTGCAGACCTGGCGGCGCACGAAGCCTATCTGTGTGGCCCACCGGCGATGATCGACTTTGCCGAAGCGCAATTGCTTGCCGCCGGCCTCTCACGTTCGGTCATTTCGGCCGACCGCTTTCTTGATCGCAGCAATCGCACGTAAAAAAAGACGGGCGCTCGACGAATCGAGCACCCGCCAAGGGTGGAGAGATCTAAGCCGCTTCAGCTTCCGGGGCGTTTGCCGATGCCGATTCCACCGTCGCTGAGCAAAACCGTTCCTGTCATGTAGGCCGAGTCCCGACGCGAGGCGAGCAAGGCATAGAGGCCGGAGTGATCATCCGGTTCGGCGATCCGCGCGAGCGGCGTCATCCCGGCAATCATCGCGTCGAGCCCTTCCATATCTTCCATGTGAACATCGGCTGTTCCGCCCGCATGGGTACCGCCCAGCGGCGTTCGGGTGCCGCCTGGCGCCACGCCGTTGACCCTGACGTCGGGGGTTAGTTCCCAGGCGAGCTGGCGGATCAGGCCCAGCACGGCGTGCTTCGACGCCACATAGGGCGTACCGCCACCGCCGGTGTAGAAGCTTGAAGTCGAGGCAGTAAAGATGATGCTGCCCTTGGTCTTACGCAACTCCGGAATTGCGGCACGGGCGCCAAGGAAGTAGCCCTTTACGTTGACGCCGAAGATCTCGTCCAGCGTTTCCGAGAGCTTTTCGGGTTCCATGTCCGCAAGCGGGGTCATGAAATCCCAGATCCCGACATTGCCGACGAACACGTCAAGCTTGCCGAATGCAGCCACGGTTGCGACGACTGCCTTTTCGTTGTCGACATAATTGCGGACATCGCCCTCAATCACGACTACTGCGTTGCCATGCCGCGTACGCACCAAGTCGGCCTGAGCGGCATCCCTGACCAGGACGCCAACCTTGGCACCTTCTTCGATAAAGCGCGCGACGACCGCCTCACCGATCCCTGTGGCGCCGCCGGTTAGCAGCGCCACTTGTCCTTCGAGCCTTGCAGTCACATCGTTCCTCCCGAAGATCGCGGGTTCTCGATCACTGATCGAACATCCCGACGCGGCCTTCCTGAAGGTTGACCACGACCGACTTTGTCTGGGTGTAGTGGTTCAGCACTTCATGGCTGAATTCACGCCCGAAGCCGCTCTGCTTGTAACCGCCCAGCGGCATGTTGGCCTTAAGGTTGTAGTAGCGGTTGATCCAGACCGTGCCGGTTTCAAGCTGACGCGCGATCCGGTGGGCGCGGGCAAGATCCTTGGTCCACACGCCGCCGGCCAGGCCGTAGGTGGTGGCATTGGCCTGCTGCATCATGTCGGCTTCGTCGTTCCAGCTGATTACAGTGGTCACCGGCCCGAAGATCTCCTCCTGCGCGATGCGCATTGTGTTCTTCACATTGGTGAACACCGTCGGCTTGATGAAGTTGCCACCCGCCAGATTTGCAGCATCGGCGCGGGTGCCGCCGGTCAAAACTTCGGCCCCTTCCTCGGTTGCGAGCTGCAGGTAGCTTTCTACCTTGTCGAACTGCATCTTCGACGCCTGGGCGCCAAGCTGGGTTGCCATATCGAGGGGATCGCCCTGGCGGATGCCTTCAAGCGCGGTTTTGAACTTGGCCAGGAACTCGTCCTGGATCGACTGGTGCAGGAACAGGCGCGAACCGGCCAGGCAGACCTCACCCTTGTTGAGCACAGTCGACATCGTAGCGCTTTCCACCGCCGCGTCGATATCGGCATCGCCGCACACGATGTGCGCCGACTTGCCGCCCAGCTCGAGCGTCTGCGGGATGATGTTTGCGGAGGCATACTGGATAATACGGCGGGCAGTGGCGATCGAACCGGTGAATGCTACCTTGGCGACATCGGGGCTGGTGACCAGCGCCTCGCCCACATCCGCACCATAGCCGGTGACGACGTTGATCACACCCGGCGGCAGCAGATCGGCCATTTCCACGAAGAATTCGATCACCGAAAGACAGACCGTCTCGGCCGGCTTCAGAACGACAGTGTTGCCCGATGCCAGCGCTGGTGCGATTTTGCACGCCATCATCAACATCGGTACGTTCCACGGGATGATCTGCGCGCAGACACCGAGCGGTTCGCGGTGAACGATGCCGATCGCATCGGGATAATCGAGCGTCTGGCCATGCAGGCCATAGGCCGCGCCAGCGAACAGCTCGAACTGACCGATAGTCTGGGTCATGTCGAAGAACATCGATTCGCGCATCGGCTTGCCGTTGTTCAACGTTTCGAGCGTCGCGTAGTGCGACTGGCGTGCCTTCAGCCGGCGCGCAATTTCGATCAGGATCTCCTGGCGCTCGCCGGGCAGGCTTTGCGACCACTTGGGAAAAGCAGCCTTGGCAGCGGCAATCGCACGCTCAATGTCCTTGGCATTGCCGGCCTGGATCTTGGTCAGCACCTTGCCGGTCGAGGGATTGAGTAGATCGATGGTCTTGCCGCTGTCCCCGGCAATCCACTCGCCGCCGATATAATGGCCGTACTCGGACTTAATGCCGTAGTCGTTTTCTGTACTTTTCAACTGCGTAGCCATGACAACTCTCCCTTGGTTTTCATAGAACTTCGATGACTAGGTCATCCATCGGATAGATCCGACAGGCCAGGGCGTATCCCTTTGCCTGGTCGGCGACAGAAACCTTGGCCGTGCTCATCTTGCCGGTCCGGTATTCGCCTTCAACAACTCGAACCAGGCAAAACCCGCAACCACCGCCACGGCAGCCCACTCCTATATCGCTGGAACCAAACTGCTCCATCGCGATCAGTACGCGTTCACCCTCGGGGCAAGCGAACTGCCCCCCTCCGAGGATCCGGATCTGGTAGGGCTCAAGCCTCATTCGACCAATCTTCTTCGACTCGGGGCTGCGCGGCAGCGGCCTTCGCCGCAAAGCTTACCCCCCCCACCGCGAAATGCGCTGGGTCCATCTCGCGAAGGATGACGCGAACTGACTCACGCGGCGCCCCGATCGCACCGATGGCAGCATCGGTCAGCGCCCGGATCAGCCGCTCTTTGGCTTCCGGCGGGCGCCCTTCGAGCAGGTTGACCTCGATGATCGGCATATCAGGCCTCCACCTGGAACATGACCGCGCCAAGGTTCTGCACGGTCGTCCGCACGGTCTGGCCGGGAGCCAGGTTGGGCGCGGCGGTGATGCCGCCAGCCATGACGATGTCACCCGCGTTGATCTGTTCGCCCGCTTCGGCAACCAGCCGGGCCGCAGCAACCAGCGAACGGATGGGGTGGCCAAGGATCGCCGCGGTCGACCCGACCTGTACCACTTCGCCATCGATTTCGAGGATCACGCCCAGATTCGAAAAATCGATCCGGGGATCGTGCCAGGATCCGATCACCAGCCCCGACGAGGAAGTGTTGTCGGCGATCACGTCCTCGAGCGCGAACTTGAAGTTCTCGTAACGGCTGTCGATGATCTCCATCGCCGGGGCGATCGCTTCGACTGCTGCCAGCGCAGCGGCGGCAGTCACCTTACCGACCAGCGGGGCCTTCATCAGAAAGGCGACTTCCGGTTCGACCCGGGGGTGGACGTAGCGCGCGCGCGAAAGGGCGGATCCTTCCTCGACCAGCATCGCATCGGTCAGCCTGCCCCAGGCCACTTCGTCGACGCCGACCTGCAACATCTTGGCCCGGCTGGTCAGCCCCATCTTGACGCCGATGCGCCGTTCGCCACGCGACAGGCGCCGATCGACCGAGAGCTTCTGCACCTGATAGGCCTCTTCCACCGTGAAAGCGGTGTCCACAGGGGTGATTTGCGGGGTAGCTGTTGCTTCACGCTGTGCAGAGTCGAGCATTTCCGCGTATTTCGCCAGCCTGTCCATCTCAGTTGGCCTTAGCTTTGATCAGATCAAGCGCAACGTCGATGATCATGTCTTCCTGGCCTCCGACCATCCGGCGGTTGCCCAATTCGACGAGGATCTCGCGGGTATCGATTCCGTACTGTTCCGCTGCCTTTTCCGCATGGCGCAGGAAGCTTGAATAGACGCCTGCATAGCCCAGGCTGAGCGTCTCGCGATCGACCCTCACCGGACGGTCCTGAAGCGGGCGTATGATGTCGTCCGCCGCGTCCATCAGCGCCATCACGTCGCAGCCGTGCTTCCAGCCCTTGCGGTTGGCGGCGGCGATGAACACCTCGAGCGGTGCGTTACCGGCTCCCGCACCCATCCCGGCAAGGCTCGCGTCGATCCGCACCGCGCCCGTCTGCGCGGCGACGATCGAATTGGCCACGCCCAAGGACAGATTGTGGTGCGCATGGATGCCGCGTTGGGTTTCAGGCTTGAGCACCCGGTCATAGGCTTGGAGACGTGCGATCACGCCATCCATGTCGAGCGCCCCGCCGCTGTCGGTGACATAGACGCAATGCGCGCCATAGCTTTCCATCAGCAGCGCCTGCTGCGCGAGCGCTTCGGACTCGATCATGTGGCTCATCATCAGAAAGCCCGATACGTCCATGCCCAGATCGCGCGCGATGCCGATGTGCTGCTTGCCGACGTCGGCCTCGGTGCAGTGGGTCGCGACGCGCACGGAGCGCACCCCCATGGCATAGGCGCGCTTGAGTTCTTCGGCGGTGCCGATGCCGGGCACCAGAAGCGTTGTCAGCACCGCGTTCTGGATGACATCAGCGGCAGCCTCGATCCAGTCCCAGTCGGTATGGGCGCCAAACCCATAGTTGAAGGTCGAACCGTTCAGGCCATCGCCGTGCGAGACCTCGATCGCATCCACCCCTGCCTCGTCAAGCGCCTTGGCGATCGTGCGCACGCTGTCGGTGCCATACATATGCAGGATGGCGTGCATCCCGTCGCGCAAGGTCACGTCCTGGATGTAGAGCCGATCAGATGTTGGATCAAAGGTCATGCTGCGATCTTTTCCATATGAGTCTTGGCCAAGCTCTCGCCTGCCGCCTTGGCGGCAGCGGTCATGATGTCGAGATTACCGGAATAGTTGGGCAGATAATCGCCCGCGCCCTCGACCTCGAGGAACACGCTGGTCTTGAGGCCTTCGAATTCACCGTAGCCGGGGATCTTGAGCGGCCGGTTCGAACCGAAGCGTTCGAACTGCACGTCCTGCTTGAGCCGGTAGCCCGGCACGTATGACTGCACCCTGGCAATCATCGCCAGGACCGAATCGCGCACCTTTTCCTCATCGACCATTTCCGACAGCGTGAAGATCGTATCGCGCATGATCATCGGCGGTTCGGCGGGATTGAGAATGATCACAGCCCGGCCCTTGGCCGCACCGCCGACAGTCTCAATCGCCCGCGCGGTGGTGCGGGTGAACTCATCAATGTTGGCACGGGTGCCGGGACCGGCGGAGCGCGACGAAACCGACGCGACGATTTCCGCATAGTGCACCTTGGCCACCTGCGAGACCGCCGCGACGATCGGAATCGTAGCCTGGCCGCCGCAGGTCACCATGTTGATGTTGCGAACGGTCGCATCGACCGCGGGGTTGACAGGCGGGATGGTCGCCGGACCGATCGCTGCCGGTGTCAGGTCGACCATCAGCTTGCCGTCGCGGGCGAGTATCTCGTCATGCGCCTTGTGCGCATAGGCCGAAGTCGCATCGAAGGCGATGCCGATATCGGCATATTGCGGCATCCGACACAGGCCCTCGATCCCCTCGTGAGTGGTGGCCACGCCCCTTTCGCGGGCCATCGCCAGGCCTTCCGAGGCCGGATCGATCCCGACTACCGCTGCCAGCTCCAGAGTGTCCGAGCCCTTGAGCAGTTTGATCATCAGATCAGTGCCGATATTGCCGGAACCGATAATTGCGCACTTCATCCTGGCCATTTGACCAACCTCCACTTCCAATTCAGTCAGCAGCAAACGTAGCTCGGACAGTGCCAAGCCCATTGATCCGCGCTTCAACGACATCTCCGCGAGAAACCCCGGCCATCGGGCCGAGCGCGCCCGAAAGGATCACGTCGCCTTCCAGCAGGGGCCGCCCGGCATTCGCCATGACCCGCGCCAGCCACAGGGAAGAGGTGATTGGGCTACCAAGACAGGCGATCCCGGCGCCGACCGAAATCGGTTCGCCTTTTACCTCCATAACCATGCCGCACGTGCGCAAATCCAGCCTATCTAGCTTGCGCGGCACCGCGCCGAGCACGAACAGTCCGCTCGACGCGTTGTCGGCGATCGTGTCCCAGATCTTGATGTCCCAGTTGGCGACGCGGCTGTCGACGATCTCGATTGCCGGAACGACATATTCGACCGCGCGGATCATCTCGGCGGTGGTCATGTCGGGGTGGGGCAAATCCCGCCCAACGACGATCGCAATCTCGGCCTCGACCTTGGGCTGGATGACCTGATCAAGCGACACCGGGATACCTTCCGGCACGTCCATGTCTGCGAACAGCATCCCGTAATCGGGCTGGTCCACCCCCAACTGGCGCTGGACTGCAAGCGACGTCAGGCCGATCTTGCGCCCTACGAGCCGCCGCCCGCTAGCCAGGTAGTGCCGGGTGTTGGATTCCTGCACAGCATAGGCGGCCTCAACGCCACCGGCGGCAATCAGGTCTCGGATCGGACTGACCGGTGTGCCGCTTTCGGCGGCGCCGCGCAGCGCCAGAGCCGCTTGTTCGATGGTTTTAGGGTCGATAGTCATCGTCTTAAAGCTTTACGCAGATGTTGGTGATCTCGGTGTAGAATTCGAGGCTGTGCACCCCGCCTTCCCGGCCTATGCCGGAATGGCCGGACCCGCCGAAAGCCGTGCGCAGATCGCGCAGGAACCAGGAATTGACCCAGCACACCCCCACCTCCATCGCCGCCGCCACGCGGTGTCCGCGGGACAGGTTTTCGGTCCAGACTGAGGCGCACAGGCCGTATACCGTATCGTTTGCCAGCGCGATCACCTCGTCCTCGCTGTCGAACGGTAAGATGCCGCAGCACGGCCCGAAGATTTCCTCGCGCATCACGGTGTCGCCGTGGGCGACGTCGATCCACAACGTCGGTTCCACGAAGAAGCCGCCGGCTTCCGCGCCCGAGATTTCAGGAACGCCGCCGCCGGTGACCACGGTGGCCCCGTCCTCGACCGCACGGCGATAGTAGCCCAGCACTTTCTCGCGGTGCTCGGCGCTGATCAGAGGGCCGAGATAGGCGCGATCACCGGTCACGCCCGGCTTGAAGTCCTGCGCCGCCGCCGCCATCCGCGCCACGAAGGCATCGAAGATCGGCCGTTCGACATAGACCCGCTCGGTTCCGAGGCAGACCTGCCCGGTGTTCAGGAAGACCGAGCGCGACAGACCCTCGACCGCTTTGTCGAGGTCGGCATCGGCGAACACGATCGCCGGGTTCTTGCCACCGAGTTCGAACGAGATGTCGCGAACGCCGGTCGCGGCCTTCTGCATGATGGCCTGTCCGGTGCCGGTTTCGCCGGTGAAGGTGATGGCATCGACATCGGGGTTGGACGTGAGGAATTCGCCGGCCGAACCCGGACCGAATCCATGGACGACGTTGTAGACACCCTTGGGCATGCCCACCGCGTTCATCACTTCGCCCAGTAGGGCAGCGGTACGAGGCGTTTCCTCGGACGGCTTGACCACCACGGTATTGCCGCAGGCAAGCGCCGGGCCAACCTTCCAGGTCATCAGCAGCAGCGGGAAGTTCCACGGGCAGACGACGGCGACCACACCCTTGGGCTTGCGCACGGTATAGTTGAACGCCTGGCCGCCATCGGGGGTTGGCGTGTTGAAGCTTTCGCCCGGCATCGTCGAGACGACATCGGCGAACATGCGGAAGTTAGCGGCTCCGCGCGGAATATCGATATGCGACGCAACATGACGCGGCTTGCCGGTGTCGGCCACTTCGGCAGCCAGGAAATCATCCGCTCGGCGTTCGATCTCGGTCGCCACGGCGGTGATCAGCTTGACCCGTTCGGCCGTGGTCATCTTGCCCCACGGCCCGGTAAGCGCGGCCTTGGCCGCAGCCACGGCGTCGGCGACGTCTGCCTGGCTTGCTTCGTGCACAACCCCGATCTCGGCCCCGGTGGCCGGATTGACGTTGGAAAACGACTTGCCCTCGCTGCCTTCGCGATAGGACCCGTCGATGAAGTTCAGGATAGTATCCGTGATTGGAGAGGAGGAGACGGAAGTCATTGGTGCATATTACCTACGTTTTGCCAGAACCCATGGGGCGTCAGAATTGCCTTGCGCCGATCGCAGCGAGGCCGGCGTTGGCGTACTCGACGTCCATCGCTTCGCTCCCGCCGGAAATACCAATCGCACCGACGAATTCACCGGCAATTTCGATCGGTAGGCCGCCGCCGAACATCGCTATTCCCGGCTGCGCGACGATCCCGTCGCGCAAGGCCGGATTGCCCGAAACCATCGCATAGAGATCCGGCGTCGGGACGCGGAAGCTGGCGGCGCTGTAAGCCTTGTCCTGCGCGATCTTTGCAGACGGCGAAGGGGAGCCGCTGGCGCGCACGAACGCGACCAGGTCTCCCCCCGCGCCGACCACCGCGGCAACGACCGGACAGCCCGCCGCCGCACCCATGGCAACGGCGGCAGCCGCTGCCTTGAGCGCCAATTCGTGGCCTACTGTCCGGACCGAAACCACCCCGTCCATGATCAGGTGTTCACCGTCATGAAGCGGTCGTTGAGCGCCTTTTCGTAGTAGAAGATGGCCTTGCCGGCGTTCTCTGCCTGCCACAGGCGCTGCGGATTGTCCGGATAATAAATGTAACCGCCGCTGAAGGTTTCGTTGCGGTTGCCCGAGGGATCGAAGAAGTAGATCGTCTGCCCGCGGGTGATCCCATGACGGGTCGGCCCGATATCCAGCGAAATATCGTAGCGGCTGATGATGTCGGCGGCATGGCCAACATCGTGCCAGGATTCCAGGTTGAACGAGGTATGGTGGATCTTACCGTCTTCGGGATAGCCTAAGAAGGCGACATCGTGTGCTTTGTTGCTGCAGCTAAGAAAGATGCCGAGCCGGGCGCCGCTGGTTTCATCGACCAGTTCCTCGGCGACTGAGAAATCAAGCGCATCGACAAAAATCTTGGCCGAACTGGCTATATCCACGCCGTTGAGCGCACAGTGATCAAAGCGGGTGGCACGCATGCCACGTGGCTCCACGACCCAGACATCGGGGTTCTTGACGGCCGGACCGGTGGCCGACAGCGCCATCTCGGCGTAAAGTTCGAAGACGTGCTGTGTCGGCGTGTTAAACCGAATCTTGCGGCCTACACCGGGATCTTCCCCCGCCGGGATCACGTCGACATGGACACCGATATCGAGCAAGCGCTCGGTAAAATGGTCCAAGTCCGCGTCCTTGGCGACCTTGAAGCCCATCACATCCATGCCCGCCTGATCGGCCTCGCGAAGGATGATACTGTGACGATCGAATTCGTCGAACGCCTGGAAAAAGGCCCGATCCCCCTCGCGATTGACGAAGTTTAGACCAATCCGGTCGCGGTAGTGGATAATGGCCTCGTCCAAGTCCAGAACCCTGAGCTGGACATAGCCAGGACGAATTACACCAGTCAAAGCCATGAAGAATCTCCTCTCCGATCAGGCCTTGAGGCCATGCTTAAAGAACTCGGCAACCATCCGGTTGAAACTTGCCATCCGCTCGATCTGCACCCAGTGTCCGCATTCGGCGAACAGGTGCAGATCGGCCCGCTGCATCAGCGTGGCCAAGCGTACGGTAGAATCGAGCGGGATCACCTGATCGGCAATCCCGTGCAGGATCAAGGTCTCGTGCGCGATTGCGGCGATGTCCTCCTCGCGGCTGGCGAGCATCGCCACGTTGGCCTGGCGGTCGGCGCCGCCGAACGTTGCATGATAGGGTTCATGTGCTTCGGGCCGGGCGCTGGCGACATAGCGCGACTGGATCAGATCCTCCGTCAGGCGGCTGTGATCCCAGGCAAGGTACTTGAGCGATTCGCGCATGGCCTCAACTGACGGCACGTAGCCCCAAACCTTGTCGAGCGCAGGAGTAATCGGAAAGTTGAGCCCTGCAGGCCCCATCAGAACGGCGCGTTCCACCCGATCGGGGTGGGCAATCATGAATGCCAGCGTGATCCCGCCACCGAACGAGTTGCCGACCATCGAAATCTTGTCGATGCCCAATCCGTCGAGAAAACTGGCGAGCTGATCGACCCAGACCTGCTTGTCTTCGATCCGGCCCTTGCTGTCCGAATAGCCGAAACCGAACATGTCGGGCGCGATGACCCGGAAATCCTGAGCAAGAACCGGAATGTTCAGGCGCCAGTTGGCCCATGCAGTCACGCCAGGCCCGGAACCATGAACCAACAGGACCGGATCGCCCTCGCCGACGTCATGATAATTGGTCGAGCTTCCGCCGATGACGAACGAATTGGCGATTTCCGGTCGGCTCGTGTCCAATGTCGCGCTTGCCATGATAGCCAACCAGTCCTTTCCCGCTTCGTTGATTTTGTATCCACATGGTGTCGGGACCGAGTCGGCGAACTGACACCTTACAGTAGCTTTCATTGCACTATTTCAAACGCATTGGCAAATAAAGAATGCGGCGAGGCGGCAGAAATCGCCGCCTCGCGCATGCCCGATCAGACGAGCCCTTCGGCCTTGAGTGCTGCGCCAACCGACGGGCGCTGCGCGATCCGGCCGCAATAAGCACCAAGGTTGGGATAGGCGCTCATGTCGATCCCGACATGGGCCGGCCAGCCCAGCATCACGAACAGATAGATGTCGGCGACGCTGAATTCAGAACCGGCATAGTGTTCCTTGTCCAAAAGTTCCTTGTCCAGCGCACCCAGATGATTCTTGACGGCGGTCGAGGCCGCGAGCTTTGCTTCGTCGCTGCTGCCGGGTGTGAAAAGCGGTACGAACGCCTTGTGGAATTCCGACCCCAGAAAACTCAGTCGGCTGATCAGGCGGTAACGCTCCAACGTGCCATCACGAGGCGCCAGGGCCGCGTCTGGCTTCTGATCGGCGATGTAGAGCAGGATCGCAGGATTTTCAGTCAGGGTTTCGCCACTGTCGAGGGTCAGCGCAGGAACTTTGCCTGACGGATTGACCGTCAGGAAATCGTCTCCGGTCTCTACCTTGCGGGTCGCCAGATCGACCTTCACCGCATCGAACGCCGCACCGGTTTCGCGCAGGGCAATATGCGGTGCGAGCGAGCAGGCACCAGGGCTAATGAACAGCTTCATGGATAGTCTCCTTTTGGGCAAACCAGGAAATGCGGGATCGGCTCAGATCGGGGTCGCCAACAGGGTGGCGATTCGCAGCGTGTCGTAGATGCAGGTCCGGCTCTTCAGACGAACGGTTCCACCGCTAAGATCGAACCAGTCGACATATTTGCCGGCATTGTAGATACGCGTTTCACCATCGTTACGGGTCTGGAAGACGACATAGCTGGCTTCAGCAGAAACCTGGTTGCCTTCCGCGCCGGTGATCACCGCACGCCCGATCAGGTGCCGGTTGAAATGTTCGGGGAAGACGTTTGCCTTGCGCAGCGCGACAACCCGATCCGCCAGCATCCCTTTGCTGTCGCAATACATCACAGCTGCGGGCAAGCCGTTATCGACATTCTCGCGCGCGATCACCTGGTACAGGCAATCGTCAACGAACAGCGTAGGCCATTGCTCGAGCCGGTCATCATCAAGGCAAAGCCCGTAAGCCGCGTTGAAATCGTCGATCGCACTTTGCGCGACTTGCGCTACTTCGGCTGCAACGCTCATGCCCGGCCCTCCGCTGCGAGATCGGCCAAGGCATTGCCCATCAGCCCGAGATAGCCCTTCCAGAACCCGCGCACGGAATTTTCATCCATACCCATCGGGGCGTATGACGGTCGGACATCGTCCCCGCCCATCTCGACAAAGCTGCGCTTGCCTTCGGCACCGATCGTGCCCTGCTGGCACAGTTCGACCGCTTCGCCGTCTTCCATCGAAATCAACCCAGACGGTCCAACCAGGTTGAGGTTGCGAAGGCGGTGGCGAGTCGTTTCATCATCATCGTCGGCATAGCCGAAATAGGTCCAGACCAGCTCGGTCTTGTCGGTCCCGTGGGGCACGATCTGCCTGGTGGCGAGGGTGTTCTGGATCTGCTGGACAACGACAGACGGGAAGATCGACTGGATGTGCAGTCCGACATCATCAGCGATCTCCGGGCGGAATGCCAGCAGGCGCTCGTCCTGCAACTTGGCCTCACCCTGCATCTCGCGGTTGGCCTCGTCACCGAACGAGCCGTAGTCGACATCGCCCTTGGGCTTAGACACGGTAAAGACGGTGTGGTAGCCCTCGTCCGAAACCAGACCCGCGCTTTCCTGGCTCTGGCGGTAGATGCCGAAAGTGGGATAGAACAGGTGCAACAGACCGCCGTGGTAGCTGTCACGACTGTTTTCCGAATAGAGCTTCCAGTTGCCGGCCATGAACTGTCGCGCATAGCCCAGAACCTTGACCGGGCGCTGGAAGACGCGCTGAATGTATTTGCGCATCACTGGACCCAGAAAGTCGTCGAGCGGGGCGATGGTCGGGTTGAAGGTGCCGAACACGAGGCCGCCGAATGTCTCGACCCGCAACCGCTCCAGCGAATGCTCGGCCATATTGAATTCCTTCGAATAGCCGCCCACGCCTTTCAGCCCCCGCCGGAACGGCACGCCGACAAGCGCACCGGTCGCGTCGTAGGCCCACTGGTGATAGACGCAGACGAACGCCCCGTCGGCCTGGTTGCCACGCAGCGAGCGGCACACGGTTGCGCCCTTGTGGGCGCAGCGATTTACCCAGGCATGGATGGTGCCATCGGTTGCCCGCGTCACCACCACCGGAGTATTGCCGACATGGGTCGAACGGAAATCGCCGCTGTTGGCCAGCTCGGCTTCGAGGCCGAGGTAGCACCAGGTCTGTCCGCGAAAGATGTTTTCCTGTTCGGCAGTGAAGATCGCTTGGCTGTGATAGACTGCGTAATCGACCGCAGTCGGCTCCGACCCCGCGGCGACGGGCATGGTTTCGGCGTTCATGGTCTTCTCCCTAAGCTTGTTCGAAACCGCGGCCCGAAGCGAGTCGTCCGCAAGTGCGCATCGCGCTCAGCATCATCGCGGCATCGGCCTTGCCGGTACCGACGATGTCGTAGGCGGTGCCATGGGCCACCGACATGTGCAGGTACGGCGGCCCCATGATGATCACGCTATTGCCCGAAAAGCCCCAGGTCTTGACCGCGATGTGGCCCTGATCGTGGAACATCGCCAGGACCATGTCGTAGCGACCCTCGATGCAGTGGCGGAAGACCGAGTCAGGCGCGATAGGCCCTTCGACATCGATGCCCCTTGCCCGCGCGGCTTCAATCCCAGGCGCAATTTCAAGGCGATCCTCGTCGCCCATGGCATGTGGGTTGAGACCGGCAACCGCGATCCGCGGTTGGGCGATGCCCCACGATTGCATGGCCTCGTGCAGTTGCCCCACCGCCGTGGCGACGAGATCGGCTGAAATGACGTCGATCACTTGCCGCAGCGACATGTGGTCGGTGAGATGCGCAACCCTGAGCGGCCCGGTCAGCAGCACCAGATAGCTTTCGCCCGGGGTCGGGCTGATGACCCTGTCGAGCTTCTTGGCAAGTTTAAGCGAACCAGTGCTGATCGGCCCCATGATCGTGGCGGCGAAAGAACCGTCGCGGGCCAACGCGTCGAGCTCATCCAGCCATTGCGCGGTGGCGTGCCCGGCGGCCTCGGTGTCCTCGCCCAGGGGCAGAACGCCATCGGGCAGCGCGCCGGTATCGATGACGTCGATGATCGCGGGATCGTCGCTGGGTTTTTCGAAGCCGCGCATCACCCGCAGCCGTGCCTTGGTGCCAGTGAAATCGAGCGCCCGCTCTACCGCCGCAGCAGACCCGACCAGCACGGGGATCGAATCCGTGTGTACGGCACCGTCGGCCAGCGCCCTGACAGCCACTTCGGGTCCGATCCCGGCGGGATCACCGATCATCGTCCCCACGACGGGGCGCACCCGCTCAGAGGCTGTAGACATCGGCTACTTCTTGGAACAGATCGGTGACGACAACCGTCTTCTTGCGGCGGATCACGAACGAATCATCCCGAGGTTCGAGATCATAGAAGGCCCACCCGCTGAGAGTGGCGACTTTGCCTTCCAGCACCGAAACCGTGGTCCAAGACGTCCGCGCATGCACCTGGTCATCGCTCTCCTCAGCAGACAGCAGGGAGAACTGGTGAACCGTGCGTGGCTGCGGCGTGCTCGCCGCCGAGCGCCGGGTCCTGATCCGGAACACCCGATCCTCAAGCCCGCCCCGGTTGGGATAGTAGATCAGCGAGACTTCGTTCTGCGGATCCGCAGTCGGCCGTTCGTGATCGTCCCAGGCTGGAACCCAGTATTCCGCCTCTTCGTGATAGAGCGCCAGCCAGGCATCCCAGTCCTTGTCGTCAAGCGCCATGGCTTCCTGACCGATGAAGCGGGAAACCGCCAGCCAGCGCGAATGGAATGCGGTCATCGTGCCTTCTCCAGTGAACGCTCAAGGAAGGCGGCAAGCTCGCTGCACTCGCTGTCGATGGCCTTTTCCATGAGCGTGAGCCATTCGTCATGGATCGCCACATAGAGGCCTTCGTCGGCAACCGCCGGGCTGCTCAGCACCACATTGAAATCGAGCGGCTCGCCGAACTTGCCCGGGCCGGTGTCCCAGCGCGTCGAACCGCGCGACATCTCGTTGTAGCGGCCTTCGCCGGCGCCATACCCGGTCTGGCAGTTGTTGAATTCGGTCAGGTCGTCCGGGGTCGCCATGCCGGTCGAATTGAAGAAATCCTCATACTGACGCAGCCGCAGGGCCCGCGCCTCGGGGCTTTCGCCGACCGGGGCGATGCACACCGTGCTGACTTCGGTCTCATCCAGGGCCAGCGGCTGGATGATGCGGATCTGCGTGCTGGTCTGGTCCATCAGGAAGACGTTGGGAAACAGCTGCAGGTTACGGATGCGCTTGTTCATCCACTTGGCCTTTTCGGCGCCGTAGGACTCTTCGAGCCAGTCGATGATCTCGAAATTGGGGCGATCCATGAAGTTGGCATAGTCGGCCCACAACACCGTGTGTCCGTTGTGGAACGAGAACGACCCGCCATCGCGCGCGGTGAAGCCATTGAAGCTAATCGCCTTGGTTTCGTTCTTCGAAATGCCTTCGACGCGGCGCTGAACCGTCATGAAGTAGTTGGCATGCGTGGTCATGACGTGATAGCCGTCGAGCCCGTTCTCGACCTGCATCTTCCAGTTGCCGTGATAGCGGTAGCGGTTGGTTCCGGGCAAAACTTCCATTGCGCCGGACTTCGACTGGTCCACCAGGATATCGATGAAATCCCGCGCGCCGGCGAGGTGATCGACCAGCGGGACGACATCGGCGGAGAGGCTGGCAAAAATGAAGCCGCGGTAGCTTTCCACCCGGGCGACCGGTTGAAGCCCGAAATCGGCGCGATTGAATGCCTCCGGATAGCCCCCGATGCTCTCATCGGTGACGTCCAGCAGGTCGCCCCCGGACGAGAACGTCCAACCATGAAACGGGCACATGTGGTTGCGCTTGTTGCCGGCCCGCTCGCGGCACAGGCGCGCGCCACGGTGCGAACAGGCATTCACGAAGGCGCCGACATCGCCGGACTTGTCCCGGGTTACAAGGATGGGGACGCGGCCGATTTTCGTGGTGATGAAATCGTTCGGCTTGGAAACCTGGCTCTCGTGCGCGAGGTAGACCCAGTTCCGTTCGAAGATGTACTTCATCTCGAGCTCAAACAGCGCAGCTTCGGTGAAAGCGGCGCGGTCCAGCTGGAAGATCCCGCGCTCGTGATCCTTCTTGAGCCAAGCGCGCATGCGCCCTTTCAAGCCCTGCAAGTCGGCAATCCTGCCGCCGATTTTATCATTGAGTTCCATCGATCCTCTCCCGTTCTGTGCGTCGGGCACCCAATACCATCCGCGAATCAACCGCAGATGGCACACGGTGATTACCTCATCCCATCATTTCGTGCAACGTATTGCACAATGAAAAACGTTCTGGTAGGTAGTGGGTCAGAAATGGCTGAAACCGGCGGCTCGAATCGAAGCAAGGTTGCCAGCAAATCGCAAAATGGCCCTGTTTTGGGGTGAATTGGGAGAGTTTGAACTATGTCGGTCGTCACCGAACTCGGCTATCTTGGTCTTTCCGTTTCCGATCTCGCTGCCTGGCGCGCTTACGCCGCCGAAGTCGCCGGCATGGAAGTCGTCGATGAAGGCGAAGGGGATCGGCTCTATCTGCGGATGGACCTTTGGCATCACCGCATCGTTCTGCACGCTGATGGCAGCGATGACCTGGCCTACATGGGCTGGCGCGTGGCCGGGCCGCAGGAATTCGCCGCGATGCAGGAAAAGCTGAGCGCGGCGGGAATCCCCTTCACCGTGGGCACCGAAGCCGAAGCGCGCGAGCGCCGCGTTCTCGGGCTACTCAAGCTGGCCGATCCGGGCGGCAATCCGACCGAGATCTTCTTCGGCCCCCAGGTCGATACGCACAAGCCGTTTCATCCTGGCCGTCCGATGTTCGGCAAGTTCCTGACCGGATCGCAAGGCGTTGGGCACTGCATTCTGCGCCAGGACGATGTCGAGGCGGCGGCTCGTTTCTATGAACTGCTGGGTCTGCGCGGTTCAGTCGAATACCACCTTCATCTGCCGAACGGCATGGTTGCCCAGCCCTACTTCATGCACTGCAACGAACGACAGCATTCTGTTGCTTTCGGTCTTGGGCCGATGGAAAAGCGCATCAATCACCTGATGTTCGAATACACCGAACTCGATGATCTCGGCATGGCCCATGACGTTGTGCGTGCGAAGAAGATTGACGTCGCGCTCCAGTTGGGCAAGCACGCCAACGACCAGGCCCTGACGTTTTACTGCGCTAACCCGTCGGGTTGGCTGTGGGAATTTGGCTGGGGTGCGCGCCAGGCGCCGAGCCAGCAGGAATACTACACCCGTGACATCTTCGGTCATGGCAACGAGGCTGCTGGTTACGGAATGGACGTTCCGCTGCTGTGACAATCTTCGTGTAAATCAATTCTTGACAGGAAAACAACCCCATCATGTCGAACCAATTGCGCCTTTGTGAAGTTGCCGGCGTAAAAGACGGCGAGCCGGTCGCGGCGTTCGCCGAAGGAATGCCCGCCCTCGCAGTATATAATGTTGATGGCGAGATTTTCGTTACCGACAATCTTTGCACTCACGGCAATGCCATGCTGACCGACGGATATCAGGATGGCGACATCATCGAGTGTCCGTTCCATGGCGGCTCGTTCGACATCAAGACCGGCGCAGCCAAGGCCTTTCCCTGCCAAGTGGCGATCGCGTCCTATCCGGTCGAAATCGAGGATGGTTGGGTCTGCATCACGAAGCCCGAAGGAGCAGCCTGATGGGCCTTCCCACCCTTGAGCAGATGCAGTTTCAGCATGCCGCTGCGCAACTTAATGCGCTTCATGCGGAACTGATCGATGACGACCGGTTGGAAGAATGGCCTAACCTGTTTGAAGAAAAGTGCCAGTACAGTGTGATCTCAGCGGAGAACCACAATCGTTCGCTGAACCTGGCTGCGGTGTTCTGCGACAGCCGCGGCATGCTGGTCGATCGCATCGTCTCTTTGCGCCGCGCCAATATCTTTCCCGCGCACAGCTACCGGCATATTCTCGGTCCGACCCGCGTGAAGTCGACCAGCGGGCAGATCGTCACCACACAGACCAACTATGTGGTCCTGATGACGCGCAACGACGGTCAGACGTCGATCTACAATTCCGGAAAATATGTCGATCAAATCGACGTTTCCGGCGCTGGCTCGCGCTTCCTTTCCAAGACCGCAATCTTCGACACCCACCTCATCGATACGATGATGGTCCGCCCGATCTAGCTGCAAAGTTGAAAGCACCCAATCATGTCCATTGCCCAGCAACAAGACACCTTGGATCAAGCCCCGTCCACTGCCGGATGCCGGGTTCCGTACCGCGTTTTCACCGATCGCCAGTACTATGATCGCGAACAGGAGAAAATTTTTAAGGGTGACTGCTGGTCCTTCGTCGGACTTGAAGCTGAAGTTCCGAAGGCAGGTGATTTCAAATCGACCTTCGTGGGCGAAACGCCGGTGATCCTCACGCGCGACAGCGACGGCTCGGTGCATGTCGTGGTCAATCGCTGCGCCCATCGCGGTGCCCTGGTCTGCCGCGAAATGCGCGGCAACCGCTCAAGTCTGGAATGCGTCTACCACCAGTGGGCCTACGACCTGAAGGGTAAGCTGATCGGCGTGCCCTTCCGCCGCGGCCTCAAGGGGCAAGGCGGGATGCCTGGCGATTTTGACATGAGCCAGCACAATCTGAGACAGTTACGCACCGAATCGGTCAACGGTCTGGTCTTCGCTTCTTTCTCCGAAACGGTTGAATCCTGCCGTGATTTCCTCGGTCCGATCGTGGTCGAGCAGATCGAGCGGATCATGTGCAAACCCGTCACCGTTCTGGGCGACCAGCGCCAGCGCATCCGCGGGAATTGGAAGCTTTACGCGGAGAACACCCGCGATCCCTACCACGCGAGCCTGCTGCACCTATTCCACAACACGTTCGGTCTGTATCGCTCAACCCAGACCGGTAAGGCGCTTATGGATGCCAACAAACGCCACTCGCTGCTCTATTCGATCGCGGCCAGCAACGACGATGCCGCCGACAAGCAGGCCTACGGCGATTCCCGCACCTTCGACACCGAATTCAAGCTGCAGGACATGTCGCTGCTGAAAGGTCGGCAGGAGTTCGCGGACAATGTCACTCTGGTGATCCTCGCGGTCTACCCCAACCTCGTCCTCCAGCAGATCCAGAACACGCTCGCCGTACGCCAGACCGTGACTTACGGCCCAGACGAATTCGAATTGGTCTGGACCCATTTCGGCTACCAGGACGACGACGAGGAAATGCAGGCCATCCGGCTAAAACAGGCTAACCTGATCGGACCTGCAGGACTCATTTCGATGGAAGACGGCGAAGCGGTGGAAATCGTCCAGAACGCCATCGTCGGCGAGGCAAGCGCGACGTCCTACATCGCGATGGGTGGCGGTCGAGCCGAGGATGCCGACCATCTCGTCACCGAGGGCGCGATCATCGGGTTCTGGGACAATTATCGCAAAATGGTCGGCTTTGAGGTGGAACCGGCATGACCCGCACGATCGACTTCTACTTCGATTTCATCAGCCCGTTCAGCTACCTTGCCCAGCTCAAGCTGCCGGAGATCGCGCGGGCAGCGGGAAGCACGGTGGAATACTGGCCGATTGACATTCCTGAAGCCAAAATTGCCGCCGGCAACTATGGCCCGTCCAATCGCGAAGTCTTGCCCAAGATCAAGGTCATGAAGGCAGACCTTGAGCGCTGGGCCGAACGTTATGGGGTGCCCCTCACCTTCCCGGCGAGCTTCGCTTGCGCAGACTGGAATTGCGCGGTGCTGTTCGCCCGCGAGCACGGTAAGGCCGAGGCATTTGTGACCGATGCCTACCGCCGGATCTGGGGCCAGGGGATCGATCCGGGCGACCGCAACGAGCTGGCCGCATGCGCCAAAGCAGCGGGTCTCGACGCTGAGGCGCTGATTGCCTTCGTTGAATCGCCGACTGGCCAGAACGAATATCGCAAGGCCCGGAGCCAGGCGATCCAGCGCGGCGTGTACGGTGCGCCGCTGATGTTCGTTGACGACCAGGTTTTCTGGGGGAATGACCGATTGGATTTTCTTGCCGAGTATTTGAACAAGTCAAAATAAAAAATTCGATTACACAAGGGGGGATGCATGAAAAGGTATGATTGCTTTTTTGTCGCCTTGTTGGGAGTGACCGCGCTGACGCCGCAGATGGCCTTAGCACAAGACTTCACAAGCGAAACGGACGAATCCCAGCCTGCCAGCACGGGTCTAGGTGACATTATCGTCACCGCCACTCGGCACGAGGCCAAGCTGCAAACCGTGCCGGTTGCAGTTACTGCGGTTACCGGCGATGCTCTTGCTTCCGCCGATGTTTCAACGGTCCGCTCCCTCACTCAGGTTGTGCCAGGCTTCATCGGCAGCCGTAATATGGGTGTCTTCCAGCCGGTCGTACGCGGCGTCGGCTCAACCGGCATTTCGGTTGGTGATGAACCCAATATCGCAACCTACGTCGACGGCGTCTACCAACCGGAATCGGCCGCCAACTGGATCGACCTGGTCGAGGTCGAGCGGGTCGAGGTGCTGCGCGGGCCGCAGGGCACGACCTTCGGTCGCAATGCCACCGGCGGACTGATCAACGTCATCACCCCCGATCCCAGCTTCGACTTCCGCGGCAAGGCTTCGCTGCGCTTGGGCCGGATGAGGCGCGATGCCGGCGATTACGACGCCCGGCTCTATTTTACCGGGCCAATGGGCGACAAGGTCGCGGCTGACTTTGCCGCGCTTTTCCGCAAAAACGACGGATACATCGACGATCTGGTCCGTGGAGGCACTCTGGGCAACCAGCGCGTCATCGACCTGCGCAGCAAGTTGCTGTTCAAGCCGACCGACAATTTCAAGGTTGTTCTGACCGGGGAATACTTCAACCAGGAAAGCACCACCAATTCGCCGCAGCCGCTGGATGGCAACACCGCAGGCAACAATTGGCCGGGCGTGATCGTACCGACCCGTGCCTGGCAGGCCTCGTTGACCGAGGTGCCGTTGCTCAACCTCACACGTTGGAGCGCGGCACTGCACACCCGGCTCGATCTGGGTAGCGTCCTGCTTGAAACCACCACCGGTTTTCTCAACCTGCGCTGGCGGCAGACGACCGATGGCGATGCCTCGAACATAAAGCTGTCGAACTTTCCGGCAGTGTTTGAATCGGAGTCGGGCAGTCAGGAAATCAAGCTGAGTTCGGCCAATCCCGGCCGCTTCCAGTGGCTGGTCGGCGGGTACTTCTACCAGTTCGGCGGTGGTGCCCCGGTCCTCGAGCCTTGGACCACCACCAACCCAGCTCTGCCCTTGGCAGGGCCGTCGTTGACACCCAAGCTTGATGGACGCTCATTCGCGGTCTTTGCCGAAGGCACCTATGAGGTTCAGCCGAACCTGTTCATCACGCTCGGCGGCCGATACACTACCGAGACGCGCTGGTTTAGCCAAAGTAACAATGGCGTATTGCTGGTCAATGACGTTTCAAAAACGTTCAAAAAGTTTAACTACAAAGTCGGTATCCGTTATGAGGTGACCGACAAGACTAACGTCTACGCCACCTACAGCACCGCGTTCAAGAGCGGGGTATACAACATGGCGGGAATCAGCGGCACCCCGGTCAATCCGGAGAACATCAAGGCGGCTGAATTCGGGATCAAGTCCGATCCATTGGAATGGCTGCGCACCAACCTTGCCGCCTATTATTACGACTACAAGGGCCTCCAACTTCAGTCGAAGGCTCCGACCGGTCCCGGATACATCCTGCAGAATGCAGCCAACGCCGAAATCTATGGCGGCGAGTTTGAGACCATCATCAATCCGGTCCGCGACCTAAGGCTGCGTGCGGCGGTTGCCTATACCCATGCCCGCTACAAGGATTTCCCCAACGCCCAGGGCTTTACGCCGATCGTGAATGGCAACGGCAACTACGCCGGCAACGTGGCTGCTCCCTACGATGCTTCAGGCAAGGTCATGACCCGGGCGCCTGAATGGTCGGGCAATGTGGGGTTTGATTGGAGCCATGACGTCGGCAACGGGCGCGTCACTCTGGCCGGAAATCTGCTGTGGAGTTCCAGGGTATACTACGACTTCGCCAACATATTCTCGCAGCGCCCCTACACCCTGTCTAACCTCTCGATCAATTGGCAGCCTGGAAGCGAAGCCTTCAAGGTCGGCCTGTGGGTGACGAACCTGACCAACGAGAAGGTGCTGCAAACCGTGCGCCCCGGAACGTTGGGAACCGACGGGTTCTATGAACAACCTCGTAAGATTGGAATAACTATAGAAACGAAAATTTAAACAATAACTTTAATCAAGGAGGATGCCATGAAGAAAATTAATCATCCAAAAATAAAAAATCTACTGCTGTCGAACGCGCCCCCGATGCTCGCGCTCTTACTGCTAGCGCCGACCCATGTGTATGCACAAGACAGATCGGATAGTAACCCACAATCCGAGACAGCAGTTTCAGGACTTGGTGATATTATTGTTACAGCTCGGAAACGCTCTGAAAATCTGCAGGAAACACCCATCGCGATCACGGCGATGACTGGTGAGATGCTCGAAGAAAAGCAGATCGTCAACGTAGCGGAAGTTGCCAAGTTCGCTCCCAATGTCAACATTTCGCCGGTTGCTAACATCTCGGGTTCGAGTGCCTCGATTACCGCTTTCATCCGCGGCGTCGGACAGACCGACTTCAACATCACTGTCGATCCCGGCGTTGGCGTCTATGTAGATGGCGTATATGTCGCGCGTTCCGTCGGAGCGCTACTCGACATGGCAGACGTTTCAAGCGTCCAGGTCTTGCGCGGTCCGCAGGGTACGCTGTTTGGCAAGAACACGATCGGCGGAGCGATCGTGGTCAATTCGGTTGAGCCGCAGAAGGATTTCGACCTGAAGCTCGAAGCGGCAACCGGCCGGTTCAATCGCGCCGATTTCAAGGGCATTATCAATGTACCGCTGAACGACAACCTAGCGATGCGGGCTGTTGCTTCCTATGAAACGCGCGACGGCTATCAGAAACGTCTGTTCGATGGCGGTCGCCAGGGTAACAAAGATAGCTTTGGTGGGCGTGTCGCCTTTAAATGGGAACCGACAGACAAACTCACGGTCAATCTCAGTGGGGACATCAACATCCGCCGGGAGGAGATGGCCGCATCTACTTTAGTTAACCTTTTTGAATCGCCCAACCTGCTTCAGATCGTCAATCGGAATGGGCGGACCTTAGCATTCCCAAGCTCTACATATGCATGGAACAAGCTACAGGGGGGGGCCGGTGTTTGTGGCGCGGACGGTCAGCTTGCCCCAGTCAACAATCCCCTGTGTGCAACTACCCAATGGGTAACTGGCAATATCGACTCGACTTGGTCGGGCACGAAAAACCAGTCGGATTTCGATTTGTGGGGCACCAACCTGACACTCGACTATGATTTCGGTGGCATTAACCTCAAATCAATCAGCGCCTATCGCGACCAAAAGGCAACAATCCAGTTCGACTTTGATGGCACGCCCCATCCCTATCTGCAGCTGACCAACAATATCGACTTATGGCAGGCATCACAGGAGTTGCAGCTGACCGGCAGTTTGTTGAACGACCGGTTAAAGTTTGTGCTCGGCGGATACTATCTGAAAGAAAAAGGACAGGACAAGAATGATCTGCGCTTCGGGTTTGCGGATTTCTTCAGTGGTGGCAAGATTGACAACGACAGCTATGCCGCTTACCTGCAGGCCACTTTCAAGGTAACCGACCGATTTTCCATAACACCGGGAATTCGTTACACGGACGAAACAAAGCGTTTTGACCCGTCGTTCCAGACTATTAACCGTGATTACACGGCACCTCTCGGGCAGGCAGGAATTCTTCCCTATCCAGATGGTGTATTCATCGCTTTCAGCCAATGCGTTACTGGCCAACCCACGCCATTGCTAGTGACCGACCCAGCCAGCCCACTATTTGGTTTCCCACTACCTGGTGGATGCGCTCCTGCCGCCACCAACCCTGGCGGAAACCACACGATGCCGGCTGTTCAAGTTGCTGTAAAGGCGAAGGAGTGGACACCGGCAATTTCAATGGACTATAAGATTAGCGATGATGTTCTCGCATATGCATCATATTCTAAAGGCTTCAAAAACGGCGGATTTACTCAACGAATATTTCCTGCTGAGCAAGTTGCCCCTTCTTTCACTCCTGAATTTGTAGAATCTTATGAGATAGGTCTTAAAACAGAGATTTTTGATCGTCGACTTCGCGTTAATATCGCTGCGTTTCTTTCCGACTACAGCAACATCCAAGTTGTTGTAAACGAAGGCATCGCGCCTAGGGCGCGCAATGCTGGCACTGGTCGAATTAAGGGCTTCGAGATTGAAGGCGAAGCAGCTCCTGCCGATTGGTTGCGACTGACATTCGGTGTTGGTTATCTGGATGCTTATTTTCGTGAAATCGATCCGGCGGCATTCCCGATAGGCCTCAATTCGAAGTTTGCCTTCGTGCCGGAGTGGACTGGCTCGGCTTCTTTCAACGCCGATGTTTATCGAGGAGACAGGGGCAAGCTGACTCTTCGTGGCGATTGGTCGTACCAGAGCACAACGTACAAAGATGCGTTAAACAGTTCTGAATTAAAGCAGCCTGGCTATAGCGTATTCGGCGCAAGCGCATCATTTACTGAGAGTAGCGAGCATTTTACAGTGACAGCTGGTGTAACTAACCTGACCGATAAGCGGTATATTCAGGGCGGATATGTCGACCGTGACGTCGCGGGGACAGCGCTGGCAACTTACTCACGTCCGCGTGAATGGTTCCTTAAGCTGGCCTACAAGTACTAACGCAAGAGCAGAGGGCGGCGGTTCGCTGCCGTCCTCACCGTTTCGGACGTGCTTGCTTCGGAAGCACCGCCTAACCGACCAACATCCGCTTGGCATCTGGTCCTGCGGCCACAGGAGTTCAGACATTGGCTGTCACAATCCCTCCACTCCACCGCAGCGATTTTCTGACCAACCAGTCGATCATCAACGGGAAATCAGTAGAAGCCAGCTCCACCTTTGATGTCACGAACCCCGCCACCGGCAAGACGCTCGCAACAGTTGGCCTACTGGGCGAAGCCGAAACTCGCCAGGCGATCGAAAGCAATTCCCGCACCTATGCCGATTGGCGAAAGCGATCCGCGCAAGAGCGTGTCCGACTGCTGCAGGGCTGGCTAGCACTGGTCCAGCTGCATCGCGAGGATCTGGCCCTGCTGATGACCGCCGAACAGGGCAAACCGCTGGCCGAAGCGCTGGGCGAGGTCGATTACGCCGCAAGCTTCATCCAGTGGTTCGCCGAAGAGGCGCGCCGTGTCTATGGCGAGGTCATTCCGGCCAGTTCCGAGCGGCGGATTATCGTGATCCGTCAGCCGGTCGGCGTGGCTGGCGCCATTACGCCGTGGAACTTTCCCGCCGCGATGATCACCCGCAAGGTCGCGCCTGCACTGGCGGCGGGCTGCACCGTGACCCTCAAACCGTCCGAACTCACCCCGCTGACCGCTTGCGCTCTGGCAAAGCTCGCTCTCGAAGCGGGCATTCCGCCCGGCGTGTTCAACGTGGTCTGCGGGGATGCACCCGCGATCGGATCGGTCCTGACCAGCCATCCCGATGTCACCAAGTTCACTTTCACCGGTTCGACCGCGGTTGGCAAGCTGCTGACTGCGCAATGCGCCACCACCCTGAAACGGGTTTCGATGGAACTGGGCGGCAATGCCCCGCTGCTAGTGTTCGACGATGCCGATCTCGATCAGGCGGTCGAGGGGGTGATCGCATCGAAATTCCGTAACACCGGACAGACCTGCGTTTGCGCCAACCGGATCCTGGTGCAGAGCGGCATTCATGACCGCTTCGTCGAGGCGCTGGCCGCCAGGGTCTCCGCGTTCCGGGTCGGCAACGGCCTTGAAGGTGCAACCGACCAGGGACCGTTAATCACCGCATCAGCCTTGGCCAAGGTTCACGGGCATGTCGCCGACGCCGTGGCGCAAGGTGCCCAGCTGGTCACAGGCGGCAAGGGACACGAGGCCGGAGAGCTGTTCTTCCAACCAACTGTTCTGACCGGAGCGAGCCCGGCGATGCGGCTAGCGGACGAGGAGACTTTCGGGCCGGTTGCCCCGGTGTTCCGTTTCGAAACCGAGGTCGAAGCGCTAACGCTTGCCAACGCCACGCGCTCGGGGCTGGCGGCCTATGCCTTCACCCGCGACATTGACCGCGCCTGGCGGGTTTCCGAAGGACTTGAGACCGGGATGGTCGGCTTAAACAGCGGCATCGTCTCGACCGAGACCGCACCGTTTGGCGGCATCAAGGAATCGGGACTTGGCCGAGAAGGTTCGCGACACGGTATTGAAGAATTCTTGGAGATGAAGACCATCAGTGTTGGGGTCCGGAACGAGAGTCCGGTGTAAGCGGAATGCGGTCCCGAGGAGTCAAGATTTTCGTTGCTCAATGCGGAATGCATTGTATGATGTCGGCAAAAGAGTGGGAGACGGAATTCAGCATGCCCGTCAGGGTTAGGCCTTATGCTACCTTGACCGCCCAGAACGCGCAGGAAAGTGTCCTGCCGTGAAGCGCATGGTCGTGGGGATGACCGGCGCAACCGGCTCGGTCTATGGCCTTCGCCTGCTTGAGCTACTGCGCGAGACGGGCGGTTGGGAAACCCATCTGGTGATGTCTCCGGCGGCGCTGCTCAACATTCGCGAGGAACTGCCCGAAGGCAAGGCCCGGCTCGAAGCACTGGCCGATGTGGTGCACAACGTCCGCAACGTCGGCGCCTCGATCGCCAGCGGTTCGTTCGTGTGCGAAGGCATGGCGATCGCGCCCTGTTCGATGCGCACGCTGGGCGCGGTGGCGCACGCCCTGTCCGACAACCTTATCACCCGTGCGGCCGACGTGATGCTGAAGGAACGGCGCCGCCTTGTGATGATCACCCGCGAAACGCCGCTCAACCTGGCGCACCTGCGCAACATGACGGCCTGCACCGAAATGGGGGCGATGATCTTCCCCCCGGTGCCGGCTTTCTATGCGCGGCCGACCTCGCTGGCCGACGTGGTCGATCACAGCTGCATGCGGGTACTGGATCTGTTCGGGCTTCATTTGAAGTCGGAGAAACGCTGGCAAGGCCTTAGCAAAGAGGCGGCAAGCCTTGTTTCGGGTGCTGGGCAAATGGAAGGGAATTGAGAATGGCGTGGGATGTCAGCCGTCGCACCGTCGTGAGCGGTGGCGCCGTGGGTGCTGTCGTTGCCGGTCTGGGAATCGGCCGCAGCGCTTTTGCTCAGCGGCCGCGCAAGATCATCGTCATCGAAGAGACGCACGTTCCCGAAAGTCGACTATTTGCCGAAACCTTTATCAATTCGGGGCGCGCAGCGCAGGTTGTCCGGATCGACCGGAGCTTCAACGGCCTGCTGCATGAACTTGAAGCGGTTGAAGGCGTGCTGGTCGGCCTTACTTCCGATCCCGCGGCGATGATCGCCGGGCAGATCCTTGTGGCCGGCGGCGCCCGCCCGCTACTGCAGTGGACCCATCAATACCGCAAGCTGCGCTGGGAACACCAGACTGTCGGCGCGCCAACGCTGCTTGCGCGGGCCAGCGTCGGCTGGCCCAGCGTTCTTGCCCACCACATGCAGGATGCGCTCGTCGGCGATCGCCAGGATGCCGAACTGCGGTGCCAGTCAGGACATTGCGGCCTCGGTGGCAAGAGCCCCGGCATGCTGGTTTCATGGGCATTCGAAGTGGGAGTACAGCAGTCGTGAGTACGCGCATGCCACAAGGGGTCGACGCCGCAACCTTTACCAAGGCTCTGGACGAATTAGCGGCTATCGTCGGCAAGGAATGGGTCTTCGTCGATGAACTGCCGCTGTCGGCCTATCGCGACGCCTATTCACCGCTGGCCGATGGCGAGATGCTGCCCTCGGCTGCCGTGGCACCGGCCAACATGGAACAGATTCAGCAGGCGCTGAAGGTATTCAACGCTTACAAGCTGCCGATCTGGACATTCGGCAACGGCCGCAATTTCGCTTATGGTGGCCCGGCCCCGCGCCAGTCCGGTTATGTCATGTTCGACCTCAAGCGGATGAACCGCATTCTCGAAGTCAACGAGAAATACGGCTATGCGCTGGTCGAACCAGGCGTGTCCTATTTTCAGCTTCACCGCCATCTGCGCAAGATCGGCAGCAAGCTTTGGGTCGATCCTGCGGCACCAGGTTGGGGCGGCGTCATGGGCAACGCGCTTGAACATGGCGCGGGTTACACCCCCTACGGCGATCACTTCGTCATGCAGTGCGGCATGGAAGTGGTCCTTGCCGACGGTAAGGTCGTCCGCACCGGTCAGGGCGCGATCGAGGGGTCGCAGCATTGGCAATCCACCAAGCATGCCGCCGGTCCGCATTTTGATGGCATGTTCACCCAGTCCAATTTCGGCATTGTGACCAAGATGGGTATCTGGTTGATGCCCGAACCGCCGGGCTACAAGCCGTTCATGATCACTTACGAGCGCGAGGAAGACCTTGCCGCAATCTTCGATGCGGTGCTGCCGCTGAAAATCAACCAGGTTATCCCGAACGCCGCTGTGGCGGTCGATCTGTTGTGGGAAGTGTCCGCCAAGACCACGCGTCGCCATTACTTCGACGGCAAGGGCCCTATCCCGGATTCGATCCGCAAAAAGATCGCGTCGGATCATGGGTTAGGCATGTGGAACTTCTACGCAGCGCTCTATGGCCCGCCACCGATCATCGAGAACAACTGGAAGCTCGTCGAGGCAGCGATGATGAGCATTCCGGGTGCCAAACTGCACCTTGACCGCGAGAACGACCCCGCCTGGGACTATCGCGTCCAGCTGATGCGCGGTGAACCCAACATGACCGAGTTCAGCATCATGAACTGGATCGGCGGCGGCGGGCACATCAACTTTTCGCCAATCTCGGCACCCGACGGCAAGGAAGCGCTGAGCCAATACAACTTGATCAAGCAACGCTGCCACGATTTCGGGTTCGACTATATCGGCGAATTCCTGGTCGGCTGGCGCGACATGCACCACATCCTGATGATCATGTACGATCGCGCCGACGACGGCATGCGCAAGAGCGCCTATGACCTGTTCGGCAAGCTGGTAGACGAGGCAGCCGGTGCGGGCTTCGGCGAATACCGCACCCACCTCGCCTTCATGGACCAGATCGCCAAGACCTATAAGCACAACGATGGGGCGCTGTGGGACCTGCACCACCGTCTCAAGGACGTGCTAGACCCCAACGGCATCCTCTCCCCCGGCAAGCAGGGGATATGGCCCCAGGCGATGCGCAACCAAGCGCAATCACACGGCCGGCTGAACAAAGACTTCAAGGATTGACGACCATGACGCAAATTGAGCACTGGATTGGCGGCACCGCCGTGGCTGCAACGGGCGGGGCCTATTTCGACGATCTCAACCCGGTCGACGATTCGGTCTATTCCCGGGTCCCCGCCGGCACCGCGGAAGACGTGAACCGCGCCGTGGAGAACGCGCATCAGGCCTATCTCCAGCATCGCGATCTGCCCGCCGCAGTGCGCGAAGGGTGGATCGCGAAAGCCGCCGAAATCATGGAGCGCGATACCGCCAAATTCGCCGACGTGCTGGTCGACGAAATCGGTTCGCCGATCGCCAAGGCCGGGTTCGAAACCCGCTTCGCGGTCAGCTTCCTGCGCGCGGCGATCGGCGTGCCGCGCCGGATTCGGGGGGAAACGATCCCTTCGGACACCCCTGGGCGGTTCAGCATGAGCCTGCGCCAGCCGGTCGGTGTGGTCGCCGGGATTACCCCGTTCAACGTGCCGCTGATCAAGGGGATCAAACAGTCGGCCATGGCCCTGGCCACAGGCAACGCCTTCGTGCTGCTACCCTCGGAAGCCGCGCCAATGATCGCCGATCTGCTCGCTAAATTGTGGAAGGAGGCCGGCGTTCCCGACGGCTTGTTCAACGTGGTCTACGGCAATGGCGCGGAGATCGGCGACGTGCTGACCGGCCATCCCAAGGTCGCATCGATAACCTTCACCGGGTCCTCGCGCGTCGGCAAGCACATCGCCGAAATCGCGGCCCGCAACCTCAAGAAGTACACGCTGGAGCTGGGCGGCAAGAGCCCGCTGGTGATCTGCGCCGATGCCGATCTGGACAAGGCGGTCAACGCCGCGCTGTTCAGCATCTTCATGTACCAGGGCCAGGTCTGCATGGGGGCTTCGCGGATCTATGTGGAACAGTCGATCTTCGACCAGTTCGCCAAGGCCTTCGCCGCCGCGACAGGCCGCGCCAAGAGCGGCGACCTGCGCGATCCTACCACCATGCTGGGCCCGATAATTTCCGAACGCCAGCGCGACCGGGTCTGCCGCCACATCGACGATGCCCGGTCCAAGGGCGCAGAACTGCTAGCCGGTGCTGAGTGGAACGGAAACGTATGCTCAGCGACGGTACTGCGCGGCGTTACAGCCGAAATGACCGTGTTCGAGGAAGAGACCTTCGGCCCGGTCACCTCGCTCTTTCCGTTCAACACACTTGAGGAAGTGCTCGAACTCGCCAACAACACCGAATACGGCCTCAGCGCGTCGATCTTCACCCGCGATCTCGACAAGGCTCTGGCCTTTGCCCAACGTGCCGAAGCGGGGATGGTCCACATCAACGCGCCGACCCTTCACGACGAGCCCCACGTCCCGTTCGGCGGAACCAAAGCGTCAGGTTTCGGGCGCGAAGGGACCGAAGCCGATCTCGAGATCATGACCGAATGGAAATGGGTCACGATCCAGTCGGCGACTGAGGGCGGACACTGACAGGCGGGAACGAATGACCATGAACGATCTCCCTAACCGCGCCCGCTCGATCTCGTCGCTGCGCGACTTCCTCGAACTGCTCGAGGATGCCGGCCAGGCGATCACCTGGAGCGATGCGGTGATGCCCGAACCCGGCGTGCGCAACATAGCCGTCGCCGCATCGCGCGATGCCAACGGCGCGCCGGCGATCGTATTCGACAATATCACCGGTTACCCCGGCAAGCGCTTGGCGGTGGGCGTCCATGGTTCGTGGGACAATATCGCCCTGCTGCTGGGCCGACCTAAAGGCACGACCATCCGCGAGCTTTTCTTCGAGATCGCCGGCCGCTGGGGCGATCAGGAAGCGCAAATCAGCTTTGTCCCAGAAGCCCAGGCCCCGGTGCACGAATGCCGGATCGAACAGGACATCAACCTTTACGATGTCCTGCCGGTCTATCGGATCAACGAATATGATGGCGGGTTCTACATCGGCAAGGCCTCGGTCGCCTCGCGCGATCCGCTCGATCCAGACAATTTCGGCAAGCAGAATGTCGGCATCTATCGCCTGCAGATCCAAGGGCCGGACAGCTTCACCCTGATGACGATCCCCTCCCACGACATGGGACGTCAGATCATGGCGGCCGAACGGGAAGGCGTTCCGCTAAAGATTGCGGTCATGCTGGGTAATCATCCCGGCCTTGCGGTGTTTGCTGCCACCCCGATCGGCTACGAGGAATCGGAATATTCCTATGCCTCGGCGATGATGGGCGCGCCAATCCGGCTGACCAAATCGGGCAACGGGATCGACATCCTGGCCGACAGCGAAATCGTGATAGAGGCCGAACTGCAACTGGGTGAACGCGAGCTGGAAGGGCCGTTCGGCGAATTCCCCGGTTCCTACAGCGGCGTGCGCAAGGCGCCGATCTTCAAGGTCACGGCGGTGTCGCACCGGCGCGATCCGATCTTCGAGAACATTTACATCGGGCGCGGCTGGACCGAGCACGATACGCTGATCGGCCTGCACACCTCCGCCCCGATCTATGCCCAGCTGCGCCAGAGCTTCCCCGAAGTCACCGCGGTCAACGCGCTTTACCAGCACGGACTGACCGGGATCATCTCGGTCAAGAACCGCATGGCCGGCTTTGCCAAGACGGTCGCGCTGCGCGCGCTGAGCACGCCGCACGGCGTGATGTACCTCAAGAACCTGATTATGGTCGATGCCGATGTCGATCCGTTCGATCTCAACCAGGTGATGTGGGCGCTTTCGACCCGCACCCGTGCGGACGATATCATCGTGCTGCCCAACATGCCTGCCGTGCCGATCGATCCTTCGGCAGTGGTCCCGGGCAAGGGGCACCGCCTGATCATCGACGCGACCAGCTATCTCCCGCCCGATCCGGTGGGTGAAGCGCACCTTGTCACCCCGCCGACCGGGGACGAGATCGACGCCCTGAGCAAGCGGATCCGCGAAATGCAGCTGGGAGCCCTGTCATGACCACCACCGTCTGCGGGCGCTGCAAATCGAGCGGCGCTGTCACCGATCATCAGGGCAGGCAGGACGGCGCGGTCGTGTGGACGATCCTGCGCTGCCCGACCTGCAACTTTTCCTGGCGCGACAGCGAACCGGCCCGCGCTATCGACCCGGCTGTGCGCTCGGCCGATTTCGCCGTCGATGCCGGCGATCTCCAGCGTTATCCCAAGATTCTCCAGCAATAAGGCTCCCAACGCCATGATCGATCAAGCCCGCCAGACGGCCACGCTCGGCACCCTCGCCCAGGCACTCGGCAAGGCCGCCGTCGATACCAGCCCGCAGACCCTGGCCCGCTATGCTGTCCCAGGGATGGCACCGGCAGGCGTGGTGCTTCCGGCCGATGAAGCCCAGCTCGCCAAGGTGCTGGAAGCTGCGCGCACCAGCGGCGGTGTGGTCCAGACGGTCTGCAACGGCGCCTACGGACTTGAAAAAGCCGTACAGGACAAGGTGATCGTGCTTGACCTGCAGAAGATGAACAAGGTCCTCGAGGTCAATGACGAACTGGCCACCTGCCTTGTCGAACCGGGCGTCACCTTCCGCCAGCTCGATGCCCACATCAAGGAAAAGGGAATTAAGTTGTGGGTCGACTTTCCCGGCAATCCCGATGAAAGCGTGGCCGCCAGTTTCATCAACCGCCGCCCCGGCTACACCCCCTATTCCGATCATTTCCTGATGCAGTGCGGGCTCGAGGTCATGCTGGCTGATGGCAAGATGGTGCGCACCGGCATGGGCGCCATGCCCAAGAGCACCTGCTGGCAGCTGTTCAAGTTCGGCTATGGCCCTTGGGTCGATGGCCTGTTCACCCAGTCCGATTTCGGGGTGGTGACCAAGGTGGGCATGTGGATGATGCCGCAGCCCCCGGCGCACCAGACCTTCATGGTCTCGGTCCCCAAGGAGGACGATCTGGGCGCGTTGTTGGACGTGCTCGGGCCGCTCAAGCTCAACATGGTGGTGGCCAATGGCGTCGCGGTGGGCAATGCGCTCCACGAAGCGGCCCTGCTCGGCAAGCGCCGCGCCGATTTTGAGGGCCAGGGGCCGATGGCGGCAAGCGCGGTCAAGGCCGCTGGTGAGGTGCTCGGACTAGGCTACTGGAACCTTTACGGCTCGCTCTATGGCCTGCCCGGCAACGTCGCGATCCTGTGGGACATGGTCAAGGGCGCGTTCTCGTCGATCAGCGGCGCAAGGGTGATTACCGATGGCAAGGGCATCGATCCCAAGCTGTGGGCCTGGCGGATGGGCACTATGACCGGTGTGGTGGCCGATCCCCCGGCCAGGACAGCAGGCTGGAGCGGCGACATGGCGCTTACGGTCAACCCGGTCAGCCCTGTGGATGGCGAGGAAGCCGTCAAGCTCTATGAACTGTCGCGCGATATCTGTGCCAAAAACGGCTTCGACTTCGTTGGCGAAACCACCGCGATCTGGCGTTCGGCCAACCATCGCCAGGTGCTGCCCCATGCCGCCGGGAAGGGCGAGGATGCGGTACGGGCCAAGACCTGCGCCGAAGCCCTGATCGCCGCGCAGGCCGAGGCCGGCTTCGGCCAGATCCTGACCGACCCCGGGCTGGGGGCGGCGGTTGCCAAGACCTATGAAAAGGGTGGCCGCTCGGCCCTGCATGCGCGGGTCAAGCAGGCGCTTGATCCCAACTCGATCTTTGCCTCGGTCTGAGCCGATGCGTCGCCATGCCTGCGGAGGTAAAATGAATAAGTTCCTCGCCCTTTCGCTTTTCGCTGCACTTGCTGCCTGTTCGTCCGCACAAGGCGAATCAGTGGTGGACGGTGCGGAGAATTATGAGCGTTACTGCGCAGGTTGCCACAACCCCGGCCCGGGCCACGGTGGCACCATGCTGCTGGCCGAAAAAGGTGCTCCGGTGCCTTCGCTCATCGGTCGCAAGGACTTAGATTACGATTACCTACATTCGGTCGTTCGCCAGGGCCTGATCGAAATGCCGCCGTTCCGACCGACCGAATTGTCGGACGCGGAGATCAAGCAGATCTACGATCACATCGTGGCGCAGAAGCTTCCCCCCGCAAAGGCCGAACCCGCCAAAAACAAGGCACTTTGAGGTCAAATCAAGCTGGGCGGAAAAGGTCGACAGGGTTCGTAAGGCTGAAATTGCTAGGGTGCCAACGGAGTATGCGGATAGCTGGTTGCTTTGGTGAGCACGCACCTTGTGTTTGATAGTCGTCATTATCGATAGCTACGGTACACAAGTGATCGCTTAGTTACGCTGTTGTCTGGTTCCGCTCGCCGCACCACAAAAGCGCTTTCGGTCCAGCTTTCCTCGCTGGCCCGGTTGGCCTTGTGCTCGGCAGCGTAGCCTTCCTGGGAATTTCAGCTCGCTACAACCGCATGCGGGTATTTGCGTGGATTGTTTCACTTTCAGTCTTATCGCCCAAATCACAAAACTCGCGGTAACGGTTGAAGAACTCCTCGCCATTACGGGATATGAACTTAATTTCATTATATGACGAGCTGAATGTATGACTGAAATGGCACGCTTTAATTGGAGCGATCCCTTCAACTTTGACGATCAACTGACTGAAGAAGAACGAATGGTGCGTGATGCGGCTCATGGCTTCGCGCAAGGGGAACTTCAGCCCCGGGTCATCAATGCCTTCCGCGAAGAGCTGAATGCAGCAGAGTTGTTTCCACTCATGGGACAAGCCGGCTTGCTTGGAGCGACGATCCCACAGTCTTATGGCGGTGCTGGAGCTGGCTATGTCTCCTACGGCCTGATCGCGCGTGAGATTGAGCGCGTGGATTCGGGCTATCGGTCAATGGCATCGGTGCAAAGCTCGCTCGTCATGTATCCGATTTTTGCTTTCGGCTCGGAAGAACAGCGGTTTAAATATCTGCCTGGCCTAGCCGCAGGCTCGCTGATCGGCTGCTTCGGCCTGACAGAACCTGATGCGGGATCTGATCCTGCGGGCATGCGCACAATCGCGAAGAGGATTGATGGTGGCTATGTCCTTTCCGGCATAAAAACATGGATTTCGAATGCTCCTTTCGCCGACGTCTTTGTTGTCTGGGCAAAGAGCGAAGCACATGATGGGGCCATTTGCGGCTTCGTGCTTGAAAAGGGCCTGAAGGGGCTTTCCGCTCCCAAGATCAAGGGCAAGCTCAGCCTGCGTGCCTCGACCACCGGCATGATCTTGATGGACGAGGTTGAGGTTGACGAAGAAGCCTTGCTCCCCGGGGTCCAGGGTCTCAAGGGCCCCTTCGATTGCCTAAACCGCGCACGCTATGGGATCAGTTGGGGAGCGCTCGGCGCCGCGGAATATTGCATGCACGCAGCCCGCCAATATGGACTTGATCGGCACCAGTTTGGAAAGCCGCTTGCCGCCAACCAACTTTATCAAAAGAAGCTCGCCGATATGCAAACGGACATTGCGCTAGGGTTGCAAGCCTCATTGCGTGTCGGCCGCCTAATGGACGAAGGCAGGTTCGCGCCGGAGATGGTCTCTCTCGTCAAGCGTAACAATGTCGGAAAATCGCTTGATATTGCGCGCCATGCCCGAGACATGCACGGCGGTAATGGCATCAGCGATGAATATCAAGTCATGCGGCACATGGTGAATCTGGAAACCGTCAACACCTATGAAGGCGCGCACGATGTACACGCGCTCATCCTTGGTCGAGCACTCACTGGCATTGCCGCATTCTAGGGTAGGCCACCTTTCTTCTTCAGTGTTGCGCTGCCTGGTCGCAGCAACAGTCGTTGTGTCGAGTGAGCGGAAACGACGGAGCGTGGTGGCCGCCTCAATAGCTTCGCGGTAGTTTCAGGACATGCTCTGCGATGAATGACAATATGAGATTGGTCGAAACAGGTGCCACCTGATAAAGGCGGGCCTCTCGAAATTTCCGTTCGATGTCGTATTCCTCAGCAAAGCCATATCCGCCATATGTCTGGATGCAGGCGTTGCCCGCTTCGACTGCTACGTCCGCGGCAAGCATTTTTGCCATGTTCGCCTCGGGTCCATGTTCAAGCCCCGCTTCGTAAAGGCGCGCGGCCTCATGGACCATGAGCTCGGCAGCGCGCATATTTGCGTGGGCTCGCGCGATCGGAAAAGAGACGCCCTGGTTCATGCCAATGGGGCGATCGAACACCACCCGTTGATTGGCATAAGCAATGGATTTTCGGGTGAACCATTTCGCATCACCGACGCATTCGGCAGCAATAAGAACTCTTTCCGCATTCATGCCCGAAAGGATGCAATGAAAGCCCTTGCCTTCTTTGCCTAAGAGATTGGCGACCGGGATGCGCATCCTGTCGAAGAAAAGTTCCGTCGTGGCATGGTTCATCATGGTGCGGATAGGCCGGATCGTTAGCGAACCCGCGGTGCGAGCCTGGTTCATATCGACGATGAATATGGAAAGACCGTCGGTTTTCTTCGTCACTTGATCGCGCGGCGAAGTCCTCGCTAGCAGCAGCATGAGATCGCTGTGTTCGGCGCGACTGGTCCAGATTTTCTGGCCGCTCACCACGAAATAGTCCCCATCGCGAACTGCCGTCGTCCTTAACGCAGTGGTATCGGAGCCGCTTCCCGGCTCGGTTACGCCGAAAGCCTGCAAGCGCAGTGCGCCGCTTGCGATCGCGGGCAGATAAAGGCGCTTTTGCTCATCCGATCCATGTCTAAGGATGATGGCCATGTTATACATCTGGGCATGGCATGCCGCTCCGTTGCAACCCATCGCTTGAATCGTCTCAAGGATGGCAACTGCAGCCGAAAGGCCCAGACCTGATCCGCCATATTCCTCGGGTATAAGTACCGAAAGATAGCCAGCGCTCGTCAACGCATCGACAAAAGAAGTCGGATATTCGCGATCAGCGTCGAGCTTGCGCCAATATTCACCCGGGAACTTTTCACAAAGCCGGCGCACACCGTCGCGGATTTCGTGAAAGTGTTGAGGTTCGAAAGGACTAAGAAACTGCATCGCCCTCATCCGGAGAGATTGTGAAAAACCCTTGATCTGCAACGATGACGTCGCGCTCGAGCACCGATGCCCGAAAAGCGCCGTTATTCCAGATTTCGGTTCTGATGGTTTCACCAGGGAACACCGGTGCGGCGAAACGCAGTTGCACTGCGCGCAGGCGCTCGGTCTGGTAGCCGAGCCGCCCGCGGAGGATGGCGTGAACGATGATGCCCATCGTGCCCAGGCCGTGCAATATCGGCATCCTGTACCCGGCGCGCGCCGCGATTGCTGGATCGCTGTGCAGCGGGTTGAGATCTCCATTTAGACGATAGATCAGGGCCTGTTCGGGACCGGTCGTCAGGTCAATGACAAGAGCGGCATTGCCTTCCGCCACGGGTACCGGCGAACTTCGCGGAGCTTCGCCTTCCCCTCCGAACCCGCCGCCGCCGCGAATGAAGATCGTACGTTCAAGACAGGCAAAGCAGGTGCCGCAATCATCGCGGATATTGGTTTCGGTGAATATCAACGCGGCCTTGCCCACGCCTTTGTCGACAATGTGGGTGACGCGGGTTGTGCTTTCGACTTCGCCAGTTGCCGGAACCGGGCCAAGCAGTACCATGGATTGACCGGCATGCAGGACGGAAACCGGATCCACACCGGAATCAGGGTGCCCCAGCCAGAACCCGGGACTCGCGAGAACGAGCGCCATGCCGGGCATGGCAACCGGTCCACGAAGGGGATCCACGAATGGCAGCTGCGCGAGGTCGGTAGGATCTCGCCCCATCCCGATCGATAAGGCGTAAAATGCAGCATCGCGTGGAGTGACGGTCTGACGAACCGCAGGAATACGAAAGTTGAGCAATTTTTGCGGATCGATTGTCACTTTCAATTTCCCTGGAAGGTGGTCAAAGGGTGGCGCTGGCAACCATGATCGGACGGCCGTCGCGCGCATGGGCGACGAACTGAACACTATTACCGTTCGCGCGAAGCGCCAAATGCAGTTCCTCGCCGCAGATCGCGGCAGACACCGCTCGGCAATCGAAGCACCGAAGCGCATTGTCGCCGAAGTGCTGCTGGGCGAGTTCCAGCAGCAGTGTCGCCGTCAACGGACCGTGAACGACGAGGCCGCGATACCCCTCGATTTCGCAGGTGTAGGCCCGATCATAATGAATCCGGTGACTGTTGAAGGTCAGCGCCGAAAATCGGAACAGCAAGGCTTCCGAGGGGACCAGCGCGCGGTGCGCAACCCATCGAGATCCGTCGAAGGTCATGTCAGGCGGCCGCGGCAGCTCTGCGGGCCCCAAAGGCATGGGATCCCGATAAACGATCGCTTGGGTTTCGCGAACGAAGATTTCGCCTTTGCAGTGGATTTCCTGTGCCATCTCGACAAAAACAAGCTTGCCGGTCGCGCCTTGCTTTTCGGCGATGGAATTGATCCGCGATCTGCGCTGCACCTTCTGGCCGATGAGCAACGGCGAAAGAAATTCGATCCTGCTCGATGCCCACATCCGGCGCGACTGAGGAAGTGGTGGCATGAAGCTGCTTTCGCCGCCGCGCACCGGATGTCCATCCACGCTCAATGCGGCTGTTGGCGCGTCTGGCAGGCAAAGGCACCAATGATAGCCTTGCGGCACGCTGCCATCTGCCGGCGCAACGCGGTCGAAAGTCGCCAGCCACCGTCGTGCGGCAGCGGGTTCCAGATAGTCGTGACGCAATTCTTCACGACCAATCCAGCTTTGCCATTGTACGTACGGCTGGGTGGTCATATATCATCCCCGGTCAGGCCGCGGGCAATCACCTGAGCCTGAATTTCCGCAGCGCCCTCGAAAATGTTGAGGATGCGCGCATCGCAAAGGATGCGACTGATCTCGTATTCAAGGGCATAACCATTGCCGCCGTGGATCTGCAGCGCAGCGTCGGCGTTCGACCAGGCGGCGCGAGCGGCAAGCAACTTTGCCATGCCGGCCTCAATATCGCAGCGCTTGTCCGAATCCCTGGCTCGCGCGGCAGCATAGCAGAGTTCACGCGCCATCACAAAATCGACAAGGCTCATCGCCAGCTTGTCCGACACGCGCGGAAACCCGACGATGGCCCTGCCGAATTGCTTGCGAACCAAGGCATAGTCGAGGCCCAGTTCGATGGCCCGCCGCGCGACGCCGATAGCCCGCGCGGCGGTCTGGATGCGTGCGCCCTCGAAGGTACGCATGAGCTGCTTGAACCCTTTCCCCTCCTCGCCGCCCAGCAGGGCGTCTGCCGGCGCGGTCATGGCATCGAACTGCAGGGCATATTCGCGCATCCCGCGATAACCGGGGACCTCGATCTCGCTTCCGGTCATGCCAGGGGCTGGGAAACCGTCATCGCTCGTGCCCCGAGGCTTGGGCACCAGCAACATCGACAGCCCGGCGTAACCCCTGGCTTCAGGTAATGTTCGCACCAGCATCGTCATCAGATCTGATCGGCTGGCATGGGTAATCCAGTTTTTCGCCCCGTTGATGACCCAGTGATCGCCGTCGTGCCGTGCGCGGGTTTGAATGGAGCCAAGATCCGATCCGGTGTCGGGTTCGGTGAAGGCTGCTGACGGCAAAACCTCGCCGCTTGCGATCCTGGGCAACCACCAGGCCTTTTGCGCTTCGGTGCCGTTCAAGCCGATCAGTTCGCCGGCGATTTCCGACCGCGTGCCAAGCGAGCCCGCGCCAATCCAGCCCCGCGACAATTCCTCGGTTATGATGCACATCTTTAGCTTACCGAGGCCAAGTCCCCCATAGATTTCGGGTATGCAGACTCCGAATGTACCGAGATCGGCCATGGCCTGAATCACTGCCTCGGGGATCAGATCATTCGCCAGATGCCATCCGTGAGCCTGGGGCACGATGACAGCATTGGTGAAGCGACGGTATTGCTCGCGGATCGTGTCGGCTTCGGCATCATCGAGCGACTCGCTTGGCCATTGCCCCTGGGCCAGGGCTGCAGCCACTTCGCCTCTGGTTGCAGCATAGTCCACATCGAGTAGGTCCACGCACCGGTCGAAAAGCGTGCGGGCAGCGCTGCCAAGTCCGAGGTCGCCGGGGCGGAAGATTTCGTTCTGGCCCATCGGCAGGCCGCCACCGATCTGGCCAATGCATTCAGCGAAGGCCAGAGTGGCGATCCTGGCGTCAAAGTCATTCTTGCTGCCCCTGGCTTCGGACCATTCGAGCACCGCTTCAAGCGCAGCCACAAGCGTGGCCACCCAGGCATAACCGTGCGCGGCCCGCTGCTCCTCATCAATCCTTCCGGACACCAAGCGCGCGCCCAACGCTGCCTTGACCGAGTCGCGATAGTCTCTCGCGGCGTTCAGGGCCTGGCGCAGATCAGCCACCTTCAGGCCGCGCGCTCGAAGATTGCGGCGATGCCTTGTCCGCCGCCGATGCACATCGTCTCAAGACCGTAGCGGCCTTTCGTGCGCACAAGTTCGCGGGTAAGGTTGGCAAGAATACGACCACCGGTTGCACCGATCGGGTGGCCAAGCGATATACCCGAACCATTGACATTGAGGATTTCGTTCCGGCCGTCGTCATCCGACCAGCCCCATCCTTTCAGAACCGCCAGGACTTGCGGTGCGAAGGCTTCGTTCAGCTCAACCAGATCAATATCGCCCCAGCCAAGGCCGCTGCGGGCGAACAAGCGTTGCACTGCAGGAACGGGACCAATTCCCATACGACTGGGATCACAGCCCGCCGCGGCCGAGCTATGATAAAAGGCGATCGGTTCCACCCCCAGTTCGTCGAGTTTGTCTTCGGCCACCACAAGGCAAGCGGCAGCGGCGTCGTTCTGCTGACTGGCGTTGCCAGCGGTTACGACGCCGCCCTCAATCGCCTTCAGCGCGCCGAGCGAAGCCATCGTCGCGTCGCCGCGATAACCTTCATCGTGTGCGAAGATGGCAGGCGCGCCCTTTCTTTGCGGCACCACAACCGGCACGATTTCGTCGTCGAACATTCCATTCGCCCAGGCGGCCGCGGCCCGCTGGTGGCTGCGCACGGCATAGGCATCTGCCTGTTCCCGGCTGATGTCATAATCCCTGGCAAGATTTTCGGCCGTTTCGATCATGCCGGAGATAACACCAAAACGCTCCGTCGGCTGAGACATAAGGCGTCCGCGCGTCAACCTGTCGTGAAGGGTGATACTGCCGGAACGTTTGCCCCCGCGAAGGTCGGTTGAATAATGTTCGACGTTGGACATTGATTCGACCCCGCCGGCGACAACAACGTCGGACATCCCCGTCTGCACCATCATCGCGGCGTTGACGATCGCCTGTAGCCCCGAACCGCAGCGCCGGTCGAGCTGATAGCCGGGGACTTCAAGCGGCAGGTCGGCAGCCAGCCATGACCAGTGGCCGATGGCCGGCGCCTCGCCGTTGCCATATCCCTGACTGAACACGACATCGTCGACCCGGGCGGGATCGATCTTCGTGCGCTCGATCAGGGCCTTGAGGATGACTGCGCCAAGCTCGCCTGCAGTCATCGGCGAAAGAGAGCCGCCAAACTTGCCCACCGCAGTGCGGATCGGCATGACAATGGCTGCGCGACGAAGGGTCATTTCGGGTCTCCACTCGCCATGTTGCCCACAATACCTGCGTCGATCAGGCGGGCGATTTCGGCGGCAGGCAGCGAGAGCAGATCCGCCAGGACTTCTTCGGTATGCTGGCCATTGCACGGCGCGGGACAAGGATCCCGACGGTGCATTTGGGGAACGGTGGCGAATGTGCCCGCGGCGGGATAGTCGAAGCCGCTGGGATTTGGCACCATCCCGAAAATCGGATTGTTCGCTACCAGCGCTGGATCGTGAACCGCATCAAGCATCCTGCGATAGGGCGAAAAGACGATTCCCCCCGCATCGAAGGCAGTAGACAGATCGGCGTAATCACGCGACCGGATCGCCCGTTCAAACAAGGGATAGAGCATGTCACGCAAGGTATATCGGAGGCCGTCATCCTGTTCGAAAGAAACACCGCGCTCTTGTTCGATGGCCGCAACATCTTCGGAAAGGCCCAGCGCCCCCAGCAAATGGGCCCACTGGCGATGCGTGGCAACGACAATCATTGTCCGCACCCCGTCGCGCGTGGTGAAGTCGCGACCGAACAAACCATAAACTGCATTGCCAAGGCGCGGACGATCCCGGCCCGTATAGAGCATTTCTGCAAGTCCACCGAGGTTGGCGACCGTGCCAATCGCCACGTCTGACAACGGCAGCCGGATCTCGCATCCTTCGCCACTGGTGCTTCGCCACTGCATCGCGGCAAGCATGGCGAATGCTCCGTATGCGCCGGAAATGAGATCCCATGCGGGCAGGACATGATTGACCGGATCGGGGCCCGTTCCAGTCAGCATAGGGTATCCCACGGCATTGTTTATGGTGTAATCGAGCGCGGGCGAGCCATCGGCCCATCCCATTATCCGCAAGGTGACAAGATCCGGACACCCCTGCGCGAGGAGGGCATGGGACAGGAAACCATCCACCGGAAAATTGGTGATGAACTGGCCGGTTGCCCTCACGAGTTCCTGCACTATTTCACGCCCCTCAGGCCTGCGAAGATCAACCGCGACTGACTTTTTTGCACGATTGAGATTCTCCCAATAGAGCGAATCATTCGCCGCCGTCACAGGCCAGCGCCGGTAATCGGGGCCGCCGCCAATCTGGTCGACGCGTATCACCTGTGCGCCAAATTGCGCGCAATAAAGGCCCGCCGTGGGAGAGGCGACGAATGACGATGCCTCAATGATCGATAGGCCATCGAGAAAATTATACATGGCGTTTGATCCGGCCCGCAGGCGAATTGGCCATGCGCCAGGGCGGGGCGGAATGAACCCCCTGGCCGCCCATGGTGCAGCCTGCGGATGAAGTGCAACCCACGAAGGTCAATTCGCCGCCGCAAATTCACGCAGCATGTGCTTAGCGATCTGGAGTTGCAGGATCTGGGTCGTGCCTTCATAAATCCGATATATGCGCGCATCGCGGAAGAAACGTTCGGCATCGTATTCGGCAAGATAGCCGGCACCGCCGTGGATCTGGACGCAGGCATCCACCACGCGGCCGCACATTTCTGTCGCGAAAACCTTGAACGCCGCTGCTTTGCGCAAGATGTTCTCGCCTGCGTCGGCGCGCCGAGTGACATCGTCCATCATGCATTCGGCGGCATAGATTTCGATCTCGCTCTGGGCGAGCATCTGCTGGATCAACTGGAAGTTGGCAATCGGCTCGCCGAATGCCTTGCGCTCGGTCGCGTATCGGATGGCGCTATCCAGCGCCCGGCGGGCATAAGCGGTCGCTGCGGCGCCCACCGACATCCTGCCGTTGTCGAGGCTCATCATCGCGAATGCGAAGCCCTTGCCAAGTTCGCCGCCGAGCAGAGCCTCGCTGCCAACGTGGACATCTTCCAGCCCGATATCGGCGATATGGCTACCCGACTGGCCCATCTTCCTGTCCGACTTGCAGATCGTCACGCCGGGTATGTCAAGCGGGACGATGAATGCCGATATATGGGCGTTTTTGGGCAGATTTTCCATGGCCGTCCGCGCCATGATCAGTCCAACCTTCGCAAAGGGCGAGTTGGTAATATATCGCTTGGTGCCATTGAGAAGCCAGCCGTCGCCGGTCGGCACCGCAGTCGTCTGCAGACCCGCCGCATCTGATCCCGAACCCGGTTCGGTCAGGCCGAAAGCGGCGATTTCACCCGCGGCAATGCGCGGCAGCCATGCAGCCTTCTGCGCTTCTGTTCCACCATTCTTGAGGGCTGAGGCGAACATGCCGACATTGATCGAGATGATCGAGCGGAATGCCGGCATCGCATAACTTAGCGTGTGCATGGTGCGGATATACTGGCTGATGTTCATGCCGGCGCCGCCATGCTCTTCCGGTATGGTCAATCCAAACAGACCCATGTCGCGCATCGCTTCGAGGACGTTTTCGGGGATGAGGTCGGTTTCAATAATTTTGCGCTCGACAGGAATGAGCCGGTCGCGCACGAAGCGTTCAAGCTGTATCAAGAATTGTTCGAAGACTTCTGCATCCATGCCGGCGTTGCTCATCGGTTACCTGTCAGATTGGATCATAAGGAAAGACATGCGCCGAGACTTCATCGGCGCGCGCGAAGCTGCTGCGAAACGAATGTACAAGCTCGTGGGCAATTGCCTCCGGCGTCCAGCCTTCGACCTTGGTCATCGACCGGATCGGCCGGGGCTTGCAAAACAGGGCGATTTCATTCTTGCGAACCGCGAAAATCTGGTTGGTCACGTCCTTGGATAGGTCGGATGCCAGATAGGCAACCAACGGCGCGATCTTGTCTGCCGACATGGATTGCAACCGTTGGACACGTTCGTGTTCGGCAGGCGTTGTCGCGGGAATTGACGAGGTCATGCGGCTCCACGCAAAAGGCGCGATGCAGTTCGAGCGGACGCCAACTCGCGCCATGTCGAGCGCGATAGACTGCGAAAGCGCGACGACGGCCAACTTTGCCGCCGAATAGTTCGCCTGCCCGATGTTGCCGATCAGACCGCTCGTCGAAGTGAAATGAACGAAACTGCCCGCCTTCTGTTCACGAAAATAGGGCGTGGCGGCCTTGGAAACGTTGAAGACACCAGTAAGATTGACCGCGATGACGCTGGTCCAGTCCGCGTGACTCATCTTGTGCCAGATGCTGTCTCGCAAGATGCCTGCATTGTTCACGACCGCATCGATTCGGCCAAATTTCCGTACCGCATCCTCGATAATGCTCTGCGCCTCCGCCGGATCTGCAACATTACCGAAGTTGGCCGCCGCTTTGCCCCCGGCACCGATGATGTCGTTAGCGGTGTTCTGAGCGAATGCGGTATCGCCGCCGTTGCCCGCCTGCGCCACGCCAGGATCGTTGACGATAATTGCCGCCCCCTGCGCGGCGCAATACAACGCCAGTTGGCGACCTATTCCGCGCCCGGCACCAGTGATCGCGACAACTGATCCATCCAGGCACCGATCCATATCCCGTTCCTCAAATGCAATTAGCCCGACAGGCAGGACTGGCTCAATGCCAGGCTCTGGCAACAAGCTCACCCAGTTCCTCTGCCACTCCGCCAGATGTGCTCGCCAAGGTACAATAGTTGGCAAAGCTTGCCTGGACTGCTGCTTCGGACGACTCGGCACGGGTCAACTGGTCCAGGTCCAGCCCAGCGAGCATTTGGGACTGGACCAGACGTTCACCATGCAACTCTGCCGTCTTCAGCGCCGCATAGGCTGCGGCGTTAATTTCCGACTCAGGCGTACATTGGCACCACTGCTTCATCCAGCGCCGCACCGAACGGACCGGTTGCACGAAGCGTTCATTCGCAGTTGCTGCCGAGTGCTGCGCGGCCTCGATGTCCGAAACAGCGAGAATGGTGCAACGCGCCCCTGCCAACCAAAGGCAAAGCAACACCGTGTTGACGTCACACCCATGCTGATCCTGCAAGGCAAGGCAGGAAGCTGCCACGCCCGGCTTGGCATAAATGTGTAAGGAATAGTCCCATAACGCCGCCGCGTGCTGCTCCACCTGAATTGAAGCTTCATCACCCACTGGCGGCACGGCCGGGCCTTGGTCCGACCGTGCCGAAGTACCCAATCGCGGACCTTGGTGAAAATGCTGACCAGACATGCAACGAGGCCAACCGCCTAGAACGTGCGGGCGCCGAAATGGATTTCCATCATCGGACGCATGACATCCCACCGTTCCAGCTGCGACCAGTGGCCCGAACGGTCGAGAACGTACAGTTCGGCATGCTTGAGATGCTGGATCAGGTATAGGCTGGTGTCGAGCGGCACCACCCGGTCCTGACGGCCATGGAAGATCAGCACTTCGTGCGGCATTTTGCCCAGCAGTTCGGGCGGCATGTTGAGCGTCTCAATGCCGTTCTTCATCGAATCGATCATCTTGACCGCGGTCTTCATGATTCCCGGATCGGTGGCGATCTTGTAACGGTTCTCGACGATTTCCTCCATGCCTTCGAACTTCTCGGCATCGTAGGCGAAGCTGTGCATCACCTGGCGATAGCGGGCATATCGTGGGTCGGAATAGAACGAGAGCAGGCGGATCAGTTCCGGGGTGCGCGGGCCGGGGGCTCCGATCGAACCCATCAGCACCACCTTGTCGATTGTGTCGGGCTCCTCGCTCATCATTTGCAGGGTCAGCGCGCCGCCCATCGAATTGCCTACAACGTGGGCCTTCTTCACACCGAGCGCCTCAAGCAGGCCAAAGCACTGGTCGACCCGGGTGCCGATCCAGCCCATCACGCTGTCAGGCCACGGATCGGGAATCACCGACTGGCCGAAACCGATCAGGTCGGGCGCGATCACGAAGAAGTTTTCGGCGAGGTCCGGCATCAGGTGATACCAGTTGGATGCGGCATGTGCGCCCGGACCCGCACCGTGAAGCAGCAGAATTGCCGGCTTGGACGGATCGCCCGCCAAGAGGGTGTGCGAGGTCAAGCCGCGGCCCGTGATCTTTTCTTCCCTGATAACCCCTTCAGCAGCCATGACATTCTCCCATGTGATCCTGACGATATATTCGCGCGACTCCTTGCCGGAGTTCACAGTCAATTTTGCCGGAGCCTAAGATATCGTTTGACATTGTGCAATGAGTTTTCCCAAGTGTTGCGCATTGGGAGCAGGACACATGACAGGCGAGACATTCGACGATCGACTGGTCGCGCAATTGGCGCAGGAACTCGACCATGCCGAGCAGACCCGCGAACGGATCCGGCCGTTCTCCGTGCGCTATCCAGGCATGCAGATCGAGGATGCCTACCGCATCAACCAGGCCTGGGTCGATCTCAAGCGAGAGCGCGGCCGGGCCGTCTTTGGTCACAAGATCGGCCTGACCTCGCGCGCGATGCAGCAGGCAGCCGGAATCACCGAACCCGATTACGGCACCTTGCTGGATGACATGGTGTTCGAACAGGGCAGCGACGTGCCGACCGCCCGGTTCATCACGCCCAAGGTCGAGGTCGAACTGGCCTTTGTGCTCGGGCGCCGCCTGGAAGGAGCACAGACGACGATTTTCGACGTCCTGAGCGCCACCGACTATGTGGCTCCGGCAATCGAGATCATAGACACCCGGGTGCATCCCAAGGATGCCGAAACCGGAGTGGCGCGCAAGGTCCTGGATACGATCAGCGACAATGCCGCCAATGCCGGAATCATCGTCGGCGGTCTGCCGGCGAAACCCGACGGGCTCGATCTGCGCCGCATCGGCGCCCTGCTCAGCCGCAACGGGGTGATCGAGGAAACCGGCCTTGCGGCAGGGGTGCTTAACCACCCCGCCAACGGCGTCGCCTGGCTGGTACGGCGGCTCGCGCCTTGGGGGCAAGGGCTCGAAGCCGGAGAAGTCGTGCTTGGCGGATCGTTCACGCGCCCGGTCGAAGCGGCGCCGGGCGATGTCTTCAACGCCGATTTTGGCGAGTTTGGTTCAATCGGGTTCCGGTTCGTTTAAGGGGCGAAAATGCAGACACCGGTCAACCGCTTCAAGGCGGCCTTGCGCGAAGGTCCGGTCCAGCTTGGCTTCTGGTTGGCCCTGGCCCATCCAGACATTGCCGAAATCTGCGCGGGCCATGGCTATGACTGGCTGCTGATCGATGGCGAACATGGCCCGCAAACCCTGCCCGGCATCGTCGCGCAGCTGCGTGCGGTCGAGGCGACGCCGCCGTGTTCGGCGATCGTCCGGATTGCCGGCCACGATCCGGTAGCGATCAAGCAGGTTCTCGATCTTGGAGCGCAGACTCTGATGGTTCCGATGGTCGAGACCGCCGAACAGGCCCAGGCCATCGTAACTGCGTCCCGCTATCCGCCTGCAGGCGAACGCGGCCTCGGCGGCGCCCGTGCCGCGCGCTGGGGTGGCTATCCTGCCTATGTCGCAGAAGCCAATGCGCAGGTTTGCATCATCGCCCAGATCGAGACCGCGACCGCCGTCGACAACATTGAGGCGATCGCCGCAGTGGACGGAATCGACGCGCTGTTCCTTGGACCTGCGGACCTGGCCGCGACCGAAGGTTTGCTGGGCGCAATCAATTTCGATGCCCTGTTCAAGCTGACCGGCGAAGCACTGGCGCGGATCGTCTCAACCGGCAAACCGGCCGGGATCCTTTCGCGCGACGAACGCCTCGTCCAGCAGTTCCTCGATGGCGGTGCCCGCTTCATCGCCAACGGGATCGACAGCTTCACGATGGCCAAGGGCGCGGGCGACGGACTCCGGGTCTGGCGTGAGCGTATCGCGGCACAGGGCGGCAACTGAGGCTATGGCAAAACCGGCTTGGCAGACGCCTCGTTCCAGTGACCCGGTCAAACCGCTTGATGGCGTCCGGGTGCTTGAATTAGCCCGCATCCTGGCTGGCCCATGGTGCGGACAGCTGCTGGCGGACCTTGGCGCCGAAGTGATCAAGATCGAACGGCCCCGCGTAGGAGACGATACGCGGCATTGGGGGCCGCCGTTCGTGACAGCAGAAGATGGCACCAATTTGGGAGCGGCTTATTTCCATTCGACCAATCGCGGCAAGCGGTCTTTCGCAATCGACATCGCCAGCGCGGAGGGCCAGGCCATCATTCGCGATCTGGCAAGCGGCGCAGATATCGTGATCGAGAACTACAAGGTCGGCGGGCTGTCGAAGTACGGGCTTGACCATGCCGCGCTTTCCGCACTGAATCCGCGCCTGATCACCTGCTCGATCACAGGGTTCGGACAAACCGGGCCATACGCCCACCGCGCAGGCTACGATTTCATCGCCCAGGCCATGGGCGGCATGATGTCGATGACCGGCGAACCCGATGGCGAACCGCAGAAGGCGGGCATCGCCGTGGCCGATCTGTTCACGGGCATGTACAGCACGGTGGCGATCCTCGCTTCGCTCAACCGCCGGGACCGCACCGGCAGCGGCGCCCACATCGACATGGCACTGCTCGACACCCAGGTGACTGTCATGGCCAATCAGGCGATGAACTGGATGACATCGGGTAATGTGCCGCGCCGGTTCGGCAACGGTCACGCCAATCTGGCACCCTATCAAGCCTTCCCCACGCTTGACGGGCCCTTGGTGATTGCGGCCGGCAACGACGGCCAGTTCGCCAGCTTGTGCCGCGTTTTGCGGTGTTCACTGCATGAAGACCCACGCTTCGCCACAAATCCTGCCCGTCTCTCGAACCGGGCGGAACTGGTCACAACGGTCGAGGGGCGCACGGCCCAGTGGAACCGACAAGCGCTGTTCGACGCGCTTGAGGAGGTTGGCGTGCCAGCCGGACCAATCAACGAACTCGACGAAGTGTTCGCCGATCCACAGGTCATCGCCAGGGGCCTCGCCGCAATGGCCGGAGGGCGCAAAGGCGTCGCCAGCCCGATCGTGATCGACGGGGTGCGAATGGTTTCGGATCTGGCCGCGCCGGGAAGTCCCGAGTCGGTCGGAGACGAATAGGCGGCGCAGTCAGTTCGCAGCCTGAACCGGTATAGGTCCCCCGAACAATCGCCAGCCTTCGCTGAACAGTACAAGCACGATGGTCACGCTCGCCACCCCGAAGAACGAATAGGCCAGAGGCAGCGGGGAACCATTGTAGGCCTGCCCGATCAGTGCGCCCAGCCCCGCGCCAAGCACCAAACGGAAGAACGTCTGAACAGAGGCCGCGGCCCCGGCCACCTTGCCGAATGGCTGCAGGGAAATCGCAGTGAAATTGATGAAGACCGTGATCAGCAAGCACATGTTCGCGGATGTCAGAAGCACGAACTGAAGCAGGGTTTCGCCCGGTCGGGATGCCACATAGATCTGGCCGATCGACACAAGGAAATGGCACAGGATGGCGGCATGGCCGATCCCTCGGATGCCGAAACGGTGTACGATAGCGGAATTGGCAATGCTGGCCAGCATCATCGAGCCCGCCATCAAGCCAAAGATTACCGAATAGGCCCCACCGGCCCCGAAATGTTCGCCGATCAATTGCTGCGAGCTGTTGATGAAGCCGAAGTGAGCGCCGAAAATCAGGGCCATGCCAATGACGTAACCGATCGACCGGCGATTTGTCAGAACGAGGCGGATGTTGCCGAACAATTCACTCGCACCATGAGACTGCCGCCGGGAAAGCGGCAGCGTTTCTTCCATGCGGAAGAAATACCAAGCTGACACTCCCATCGACAGCACCCCGATGACGATGAAGACGGCACGCCAGCCGAGCGCTGTAAAGATCACATAACCCAAACTTGGGGCGAGGGTCGGGACTGCCATAAACAGCATCGCGACAAAGGCCTGCAGCTTGGCCATGTCTTCGCCCTGATAGCGGTCGCGAACGATCGCCAGAGGAAGGACGGTCAGGGCGGAAGAGGCACAGCCAAGCAGCGCGCGGGCCGCCAGCAGGACCGAAAAGTCAGCCACGAAAGCACAAAGCAGATTGATCAGGGCGAACAGAACCATGCAAACCAGCAGGACCGGCCTCCTCCCAAGCCGGTCGGAGATCGTCCCCGGGACGAGCGAAAACAGGCCCGAGCAGATCAGGAAGGTGCCGATGACCCATTGCCGCTGGTTTGAACCGCTTGCTCCCAGATCGGTTGCCATGGCACCCAAAGCCGGAAGCAACGTTGTAAACCCAAGTGACTGCAATGCCTGGATCATCGCCATCATGGCGATGAACTCCCGTTTGCCGATTGGCTCTTTATCGGACAGCGACAACGTTCATACCTTCCGGATGGTCGGGCCTGGCAGCGCCCCCGCCATGAAGCCGGTCCACCAATATGGAGGCCCGTCCACTTCTGATGTAAAGCCGCAGGAGCTATCCTTGCCAGCCGATCGCACGACTCGCTGCTATGGCCGCCGAAAGGATCTTTTCGATCTTCGTCTTCGAATAAGAATGCTTGTCCTGAACTCGCGAGAGAACGCTCATCGTCGCAACAAGCCTGTTCGCGGAATCAAACACAGGTACACTCAAGGCAGAGAGACCAGGCACAACCGTACCCTGTGTGGTCGCGTATCCCAGCTCGCGCGCTTGGACTATCTGCCTTTCCAGTTCGTCGTCGGAAACCACCAGCCCGCTGGCGCGCTCTTGCTCGATGACGGGCTGGGTCAAAGTTCGTGAACAATGGGTCAAATACAGGATGCCAGTCGACGAAGCCTGCAATGGCAAAACAGAGCCGACGTGCAAACTGGTAAACAGGGGCAGACCGCCATCGATCCAGCGAATCACCGATGGCCCGTAATTACCCCAGACCGCCAGCAACCCTGTCGTTTGCAGTTCTTCCAGCACGCTCGCCAGATTATCGCCAGCGATCCGTACCGGCTCCACCCGCGCCAGCGCGGCCATGCCAATACGAACTGAAAACTCACCTAGTGCATAGCGGCCATTCTGGACATTCTGCTCGACCACGCCTGTATTGACAAAAGCCAGCAGGTAACGGTGTGCCTGGCTGCGTGACAGACCCGATTTCTCGGCAACTTCACGCAGATGTGCGCCATCCCTTGGGCAATCCATCAAGGCCCTGAGGACGCGAACACCAATTTCCACGGACTGGATAGCCTTGCGCGGCGAATCATTCGCGCTCAAATCTTCGGGAGGCAAGCGCTCGTTAGCCTGATGTTCGATTTCATCACCTTTAGCTGTAAGCTGGCTAGCCTTGCGTGCGTTCATCGGTATTCCCCTTCACCAGCCACTCCCCGGCCCCAAAGCCCCTTTGCATTATGGGAAAGGAGTTGCATATTGTCCAACGAATAGTGTAAGGTGCAAACGCGTGCAAGGGGATGATCTGAGTCAATTGCGACAAAGAGGCCGAGCGTCAACCCAACCAGGCGCTTAAAAACCAGTGAGAGGAAAGGAAGTCGGGTAATGGCTGCAATCGCGTTTCCCAGATCGTCCGAAGAGCATTTCGAAGAGTTGCGAAAGGCGCCCGTTCTCGCCCTGCCGACAGCTCTCTTGTTTGTCGTTTCCATGGCAGGGATCGCAACGACCTGGTACCTGGCGCTGAACGCTATGCTTCCGCTTTGGGTCGGTGCGATCTCAAACGGCCTCGTCACCTATCTGCTTTTCAGCGTGATCCACGACGCCTCGCACAAGTCGCTGTCGAGCGTTGGCTGGATCAACGAATCGATCGGCGCGATCGGCTTGTTCTTCCTCTTTCCCTATGCCCCGATGGTCCTGCTCCGCTGGGTCCACAACAAGCACCACACGCATACCAATGGACCCAAAGACCCCGACCGGTTCGAGCATGAATCGCCCTGGTGGCAGGTTCCATTCCGCTGGACCTTCTTCGATGGTGCCTACATCTGGTATTTCGTCAAATATGGTCAGAACGTGCGCAAGAAACATGGCACCGAACTGCTTGTCTTCTATTCGCTCCTCGCGCTGCTGTTCGTTGCGGCAATTTACTTCGGCTTCGGCTGGGAACTGTTCATGCTGTGGTTCGTGCCGTCACGGATCACGCTGTTCATCATCGCCATCGTCTTCGTCATCCTGCCACATCATCCCGCGATCATCGCGCAAGACGAAGACCCTTACATGGCGACAACCATGCGGTTCGGCTGGGAATGGTTGCTCAACCCGCTGCTGGTTTATCAGAATTACCACCTGATCCACCACCTCTGGCCTGAAATCCCGTTCTACCGGATGCACAAGGCCTATTACCTCAAGTACGATGAAATCAACGCCAACCGCATCCCGCGCCAGAAAGCCTTCGCCCTGAAGCCCGAGAACTATGACGACCACTTTGCGGTTCGCCGGGAACTCGACCAGGCGCAAGGCAAGGCAAGGCCTGCCTAACGAAATAACGGCCGGACCGTTCGGTATGGTCCGGCCGTACCTCCAGACCGGGAAACGCACTGATGGCCAAGCAACTTCT
>NZ_BCYT01000023.1 GCF_001598335.1 Sphingobium abikonense NBRC 16140
GGCACTGGAGACTCCGCGCGATGGCTCTCGCTCGATCCGCAATTTGGGCGGTGCCTACGACACCGTGCGGGAATTCCTGTCGACCACGTTCAACGAAGATCAGGCGCAGCTGCTACGCTTCTACGGCTACCTCACCAACAAGGTGAAGGCGATCAGGATCGAAACGCCCACCATTGCCAAAGCCCTTAAGATCTTTGAGACGATCAACGATCGCGGGGTCGGGCTCGACGCGATGGATCTGCTCAAAAACCTACTGTTCATGCATGCCAAGGGGCAGGAATTCACCGAACTCAAGAGCGTATGGAAAGCGCTGACCGACGAGATCTATGCCGTCAATGAGAAACCGCTGCGGTTCCTGCGTTACTATCTCCTGGCCACGTTCGATCTCGACAGCAAACTACGCGAAGACGCAATTTACGACTGGTTCCAGAAGAATCCGAAGCTAACGGGCCATACGACTGAGCCCTTGGCCTTTGCGAAGCGACTGCGCGAAGCCGCACGGGCTTATGCCAATTTCTCGCGCGGAAAAAATGTTCTCGGTCAGCCCGAGCCCGGAATCGAGAACACGCGCTTGCTCGGCGGCCAATCGATCAAACAACATTTCATGTTGTTGTTGGCGGGGCGACATTTGCCTGCATCCCAGTTCTCCCGCTTGGCTGCGGAGGTCGAAAAGACCATGTTCGTATGGCTGGTGACATGGGTGTCCGCCAAAGAATACGAGCGTAAAATCGTAGATGCAGCTCACAAGCTGCGCCACATCAAGCCAGATGAGTTCGACGCTTTCATCGCCGAGACTTTCGTGAAGGAGCGAGCAGACCTCGCGCCGCAATTCGCCCGAACGATGAAGGAAATGAAGTCGACCTGGCTGCGCCAATTCCGTCTTCGTTATTTGCTCGCAAAGATCACCCAGGCGGTGGACCTCCAAGCCTATGGTCCAAGCGAGTCACGCGACCGGTTGGCCGACTATACGGCAGGGGGCAACGACATCGAGCACATCATGGCCGCAGGGGCGGATGCAGCCGCGATTGCTGAATTTGGCGAGCATGCTCAGGATGACGCCGTCATCCAGAGCCTCGGCAACCTGCTACTGATCGAAAAATCGATCAATCGGTCCATTTCGAACACCCAGTATTCCGAGAAAATCAAAAGCTACGCCCAGTCGAAGTTTCTTTTGACCCGCTGCCAGGCTAACACGGCGGCGCAGCTTGTCGGCGTGGCCGACCAGATTACCAAAACCGTGCAAGCGCTCGATTGCTGGCCCAAATGGACCGTGACGGACGTGGAAGCGCGTCAGCTTTTCCTTACCAGGCTTGCATGCCGCGTCTGGGACGTCCCGGTGGTGGAAGGGGTCGTCCCTGCATGACCAGCTTCTCCGAGGATGTGGTCGAACAGGCGAGCATCGAGATCCTGCAGGATCTGGGCTGGAACTATTTGCATGGCACAGTCATTGCGCCAGACGGCGCGGCGGCTGAACGGCAGGCCTTTTCTGATGTCATCCTGCTGCCACGCCTGGAGCGGGCCGTGGCCGATCTTAACCCCACGCTACCCGAAGCGGCGCGGTCGGAAGCGATCCGCCGGCTCCTAACGAGCGAAACCGGCTCGCTGGTCGAGGAAAACCGCCGCATCCACCGCCTGCTAACCGATGGTGTCCCTGTGGAGTACCGCAACAGCGACGGGCGGATCGTAGGCGACAAGGTCTGGCTACTCGATCTCGATAAGGTCGATGCCAACGACTGGCTGGCGGTCAACCAGTTCACCGTTGTGGAGGGCAGCCAGAACAGGCGGCCCGATGTGATCCTGTTCGTCAACGGCTTGCCGCTGGCGGTGCTCGAACTGAAAAACGCGGCGGCAGAGAACGCCACCATTGTTGACGCCTTTCATCAGTTGCAGACCTATCTTGCCCAGATCCCCAGCCTGTTCCGGACCAACGCCGTGTTGGTGACGTCTGACGGCATCGAAGCGCGGATCGGTTCACTGACGGCTGATCAGGAACGCTTCATGCCTTGGCGCACGGTGACCGGCGAAGACTTCGCTCATCGCGGCCAACCCGAACTAGAAACCCTGCTGCGCGGCGTATTTACCCGAGAGAACATTCTCGCCCTGATCCGCGATTTCATTGTGTTTGGCGATGCGGGCGCAGGTCCATTCAAGATCGTTGCTGGCTATCATCAGTTCCACGGCGCACGCAAAGCCATCCGCGAGGCCGTCGATGCGAGTGGCCCGGACGGCGACCGCAAGATCGGTGTCATCTGGCACACGCAAGGCTCGGGAAAGAGCTTCCTGATGGCGTTCTTTGCCGGCCTCGCGGTCAAGTCCCCCGAGCTTGAGAACCCTACGATCGTAGTCTTGACCGATCGAAACGATCTTGATGATCAGCTCGCCTCTACCTTCAGCTTGTGCAAGGATCTGCTGCGTCAGAATCCTGAGCAAGCCGAAAGCCGCGAAGATCTGCAGCGCCTGCTGGCGCGCACATCTGGCGGGGTAATCTTCACTACCGTCCAGAAGTTCTCGCCCGAGCGCGGCGAGGAAAGCTTCCCAATGTTGACGGGCCGCCGCAACGTGATCGTCATGGCGGATGAAGCCCACCGCAGCCAGTATGGCTTCGATGCCAAGCTGGACGCGAAAACTGGTGCCCGCCGGTATGGCTATGCCCACTACATCCGCCAAGCGATGCCCAATGCATCGTTCATTGGCTTTACTGGAACGCCCATCGAAGCGGCCGATGTTAATACGCCGGCGATTTTCGGCCAGTATATCGACATTTACGACATCAGCCGAGCCGTCGAAGATGGCGCGACGGTGCCGATCTACTACGAAAGTCGCCTTGCCCGGATTGAACTGGATGAGGACGAGAAGCCGCTGATCGACGCAGAGATCGAGGCTCTGGTTGAGGACGACACACTGAGTGAGGCCGAGAAGGCCAAGGCCAAATGGTCAACCGTTGAGTCGCTCGTGGGTTCGAAAAAGCGCCTGCAACAGATTGCCGCAGACATGGTGGCGCATCTTGAAGCCCGGACTGACGGCACCGAGTACAAGGCCATGGCTGTCTGCATGAGCCGCCGGATTTGCGTGGACCTCTACAACGATATCGTGGCGCTTCGTCCGGAATGGCACTCTGACGATGATGCCACCGGCGTGATCAAGATTGTTATGACCGGGGCAGCGTCGGATCCCCTCGACTGGCAACAGCACATCGGCAACAAACGACGTCGCGACGGGCTGGCGAAGCGGGCCCGTGATCCGAAAGATCCTTTGCGGCTGGTATTGGTGCGCGACATGTGGCTGACCGGCTTCGACGCCCCCTGCATGAATACCATGTACATTGACAAGCCGATGCGCGGCCATGGCCTGATGCAGGCAATCGCGCGCGTGAACCGAGTGTTTCGCGACAAGCCCGGCGGCCTGATCGTCGACTACATCGGCATCGCCCAGAACCTGAAAAAGGCGCTGAGCGATTACACCGACTCCGATCAGGAAAAGACCGGCATTGATGAGGCGGAGGCGATCGCCGTCCTGCTGGAACGCTACGAGATCGTAAGTGGGATCTTCCACGGCTTCGACTATAAGCCCGGCATCCACGGCGCGCCCATGGAAAGGCTGACCTGCCTCGCCGGCGCCATCGACTGGGTTCTCAAATGGGCCGAGGCTGAAGCCGGCAAGGCCCAATCGGCAGAAGATAAAAAGAAGGCCCATCGGCGCTATCTTGATCTCGTGCTTGAGCTGACCAAGGCCTATGCATTGGCCTCGGCCAGTGACGAGGCTCGCGATATCCGCGACGAGATCGGATTCTTCCAGGCCGTCCGTGCCGCCATCGCCAAGAACACCGCCACAGGTAAGCTCAGCCAGGCCGACAAGACGCTGGCAGTTCAGCAGCTAATCGACCGTGCCGTTGCCTCGGCCGAGATCGTCGATATTCTGAAGGTGGCAGGAATCGATTCCCCGGACATCTCCATACTGTCCGAGGAATTCCTGCTCGAAATTCAGGGCATGGAGAAGAAGAACCTTGCCCTCGAGGCCCTGAAGAAACTGCTGGCTGGCGAAATCTCAAGCCGTACCCGAACCAACGTCGTCGAGAGCCGGGCCTTCTCCAGGCGGCTGGAGGATGCAGTGGCGCGCTATCATGCCGGTGCTCTGTCAGCGGTTGAGATGATCAACGAGCTGATCGCACTAGCCAAAGACCTGAAGGCTGCCCAGCAACGGGGCGAAGACCAAGGCCTCACGCCAGACGAGTTAGCATTTTATGATGCGCTGGCCGAAAACGAGAGCGCGGTCGAAGCCATGGGTAGCGAACAGCTGCGGGTGATCGCGCACGAGCTGCTCAAACAACTGCGTCAAAATGTGACTGTAGACTGGCATCATCGCGAAAGTGCCCGTGCCCGGATGCGGGTCTTGGTAAAGCGTATCCTCAAGCGATTCGGATATCCGCCCGACCTCGCCGAGGAGGCGGTACAGACGGTGCTGGCACAGGCTGAAGTGCTTTTGCGGGAGGTGCCATGAACCAGGCAACGAAAGCATGTTACTTTGTTCGAAAACAAGTTTTCAGATAAAAGGCAATTCGCCGCAAAATTGAAACGATTCGGCGCGAACAAATGTCGAACTAAAAATGAACAGATTTTGATGGTATTTTTAATGGTATCGTCAAAAATAAATGAACATAATTTTTATATATTTCAGATGCTTACTGTCCTAATTCGATGTCGTCCCCGGCACCATATTCTCCCTTATCCGCAAATCTTTTGAAGGTCGTCGAAAGTATCGGCGGGCCTATCTCTATCTGTCCTCTCTTTTGCATGATCGAAGATAAGCTTTGAGCAGCGGCAGCCGCAGGGACGAAGCGCGGCTCCATTAAGCTGAGCAGAAACAAAAACTATAACCATCATTCGTGTATGGCTTGACACCTCAACCTGTCATATTAAAACGATCATTGTAGTTCGCAATTATGGCCGATAAGGCGCGATGGGGAGGAAATATGACGTATCTTGGCCGCATGTCAGCACTCATGGCTGGGGCGGCGCTTTCCGCATTGGCAAACCCTGGCTATGCTCAGCAGGCGGCATCTGCCGTCTCTGGCGAAGATGCGTCCGCCGAGATTATCGTTACCGCGCAAAATCGCCAGCAGTCGGTGCAGGATGTGCCCATCGCGATCGCCGTGATTTCTGCTGAGCAACTGGCAGCGGCAGGCGTGAACAGCGTGGCTTCGGTGGAGAAGGTTTCTCCCTCGCTTCAGATCACCAGCGATACGACGGCAACGCGCGTCACCGTCCGCGGGGTTGGCACGCTCAGCAACGGCGAAGCCCAGGATCAGTCGATCGCGGTGAACATCGACGGCGAGTATATCAACCGCCCTACCGTTCTGAACGCTGCCATTTTCGACATTGAGCGCGTCGAGGTTCTGCGGGGACCGCAGGGAACGCTCTACGGCCGCAACTCGACCGGCGGCGCCGTAAACTTCATTGCCCGCAAACCGGGTGATGAATTGGCCGTAAACGCGTCAGCCACCTATGGTAATTATAATCAGGTAATTTTGGACGGCGGCGTGACCGTACCGCTGGGCGATGTCGGCGGCATCCGCGTTGCCGGCATTTTTTCCGATCACAAGGGCTATAACAAGCATAGCGGCACGCCCTACCTGAACCTGCCCTATTTCACGGCTTCGCGCGGCCAGCGGAGCGGCGATGATCATACTTGGGGCGGACGCGCGTCCATTCGCCTCAAGCCGCTGGACGGTCTGGTTATCGACGCCGCTTACGAGCATATCGAGCAAGAAATCGTTCCGGCGACGCAGGCGTCTGTCAATCTGAACGATCCCGCCAACGCGCCGGGTGCCAATTGCCAGCGGAACGGCTTTGTAGAGGTTGGCCCCAACACGCCGGGCGTGCAGTGCATTCCGCAGAACACCAATTTCCTGTCCCGTATCGATCGCAATAACTATATTGCGGCGCTGACTGGCACGGGCATCTTCAATCTTCAGTCCGATGCCGTACGTGGTCGGATCGCCTATGATTTCGGTCCCGCGACGGTGACCTATACGGGCGGCTACCGCACGACCGACAATGACGGCAGCCTTGGGCTTCCGCCGACTTATTTCTTCCGCAATTACGGGTCTGGCGTGGATACGCAGAGCCACGAAATCCGCCTGAACGGCGACGCCGGCGGCATCGAGTGGCAGACGGGCGCTTTCTATTTCAAGGAAAAGCAATCCACCAACACGGGCCTTTACAATCCGTTCGTGGGACCGCCCGTGGGTCGCGTCGGCAGCTACATCAACTATTTCCGCCGCTTCGTGACCAGTGAAAGCTGGTCGGTCTTTGGCCAGGTCGAAGTGCCTTTGGGTGACGTGCTGACAGCTGTCGGTGGCCTGCGTTATACAAAGGACAAGCGCCGTGCGCTGTACAATAATTACGGTTTCCAGTTCAATTCGGGCCTGGTGGAGATCACCACTCCCGCCGCCAACCCGCTCAACCTGCGCTATAGCGGCGACCGTTTCAATTATCTGGCCGGGCTGAACTACAAGCCCAACCGGGACACGCTGGTGTATGCCAAGGTGTCGTCCGGGTACAAGGCGGGTGGTTTCGACGCGGTGGGCGTGTTCAAGCCCGAAAGCAATACCGCCTATGAAGGCGGCATGAAGCTGAATTTCGGGCCTGGGTCCCGCAATCAGTTCAACGTCACGGCGTTCTACTACGACTATAAGGATCTGCAGAACGATGTCCTGCTGGATTCCGCAGTGGGCGCACAGACCTTCAATTCGGGCAAGGCGACCATCTGGGGCGTTGAGGCGGAGACGGTCATCAACTTGTCCCGCAACGACCGCTTCACTGCGGCGTTCAATTATCTGAGCGCCAAATATGACGAGTTCATCGCGTCCTATGCCGTGCTGAACCCGGCGGATCCGAATCAGACCGGCCTGCTGGCGATCGATAATCCCGACCTGTCTGGCAACCGCCTGGCGCAGACGCCCAAATTTGTCATCAGTCTTGGCTATCAGCATATATTCGGATTGGGTTCCGCAGGTACGCTGACCGCCGACGCTTTTACGCGGTTCAAGAGCGACTATTATCTAACCTTCTTCAATTACCGCGATTCGCTGCAAAAGGCCTACACGCAATCGGATTTCAGTCTGGAGTGGCGGCCTGAGAGTGACAGGTTCGGCATCCAGGCGTTCGTGCGCAATTTGGAGAATGTCCGTCCGCTGACCTTTGCGGGATATACTGCGGCAGGCCCGGACGATGTCTTCAACTTTCAATTCGGGAATCCCCGTACTTACGGCGTGCGGTTGTCGGTCGATTTCTGATGATTGCGTGCTGATCCGGGAGAAATAGACCGAAGGATCAAGGGGCGGGGATGGCCAAATCGGCAGAGCCGCCCCTCACGCGCTGGATTAAAGGAGGGAAAGAGCAATGACGATTGCAATGTCAGGTGTCGACCAAGAGACAGCCTTTCCCTCCGATGCGGAACCAGACCGCGTGCGATCCTGGGAAAAGATAAGCTACGGCCTGGGCGATTTTGCTTGTGGCCTAGGCTGGAATGTCGTCGGCGCCTTCCTCCTCTATTTCTATACCAATGTCGCCTTGCTGCCGGCCGCTGCTGTGGGAACGTTGTTTCTGCTGTCCCGCCTGTTCGACGCAGGCGTTGACTTGGGCGTAGGGCTGCTGGTGGACCGGACGCGGACGCGCTGGGGACGGACCCGCCCCTATTTCCTGTTCACCGCCGTCCCCTTTTCCATTCTGCTGGTGCTGACGTTCACGACCATCGACGGATCGGCCGGCGCCAAACTGGCCTATGCCTATGTGACCTTTTCCCTGCTCGGCATCCTCTATTCCTTCCTGGCGGTGCCCTTTTCGGCGCTGATGCCGATGATGACAAAGGACCATGGCAGCCGGATGCAGCTGGGCAGCGCACGGGCCGTCGGCACATCAGTGTCGGTCATCCTGGCGACGGCCGCCACCATTCCTCTCGTTGGGCTATTGGGTGGCGGCGACGAACGGCTCGGCTTTGCGCTGGTTGCGGGCGTTTTCGCTGTTCTAACCCTTGCAGCGCTCCTCAATCTGTTCGCAAGTTGCCGCGAGCGCCATCATGACGAAATGCCGAAGGGCGAGGCGGTGGGGCCGCAGATCGGCAAGATGCTGCGCAATCGTGCATGGTTCGTGACGTTCCTCTTTTGCACGCTCAATTTTGTGCGTTTCGGCTGCGTGCTATCCGTCACGGCCTTTTTTGCGATCGAGGTCATGAAAGCGCCTTGGATGATCGGCATTCTGCTGCCAGCGGTATCGGGCACATTGCTGCTCAGCGCGTTCATCGCACCGATGATCTTCAAGCGCACGGGCATTCGTAAAGGCTGCATCGTGGCGCTGATCCTCGCGATCGCACTGCATTGCACGTTGCCCATGATCGAGGCGCAACACGGCCTGTTCCTCGCCATATTCCTGATTGCGGCGATCCTGATCAGTTTGACGATGACGGCAATCTTCACCATGGCGGCGGACGCCGTCGATTATCATGAATGGATTTTCGGCATTCGCAACGAAGGGTTGCTGTCGTCGGGCATCAGCCTGTCTACGAAGATCGGCATGGCGATCGGCACGGCGATTATCGCCTATGTGCTCGGGATGGCGGGCTATGATCCCACGACGGTGTCAGACAGCGCGCGAGCGGCGATTCGCTGGTCCTATTATGGCTGGCCGATCGGCATCATGCTGGTGCAGATTGTCGTGATCGCCTTCTGGCCCATGGACGGCCAGCATGAGCGCATACGCCGCGAAATCGCTGCACGAACAATCTGAAGAGGCATTGGAAGAAGGGCCGTGACTGCAGAATGTTGCCGCTCTTTTCCACCTCGTGGCAGCGATGGATCAGAACATGGGATGAGCGTTGCGTGACGTTTCCGGGAGGGGCTGGAACATATCCCAATGCTCGACGATCATGCCCTCATCATTGAAACGGAAAATCTCTACGATCGCTGCGCCCCTGTCGGTGACCGATAGCTTGCCGCGATAATGGACGGCCGCAAAATTGCCGTCGACGAGGGTGCGCTGGACGGAAAATGTCGCGCCCGGAGCCGCGCGTAGCGCGGTGATCGCCGCTATCGCCCCGGCTCTGCCCTGGCCCATGCGGCTGTTATGCTGAATGAGATTAGCGGCCACGAACCGGTTATACGCTGCCTCGACATCCCCTTTTGCAAATAGCGTGTCGATGAACGCACTGAATGCCTGCCGATTACGCGCCGTATCCCCCTTCTCCTTCGGGCCGATCGTCGTGGCGAGTGGATCACTGTCAGGGGCGACAGGTTGCAGCACGTCCCAATGTTCGACGATCCTTCCGTCTTCAAGCCGGTAGATATCCGCCACGGCCGCACCGTTTGTGCCGGGCTTGCCGCGACCGAACAAATGGACGAGCGCCAGATCATTGTCGACAAGCACATGTTTCACGTCGAAGCGTGAACCGGGTTGCGCGAACATCGGGGCGAGCGCCTCGATGGCCGCCTGCCGACCGTCGGGCAAGCCTGGATTATGTTGAATATAGTCGGGCGCTACATGCGCTTTGAATGCTCCAGCGACATCATGTTTGACATAAAGCCGCTCGATGAAGTCGCGCATGACGCGGTGATTGTCGATGGCCTGGGCAAAGACCGGAGCGGAGAGGGCAATCAGCGCGAGACCAGGCAACGCCCAGCGCGCGTTCAAATCACGCCCTCCTTCATCAGCGAGACCGCATGGTCGCAGGCGCGCGCCGTGAGCGCCATATAGGTTAGCGAGGGGTTCTGGCAGGCGGACGAACTCATTTGCGCGCCGTCGGTGACGAACAGGTTGGGAACGTCATGCGCCTGGCTCCACCGGTTCAGGACGGAAGTCTTGGGATCATGGCCCATGCGGGCGCCGCCCATTTCGTGGATTGCCGATCCGCCGATGCCGGGTTCGTCGAACCCCATCACGACATGACCGCCGGCCGCTTCCATCATGGCCGCCGCTTCCTTCTTCGCATCAGCCAGTGCGCGACGCTCATTGTCGCCATGCTCGAAATGGATGTTGAGCATCGGCAGCCCCTGCGGGTCGAGCTTGACGGGGTCGAGCGTGAGCCGGTTTGTCGCGCGCGGCAGGCTTTCGGCGAAACCGACGAAGACCATGCGCCATGGGCCAACCTTGCGGGTCTGTTCCTTGAAATCCTTACCAATTCCGGCGGAGCGCTTGGCCGCTGTCCATCCGCTTTGCAGCGCACCGCCCTGAAAGCTGTAACCGCGCGTAAAGTCGCCGTCCTTACGGTCGAGATTGCGGAAACGGGGAATGACCACGCCCGTCGGTCGATTACCGTAGGTCGTGCGATCTTCAAATCCCGGGATCATCGCCATGGTCGAGAGCGTCGACGCGTGATCCATGACGTGCGTCCCCAGCACGCCGCTGCTGTTGGCAAGGCCGTTTTGGAAGGCTTCGGAGCGCGAGCGCAGCAGAATGTGGACGCTGTTGAAAGCGCTTGCGTTGAGAAAGACGAGGCGCGCGCCATAGCGGGTCCGTGCGCCCGTCTTCACATCGATGACGCGGACGCCCGATGCTTTCTTGCTGACTGGATCATAGTCGACAGCCTCAACGAGCGAGTCGGTGATGACGGTCAGCCGGCCGGTCTTCTTCGCGGCCGGAAGAGTCGAGCTTTGCGTGCTGAAATAGGCGCCATAGGAACAGCCCCGGGCACAGATCGACCGATATTGGCAGGGGGCCCGCCCTTCCTTGGGTTGGGTCAGATTGGCGGTGCGGCCGATCGTCAGGCAGCGATCAGGCCATTTCTGGGCGATGGCCTGACGGACATGCTGTTCGACGACATTAAGGGCCATGGGCGGCAGGAACTTGCCGTCGGGCAGGGATGCGAGTCCTTCCGCAGCACCCGAGACGCCTATGAAATCTTCGACATAGTCATACCAGGGCGCGACATCCGCATAGCGGATCGGCCAGTCTGTGCCGTAGCCGTCCGCCTTGTTCGCGCCGAAATCATAGTCGGACCAGCGATAGCTCTGTCGTCCCCAGGTCAGCGACCGCCCGCCTAGCTGGTAGCTGCGCCACCAGTTGAATTGGGTGCCGTCGGCAACGGCATAGGGATTGTCCTTGTCATTGACGAAGTGGTTCTGCGTAAATTCGGTGAAATGCCGGTTCAGCCGCTGCACCGGATATTCGCGGGCATACAGTTCCGCGTCGCCTTCGCCACGAAATTCCATTTCCCAAGGGGCTTTGGTTTCGGTGACATAATCCGTGCCATGCTCGATCATGCGTCCCCGCTCGATCATCAGCACCTTGAGGCCTTTTTCCGTGAGTTCCTTGGCGGCCCACCCGCCGGTGATGCCTGAACCCACTACGATCGCGTCGAAATCCATGCTCATCCAAAATCCACCGCTGTCCAGTCGCTCGACCAGGAGCGGTTGTTGGGGGGAAGGGGAAGGTCCGGCTCCCAGCGGCCCGGAACCAGTTCATATTGCAACTCGCGGCTCGCGCCGACTTCGGAGGTGTAATAGCCGGTAAGGATCAAGGCCTTGAGCTTCTTCCAGGGATGATCCTGCCGTTCGCCCCCAAAGGCGTCGCCATCATAGGCCGCGAGCAGCGTATGCTGGCGGTCCGGCTTGAGGCTGAGGAAGTCGCCAGAGGCATGCCGGTTGAGGTCCCGCGCGACCTGCTCCAACACCGGAAAGCCGCCACGATAGCCGGCCATGCGCACGGGTCCGGAAATCGGCGGCGTGGTTTCGTCCAAGCCATGGAGCAGGGCCAGTTCGACGAAGGCGGGGACGCCAACCGCCACTGCGCCAGGCGTATCGGTGGCAGGGATGACAAGGTCGGACAAGCGCGCGATCAGCAGCTTTTCCGACTCGCTCGCACCCGTTTCGTCGCCGCCCCGACTTTGCTGCCAGATGTAAAGGGGAAGGCCGGCCAGCACGGCCAACACAGCCGCGCCGCCGATCAGTTGACGTCGATCGACGCCTTTTTCTAAGGCTGTTCCAGCGGGCTTTGCCGCGTCGGCCTGATGGCGTTCTGCCATTTCCTCTCCCTGGTCGACAATGGGCGACCTGAAATGAACTGTAATTCTATTTCTTTATCTAGTGTTGTTAGCTTTCGCAAGAGGCGCGATCAGCGCGGCGGCGCGTGGCCGCGGATTTTGAGATTGCGTGGAATGTAAAGCGCCAGCACCGCGGTGAGCAATAGCATCGCGCAGATCACGCCCGCTGACACACTGAATGCCCTGAGGGCGTCGGCACTGACCACGTCCTGTTCCGGCTGAACCAGGAAAAAAAGTGTTCCGACCGCCGCTGTTCCGACCGCAGCGCCCAGTTGCTGCACGGCCTTGAGCATGCCGGACGCGGCGCCGGCATGGTCGACATCAACCTCCGACAGCGCGCAGGGTGGCAAGGGACCGCCGGTCAGACCCATTCCCAAGCCCATGATGAGAAGCGGCAATGCCAATAGCGGTGGCGCATGCGCAATCAAATCAGGTGTGTGAAACAGCCAGGTTAGCGCGGCGAGGCCGGTAACCATCAGCAGCGCCCCCCAGCTTATGATGACGGGGCCATAGCGCGGCAAGGCCTTGCGCGACAGCATACCGATCGCAAAGGAGGCGCCAAACGCATACGGAACATGCGCCAGCCCGACTTGGGCCGGGGTAAAGCCCAGCCCACGCTGCATCGCAAGCGTGAGCGTGAACATGAGGCCGCCGGTCGCTATCTGGAAGGCAATTGTCGTCAGCAGGCCAAACGAAAATCCGCGCGCGTGGAACAATTCCGGCACGATCAGCGCGGACCCGTCACGGGCCATGCGACCCCGGCTGTAGCGCATCAGAATCGCCGCAATCGGAACGCTCGATCCCATCAGCACGAACCCCCAGAGCGGCCAGCCATAGTCACGTCCCTGGATCAGGGGGAAAATAAGCGCGAAGAGAAGGGCAAGAACCAGACAGGTCCCGGGAACGTCGAACCGTGGACTGCGGGAGGACTTGCCGGCGGGAAGAATGCGCGCCGCAAGCACCAGCGCTGCAATGCCGATTGGCAAATTGACGAGAAATATCGGGCGCCAGCCAAGGCCAAGCAAATTGGCGCTGAGCAGGAAACCGCCGATCACTGGCCCCAGCACTGCGGCGAGACCGCCAAGAACGCCGAACAGCGCCAGGGCAGACACACGTTCATGGGGGGGATACATGATCTGCGTCAGCGACATGACTTGCGGCAACATGATCGCCGCCGCGCCGCCTTGAAGCAGTCGCGCTGCTACAAGCTGGCCAGGCGTCTGCGCGATCCCGCACAGCAGCGAGGTCAGAGTAAAGCCCGCAACGCCCAGCAAGAAGGCCCGGCTATATCCCACCATGTCGCCCAGGCGCCCCCCGGTGATGAGAAGCAGCGAAAAGACGGTGGAATAGCCCGCGACCATCCATTGGACCTCTGCATCGCTGGCGCCCAGTTGCGCTTGCAAGGTTGGAACCGCGACGTTGATGATCGTCATGTCGACCAGATCGAGAACCATCGCCGTCGCGACGATGGCAAGTGCAAGGCTGCGCTGCCCGGTACTGAGCAGGGCGGCTGAAGCGACTGCGCTCTGTGGTGCGACCGCGACAGCAGCGTCCCGTCCCGTTGCCCGGTCACGCATGCACTTCCCTCCTAATATAGAACCATTATTCTATTCCGTTAAATGCTGCGGGTGGGATCGTCAAGTCGATCGCATGGTGCCGGATGGCTTGACACTGCAGACTTCAACCAATAGACGAATATTGGTTCTAATTAGAGGCGGCGTAGGAGTCGTCCGGTGTAGAGGAGCCCGAGGCGCAGTGCATTCCATCGTCGATTTCTTCCGCCGACTAACCCTTGTGCCACAAGGCGCAACAATCGTCTTTGCGGGCTTCCTGCCGATTTTTGCGATCGTGTCGATGTTCCCGGCAATTCCCGCCATCATCGACCATTTTGCCGCCGACCCCGACGCGCGCTGGAAAGTGCCTATGATGGTGTCGGCGCCAGGCCTGACCATCGCGTTGATCGCGCCCTTTGCCGGCTTCTTCGTCGACCGTTTTGGCCGCCGCCCGCTTCTGATCGGGGCGACCTTGCTCTATGGCGTCGTGGGGACCGCGCCCTTTTTTCTTGACAGCCTTGATGCCCTGATCGTGTGTCGGCTGTTGCTGGGCGTGGCGGAGGCCGCGATCCTGACGATCGTGAACGCGCTGATCGCCGACTATTGGGACGACCGCGGCCGCAAGGACTGGCTGTTTCTTCAGGGCGTTTGCGGCCCTTTCCTTGCGTCGGGCGTCATCCTTCTGTCCGGTATGGCATCGGCTGTGCGGTGGAACGGTATCTTCCTTGTCTATGCGGTCGCCTTCCCGATTTTCATCGCGATGATCCTCTGGTTGTTCGAACCGCGTCGCGCGGATGGTGCGACCATCGCAGATATTGCACGGAAAGAGCCCGCGGCGCGCACGCCTTTTCCAGGCGCGTCACTGGTTCTGATCGGCGGCACCACTTTGGTGGCGTCAGCGCTCTATTATGTGTTCATCATCAGCGGTTCGCTTGCCTGGCGAGAGGTCGGCGTCATGGACTCTGCCCGCATTGGCCAGCTCACCGCGATACCCAGCCTCTTTGTCATGCTGGGTGCGCTGATCTTTCGGTTGATGGGCGGCATGTCGCACAAGATCAAGCTGGCGACCTTTTTCGGGCTGCTGGGCCTTGGCCTTGCCGGGATCGGCCTCGCGCCCGATTGGCGTTGGCTGACTGCCGCCCTGATCGTCCAGCAGACAGGCGCGGGCATGGCGGTTGCGACCATCATCTTCTGGGCGCAGAGCATGTTGCCGTTTGAACATCGCGGCCGCGGCATGGGCGTGTGGACCGCCTGCTTCTTCTTTGGCCAATTTTCCAGTCCCTGGCTGGTGCATCAGGCGGAAAACCTTGTCGGGTCCATGCAGGGCGCGTTTCTTGCGGCGGGCCTGGTAGGCATTTTTGCCGGCATTACGATCATTGGCTTCCTGCGTGACGGAAGCACTCAAAATCCATCCATCGCTCCTGCAGAGTAAATCATGACAAGCGACATCAAGCGGGGCGTCAGCCTCTACAGTTTTCAGCACGAAACCTTCCAGGGCAAGATGACCCTGGAGGATTGCTTCAAGGCGTGTGCAGATATGGGTGCGTCGGGTATCGAGGTCATCGGCGAGCAAACCTTCTGGGGCTGGCCCGAGGCTGCCGTCGACGACGCGAAGATCGAGGAGTGGCACCACCTCATCAAGACCTACAACGCGACCGCCGTCTGCCACGATTTCATGCTCGACTACAAACGCTACAAGGGCAGGACCATGTCCCTAGAGGAGCAGGTCGCCAGCGTCAGGAAGGATCTGGATTTCGCGGCCCGGCTCGGCGTCAAATATGTCCGCGCGCTGGTGTCGATCGCGCCCGAAGTTCTGGTCGTCGCCGCGCCCTATGCCGAGGAAAAAGATATCAAGATACTGATCGAGGTGCACGCACCGCTGCATTTCGATCATCCCTGGATCATCCGACACGCCGAAGCCTTCGAAAAGTCCGGTTCCGATGCGCTTGGGTTTCTGCCCGACATGGGGATGTTCCTGTTCAAGTTTCCGCCGGTGTGGAAGGAGCGATTCATCCGCAACGGCGTCCCGCGACACATCGCCGATTATATTGAGAAAGCCTATGAGGACCGCGTTCTTTCGGAATATGTGATCCTGAACGTGCGTGAGATGGGCGGTGAGGGGCCTGCGCTCGGCATGGCGGAAACGCTGCGCCACAATGCAGCGTTCGAGCCGAAACGGATGCTGGATTACATGCACCGCATCCACAATATTCACGGCAAATTCTACCAGATGGATGAAAATCTGGTCGAACCGTCCATTCCCTATGAAGAGATCGTCCGGGTGCTTAAGCAGGGCGGCTACAAGGGCTATATCTGCTCGGAATATGAAGGAAATCGCTGGATCGAGGACGCGCAGGAAGTCGATTCGGTCGAGCAGGTGCGGCGTCAGCAGGAAATGCTCAAGAGCTTGATCGGCGAACCCACCCCCACCGCGCTCGCGACCTGAGGAGACACCAGACATGTTCGACAAGATGATGCTGTGCGACGAGGGCTTCGAGAATGCCGTCGAGAACGGCGAGACGATCGGCTTCTCGCTGCTCGCCCGCCTGCCCTATTACCGTGGCCTTGGCCTTTCGATGATCGAGGACATCGGCCTTACGATCGATGGCGAGCCGGTGAAGCGCGAGGACATCCGCTTTTCCGTCCGGGGCCGCAGCTGGACCCTCGATGAAATGGAGACCGTCTATGACGATCGCTGGAACTTCGGTGAAAAGGCGAAGGTGACGGTGCTGAGGACGGGCGGCCTGACACCAGGCGCGCACAAGGTCGACATCGCGGTGCGAATGCGCGTGTCCTACCTTCCCTTCGTGCCGACCACGAAAACGGGCCGCGAGCTGCAACTCGCTGCCTGATCTGAAGGGGTGCGGCACGCAGGGGGCGGCCGCACCTCCTCGTTTATGACCGGCCGAAACGCGACGCGATCGATACTGCCTCAAGGTGTCCGATATTACCCTTCGCTGGTCCGCTCCGGCGTCCGGGCAGACAAATCTGAGACGCGCGGGTTTATGGCGCCGGCGTGGGGTTCGTCACCCTCCGGCTCATTTTTTTGCGCGCAGAAACGCTGGACACATGATCGCCAGATCTTCCTTCAACTCTTCCCAATTCCCCTGGTTGGCGGCTTCCGGCGACGAGCCCAGGCCAAGGAAACGCGCAAGCGTATAATAGATCATGCGGAACACATTGCTGACGAGCCGTTGATGGTCCGGCCGTCCGAATTCATCTGCGAAGCGCAACAACTGCGCCTCCGCTTCTCGCTCCAGTTTCTCCGCCGAACTCCTGCCAAGTGCCGATATCGCCTGATCATAGATGGCGCGAAACATGATGGGACGAAGCACCGGGCTGAATCGCTTGAGCAGCTCGGCATAGGCCTCCACAAACTGGCGCGAAAATTCGTCGAGCGTCGATGTATTCTGACGAATTTGCGCCATCATCGCATCCTGTTCCTCGCCAATCTCTGTAAGGACACGGCCATGCACAGCCCGGATCAGATCGTCCTTGCTGTCAAATCTCAGATAGATGGAGCCGATCGATACCTTTCCGGCTTTCGCCACTTCGGTAAGGGTGAAGTCGTCATTGCCACGCTTCACCATCAGCTTTTCCGCGGCGGTCAACATCCGTTCGTAGGACGCGCGGCTACGCCCCTGCTGCGGAACGCGTGAAGCCTCCGCCGTCAGGGAAATAGAATCAGTCTTCGCTTTCACGGTTGACATCGCCGGCATCGTCACCTTATCAATAATAATAACGTTGGTTCTAATTTATCTTTATTCTGACGGCTTGGGAAGCCAATGTAAACCGGCCGTCATATGAGCGCGAGCGATTTGCGCCGCTGGAGGGGATGATGCGCTTTTCCGTATTTCTGAATGCCCGGTCGATGGCGCCCGATAAGGATCGCCAGCTGATTCACGATCTGACAGACCACGCCGTCCTGGCGGAGGCGCTGGGCTTCGACGCCATCTTCATGCCAGACCATCATTTCAATGGTTATATGCCGATCGCGTCCGACAGCTTCATGTTTGCGTCCTATCTGGCCGCCAAGCTGCCGCGGATGCATTTCGGCTTCTCGGTCGTATCAGTGCCCCTGCACCATCCCGTGCGCTTCGTGGAGCGCATCAACATCCTCGATCAGTTGACCGACGGAAAGTTGATGGTGGGCGTCGGGAGCGGCACGACCCCGGAGGAAATGATAGGCTTCGGCGTCAACTACAAGGATGCTGGCGCGGTTTCAGAAGCCAATCTGGCGCTCGCGGAACAGCTGTGGGCGAAGGGCATGGAAGATCCCGCGATCGAGATCGATAACGGTCCGCACAAGGGGCGGGTGCTTCAGCGGATCGCCCCGGCGCAGTATACGAAGGGGCATGCGCCGCTGATGCCGGTCGCCATGAAGGAAACGAGCACCCGTCGCGCCGCCGAAAATGGATGGCCAGCCTTTATCCCCGCCTTCACCCCGCCCAAGATTGGCGGGACCGAGCCGATGAAGCATGTCGCCAAATATTACGGCATCTATCGGCAGATGCTGGAAGAGGCGGGGCATGCCCCGGATGTCGTGGCCAAGGCGCTCGACTGGACCACGCATACCTATCAGTGCGTCCATGTCGCCGAAAGCGACGACCAGGCGCGCGAAGAGCTGGAAATCATCCTGCGCTCCTATCAGGACGCGATCGAGCGCGAAGCGGAGTTCAACGCCCGCGCCGAATCAGACAGCGCCAACAAGAAGACCGACCGCACGCCCAACGCGCTGACCGAGGACTGGATCGGCACATGGTGTCTCTATGGCGCGCCCGAGACCGTGATCGAGCATCTGAAGCCTTATGAAGAACTGGGCATAGGCAATATCCTGTGCGGCACCACCACCGGCCCGCTGACCGAAGAAAGGCTGCGGCTGGGCAACCAGACGCTGCAGCTGATTTCCGACAAGGTGATGCCGGCGTTCAAGGTGCGCGAACCGGCCTGATCGTATCGACAGGTGCGCGATCCGTCAGAAGGTCGCGCACCGACAAGGAGTGAGAAATGCCTGATCGTCCCAAGCGGATCGTGGGCCTGGGCGGAACATTCCGGCAGGCATCGTCAAGCGAGCGACTCGTGCGTGCCGTACTGGCGCAATGCGCGGCCATGGGCGCGGAAACGACCATGTTCGACGGGCCCGCGCTCGCACGCCTCCCTCATTTCAATCCCGAACAGCCTGACCGCACAGAGGACGAGCGCGCACTCGTCGAGGCAATCCGCGATTGCGACGGCATCGTGATCGGCAGTCCGGGATATCATGGCGGATATTCCGGTCTCGTCAAAAACGCCGTGGACCTGCTGGAGGACTTGCGTGGCGATGATCGCGTCTATTTCGACGGCCGACCGGTCGGCCTGGTCGTGACCGCCGCGGGATGGCAGGCGTGCGGGACGACCTTGTCAGCCTTGCGCGATGTGGTGCACGCAATGCGCGGATGGCCGACGCCAGTGGGCATTGCCGTTAATTCCGTCGAACAGCGCCCCTTCGGTCCCGACGACGCGCTGGTTGACGACGCCATTGCCGGAGCGGTCCGCGCGCAGGCACGACAGATCATGGCTTTTGCCGTGGAGACGATTGCATGATCGATACGCTGACGCTTGAAGAACAACTCGCAATGACCGCGGGCGCGGCCATGTGGTCGACCGTGGGCTATGAGAAGGCCGGCATCCCCTCGCTCTCTATGGCGGACGGCCCCATGGGCATCGCGAGTGGCCGCGTGGATGAGCGGGACGTGGCGTTGCTGACGCCCTGCCCCACGGCGCTCGGGGCCAGTTGGGACGTGGAGCTCACTGCGAGGGTGGGCACGCTGGTCGGGGGCGAGGCGATCCGCATGGGCGTGGACATGGTTCTGGCGCCCAACGTCAACCTCGCCCGCAGCCCTTTGGCGGGGCGCGCGTTTGAATATTTTTCCGAAGAGCCTGTGCTGGCCGGTGTACTGGGCGCTGCCTGGACGACCGGCCTGCAATCGACCGGCACGGCGTCGGTGGTAAAGCATCTGGTCTGCAATGACAGCGAAACCGACCGCGACCGGATGAACGCCGTGGTCGACGAACGTACCTTGCGCGAAGTCTATCTGCTGCCGTTCGAGCTATGTGCTGAGGCCGGGGCAGGCGGAATGCTGGCGGCCTACAACCGGGTCAATGGCGACTGGTGCGCCGAACAGCATCACGTCCTCACGACGATCGTGAAGGGTGAGTGGAATTATCCCGGCCTCATCATGAGCGACTGGTTCGGCACGCATTCGACCGCCGCTACGCTCCGGGCCGGTCTGGATCTCGAAATGCCCGGCCCAGCGCGTTTCCTCGGCTTCAAGGCGAACGATGCGCTGGAACAGGGCGAGCTCGACGCCGACCGGATCAAAGATGCGGCCCAGCGTGTGATGCGGGCGGCTCTGCGCTTCAAGCAGGAAAAGAAAGCGCTCATCGCGGGCAAGGGCGCAAACGAGCTTCTGGTCGAAGCGGCAGCGGCCGGCTTCGTCATGTTGCGGAACGAAGGGGGGCTGCTGCCGCTCGTGCCGGGGCGCGACAAGCATATCGCCATCATCGGGCCGAACGCGGCCGCCCCCTGCTATCAGGGCGGCACCTTTGCCAAGATTGCCGTGTCCCCTGACGCCGTGCGCCCGCTTGAAGCCATCAAAGCGCGCTTCGCCGACCATGCCCGTGTGGATTATGAGCCCGGGGTCGACCCGCAACCGCGCCTGCCTGCGATGCCCGTGCGCCCGATACGCGATCTGGGTGACGGCTATGCCGAGGGCATGACCATCGACTATTATGATGGGCAGGGGCAGGACGCCCGGCTTGTCGCCAGCGAAACCCGCGATACCAACTCGCTGGTGTGGTTCACCGGCGTTCACGACGATGTTGCGACCCTTGATCGTCCCGCCCGTATCGTGGCGCGCGGTATGTTCCACGCGGAGCATAGCGGCGATCATATATTTTATCTCGGCGCCACGGGGCCGGTGGTCATGCACCTCGACGGTCGCGAAATTCTGGCGCAACAGGAACCGATCCCTTCGTCGGACGTGATGGGCAAGCTCAAGAGTGGAGACGCGCGCAGTGTGTCGCTGCCGCTCGACGCTGGTCAGAATGCTGTGATCGAGATCGAGTTCACATATGATCCGGCGCGGGTTCACGGGCTATGGTACGGCATCCGCCGGCCGGACACGCCCGAAGCGATGCTGGCCCGCGCCGTGGCGTTGGCGAAGCAGGCGGACGCCGTTATCCTGGTGGTGGGCGAAACCTCCGACGCCAGCGTCGAGAGCAAGGATCGCAAGGACACGCATCTTCCCGCAGAGCAAATCGCACTGATCGAAGCCGTGACGGCCGCCAATCCCCGGACGGCGGTTGTCGCCAATGTCGGTCATGCCTTTGATACGCGGTGGGAAGACCAAGCGGCTGCGTTGCTGATCGCATGGTATCCGGGCGAAGGATTTGGCGAGGCGATCGCGCAGGTATTGGCGGGCGATCGCGAGCCGGGCGGAAGGATGCCGGTCGCCATCGCGCGCGAGGAGAGCGATTATCCCGCATTTTCGCTCACGCCCGATGTCAATGGCGACCTCGTTTATGTCGAAGGCACGCGGATTGGCTATCGGGGCATGGCCGATCCCCGGCACACGCTGGGCGAGGGATCGGGCTATGCCGAGGTCGCGCTGCTGGCGGCTCAGGTCGAACGGAACGACGATGGCGGGCTGGCGGTGCGTGCCACCGTCGAGAACCGCTCCGACCGCGCCGGAAGCGACGTGATCCAGATTTACCGCCGCGCGCCCGAATTGGCGCTTTGCGCCTTCGCCAAGGTGCATCTCGCAGCGGGCGAACGGCGAGACATCGTCATTGTCATCGCCCACCGACGCCTGCAAACCTGGCGGGACGGCTGGGTGGATATTGAAAATCCGGGCCTGTTCGCCGGGCGATCCGCCCGCGACATGGCCTTTGACCTTCCCCTTCCTGCCTTGGAGTCCGTTGGATGACGCGCGTAAGTGAGATTCGATATGTTGGCTATGCGCTGCCTGATGTGGCGGCGGAGCGGGCCTTTTATGCGGACCAGTGGAAGCTGGTGGAGGCCGGCGAGCGGGACGGGATGGTGTATTTTGCGGCGGACGGCGGCGCGGAAAACTATGTCGTGCGGCTGCGGCAGGCAGACGAGCAGCGGGTGGACGTGATCGCGCTGGCGGCGGACAGCCGGAGCGATGTCGATGCGCTGCATGAGAAGGTGGCGGCGTCGGGGTGCCGGATCATCTTTGCGCCCAAAGAGCTGGAGACGCTGGGTGGGGGCTATGGGTTCCGCTTCTTCTCCCCCGACGGTCTGCCGTTCGAGGTGTCGAGCGACGTCCACGTCCGCGTACCGCGCACGCTGGAACGCTGGGAAGGGGTGCCGCAGAAAATCAGCCACATCGTGCTGCATTCGCCGGACCACAAGGCGCTGGTGCAATGGTTCTGCGACGTGCTGGGCTTCAAGGTTTCGGACTGGTTGGGCGACTTCATGTGCTTCCTGCGCTGCAACGCAGCGCATCACCGCATCGCCGTGCTGCCGGGGCCGCCCTGTCTTAACCACGTCGCCTATGACATGCTCTCGGTCGACGACATGATGGTCGGGATCAATCGACTGAAGCAGAAGGGTACGGACATTCGCTGGGGGCCGGGGCGGCACACGGCTGGCAACAACACATTCAGCTATTTCACCACGCCCGCCGGCTTTGCAGTCGAATATACGTCGGAACTGGAAGAGGTGGACTTTGAGGGCCATGAGGCGAAAGTCCATGTGCCCGGCCCCAAGGTGATGGACCAGTGGGGTATTGGCGTTGGCGGGCCGCAGACCATGCCACACCCGGAAGCCGACAAGGGACTGTTCGTAGGCGGCGAGGTCTGATCCCGTGGCGCTCTACGAACCCTTCCCCAACTATATCTGGAATCTCTCGGTCGCGATCGCGATGGAGAGCGGCGGGCAGATCGGCGAGATCGTCGATATGTGCCAGCCCATCAAAGATGCCGCCGCAAACGGCGCGGACGCCGGCACGCCCACGTTCATGAAGGCATGGGCGGCCATGGGCGATAAATTGCTGGAACTGGCGGACGAGGATGAGGCGAAAGGCCGCGCCTTTTCGGCCTCCAACAAGCTGGAGCGCGCATCGCTCTACCTGTTCACTGCCGAGCGGATGCAGGGCCATGGTGCGCCGGGCCGTGAGGAAACCTACGCCAGGGCGCGCGCGGCGTTCGACCGGTCGACCGGCCTCGGTCGGATCAACCGAGCGCGAGTTGAGATTTCGCTCGACAACGGCACCATGCCCGCGCTTTTCACCCGCGCGCCGGGCGAGGGGAAGAAGCCTGTGGTCGTCTTCTGCAACGGCCTCGATAGCTGCAAGGAACTGCTGTACTGGACCCGCCTGCCCCATGAACTGGCGCGGCGCGGCATTTCGACCCTGTGCGTTGATCAGCCGGGCTCGGGCGAGGCATTGCGCTTGCAGAAGCTGCCCGTCGATCCGCACAGCGAAAGCTGGGCCAGCAAGGCGGTGGACTGGCTGGAGCAGCAGCCTGAGGTCGACCCCAAGGCCATCGGCATGACCGGCATTTCCCTGGGCGGCCATTTCGCGCCGCGCGCCGTCGCCTACGAACCGCGCTTTGCCTCTGGCGCGGTGTGGGGCGCAAACCATAACTGGCGCGAGGTGCAGGGCAAACGCATGGCGCGCGAGGGCGAGAACCCGGTCCCCCATTACTGGGCGCATGTCCACTGGGCGTTCGGCGCGAAGGATCAGGCGGACTTTCTCGCAAAGTCCGAGGCGATGAACCTCAACGGCCATATGGATCGCGTGCATGTGCCCTTCCTCGTCACGCACGGCGCGAACGACCGGCAGATCAGCGTCGCCTACGCTGACGAACTCTACGACCAGCTTATCAACAGCCCGCGCCGCGAGAAGATGATCTTCACCCCCCGCGAGGGCGGCGTCGAACATGTCGGCGCCGACAACATGGCCTATGGCCGCGACCTTCTCGCCGACTGGTTTGCTGAAACATTGGGCGGGAAAACCGGTTGAACCGCGCATGACCTGTTCCAACGAAACACAGGCGCGGCCGCCTGTCATGCCGCCAGTCCCAAGCGCCGTCCTCCCTTGGCGCGAAGGACCGGCGGTCTTTTTATTTTTGCCGGAGTCCCTGTCATGACCCGCCATTTTGTCGATCTGTCGATCACGCTGTGCAATGACGTCGTAAGCGATCCGCCTTTCCTGAAGCCGGAAATCACGTACCAGACGCACATGGATACAGCGCCTGAGCTGGACATTTTCTTCCCTGGCGTCACGGCAAAGGACACCCCCGACGAAGCGGGATTCGCCGCGTCAGAATGGGTGAAGCTGACCACCCATAGCGGCACACATCTCGACGCGCCCTATCATTTTCATCCGACCATGAACGGCGGCGAGCGCTCGATCACGATCGACGAAGTGCCGCTCGACTGGTGCTTCCGACCGGGCGTCAAGCTCGACTTCCGCCATTTCGCCGACGGTTATGTCGTCACGGCGCAGGATGTGGAGGATGAACTGGCGCGCATCGGTCATGACCTGCAACCTCTCGACATCGTGCTGGTGAACACGGCGGCGGGCAAGGCGCTGGGCCGGCCCGACTATGTCAATGTCGGCTGCGGGATGGGCTATGAAGCGACTATGTATCTGACCACGCGCGGGGTGCGCGTTACCGGTACCGATGCCTGGAGCTGGGACGCGCCCTTCGCCCACACCGCGCAGAAGGTGAACGAAACCGGCGACACCTCGCTCATCTGGGAAGGTCATAAGGCAGGTCGCGACATCGGCTATTGCCACTTGGAAAAGCTGCACAATCTGGAAGCCCTGCCGGGTAACGGCTTTACCGTCAGTTGCTTCCCCCACAAGATCAAGGGCGCATCGGCGGGTTGGACCCGCGCGGTCGCGATTTTCGAGGACTAAAGCCGATGCGTCTTGCCACCCTCGACAACGGCACGCCGGACGGCACGTTGGTTGTCCTATCACGCGACGCGGAGCGCTGCCTGCGTGCTGAACGAACTATGCAGCAGGCCATGGAGGACTGGCAGCAGGCCGAGCGGGTGCTTCGATCGCTCGCGGATCGTCTGGACGATGGCGAAGGCGAGGAATTCGATCAGGGCCGCTTGCTCGCCCCACTGCCGCGCGCCTGGCAGTGGCTCGACGGATCGGCATTCCCGCAGCATGGCGAGCTCATGCAGCAGGCGTTCAATCTGCCGCCGATCGAGACGGACCGGCCTCTCATGTATCAAGGCCTGTCGGACCGTTTCCTGCCGGGTCATGCCGATGTTCCGTTGCCCAACGAAGCGGACGGCATCGATTTCGAGGGTGAATATGGCGTCATCACCGACGCCGTGCCGATGGGCGTCACACCGCAGCAGGCGATGGCGCATATCAGGCTCGTCATCCTCATCAACGACTGGTCGCTACGCGCCATCGCGCCCGTCGAGATGAAAACGGGGTTCGGCTGGGTGCAGGCCAAGCCTGCCTGCGCTGCCGCGCCCTTCGCGCTCACGCCGGACGCGCTGGGCGAAGCGTGGAAGGACGGGCGCGTCCAGCTGCCGCTCCATGTCACGCTGAACGGCCAATGGTTCGGCCATCCCCATGGGGGCGAAATGGCCTTTGGCTTTCACGATCTTGTCGCCCACGCCGCCCGCACCCGCGATCTTGTCGCAGGAACCATCATCGGCTCCGGCACCGTCTCAAATGCCGATTACGCGAAGGTCGGTTCCGCCTGCATCTCCGAACGCCGCGCCATCGAGATGATCGACAGCGGCGCGCCGCAGACACCCTTTATGCGTTTTGGCGATCGCATCCGGCTCGAAGTCGAAGGCGGCATCTTCGGGGCGGTCGATCAGATAGTGGTGGGAGCATAAGCATGGCGAAGCTGAAAATGGCGATGGTGGGCGGCGGCCCCGGCGCGTTCATCGGCCCGGTGCATCGCATCGCCGCGGAACTGGACGGCCAGATCTCCCTTGTCGCTGGCGCATTCAGCAGCAATGCCGCGCGATCCAAAGAGGCTGGCGCGCATTATCGCATCGCCGCCGACCGGGCCTATTCCGATCTCGACGCGCTGATCGCCGCCGAAGCCGCGCGTCCGGATGGCGTCGATTTCCTCTCTATCGTCACACCCAACCACCTGCACCTGCCCGCCGCTCGCGCGGCTTTGAACGCGGGCCTTCCGGTCATGAGCGACAAGCCGGCGACCGCCACCCTGGACGAAGCGCTGGAGCTACGCCGCATCGTGCGCGCCAGCGGTCAGCCCTATGCGCTTACCTACACCTATTCGGGCTATCCGCTGGTGCGGGAGGCGCGCGCGCGGGTCGCTGCCGGCGCGATCGGCGCGGTGCGCAAGGTGGTGGTCGAATATCCTCAAGGCTGGCTCGCCGCTGGTTCGGAGGGCAAGCAGGCGGAATGGCGCGTCGATCCTGCGCGATCCGGCCTTGGCGGCTGCATCGGCGACATCGGTGTCCACGCGTTTCACCTCGCCGAGTTCGTGACCGGCCTCACCGTTATCGAGTTGCTGGCGGACATCGCTGCCGTCGTGCCCGGCCGGCAGCTGGACGACGACTGCACCGTGCTGCTGCGGTTCGACAATGGCGCGCGCGGCGTGCTGATGGCATCGCAGATTTCGGTGGGGGAGCGCAACGGGCTGCGGCTACGTGTCTATGGCGAGACGGGCGGCCTAGATTGGCGTCAGGAATCGCCAAACAGCCTTATCCTGCATCATGGCGACGGACGGACCGAGATCGTCCAGGCTGGCGACGCCACGCTGGGGCCGGACGCCCAAGGGGCCAGCCGCACGCCCGGCGGCCACCCGGAAGGGTATCTGGAAGCCTTCGCCAATCTGTACAAGGATTTTGCCGGCCTATTGCGTGGGCAGGCTGCGACCCTTTTGCCCGGCATAGACGACGGCGTCCGGTCGATGGCGTTCATTGCCACAGCAGTCGAAGCGAGCAAGAGCGGCGCGGGCTGGACGCCGCTCCTCATTCCCGGAGAGTGACATGAAGACGATCAAAGGCCCCGCCATCTTCCTTGCCCAGTTCGCGGGCGACGCAGCGCCGTTCAATAGCCTTGACTCGATTGCTCAGTGGGCAGCCGGCCATGGCTATAAAGGCATCCAGATCCCAAGCTGGGACGCGCGGCTTTTCGACCTTGTAAAGGCTGCGGACAGTCAGGATTATTGCGACGAGGTCAAGGGCATCGCCGCCGCCCACGGCTTGGCGATCACTGAATTATCGACCCATCTTCAGGGCCAACTGGTCGCGGTCCATCCGGCCTATGATGCGCAGTTCGACGCTTTCGCCGCGCCGCATGTGCGCGGCAATCCAGCGGCGCGCCAGCAATGGGCGGTGGAGCAGGTTCAGATGGCGGCGGTCGCTAGCCGCCGCATGGGTCTGAACGCGCATGCGACCTTCTCCGGCGCATTGGCGTGGCCCTATGTCTATCCATGGCCGCAGCGTCCCGCCAGTCTGATCGAAGATGCCTTCGAAGAACTCGCGCGGCGCTGGAAACCTATCCTTGATGTGTTTGAGGATAATGGCGTCGACGCCGCGTTCGAACTGCACCCTGGCGAAGACCTGCACGACGGCGTCACGTTCGAGATGTTTCTCGATCGCGTGGGCGGCCATGCGCGCGCGAACATTCTATACGATCCCAGCCACTTCGTGCTGCAACAGCTCGACTATCTGGATTTCATCGACATCTATCATGACCGCATCAAATGCTTCCATGTGAAAGATGCCGAATTTCGGCCCACCGGGCGCGCGGGCGTCTATGGCGGCTATCAGGGGTGGGTGGACAGGCCCGGCCGCTTCCGTTCGCTAGGCGACGGGCAGGTCGATTTTCCGGCGATCTTCTCGAAGATGGCGCAATATGATTTTGCCGGGTGGGCGGTGCTGGAATGGGAATGCGCTCTTAAGCATCCCGAAGCCGGCGCGGCCGAAGGCGCGCCCTTCATCGCCCGCCACATCATCGACGTCACCGAGCATGCTTTCGATGACTTCGCCAGCGGCGGCGCAGACCGCGACCTCAACCGGCGCCTCATGGGATTTTGACGGCGACAAAAAAAACGGCCCTGCGCTTTGTCCCTAGAAGGGGCAAAGCGCAGGGCCGTTCTGACTCTACGGTGCATCAATGTCAGTCGTAGATCGGTCGCAGCTCGTTATCGAGATAATAGCGGGTCAGCGCCATCGAGGCGAGCAGGTCGGGCGATCCGTCATATTCGATGCCCATCCAGCCCTTGAAGCCATGCTTCTTGAGCAGCGCATAGAGGCCCTTGAGGTCGAGTTCGCCTAGCCCCGGCTCCCAGAACCAGCGCGTACCGTCATCGGTGATTTCCGGGTCTTGCGAGTAGCGCACGCTGTCGGGCTGTCTGGCTGACGCCGTGTCCTTGAGATGGAAGGTGCTGATCCGGTCGTGATAGGTGTCGTAAAAGCTCAGAAGATCCTCGCCCATGATCGAAATCTGCGCCGTATCGATGCAATAATGGACCAGCTTTGGATCGGTTGATTCAATCAGTTCGCGATGATTGGGCAAGTTGATCGCACAGAAAAACTCATTGTGCAGCCCGATCTTCACGCCATGATCGGTGGCATAGAGGCCGATCTCATTCATGACCTTGGCACATTGCTGCACCTCTTCGCGCGTGAGCGGGCCCGATCCGAAATAATTCTGCGTCGGGCAGGTGTTCATATAGGTGCCGCCAAACTTAACGATTGTGTCCACCGCCTCACGGCCGGACTTTACCGCCTCGTCGAAATGATCTGCCGCGTGTGAGGCATGGGCGCCATGGAACATGCCAATCACCTCGACGCCGCGATCCTTGGCGAAGGCCGCGAAGTTTTCGGGCGATCCGAACAATGGCAGGATGTCGGCCAGGTCCCAGGGCGCGATCTCGATCCCGTCGAAGCCGAGCGCCGATTGATATTTCAGGATCTTGTCCCAGTCGGAATAATAGGCCGTATTGGTCTTGTCCTCATAGTAGAACTCGCGAAAATTCGGGATTTCGCGGTAGGGAACGGCCTTCCAGTGGCACATATTGGCATAGCGGATATTGGGCATGGCGGGACTCCGTCCGGCTTAATTCTGAAGTTGGTTGAGGAGAGCGCGGGTGCGCAGCAGTGCGCGGAATGGATCGCGCGTCTGGCGGGCGCTGCACATGATCGGTCCGGCATAGCCCAGCCGATCCAGCAAGGAGACGATCTGGCGCAGATCGACAGTACCGGTACCCGGATCGCGGAACACCTGGGTTGCACGCTGTTCGGGGAATTCCGGGTTGGCGGTTTTCCAAGTCTCGGCGTCGTCAACGAAGCTGGTGTCGGTCAGATGCACGCAACCGATGCGGTCGATCTGCGCCGTGATGAAGTCGGCGGGGTCAATGCCGGCGATGGTCAGGCTGGCAGTGTCCACGTCAAGCTTCACGCTTGACGGCAGGGCATCCAGCAAAGGCAGGATGCGCTCGCCACGGAACAGGCTCCAATATTCGTTGCGCAGGACGAGGGTAACGCCCGTTCCTTCTGCCTTTTCCGCCAAGCCACGCAGCATATCGGTCTCCCGATCGGCGAAGGTCGCGATCTTTGCGTCGATGTCGGGATGATAATGAGCGATGCGCCCATAATAGGCCGAGGGGCTGATCGCGAAATAGTCCGCGCCAAGGTCCGCCGCATGGGCCAGCGCCTCGCCGGCGAAATGTCCCGACGCACCGAAATAGAAGTCGATGCTGCCGTTCCGCATGAACAGGTTCGGATCGAAGGTCACGCCAGCCACATGGTCGATGCCGGCTTCCGCCAGCTTCGCCCGGTAATTGGCGGCATCGCCATATTTTGTGTTGATGCAGTAGCGGTTCATGGGGACGCCGCTGCGCCCGCCGAACTGCCATACCGGCTCATAGGGAATCTCGATCGCGCGAAAGCCGCTGGCGCGGATCAGCGGATATAGCTCCTCCCAAAAATATTTGCTTTCGTACCGATTGCGGTTCGGTTCCTGATAATGGCGATTGATCAGATCGAGGCTGATCCCAATTTGCTCGCTGTTCATGGTCGTTCCCAATGAGATTAAATTGCTGCGCATGACGGTTCTTTCAGGCTGGACCCGACGCTCAGTCGGCCAGCATCCGCCGCGATTGTTTCAGTGACTGCTCCATTGGAAGGGTCGGGAAATATTCGAGGCCAATGGCGCCGGCATAGCCAAGGTCGCGCAGAATTCGCGTCACGTCGGCCCAGTCGAGGCTGCCGGTGCCAGGCTCGTTCCGATCGGGCATGTCGGCAACCTGCACATGGGCGACCAGATGCATTCGTCCCTTCAGCACCTGAGCCATATCCTCGCCCATGACGGCGCTATGCCATACGTCATAGAGCAGGCGAAGATTAGGGCTGTTGACCGCCTCCACCAAGTCCAGTCCGAGCGTCGTGCTGACCAGATACATGGTCGCGAACAACTGCGTATTGAGCGGTTCGAGCAGTAGCATCACGCCCGCTGCCTCCGCCTCGTCAGCGGCGGCGCGCAGGGCGGCGACGGCATTGGCGAAATGTTCCTCTTCGCTCATGCCCTCGACACGGAACCCGGACGCGACGATCAGATTGGGCTTGCCCAGGATCGCCGTGGCCGCGATGGTTTCGCGCACCGCTGTGACCATCTCCTCGCGTTCGGCCGGATCGACGATGGAACGACGGGGATCAACGCACAGGCTGGTCAGCCGCATGCCCGTTTCGGCCAAGGCCCGGGCCATGGCGTCGACGGGCTTGTCCCGCCACAGGTGAAATTCCGCCAGCTCGAGTCCCGCGGCCTTTGCCGCACGCAGACGTGCGTCCAATTCGCCAGCTTCCGCGAACTGCCACTCGATACAGGATGATATTTGATATGCCGCAGACATGAGGATCCTTTCCCATTCTACGGCCCCGTGATGCGAACGCATCCGTATGCCTGGCGGTGCATCGCCCGCTATTTTGTCTGCGGCGCTTTACAGGAACCGGCTCGAAAATCAATCCCTGTCACACGGCATTTGCGGGGGCAGCGACTATGGAGGGGATCGTCTTCCGGCAAAATCACATGGCGGACGATGGCGCGATTGGTAAAGCACGCAGCCAAATTTTTCCCCGGTTTCAATATGATGTCGCCCTTTCCGCAAAAGACGGTGGGGGCCGGATCGACCAGCGGTGACCGCGTGAACCTGTGGCGATAGTTTCGCGATATGAGGGCAGTGCGTTCGCTAGCGGCAATCGCCGGATACTGCGTGCCGATCATCAGGGCAGCATCGTGTCGGTAGCCGAAAGCGCTGGCACGAGCATCGCCATCAACAGCTATGATGAATGGGGTAATCCAGGGCCAGGCAATGTGGGGCGGTTCGCCTATACCGGGCAGATCATTCTTCCCGAACTGGGTCTGTACCACTATAAAGCACGGGCCTATTCACCGCGTCTCGGGAGGTTCCTCCAGACTGATCCGGTCGGCTATGATGATCAGATCAATCTCTATGCGTACGTCGCAAATGATCCGGTTAATCACGCCGATCCCACTGGAACATATTCATGCGGCAGTAATCTGTCCAATTCGCAATGTGGTCAGTTTAAGGCGGCGCAGAACGAAGCGATCGGTGCAATACGTGGGGGCATGGCAACTCTACAATCAGCGCGCGATAAGATGGCTGATGGGGGCAAGCTCAGTGGTTCTGAACGAGGCGCGGTGCGTGAAGTTGGGAAATTTTTCGGCTCATCTAACGCCAGTGTCAAAGGTATAGATAGAGCTTTGTCCAACGCAGGAAAAGGTTTAGGGGAATTGCAGGGATCAAAGCCAGCCTTTGCAGGAAATAATGGTCAAATGGCTCAGGCTAGAGCTGGATTTGGTGTCGAACTAAATCGAAAGAATTTCTTTGGGGCTTCAATAGGACATCAGGCTTTCGTCTTAGCCCATGAGGCCGGCCATACCTCTCGCATAGCTCCTAGAGATTTTGGCAATACGGACGGCGTGGTTACAGTAGGCCCTTATGGTTACACAAATGCCGTAACCCGCGCGTCCCGGTGGCCATCTAGCACATTCTCTCATCCAGACACTGTTCCGTATGCGTTTGGCTTGAGGCGTCCTGGAGAGCCAGACGAATGACTGGACTTAGATTTGAATATATCGCGACTTTTATAGTCGTGATGGCGTCGGTGTCATGTCATCCATCGGATGATACTATATTCAGTCATGACGGGATATATATCCGCAAAACAGTTAAGGATAGAAAATACGTTTCTATTTCGATTAGAAGCGAAAATGTAGAATATGATTGCATTAATATTTCAGGAATAACGGGTGACAATGAGGATTTGGTAGGAAATATCGATAATGACATAATTAATAAGTCTGAGAGGAAATATAGTTCATCTGAGATAACTATGTTCGATAATAAGCCGGAACCTAAAATAATGAATTTAGACAGTTCATTTAAAAAGATAGAATTTAACTTTTCAAAATACAATTATGTTATGTTTCCGATTTTCAACTGTGAAAATTTCCGGAAAAACCTAGATCAGATTGTTTACATCTATACCGATCCGAAGAAGCATCAAATGTAAGTGTTCTCTCGCCGATGGCCCCGACCTGCGCGCCATCGCGCAGGCCGAGGGCCCCGGCGAGGCGGGTGCGGCTGTCGGTATAGAGGGCGGCATGGGACCGCGCGCGGCTGATGGCGACATAGGCGGCGCGGGTATCAACGGTGTTGGTGCGGAAGCTCTCCATGTGCGCCATCACCCGATCGCACGTCGCGCTCAGACGGCATAAATAATTCGCACTTAACCCGGTCGGACATGGCAACGGGCAAGGCTGAAAGGCAAGGACAAGTCCGCTACCGCTGCGTTGGAAGTCCAATTTCATGCGACAGTCGCAGATCGCCACAGGCACGACCCCGTTGTCCCTTCGCATAATCCAAAGGACGGCATGGAAACCAACAATAGGAGGTTACCCATGTCGCTGCTGTCTTCGCTAGATCTCGTCCAGTCCAATGCCGCCGATATGCGCACCAAGGGCATCAGCACGATGCGCCAGAAGCTGATCGACCGGATCAGCGATCAGATCGCCTTGGTCGAGGCGATGGCATCGGGCCAGGCATTCCAGCGCGTCAAGTTTCGCCGCGTCCGTGATGAGGCAAGCGACGAGGTGACGGAAACGCCAGTCCGCACGCGCGTCCGGCCATGGTGGTTGCAGGATAAGGACGGCACAATCCTCGTGTGGATCAAATATGGCAATCAGACGCTCGAACTCGCCAAGGGCAAGACGGCGATCCGGGTCAAGACGATGCAGGAATTGACCAAAACCTTCGAAACGGTGCGCGAGGCCGTCCGCGCCGGAGAATTCGACACACATATCACCAACGCCGTGGGGACGTTCAAAACGCGCTTTGGCAAGTAAGCGGCAAAAGCGTCCCCCTCCGCCGCAGGGGGACGCTTTTTGTCATTCGTCAGGCGGCTTTGTTCAGGTCCTCAAGGGACCAGTCACGTGATTCCTCAACAATTTCGTCCGCAAGCTGCGATGCGGATGGCGCTCCGAACTCTCCTCGCTCGGAAGTCGGGATAGCACCGGCCAAGCTGCCAGATTCTACAATATGTCTGGAGCTCAACTCCGCACTAAACCCAACAATCCGTCCCTCATATTCGGTATCCGTATGCGATCCGTATATGGTAGATTTTGCTATTTTGGGAAACAGGGGTGCTGCTAACCCCTTGAAACTGGAGCGGGCGAAGGGATTCGAACCCTCGACCCCAACCTTGGCAAGGTTGTGCTCTACCCCTGAGCTACGCCCGCTCTGGCGGCCGGAGGATGTGTTCCTCTCGGCGGGTGGCGGCGAACTAGCAGCGGTCTGCCATGGGGGCAAGGGGAGAATTGCAGAAAAATGAAATTATCCTTCAAGGCGGAAAATATGGATGATATGTCATCGCCTTATTGCCCTCGACCGGTCTCGACCGAATAGGGCGAGGATAGTCCTGACGTCCGTTCAAGCCGGCTTTCCACCTGGCCTGAAACCGCTTATCATCATGCCACCAGCGAAACTTTTTCCTGCGGCGGATCATTTCCCGCCGCGCTTCGTAATCATCGACAGATTGAGAGGGGACGGACCAGCCATGACATCCGACCATGTTACCCGCCGCGGGCTATTCCAGGGCGGCGCTGCGCTTGCGGCGACGGTTCCGCTCATGGCCCCGGCGCATGCCGCACCGTCCGCCCCCGCCAGCAAAGGAACCCCGATGACCGCTGTCGAACTCACCGTGAATGGCCGGGAGGTCCATCTGCAACTGGACCCGCGCACCACCCTGCTCGACGCGCTGCGCGAGCATCTCAAGCTCACCGGCACGAAAAAAGGGTGCGATCATGGCCAGTGCGGTGCCTGCACCGTGATCGTCGAAGGGCGGCGGATCAACAGTTGCCTGACGCTCGCGGTGATGCATGACGGCGACGCCGTTACTACGATAGAAGGGCTGGGCAGGCCCGAGGCGCTGCACCCCATGCAAAAGGCCTTTGTCGTCCATGACGGCTATCAGTGCGGCTATTGCACGCCGGGGCAAATTTGTTCGGCCGTGTCGGTGCTGGAGGAAATCAAGGCGGGCATTCCGAGCCACGTCACGGAAGATCTCGACAAGGTCGCGTTCAGCGAAGACGAGGTGCGCGAGCGAATGAGCGGCAATATCTGCCGCTGCGCCGCCTATTCCAACATTGTCGCCGCGATCAGCGACGTCGCCGGGGAGGCCAAGGCATGAAGCCCTTTACCTATGAACGCGCAACGAGCGTGGAAGCGGCGGCCAAGGCGGCGGCCTCGGTTCAAGGCGCGCGCTTCATTGCCGGCGGGACGAACCTGCTCGACCTCATGAAATTGCAGATCGAAACTCCGACCCATCTGATCGATGTCAATCGGCTGGGTCTGGATCGCATCGAAAAAACCGAGGAGGGCGGGCTGCGCATCGGCGCGCTGGTGCGCAACACCGATCTGGCGGCGGACAGGACGGTGCGGCGCGATTATGGCGTGCTCAGCCGCGCCCTGGTCGCGGGCGCGTCGGGCCAGTTGCGCAACAAGGCGACGACCGCGGGCAATCTGCTCCAGCGCACGCGCTGCCCCTATTTTTACGACATTCGCATGCCCTGCAACAAGCGCAAGCCGGGCAGCGGTTGCGGCGCGCTCAAGGGCATGAGCCGCAGCCTGGCGATATTGGGTGTGAGCGACGCCTGCATCGCCCAGCACCCCAGCGACATGGCCGTGGCAATGCGCCTGCTGGATGCGCAGGTCGATACCGTGGCGGCCGATGGCGCGAAGCGTGCCATCCCGATCGCCGATTTCCACCTGCTTCCCGGCGACACGCCGCATCAGGAAACGGTGCTTAAAGGCGGCGAAATCATCACGTCTGTGACCTTGCCCAAGCCGATCGCGGGCACCCACGTCTATCGCAAGGTGCGCGATCGCGCCTCCTACGCGTTCGCGCTGGTGTCGGTGGCGGCAATTTTCGGGAAAGACGGGAGCGCCCGTTTCGCGTTCGGCGGGATTGGCGCCAAGCCATGGCGCAACTCGCAGGCAGACGCCGCCGCGCCGCAGGGTGCAAAAGCGGTGGCCGACGCCGCACTGGCCGGCGCACGGACGACAGAGCATAATGATTTCAAGAAGCCGCTGGTCGAACGGACGCTGGCGTCGCTTTACCGTCAGCAGGAGGCACGGGCATGAAGTTCGACACCCCCGCAGGGCCGAACCCGATCGACAAGGGTCGCGTCATCGGCATTCCGCATGACCGCATCGACGGCGCAGCCAAAGTGACGGGCACGGCGGCCTACGCCTATGAACGCCATGACGCCGCGCCTAACGCCGCCTATGGCTGGATCGTCGGGTCCGCGATTGCGAAGGGCCGTATCGCCGCCATGGACCTGACCGCGGCGGAGGCATCGCCCGGCGTCCTGGGCATCGTCACCCATGCCAATGCCGGCAAGCTGTCGAAAGGCAATATGAACACCGCGCATCTGCTGGGTGGACCGCAGATCGAACATTATGAGCAGGCGCTGGCGCTGGTCGTTGCCGACACATTCGAAAATGCGCGCGCCGCCGCGGCCCTCGTGCGCATCGACTATGCGCCGGAAGACGGCAAATTCGACCTGGCGGCCGAGCGGCTGAACGGCGTCATTCCACCACAGGGCTTCGGTGGCCCGGCCGATACCAAGGCGGGCGACTTCGACGGCGCCTTTGCCAAGGCGGCGGTCAAGGTGGAACAGACCTACACGACGCCGGATCAGAGCCATGCGATGATGGAGCCCCATGCCAGCATCGCTGCCTGGAACGGCGACAAGCTGACGCTGTGGACGTCGAACCAGATGATCGCCTGGAGCGTGGGCGACATGGCCAAGACATTGGGCATTCCCAAGGAGAATATCCGTTTCGTGTCGCCCTATATTGGCGGGGGTTTCGGCTCCAAGCTGTTCCTACGCGCGGACGCTCTGCTCGCGGCGCTCGGCGCGCGGCAAGTCGGGCGCCCGGTCAAGGTCGCCATCGCCCGTCCGCAAATCCCCAACAACACGACCCACCGCCCGGCGACGATCCAGCGTATCCGCATCGGTGCGGACGAGGATGGCGTGATCGACGCGATCGCCCATGAAGTCTGGTCCGGCGACCTGCCGGGGGGTGGCGCGGAAACGGCGGCGCAGCAGACCCGACTGCTCTATCGCGGTGAAAATCGCATGACGGCGCACCGGCTGGTTACGTTGAACCTGCCCGAAGGCAATGCCATGCGCGCGCCCGGCGAAGCGGTCGGGCTGCTCGCGCTTGAAGTCGCCATGGACGAACTGGCGGAGGCCTGCGGCGTCGACCCGGTCGAACTGCGCATCCGCAACGATGTGCAATTTGATCCCGAAGCCGGCCCGCAGCGGCCCTTCTCCAGCCGCAAGCTGGTGGAATGCCTGCGCGCCGGCGCGGATCGCTTTGGCTGGAACAAGCGCAACCCCAAGCCGGGACAGGTGCGTGACGGCCGGTGGCTGGTCGGCATGGGCATGGCATCGGCCTTCCGCAACAACCTGACGGAAAAGTCGGGCGCGCGCATCGGCGTCGACGGGATGGGCAAGGTCATTGTCGAAACCGACATGACCGACATCGGCACCGGCAGCTACACGATCATCGCCCAGACCGCCGCGGAGATGCTGGGCGTCGACCTCGACCAGGTAACGGTGCGCCTGGGCGACAGCCGCTTCCCGGTGTCAGCGGGGTCGGGCGGCCAGTGGGGCGCGAACAGCTCCACCGCCGGCGTCTATGCCGCAGCCATGGCGCTGCGCACCAAACTGGCCGAAAAGGCGGGCTACCCGGCGGACCAGGCGCAATTCGAAGACGGGCTGGTACGAATGGGGAACCAGTCGCAGACCTTGGCGTCTCTGGCTGGCGCACAAGGGCTGTGGGCCGAGGACAGCATGGAATATGGCGACCTCGACAAGAAATATGCGCAAGCGACGTTCGGCGCGCATTTCTGCGAAGTCGGGGTCGACATGGACACCGCCGAAGTCCGCATTCGCCGCATGGGCGGCGCCTTTGCGGCAGGGCGTATCCTCAACCCCAAATCCGCACGCAGCCAGGTGATTGGGGCGATGACCATGGGCGTCGGCGCTGCGCTGATGGAGGCACTGGACGTCGACACCCGTTTCGGCTTCTTCGTCAACCACGACATGGCCGAATATCAGGTGCCGGTCCATGCCGACATCCCGCATCAGGACGTGCTGTTCGTCGATGAATTGGACGATAAGAGCTCGCCGATGAAGGCCAAGGGGGTGGGCGAGCTGGGCATTTGCGGTGCAGGCGCGGCGGTGGCCAACGCGATCTACAACGCCACCGGCATCCGTCTTCGCGACTACCCGCTGACGATCGACAAGCTGCTCAAGGCGCAGGCGGCCTGAGGCGCGGAAAATATCCATTCGTTTCGAGCGTGGTCGAAAGCCATATGGTTCTCGACCACGCCCGGGCGACCTCACACGAAGTTCGCCGCCACCTCTGCCGGAACGCGTAAGATTCTGCCGGACGCCTTGTCGATGATCGCCCAGGTGGATTTGGCCGCGACCTTCACTTTCCCGTCAGGCCCTGTAAATTCGATCATCCGGTCGAACCGCGCCCCGCGCGGTCCTTCGGGGATCCAGGTGCGGGCCGTCACCTGCTCCCCTTGCTTCACATTGCCGCGATAGTCGACTTCGTGCCGGGTCACGACCCAGATATAGGCTTCGACATGGGCGGGGTCCGCATCCTGTCGCCAATGCTCTACCGACACCTGCTCCATCCACTGAACCCATACGGCGTTGTTCACATGGCCGAGCTCGTCGATATGCTCTGGCAGCGCTATGATCTGCTTGGTGAAGGAGGATGCCATCAGCCCTCCACCCCCAACTGCCAAAGGATGAAGGCGAATTCCTCCGCCGTTTCGTGCAGGCTTTCGAACCGACCGGACTTGCCGCCATGGCCCGCGCCCATATTGGTCTTGAGCAGCAGGATATTGTCGTCCGTCTTGGTCGCGCGCAGCCGCGCCACCCATTTCGCCGGCTCCCAATAGGTGACGCGCGGATCGTTCAGCCCGGCCGTCACCATCAGCGGGGGATAATCCTGCGCTTTCACATTGCCATAGGGATCATAGGACTGGATGGTGCGGAACGCCGCCGCGTCCTCGATTGGGTTGCCCCATTCCGGCCATTCGCCCGGCGTCAGCGGCAGGCTGGCGTCCAGCATCGTGTTAAGCACGTCAACGAACGGGACATGAGCAACGACCGCGCCCCACAGGTCGGGATCGGAATTGATGACCGCGCCCATCAGTTCACCGCCGGCCGATCCGCCCGAAATGCTCACGCGGCCCTTGGCGGCATAGCCGCGTTCGATCAGCCCCTTTGCGACGTCGACAAAGTCGGTGAAGGTGTTGGTGCGCTTGTCCAGTTTGCCGTCCAGATACCATTGCTGGCCAAGGTCGTCGCCGCCGCGGATATGCGCGATCGCGAAGGCGAAGCCCCGGTCGAGCAGCGACAGGCGGCTGGTCGAAAAGCCCGGCTCCATCGCCATGCCATAGGCGCCATAGCCATAAAGGTGCAGCGGCGCGCTGCCATCCTTGGGAAAATCGGCGGGATAGACGATCGAGACCGGGATGTCCGTCCCGTCGCGCGCCGGGATCATCAGTCGTTCGGTCGCATAGCGACTGGCGTCATAGCCGGACGGTATGTCCTGGACCTTCAACACCTCCAGGTCGCCGCTGTTAAGATGATAGTCGTAGATCGTGTCGGGCGTGACCATCGATTCATAGCCGATGCGCAGCTTCGTCACGTCATATTCGGGATTGTCGTCCAGGCTCGCCGAATAGCTTGCTTCCGGGAAGGGGATGCGTTTGGCCTCATGCGTCGCATAGTCGCGCAGCTCGATCTGGTCGAGCCCGTCTTGCCGCCCTTCGGTCACGTAGAAATGCTTGAACAGGGTGAAGTCGGTCAGGTAAAAATGCGCGTCCGGGCCGATCACTTCCTGCCATTCGCCCGGTGCCTCCAGCGTCGCCTTCACAAGACGAAAATTGGGGTGGTTGTCGTTGGTGCGAATATAGAGCGTGCCCTCATGTTCATCCACGTCATATTCGCGGCCGGGCTGTCGCGCCGACACCAGTAAAGGCGCGGCGGTGGGATCATTGGCCGGCAGCAGCCATGCTTCGCTGGTCACATGGTCGCCCGTCGCGATGACGATATAATTTTCCGAGGATGTAAGGCCAATGGATACGCGAAAGCCCTCATCATCCTCGTGAAACAGCTCGACATCGCTCGCAACGTCCTGCCCCAGCCAATGCAGCCGGGCATTGTCTGTGCGCCAGTTGTCATTAGCAAGACCATAAAGCAGCCCCTTGCTGTCAGACGTCCAGACCAGGGACGACAAGGTTCCGGGGATGACTTCCGGCAACAATGCGCCGGTTTCCAGATCCTTGATCCGCGCTTCGAACCGTTCCGATCCGTTGGTGTCGATCGCATAGGCGAGGTAGCGGCCATCCGGGCTTACCGACAGCGCGCCGAGACGAAAATAGTCGTGCCCTTCCGCCAGCGCCGGTTCGTCCAATATCAGCTGGTCATGTCCGCCCGCGACGGGGCGGCGATACCATTTGCGATATTGGGCGCCGATTTCGAAGGCCCGCCAATAGACATAATCCCCATCCTTTTGCGGGACGGACTGGTCATCTTCCTTGATGCGGCCCTTCATCTCCTGAAACAAGCGGTCAACCAGCGGCTTGTGCGGCGCCATGGCGGCTTCGAACCAGGCGTTTTCCGCCTCCAGATAGGCAAGCACATCCTTGTCGGCGACGTCAGGATAGCCGGGATCGCGCAGCCAGGCATAGGGATCGTCCACGGTGATGCCATGATGGGTCACGCTATGATCCCGGCGCGGGGCGATCGGCGGGGAAAGTTTTGGGGACGGGACGAGCTGCATAGGGTCGGTCATTAACTATCCATGTTCCAGACGGGGGCCGCGCTGGTATATGGCGGCGTGCCTCTCTATGTTGTCGACATTGTCGCCGGCGCAAGAGGCCGGAATGATCCAAGGAATGACCAATGTCCAGTTATGAAGATCGCCTCAAAGCCCTGCGCGCCCAGCTGGTGCGCCAGAAGCTGGACGGCTTCGTGGTGCCGCTGACCGACGAGCATATGAGCGAATATGTCGGCGCCTATGCCCAGCGGCTCGCCTGGCTGACGGGGTTTCAGGGGTCGGCGGGCAGCGCCGTGGTGCTGCCGCAGGAAGCCGCGATTTTCGTCGACGGCCGCTACACGCTGCAGGTGCGCGAACAGGTGGACGGGGCGCATTGGCAATATGAAAGCGTGCCGCAGACCTCGATCGCCCAGTGGCTGAAGGATCATGCCGGACAGGGCGCGCGGATCGGCTATGACCCTTGGCTGCACACACGCAGCTGGGTTCGCCAGGCGACAGAGGCACTGGCCGAACAGGGCGCGGAACTGGTTGCGGTGGACACGAACCCGATCGACGCCGTCTGGCCCGATCGCCCTCTGCCCAGCGATGCGCGCCTGGTCGTTCATGATGATCGGTTCGCGGGACGGAGCGCGGCGGAAAAGCGCGCCGCGATGGCCGATTGGCTGACGTCGAAAAAGGCGGATGCCGCGATCTTGTCGGCGCTTGATTCGATCGCCTGGACCTTCAATATCCGGGGCAAGGACGTGGATCGCACGCCCGTCGCTCTGGCCTATGCCATCGTCCATGCCGACGCGACGGCCGACCTTTTCGTCGCGCCGGAGAAAATGGATGATGCCGTCGCCCAGCATCTGGGCAATGGCGTGCGCATTCATGATCGCGCCGCCTTTGCCGATGCGTTGGCGGACTTGCGGGGCAAGAGCGTCGTCGCGGACCCGGAACGCGCCGTCGCCGCCATCTTCGAGGCGCTGGAGCAGGGCGGAGCCAAGGTGCTGGCGCTGCGCGATCCGGCGGTCCTGCCCAAGGCGATCAAGAACGACACCGAAATTGCCGGGCACAAGGCCGCTCAAGCCCGCGACGGCGCGGCGCTTAGCCGGTTTCTCCACTGGCTGTCGGTCGAAGCCCCCAAGGGCGGCCTTACCGAATTGTCCGCCGCCGACAGGCTGGAGGCCTTCCGCGAGGATACCGGCCTGCTGGAGGACCTGTCCTTCGACACGATCAGCGGGGCCGGCCCCAATGGCGCGGTGGTCCATTATCGGGTTGAGGAAAAGACCAACCGCCCGATCGAAACCGGCACGCTCTATCTGGTGGATTCAGGCGGCCAATATCGCGACGGCACCACTGACGTTACGCGCACCATCGCGGTGGGCGAGCCGACAGCGGACATGCAGCGCCATTTCACGCTGGTGCTCAAGGGCCATGTCGCGCTCGCGCGCGCCATTTTCCCCAAGGGCACGCGCGGCGGTCAGCTCGACATCTTGGCGCGGCAATATCTATGGGCCGAAGGGCTGGATTACGCCCATGGCACCGGTCATGGGGTGGGCAGTTTCCTGGCGGTGCATGAAGGGCCGCAGCGTATCGCCACATTTGGCGGCGGCGATGAGCCCTTGGTGCCCGGCATGATCCTTTCCAATGAGCCTGGCTATTACAAGACTGGCGAATATGGGATCCGCATCGAAAATCTCGTCCTGGTGGAGGAGCGTGCGATCTCGGGTGCGGAAAAGGAGATGCTGGGCTTTGAAACGCTGACCTTCGCGCCGATCGACCGGGCCTTGATCGCGGTCGACATGCTGAGCGCCGACGAGCGCGCATGGGTCGACGCCTATCACGCCAAGGTGCTGGATGTGGTCGGGCCGCAACTGGATGGCGACGCACTGGCATGGCTGAAGGGCGCCTGCGCGGCGCTTTGAGTTCTAGCGCCGGGACGGGTTGGGCGGGGGCACAGCCGTCGCCTCTTCCCGAACCGCGTCCCGGTTTTGTGCCTTGCGCCGGCGCAGATTATCCCGCAACGCCTGCGCCAGCCGCGCCTTTTTCTCGTCCTGCGTTTCAGCCATGACAGCGGCATAAGCAAAATGCGCCGTCCGCCGCAACCCGCCTTGACATGCGCTGCGTTGGCAGCCATAGGCCCGGCCTCCAACGCGCAGATGATGCCTTGGACTTGAAATAGAGTGCTGCCGTAGCTCAGTGGTAGAGCGCATCCTTGGTAAGGCTGAGGTCGTGAGTTCAATCCTCACCGGCAGCACCATTTTTTCAATGATCAAGAACTCGCCCGGGCAGGACTAACTTGGGTAGCTGAACGCGCCCAGCGCGATGAGCGGGTGTGTGATCCGAAGTCCGTCGGCAGCCTAGCGGCGTAGACGATTCAGGAACCCGAACCGGAGCGGGGGAAAGACCTGTAGCAGTTTTTGGTTGGTCGCCTGTGTGATCACACCACCTTGGCTTCGCATGGAAATTGGAAGGGTGCCTGAATCACCAACAAGCCGGGGCAGCCATCACATGCAGTCTGCTCCCAATATGCTTGGTCATGCTGAAAATAAGCGCACCAGACAGCCGCATGACGCGTCGACATCAGGCCAAAAAGGCGACCGTAAAGCTGGTCTTTCAAACATCGCATAACTGGGCCTAGACCCGACGTGCGGTCGCCCCGGGGTTTGTACCCGCACAAGGAAGGCCCGGCTGTAGCTGAGCTTGAAGTGGGCGACTTGCAGCTTGGTGCGCACGCCGCCGATGATCGCCCAGTCCTCGCTCCAATCGAACTGGAATGCTTCCCCCAGTGCGAAGGACAGCGGCACGAATGTCCCGCGCCCGCTCATCTGTGGCTCAGAACGATGATCATCGCGCCAGTTCCGGGCAAAGGCCACCACCCGATCGTAGGAGCCGTCATAGCCCAGGCTGACCAGATCAGCATGCAACTGCTTCATCGTCCTCTTCTGCTTGCGGGTCCGACCATCTCCCGTCTCAGCCAAGCTGACACCCGCTCCGCGAACGGGTCCAGTTTGCTCGGCCGATCGGGCAGCCTGAACCGCTGCTCGATCGTGTCCGAACGTCGTTATTCACGGATCGTGTTACGTGACAGCCCGGTACGCCGCGCAATCTCGCGGATCGAAAGATGATCGCGGAAATGCCAGCGCGGGATTACGCTTAATAACGCCATGTCCAACACTCCATAACCCCTCGCTCGTCAAAGTCAGGGGTGAGTTCAACATGGGGTCACTTCTCAGTGGAAATATCACCCCTTCCCGGGTCAACTCTCAGCGGCACTCAACAACGACCCCTACGTGGGGCCGGAGCAGCTCGCCACGAGCCAGAAGTGGATGGTGGGGCCGCTGGAGCTGTTCCGAATAGACGGTGCCTGCTACTTCATCGCTCGGAACGCGCCTAGGCAGTATAATTTCGCCGTGATCGCGTTCCTGCGGCGGCTCGAGGCGGAACGCCGCGCCTCCTGAGGTGCCGCTCGTCAGGCGAGGATCGCCGTGCCCCTGATCTCTATCCGCATCGCGGGCAGCCCGAGCGCCTCCACCCCGGTCTGCGTCCAGATCGGCGGTCGAGCGGGCATATAGTGGCGGAACAGGCGTGCGATGGTGCCATTCACCTCGGGCGGGAAGCTGCCCACGTGATACGAGTTGACGTGCACCACGTCCTGCCACGTGGCGCCGGCAGGTGCCAGCGCCAGTTCGACGTTTCGGAACGCCTGCTCGAGCTCCTCCTCGATCCCCTCGGGGATCGCCAGGTCGTCGTCCCAGCCCTGACCCGACGTCTCGACGCGATCGCCGATCCTGAGAGTCTGCGCCATGTGGAGCGCCTCGAAGAGCTTTTGGCCGGCGCCAGGGGTGACGAACGTCTTGGGCGAGGTCATGGGTGATCTCCTAACTTCTAAGCGACGAGTTGAACGCCTCATGTCGTTCAGCTTGGCAGTTGTCTGACTACCGTGATCCGCTGCGTCGACCGCGGTCCATCCGAGCAAAGTTTGTGGGTCAGTTCTCCCGGTCGGCTCTGGAGACCATGCGACCATCGGGCGCGGCCCACCACGCGATGACCGCGACATAGATGGCAAGCGCGCCGAACCTGCTGACGAACGCCAAGGGGATGGCCGCGACGTAGAGGACCAACGTGGCCAGCCCCTTGCGATCGCGCCCTACGCCCTTGGCGACCCTCGAGCCGGGGCCATTGATGGCGATGATCGCGCGCTCCATCAGGTGGTAGAAAAGCGCGGCCATTCCCAGGACGATGCCGTAGGCGGCCGTGGGGACCACCGCGAAGTCGGTATCCTTGTTCCATCGGATCACGAACGGCACCAGGCTGAGCCAGAAAAGGAGCGCGAGATTGAGCCAAAGCACTCTGCCGTCGATGCTTTCGGTGGCATGCATCAGGTGATGGTGGTTGTTCCAGTATAGCCCGACGTTCACGAAGCTGAGCAGGTAGGCGCTTAACATCGGAGCGCTTTCGGGGAGCGCGGGGAGATCGCTGGAGCGAGGGGGCTCCAGATTGAGGACCATGATCGTGATGATGATCGCGATGACTCCATCGGTGAATGCCTCCAAACGCCTGCTGTTCATCGTGACCTCGACCGTGCGTATCGTGGTTTGAGGCTCGCAGCGCGCGGTACCGTCAGCGCCCCGCGGGCCGAAGCGCGCTGGGATGGAGGGCACACAGGGCGGTGCCGACCAGCACCAATGCGCCGGCGAGCACGAGCGCGACCACCAGCGACCCGGCGCGCACCACCAGCAGCGCGCCGAGCACGGCGCCGCCGAGTATGGAAAGGACGCTGCCGATCCGGCGCGCCCAGTTCGGATTGGCGCCGCCCGCCAGCGTGTAGTCCGCCGCGATGCCTGTGACGGTCAGCGTCAGCACCGTCGTGGTGAGGTCCGGAACCTTTAGCTGGCGGATGGTGGCGTTGCGGAACCCCATGGCAATCGAGGTCGCTGCGATGATCGCGTAGACCGCCCAGCGCGGCGACTGCCCGACGACATCGAACCCGAGCGCGATCGCCGCTGCGCCCCAGAGCAGCGCGGTCTCGATCGCTGCCGCCGTTAGAAGCCAGCGGCGAAGCGGCCCTGCGCTGAGTGACTTGCCCAAGCGTTCCGCCAGCAGCGCGCCTACCATGCCCGCAACATGATCGGCAGTGATGCCATGGATGCGCGTGTTGAAGCTGCTGAAATCATCCTTGGGATCGATCAGCGTCTCATATTCGAAGGCGATCGCGCCGCCGCGGAAGCCGACGATTCCGATCTGGCAGATGCTGCTCACACGGCCGCATGCGGTCTCGACATCTACCGCCACGAAATCGACCGCTCCGGGATCTACTGCGGAAACGGCTAGGGAGGTACGCGCAAGATCGGCGGACGAAAGGAACATACCAAGACCATAGCCTCCAACAGTGGCAGGTCCAAGCGGTAATGGTGCGCGCTGCCACGTTGATCTGGCGACGATGGGATGTGACAGAGCGAGCCTCTACCACATCCCGGCGCCATTGCGACAAGCCGTCTATATCAACCGGTCGGGCGTGCCGTCTTGAAGTCGGGGCGCAGCACCTTCCCGCCGTCTCGCAATTGGTCGAGATAATCCGACCAGCGTTGCATCATGCGCACCCGTTCATCCCAATATTCGCCGCGCGCGTAGGCACGCCGAACCTGGTTGGTGTCGACATGCGCCAGCTGTCGTTCGATAGCGTCGGGGTTCCACTCGCCCATCTCGTTGAGCAGCGTTGCCGCCATCGCCCGGAATCCGTGGGCGGTCATCTGGCCGCTCGTGTAGCCAAGCTTGCGCAGGCCCTGCTTGACGGCGTTCTCAGACATCGCCTTGCGCGGTTTGCCGAGGCACGGGAACAGGTACTTCCACCAGTGCGTGTGCTCGTGAAGCTCCTTGAGCATCGCGATTACCTGTCGTGACAGGGGCACGCGGTGCGGACGCCGCATCTTCATGCGTTCGGCCGGAATGAACCAGATGGCCTCGTCGAAATCGATGTCGGTCCACTCGGCCTGTCGGAGTTCGCCGGGACGCAGCAGCACATGCGGGGAGAGGCGCATGGCCATGACTGTCACCTTGTGCCCGCTGTAGCTGTCGATCGCCCGCAGCAGCGCGCCGACCTCGGACGGTCGCGTGATGGCCGCGAAGTGCTTCACCTTAGGCACGGCGATGGCGCCCCGAAGGTCGGCGGCGACATCCTTGTCGCAGCGAACCGTTGCCACGCCATAGCGGAAGACGCGACTGAGGACGCTGCGCATGCGCCGCGCACTTTCATAGGCTCCGGTCGCCTCGACCTTGCGAAGCACGGCGAGTGCCTCGTGCGGCGTGATCTGCGCGATCGGGATAGTACCGATCAATGGATACGCCTTGGCGAGCAGCCAGCGAATTTTGTCGACGGTCACGGGCGCGAGGCCATCCCGCTCGCATTTGATGAGCCATTCCTCGGCAACCG
>NZ_BCYT01000024.1 GCF_001598335.1 Sphingobium abikonense NBRC 16140
GACTATGTGGGCGAGCCTAAGGCGCTATTGAATGACCGGGAGTGGTCGAAATACGACCTCGTCCTGCACGCTCATCCTGTTTCGCCACAGCCACTCGATGAGAAAACGCCGTCATGCCGGGCTAGACCCGGCATCCCGCTCTGTTGGGCGGAAGACGCGGGACCCCGGCTCAAGGCCGGGGTGACAATGATAAGAGCTGACCCAAATCGCCAGCAAGCCTCTCGCCCGACTTACGGCGTGACGCCGACCTTCTCATTATAGGCCTGATGGCACACCGGCTCCAGCACGCCCTTTTTCCAGCATTTGGGGTCGAAGGAGGGCAGGGCGACGGCATAATCATCGCCGGGCATGCCATAATATTGCTCGCCTGCCTGAATGAGCGATTTCTTGATCGAGGCGAGGCCCGTGCGCGCCACGTCAGCGAGCGCGCCGCGATCGGCGAAAATCGCCTGGCGGCCGACGACGCCGGCTTCCTGGCAAAAGCCCTTTTGCGCCTGCACCGTCGAATAGCCCGAATAGATGCGGGTATTGTACATGTCCGCGGCCGACTGGCCGGCGCGGCCCTTGCCCGCGGTGCGCTGGAAATAGGCGAGCAGCGTCGCCTGCGCCGCGTCCAGTTCCGCGTCATGATGGGCGATCATGGCGTTGTAATTGTCGACCGTCAGCAGCGTGGGTTCGAACTGGCATTGCAGCGCCGCGACGTTAAGCGCGGCGCGCAGGTTCCACGCCAGCCCGGCCTTGATCTCCTCAGCGGTCGCGCCCGGCAGGCCAAGCGCGATGGCGGCATTGCTGTCGGTAAAGGCGGGCGCGCTCATGTCGGGCGGCGACCAGTAGAATTGCGCGGCGGCCGGCTGCGCGGCCAGCGGCATCAGGGCGATCGACAGGCTGCACAGGCTGGTGCGCAGGGCGGAACGGAAGCTCATCGTCTCGTCTCTCCAGAAGGATGCGGCGCGGCGCATCCCGATAGTCATAACCATGCGCGCATACTATTCCGATGGCGGTCGGCTTACTGGTCCGCCACCACTTCGGCATCTTCGGCCGGCGCGGCGGCAGGCGCGGCGTTCGCGGATGCGCTCTGATTGGCCGCACCATCATTGCCGGGAGCGGCGATCGCGGTGCCTTCGCTCTGCACGCCGTCCAGGTCGGTCATCGCGTCGGTCGCGGTGCCGTCCACCACTTCCATGTCCTTCATCTGCACATTGCTGCCGCCCTTGTCGCCGTCCCCGCAGGCGGTCAGCGACAGCAGAGCGGCGGTGCAGACGATCCATGCATTCACGCGCATCCGGGTCTCCTTGAACATCGCGTCGATACCCGGCATCCCCCGCCGGTCAAGGCACAGGACCCTAGCGGGCGGCCTCGCATTGCTCAAGCCCCGACCCGCAGCGCGACAAGCGGCTGAGAAAGGACGGGAAATGGCTTCTGAGCGCCACATCGAGCGCGGCCATCGACGCGTTGCCGCCCAGCGCGGCTATGCTGGTCACGGGATAGTCGCTGATGCCGCAGGGCACGATGCCGCCAAAATGCGACAGGTCGGGGTCGACGTTGATGGAAAAGCCATGCAGCGTCACCCAGCGCCGCACCCGGATGCCGAGCGCGCCGATCTTCGCCTCGCGCCCCTGCGCGTCGTCGGTCCAGATGCCGATCCGCCCGTCCGCCCGCCGCGCGGCGATGCCCAGGTCGCCCAGTGCCGCGATCATCCAGCCTTCCAGATGATGGACGAAATTGCGCACATCCTTGCCGCGCGCGCTAAGGTCAATGTTCAGATAACCGATCCGCTGCCCCGGTCCATGATAGGTGTAGCGCCCGCCACGCCCGGCGTCATGGACGGGAAAGCGCGGGTCGATGAGTTCGGCCGGGTCGGCGCTGGTTCCCGCCGTATAGAGTGGCGGATGCACCAGCAGCCACACCCGCTCGCGCGCGTCCCCGGCGTGGATCGCGGCGGCGCGCGCTTCCATGTCGGCCAGCGCCTCTGGATAATCGACCGGCGCCGCATCGACGCGCCATTCGACCTGGTCGGGGAAGGGAAGGGGATCAACCATGGCGTTTCCTTGACTTGGGGCAAGCGAGCGATCAAGTCTCCTGGCCGCATTTCCCCCTCTTGAGGCAGGCAGATTAGATATGGCGACAATCTCCATCGGCAAGGCGTGGGAGGAAGCCGTCGCCTTCATCCGGCGCGAAGCGACCTTGCTGTTTCCGGTCGCCCTGCTGTTCGTGGCGCTGCCGGGTCTGGTTGTGCAGGAAATGACGCCCCCGCAATTGCAGGCCTGGTTCGCGCAGCCCAAGGCGGACGCCATTCCGGTGATGCCGCCTGGCTTTGCCCTGTCGATGCTGCTGGGCATCGTCATCATCTGGTTCGGGTCGCTGGCGCTGTTCGCCCTGGCGCTGCGCCCCGGCATCAGCGTGGGGGAGGCGCTGCGGCTCAGCTTTTCGCGCCTGCCCGTCCTGCTGGGCACCGCGCTGCTGGTGGTCGTCGCCATTGTCGCTTTCATTGTCGTGGTCGCGCTGGTCAGCGTGATTTTCGCCATGGCCTCGCAACAGGCCGCCCATGCGATGGGCCTGCTTTTGGGGCTGGCCGCGGTCATCATCGTCTTTTTCGCGAGCATCCGGCTGGTCCTGCTGAATGCGGTCGTCATCGACACGCGCGGGGGCGTAATCGAATCGTTGCGCCACGCCTGGTCACTGACGCGCGGTCATTTCTGGCGGCTGTTCGGCTTTCTGGTGATCGTGATGCTGTTGTCGACGCTGGTGGGCACGGCCGCGCAAGTGATCGTCGGTCTGCTGGGCAGCCTGCTCGCAGGCCCGGAGGGTGCGCGGCTGGCTGGCGGCATCGCTGCTGCGGCGGTGTCGGCGGTGGTGCAGGTCTATCTGCTGGTGATGCTCGCGCGCATCTATCGTCAGGCGTCGGCGGCCTGATCCAGGATCGGCACATGCGGCGCGGCATCGCGCGGCACTATGCCCGCCAGGCGCGGGTCGGCAAATGTCTCGATCTCGCGCGCGAAGGGTGTGAAGCCTGATCGCATGTAAAAGCCCAGCGCTCCCGGGCTGTCGAGGGTGCAGGTGTGGACCCGGAAACGCTCCACGCCCTTGCGCCAGGCGAGCGACGTTGCGTGCGCCATCAGCCACCGGCCAAGCCCCTTGCCGGTCCGTTCAGGGACGAGGCCAAGAAAGCTTAGCTCGCAATCGGGCATCGACCGGAAATCCAGTTCGAGGAGGCCGATTTCCGTGCCGCGCGGATCCGTGACCGCATAGATTTCGACGGCGGGGTCGTGGAGGATTGCCAGCAATGGCGCGTCCGCCATCACCAGCCGGGAAAACCACAGCCATGGCGCGCCGACGCGGCGGAACAGCGTTCGATAGGCGTCAGCATCGGGCGCTTTCCAGCGGACGAGCCGTAGCGGCGCGGACGGGATCGGCGCAGGCCGGGGCTGGGCGCGCATCTCCAGATGGGTGACGATCGTGGCCACCATGCCCGGTTCGACCCGCGTCAGCGCCATGGCGGGCCTAACTCCACTGCGCCATTGGCGGCAGGCTCATCAGGATGGCGTCGATATTGCCCCCGGTCTTGAGCCCGAACAGGGTGCCGCGATCATAGACGAGGTTGAATTCGGCATAGCGCCCGCGCCATTCCAGCATGGTGCGATAGTCCGCCTCGCTCCACGGCTCCGCCATCCGCCGCCGCACGATCGGGGGAAAGGCGGCGAGGAACGCATCGCCGATCGCGCGGGTAAAGGCGAAATTGGCGTCGAACGCCGTGTCGTCGGCGCATTCCAGATGATCGTAGAAGATGCCGCCGACGCCGCGATGCACGCCGCGATGGGGGATGAAGAAATAATCGTCCGCCCATGCCTTGAACCGGGGATAATGATCGGGATCATGCGCGTCGCACGCGTCCTTCAGCACGGCGTGAAAATCGGCCGTGTCTTCATCGCGCGGCAGCGGCGGATTGAGGTCCGCCCCGCCGCCGAACCAGCTTTTCGTGGTAACGAGATAGCGCGTGTTCATGTGTACGGCCGGGACATGCGGGTTGGCCATATGCGCCACCAGGCTGATGCCGGTGGCGAAAAAGGCGGGGTTTTCCTCCGCACCGTGAATCGTCTGGGCAAAGCCGGGCGCGAATTCGCCGCCCACGGTGGAGATGTTGACGCCTACCTTTTCGAATATCTTGCCCTTCATCACGCCGCGCACGCCGCCCCCGCCTTCGCCGGGCGCCTGGCAATCCGCCTCGCGGTCCCAGGGGGTGAAGGCAAAGGCGGCGTCGCTGCCGGCTTCGCGTTCGATCGCTTCAAATTCGGCGCAGATGCGGTCGCGCAGCGATTCGAACCAGCTACGCGCCGCCTGCTGGCGATCATCGAGTGCGAAGGGGACGATGGGAACAGGATTGATCATGCGGGAAACCCCTTGGTCTGGCGTAATGCTTCGGCCACGGCGATGCCGGTCGACACGGCGATGTTCAAGGACCGAAAGCCCGGCGCCATGGGTATGCGCACGCGAATATCGGCCAGATCGCGAACGCTATCGGGCACGCCGGCGCTTTCCGACCCCATCAACAGCACGTCATCGGGCGCGAACCGCACGTCCGGCAATCGCTGCGAGGCGTGAGCGCTCATCAAAAGCAATCGCCGGCCTTCTGCCCGCCGCCGAGCATCGAACGCCTCGAAATTGGCATGGCGGGTGACGTCGGCCGCCGCGCCATAATCCATCGCGGCCCGTTTCAGGCGCGCGTCGGAAAAGGCGAATCCGGTGGGCATGATGATGTCGACGGGCACGGCGAGACAGGCGGCAAGGCGCAGGATCGCGCCGACATTGCCCGCAATCTCCGGTTGGTAAAGGGCGATACGCATGGGCAGCGCCATAGAGCAGCGCAAGCTTTTGTAACAGGCCAAGTAAGATTGCGGTTGGCAAAGCGCGCGCTTCCCGGTTATCAGGCCCGCGAACCACACCGGGGGGAAGGTGGGGGCAGCCACGGCTGACAACCCAAATCCCTTGATAATCAGCGTCGGTAACGGCATGCGGTGTGACAGGGAAGTCTTGCAAGGGTAGAGGTGCATGGCGAGCGTTGATCATTCTGACGGGCAAACTCTATCCGGCGGAGAAGAGGTGCGCCGCCGCGATTTCATCAATATCGCCGCGGTGAGTTTCGCCGGGATGGGGGCGGTGGCCGTGGTCGTGCCGCTCATCGACCAGATGAACCCCAGCGCCGATGTGCTGGCGCTGGCGTCGACCGAAGTCGACCTGTCGGCGATCCAGCCGGGGCAGGCGATCAAGACGACATTCCGGTCGCAGCCGCTGTTCGTGCGGCACCTGACACCCAAGGAAATTGCCGAGGCTGACAAGGTGGACGTCGCCACGCTGCGCGATCCGCAGACGCTGGAAGAACGCACCGTTGACGGCAAAAAACAGTGGCTCATCACGATGGGCGTGTGCACCCATCTGGGCTGCGTGCCGCTGGGCGCGGGCGAGGGGGAAAATCGCGGCGAATATGGCGGCTATTTCTGCCCCTGCCACGGGTCATCCTACGATACCGCCGCTCGTATCCGTAAGGGGCCTGCCCCCAAGAATCTGGAAGTGCCTGAATTCAAGTTCACTTCCGACACTGCCATTCTTGTGGGTTGAGGGGGGACCGTCATGAGCTTTCCATGGGCTGAACATTATACTCCCAAGCATCCCGTGATGCAGTGGATGGACGAGAAACTGCCGCTGCCGCGCCTCGTCTACAATGCGGTGGGCGCTGGCTATCCGGTGCCGCGCAACCTCAACTATTTCTGGAATTTCGGCGTTCTGGCCGGCCTGGCGCTGGTGATCCAGATCGTCACCGGCGTCATCATGGCGATGCATTATGGCGCCAATGACTTGGTCGCCTTCGCCACCGTCGAACAGACGATGCGCGACGTCAATTCGGGCTGGCTGATGCGCTATGCGCACGCCAATGGCGCCAGCTTCTTCTTCATCGTCGTCTATCTCCACATTTTCCGTGGCCTCTTTTACGGCTCCTACAAGGCGCCGCGCGAAATGGTGTGGTTGCTGGGCCTCGTCATCTTCCTCCTCATGATGGCGACCGCCTTCATGGGCTATGTGCTGCCCTGGGGGCAGATGAGCTATTGGGGCGCGAAGGTCATCACCGGCCTGTTCGGCGCGATCCCGGTCGTTGGCGAACCGATCCAGACCTGGCTGCTGGGTGGTTTTGCGCCGGGCAACGCGTCGCTCAACCGCTTCTTCTCGCTTCACTTCCTGCTGCCCTTCGTGATTGCAGGGGTCATCATCCTGCACATCTGGGCGCTGCATATTCCCGGTTCCAACAACCCGACAGGCGTTGAGGTGAAGGGGCCGCAGGATACCGTGCCCTTCCATCCTTACTACACGGCGAAGGACGGGTTCGGGGCTGGCGTGTTCCTGATCATCTTCTCGATCATGTTGTTCTACGCGCCCAATTATCTGGGCCATCCGGACAATTATATCGAGGCGAACCCGCTCTCAACGCCCGCGCATATCGTGCCGGAATGGTATTTCTGGCCCTTCTACGCCATCCTGCGCGCCTTCACCGTCGACTTCTTCTTCGTGCCAGCCAAGCTGCTGGGCGTGCTGGCGATGTTCGCATCGATCCTGCTGCTCTTCTTCCTGCCCTGGCTCGACAATTCGCCGGTGCGCTCGGGCAATTACCGCCCGACGTTCAAGAAGTTCTTCTGGATCCTGGTCATCGACGTGCTGATCCTGGGCTATTGCGGCGGTGCGCCGGCGGAAGAGCCCTATGTCATGATCAGCCAGGTCGCGGCGGCCTATTATTTCGCGCATTTCCTGATCGTGCTGCCGCTGATCGCGCGCTTCGAAAAGCCGCTGCCGCTGCCCGGATCGATCACGGAATCGGTGCTCAATCGCCACAACATAAAAGGCGAAGAGGATGCGCTGCCCGGTATGGGCGCCGATCCGCAGCCTTCGAACGCCGGTTAAGGGGGATAGGATATCATGGTTCGCATCGGCGCATTCCTTGTCGGCCTCTTTTTCGCGGGCTGGCTGCTGATCTCCTTCCTCTTTGGCGCGGTCGCTTATGTATCGGACCCGCCCCAGCCCACGGTGGAGCATGAATTCCACAAGGCGCCCAAGCATGTGTCCTTCTCGTTCGATGGTCCCTTCGGCCGTTATGACCGCCAGCAGCTGCAACGCGGCTTTCAGGTGTTCAAGGAAGTCTGCTCGGCCTGCCACAGCCTGAAGTTCGTGGCGTTCCGCGATCTCGAAGCGCTTGGCTATAATGAGGCCGAAGTGAAGGCGATCGCCAAGCAGTGGGCGATCAAGACGCCCGACGTCGATCCCAAGACCGGGGAGATGTCGACCCGCGATCCGGTGCCAGCCGATCACTTCCCCAAGCCCTTTGCCAACAATGTCGCGGCGGCGGCGGCGAACAACAATGCGATCCCGCCGGATCTGTCGCTGATGACCAAGGCCCGCCATCATGGCAGCGCCTATGTCTATTCGCTGATCACCGGCTACCAGCCGCAGCCTGCCGAACTGCTCAGGGAGTTCCCGGATGCCAAAACGCCGGAGGGGCTGCACTACAATCCCTATTTCGCCAACCTGAACCTCGCCATGGCGCCGCCGCTGACGGCTGAGGGCCAGGTGAGCTATGGCGACGGCACCAAGCCGACCGTCGACCAGATGGCGAAGGACGTGGCCGCCTTCCTGACCTGGACGGCGGAACCGAAGCTGGAAAATCGCCGTCGCGCCGGCCTTGCGACGATCGTCTTCCTGCTGATCGCCACGGGCCTTGCCTATATGGCCTATCAGAATATCTGGGCGGACAAGAAAAAGGCGGCCTGACGCCTCTTGCCGGCGCACGAACACAAGCGGGGCGCGGTTCCTTGAGGGGACCGCGCCCTTTGCCTATGGAGGCTTCATGAGCATCGACAGCCTGACCGCCCTGATCCGCACCATTCCGGATTTTCCCAAGCCGGGCATCCAGTTCCGCGACGTCACGACGCTGCTGGCGGATGGCCCGGGCTTTGGCGAACTGGTGGAGCGGCTGGTCGCTGTTGCCCGGCCGCTTGACCCTGACCTGATCGTCGGGATTGAAGCGCGGGGTTTCATCCTGGGAGCGGCGCTGGCTGCTGCCTTGGGCAAGGGCTTCGTGCCGGTGCGCAAGGCGGGAAAGCTGCCCGGCAAGACCGTCGGCATCGACTATGTGCTGGAATATGGCAGAGACCGGCTGGAACTGCATGAGGGCCAGGTGCCCGCCGGCGCGCGGGTCGTGCTGGTCGATGATCTTATCGCGACCGGCGGAACCGCGCTCGCCGCAGCGCAGCTTCTGCGCGAGCAGGGCGCCAGCGTGCTGATGGCCCTGTTCGCCGTCGATCTGCCCGACCTGGGGGGCAAGGCGCTGCTGGAGGAGGATGGCGTTGCCACGCAGGCGCTGATCGCCTTTGACGGTGACTAGGGCGCGCCAGCGCTAGCCCCCCCATTAGCCGTCCCGGCTCGCCAGCGCTTCGGGCAATAAATCCACCGCTTGCGCCAACCGTTCGTCGATCAGGCCCAGCAATTCCATCCAGCTGTTGATATGGTCCAGCTCGCCCGGACCGTCCGACACGCCGCGCAGGCCCATCAGCGGAACGTCATAGCGCGCGCAGGCCCGGGCGATGGCGAAGCTTTCCATGTCGACCATGTCGGCGTCGATGCCGGCATATTCCTCGCCGCCCACGACATTGGCGCCGGTCGACAAGCGCGCCAGCGGCAGCGGCAACGGGGTTGTCAGCGGGATATCGACCGGATGATCGCTCATCGGCGTCACGCCTTTGGGGAAACCAAGACGCGTGGCATCCATGTCGCGCCAGGATACGCTCGCAATCTGGAAGATCTCCCCCAGTGGGCAGCGGCGCGAGCCGGCCGACCCCAGCGACACGACAAGGTCGGGCAGGGCATTGCGCGCCGCCAGCGCCTGGAGCGCAGCGCCCATCGCGATTCCTGCTTCGACAGGGCCGACACCGGTCAGCAGCGGCGTGAACCGAGCGCGCAAATGCGGGCCATATTCGGCGTCCACCGCCATGACGAACAGGACGCGCCTGCCCGCGATCGTCTCGCCTTCCACCATGAACGTCCCCTTCGTCTGCTGCACTTTGCCTTTAGGCGAGCTGGATGGCCAGGCGAAGCGCCAAATGCGCGGCTTTTCGCTTGCCTTGCCCCGGTCCGCTGCGTCAGATGCTACAAACGCACCCGCCAGCAGGAGCCAGACATGACGCCGATCGAACGCGCCGCCCGCGCCTTGTGCCAGATGCAGGGCCAGTCGCAGGACGACGCCGGTTGGCAGGCCTGCCTGCCCCAGGTTCGTGCGGTGCTGGACGCCATCCATGAACCCAGCGATTATATGAAGGAAGCTGGGGCCGGCATCACCCGCTACATCAGCCCAGACAGCGACGAGCGCGCCTATGCGCAGGATGCCGCCAATGTCTGGCGTTTCATGCTGGACGCCATGAAGAAGCAGGTGCCCTGACCGTCAATCGCACCAGTGGAGGGGCCTTGGGACCTCCAATAGTGTCAACCGGACGAGAATGACGATCCGTCGCAATGCCCTCAACCAGAACGGCATCGGCACCGACATGGCTTACGTCGGCAAGGAGATTCGGGGCTCCCGGGTTCCTGAGCGTCGCTTTTCTGCTCCGTTACGGCTTAGAAAGGCTGTGATCGGCCCATATGATCCAGGACCGGGCGCCGACGGAGGGTGATAACGGCGGCTCAGTCCACCGACGCGCGATTGGCGGATATGCCATAGAGGCGGCGGAACGCAGTCCAGTCTGCCTGCGCTGGTCATCAGCTCCGGATGAAGGCCAGAATGTCCGCGTTTAATTGTTCGGCGTTTGTCGTCAGCATCCCGTGCGGGAAGTCTTCATAGATTTTGAGAGTCGCATTGGGCAGCAGTTCGGCCTGGAGCACGCCCGCATTCTTGTAAGGCACCACCTGATCGTCATCCCCGTGCAACACCAGCGTCGGGACGCTGATCGCTTTCAGGTCTTCGGTCTGGTCGGTTTCGGAAAAAGCCTTGATGCCATGATAATGGGCGAGCGCGCTGCCCATCATGCCTTGACGCCACCAATTGTCGACGACGGCCGGTTTCACGTCCGCGCCCTCGCGATTATATCCGTAAAAGGGACCGCTCGCGACGTCCCGGAAAAATTGTGCGCGGTTCTTCGCCAGGCTTTCGCGAAAGCCGTCGAACACGTCGATCGGCAGGCCGCCGGGATAGCGATCGGTCTTGACCATGATCGGCGGCACGGCGCTCACCAGCACCGCCCGGTCGACGCGGCCCTGCGCTATGCCGAACCGCGCGACATAGGCGGCGACTTCGCCGCCACCCGTCGAATGGCCGACATGTATGGCGTTCCTCAGGTCCAGATGCTGGGCAACCGCCGCGGCGTCTGCCGCATAATGGTCCATGTCATGGCCGAAATCGACCTGTTGCGATCGACCATGTCCACGCCGGTCATGGGCGACGACACGATAGCCTTGGTCCAGGAAGAACAGCATCTGCGCATCCCAATCGTCGGACGAGAGTGGCCAGCCGTGATGAAACATGATCGGCTGGGCATCCTTGCTGCCCCAATCCTTGTAGAAGATGTCAACGCCATCGGTGGTGGTCACGAAGCTCGATGAGGCAGTGCTGGTCATGGCAGGCTCCTGATAAAGCGGGATGACGAAAATGTTGAAGGTTGGTTCGGTAAGAGGGTGGTCCTGGTTCGTTGCGCCGTGATGAACGCGCCAACGAAGCGTCTGCTGCGTGTCGTCGATCATGCCATTCTTACAAACCGAACGATATCGGAAATCGTCAGGTGATCGAGCCTATCGGTCTTGCTGCTCCTTCGCTCGAACAAGAAAAGGCGGAAGCGGCGTTCGCCGCTTCCGCCCCCAAAGGCTTGGGACCTGTCAGCCAAGCCTCCCGTCAGAAATTGGCCCGAATGCCGGCCAAAATCGTGCGACCGGGATAATAGACCGAGTAAGGCGCATTATCATATTCGAACAGCGTGCGGATCGGCTCGTTCGTCATGTTGAGTGCGTCGAGCGTCAGGCGCACACCATCATTGAGGAAGGGAAGCTGATAGCCGGCCGACAGGTCGAGTTGGCCCCGCGCCTTGGACCGCAACGAGGCATTCTGGATGCCGTTCTGCGGCCGGTTGACCGCGATCGCATCGTCATTCCACACATAGTTGAGGCTGACCGACAGCCGGTCGTCTTCATAGAAGCCCTGAAGATTGTAGGAATATTTCGACACGCCCGTCGCCACCAGCCCGGACGAGGATGACTGGTCCAGATAAGTGCCGTTGGCCGAGAAGCCGAGGCCCTTCATCAGGAAGTCGAGCGGCTGGACCCAGGTGATTTCCAGACCCTTGATCTTCAGGTCCGACAGGTTGATCGGGCGGTTCACCGTGATGGGCAACTGACCAACGGGGATGCCGGTCTGCAGTGACCGATCGTTCAGCGCATTTTGCTGTGTCGGGATCAGGCTGTCGAACGGAATGTTGAGCGATCCAAAGCTCACTTCCTGCGATGTAGTGACTGTGAACCCCTGGATATTCTTCATGAAAAGGGACAGGCCGACATAACCGATGCCGCCCGTGTAGATTTCACCGCCCAGATCATAGTTGTCGGACGTGTACGGTTTCAGGTCCGGATTGCCCGCGCTGGCAACGAGGGCGGATGGATCGGAAAAGGTGATGCCCGGCAGAATCTGGCTGGCATCGGGCCGCGTCATCGTGCGCGATGCCGATGCGCGCAATTTGATATTGTCGGCGATATCGTAGGTCAGGTTGATCGACGGGAGGAAGTTCTCGTAGGTCGACCGCGACGTGATATCGACGATTTCCGAACCGATCTGGCTTGGTCCGACCACTTCTTGGCGGGTGCGGGCATAGCGCATACCGGTATTGATGCGCAGGTCGCGGCCGGCGATGGTCGTAACGCCGTTCAATTCGAAATAGGCGCCCCACACTTCTTCGTCCATGTCGCCGGTCGCGCCACCCGTCACCGCGCCGCGTGTTTCGGGCGCGCTGTCACGATAGCTTTCATAGTCGGTGACATCGCGGATCGCGCCAAAGTCCGGCATGATGTAGCGGGTGAAGCCGATATTGCCGCTGGCCAGATGCCCGAAATTCTTGACCGATCCGGGCATCAGATATTGCGGAATGGCGCTGGTTGGGATCGATCCGGTGTCGCCCGTGCAGCCGGTGCCGCACACTGACAGCTGATAGGCCGGGCTGTTGTCATAAGCGCGGATGGAGCGTTGCGCCCGGTCATAGGCGGCGCCAACCTTTACGTTGAAGAAGTCGTCACCATAGGTGACATCCAGATGCGCGCCCTTGGTTTCGGTCTTTCGGCGCACGAGCGCGACATTCTGGCGATACCATTCCCACAGACCGTTGTTGGGATCGTTCAGGTCCACATTCGTGGTGATCGAGGGGTAATCGCCCTGGCCGGTGTTGTCATAATAGACGTCGACGCCCGATTGCGGGGCTGTCTGGAATACCCAACTCGGTTGCTCACGGAAGAAACGGCTCTTCGAATAATTGGCGCTCAAGTCGACCTTCAGCAGGTCGCTGGGCTGCCAGCTCAGGCTCGGGTTGATATTCCAGAATTTTGTGGTCTGACGGAATTGGCTCGCCTCCAGGAAGAAGGAGCTGTTGGCAAAGGTGCCGCTGGTGACGACGCCATTGTCATCCACGGTCAGGTCGATCGGGATCATGCCTCCGGTCGACTGGGCGCTGGTGCCCGGACCGGAGTTACGCACCTGCCAGTTCATGATCAGACGGTCATAGTTGCGCTTCGATTTCGCCCAGATCCCGTCCAGCGCGAAATGCAGTTCGTCGCTAGGCCGCCATTCCAGCGATGCCAGCGCCGAAATGCGCGAGCGGTCCCCTTGCGTCAGCGCTTGGCGGCCAAGACGGGGAATGAGCGCGGTGCTCAGCTGATCGCGCGTCAGGCCAGACGTCGCAACCACATCGACCGGCTGACCTGCGACCAGGCCATGGCCGGCGTTGTTCGGCACGATCGAGGCATAGCTGAAATTATTGCCGCCCGGATCGCCAGCACCCAGATTGCCGTCGCTATAGCCCAGCGTCTCATAGCCATCGACGCGCGTCTTGGTCTTGACGCCGGCCACACCGACCAGGATGCCGAACGTATCGGTGGTGTGGCTCGCAACGATCGCGCCGCGCGGGCTGATCTTGTCGTTGCTGTCGGTATATTGGCCCTGCGCGACGACGGTCACATGCGTGCCGGGCTTGTCGAACGGCCGCGCGTTGCGCAGGTTGACCGTCCCCGCAATGCCGCCTTCCAGCGTGGAGGGAGAGGGGGTTTTGGCCAGATCGAGCCGGGTGAACAGTTCCGAAGGGAAGAAGTCCAGGTCGACCTCGCGATTGGCGCTGCCGCCGTTGGTGCCGCCATCGGAAGCGACCTGCAATTGCGATCCGTTCAGCAGCACGCGCGTAAAGCTCGGCCCCAGACCACGGATCGCGACCTGCGTGCCTTCGCCGTTGATATCGCGGTTGAGGCGGACGCCGGGCATGCGGTTGAGCGTTTCGGCCAGATTGGTCGCAGGCAGCTTGCCAATGTCTTCGGCGAAGATCGAGTCGCCGAACGCCACTGCATTCTTTTTCGCGTTTGTAGCGCTTTGCAGCGAGCCGCGAATGCCGGTCACGACGATGTCGGCGACCTCGTCTTCCTGAGCAGCGGGCGGCTGTGGCGTGACCTGGCCGAAGGCCAGGGTGGAGGTGGAAAACGCGCCTAGCGCGGAAGCCGCGAACAGTGCGGCGCGTAGATGGTTCTGGCGTAACGACATGACAAATCCCTCTCCTGCGTGTCTGTCCGCTGTGGCGGCACAGTGTAGCTGGTAACGCTATCAGTCGCGGACAAAGCCGCAATTCTGTATTTATGTCAACCGAAATATTTTAAATGATAGCGCTATTCACGGCATTGTGTCCTTAGCGGAAGCGCCCCTTCGCTTATGGCATCATGCGTCAAATGGCCGGACAAGAGGCATCCGACGACCGGCTGGGACAACAGGCCGCTTCAGCCCGAGAAAGCCAATCGCTTCTGAAGACTGGAGCGCCGAATCACAATTGGGGAGGGCTGAGACGAAGCACGCCGATCCTGCGGCCTTACGGGATTACGCCTTGCCGGAGCGAGCATGTGCACGGCTTTCCAGGCCTTTCATAAGAAAGGAGCCGGCCGCATTTTTCGCTGGTACTGATCGGCGCAGGCGATGACTTTTCTATGCAGGAGGTGCGGGATGACGGGACAGGTCAGGATCGGGATCGGCGGATGGGTGTATGAACCGTGGCGCGGCAGCTTCTATCCCGCCGGGCTGCGGCAGAAGGATGAATTGGCCTATGTCGGCGAACATCTGACCGCGACGGAAGTGAACGCGACCTATTATAGCAGCCAGAAACCCGCCACCTTCGCCAATTGGGCGAAGGCGGTGCCCGATGGCTTCCAGTTTGCACTGAAGGCCTCCCGCTACTGCACGAACCGCAAGGTCCTGGCCGAAGCGGGGGACTCGATCGCCAAATTTACCGGCCAAGGCATAGCGGAACTGGGCGACAGGCTGGGGCCGATCCTCTGGCAATTCATGCCCACCAAGCGATTCGATCCCGATGATTTCGGCGCATTCCTGACGCTGCTGCCTGACGCGGTTGACGGCGTCCGCCTGCGCCATGCGCTGGAGGTGCGGCATGAAAGCTTCGACGATCCGGCGTTTCTCGCCATGGCCAGGGAAGCCGGGGCGGCGGTGGTGCTGGCCGACCATGAAGACTATCCCTCCATCACCGGCCATGATGCCGGCTTTGCCTATCTGCGGCTGATGCGGACGCAAACGGACGAGCCCGCCGGTTACGCCCCGGGCGATATCGACCATTGGGCCGGCAGGGCGGTAGACCTGTCAAAAGCAGGCGACGTCTATGGCTTTTTCATCAGCGGCGCGAAGGAACGCAATCCGGCCGCCGCCCTGGCGATGATCGCAGCGCTGCCCTGACAACCTTTGTTGCGTTTGTTGCAATCGGAAAGTCATGCTTTGCGATTGTTACAATAAGATGACGCGACTAGAGGCTCCTTACACATGCGGGGGCGAATGTCCTTCGCAACAATGGAGTCAGTTATGCGTCAGATTTTTCAAGGTGCCGTGCTCGCCGTAGCCGTAGGCGTGCAGATGGTGACATTCTATTCGGTTCTCTATGCCTGACACCGGCTCGGCCGCGTCAGCATTCTCCTTTGCACAAGACCTAAACAGGCCGCTTTCCGAATCATCGGGGCGGCCTTTTTCATTAAGCGACGACAAGCGATATTTCGCTGCATGAAGATGGCAGACCTCTATGCCGGGGGGCGGGGGCCGACAATTTATTGGAGCGCCGCCTCGTCGAGACGACGGATTATGTCAGGAGCAGCGGACAGCTATGCCCGTGACCGGTCGCAACCTCTTCTGCCGGATCGGTACCCAGCGATGCTGTCAGGAAAATCCAGGCGGGATAACCGGTTAGCAAAGTCATGGCGGAGAGGGTGGGATTCGAACCCACGTTACGGTTGCCCGTAAACCGCATTTCGAGTGCGGCGCATTCGACCACTCTGCCACCTCTCCGCAGAAGGTCCGGCAAGCGCCGCTGGCGCTGCTTTCCCGGTCGAGCGGCGGCCATTAGCGGATGAAATCACGCTTGCCAAGCGACCTTCGGGGTATTTTTCTTGTGTCGGCGCAGCGCGCCCCTAAATTGAGCCTCATGAAAGAGATGAGTCAGATTTTTGGCGCGGGCATGACGGCCCCGCCGATCGTCCATGCGCGCTTCAGCATCGGCGATGTGGTCAAGCACCGGATGTTCGGATTTCGCGGCGTCGTGTTCGATATCGACCCGGTCTTCGCCAATAGCGAGGAATGGTATGAGGCCATTCCCGAAGAAGCACGCCCCGACAAGCATCAGCCTTTCTATCATCTGCTCGCGGAAAATGGCGAATCCAGTTATGTCGCCTATGTCAGCCAGCAGAATCTGGTGACGGACGACAGCGACGAACCGGTCGACCATCCCGCCATTTCCGGCATGTTCGGCACCTATGCCAAGGGTAAGTATCGGCTGCGCGCGCTGCACCGCCATTAAGTCCCCTGCCGTTTCCCCTCGGTTGCCAGGAGCCATCGCCATCGAGGGGACGCCCGCCACCGCGTCAGTTTGCGATTGATCCGCCGTCTGGCGCGATTATGACCGGACCCTTGGCATGATCGACAAGGGGTAAGCGGTGACGAACGAACAGGCACAGACCAGCGGCATGGCCGAACTGACGCTGCGCGGCGTCATTCTGGGCGCGCTCATCACGCTCGTCTTCACCGCCGCCAATGTCTATCTGGGCCTCAAGATCGGCCTGACCTTCGCCACGTCGATCCCTGCGGCGGTCATTTCCATGGCGGTGCTGCGGCTGTTTTCCACTGGCATCATCCTGGAAAACAATATCGTCCAGACCATCGCGTCGGCGGCCGGCACTTTGTCGGCGATCATCTTCGTGCTGCCGGGCCTGGTCATCATCGGCTGGTGGCAGGGCTTTCCCTACTGGCTGTCGGCCTTCACCATCGCGACCGGCGGCATATTGGGCGTCATGTATTCCGTGCCGCTGCGCCGCGCACTGGTGACGGGATCGGACCTGCCCTATCCCGAAGGGGTGGCAGCGGCCGAAGTGCTGAAAGTCGGCGCCGGATCGCGCGAGGGGCTGGAGGAGAACAAGCGCGGGCTGGCCGCCATCGTCGCCAGCGCCCTGTCCGCCGCCACCTTCTCGATCGTCGCCAAGACCCGGCTGATCGCGGAGGAAGCCGCCACCTTCTTCAAGCTGGGGGCGGGCGCGACGTCGGTGTCCACCAGCTTCTCCATGGCCCTGATCGGCGTCGGCCATCTCGTCGGCCTGTCGGTGGGCGTCGCCATGTTCATCGGCCTGCTGATCAGCTGGGTCGGCCTAGTCCCTTATCTGACCGCGCCAACCGCCGCCAGCGCCGATCTCAGCACGGTGGTCGGCACCGTGTTCAGCACCAAGGCGCGCTTCATCGGTGCGGGCACGATCGGCGTCGCCGCCATCTGGACCCTGCTCAAGATCCTTGGCCCCATCATCAGCGGCATTCGCTCCGCGCTCGCCGCCAATGCCACGCGCAGGGCGGGCAATGCCGGGCTGCTCGACATTACCGAGCGCGACCTGCCGATCGGCATCGTCGCCGGCACGATCGTCGCCGCAATGCTGCCCATTGCGCTGCTGCTCTGGGTCTTCGCGCAGGGCGGGCCGATCGCCCTCAACCCCGTGCCGGTGATCGGTCTGACACTGGCCTATGTGCTGGTGGCGGGCATCGTGATCGCGTCGGTCTGCGGCTATATGGCAGGCCTGATCGGCGCATCGAACAGCCCGATTTCGGGTGTCGGCATTCTCGCCGTGCTGGGCGCGTCGCTGCTGCTGGCCGCCATATATGGTTCGGGTGGCGACGAAGGCCAGACGCAGGCGCTGATCGCCTATGCCCTGTTCACCACCGCGATCGTCTTTGGCATCGCGACCATATCCAATGATAATCTTCAGGACCTCAAGACCGGGCAGCTGGTCGGTGCCACGCCGTGGAAGCAGCAGCTGGCGCTGGTGCTGGGCGTCATTTTCGGCGCTCTGGTGATCCCCCCGGTGCTGGATCTGCTCAACAGCGCCTTCGGCTTTGCCGGGGCGAGCGGCGCAGGCGCCAATGCCCTGCCGGCCCCCCAAGCGGCGCTCATTTCTGCGCTGGCCAAGGGCGTGCTGGGCGGCGATCTCGACTGGGGGCTGATCGCCATCGGGGCGGGCATCGGCGTGGTCGTGATCATCGTCGACGAAGCATTGGGCCGCGCGGGCAAGCTGCGCCTGCCGCCGCTGGCCGTGGGCATGGGAATTTATCTGCCGATGGCGCTGACGCTGCTGATCCCGGTCGGCGCGGTCATCGGCCATGTCTATAATCGCTGGGCGCTGCGACAGGCGAACTCCGAATTTGCCGAGCGCATGGGCGTGTTGATGGCGACCGGCTTCATCGTGGGTGAAAGCCTGTTCGGCGTCGCCTTCGCCGGCATCGTCGCGGGCACCGACAGCGATGCGCCGCTGGCGCTGGTCGGGGAAAGCCATTGGGCGGTGCCACTCGCCATCCTGATCTTCGCCGCCGTGATCGCGGGCCTTTATGCCCGCCTTCGGGGCTGGGCCAGCCGCCCCCTGTCCTAAAGGGAAGGGGACTTGGCGCGTCTTTTGTGCGTTGCTTCCTTGGGAAGAGCCAATGAGGGAGACGCGCCGAGCAATGACGCCAGAGGAAGGCCACAGGACACCGCTGAACACGGCACGCGTGTCATTGGAGCGGGAAGAAGAGTGTCTTTACTGGACCAACCGGTTCAGCGTGTCGCGTGACGAACTGGTCGAGGCCGTCGACACAGTCGGAGACGATGTCGATGCCGTTGCGGCCTATCTTAATGTCGGGCGCTGAACCCAAGGGTTTGAACTTGCGGACGGTCACGCAACTGCAATCTTAATGACTCTTTTTCGTCATCGTGATGGAATGAAGCTGTCGCAATAATCTCTCATGGGCCGGGCAGCCGGCAGGCGCGCGCATGTCAAGCGCATCGCTACGGCAACAGGGAGATTCCAGAATGAACCGCCTTTACCGCGGCGCGAGCCGCGTTGCCCTTACCCTTGCGCTCACCATGCCCGCCGCCGCCCTTGCCGGCACGATCAGCGGCACGGTGTCGGACGGCACCGGAACCCGCGCGCTCCAGTCGACGCAGCTCACCATCGTTGAACTGGGCCGCATCGCCGAAGCCGGCCGTGACGGTTCCTATCGCTTCCCCGACGTCGCGCCGGGCACCTACACGATCGAGGCGCGCTATGTGGGCGCCGACCCGGTCCGCACCACGGTCGTGGTGCCGGCGACCGGCGATGTCGACGCGGATGTCCGCATCGGTTCCAATGTCGACGCGTCCATCATCGTCGTCGGCCAGGTCGCCAACCAGGCGTCGGCCCTGTCCCGCCAGCGCGCCGCCGATGGCGTCGAAAGCGTGCTGACCCGCGACGCGATCGGCCAGTTTCCCGACCAGAATGTCGCCGAATCGCTCCGCCGCCTGCCCGGCATCAACATATTGAACGACCAGGGCGAAGGGCGCTTTGTCTCGGTGCGCGGTCTTGATCCCGAGCTCAACGCCGCGTCCGTCAACGGTGCGCGCCTGCCTGCGCCGGAAAGCGACGTTCGTTCGGTCGCGCTGGACGTGGTCCCGTCCGAACTGATCGAATCGATCGAGGTCAAGAAGTCGCTGACGCCCGACATGGACGCCGACACGATCGGCGCGTCGATCGAAATCAACACCACCAGCGCCTTTGATCGCAAGAAGGACCTGTATTCGATCAAGCTGGAGGGCAGCTACAACGACTATTCGGGCGAAGTCACGCCCAAGGGCAGCGTCGATTTTTCGACCCGCCTTACCGACAGTTTCGGCGTGTCGGGCGGCTTTAGCTATTACAAGCGCAAGTTCGAAACCGACAATATCGAGGCGTCGGACTGGACGACCAGCGAAGACGGCATCGTCTATGCCGAAACGATGGAATATCGCGACTATGACGTCACCCGCAAGCGGATTGGCGCGACGCTCAATTTCGACTGGATGCCCAGCGACACGACCAAGCTCTATGCCCGCGGCGTCTACAACCAGTTCGACGACCAGGAATATCGCCGCCGCCTGACCTTCGTGCTGGATGAGGAACCCGCGTCGGGCGATGCCGACAGCGCCTTCTTCACTGACGAGGACGGCCGGATCGAGGTACGCCGCGACCTCAAGGACCGGTTCGAGCGCCAGCGCATCAAGTCGATCGTGCTGGGTGGCACCACCGAAACCGGCCCGTGGAAGCTGACCTATTCGGGCAGTTGGTCGGAATCGACCGAAAAGGAAGCCGGCTCGATCGACCCCGTCCGCTGGCGCGCCCGGTTCGACGGCGACGGCGTCGATGTGAACTTCAACTATGCCGACCCGCGCGTCCCCCTGTTCGAAGTGACGAGCGGCGCGGACCTGTTCAACGATCCGTCGGAATATAGCTTCAATCGCGTCGAACAGACGGTGCTGTCCGACTCGCGCGATCGCGAATATGCGCTCAAGGGCGATATTTCCCGCGCCTTCGTCACCGACAGTGGCACCTTCACCGTGCAGACGGGCATGAAGGCACGCTGGCGCAAGAAGAGCTATAATTTCAATATGGCCTATTATGGCGACGGGGACCTGGACCTGGCCGACGTGCTGGGCGACCAGACCTATCGCCTCGCCAATCTTGGCCCGCTACCCGCCAAGGGCGCCGCGACCGATTATTTCTACGCCAATCCCGGCGCCTTCGAACTGGATCCGATCACAAGCGCCTATGAATCGGCGGCGCAGGATTACAGCGCGAAGGAAGATATTCTGGCCAGCTACCTGCTCGGCCGGTGGGACAGCGACACGGTGCGACTCATCGGTGGTGTGCGTGTTGAACAGACGCGCAACGTCCTGCGCGGCAACCTGACGCAATATGCGCTGGACGACGAAGGCGAAGCAACCGGCGTCGTGACTACGCCCAATGTCTTCACCAAAAACTATACCGACTGGCTCCCCAGCCTGACCGCACGCTTCGAGCCGAGCCGTGGTCTGGTGCTGCGCGCGGCAGGCTATAAGAGCCTGGTGCGACCCAAGCTGTCGCAGCTGGCGCCGCGCTTCATACTGGACGAAGACTTCGCCGCCGAGTTCGGCAATCCCGACCTCAAGCCCTATCGCGCCTGGAACCTGGACGCATCGGCCGAATGGTATTTCAGCGGCAACGGCGCGCTAACCGCTGGCCTGTTCTGGAAATCGATCAAGGACTATACCGCCGAAATCCGTGACTTCACCGACGGCACCTATAATGGCGTCACCTATAGCGAAGCGCAATATTTCGTGAATGGCGAGACCGCCAAGGTCAAGGGCGTCGAACTGTCCTACAGCCAGGTGTTCAGCTTCCTGCCCGCGCCGTTCGACGGGCTGCTGACGAACCTCAACTACACCTATACCGACGCCACCGGTCGCATCACCAGCTATGATGACGACGACAACGCCTATAGCCGCAAGATCGCCCTGCCCAATGCGTCCAAGCATACGTTCAACGCCGTGCTGGGCTATGAAAAGGGTCCGGTCTCGCTGCGCGCGGCGGGCACCTATCGCAGCAAATATCTTGATGAGCTGGGCGACGGCCCCGACAGCGACCGCTTCGTGGACAATCATTTCCAGCTCGACCTGTCGGCCAAATATAAGCTGCTGCCCGGCGTGCGCCTGTTCGCTGACTGGGTGAACGTCAACAACGCCAAATATTATGCCTATCAGAATTACGGCGGTGCGCGCCGCCTGCTGCAATATGAGGAATATAATTGGACGGTGAAGTTCGGCGTGTCGGCCAGCTTCTGATCCGTTGCCTCATCCTTTTCTGCCGGCCGCCCCGTGCGGCCGGCAGTCCTGTTTCCATGAAGGGACGCGCATGATCCGTCTTTCTCTCGCGGCGCTGCTGCTCGTGTCGGCCCTGCCGGCAATGGCGCAATCCGCGCCTCAGCCCCCGGTGCCCCGGTCGGCCGGCACCCCTTATGCCGCGCGCAGCCTGCCCGACCGGATCATGCTGACGCCCGCGGCGGACCCATCCCGCGGCATGGCGGTCAGTTTCCGCACCGACATCGCCCAGGCAGCGAGCGAGGCACAGATCGCGGTCGCGGTCGATGGCCCCACACTCGAGCGGCAGGCCCGCACGGTCAGCGGCCAGCCCGGCACGCGCCAGGACAGCGCCAACGGCCCGGCGCTCTATCACCAGATCCGTTTCACCGATCTGACGCCCGACACCGTCTACGCCTATCGGCTGAAAGGAAGCGCGGGCTGGAGCGAATGGCTGCAATTCCGCACCGCCGCCACGCAGGCAAAGCCCTTTCGCTTCCTCTATCTGGGCGACATTCAGAACGGCATCCTGACCTATGCCAGCCGGGTCATCCGTCAGGCCTTTCATGCCAATGGCGGCATTGACCTCGTCCTGCATGCCGGCGACCTTGCCGCGCAGCGCGACGATCTGGACCATGACGACGAATGGGGCGAATTCAATCAGGCCGGCGGCTATAACTGGTCCATCGTTCCGCAACTGCCCGCGACCGGCAATCATGAATATGTCGACGTGACATTGCCCGACGGGCGGGAAAGCCGCGCGCTCGGTCCCTATTTCCCCTTGCAGTTCGCGCTGCCGGACAATGGCGCGCCCGGCGTCGGGACAAGCTATTTCGTCGATTATCAGGGCGTGCGCTTCATTATCATGGACGGCACATCGGCCATCGACCTGGGCACCATGGCGGCGCAGACCCGGTGGCTGGACGCGACATTGGCGTCGAGCAAGGCGACATGGAATGTCGTGCTGTTCCACCAGCCCGTCTTCACCTGTGCCCGTCCCGATGACACGGCAGAGATCAAGGCCGCCTGGAAGCCGATATTCGACGCGCGCAAGGTCGATCTGGTGCTGCAAGGCCATGACCATTGCTACAGCCGCCTGACGTTGCAGGCCGGGCGCGAAGCCTCGGCCACGGCGCGCGCGGATGGCGCGGTCCAGGGGCCAGTCTATCTCGTATCCGTCACCGGGTCCAAAATGTACGGCCTGAATGACCGCGCCCGCACCCAGCCCGACAAGGTCGCAGAGGCGACCGAACTTTATCAGGTCGTGGATGTCGACGGCGACCGGCTCAGCTTCCGCACCTTCACCGCGTCGGGCAAGCTCTATGACGGCTTCGATCTGGAAAAGCGCGCCGACGGCAATCATCTCACTGACACGACCGAGCCGACCATCGCCACACGCACCTGCACCGGCGCTATCGGCCCAGACGGCGGCCCATGCGTCGCGCGCGGCAAATAAGGAACACATCCATGAAACATGTCGTCCTTCCCCTGACCGGCCTGCTCGCGCTATCGGCCTGCGCGACAACAGAACAGGAAGCGCCGGTCTCGGTCCGCATCGCCAATGCGACGCCAGCCGTATCGCTGACGGCGCGCGGCGAAACCACGCCGGTTGGCACCGCCAATGCCGACGCCGCCGATGATCCGGCCATCTGGCGCAATGCCGCGGCCCCTTCGCAAAGCCTGATCGTGGGCACCGACAAGAAGGCGGGCCTCTATGTCTATGGTCTTGACGGCAAAACTCGCGACTTTCTGGACGCCGGGCGCGTCAACAATGTCGATCTGAAGGATGGCGTCGTCGTCAACGGCACGCCGGGCGTTCTGGTCGCCGCGTCAGACCGCAGTGACGTCGCCCATGCGAAGGTGGCGCTGTTCCGGCTCGATACCGCGACCGCGAAGCTGACCGCCATCGGCAAGGTCGATGGCGGCACGGGCGAAGCCTATGGCCTGTGCCTTGGCCGGGATGAAAGCGGCCTGTCTGCCTATATCGTGCTCAAGGACGGGACCATCCACCAGATCGCGCTCGACACATCGGGCGCGACGCCCGCTGGGCGCATTGTGCGCACCCTGAAATTGAGCAGCCAGGCCGAGGGCTGCGCGGTCGATGATCGCACGCACATTCTCTATGTCGCGGAGGAAGATGTCGGCCTGTGGCGTTTCGACGCGCGCGCCGATGGGGCGACCATACCGACCAAAATCGCGGCGGCGGACGGCAAGAATCTCGTCATGGATGCCGAAGGCGTGGCCATCGCCCCGATCGGCGAAAAGGACGGCTATGTCCTCGTTTCCAGCCAGGGCGACAATGCCTATGTCCTCTATCGCCTGCGCGACGACGCCTATGTCGGCCGCTTTCGCGTGGTCGATGGCGCCATCGGCGGGTCGGAGGAAACCGACGGCATCGAATTGATGCTGGGCGATTTCGGACCAGCCTATCCGGGCGGCCTGTTCGTCGCGCAGGACGGCCATAACGCGGCCGCCGCGCAGAATTTCAAGCTCGTCGCCTGGGACGACATCGTCCGCGCGCTCGGCCTGCCTCGATAACATAAGACTGAAGGGGGCGGACAAAGCGCCCGCCCTTTCCAGCAGCCTCTTGGTCTGGCGCGGCCCTTGCTCTATGGGGGCAGGCCTGTCCATTTTGAGGGAAGCCGATTTGATCCTGGACCTTGCCGCGGCCGCTTCGAGTGCCATCCACTTCAACGATCTGGGGCTTGATCCGGTCGCGCTCGACCTCGGCTTCTTTCAGCTGAAATGGTACAGCCTGGCCTATCTCGCCGGCATCCTGATCGGCTATTGGTATCTGCTGAGGCTTGTGGCCCAGCCCGGATCGCCCATGGCGCGCCGCCATGCCGACGACATGATCTTCTACGCGACGCTGGGCATCATCATCGGCGGCCGGCTGGCCTATGTGATCTTCTACCAGCCCGAAATCCTGGCCAATCCACTGGACATCTTCAAACTGTGGAATGGCGGCATGTCCTTCCATGGCGGCGCGGTCGGCGTGTCGCTCGGCATCCTATACATGGCGCACAAGGAAAAGCTCAGCTGGCTGCGCATCCACGATTATGTCGCCTGCGTCGTGCCCTTCGGCCTCTTCTTCGGCCGGCTCGCCAATTTCGTGAATGGCGAATTATGGGGCAAGGCGACCGACGTGCCCTGGGCGATCGTCTTTCCCACCGGCGGCGACGTGCCGCGCCATCCCAGCCAGCTGTATGAAGCAGGGCTGGAGGGCATCGTCCTGTTCCTGATCCTGGCCGTCGCCTTCTGGAAGACCAAGGCGCGCTACAAGCCCGGCATGCTGGTCGGCATCTTCCTGCTGGGCTATGGCTGTTTCCGCTTCGCCGTCGAGTATTTCCGCGAAGCCGATGCGCAGTTGATGGAGTTCGCCGCGCGCACGGGCCTGCATATGGGCCAGTGGCTGTGCATTCCGATGATTTTGGCCGGCCTCTATTTCATCCTGACCGCCAAGGGCCGTCGCCTGCGCGTCGAGCCTGTGGCGGGAAGCGCCAGTGTCGCCTGATCCGCTGCCGCTGGCCGACAGGCTGGCGCGGCAGATCGCTTCTGGCGGGCCGATTTCGGTCGCCCATTATATCGCCGAAGCCAACCAGCATTATTATGCCACCCGCGATCCCCTGGGCGCGGACGGCGATTTCACCACCGCACCGGAAATCAGTCAGATGTTCGGGGAGCTGGTCGGGCTGGCGCTGGCCGACATCTGGATGCGGTCGGGCCGTAGCGGCCAGGCCGCTTATGTGGAATTAGGCCCCGGACGCGGGACGCTGGCGTCCGATGCCCTGCGCGCGATGCAGCGCGCCGCCCTGACGCCGCCGGTCCATCTGGTCGAAACCAGCCAGGCGCTGCGCGGTCGCCAGCAGGCGCTGTTGCCGACCGCCACCCACCATGACACGATCGCCAGCCTGCCCGAACAAGGCCCGCTGCTGGTCGTCGCCAATGAATTTTTTGACGCGCTGCCGGTGCGACAATGCATCCGTGCGGGCGATGAATGGCGAGAGCGGGTGCTGCTGCCACGCGAAGAGCCGGGGCGTTTCATCGCGGTCGCGGGCTATCGCCGCATCGAATCAGGCCTGCCGCCGATCGCGGCGGATGCGCCCGATGGCGCGATCCTGGAATCGCCGATCGCCGGCGCGGAAATCGCCTATGCGCTGGCGCAGCGGATCGCGCGACAGGGCGGCGCGGCGATCATCATTGATTATGGCTATGAAGGGCCGGCGCTTGGCGACACGCTTCAGGCGGTAAGGGCGCATCAATTCGCCAATCCCTTCGCCGATCCGGGTGAGGTGGACCTCACCACCCATGTCGATTTCACCATGCTCGGCAATATGGCCCGGCAGGCGGGGCTGCGCGTGCATGGCCCGGTGGGCCAGGGCAGCTTTTTGCGACAGCTGGGCATAGACGCCCGCGCCGCGCAACTCGCCGCGCATGCGCCCGCCCGCGCGCCGGAGGTGCGGGACGCAGCGCATCGCCTGACCCATGACGACGCGATGGGCACGCTGTTCAAGGCGATGGCGTGGACGCACCCGGACTGGGCCGACCCGGCGGGATTTGATCGTTAGAAAGAGTCACGCACTGATGGCAGGGCCGGCCCTCATCCTTAATTGACGGGGTTTGTCAGAAAATTTCAGAGCCATTCTGTCGCAAGGATGGGCAGTGGCCCGCCATGAGGATGCGTCATTGGCTGCTGGCCAAGACCCGTTCGCCGCCATCGGCCTATCGTCACCCCTCCGCGGCGGCGGTCGACAGGCCCAGACCCGGCAGGCCGATCGAGCGCTTGCCCGAAAAATCGGTGCGCGCGACGATGACGCCCAGTTTCTCCATATAGTCGATCAGCCGGCGCACCCGTCCGGGCGAACTGGTGCCATAGGCGCGGGCCAGCGCGCCGTCGTCGGGGCAGGGCTGCCCGTCGATCGCCGCGCGCGCGATCAGCAGGAAAGGGGCCAGCATATCCTCTGGCACCGGCTCTGATGCGCGGATGGCGTCCTGCCAGCGCGGATCGTCGCCATCGGCCATGCCTGCCTGCGCCATGGCAAAGCGCTTGCGAAAGGCCGGCAGGTCGAGCGGCGATTTTTTGATGCCCTTCATCCGGCAGCGGACGCCAAAGTCCTGATACAGGCTGGCGACGCCGGGCGTGGCATCGCCCAGATCCGCGACCATTTCCTCCAGCACCGCGATCACGACCGGCTCATTTTCGCCAAAATCCAGTTCGGGCGCGGCGGGCTTGGCCTGTGGCGCGTCGGCCAGCGCGCGCATTATCTCCTCGGCCGGGCGGGGCGGGGGGTCGGCGCGCGGCGGCGGCGCGGGCAGCGCATCGGCTTCGGCCCTGGCGAACAGCAGCTCCTGGAAATCCTCCGTCGCGGCGACCGGCGGCGGCATCAGCTTGTGGACGCCGCCCCGCGATCCGGTCTTCACCGCGCCGATCTTCACATTGACGGGTCGCCGCGCGATCGCGGGGCCAAGGCCCAGGAAGCGGCCGCGCTCCAAATCGCGAATCTGCTCCGCCTGCCGCCGCTCCATGCCCAGCAGGTCGGCCGCGCGCGCCATGTCGATATCCAGAAAGGTGCGCCCCATCAGGAAGTTCGACGCTTCCGCCGCCACATTCTTGGCGAGCTTCGCCAGCCGCTGCGTCGCAATCACGCCCGCCAGGCCGCGCTTGCGCCCCCGGCACATCAGGTTGGTCATGGCGGCCAGCGACAAGCGGCGCGCCTCGTCCGACACGTCGCCCGCCGCGACTGGCGCGAACATCTGCGCTTCGTCCACCACGACCAGCGCGGGATACCAATGGTCGCGCGGCGCGTCGAACAGGGTCGACAGGAAAGTGGCGGCGCATTTCATCTGCGCCTCCAGCTCCAGCGAATCGAGGCTCAGCACCACCGAGGCGCGATGTTCGCGGATGCGGCTCGCCATGGTGACGATCTCGCGCTCATTATAGTCACCCGCGTCGATCACGACGTGGCCATATTGGTCTGCCAGCGTGACGAAATCGCCCTCGGGGTCGATCACCACCTGCTGCACCATGGCGGCGCTTTCCTCCAGCAACCGGCGCAGGAGGTGCGATTTTCCCGACCCGGAATTGCCCTGGACGAGCAGGCGGGTGGCGAGCAATTCCTCCACATCGACCAGCACGTCCTTGCCGTGATGATCGGTTCCTATGCTGATGCTGGCGGTCACGGAAGCGTCTTTGGCCCAAGCGGAGGGACTAGTGCAAGGGTTAGCACAAGGCGTGAGCGCAAAGGGGGGAGGACAGCCTGTCCCTTGTCCAGCCCGTCCCTTCACCATTAGGGTCAGCCACGAAGGAGCGACGGCATGCGTTACGGTGCGATGAGAATGGCCTTGATCCTGACGCTGGTCCCGACACTGGCCTTGGCGGGATGCGCGGACGACCGCCGGGCGGAAAGGCTGGCCGCCGCCGGCCCCGATCCTTCGCTCGATGCGCTTTTGACCGTGGCCGATGCCAATGCCGGCGCACGCAAATTCGCGGCCTGCGCCGCCTGCCACAAGGCGACGAAAGGCTCCCCCGACATGGGCGGACCCAATCTCTACGGCGTCTATGGCCGGCCGATGGCGCAGCAGAGCGCGCGCTACAGCTATACCGCCGCCCTGCGCGACGCCGGCGGCCGCTGGGACGCAAGGACGCTCGATGCCTGGATCGCCCATCCGCAAAAGGTCGTGCCGGGCACCAAGATGATCTATCCCGGCGTCGCCGACCCGCTCGACCGCGCCGACATCATCGCTTTCTTGAGGCGTCAGGCCGATTGACCGGCGCAGGCGGGGAAAGCCTCCATCCGCCTTGACGACTCCCATGCCGCAGTGCAGCATATCGTCCATGGAGAGCCACGCACAGCAAACCGCCCCTGCGATCACGCAGAATCCCGATATCCGCTATCTCGGGCGGCTGCTGGGTGACGTCATTCGCGCCTATGGCGGGGAAAAACTCTATCAGCAGACCGAATATATCCGCTCCGCCTCGGTCGATCGCGCGCGAGGGCTTCACGGCGCGGACCTTACCGACACCGGGCTGGATGCGCTCAGCCTCGATGATACGCTGAATTTCACGCGCGGCTTCATGCTGTTTTCGATGCTCGCCAATCTGGCGGAGGATCGCCAGGGTGTCGCGGCCGAACCGGGCGCCGATGTCGCCTCCGCGCTCCAGCGTCTTGAATCGCAGGGCGTGGGGCGCGACGCGGTGCTCGACCTTCTGGCACACAGCCTGATCGTGCCGGTGCTGACCGCCCACCCGACCGAGGTGCGGCGCAAGAGCATGATCGACCACAAGAACCGCATCGCCGACCTGATGCACCTCAAAGACGCGGGGCGCACGGAAACGGCGGACGGGGAAAATCTGGACGAAGCTATCTTTCGCCAGATCGCGCTCCTGTGGCAGACACGCCCGCTGCGCCGCGAAAAGCTGTTCGTTGCCGACGAAATCGAAAATGTCCTCGCTTATTTTCGGGACAGCTTCCTGCCCGTGCTGCCCGCGCTCTATGCCCGGTGGGAACGGGTGCTGGGGGCGCGGCCGCAAAGTTTCCTGCGCGTGGGCAGCTGGATCGGCGGCGATCGCGACGGCAATCCCTTCGTTCAGGCGCCCCAGCTGCAATATGCGTTGAAGCGCGGCGCGGCGGCGGCGATCGCTTATTATCTGGACGGCGTCCATGCGCTTGGCGCTGAATTGTCGCTGTCGACTGAACTTGCCCATGTGCCCCAGGCGGTGCTGGATCTGGCCGACGCCAGCGGCGATGACGCGCTCAGCCGCAAGGATGAACCCTATCGCCGTGCGCTCAGCGGCATCTATGCGCGCCTTGCCGCGACCTGCGTGTCGCTGACCGGGGGCCAACCGGCGCGGCCATCGGCGCTCAAGGGCGAACCCTATGCCAGCCCGGCCGACTTGCGCCATGATCTGGTCGTCGTCGCGCAGGGGCTGGCGAGCGAAGGTAATGGCGCGCTGGCGAGTGGCGGCGCGCTCGGCCGCCTCATCCGCGCGGTCGAAACCTTCGGCTTCCACCTCGCGACACTCGACATGCGCCAGAACAGCGCCGTGCACGAACGCGTCGTTTCCGAACTGCTCAAGGTCGCGGGCGTGGAGGCGGATTATCTCGCACTCGACGAATATGCGCGCATCGCGCTGTTGCGCCGCGAACTTGCCAACAACCGCCCGCTCGGATCGCGCTTTTCCGCCTATTCCGATGAAACGGCGTCGGAACTGGCGATCGTCCATGCCGCCGCCGAAGCACACCGCCTCTACGGGCCGCAATGCATCACCCATTATATCATTTCCATGGCGCAGAGCGTGTCCGACCTGCTGGAAGTGAACATCCTGCTCAAGGAAGCGGGGCTGTGGCGGGTGGGCGACAATGGCGATCCGCCGCACGCCGCGATCATGGCGATCCCGCTGTTCGAAACCATCGGCGATCTTGATGCCGCGCCCAAGATCATGTCCGCCTATTTCGGACTGCCCGAAATCGCCGGCGTGGTGAAGGCACGGGGCCATCAGGAAGTGATGATCGGCTATTCCGACAGCAACAAGGATGGCGGTTATATCACCTCGACCTGGGGCCTCTACAAGGCGAGCAAGGCGCTGGAGCCGGTCTTTGCGGAGGCGGGCGCGGCGATGCAGCTGTTCCACGGCCGGGGCGGGGCGGTCGGACGCGGCGGCGGCTCTGCCTTTGCCGCGATCCAGGCCCAGCCCAAGGGCAGCGTGCAGGGCCGTATCCGCATCACGGAACAGGGCGAGGTGATCGCCGCCAAATTTGGCACGCGCGACGTCGCCATGACCAATTTGGAAGCAACGACCAGCGCCACCCTGCTCGCCAGCCTGGAACCGGAAGGCATTTCGGAGCGCGACGCCACGCGCTTTGCCGGAGCGATGGATGAGTTGTCGAACAGCGCCTTCGCCGCCTATCGCGATCTGGTCTACGGCACCGATGGATTCCGGGATTTCTTCCGCCAGTTGACGCCAATTCAGGAAATTGCCGGGCTGAAGATCGGATCGCGCCCGGCCAGCCGCAAGAAAAGCAGCCGGATCGAGGATCTGCGCGCCATCCCCTGGGTGTTCAGCTGGGCGCAGGCGCGCGTCATGCTGCCGGGCTGGTATGGCGTGGGCCAGGCGCTCGCCGGGTTCGAGGACAAGGCGCTGCTGGCCGACATGGCGCAGCATTGGTCCTTCCTCAAATCCGCGCTTGCCAATATGGAAATGGTGCTGGCCAAATCGGACCTGGGCATCGCCGCGCGCTACCTGCCGCTGGTGGAGGATCAGGGACTGGCCGACAGCATTTTCGGCCGCATCCGCGAAGGCTGGCAGGCGGCGCATGACGGCCTGTTGCAGGCGACGGGCCAGAGCCGGCTTCTGGGAAAGAACCCGTCGCTCGAAACCTCGATCCGCCTGCGCCTGCCCTATATCGAGCCGCTCAACCTGTTGCAGGTCGAACTGTTGAAGCGTCATCGTGCGGGCGAGGATGACCCGCGCATCAAGGAAGGGATCGAATTGTCGATCAACGCCATCGCCACGGCCCTGCGTAACAGCGGCTGACGGACGCGCGGCGGCAGGACGCGATGCGGCCGGGGGCCTTTAGCGCCCCTGGTCCGCGATGATGTCGACGCTGGTGCGGCCGCCCGGCGCATCGGTGAACAGGATGAAATAGGCCGCGCCATCAGACGCGCGGGTGCCACCCAGCACATGGTCGCCGCCCATGATCTTGTGCTCGCCATCATATCCGGCGCGGCGGGCAAGCGTGTAATAATAGTCCATCACCCCCTGACGCGGCACCGGCGTCACGAAGCTTGCCGCGCGCAACGTGCAGCCGTCGGCCTGCGCGCCCGCCGCCTCCATCAGCTGCGCGCCGGGATAGAGGGGGAAGCCCTCGGGCAGGCGCTGCGCCCATTCCATGCCGTAATTCAGCTTCTTGGCGCAGTTGGCATTGCCGCCCTTGGCCGCCGCCTGCTCGCGCGCCACCGCGCCCAACGTGACGGTCGACGCCATCGCTTCGCCCGTGGTCGGGGCGGGGGCCGACAGCAATTTGCCGCCTGCCTGTCGCACGGCCTGCGCCTGCGCCTTGGCTGCGTCCCCGCTCATCACCGGCACCGCGCCACTGGCGGGCTTGTCGGCGGGGCGTACCGCATCGCGATTGGCCTGCCCCACAAGCTGCGGATCGACCAGGATCGGATCGTTGAGCGCCCCCTTCATCGCCGGGTCAGCCGCATTATTGGTCAGCTGCGCGTCCAGCGCGGCCAGTTCGCCCTCCTTGTCCTTCTTGTTGCAGGCGGCGAGCGCCAGCAGCAGCGATGCGGCGCATACGGATCGAAACAGGGCCATTCTTCACTCCTTTGTAAATGAGCGATGAAGAGGGAAGGTTAAATCTTCGTTAGGACTTTTGGTGAATCTGCCGGTTTTTTTGCTCGAAGGCCAGTTTCGAATGACTGGCCCCGGTCCCTGTCTTGCTCTGGCACAGCTTCGACGGCATGTGTTCACGATGCTCAATCTTCTGTCAGGCCTTATTGGCCTTGTCACCCTCATCCTCATGATCCCGGCGGTGCTTCCGCTGCTGGGCGCGCTCAACTGGATATTGGTGCCGATCGCGCTGTTCGGCGCCTTCATCGGCCTGATGTCATCAAAGAAGAGCGGCCAATATTTCTGCCTGATCGTCGCGGCTTTCGGCGCGCTGCGCCTGTTCCTTGGCGGAGGCATTGTCTGACGCAGGCCCATGCCGAAACGCGGCGCGGCCTGCTGGCCGCGACCGCTGCTTACGGGCTGTGGGGATTGCTGCCGCTGTTCTTCCGGCTGCTCCATCATGTCGATCCCACGGAAATCGTGACGCAGCGGATCCTCTGGTCGCTGCTCCTGATCGTGCCGATCCTTGCCTGGCGGGGCACATTGCCGATGTTCCGCGCCGCCTTTCGCAATAGCCGGTTGGTCGCGGCGCTTGCCGGATCGGCGCTGATGATCGGGATCAACTGGCTGACCTATGTCTGGGCCGTCAACGATAATCACGTCGTCGCCGCCAGCCTTGGCTATTTCCTCAATCCGCTGGTAAACGTCCTGCTCGGCGTGCTCGTGCTCAAGGAACGGCTGCGCCGGCCCCAGCTGCTCGCCATCGCTCTTGCCGCCATCGGCGTCGCCATCCTGGCCGCTTCGGCGCTTACGACGCTCTGGATCAGCCTGACCCTGGCCTTCAGCTTCGCCTTCTACGGCCTGCTGCGCAAGCTGACGCCGGTCGCGCCGATGACGGGGCTGGGCGTCGAAACCGCGCTGCTGGCGCCGCTCGCCATCGCTTATCTGATCTGGGAAGCGGGCCATGGCGCCATCGGTTTCGGGCAGGATATGTCCACCAGCGTCCTGCTCATCCTGTCGGGCGGCGTCACCACCGTGCCATTGGTGCTGTTCGCCACCGCCGCGCAACGCCTGCCGATGGCCACGCTGGGGCTGATGCAGTATATCGCCCCGACGCTGCAATTTCTGTGCGGCGTCCTGCTGTTGGGCGAAACGCTGAGCATCGGTCAGATGCTGAGTTTTGGCCTCATCTGGGTCGGCCTTATCCTCTTTGCCGGCGACAGCATCGCCACCGCCCGGCGCAACCGGACGGCGGTGGCGGCCGCCTGACCCGGTTCAGCTATATTCGGTCGCCTCGAACCGCACCGGCTCGCCAATCGCGACATTGGCCAGCGCATCCTCCCACATCACGCGATTGCCCCGGATGATGGTGCCGACCGCCTTGCCGGTCAGCCTATCGCCGTCGAAGGGCGACCAGTCGCAGCGCGACGCCAGCCAGTCCCTGTCCACCGTCCATTGTTTCTTGAGGTCGACGACGGTGAAATCGGCGTCATAGCCGACGGCGATCCGCCCCTTGCCCACCAGCCCGAACACACGCTGCGGTCCCGACGACGTCAGTTCGATGAAGCGGCGCAGCGTCAGCCGACCTTGCGCCACATGGTTGAGCAGCAGCGGGATGAGCGTCTGCACCCCCGGCATCCCGCTGGGGCTGGCGGGATAGGGCTTGGCCTTTTCCTCGATCGTGTGCGGCGCGTGGTCGCTGCCCAGCACGTCGGGCACCCCCTGGTTGAGCCAGAACCACAGGCCGTCGCGATGGGCGGCGCTGCGGATCGGCGGGTTCATCTGCGCATAGGTGCCCAGCCGCGGATAGGCGTCCTCGGCCGCCAGCGTCAGATGCTGCGGCGTCACCTCGCAGGTGGCGATATCCTTGTTCTGGCCGATATATTCCAGCTCGGCCGGCGTCGTCACATGCAAGATATGGATGCGCCGCCGCGCCTTGCGGGCCAGCGCGATGATCCGCTTCGTGGCGATCATCGCGCTTTCATCGTCGCGCCAGACGGGGTGCGAGGACGGGTCGCCTTCTTGCCTGTAGTCCTTGCGTGCGTTCATCCGCGCCTCGTCCTCGGCATGGATGGCGACGCGGCGCGTGCCGCTCGCCAGTACGCGCGACAATGCATCGTCATCGTCCACCAGCAGGCTGCCGGTCGACGCACCCATGAAGATCTTGACCCCCGACGTGCCGGGAATGCGCTCCAGCTCCTTCAACTGCTCGGCATTGTCGGCGGTCGCCCCCACGTAAAAGGCATGGTCGCACCACATGCGATGATGCGCGCGCTTCAGCTTGTCGTGCACCCGCTCGGCCGTGTCGGTATTGGGATTGGTGTTGGGCATTTCGAACAGGGCTGTAATGCCCCCCATCACCGCGGCGCGGCTACCCGATTCCAGATCCTCCTTATGCTCCAGCCCCGGTTCGCGGAAATGGACCTGGCTGTCGATGCAGCCGGGCAGCACGTCCAGGCCCGTGCAGTCGATCACCTCGCCCGCATCGCCCAAATTGGCGCCGATCGCCGCCACCTTGCCGCCGCGCACGCCCACATCGACCTGCTCCGCGCCGCCGGGCGTATGGACCGTGCCGTTCTTCAGGATCATGTCGAAAGTCTGGGTCATGGCAAATTCCTGTCTGCTCTGGCCGCGCGAACGGCTTGGCTTCGTCCTGTCGCCGTCCTACCTAAAGCCGATGACCGGCACCACCCTCACTGACCGCGCGCTCCTCAGAATTTCGGGGGAGGAGGCGCGCTCTTTCCTCCAGGGCCTGCTCACGCGCGACGTTCTGACCTTGCAGCCGGACCATCCACGCTGGACCGGGCTGCTGACGCCGCAGGGAAAGGCGCTGTTCGACTTCATCCTGTGGGGGGATGGCGACGACGTGCTGATCGATTGCGAGGCTGCGCAGGCCGATGCCCTCGCGAAACGCCTCACCCTCTATCGCCTGCGCCGCAAGGTAACGATCGCGCGCGAAGCGGCCCTAGCGGTCCATTGCTCGCTGGAAGCGGCGGACAAGCCGCATGATCCCCGCCTGCCGGCGCTCGGCCATCGCTGGCTCGCGCCGGCC
>NZ_BCYT01000025.1 GCF_001598335.1 Sphingobium abikonense NBRC 16140
GCGAGCCGCCGCAGCGCGACCTGTTCCGGGGACTGCCCGATTCCGACAAATCGGCCGTCGCGCAGGTGCTGGACCAGAATGGCGTGCGCTACGACTTCGACAATTCCGGCGCGATGACGGTCGCGGAGGATGATTATTTCAAGGCGAAGATGATGCTCGCCGCGCAGGGCCTGCCCAAGAGCGCGCCCGACGGCAACAGCATGATCGACAGCCTGCCGATGGGCGCCAGCCGCGCGGTCGAGGGTGAAAAGTTGCGCTCGGCCCGCGAAATGGATCTGGCCCGCACGATCGAGGCGATCGACAGCGTCGAAAGCGCCAAGGTGCATCTGGCCGTCGAACCGCCCAGCGTGTTCCTGCGCGAACGCACCAAGCCGTCGGCGTCGGTGATGCTGCGCCTGGCGCAGGGCCGGCAGCTGACCCAGCAGCAGGTCAGCGCGATCGTGCATCTCGTCGCATCGTCCATTCCCGAACTCAGCCCGGACGATATTTCGCTGGTCGACCAGAATGGCCGGTTGCTGACCGACAATGACGGCAATGCGGGCGATGATCGCCAACTGGCGATGCAGGGCAAGATCGAGGATCGCTATCGTCAGTCGGTGATCGCGCTGCTGACGCCGATTCTGGGCGAGGGCAATTTTTCGACCGAAGTTCATGCCGAACTGAATTTCGCCGAACGCCAGGCGACCCGCGAAACCTATCCGCAGGACGAGGCGCGGCTGCGCAGCGAAACCGGCAGCTGGGCGTCCGATCCGCGCGGCCAGGGCAAGGGAGAGGCGAGCGGCATTCCCGGCGCGCTCAGCAACCAGGCGCCGGTCAATCCCACTGTCACGCAGACCAACCCCAATGGCCAGGCGGTGACGCAGGGCCAGACCGCGCAGGCGCAGGCTCCCGGCACGCCCGGCGACCCGCTGATGAAGACGGAAGAAACCTTCAATCGCAATTTCGAACTGGGCCGCGAAGTGTCCGTCGTCCGCGACGCCACCGGCACGGTCAAGCGGCTGTCGGTCGCCGTCGCGCTGGATAATGGCCCGGACGGCAAGCCTCGTTCGCCGCAGGAAATCGCGGCGCTGGAGGCACTGGTGAAGGGTGCGGTCGGTTTCGACCAGACGCGTGGCGACGTCGTCGCACTCTCCTCGCGCAGCTTCGTCAAGGAACCGGCCGCTGAAACGCCCTGGTATGAGGCCGACTGGATCGCGCCGCTGGCGCGCAATGTGTCGGCCCTGCTGGTCGCGCTGCTGGTGATCTTCGGCATCGGTCGTCCGCTGCTCAAACGCCGCGCCGCCGCACAGGAGGCCGCCGCCGCGCAGCGGGCCGAACAGCAGCAGGTGATCGGTCAGGCCATCTCGACCGAACTTACCAAGCAGGCGGTCGCCAATCCGGCCGACCCGGCCGCTCCGGTGACGCTCGACATGATTTCGTCCACCTACGACTATGCGCAGCGCGCCGACCTCATTCGCAACTTCGTGAAACAGGACCCGGATCGCGCGGCCCTGGTGGTGCGCGATCTGCTGAAGGACGCCAAGAAGGAAAAGGAAAATGCCTGAGATCGTCCCCGGCCGTCCCGAGGCGCTCAAGGGCAGCGCCGCCGCCGCCGTCCTGCTGATGCTGTTCAACGAGGATGAGGCCGCGCAGATCCTGTCGCGCCTGGAACCCGACGAAGTGCGCCAGCTGGGCTATGCCATGTATGACGTGCAGGATGTCGATCCCGAGGAAGTGAACGAGGCGCTCGACCATTTCGTCACCAAGGCCAAGAAGCGCACCACCATCGGCTATGGCGCGACCCGCCATATTCGCGGCGCGATGACCAAGGCGCTGGGCGAGGAACGCGCGGAAACCATCCTGGCGCGCATCACGCCGCCGACCCGCTCCACGCAGCTGGAGATGCTCAAATGGATGGACGCCAAGGAAATCGCGGTGCTCATCGAAATGGAGCATCCGCAGATCATGGCGATCGTGCTGGCGCATCTGGAAGCGCCGGTCGCGGCCGACGTGCTGCAATTGCTGCCGTCCGAATATCAGGAGGAAATCGTCTATCGCATCGCCACGCTCGGCCCTGTGTCGAACGAGGCGCTGGAGGATCTGGAGCAGCTGTTGCTGCGCGGTCCCGCCTCCAAGCAGGGCGCGGCCTCGCAGCGCGGCGGCACGGTCGAGGCGGCCGCGATCATGAACAATGTCCGCAAGGATAATGAACAACGGATCATGAAGGCCGTCGCCAAGCGCGACAAGATGATCGCCCAGACGATCGAGGAGGAGATGTTCGTCTTCGACAACCTCATCGACATGGACGACAAGAATCTCGGCACGCTGATGCGCACGATCGACAATACGGTGCTGGTGGTCGCGCTCAAGGGTGCGAACGACCTGCTCAAGGGCAAGATTTTCAGCTGCATGTCCGCGCGCGCGGCGCAGGCGATCGCCGACGAGATCGAGGAACGTGGCCCCATTCGCCTGGCCGAAGTGATCGACGCGCAGAAACTCATCATCGCGACCGCGCGCCGCATGGCGGACGCCGGCACCATCATGCTCGGCGGAAAGGGCAATGACTTTGTCTAGGATCTGGGGCGCAGAGGCGGTTCAGGACGTCGCGCCGGTGACGGTTGCAGGCTTCCGTCCGGCTGAAGGCGGCTTTCGCAGCCTCTATACCGCGCCTCCGGGCCAGCTGACCGCCGCGATGCGCGGCGCCGTGGTCGAGGTGGAGCCGGAAGTCGATCTGGTCGAGGAAGCCCGTATGGAGGCCTTCACGCTGGGGTTTGACGAAGGCTGCCGCGTCACCGCCGAAGCCAATGCCGCCGATGCCGATGCACGCGCACGTCTGGCCGAAGCGCTGGAGCTGCTCGCGCCCGCGCCCAGCGGCATGTTGTCGACGATGTTGTCCGCCACGGTCGTGCGCCTGGTCGAACAGATTGTGGGCGAGGTGGAGATTGATCTGGAACGGCTGGTCGACCGGTGCGACACCGTCGCGGCCTTCATCGAAAGCAATCAGGACAGAAGCGCGCTGCACCTGCACCCCGACGACGTCGCCCTGCTGGAGGGCGAAACGATCGGCGTGCCGATGGTCGCTGACAAGAGCATGCATCGCGGTTGCGTCCGGCTGGAAACGGCGGACGGCTGGGTCGAGGATGGCCCGGACGTGCGCCTGTCTCGCCTTCGCGCGCTGATGGATGACATGGAAGGCAAATCATGATCCAGGCGGCGCTGCGTCAAGCGGAACATCTGTTCGATCATCTCCAGGTGCAGAACCGCGCGCCGCGTCATGTCGGCCGGCTGGTCAGCCATGATGCGGGCATGCTGGAAGTCACCGGCTTTCGCCGCCCGATCGGATCGGGCGCGCGGGTACTGGCGAGCGATGGGTCCATCTGCCGCGCCGAAGTCGTCGGCTTTCGCGGCGACCGCACCCTGCTGGTGCCGCTCGACGCCGACGCGCCGCTGGAAAATGGCATCCGTGTCGAACCCGATAGCCAGGCGAACATGGTGCAGGTGGGCGATGGCCTGATCGGCCGCGTCATCGACGCCATGGGCCAGCCGCTGGACCGCAAGGGGCCGATCATCGCCGGCGGCACCTGGCCGCTCAACGGGGTCAAGGGCAATGTCCTTGATCGCGGCCGCGTCACCGAACCCTTTGACCTGGGCGTGCGTGCGGTCAACGCGCTGCTCACCGCCGGGCGCGGCCAGCGCATTGCGATCATCGCGGGGTCGGGCGTCGGCAAGTCTGTCCTGATGGGTCAGATGATCGCCGGCGCGGAAGCCGACATCGTCGTCACCGGCCTGATCGGCGAACGTGGGCGCGAAGTCAGCGACTTCCTCGAAACCAAGCTCAAGAACGCGATGCACAAATCGATCGTCGTCGCCGTGCCCGCCGATCATCCCCCGGTGCTGCGCCTGCGCGCGGCCGCCCGCGCGACCGCCATCGCCGAATATTTCCGCGCCCGTGGCAAGAAGGTACTGCTGCTGATCGACAGCCTGACGCGCTGCGCCCATGCCCAGCGCGAAATCGGGCTGGCGCTGGGTGAGCCGCCGGCGATGAAGGGCTATCCGCCTTCCGCCCTCGCGCTCATTCCCCGCCTCGTCGAGCGCGCCGGCGTCGACGCGCGCACCGGCGGGTCGATCACCGCGCTCTATACCGTATTGGCCGATGGCGACGACACCGACGACCCGATCGTCGATGCCGCCCGCGCAATCGTCGACGGGCATTTCGTGCTGTCGCGCCAATTGTCGGAACAGGCGATCTTTCCCGCCATCGACATCGGGAAGTCCCTGTCGCGCGTCATGGCCGACGTCGTGCCCGATGCGCATCGCGCCGCCGCGGCCGGCTATCGCCGCCTGTGGGCCGCCTATGAGGAAAATCGCGACCTCATCCTGATGGGCGCCTATCGCCCCGGCAATGACCCGGCGATCGACGAAGCGGTCAAGCGCCGGCAGGAAATCCTCGACTTCATCCGGCAGGACCAGAAAAGCCGCATCGACCTCGATACCAGCGCCGCCGCGCTCATTGCCGGCTTTGGCGCATGAAGGGGCTGGTCAATCGCCGCCAGCGCGTGCTGCGCGTGCGCGCGGTCCAGCATTCGATGGCGGTGGCCGAAACCGCGCGTGCCCGCGACGAAGCCAATGGCATCGCCCATAATCTGGAGCGGCTGCGCGCCGTGCGCAACGAATTGTTCGAGACGCAGGGGATGGCCAATGGCGCGTCTTTCGCCGCGATGCAGGAGCTCGCGACGCGACTGGAGCAGGCCAGCCGCCAGCTTGATGGCGCGCTCTATGACGCTCGCCGCAATGTCGAGGCCAAAGAAGGCATGACTCTTGCAGCGAACCGCGAAAAGGAAATTGCCAGCCGCCTCAAGGACCGCGCCCGCGCGAACCTGGAGGAGTGGCGGGAGAACAAGCTTGCCGCTTTGCCGCGCTATCGGCGGATGCAGCGCAATGAGGATCGTTGAGCCATGACCATGTTGACCAGCCTCAAGGCCCTGCTGTTTCCTACGGCCGTGTCCGGCGGCGCCACGCCCATGGTCATTCCGACAGAAGGCGGCGCGGATTTCGCGCAATTTCTCGGCGCTGCTCAGTCTGTAACGCCCGTGACTGTCCCGGCGGGGTCAGCGACGTCTGCCAAGGCCCCGGCAGCGGGAGAAGTCGCTGCCTTTGCGCTACCTGCATCGCCCGCCTCGACGGCTGCGATGCCCGATGCCGTTGTCGCCGCCGATCGCGCGCCGGTCGGGGTAGGGGCGACGGTCCAGACCGAGCAGGCAACGCCTGCGCCACTGGCACAGGTCGAGGATGCGGCTGACATTGCCGCCAAGGCTACCGGACCGAACCCGCTGCCCGACGTCGAAGGGGTTGAAACGCCGAATGTGGTGCTGCCGACCCCTAACAGGCCGACAGAATCCCGCAGCCCCTCCAGGCAGCCAAGTGTAGCGCTTCAAACGGTGGCCGCGCCGACAGCGATTGCGAACATTATTGCAAGCGCGGTTATCTCCATTCCCGCGAATGAGCCAGCGGACCAGTTGCCCGTCCCTGACGAGGGCGACCTGTCGCCTTTGGCCGTTGTCGGCGCGCCATCGGACATGGAAGAAACGGTATCACCCTTGGCGATGCCGACCGAAGCGGTGTCGATAACAGCAGTCGCCTCCCCGGCACCCGAAGTCGTCCTGCGCGGCTCTGATGACCAAAATGTCGCCGGGCCGGCCCAACGCGGCGCGGTCGAAAGCCCGCAAACGCCGGTGCCTTCATCCGAAGCGAGCGACGACGAGCCGATGACGCAACCGGCCACTCCCGACACGAGGGCGCCGACGGATCAGGCGCAAGACATGATGATGCCCACGCCCGCGATGGCGATCCCGACTCCTGCGCCATTGCCTCAGGCTGCTGCCGCAGTCAGCGCGCCAATCAGCGCTGCGCCTGCGCCGGTCGTCGCGCGCGGCACTCCATCGCAACCCGCTATGTCGGCGCAGCCGCGCGCAGCACAGGCCGTGGCAAAGTCGGCCGACCCGGAAGGCGACGCGGGCATATCGCCGCGAAGCGCAGGCCTGACGCCGCCACCCGTGGCTACATCAGCCGATATCCCAGTCCCGATGGTGGACGTTTCCAAGCCCTATGCGCAAGCGCCTGTCGCGCCGTCGCCAATGCCGGTCGAGGAAAAGGCGGTTCCCGTGCCGCCAGCGACTTCCCTGCCAGTAGAGCCGCAGCCAGCCGCGATTCACGCCAGCGTTGATGGCGTCGCGGCGGCGAATTTGGCCGCAGCCTCTCCGCCTCTCCAGCAATCTGCAAAAGCGCCTCAGTTGTCCGTTTCGCTGTCCGACGCCGCGCCGGCGCAAGATAGCCAGCATATGTCCGCAAGCGCATCGGTGCCGGTCGCGGACGACATGCTCCAGGTCAATCCCTCCCGTCCCGTCGTTGCGAGCAGGTCGGTGCGAACGGAGCCTGCGACGGTCGCCTCGACGATATCCACCCCCGGCCCGATCATGCCGGCCGATGATTTGGGCACGGAAACGATGCCTGCGATAGCCGCTGCGACGACGCCGATCGCCAAGCCCGCCGGCAGCGTCGACCAGAATGCCACGCCGGCTTTGGCGAATGCTGACCCGGTCGTCCAAGTCACCGCCCCACGCGCCGCCGCAGCCACCATATCGGCGGGAGCACCGGCCGCGCCCGTCGCTGAGATAAAGCCGCCCGTGGCTTCCACGCCAAGCGCGGACCAGTCCATGCCCGCCAGTCCTCTGCCGCAAGCCGCGCCCGACGCGCTTGCCGTCGAAGCCGATGCGATCCCGCCAAGCCCGATCGCCGCGCCGCGTGAGGCCGCAGGCGCGCGCATGAGTGTCGAGACGCCGACGCCAGAAACCGACGGCGTATTGACCGCTCCGGCCAATCGCGCGACCATGCAGTCCGTAGCATCGCAGGCCGCTGTCGTTCCGCCCGCCATTGACATAGCTGAACCGGTCGCAGCGCAGCCGGATAGGCCGTCCGATGCGGCGCGCCCGATGGTGCAGCGGGTTCGGGCCGAGGCCGTGTCCTTGCTTCAGCTGGTGCGTGATCAGATGACTGGGCGCGCCGCCGCACCTGTCGAAGCGCGTGGCGATGATCAACGCACCGTCGCCAACGACACCGCGTCGGTTGCGGCCGCTTCACCGACGGCGTCCTCCACGCCGGCACATGCCGCAACCGCGCCGCTGCTCGCGCCGGCACCCCATGCCGTTACGCCGATCGCGCCAATCGCCACGCCCGCCATCGACCTGTCTGCCAGCCTTGGCGCGCAGATGGTCGACATGGGCGTGTCGGGCCAGTGGATCGACGGGCTGGCGCGCGACATTGCCGGCCTGTCCACCAATGGCGCGCAGGGCCGGTTCCAGATCAACGCCGACCAGCTTGGCCCCGTTCAGGTCGATATCCGCCAGGGCGCGAACGGCGCGGCGGTAAGCCTTACCGTCGCCAGCGAAGCGGCTGAACTGGCGCTGCGTCAGGACAGCGACCAGCTGAAACGCGATCCCGCCTTTTCCGGCGCGCGCATCCATGACGTGCGAGTCGAGCGCGCGGCGCATATCACCGAACCGGCTCGCGCTGACAGCTCATCTAACCAGAATGGTTCACCATCCGACCAGCAACAACAATCATCCGCCAATCAGTGGCAGGCCCAGGGCCAAGGATCGGGCCAGGGGGCTGCCCAGTCGCAGATGCAGGGCCGGCAGGGTCGCGAAAATATCGCGCAGTTGCATAAAAATGGCGACGGGCCGGTCGTTATGGACTCTGAGGAGGCGGGCAACAGCGCCCGCGACACAGTGCGCGCGCGCTATGCGTGATCCGCGCCCATCCCAGGGGACCTAGACCATGAGCGATGAACCCAAGGCGAAGAAGAAAAAGGGCGGGGGCATGAAGATGATCCTGCTGCTGGTCGTCGGCGTCATCGTCGGCGGCGCGGGCGCGGCGGGCGGTCTGTATGCCGCCGGCTTCTTCGGCGCGAAGGAGGAAGGCCCCAAGGAAGACCCGAACAAGCCCGTGCTGGTGCTGGCGGGCGAAAGCGCCGAAGAGATCGCCAAGGCTCATGCCGCCCCGCATGGCGAGGCCGGCGCGATCCACGCCATGCCCCATGGCAAGGGCATCGACCTGCCCACTCCGGCCAATCCGGCCGCCTATCAGGCAACCTATTTCCAGTTGCAGGCGCCCTTCACCTCCAACATGAGCGACACCGACGCCTTCGCCCAGATTTCGGTCGCGGTATCGACCTATTATGACATGCGCGTGGTCGAAGCGATCAAGACGCATGAAATGGCGATCCGCAGCCAGGTGCTGATGATGCTGGCCCAGCAGCCGCAGGAGGTGCTGGACACCCCCAGGGGCAAGCAGATGCTTCAGGGCAAGATCAAGACGATCATCAACGATATTTTGAAGCAGAAAACCGGCTATGGCGGCGTTGATAACGTTTATTTTACCAATTTCGTTATTCAATAGGGCCGCCTGAAGAGGGTCGGGATGTCCCCTGACCTGATGCGGGCAGGGGACCAAGATGACGACCGACGTTCAATCCTTCGCCTTCGGGCGCGGGGAATTGCAGGCGCCCGTGATGCTGTCCGGGCTCGACCGGCTGGGCGAAAAGCTCGGCCGGCGCATTCGCGCGCTGATCGAACCGATTGCCGGCGTGCGCCCCAATGTGGAGGCGCAGGACGCCTGCGTGCTGGACTTCGCCGCCTGGAGCGCGCAAGTGCCAGCCTTCACCAGCATTTCGCTTTATCGCATCTTGCCGCTCAAGGGGCAGATGCTGCTGCGGCTGGACGCGGGCATGATCTCGACGCTGGTCGATTGCTTCTATGGCGGCATCGGCAATCGCCCGCTGCCCGTGCGCGGCGAATTCACGCCGACCGAAGACCGGCTGATCGCGCGAATTTCCGAAACATTGATGGCGCGGATGGTCGAAAACTGGGCCGATGTGTTGCCGCTCGACGCGTCGCTCATCCTGCGCGAAACGGGCGTTGGCTATGCCGCGGCCGCGCAGCCGGCCGACCAGATGGTGCTGCAACGCTTCGTCGTCACGCTGACGCGCGAGCAGGAATGGCCAATCGACCTGCTGTTCCCCCTGTCGGCGCTCCGGGCGGTCGAGGCGCTGACCGGCGCCAAGGTGCCCGCCGACGATGACCAGGCCGATCCGGTCTGGCAGGGACGCATCGCGCGGCGCATGCGCGACATCCGCCTGCCGGCCCGCACGGTGCTGGCCCGCCCCAATCTCTCGCTTGCCGACCTGATGGACCTCAAGGTCGGTGACGTGATCCCCGTGACGATCGGCCGCGCGCTGCCGCTGATCGTTGGAAACCGCATCGTCGCCCATGGCACGATCGGCGAACAGGATGGCCGCGCCGCCTTCCAGATCGAAAAGCTTGCACAGGAAACCGACCAATGAGCGACATGAGCGAAGCCCCCCGGATGGAGCGGCCCGAAGACCCGGTCAGCAAAATGACCAACAACCGCCAGTTCAAGCTGCTGGCCGATATTCCGGTGCGCATGTCGGTGGAGGTCGGCTCCACGTCGCTGCGCCTCGCCGAAGTCATGGACCTGGCCGAAGGCTCCATCGTCGAACTCGATCGCCAGGCCGACGACCTGCTAGACATCATGGTCAATGGCGCGCTGATCGCCAAGGGCGAGGTGGTGACGGTGAACGGGCGCTATGGCATTCGCATCGTCGATATTGCGGCGACCGAAAACCGGCTTGCCGGGATCGAACGGCGCGGCTGATCGCACGCTGGCCAATTTGCCCTTGCCTTTGCGCGCGAAACTGCGGATCGCACAAGCGGGGTTAACCATGATAGCGGGCGGCTCGATATGGTCTGGTATTTCGTCAAGTTGCTGATCCTGCTGCCGCTGGTGGGCGGCATGGCGTTCGGCGCCTTGTGGCTGTGGCGCAAATATCAGCCCGGCATGATCGGCGCTGGGCAGGGGGATCGCTCGCTCAAGCTGCTGGAGGCGCTGCCCATGGGCACGTTCGGCAAGCTGGCCGTGGTGGAGTTTGAGGGGAAGAAGATCCTCGTCGCCGTAACACGCGGCCGCATCGAAAAGATCGCGGAAGGCGATCATGCCCGCTTGCGCTGACCAGCCCTTTCCCGTCATTCCCGCGAAAGCGGGGACCCATCTCCCGACGATGGCAACCGGATATAATGGCGCGAGATGGATTCCCGCTTTCGCGGGAATGACGATCTGTGTGTTGCTGGCCCTGTTTCTTTTCGCCGTCCCCGCCTTCGCCCAGGCCGCGCCCGCCGCGTCGCCGGTCGACAATGGCGGCGCGCTGACCCGCGCGCTGGGGCAGGTGTCGGGCGACGGCCGGTCGCTATCGCTATCGCTGCAAATCCTGATTCTCATGAGCCTGCTGACGGTGCTGCCGTCGCTCGTGCTCATGATGACCAGCTTCACCCGCATCATCATCGTCCTGTCGCTGCTGCGCCAGGCGCTGGGCCTGCAACAGACGCCGCCCAACCAGGTGCTGGTGGGCCTTGCGCTGTTCCTGTCGCTGTTCGTGATGCGGCCCGCGATCGACACGATCAACGCCCAGGCCTTCGACCCCTATGGCAAGGGGCAGATCAGCATCGAGGAGGCGGTCGGCCGGTCGGCCAAGGTGCTGCACGGCTTCATGAGCAAGCAGACGCGCGAAAGCGACCTCAAGCTGTTTGCCAATCTGGCGCAGGCGCCCGCTTTCCGCACGCCCGCCGACATTCCCTTTTCCATCCTGCTGCCCGCCTTCGTCACCAGCGAACTCAAGACCGCATTCCAGATCGGCTTCATGATCTTCCTGCCCTTCCTCATCATCGACTTGGTGGTGGCGTCGACGCTGATGGCGCTGGGCATGATGATGTTGTCGCCCACCATCATTTCCATGCCGTTCAAATTGCTGTTGTTCGTGCTGGTCGACGGCTGGGCGCTGACGATGGGGTCGCTGGCGGGGTCGTTCGCGACATGAGCGCGACTCACCGAACGGTTGAAGAGCGTTAGGCGATGGAAAACGCCGATTTCTTCATGGGCCTTGCCCAGCAGGCGCTGTGGATCACGGCGCTAGCGGCCGCGCCGATCCTGATTCCGGCGCTGATTTCGGGCCTCGTCATCGGCATGATCCAGGCGGCGACATCCATCAACGAACAGACGCTCAGCTTCATTCCAAAGCTCATCATCGTCGGCGCGATGCTGGTGCTGTTCGGCGGGTCGATCATGGTGCTGATCGCCGACTTCACCCGCGAAATCTTCGAGCGCATCCCGGATCTGCTGCAATGAGGGGGGCGCGATGATCGCGCCGGGCTTTGCGGGCGTCGAAACCCAGCTGTGGGTCTGGCTGATCGCGATGATCCGGCCGGGCGCAGCCTTCATCGCCGCGCCGGTGTTCGGCGCGCCCGCCGTGCCGCTTCAACTGCGCCTGATCCTGGCGCTCGCGCTGGGCCTCGCCGCGCTCAACAGCGTCACCATCCAGCTGCCGGCCGATGGCGTCGCCAGCATCCAGGGCGTGCTGATGGTCGCGGGCGAAGTGCTGGCCGGCCTCGCCATGGGGTTCGCGGTGCAGATCGGCTATGCCGCCGCCTTCGTCGCGGGGGAAACGATCGGCAACGCCATGGGCCTCAACTTCGCCGCCATGGTCGATCCGTCCTCGGGGCAGGGGACACAGGTGTTGGGCCAGTTTCTCTCGATCCTCGCCACTTTCCTCCTGCTGGGCATGGACGGACACCTGCTGCTCGCCAGCTTCGTCGTGCAAAGCTATGTCGCCATTCCGCCCAGCAGCGGCATATTGGCCAATGACACCATCTGGCGGCTCATCGAATTTGGCGGTTCGCTGCTGGGCATGGGTGTGACCGTTGCGCTGCCTGTCGGCTTTGCGCTGGTGCTGGTGCAGATCGTCATGGGCATGCTGTCGCGCGCCGCGCCTTCGCTCAACCTTTTCGCGGTCGGCATGCCGATGGCGATGATGGCGGGCCTTATCCTGCTCGCCATCGCCGCGCCGATCATGGCCGAAGGCATGACCGCTGCCTTGAAGGCTGGGCTCACCGAAGCCGGCCACATCGCGGAGGGCCGCTGACATGGCCGGCGGCAGCGAGGGCGGCGAAAAGACCGAGAAGCCGACACCCAAGAAATTGCAGGACGCCGCCAAGAAGGGCGACATCCTCCAGTCGCGCGAACTGGGCACGGCGATGGTCGTCATGGCGGGCATCGGGTGCCTGGCGGTCATCGGCCCGTCGCTGATCGACGCACTGCGCGACATGCTGGTGGAGGCGCTGCGCATCCGGCGGGAGGACATTGTCGACTTCTCGCCCGCCAAGCGCGGGCTGGATCTGCTCGCCAGCATCGCGCTGCCAGTCTCCGGCGTCATGCTCGCCACCTTTCTGGCTGCCATCGCCGCGCCCGCGCTGCTTGGCTCGCTGGGCTTCCGTCCCGGCGCGTTCGCGCCCAAGCCCGAAAAGCTCAACCCCCTGTCGGGCCTCAAGCGCATCTTCGGGATGCAGGGGCTGATCGAACTCATGAAGTCGATCGCCAAGGTCGGCCTCTTAGGCAGCATCGGCGTCTGGCTCATCTGGGACCGACTGAGCGAAATTACCGGCCTGGGCAAGGCCGGCATCGCGCCGGCCATCGCCGACGTCGGCAATATCTTCATCTTCACCTGCCTGGTCATGGCGGGCGGCCTGTTCCTGATCGCGGGCATCGATGTGCCTGCCCAGATCATGCAGCGCGCCAAGCGGCTGGGCATGACCAAGCAGGAAGTGAAGGACGAGCATAAGGAAAGCGAAGGATCGCCCGAGCTCAAGGGGCATATCCGCCGCCGCCAGTTCGAGGTATTGAGCGGCTCCACGCGCAAGGCCGTCGCCGAAGCGAGCGTCATCATCACCAACCCCACCCATTTCGCGGTCGCGCTGCGCTACAAGCCGGGGCAGGACGCGGCGCCCGTGGTCGTCGCCAAGGGGTGCGACGCCATCGCCGCCTCGATCCGCGACCTGGCCGACACCCATGGCGTCACCGTGCTGCAATATCCCGAACTCGCGCGCGCCATCTACTTCACCAGCCGCGCGGGGCAGATCGTGAATGAAGGCCTGTATATGGCGGTGGCGACCGTCCTTGCCTTCGTCTTTCGCGTGGAAAACAAGATGGCGGGCGAAATGGACCGGCCCTTCATCACCGTGCCCGACGACCTGCGCTTCGATGCGGATGGGCGCAAGCTCTGACCGGCGCTGATGCCGTCGCGTCCCGCGTCTTTTTTCGCGGGCGACAAATTTTTTTGCTCAGCGCCCTAAAGCATCAGTTCGCCTATCCGTTCTCTGTTCACGGGGACGCCTGAGGATGGTGCGTCATGGACGATTATGTATCGCGAACTGAATTGTCGCCGGTCGACCGCGCGGTCGTCCGCGCGTCATCGCCCGTGCCTGCCATCCAGGCGGTGTCCGCCAACCGGACCAGCGACGCGCTCGCCCAGGACAAGCGAAGCGCCCTGCCGCAGTCCGACCTGACCGGCAGCAGCCAGGAAGAACTGGCCAGTCTGGCCGAATATGTCGAGGTTCATGCCCGCATTGCCGAAATATTGGCTGACCTCGACGCCGGGTCGACCGACCTGGCGCGGGCGCAGGATGCGGTGCAGGCGATGATCCCCAAGCCCATGGTGCTGGTCCCCCTGCCGCCGGCCAGCAAGGAGGCGGTGGAACATGCCGCCGACGTCGCGCGCCGCATTGTCGCGCGCGCCGGTCACGCCCATGCCGGGCAGGCGCATCTGCGCCGCGCAACGGTGGAGCAGGTCGCGGTTTCCGGCAATTAGACCGGGCCGGGCAGCGCCATCCGGCCCCGCCGCAAATCTTTCCTAAAGGTCTTTTCGCTACCGCCGTTCTACCCTCTTGAAAGGACGGTCCAATGACTTCGGTAGGCAGCAGCATCTTGACGGCGCTCGGCGCGGGATCGGGGATCGACACGTCCTCGCTCGTTTCCAGCCTGGTCAGCGCGACGCGCGAGCCGAAGGAATCGGCGATCACCAGCCGTCAGTCGCTTAACAGCTCGCGCATTTCCGCGCTCGCCTCTGCGATCAGCTCGCTCGACACCTTTGCCGACGCGCTCACCGAAGTGCTCTCGGGCGCGGACTATACCGGCACCGCGTCGTCCAACGACAGCAGCATCGCGTCGGTCACGCTGCTGAGCGGCGGTAGCCCGTCGGGCCTGCCTGCGCAGCTGACGGTCGACCAGTTGGCGACCGCGCGCGTCCTGTCTTCCGCCGCGACCGCCGGCGCGACGGGCAGCAGTGCGGTGGGCACCGGCAGCTTCACCATCACCAACGCGGCGGGCGAAGCGACCACCATCACGATCGATTCGACCAACAACAGCTTTGCCGGCCTGGCCGCCGCGATCAATGCGGCTGGGACGGGCGTCACGGCGCGCGTCGTGACGGATACCAACGGCACGCGGCTGGTGTTCAAGGGCGAAACCGGCGCGGCCAATGATTTCTCCATCAGCACCACCGCTGATGACAGCGGCAGCGTGCTGGCGGGTCTGACCTGGAACGGCGTGGACAGCGCGACCATGTCCAGCACGTCGGCGCCGCAAAACGCCAAGATCACGCTGGACGGCGTCGCCTATGAATATGCCAGCAACACCGTCGACGGCGCGATCGACTATCTGCGCATCGACCTCAACAAGGCGTCGCCCGGCACCACCGTCACCTTGTCGATGACCCAGCCCACGGCGGGCCTGTCCGACCTGCTCAAGGAATTTGTCAGCGCCTATAATACGCTGATGACCGCGCTCAACACCGCGACGGCGACGGGCGCGGATTCGTCGAGCGCCGGGGTCCTGAACGGCGTGTCCGGCGTGCGCGACATGAAGCGCCAGCTCGCCGCCATCACCTCGACCCCGCTGGGCGGCACCGGCGCCTACAAGACGCTGGCCGATATCGGCGTTACGACCAATCGCGACGGCACGCTCAGCCTCGACACCGACATGCTGGCGCAGGCGATGGAGGCGGACCCCGAGGGCGTCACCAACATGGTCAATCCCAAGGTTTCGACCGCCGCCAATCCGGGGCTTGCCAGCCTGATGGACAGCGTGCGCGACTCGATCGAGAAGGATGACGGCCCGCTCAAGCTGGCGCAGGAGCGCTATGAGGCGCTGGCCGAGGATTTTACCGAGCAGCTCGACAAGCTCGACGATCAGATGGCCAATTATCAGGAGCATCTGACCAAGGTTTACGCGGCGATGGAAACGCGCCTCAGCGCGCTCAAGGCGACGCAAAGCTACCTCGAACAGCAGATCGAGGTCTGGAACAACAGCAATAACTAAATCGGGACGGAAGACGATGTTCTACAATCAGGGTTATGCAGGCGGTTCGGCGGCGCGGCGTTATGCGGCGGTGCATTCGGGCAGCCGCACCGAAGGGGCGACCCCGCACGGACTGGTCAAGATCCTGTTCGACGAATTGCTGCTGGCGCTCGACGCGGCCGCGCTGGCCGAACGCAATGGCGACCGGATGAAGGTGTCGGACAAGCAGGCCCGCGCCATGTCGATCCTGTTCGCGCTCGAATCCAGCCTGGACTTCGACAAGGGCGGCGACGTCGCCACGGGCCTGGCGCAAATCTATCGCGAGGCGCGCCGCCTGTTGCTGGTCGGGGCCAAGGAGCGCTCCGCCGCGCCCGTCGACGAAGCACGCGCCATCGTCGCGGAAATCGCGGAAGCCTGGAACCAGATCGGCTGAGGCAAGGCAGGCGCCTCATCAGGGCCAGCGCCGCGCCATTGGCCTCGGGCGGCGGGGTTGCACCCCCTATCAGCCCTCTGTATAGGCGTTGCTCGCATGAGGGCGGTCCGGCGGGGCCGCCTTTTTGCGTTTCGCGCAACCCCGCGCATCTGACGATTTAGACATCAGTCCAGAAAGGTAAGGCCCATGTCGATTAAGCCGCTCATGCCCGTTTACCCCCGGTGCGATGTGCGTCCGGTGCGAGGCGAGGGCTGCTATCTGATCGGCGAGCGCGGCGAGCGCTATCTCGATTTCGCCAGCGGCATCGCCGTCAATCTGCTCGGCCATGGACATCCCCGGCTGGTCAAGACGATCGCCGATCAGGCCGCGACCCTGATGCACACGTCCAACCTCTACGGCATGCCGCTGGGGGAGGAATTCGCGCAGAAACTGGTCGACAACACATTCGCCGACACCGTCTTCTTCACCAATTCGGGCGCGGAAGCGGTGGAATGCGCGATCAAGACCGCGCGCCGCTATCATTTTGCCAATGGCGAAGCGCACCGGCACAAGATCATCAGCTTCGACAACGCCTTTCACGGGCGGACGCTCGGCACGATTTCGGCCACCAGCCAGCCCAAGATGCGCGACGGTTTCGAACCGCTGCTGCCTGGTTTCCAGGTCGTGCCCTTCAACGACCTTGAGGCCGCGACCGCCGCGGTTGACGACAATACCGCCGGTTTCCTGCTGGAGCCGGTGCAGGGCGAAGGCGGCGTGACCCCGGCAACGCAGGAGTTCCTGAAGGGCCTGCGCCGGCTGTGCGACGAACGGGGGCTGTTGCTCATCCTTGACGAAGTGCAGTGCGGCTATGCGCGCACCGGCACTTTCTTCGCCCATGAACAATATGGCGTCACGCCCGACGTCATGGCCGTGGCCAAGGGCATTGGCGGCGGCTTTCCGCTCGGCGCGTGCCTGGCGACCGAGGAAGCGGCCAAGGGCATGGTGTTCGGCACCCATGGATCGACCTATGGCGGCAATCCGCTCGCCATGGCGGTGGGGCTTACGGTGCTCGACGAAGTGCTGGCCGATGGTTTCCTCGACCATGTGAAGACCATGGGCGCGCGCCTGCGCGCTGCGCTGGAACAGCTCATCCCCAATCATGACGACATGTTCGCCGATGTGCGCGGCATGGGCCTGATGCTGGGCGTCAGGATGAAGGACGCTTATGATGCGCGCGCCTTTGTCGGGCATCTGCGCGATCATCACGGGCTGCTGGCCGTGTCGGCGGGGCAGAATGTGCTGCGCATCCTGCCGCCCCTCGTGATCGAGGAAAGCCACATCGCCGAAGCCATCGAGAAGATTTCCGCCGGCGCGCGGAGCTTCAAGCAGGCGAAGGCGGCTTGAACCAACTATTGCCGTTCGTCCTGAGTAGCCATTGAGCTTGCCGAAATGGCGTATCGAAGGTTCGGGGTTGCGCGACTGCTTCGATACGGACCTTCGACGGGCTCAGGCCCTACTCAGCACGAACGGAGCTGATGAGGGGCATACCCCATGACCAAGCATTTTCTCAATCTCTCCGACGCAGGCGGTGACGCGATCGCTGCGATGATCGCCGACGCCATCGACCGGAAGGCCGCGCGGGCGGGCAAGCCCAAGGGTGCGGCCGATGCCGACGCGCCGCTCGCCGGCCATACGCTGGCGATGATCTTCGAAAAGAACAGCACCCGCACGCGCGTCAGCTTCGACATGGCGATCCGGCAGCTGGGCGGTACGTCGCTGATCCTGGATGGCGCGACCAGCCAGCTGGGGCGCGGTGAAAGCATTGCCGATACTGCGCGCGTCCTGTCCCGCATGGTCGATGCCATCATGATCCGCACCGACGACCATGCCAAGGTCGAGGAAATGGCGCATTATGCCACGGTCCCCGTCATCAATGGCCTCACCGACCTGTCGCACCCGTGCCAGATCGTCGCGGACCTGCTGACCGTCGTCGAACATGGCCTGGCACTGCCCGGCAGCCAATGGGCGTGGCTGGGCGATGGCAATAATGTGCTGCATTCGATCGTTGAGGCGGCCGGCCTGATGCGGTTCGACGTGCGCATGGGCATTCCCCATGGCTATGATCCCGACCCCGGCTTTGCCGATGCGGCGCGCGCCGCGGGATCGACCATCACGCTGACGCGGGACGCGGCAGAGGCCGTGGCGGGCGCGGACGTGGTCGTCACCGACACATGGATTTCCATGGGTCAGGCCCATGCCGACGAAAAGCTGGCGGCGATGATGCCGTTCCAGGTGACGTCCGACCTGATGCGCCAGGCCAAGCCCGGCGCCAAGTTCCTCCATTGCCTGCCGGCCCATCGCGGCGAGGAGGTGGTGGACGCGGTGATCGACGGGCCGCAGTCCCTGATCTGGGACGAGGCGGAAAACCGCATCCATGGCCAGAAATCGGTGCTGCTCTGGGCGCTGGGCCGCCTTGGTTGAGATTTCGGGCGGGCTTCCTATCTAGGCGGCCTGCCCGCATCGCTGGATGCTGAAATCTTTGGCCGGCCCCATGCGCGCCGGCTACCGGAGTATCATGTTGACGCCTGCCGCCACCCTTGACCAAGCCGTTGGCTTCACCATCACGCAGCGCCATGCGCGCGGGCGGCTGGTGCGCCTTGGCCCCGTGCTGGACGCCGTGCTCGCCGCCCACGCCTATCCCCCCGCGATCGAACGGACGCTGGCCTCCGCGCTGGTGCTCGCCGCTCTGCTGGGCAGCACGCTCAAGGAGGAAGGGGGGCAGCTGACCCTCCAGGCGCAGACCGACAATGGCGTCATCAGCCTGCTGGTCGCCGATTACAAGAATGGCGACCTGCGCGGCTACGCCAAGTTCGACGCCGACCGCCTTGCCGAGCTGGGCCCCGACCCGTCGCTGTTCGGGCTGTTCGGCAAGGGTTTCCTGGCCATCACCTTCGACCTTGCCGAAACCGGCGAGCGCTATCAGGGCATCGTGCCGCTGGAGGGCGAATCGCTTGCCGACGCGGCGGAGCATTATTTCTTCCAGTCAGAACAAATCCCCAGCCTGATCCGCATCGCCACCCGCCATGACGCGGGCGAAGGGTGCATCGCCGCCGGCCTGCTGCTCCAGCATCTGCCCGAAGGCGAAGTCGGGCGTGAAAGGCTGCATGTGCGCCACGACCATCCCGAATGGGAGCATGTGCAGGTGCTGGCCGACACGCTGCGCCCCGACGAATTGACCGATCCCGCCTTGCCGCTGACCGATATATTGTGGCGGCTGTTCCATGAGGAAGAGGAAGTGCGCGTGAGCGAAGGCGCGCCGCTGGCCAAGGGGTGCCGGTGCGATCTGGCGCATATCCGCGATGTGATCGGCCGCTTCCCTGCCGACGAACGCGCCGAAATGGCGGGGGACGATGGCGTCATCGGCGTCGATTGCGCCTTTTGCTCGCGCATCTTCCCGCTGGCGCTCGACAGTTTCGACACGGATGCGCCGGCCCCGGCCTCGGGCGCCAATTGAGGCCAGCCGTTCCGTTTGCGCTATGAAATTGCCGCAATTGTCCGGCAATGGTTCAGCATCATCTCTTTGCGACTTTGGAAAAGGCGGATCGACCATGGCAGCAGCGCGCATTCTGGGCGTCGCGATCGCGCTGATCGGCGTGGCGGGCGCGGCCTATGGCGCAGGCCCCGCCGCGCGCGCTGCGCCGCCTGCCAAGGCGCTTCAGGCGTTGAAGCCCGGCCAGTGGGAGGTGCGCGAGCGCGGCGAGGACGCGCACACCCGCCGCCTGTGCGTCAGCGACCTGCGCCAGTTGCTCCAGCTGCACCATGGTCCGCGCCTGTGTTCGGCCTTCACCGTCGATGACGGCGCCAAGTCCCTGTCCATCACCTATGATTGCGCCGCAGCGGGCAATGGCCGCACCGACCTGCGCGTGGAAACCGACCGGCTGGTGCAGATCCGGTCGCAGGGGGTCGCCAATGGCGCGCCCTTCGCCTTCGACGCCGAAGCGCGGCGCCTGGGGCCCTGTTGGCCTTGACCCGCAGCATCAACGCCAGGGCGCGACCGCTTGCGCTGACGCGTCGGGAGGCGTAGCGCGGCGCCATGGTTGCTGGGCAAGATAAATTCGCCGTCGTCCTCCTCTCGGGCGGGCTTGATTCCATGGTGGCGGGCGCGCTGGCGCGCGAGGCCGGCTATCGCATCTTTGCATTGTCGATCGACTATAATCAGCGCCATCGCGTCGAATTGCGCGCCGCCGCCCGCGTGGCGCAGGCGCTCAACGCGATCCGCCACATCGTCCTGCCGCTCGACCTCACCGCCTTTGGCGGATCGGCGCTGACGGCCGACATCGCCGTGCCCAAGAGCGGGGTGGGAGGTGACATCCCCGTCACCTACGTGCCGGCGCGCAACACGATCTTCCTGTCGCTGACGCTCGGCCTGGCCGAAGTCGCGGGCGCGAGCGACATCTTCATCGGCGTCAACGCGCTCGATTATTCGGGCTATCCCGATTGCCGGCCCGAATTTATCGACGCCTTTCAGAAGATGGCGACGCTCGCCACCAAGGCGGGGGTGGAGGGGCATCCGATCCGCATCAACACTCCGCTGCAATATATGACCAAGGCGGACATCGCGCGTGAGGCCGATCGGCTGGGCCTCGACGCCGGGATCAGCTGGTCCTGCTATGATCCCACGCCCGATGGCAAGCATTGCGGCCTGTGCGACAGCTGCCGGTTGCGCTCTAAGGGCTATCAGGAAGCGGGCCTGCCCGATCCCACCATCTATGCCGTGCAGCCGCCCAAGGCGTAAACCATGAGCTATGCGGTCAAGGAAATGTTCCTCACGCTTCAGGGCGAAGGGGTGCAGGCGGGGCGGCGCGCGGTATTCCTGCGCTTTGCCGGCTGCAATCTGTGGAGCGGCCGCGAGCAGGACCGCGCCAGCGCCATATGTCGTTTTTGCGACACCGATTTCGTCGGCACCGACGGTCTTGGCGGCGGCAAGTTCGCGGATGCCGATGCGCTGGCCGACGCCGCGACCGGCTTCTGGGGAGAGGGCGCGGAAGGGCGCTACATCGTGCTGACCGGCGGGGAGCCGATGTTGCAGGTGGACGATGCCTTGGTCGACGCGCTGCATGATCGTGGCTTCACCATCGCGATCGAAAGCAACGGCACCCTGGCCGTCCATCCCGGCATCGACTGGATCTGCGTCAGCCCCAAGGCTGGCAGCGACGTGGTGCAGCGATCGGGCCATGAACTGAAGCTCGTCTGGCCGCAGCCCGGCGGTGGCCACAGCCTGGTCGATGTCGATGCCATGGCGGGCTGGGCTTTCGACCATCACCTGATCCAGCCGCTCGACGACGCCCACGCCCCCGACAACGCCCGCGCCGCCATCGCCCTGGTCATAGACCGCCCGCAATGGCGGTTGACGGTGCAGGCGCATAAATATCTGGGGCTGCGATAGAGCGCGGCGCTGGTCGTAGGCCACTGCGATCCGCCATCACCGCGCAGGCCTGCGACCGCCCTCAGGGTCGTGGGAATGACCGGGATGAGTGGGAAGGCGCCCATCGCGTTAGGGTCAGGACCCATTGATGTGAGAGGCGCAATCTGATTCAGGCTTCGCGAGGAGACTGGATATGAGCGACCTATATTGGCTGACACACGAGCAAATGGCGCGGCTCGAGCCATATTTTCCCAAGAGCCATGGCAGGCCGAGGGTTGACGATCGGCGCGTGCTGAGCGGGATCATCTTCGTCAACCGGAATGGGCTGCGCTGGCGGGATGCGCCGAAGGATTACGGACCACACAAGCCTGTCCTGAGCTTGTCGAAGGGACACTCTACAATCGTTGGAAGCGCTGGGGTCAGATGGGCGTTTTCACGCGCATGGTGGAAGGGCTCTCAGCCAGTGCTGAGCGCAAGACGGTGATGATCGACGCGACCTATTTGAAGGCGCACCGCACGGCATCGAGCCTGGCGGTAAAAAAGGGGACCTCGGACGCCTGATCGGCCGCACCAAGGGCGGCATGAATACGAAGGCTCTCCTGAGCTTGTCGAAGGGCTCCATGCCGTTACTGATGCCAATGGCCGCCCCTTGAGCTTCTTCATGACCGCCGGTCAGATCAGCGACTATATCGGCGCAGCGGCCCTTCTTGACGAATTACCCAAAGCACAGTGGTTGCTCGCCGATCGAGGATATGATGCCGACTGGTTCACGGACGCGGGAGGAAAGGGGCATCAAGTTCTGCATTCCCGGCCGGAAATCGCGCAACAAGCCCATCAACTACGACAAACGCCGCTACAGACGTCGCAACCGGATCGAGATCATGTTCGGCCGCCTGAAGGACTGGCGCCGCGTCGCCACCCGCTACGACCGCTGCCCAACCGCCTTCTTCTCGGCAATTGCACTCGCTGCCACCGTCATATTTTGGCTCTGATCAGTGAGTCCTGACCCTAGTGCGCTGCGCCCCAACTTGGGCCGGTGCCGATTTCGACACCCAACGGGATGCTGAGTTTCACCATCGGTTCGGCCGCCGTTTCCATCACGCGGCGGATGACCGTGCTGGCCGCGTCCACAACGCCCTCCGGCACTTCGAACACCAGTTCGTCATGCACCTGGAGAAGCATTTTGACGCCCGGTAGCCCGGCAGCTTCCAGCGCCGGTTCCATGCGCGCCATCGCCCGTTTGATGATGTCGGCGCTGGTCCCCTGAATGGGTGCATTGATCGCGGCGCGTTCGGCGCCCTGGCGCTCATGCTGGATCGCCGCCTTGATGCGGGGGAACCATGTCTTTCGGCCAAACAGCGTTTCGGTGTAGCCCCGCTCACGCGCCTTCTCGATCGTTTCATTGATATAGATGCTGATGCCGGGGAAGCGCTCATAATAGCGGCTGATCATATCCTGCGCCTCATCTGCGCTGATTTCCAGCCGGCCGGCGAGGCCCCAGCGCGAAATGCCGTAAAGGATGGCGAAGTTGATCGTCTTGGCGCGCCCGCGCGTGTCGCGGTTGACCTCGCCAAACAATTGCTCGGCGGTGGCGGCGTGGATGTCCTCGCCCGCGGCGAACGCCTCTTTGAGCGCAGGCACATCGGCCATATGCGCGGCCAACCGCAATTCGATCTGGCTATAGTCCGCCGCCAGGATGACATGGCCCGGCTCCGCGACGAAGGCGTGGCGGATCTGGCGCCCGACTTCGGTGCGGATCGGGATGTTCTGGAGGTTGGGATCGGTCGAGGACAGGCGGCCGGTCTGCGCGCCGGTTAGCGAATAGCTGGTGTGGACGCGGCCCGTATCCTTGTTGATCTGTGCCTGCAAGGCATCGGTATAGGTGGATTTGAGCTTGGAGAGCTGCCGCCATTCCAGCACCTTGGCGGCAATGGGCGCGCCTTGCGCCTTCAACTGTTCCAATATGGTGACGTCGGTGGAATAGGCGCCCGACTTGCCCTTCTTGCCGCCCTTATACCCCATCTTGTCGAACAGGATCGCGCCCAATTGCTGGGTGGAGCCGATGGCGAAGGGCTGGCCGGCGATCTCATGGATTTCGGTTTCCAGCTCGGCGATGCCGGCGGTGAATTCGGCCGACAGGCGGGAGAGGGCTTCGCGGTCCACCTTGATGCCGCGATGCTCCATGCCGGCAATCACGCCGACCAGCGGACGGTCAACCAGTTCGTAGATCCGGCTTGCCCCCTCATTCGCCACCCGCGCCTTGAACCGCTTCCAGAGGCGCAGCGTCACGTCGGCGTCCTCCGCCGCATATTCGGTCGCGCGCGGGAGCGGCACTTCGGCAAAGCTGATCTGACTCTTGCCGGTGCCCACCACCTCCTTGAAGCTGATGCATTCATGGCCAAGGTGCGTGCGTGCCGCTTCATCCATGCCATGGCCGGACAGCGATTTGCCCGCTTCCAGGTCGAAACTCATGACGATCGTATCGTCATAGGGCGCGACCTCGATCCCGTGGCGGCGCAGCACCGTCATGTCATATTTGAGGTTCTGGCCGACCTTGAGCACGGCGTCATCTTCCAGCAGCGGCTTGAGCTTTGCGAGGACCAAGGCCTTGTCGAGCTGCCCGGGCCGCTCGGCGAACATGTCGGTGCCGCCATGGCCGACCGGGATGTAGCAGGCTGCGTTCGGCCCGATCGCCAGGCTGATGCCGACAAGGCCGCAGGAGACACAATCGAGCATGTCGGTTTCCGTGTCCACCGCCACCACGCCTGCCGCCCGCGCCGCCGCGATCCAGCGATCGAGCGCGTCCTGCGTCACCACCGTTTCATAAAGGCTCCGGTCGATCGCGGGTTCATCGGCAAAGGCGGGAGGCGGCGGGGCGGCCTCATCCGTCGCAGCGGCGGCGGCTGCCGCCACCGCGACCGCCGCGGCCGGTGCGCCCAGGCGATTGAGCAATGTCTTGAAACCATGATGAGCCAGGAAGGCCTGGAGCGGTTCGGGCGGAATGCCCTTGAGCGTCAGTTCCTCCAGGGGTTCGGGCAGGTCCATCGCATCGTGCAGGGCCACCAGCCGGCGCGACAGTCGCGCCATGTCGGCATGGGCGATCAGATTTTCCTGCATCTTCGATTTCTTCATGGAAGGCGCGGCCTCCAGAGCCGCCTCCAGCCCGCCATATTCGGTGATGAGCTTCGCCGCCGTCTTGGGGCCGATACCGGGTATGCCAGGCACATTGTCGACGCTGTCGCCCATCAGCGCCAGCACGTCGCCCAATTGTTCGGGCTGCACGCCGAACTTGCCCATGACATAGTCGGCTCCGCGCCGCTCATTCTTCATCGTGTCGTACATGTCGACGCCGGGCTGGATCAGCTGCATCAGGTCCTTGTCGGAACTGACGATAGTGACATGCCATCCCGCTGCGACCGCCGCCTTGGTGTAGCTGGCGATGATGTCGTCGGCCTCAAACCCGTCTTCCTCGATGCAGGGCAGGGAAAAGGCGCGGGTGGCGTCGCGGATCATGGGGAATTGCGGAACCAGATCCTCGGGCGCGGGCGGGCGGTTCGCCTTATACTGGTCATACATATCGTTGCGGAACGTGTGCGACCCCTTGTCCAGGATCACGGCCATGTGCGTTGGCCCCTCGGCTTTGCCCAGCTCCTCGGCCAGCTTCCACAACATCGTCGTATAGCCATAGACCGCGCCAACCGGCTGGCCATGGCGGTTGGTCAGCGGCGGAAGCTGGTGATAGGCGCGGAAGATATAGCCCGAGCCGTCGACGAGGTAGAGGTGATTCTGGGTCATGGGCAGCGGGATAGCCTGTATCCGCGCGCCCCTCCAGCCCGCTACCGCGTCTCGTGGTTCGCCGCGACCGCCTTCGACACGGCCTGCATCAGCGCCCAGCGTTCGGGGATCGGCACGGTGGTCGACCCGATCATGACCGCGACGGCATAGCTGGTACCATCGGGCGCGGTCATGATGCCGACGTCGTTATAGCCGGTCGAGCGGGGCGCGAGATCCTGCCCGGTGCCGGTCTTGTGCAGATAATGCCAGCCGGCCGGTACGCCGCCCTTCACCCGTTGCGGCCCCGTCTTCGCCTCGCTCATGATATTGAGCAGCAGCCGCGTCGATGCGGGTGACAGCATGTCGCCCTGCTTCAGCTTCGCCAGCGCCGCGACGATCGAACCGGGCGCCGCGCCATCGGGCGGATTGGACAGATAATTGTCGAGCGCTTTTACCCGTACCGACATGGGCAGCTTCGCGCGCGCCGCATAGAAATTGCGGCCGATAGAATAATCCTGCCGCCAGTCCAGCCCCGCCGTTGCCGACTGCAGCAGTCGCTCGCCCGGGCCGAAGCGGATATCCTTGATCATCCGCCGCGCCAGGAACCCGCGCACCGCGTCCGGCCCGCCCGCCGCGCGCAACAACGCGTCGTTGCAGGTATTGTCGCTCTGCGTCATCGCCCGGCGCATCAGGTCGGAATAGCTGGTGGTCCAGCCGCCCTGTTTCGCCACCAGTGCCGCGCTGGGCTGGTGGAACAGCGTCAAGTCGTTGCGCGTCAGCGTCGTCGTGTCGGTCAGGCGCAGCTTGCCCCGGTCGACTGCATCCAGAAACGTCATGCTGACCCACAGTTTCGACACGCTTTGTTGCGGGAACAGTGCGTTGCCGTTCCACGCGACGGTCCAGTCCGCGCCCACGCGGCGGACAGCGATGCCGACCTTGCCCTTGAAGCTTTGGCCAAGGTTGCGGATGACGCTGACCAGCGCCGGGGGCGGCGCCTCATTCTGGTTGATATCCTGATAGGGCAGGGGAGGGTTGGCGACCTGACGGATCGGCCAGCTATTGGTGGTAGGCTGCGGCTTTTGCGGGGTGGCTGCGGCAGCCAGGGCGCGTGGACGCTCGGGCGCGCTGACGCAAGCGGACAAGGCGGCGATCAACAGGACAAGGCGCGCCGTCGCCCCCCGGCTTTCTCTAAACGACATGAAATTCCCCGAACTTATGGTGATCATAGGCCGTTGGCTCGGTCCTCGCTTCAAGGCAGATGCGACGAATGAGTCCGCAAATGCGATGGGGGGAGGGTCGATGCCGCAACCTCTTGATCCTGGGCAGGATATGCTCAGTTGCGGTTCAGGGGCAACCGGGCAATAGCCGCGCCATGACCATGGGCATGAACAGACGCACGCTTCTGATGGGCGGTGGCGCGGCGGGGCTGGGATTATGGGCCAGGGGCGCAAGCGCCGCACCCTTCGTGTCGCGCCGGATAGACGTGGCCGTGCGGGGCAACGGTCGGGACGTGGTGCTGATCCCCGGTCTTGCCAGTGGGCCCGGTATCTGGAACGGCCTGGTGGCGGCATTGCCGGGCTATCGCTTTCACCTCATCCATGTGCGCGGTTTCGCCGGACTTGCCGCGCAGGCCAACCAGAGCGGCGCGCTTATCTCGCCGCTGGCTGACGAGATCGCGCGCTACATCACGGCAGCCGGTCTAAAACGCCCGGCGGTCATTGGTCATTCGATGGGCGGCACGCTGGCTTTAAAACTGGGGTTGAGCGGCCGGGCAGGCCGCGTGATGGTGGTGGACATGCTGCCTGCCGGTGCGGCGATGGTGGGTGGCACGGCAAGCGGGCTTGGCTTCCTGGCCGATCAGCTTAGCAGCTACCTTACCGGCACGGCAGCGGGACGGCGCTATCTGGCCCAGATCGTCGCGCAGACGCCCGGCGCGAAAAACAGCGATCCCGACGTGATCGCCAACGCCTTGCGCGACCTGGCCAATGTCGATCTCGGCCCGCAATTGCCGCGTTTGACAGTGCCGCTTCATGTCGTCTTCGCCGTCGGGTCCGACGCGCAGCAGGCCGCTGCTATCACGCGCCGCTTCCGCGAGGCCTATGCCGGCGCCAAGGCGGCACTGCTCAAACCGATAGGTCCCAGCGGCCATATGGTGATGGCGGACCAGCCGGCGCGATTCCTGGCGCTGTGCAAGATGTTTCTGGCAGGCTGACTTACTTTGCCAATGTGAAAACGGCCCGGCATCCTGTAGGGAAGCCGGGCCGTATCATGCGTGTCGAGGCGTTCGCTAGTGGCGTTCACACCCCAAGGCTGTAGCCTGTCAGTCGTTCTTCAGATCGCGACCGGCATCCTGCAGTGCGTCGCCAACATTATCCTTGGCCTCGCCGGTTTCGCGCTTGGCATCGGCGGCAGCCTCATCGGCGGCGGCGTCGACGCGGTCGGCTCCGCGATCAATCGCCTGACCGGCATCATCCAGCCCATTGTCGATGGCATCGCCCGCATCATCGGCGGCGCGGCTGATGTCGTTCCCCATGGAATCGCCCGTCCGCTCCAGATTGTCCTGGGTCTTTTCCGAACAGGCCGACAGGCCCGCAGCGGCGATCAGGGTCATTCCAGCGATAATCGCAGTGCGCATGATGGTTCCTCTCTTCCATTGCGTAGACAGGCACAAGCGCAGCAGGGCCGATAAAGTTGCGTGACCGTCATCATCCACCGCGCAGGCCAAAGACCATGGACCGGTCTTCTTCGGGGATCAGACCCTCCAAGACCCGCCAAAATCCGGTGACCGATCCCTGTCCCGCCTGGGCATAGGCCGCCGCCATTTTCTCCCGCAATGCGCGAAACAACTCGGCTTCGAGCGCCGCGCCCTGCGGGCTGAGCCGCAGCAGCTTCTGCCGCCGGTCGCTCGCGCCGACGCGGGTTTCGATATAGCCCCGATCGATCAGGTCGTTCAGCACCCGGCCCAGCGATTGCTTGGTGATGGCAAGCAGGCGGAGCAGATCCTTGACCGTCAGGTCGGGCTGGCGCGAAATGAAATAGAGCGCGCGATGATGCGCCCGGCCCAGCCCCTGCGCCGCCAGCCCTTCGTCGATGGATCGCGTCAGCGCGCCATAGCCGAAATACAGCATTTCGATGCCGCGCCGTATCTCGTCCTCGCGCAGGAAAAGCGGCGAGGCCGGACTGATCTGGGAAGAGGAAGAAGGCGAAGCCATGAAAGCGATGTTCCGGATAAAAAAGGTCGGCGCCATATTGGCGTTGTCAAACTGTGATGACTAGGCTTTCCTTTCGCGCAGCAACCGCTATATGGCGGTCCGCGCTGGCGATGCCGGCGCTCTGCTGGGGCGTAGCCAAGCGGTAAGGCAGCGGTTTTTGGTACCGCCATGCGCAGGTTCGAATCCTGCCGCCCCAGCCACATTCCGAAATGCGAAACTTTTCACGCTGCAAGCTGACTGTAGCACCAAACCGGCGCAGTTCTGCGCGGTTTGCGGCCGGGGGTAAAAAGCGAGGGACGCGGAGACTGTGAATCGGCCGTCGAGGCCAAGGAAAAAGGCCCCGCGTCTCACGAGGCCCTTTTGAGTGTCCCACGATTTTGATGGGCAAGGCTAGCGCGGATCGACATTCAGCGTAACCAGATTCATTGCAACGGCGAGGTGTACGAAGCCGGTGAATTGTACGGTTCGGCGGTCGTACCGTGTGGCAAATCGTCGGAAGTGCTTGAGGCGTCCGAAACATCGCTCGATACGGTTTCGTAGTTGTAGACGGTAACGTGGTGATGGATGGCAACATTGCGGCAGCGGTTCGAGGGGATAACCACTTCGGCTCCCATGTCTGCGATGAGGGTCCGTAAGGCCCTGCTGTCATAGGCTTTGTCCGCAAGTACGGCATTGTCTTGATGTCCGCAGGGCAGGGCCGGCGCCTTGGTGACGTCACCAGTCTGGCCGGGCGCGTCGATGAAGCGCAGCGGGCGACCACGCGCTTTCGCCAACATGTGGACCTTGGTTGTCAATCCGCCTCGGGAACGCCCCAGCGCCTGATCGCATGTCCCCTTTTCCGGTCGCCGCCTGCTGGTGCGCCCCAACGAAGGTGCTGTCGGTTTTCAGATGCTGGTTGTCCTGTTCGGCGGTTAACGCATTGAACACCCGTTTTCAGACACCGGCACGGCACCAGCGACTCAAGTGGAGATGCACCGTCTTCCACTTGCCATATGGGATGCACTCTCTGCGCCGAACCCAGGCATCGATCATCTACAAGGCAATCGGAAATTTCCGTGCGGTCCAATCCTGCTTGGGCACACAAAGATTGAAAGCACTGTCAGATACCATGGGGCGGACGTGGAGGACGCGCTCAGGCTGGCGGAGCGCAACGAAATTTGAGAGAGGCTGCCTATTGGCGCATTGCAAGGAGCCAGCCTCACAACGTCGTGGCTGCTCTGCGCCAGTCCCAGCCGTTCGACAAAAATTTTGAAACGCCTAGAAGCGGATATTCCGAAAGCCACTCCCTAAAAAGCGGGTCTTAGTACCGTGCCGTGAGAGCTCAGAGGCCTCGAATAAGCCGTAGGGTCTGCCATTCGTCTGGGACGAGTTCAAGCTTCCTCTGTCACACGGCAGGCCGCTCACCAGCTACCGTCCTCCATGCGTTTGCGCCTCTCAATCTCGCGGTCGCTGGTAGCAGCGATCGGTGCTTCACTGGGATAGGGCGGCAGACCTCCGCCCGGTTTCCAGTAGGCGATGATGGCACCTTGGTTGGTTACCCGGTGGCCTGTCATCTCCAGCTTCGTGACCGTGGTGCCGTCGCCGAACAGGCGTTTGCCGTGCCCCAGGATCACCGGATAGGTCATGGTGACGAGCTCGTCGATCAGGCCTGCGGCGAGAAGGGCCGGGTAGAGCGTGCTCGATCCCTGGATGAGCAGGTCGCGGCCCGGCTCTGCCTTCAAACGCGCGACGTCGTCCACCCCGGACAGCCGGTGGCTGTTCTGCCATTCGAGCGGCTGGTCGCCGCGGGTTAGCACGTATTTGTTCGCCGCGTCGAAGGCATCGCGCATCGGGCGGTTCTCTGGTTCCTCTGCATAGGGCCAGTAGGCGGCGAAGATGTCGTACGTTCGCCGGCCCAGCAGCAGGTCGTATTCGCCTGCGAAGAGTTCGCCGAGAGTTTCGCCGACCTGTTCGTCCCACAAGCTGAAGACCCAGCCGCCCTCTTCGAAGCCGCCGGTGGGGTCTTCGATCGGACCGCCGGGGGCCTGTATCACGCCATCGAGCGACAGGAAGGCGGCACCGGTGATCTTTCGCGCGATATTCGGCTCGTTCATCTCACTTCTCCCTGCGTGGTCCGACGAGGCCGAAGGCGATGCCGTGCGGATCGGTACAGACGGCGCTGAATTCGCCGCCTGGGATCTGGTGCAGCCCCTCGATCAGCGTGCCGCCGCCGTCCTTCACGGCAGCGACCGCGCGGTCAATGGCGTCGACACCGATCGAATAGGTCCAGTTCGATTGCGGCATCGCGGGCGACTTTTGCACGATCGCTCCGATCAAGTCCTCACCGCGATAGAGGAACTTGTAGTCGCCCAAGCCCGGCATCGGCATCGCTCCGTCCTGCCGCCAGCCGAACAGGCCGGTGTAGAAGGCGATCGCCTCGTCCTGATCGGCCGTGGACAGTTCGTTCCAGCGCACGTGCTGCGGCTTCCGGTAATCGAACACGTCGCTTTTGGCGTTAGGGTCGTCAAAGGGCGGGGTGGGTGTCATCACATAGAGCGGCGCACCCTGCCCGTCGGCGACGAGCGCCATCCGGCCCACGCCCTCGATCGTCTGATCGAAATGGACCGTGCCGCCCGCCGCCTCAAATGCGCTCTTGGCCGCATCGACATCCGGCACGCAGACATAGCCATACCACGCTGGCCGGGCGCCGCCGTCCTGCATTGCTCGCGACAGCGCGAGGACGCCGCCCGCATGGCCACCGTCTGACCGTCGGATCATGCGATAGTCCATCTCGCTTCCGCTCTCCTCGCGCGCGGCGATGTCCCAGCCGATTACCGCGTCGTAAAATGTTTTGGCGGCATCGGGATCGGGCGTCATCAGTTCGTACCAGATAAAGGCGCCGGTATCAGGATCAGTCATCGCTCTTCTCCTTGCGGGCTTCGTCAGCCTTCTCAAAATGGGCCATTTGATCGGCGTGGGCCTTGTGAAAGGCGGGGCGGGTGGTCATGCGTTCTATGTAGGCTTCGCTAGCGGGGCGATCGCCGTGCTCGCGAACGAGGTTAACACGCAGCACGTCGGCTATGACGAGATCGGCGAGAGTGAAGCGTTCCCCCACCAGCCACTCATGATCCGCTAGCACCCTTTCCATCTGGGCCAGCCGGTTGTCGAGCCAGTCGCCGATCGCTTGCACGTCTTCCTTCGACCATTGCAGCACGACCCAGGGCATGGTCACCATTTCCAGCGTATTGAGCCCGGCAAACATCCACTGGATCACTTCGGCGCGACCTTTCTCGTCTGACGGGATCAGTGCATCGCTCTTGCCGCCGAGATGAATCAGACCCGCCCCGGTTTCGAACAGGCGAATGGGGCCGTCCTCCAGCATGGGCACCTGACCGAAGGGCTGCCGGTCGAGGTGATTGGTCTCGCGCCCGTCGAAGGGCACGCTTTCTACACGGTAGGCGATGCCCGCCTCCTCGCACGCCCAGCGCAGCCGGATGTCGCGAACGAAGCCGCGCGGCATGTCGGACACCCAGTCGTAGGTCCAGATGGTGACGGTATTGGCGGCCATCATTCCCCTTTCAGCGGGTTGAGCGTGTTGCCGTCGGGAACGGTGAGGGTGGCGATGCGCAAGGTGTCGAAGCCGGAGATGGGCGGCGGATTACCGACAGCGATGCCGGTGTCGCGGAGCCGCTCGATCCCAGTTTCTAGATTCAGAAGGCGCAGTGAGGCGGTATCGACAGCACCATCCTTCGGGTTGTCGAGCATTTGGAACAAGACATGGTCGCTTAGATCCCATTCGCAGCAACCTGGCATCGGACTGCGGTCGGGCCTACGGCCCAACGCCGCGCTCCGCCACTGACAGCCAGCAACATGGGCCGTCACCCCAAGCGTGACGAAGACGTTGGCGACGTCCATGGCTCAAGCCCGCTTGTCGACGATGGTCTCGAAGCCGCCATATATCATGCGCTTGCCATCGAACGGCATTTCGCCAAATTCTTCCATTCGGGGATCTTCCATCATCCGCTTCTCACCCCTGTCGGCGGCGGCCTTGTCGGGCCAGGTGATCCAGCTGAAGACGATCTTCTCGCCAGGCTTGGCCTTGGTCGCCATGCGGAAGTCGGTGGTATGGCCGTCCTTGACGTCCGCCTCCCAGCATTCGACCTGACCGAGCGCGCCAAACTCCTTGACGAGCGCCCAGAACTTTTCGGCGGTGTCGATATAGGCCTGCTTGCCGCCTTCCGGCACCGCGATGACGAAACTGTTCACACAGGTCATGGATCTTCTCCTCTGCTCGCTTTGCTCATCATGAGCTTGCCGGCTTCGTCCAGTTCGTATCCATCCACATCGTTTCCCAGGTGTGACCGTCCGGGTCCCCGATCGCGCCGCCGTATACGAAGCCCTGGTCCTCTATGGCGCGTGGCTCGGTGCCGCCGGCATCCTTGGCCGAGGTGACGGGTGACCTAAAGGTCGCCCGGCGCTTCACGACATTGTTCGATCTGCCGGAACGGATCGGCTAGATTTGGTTATGGGAGCTGGGGTGACCGTAATCGTCCCATAGCTCAAATGCCCGCTTGTGGATTACGTCCGCGACATCCTGCATGGCCAAGATAGGGGCACAAAACTGGCAGCCCGGTTCGCGCGACTCGAATGGCGGGTTCAGCAAAAGCTAACGCTTGCCTCTGCAACGCTAAATGTCTTGCGCCGGTCGACTATGCCCGGCCAGCTTTCCGCTCGAAACCGGACGAGCGGCTGTTAGGGCGGGTAGGTGCGAACCGGGCAGCCGAACGGTGATCAAGGGTGGGAAGTGGACTGGCGACTTTCGAGGGCGCATAATTGTAAAGCGACCGAAATTTCTTCCGTCATGCCAGCGAAGGCTGGCATCTCAGGCGATGGTGCGCAACGATGAGACATGGCGCGCGGCGGCTACACCTACATCATGACCAACAAGGCTCGTGGCGTCCTCGACATTGGCGTTTCCGCCAACCGCGCCGCACGGGTGCTTGAGCATCGAAACGGCGCCGGATCGACCTTCTGCAAGAAATATGGCCTCACATGTCTCGTGCTGGTGGAGCCTCATGATGACATGACGCTCGCCATTACCCGCGAAAAGGCGCTCAAGGCCTGGAAGCGCGAATGAAAAATCCGATT
>NZ_BCYT01000026.1 GCF_001598335.1 Sphingobium abikonense NBRC 16140
GATTGTCGCCCGAATGAGGGTGGACGATTGGCCTGGCGTTCAAGTGCTGGCCAGCCAGCGCGGCCAGCCAGCCTGTGCGTTGGCCTGATCCGCCAGCTTGCGTTCGCCGGGGGTGGCGAAACGTTCGTCCCAGTCCTTGAGGCGCGGTTGCGCGATGAAGCGGAACCAGACCGGCGGGATCAGTCCGGCGGCGAAGCACAGGAACAGTGAGGGCATCTGCGGCGCTTGCGGTTCGGGCTTCAGCGCATAGAAGGGGATATGCCCGTCAAGGTGATGGTTGATGTGGTTGGTGATTTCCGCACCGATCGGCCGGACGATCGCGCCAAGGTGGTTCCAGGCGTGATGGAGCTCGATCGGCGCCCCTTCGACCCGGATCAGGCCATAGTGCTGGAAGTAGTTGAACCCCTCCACGAACATCTTGGCCATTACCATCGCGCCGACAGCGGTCAGCGCCGCGCCAAGGCCTGCCGTCAAGCCCACAAAGACGATGATACTGCCCGATAAGAGCGGCAGTAGCCACACCGGATTGCGCCATCCCAGCGAAGCATGGCCAAGCTTGCGGAGGATTTCGGCCGACTTTTCCCAAGTATCCTTGTAGGAACCCCAACTCGCCTGGAACACGAAGCTGTAGATGGTCTGCCCGCGCCGAGGGGTATCGCTATCCTTGGCCGTGTCGAGATGGACGTGGTGGGTGACGATATGGGCAATATCGCGATTGGGGTCGCCGTAGAACGCGCTCAGACACTTGGCGACATAGCGAGGAAACCAGTGGCGGCGGTGCATCAGCTCATGCGCCACCGGCAGGGTCGGCACCGCCGAGAGCCAACCCAGGCTGAGCAGCGATCCGGCCAGTTGCCAGCTTGAATTGTCGGCGCCGGTGATCGGGTTGATCGCGGTCGCAACCGATCGGGCAAAGGCCCAGACCAGCAGGATCATGCACGGGAGCTGGAGGTACATGGCGAAATCGCCAAGCAGTGCCGTGCCCTGCGCGCGCATCTTGTGGTCCGCCGGCAGCAGGATATCCAGCGTCATCAACACCGGAAAGGTCGCCGCGCCCAGCCAGACGTAGCTGCCGCCGAGCATGAATCCGATAACGCCCGCCAAGGTCATGACCGGAATGAGAAAATAGCGCAGTCCGTCCATCGGATTTCTCCTTAGTTATTCTGTTCTGGCCTTGCCCGTCGAGGCAAGGGTGAGGGCGGTGGCGGTCCGCCGCCCTCGGGCCTTCATCAGTACTTGTAGGCGAGCTTGAGGAACCATTCGCGCGGACGCGAGAAGCTGGCCGTTGCGGCGCCGCCGACGTTGAGATCGACATAGCCGCCCTGCAGATAGCGCTTGTCGGTCAGGTTCGTGACGCCCGCAGTCAGGGTGAAGTGCTCACTCCTGTCGGTGAACGAGGCACTGGTGCCGAACACGCTGTACGCGGGCTGGAACAGTTGCGGGCTGTTGACTGCATCCTTGAAGGTGCCGCTCTGGTAGGACCAATCGCCGCGCAGGGTCAGCTTGCCCATGCTGCCTTCATAGACGTCGGCGTTGATCGCGGCCGAAGCTGTCCACTTGGGAACGAAGGCGAACTTCGAATCCAGCGTGACTGGCGCCGCGCTCGGATCGATCTTGGTGTAGTAGGCATCGAGATAACCCACGCCGAAGTTCACGCGAACCTGTTCGATCGGGGCAGCTTCGCCTTCGATCTCGAAGCCCTTGATCCGGCCGGCACCGGCGTTGCGAACCTTCGGAGCGATCCCTTCGTTCACAGTGATCTGCATGTCGCTGTAATCGGAAAGGAACGCCGCGATGTTCAGGCGCAGGCGCCGGTTGAACAGTTCGTTCTTCAGGCCGATTTCGTAGGATTCGACGAATTCCGGCGTGAACGAGGGGGTCGCGATTTCAGCTGGGAAGATGCGCTGGCTGAACCCGCCGTTCTTGAAGCCTTTCGAATAGGACGCATAGATCAGCGAATTGTCGGTTATCTTGTAGTCCGCCGAGATCGCCGGGGTCCACTCCTTGGCCTTGGCCGAAACCTCGATGGCCGGCATCGTGTGGTTGCCGCCCGGGTTGGTCGCCGAAGGCGTGCAGTTCGGTAGCGGGAAACCGGCCAGCGGGCCTGACGGGAACAGGTTGGCCGCCGGGTTTGCCTGTCCGACGAGGCACTGGCTGAACGCGACGAATGCGCCCTGCGGATAGACCGATGCCAGCACTGGATCGAGTTGCGAGCGGTCGTTGAAGATCGTCTGCACAGACTGTCAATCGGCGTCCAAACGGGACCCCCAATCGGCGCGCAAAAGGGACCCCCTTTCAAAGATGGTACGACGGTCGAGGAATGCTCCTTGCGCTGCGCGCGGCGTAGGGAGGGCGGAGCCCGACCGGAGGCGCGCGCAGCGCAAAGCATCTTCATCCCGACCTGCGGCGAGGATCAGTTTCGGTTCTTGAAGCGCCAGCTGTCATTGCCGGTCTCGATGATGTCGCAATGATGGGTGACACGATCGAGAAGAGCGGTGGTCATCTTGGGATCGCCGAACACGGTCGGCCATTCCCCGAACGCCAGGTTGGTCGTGATGATGACGCTGGTTTGCTCATAAAGCTTGCTGACCAGATGGAACAGCAACTGCCCGCCTGAGCGGGCGAACGGCAGATAGCCAAGCTCGTCCAGAACGACGAGATCAAGCCGGGAGAGCTGGGCGGCAAGCGCGCCGCTTTTGCCGATCCGGGCTTCCTCTTCGAGACGGGTCACCAGATCCACGGTGTTGAAGTAGCGCCCCCGCGCTCCGGCGCGGACGACATTGGCGGTGATGGCGATGGCCAGATGGGTCTTGCCGGTGCCTGTGCCGCCGACAAGGACGACATTGCGCCGTGCAGGCAGGAACGCGCCGCTGTGTAGCGAACGGACCAGCGCCTCGTTGATCGGCGTCCCCTCGAAGTGGAAGGCATCAAGGTCCTTCACCACCGGCAGCTTGGCGGCTGCCATCCGGTATCGGATCGAGGCTGCGTGGCGGTGGGTTGCCTCCGCGCGCAGCAGATCGGTCAGTATCTCCATCGTCGTGCGCTGCCGCTGAAGGCCGGTGGTAACGGCCTCATCGAACGCGCCAGCCATCCCCTTGAGTCCAAGCCCGCGCATCGCGTCGATCATGTCATGCCGCTGCATGGAAGTTCCTCAGTTGGTCGTAACGGGCACAGTCGGCGATCGGCGGATGCCGCAGGGCATTGTCCTCCGAAGTGACGATCGTCAGCGGTCGCGGCGGTTCGCGGCGCCGTGCCAGGATGTTGAGGATCAGATCGTCGCTTGCCGTGCCGGTCGCCAGCGCCTCCCGCACGGCGGCCTCGACGAGTTCCAGACCGTCGGTCAGCACGGCCGCCAGCACGCGCACGAACCGCCGGTCAGCATCATCGCTGTTGCCCAGCTTGCGGCGTAACCGAGCCAGTGCTGGCGGCAGCTCCCAGTCCTGGAAGGGGGCGCCGTTGCGCAAAGCGCCGGGCTTGCGGGCCAGCACCGGCAGATAGTGCCAGGGATCATAGATCGTGCGGTTCCGCCCGAAGAAGCGGGGATGCTCGGCAACGACCTCATCATCGCATCGCACGACAATGCGGTCGGCATAGGCCCGGACCTGCACCGTGCGTCGTGCCACCGTTGAGAGAACCGAGTATCGGTTGCGATCGTAGCTGATCAGGCAGGTGCCCGACACGCCATGCTCGCTCTCGTTGAAGCCGTCGAACGGCCCCAGCATCGGTTGCAATGCAGGGCGTTCCATCTCCAGCATCTGCGCCACGGTCTGTTCGCCCTGCTCAGGATGCGCCTGCCGTTCGGCCCAGCGCCGGCACTCGGCTTTCCAGCCAGCCATTGAGCTCCTCAAGGCTGGCGAACCGCAAACGGGGCTGGAAGAAGCGCCCTCGGATCGTCTGCACCTGGTTCTCGACCTGGCCCTTCTCCCAGCCCGCCGCCGGCGAGCAGGCCGTGGGCTCGACCATATAATGGTCGGCCATGATCAGGAACCGCCGGTTGAACACCCGCTCCTTGCCGGTGAACACGCTCGTCACCGCCGTCTTCATATTATCGTAGATGCCGCGCTTGGGCACGCCACCGAAAAAGGCAAAGCCGCGCGCATGCGCGTCAAACAGCATCTCCTGGCTCTCGCGGGGATAGGCCCGGACATACACCGCCCGCGATGCGCACAGCCGCATATGCGCGACCTTTACCCGCATCGGCTTGCCGTCGATCTCGACATCCTCGTGGCTCCAGTCGAACTGGTAGGCCTCGCCGGGCTGGAACAGCATCGGAATAAAGGCAGTCGTCCCATCGCCGACATTCCTGCGCCGCTCGACCTTCCACCGTGCCGCATAGCGACGCACGGCATCGTAGGAGCCTTCGAAACCCTCACGCACCAAAAGGTCGTGGATACGGGTCATCCGAAGCCGGTCACGTCGGCCCAGCAACTCATTCTCTTCCAGCAGCACATCAAGACGATCCTGAAATGGACCAATCCGCGGTAGCGGCTGAACCTTGCGTCGATAATCAAATGCGCCTTCCGGCGCCCGGATCGCCTTGCGGATCACCTTCCGCGACACATGCAGATCACGCGCGATCGCCTTGATCGCCTTCCCGCCGGCATACTCACGCCGGATACGAACCACTGTCTCCAAAACCAACATCCCGATCTCGCCGCATGAACTTCCACGCGACTGTGTAAGCTATCGAAATGAGGGGTCCCTTTTAGACGCCGATCACCCCGCTAACGGGGTCCTTTTTGCACGCCGATCCACAGCACAGACGGGTCGAACCGCTTGGTCTCGTTAGTGTAGCGGATGCCCGGCGTGATCGAGAACCGGTCGGTCACCTTGAAGGTGGCCTGCAGGTATGAGGCATAGCTGTCGTTGTCGATGTCGCCGCCAGTAAAGAACTGGGCAAACCCGAATTCCATCGGGGTGTAGTCAGTGCCCTTTTCCTTGAGATAATAGCCGCCCAGAACGAACTTCACCTGGCCATCCATCAGGCTTCCGGTAAACTGCAGTTCCTGCGAGGCCTGCCACACATCGATATCGCTTGCGATCCGCAGGATCGTATGCGGAGTGCCGTCGAAATCGTATTCCATGTGCGAACTCTGGTCGCGGTAGGCCGAAATCGACTTCAGGCTGAAATCGCCGAAATCGTAATCGAGGGTGAGGTTCGTGCCCCATAGATCGAAGTCCGACCGGTTGACGCCGCCAGCCCAGGTGGTGTCGATGTCGCCAGTGATCCAGCGGGTGCTGGCGCAGGCCGGGTTGCCGGTCGGCGCAAGGGTACCCGGAACGCCAAACCCGCCCCAAGGTGCTCCACAGCTGCCATCGGTGACGCGGATCTTGTTCCAGAAATACATCGAGCTGGGCGCAGCGATCTGGCGGTTGGGGGCCGCCGGGTGTCGTCGCGCTGTTCGGGATATCGACGAAGCGCAGCGGCACGTTCTGGTCCTGCAGTTCGAGCAGCGAAATGGCCGTCTGCTCTTCGCGGCGGATGTTGATATCCCCGCTGAGGCTGACGGTCAGCTTATCGGTCGGCTCCCACTTGAACGCAATGCGTCCGCCGAAGCTGTCCTTGTTGCCCTGGCGGCCGCCGTCGAACAAACGCTTCTGGTAGCCGTCGCGGGTTTCATAGGAAGCAACCGCGCGCATTGCGAGATTGTCGCTCAGCGGCACGTTGATCATGCCCTTGAAATCGGCGCGGTTGAACCGGCCGGTCGCCGCTTCGAGCTTCAGGTCAAATTCGTGTTGCGGCTGGACGGAATTGACGACGATCGCGCCGCCGATGGTGTTCTTGCCGAACAACGTGCCCTGCGGCCCGCGCAGGATCTGCACATCAGCGATGTCGGTCATGTCGAGCAGCGCACCGACCGAGCGGGCGACATAGACGCCATCGACATAGATGCCCACGCCGGTATCCACGGTAATGTTGAAGTCGGTCTGACCGACGCCGCGGATGAACGCGGTGATCGTGGCGCTGGAACCGGAGATGTTGGCAACCGGCGACATGTTCACGTTGGGCGCGAACTTGGCCACCTGGGCGACGTTGTTGACTTCGCGCGCTTCGAGCATCTCGGCATTCATAGCGGTGATCGCGACCGGCGTTTCCTGCAGGTTCTCAGACCGCTTGCGCGCAGTCACGATGATTTCACCTAGACCGCCGGCCCGTTGCTCCTCGGCCTGAGGCTCGCTTGCTGCTGCATCCTGCGCATGCGCCGTCATCGGCACAAGCCCGGTAGATACTACGATCGCCGAGGCGCTGGCGCGCAGGACGGCTTTCCTGAAATACATCAATCGGTTTGTCATTTGGCATTCTCCCTCGTGTTTTATCATTACTATTTATAAAGGTGGATAGACTAAACGTAGATGTTGAGGTTCTTGCTCAACATTACATTGTGCTTGAGGATCGCTCGGCGTTTGACCAGTTGAAAGCTGTTGCCGACCTGACGCCAGATATCGATACGGTTGCCGATTAGCGAATCCTCGTCGCGTTCGTTGCGATTGCGATAAGCATAGAAGTTCGAATAGACTCGGAACTCGTCGGCCTTTTCGGTAAGCTCCACCTCGACGTTGGTGATGATATGGGTGTAGCGCGTCGCCGGATCCTCCGACCAGGCCGTTCCGGTCTCGAGCCGAGAAAGCCGCTTGAGGATTTCGGGCTTGCTGTCGTTGTAATAGGCCATCCGGGTCAGGTCGGTCACCTGCTCGGTCTTGTCGCGGCGATAGCGGGTTTCGATCCCCGGCATGTGGTAATGCAGGTCTTCCGCCAGCATGCTGGCCCAGGCCTTGTAGTGTTCATCGTCGAGCAGCCGTGCTTCGCGATACAGCGTCTGGGTCAGCGCGTGGGTCAGTTCGAGCGATGCGGTAGTCCCTTCACATGTGCGCTCGAGGGTTGCGGTGTCGGTCATAGCTGTAGTTCCTCTCAGAGCGCGAACAGGCCAGGAAGATCGCGGGTTTCGCCCACATTGCCCAGCTGCGGTTCGGGCCGTGCCGGCATCTTGCCGAATTCGTCATGGGTCATCATGTCGAGCCAGCGCTGATAGAAGCCGCGCTGGTTGGCGTCGTTGTACTGGCCGCGATAGACGATGCCCGGCAGGGTATCGTGTTCGATCTGGCGGCCGATCCCGCAGCGATAGTGCAGGCGCTCGTGCCGGGTGACGACGCCGCGGTTGACGGTGGTGCAGTTTTCCCAGTTTTCGCCGTCATCCATCTCGAAGGTGCCACCGGGGCCAAAGGTCTGCATCACGCCTTTGGTCACTTCCTCCTTGATGTCGTCGGGCATGTTCTTGTTGACGATCACCCAGGTCTTCAATTCGAACTGCATTGGCCCCTTGGGTTGCCACTGGCGGAAGGTGGAAATGCCCGGCAGGAACGAGACGTTGGGGAAGATCGATGCCGAGGCGACCGAACCGAAGATCTTCGAGCGCATCTCGCCCAGGCGTTCTGCCATCTTCGGGCGGATCTTGTTGTAATAGTCCATCACCTTGGGGCGCCCGAGCAGGAAGAGGTCGCCCACGCCTTCGGTGCCGAATTCCCAGCCGTGGCCGTTCACGCTGGCGTGATAGGAATTATCCATGTCGATCGGCGGGAACGGCTGGCCGTTGTTCATCGACCGAGTGCCCGAATCATGCGTCCAGCCGGCGTGATAAGCGTCGCCGATGAAGTTCTCGACCCCGAACTTCCAGTTCGCGCTGATCACCGACTTGATGCAGCCGCCAATGAATTCGGTGCCGCCTTCCTCGTTGTCGAGGATCATGTCGAGATACCACCGGAAATCGCCTAGCCAGGCTTCCAGGCTCGGCGCATCGCTGTTGAAGGTGGCGAACACCAAGCCCTTGTAGTTGCCGACCTTGGCGACGTTCTTGAGGCCATGGTTCTTGAAGTCGATATCGCCCGCGTCGTAGCAATATTCCTCGTGCATGCCCTTGAGGTCGCCGGCGGTGTCAAACGCCCAGCCGTGGTAATTGCAGACGAACCGACGGGTGTTCCCGGCATCGGCGAAGCACACCTTATTGCCGCGGTGCGGGCAGGAATTGAGCATGACCCGGATCGAACCGTCGGGCTGGCGCGCGACGATCACCGCGTCTTCACCCATGTGGGTCGTCAGGAAGTCCCCGCTGTTTGGGATCTGGCTTTCGTGGGCAACGAACAGCCACGACCGCGCGAAGATGCGGTACAGCTCCTCCTCGTAGATGTCCGCATCCGAAAAGATCCGGCGGTCAAGCCAGCCTTCCTTGAGGTCCATGTAGCGTGAATAATCCGGTTCGCGACCGATCCGTTCGAAGCGCATGATTGTTCTCTCCCGTCAGGCTTGTTCAGAAAAAGGCGTTGAGGTTGCTGTCCGGCAGCACGGAATGGTCCAGCACGATTTCGCGCGCGGCCAGCAGCCAAGCGCTGCCTTCGCTGCGCCAGAGGTCAGTGCGTCCGGCGGTGAGCAGGCGGGTGGTGCCATCGATCCGATTGCGGTGCATCCCCAGCACCGAATGGACCCGCACCTCGTTATCGGCCCGGGTGGCCAGCACCTCGACGTTGGAGACAGCGCGGCGGATGTAGTTGGGCGGATCTTCGGCCCAGACGAAGCCGGATTTCAGGCGATCCACCCGCATTTTCAGCCTACCCAGATCCTCGTTGAAGATTACCCCTGGGCCAAGTGGAAAAGGCGGCGAACGGTCAGCGCGGAACCTTCGGCTCTTCAGTTCCAGGCGATAGCTGACGTCTTTGCCAAGCATGGCCAGCCAGCCGTCGAGATCTTCGTTGTCGAGCAGCCGGGCTTCGCGGTGGAGTGCCTGGGTAACTGCAACGATCACCTCCACCGGGGGAGGGGCAAGCGGTCGGTCAAGCATGCTCGGCCTCCTCGTCGGTCAGCGAGTTAATGTTGTACGTGGGCACTTCGGCCCAGGTTTCCGCCATCATGTGCTCTTGCCAGCGGCGGTAGAAATAGCGCTGGTTGTGTTCGCTTACCAAGCCGGAGGCGATATCGCCGGGGAAGCCCTCGCGCTTGCCCGAGCGGCCCAGCGCCATGTTGGTGTAGACATCCATCTGCGCCGTGCGCCAGCCGCGCGACTGTTCGGTGCAGGCGGTCAGATTGTCGCCATCGTCGTTGTCGAAAAGGCCCGCCAAGCCGAAGGTCAGGCACTGGTTTTCGAGAATCTGCGCTTTCACCGCCTCGGGCATGTCGTTTTCGGCCATGGCCCAGGTCCACTGTTCGATCTGGGTGGGACCCTTTGGATGATAGACCCGGAACCAGTTGAGCCCGGGCAGCAGTTGCAGGTTGGGGAAAATGGTTATGTTGACCTGCGCACCCCACACCTGCCTGCCGCGCACTTCGCCCAGACGGTCGATCACCGTCTGGCGGTTGGCCTCTAGGTATTCGAGGATCGGCTTGGGATCAGGATAGAAGGCGTAGCCGGAAACGCCGTCGAGCGCGCTCAAGACCATGTGCCCGTTCATGCCGGCGACCGACAGCCCGCCATCGAGATCGACCCCGGAATTGCCGACGCTGAGCCCGGTGAGGTCCATCGACTGGACTGCTGCCATCGCGCCGGCATGTGCCCAGCCCAGGTGATAGCCATCGCCGCAGACGTTCTCGACTGGCAGCTTCCAGTTGGTGCCCAGCACCATCTTCTGCGTCTCGCCGAGCAGTGCCGATCCGCCCGGCATGGCATCCAGCCAGACATCGAGGAAAAACTTGGCATCGCCCAGATAGTCATCGAGGCTGGGCGAATTGGCATCCCAGCAGCCGAACACCAGGCCCTTGTACTCGGCCACTTTCGTCACCGGGATCAGGCCGAACTTGGTGCGGTCGAGTTCGCCGAAATAGGCCTCGCTTTCCAGCGGCACCCCGGCGAGCGCGCCGTCCGGGGAAAAAGACCAGCCGTGATAGTTGCAGGTGAAGGCGCGCGCATTGCCGCGATCGGCGCGGCAGATCCGGTTCCCGCGGTGGGTGCAGCTGTTAAGGAACGCCTTGATCGACCCGTCCTTCTGGCGGATCACGATCACATCGTCTTCGCCCATGAAGGTGCGGAAATAGTCGCCCGGCTTCGGAATCTGGCTGGTGTGGACCAGGAACAGCCAGCAGCGCCCGAAGATCCGCTCAAGTTCCTGCCGATAGATGTCTTCGCTCGCGTAGATCGAGCGCGATTGGCGCCCGGTGCGTGAATCAACCAGATCGGCAATGTTGTCGTTCATTTGATCCTCTCCCAACAGCATGGCTAAAGCCGCCATCGATTTTTCTTGTCGGGACAGTTATAAGCACGAATCGTGCCAATATCGTTTTCGGGCCGATTTACCGCAGTCCGGTTGGTCAATCCCACGGCGAGGCACCGTGCAGATCGACGTATATGTAAATGTCGAGGCTTAAGTCTGGGCCGGAAGTTACGAATCTGATAAGCTGACCGGATGGAGACGCTCCCAGGATACGCCGACCTTGCCAGCAAGCTGCTGTTCTCACCGGAAATGGGCCGGATCTGGCATGACGGTGAACGCTGCGTACTGCTCAGCCAAGCGGCCCTGGCCAGCTGGCGCAGCCGCCTGGTGGCCGAATTGGGGCTAGAAGCGGCCAGCCGGTTCTTCTGGGGTGTCGGTTTTGCCGAAGGCGCACGGTGCGCGATCGGCGCGAAGAAATTGCGCCCGGATGGTGATTATCTCGAAGCATTCGCGGTCGGACCGCAGGCACACGCCTTGACCGGGTTCGGCTGGACCCAGATCGAAACTCTTGAAAACGATCCCTCGCGGGGGCATTTCGAAGGCCGGTTCACGGTCCACGATTCGATGGAGGCGGCGATCCATCTCAACGCGATGGGGCACAGCACCGATCCGGTGTGCTGGATGCAGACCGGCTTTGCAAGCGGCTTTGCCACAACCTTCGCGGGACAACCGATCATCATGCGCGAAGTGGAATGTGCGGGGCGAGGCGATGCTGCCTGCGTACTTCACGCCAAACCAAAACCCGAATGGGATCAGTTGGACGACCTCGAATTGGCCGCGACGCCGCTGGTCCTGTCCGAAACGTGGCATGATGCGGGCCAAACGGTGATTGGGATATCGGCAGCGTTCCTCTCAGCCAAGACCATGATCGAACGCACCGCAGCGAGCAATGCGACGCTGCTGTTAATGGGCGAGACCGGGGTCGGCAAGGAAGTGCTGGCCAAGCTCGCTCATCGGCTGAGCACGCGCGAGGCGGAGCCGTTCATCGCGCTCAACTGCGCGGCGATCCCTGAGGGGCTGATCGAATCGGAGCTGTTCGGCGTGGCCAAGGGGGCCTATACTGGCGCGGTTGCCGCCCGGCCCGGTCGGTTCGAGCTGGCCAATGGCGGCACGCTGTTCCTGGACGAGATATCGACACTGTCGCCACTTGCACAATCGAAGATTCTGCGCGCTGTCCAGGAAGGTGAGTTCGAGCGGGTCGGCGATACGCGGACGATCAAGGTGGATGTCCGATTGATCGCAGCATCGAATGTGGAACTTAACGAGGCGGTGCGGGAAGGCACGTTTCGTGCCGACTTGTTCTACCGGATATCGACTTTACCGGTCCGGGTGCCGCCGCTGCGCCAGCGCCGCGAGGACATTCCGGTGCTGCTGGAACACTTCCGTCTGCGTTATGCCCTGCGCCATGGCCGAACAGTATCGGGCTTCACTCCGCGGGCGATTAACGCGCTGTTGGCTTACGATTTCCCGGGCAATGTGCGCGAACTTGAGCGAATGGTGGAACGCGCCGTGCTGTTGGCGGACGACGGACGAGCGATCGACGTCAGACACCTGTTCTTGGAAACCGACGGCCTCGAATTGAAGCCGGCGATGTGCATGACCAACGATGGCAGGATCAGCGCCGTTGACAATGTTGGTAGTCGCGCCAACTTGGTGCGCCAGATGCTGGATCTGATCGTCGATGAGGGCGGAAGCCTGCTGGAAATGGAAGGGCTGGTGATCCGCGAGGCCCTTGATGCAAGTGGGGGCAACGTTGCTCGCGCGGCGCGCACCTTAGGCTTTACCCGTCGGCAGCTCGCCTTGCGTCTTGAAAAAATGGAAATCCAGGAATCCGCCTAGCGCGCGTTAACTCTCGCAACGCATTGCATATTGTGCAAAGAAGGTCTATAGGGAGGTGCGCCTTCCGGCAATAAGACCGGGAAAGCACGCAAAGTTGGGAGAATCGCATGAAATCGGTAGCCGTGGTCGGAGCAAATCTTGCGGGTGGCCGCGCGGTGGAGTCCTTGCGCCAGGCTGGCTTCGATGGCCGGATCACCCTTATCGGCGAAGAACCGTGGCGGCCCTACGAGCGCCCGCCCCTGTCCAAGGAGGTGTTGTGGGATCCGGCCAATGTACCGGACAATTTCTTCCTTCATGACGAGGCCTGGTACGCCGCCAACCGCATCGAAATGCGGCTTGGCACGCGTGCCGAAGCGCTCGACCTGGCGGCGAGCGCTGTGCGCCTGACGGGCGGAGACCTGGTCCAAGCCGACCGCATCCTGCTGACCACCGGTGGTTCCGCCCGCAAGCTCAACATGGAGGGTGCCGACGCCGCCAACGTGCATTACCTGCGCACCCGGGACGATGCCACCCGGATGGCGACGGACCTCAGGGACGGCGCCCGGATCGTCATCATCGGCATGGGTGTGATCGGGGCTGAAGTCGCGGCCAGCGCGGTCAAGCTGGGGTGCCGAGTGACCGCGATCGAACCGCTTGCCGCGCCTATGATTCGCGCGCTCGGGCCGCAGTTCGGGCAATGGCTGGGCGAGGAACATCGCCAGCGCGGCGTCGACACCCGCTTCGGACGCGGCGTGAACGCGATGAAGGTGCTTGACGGGCGGGTGACGCAGGTCGAACTCGATGACGGATCACTGGTGGATTGCGATGCCGTGGTAGTCGGGGTCGGGATAGTGCCGGAAATCAGCCTAGCCCGGGACGCAGGCATCGTCACCAATAACGGCATCATCGTCGATCGGCGGTGCCGCTCCAGCAATGAGAATGTCTTTGCCGCCGGCGACGTGGCCGAACAGGAGAGCTTCTTCGGCGGCCATATCCGCCAGGAAACCTACCAGAATGCTGCCGATCAGGCTCAGGCCGCGGCGCTCGCCGTGCTCGGGCAGGGCGTCGATTACTGCAAGCCGGTGTGGTACTGGAGCGACCAGTTCGATCTCAATATCCAGTTCTGCGGCCATATCCCGGTGCAAGCCGAGGTAACCCTGCGTGGAGACATGGCAAGCAACCAGTTTACCGCATTCTTCCAGTCAGGCGAGATGATCGAGGGCATCCTGACTGTCAACCGCGCCCCAGACATGGGCATCGGCAAACGGCTGATCGAGCGCCGAGCCAATGCCCAGGCCGCGCAGCTGGCCGATGCCGATGTGTCGCTCCGCGATATCCTCAAGCAGGCTGGTTAGGCTCGTAAGGCGGGCGGGATCAGCCGATCCCGCCACCTGCGACGTAGAGGGTTTGGCCGGTGATGTAGGACGCCTCGTCGGCGGCTAGAAAGCAGATCGCGGCGGCCAGTTCCTCGGGCTCGCCGAAGCGACCCAGCGGGGTATCGCGCAAGGTCTGCTCCATCACCTCGCCAAAGCCCTTGCGGTCCGCGTCGGAATGCGGAGCGGTATTACGCGGGGTGACACGGGTCACGTTGACCCCGCCAGGAGCCACGCAATTTACCCTGATGCCACAATCCTCCAGTTCCAGCGACAACGCAGCGGTCAGCGCCGCCACGCCACCTTTCGCAGCCGCGTAGGGCACGCGATTGACCCCGCGCGTTGCCACCGAGCCGATGTTGACGATCGCGCCGCGACCCGCCGCGCGCATGTGGGGCAGCACTGCATGGCAACACCACAGCGTCGGCCACAACGAGCGATTAATTTCGGCGACGATTTCTTCGGTGGTGTATTCCCAATAAGGCTTGGCCCAGATCGTGCCACCGACATTATGGACGGCCACGTCGATCCGCCCGAATTTATCGCTTACAGCGTTGTACAGGGCAGCGGCTCCAGCCTGTTGCTCGAGGTCGTGGATGGCGGGGTGAGCGTCGACAGATTCGGCCATAAGTCGCGCAACCGCATCCAGTGTCGCCTGTTCTGCACGATCGGCAACGACGACTGTGGCGCCTTCTCGCCCTAGGCGCTGGGCCGTAGCAAAGCCGATGCCCTGGGCTGCTCCCGTGACAATCGCGATCTTGCCTGCAAATCTTACGTTTGCGTCTGTCATCTCTGATTTCTCCAAACCCGCACCCGTCCGGCCGGAAGGGTGCAATCCTAGTCACATTCGGCTTCATAAATCCGCATTCCTCCCTTGCCAAGCCCGTGGGCAATGCGTTACATATTGGCTAATGATTGAAAATCTTTGGGAGATGTTGCGTGGCGCGTGAACTGCTGACTGCTGCTGATATAAAGGGTGCCTGGGCGATCGTGCCGACGCCCGCCAAGGAAGGTGCTACCGATTGGCGCGCCACTGATACGGTTAATGTCGACGAAGCAGCCCGCATGGTCAACGGCCTGATCGAGGCCGGAGTCGACGGCATCCTGAGTATGGGAACGCTGGGCGAGGCCGCGACCATGACGCTTGACGAAAAGCTCGTCTTTATGAAGACTATCGTAGATGCCGCAGCGGGCCGGGTTCCGGTGTTTGTCGGCACAACCTGTATCAACACCCGCGACACCATCGCGCTGACCCGCGAGGCAGTCGATATCGGCGCGACCGGGACGATGCTGGGCGTACCGATGTGGTGCGCGCCGAGCGTCGATGTCGCGGTCCAGTTCTACAAGGATGTCGCTGAGGCGGTGCCCGATATCAATATTGCAATCTATGCCAATCCCGAAGCATTCAAGTTCGATTTCCCGCGCCATTTCTGGGGTCAGGTCGCCGAAATCCCCCAAGTTGTTACTGCCAAGTATATCGGTGTTGGCACACTGCTGCCCGATCTGGCCGCAATCAAGGGGCGGATCAAGCTGCTGCCGATCGACTTCGATTACTATGGCGCGGCGCGGATGGACGATTCGGTCGATGCCTTCTGGACAAGCGGCGCGGTCTGCCATCCTCTCGTCAGTACGACATTGCGCGATCTCGTCGCACAGGCCCGCGCCACCGGCGACTGGAGCAAGGCCAAGACCTTCATGGGGCGGCTCGCGCCCACGGCAGCAACGCTGTTTCCCAATGGCAGCTTCAAGGAATTCTCCACCTACAACATTCCGCTGGAAAAGGCGCGGATGACCGCCGGTGGATGGATGAACGCCGGACCTTGCCGTCCACCCTATCACTTATGTCCCGAAAGCTATCTCGAAGGCGCGCGTAATTCGGGCCGGATGTGGGCCGAACTGGGCAAAGCGCTCGAAACAGAGCGTTGAAGACGGTCAGATAAACGATCACTGGAAATGCGGGAGCAAGAGGATGGCTGACGCGACCTTGACCTGGCCGAAGAATTATAACGAAGTTCCCAAGGCGGCCTTTACGCGATCGGATCTCTACTTGGAAGAGATCAAGCGGATATTTCACGGCCCGGAATGGCATCCGGTTGCGCACGAAAGCGAGTTGCCCAACCCAGGCGATTTCCGGACGATCCGCCTCGCAGGAATCCCGCTGTTGATCTCGCGGGATGAAGGGGGCGAGGTTCGCGTGTTTTACAATGCCTGCTCGCATCGCAGCAACCAGCTCGAAACTGCGGTAATGGGTAACAAAACCGAGTTCGAATGCCCCTATCACCGTTGGCTGTTCAGTGCCAAGGGCGAGCTTGTTGGATGTCCCAACCCGCGCGAATTCGTACCCGGTTTCGACAAGGCGGACTACCCCTTGGGGCAGCCGCGCTTCGATCTGTTCTACGGCCTGATATTCGTGACGTTCTCGGCTGAGACAGAACCCCTTGACCAGTTTCTCGGCGAAGCAGGAGAAACCCTGCGCGAACTGATGGCGGGCGACGGTCGCCTTAAACTGCTGGGCTATCAGAAGGTTCGCTATGACAGCAACTGGAAGGGTTACAACGACAACGACGGCTACCATGCCCCGCTGCTCCACGCGGCATTCAAGATGCTCAATTGGCAGGGCGGCAAAGGGCGGCAGTATACCGCCACGAAACGCGGCCATGTCTGTTTCGAGTCGGCACTCTCCGTGGCGAGCGGTCCCAGCGTTCTAAAAGATAAGGATCTGATTGCCTTCAAAGGGCAGGATCCATCAGTCGGGTCACGCATCGTCCAGTTGTTCCCGACTTTCGTTTCAACCAAACATCTCGACGTCATAAACCTGCGCTTCGCGACCCCAATCGATGCCGAAACGACCGAGGTCCACTACGCCTATTTCGCCCACCAGAACGACGATGCGGACATGCTTCGCCACCGGTTACGGCAAAGCTCCAATTTACTGGGTCCATGCGGTTTAATTAGCATGGAAGACGCTTCGATCTTCCACCGGATCCACATCGGCAGCCACACGCCTGGCAATGCGATCTTCCAGAAAGGCGTGCGTGATCCTGCCAAGCTCGAGTCCGAGTTTTCGCAGAACGATGAAAGCGGTAACCTTCCGCGCTGGGAATATTACCGCTCGGTGATGGGATTCGAAAGGGCACAAGCATGATGCTTTCGCCCACCAAACTGGAATGCGCTCTTGACCGCCTGCTGCTGGCGGACGCCAACGCGCTCGACAGCAAAGACATGACAGGCTGGCTCACTAACTATGCCGAGGAAGAACAGGCATCTTATTACTGCCGTGCGGCCGAGAACACAGAACATAACCTCGAACTCGGCTTCATGTTCGACGATTGTAGGGCGCGACTGGAAGATCGCGTCACTTATGTCACAGAGATCTGGGCAGGGACCTTTCAGGACTACCGCACTCGCCATTTCGTTCAGCGGGTCAGCCATCGGCAGGTCGATGCCAGCACAGCAGAGGCCATGTCCAACTTTTCGGTTTTCATGACGCCGATGGATACCGGGGTCACTCAAATTCTTGCCGCAGGTCGCTATCTCGATATGGTTCGGCTTTCGGGCGATGGTCGGGCCAAGTTTCTGTCCCGCCGTGCCGAATTGGATACGTCAGTACTCCCGCGATATCTTGTCTACCCGATATGAAAAGTTATGCAATATAGCTAAATATTCCAGAGAAATACCGATCTATATTATAGCTTTAGCAGTAATCTTCGGAAGATTTCGATATGAGTTCACAATGTAAGATGGTGAAATTGCCAAAAGATATCGCGGATAAAATTATACGCTTTTCAACTGGAAGAACGGATTCAATGTTACAGAAAGAGCTTGGGATAAGCTATAATACGTGGAGAAAAATTAAGCGAGGACAGCCACTTAGAGAAAGCTTAGCGGCAAGAATAATATCTAGAATTAGTATAATATAATCATATTCTTATCAAGAGATTAATTTTCCTTAATTTCCTTAATCTGTCACTGACATTATCGAGCACCATTTTTTTCGATGATCCGAAGCCATGTAGGATTTATGCGGCAAAAAAATGTCCTATCAATCAGTTCAAAGAGAGAACTGAAAAAAAGTGCGCGTCGCAAAAATATCGTAAACGTTGCGATGAATGCATTTTTAGAGAGTGGCTACGATAATGTCACTATGTCTGATATTTCTAGTATATTGGGCGGGTCGAAGAGCACTCTTTGGCAATATTTTGATCACAAGGAAGACATTGCTGTTGCCGCTATTGAATTGAAAGTTCAGTTATTTAGAAATTTTCTTGATCTCGATATTTCCGAATGTAGTAGTATAACCAGTATGTTGAATTTATCTTCGAAAAGATTTTGCCATTTCTTGATGCGAGATGACACCATCGAAATCGAGCGAATTATAATTATCAACAATCGGCGCATTCCCAAGTTAGGAAATATTTTCTACTCTAATACATTTTTGTATTTTCGAGATCAAGTTTCCTTATTTTTAGCTAATTCTTTATACGACGAAGATCCGGATGACGCGGCTATGCTGTTACTTGATCTTTGCACCTCAGGATTCAATCGAAGGTTGATACTGGAGTTGCGACACGCAAACAACATTCTAGCCGACCAAATCGCTGATCGCGCGGTACAGATTTTTATGAAGATTTACCATAAGTGCCTGGTTCGTCATCATGCGGATTGATTTCATAGTCTTGCGATACGTCGGATGACGATTTGAACGGGCGGGATGAAGACCCAAGCCTTTGCCGAAGCGATGGTTTTCTCGAAGTCCTCTGCTAGGCATCGGTTTCGGTTGAGCCATGCCAACGTCCGTTCGACCACCCAGCGGCCGGGCAGCACCTCGAAGCCTTTGGCGGTATCTGACCGTTTGATGATTTCGATGGTCCATTTCGCCATTCGCCGCAGAGCCTTCCTGAGTTTGTCGCCAGCATAGCCGCCATTTGCGAAGACGTGCCGCAGATACCAAAAGCGCGCGATGATTTCGCGTAGCACCATTGGGACTCCGTCGCGGTCCTGAATGTGGGGCGTGCGGATCACAGCATGCACCAGATCGCGTTCATTCTCAAGCAGGCCGAGGATGGTACGACCGTCGAGGAGGTGTGCCGCAAAGCCGGCATATCGGTTCAGACCTACTATCGATGGCGGAGCAAATATGGCGGACTGATGCCGTCGGAGACGAAGCGGCTGAAGCAGCTCGAGGAGGAGAATGTCCGGCTCAAGCGGCTCGTGGCAAACCTCAGTCTCGACAAAGAGATGCTGCAGGACGTCATCCGCCGAAAAATGTAAGGCCTGATCGAGCTCGGGAGATCGTTGGCTATCTGCGGGCGAACTACCAGGTGAGCGAACGGAGGGCCTGCGGCGCATTTCCGATCAACCGATCGACCCAGCGCTACCAATCCCGTCGCCTCGATCAGGCCGGTCTCAAGATGAAGATCAAGGAGCT
>NZ_BCYT01000027.1 GCF_001598335.1 Sphingobium abikonense NBRC 16140
ACGCGATAGCCTCGGTGCGCGCGCGCAGTGCAACCACACGCTCAAAGTCCTTGGTCTGATACTCATCGTCAGGGATCGATCTGCCGTAGCGGTCAAGCTCCTCGTTGCTGGGGCGCCACCCGGCGGCATCCCACGCCGTCACAACCCGGTGCACACGATAGGGGGCGAGGAAGCCATCATCGATTCCCTGACGCAGACTGTACTCGTAAATGGGGTTTCCGAAGTAGAGATAGGTGTCGCGGTTATCATCGCGCAGCGGCGTCGCCGTCATGCCCAGCTGAAAGGCCGGCTTGAAATGCTCAAGGATCGCGCGCCAGGAACTGTCATTACGCGCGCTGCCACGATGGCATTCGTCCACGATGATAAGGTCAAAGAAGTCCGACGGGTAATCTCGGAACAGGCCTTCACGGCGCTCATCCTCGGCGAGCGCCTGATAGATGGCAAAATACATCTCGCGGCTGAAGACGATTTCGCCGGAGGCGATCTTGTGGCGCGCATCGCCGAACGGCGCGAACGTCTTGTCCTTGGGATCGTCGATCAGAATATTCCGGTCGGCAAGGAAGAGAATTCGCGGCTTACGGTGCTCGCCTGTCCGGTTCCAGCGGCTTGACCAGAGTTTCCAGCATAACTGGAACGCAACGACGGTTTTCCCGGTGCCTGTCGCCATGGTGAGGAGCACGCGTTTCTTGCCGCCTAGGATTGCCTCAATGGTACGGTTGATGGCGATCTGCTGATAGTAGCGCGGCGCCTTACCCCCGTCGTGATTGTAGGGCGCAAGAAGCTGGGAGACCTGCGATATGCCCGTGATGCCCGATCCGGTCTGATAGCGCTGCCACAACTCGTCCGGAGTAGGATAGGCCGAGATCCGGTTTTCACGCCCAGTAAAATAATCGATCTCGATAATGTCCGCGCCGTTGGTCGCATACGCGAACTTCAGACCGAGCATCTCAGCATATTCGCGCGCCTGCTGCACGGCGTCGAAGGCGGTTCTGTAACTCGCTTTCGCTTCGACAACGGCTATCGGAAAGTCGCGCGTGTGACGCAGAAGGTAGTCCACGCGCTTTGGAGGTTTTCGGATAAAGCCCTTGCCCATGGGAATGACGCGGCCATCCGTAATGCTGCGCTGTTCCGCAATTGAATGCGGGTCGTTATCCCACCCGGCCGCCTGGAGCTTGGGAACGACATGCTTGCGGCAGGTGTCAGCCTCATTGCCCATGTGCCGTCCCCTTGCCATGCGACGGCCTAGGCCCCTTATGTTTGCTCGAAAGCGGCTCGTGGGCGCTTACGTACTCTCTCATGAACTCCCGCAGAACTTGGGCTGCAGGCCTGTCTTGGCCGCGACACGCCTCCACAAACGCCTCGCGGAGTTCGCGGTCAATCCGGATTCTCAGCCCTGCATCCTTGGTCTTCATGGGATCCGGTGTAACCAAAGGATACACAAATGGGTAGCGAGAAATCTAATTAGTCGAAGCCTATGACGTTGCGATTGATCATAACGAAGGTCGGCCATCAGGCCTGAATTTCAGGCGCGAACGACTGAGATTTTGGCGGTTGTCGACATTTGTAAATGCAGAGGCAGAAGACGCCCACCGTCATATGGGAGCTAACCCAGTCCTTAGTATTGCCCCATATCACACGGGTGGGTTGATGTCGGCCCAATAGGTGACTTCTTCCAGGATATGCATGCTTTCGGGATCTTCCCAGCCTTCGCGGTCGCTATCCCATCGCCCGATCACAGGGAGGTCAACCTCCCAGAGCAGCAAGCGACGGCCGTCTTTCCGGTCTTCCGGCAAAGTGCCGATCGGCTCCCAAGGGATGTGCTTGGCGGTGATCATGCAAGTTCCCTCGCTCGATTCCATTGGTCCCGCATTTAGCCCATCTTTGTGCAGGCACGAAACCCAGCTGGTTGCCAACCTGTCGGGTTTCGGCAGCCCGCCTGAGAACAGCAGCTTTTCGGTGCGTTCGGCTTTTGACGCCAGACTTCTGTGCGTGAGCGGCCACTCGCTTGTGGATGCTGGCACTGATTTAACATAATACAAATTATCAGATTTCTATCGTTGTATAACAATCACTTATGGCCGCACCTCCACAAGCAGGCAGCCATCATCTGCCAAGACTAAGCTTCAGGCATCACTCTTTTCATATAGGTATCGAATAACGGCACTGTGAACGCCGTGTCCCCATGAGCAGGACTATAGAGCATACCCTTTGCAATCAGACTGTTGCGGGTCGGTGCGACGCTCGAGACTTTCACCCCCATAGCTTCAGCGACATCGCCTGATCGATGCGGACCAGGACCCAAGCTTGCCATTGCGCGGAGATATCGCTTTTCTGCCGGCGTCAGCCTGTCAAAACGCACACGGAAGAAGCTCGCATCCAGTTCGGCCAGTGCGCTTTTTGTAGCAACTGCGATATCGGCGGCGGTGATCGGTGAAGCATCAGCAACATCCCACCCATGCTTTCCCCACTCCTGAAGGAAATACGGATACCCCTGGGTTTGCGCCAAAATTGCATCCAAAGCCGCATTTTCGATGGACTCCTTTTCGCGCGCGATTGGCAGACGGATGGCGTCCCGCGCCGCCTCGTCATCCAGCGGACCTACGGCGATGAATTCAAACAGACGCTCTGCATAGGATTTTGCTCGCCCCATTTGCCCCAGAAGCTGAGGCAAACCAGCTGCCAGCATGGTTACCGGTAGCTGTCTCTGACTGGCTCGATGGAGCGCGCTAATCAATGCCGCGAGCTGTTCCTCTGGCACATATTGCAGTTCGTCGATCACCAGGACGACCGCAGTTTTTCGTTCCTGGGCGGCCTCTCCCACGGCGACAATCAGATCGGCCAGGTCGGTCTCGAGGTCGCCACTGTCCGCAAGGCCCGGCTCGGGTTCGAAATCCAGCGCGACCTCAAGATCATCATATTTGACCTTGAGCTTCGCGAATCCCGCCAGCGCTTGCAGAGCGCGCTTCACGCCGGCCGAAGCTTGTTTTAACCGATCGAGACGCAGCAGTGCCGCCCGTAACGCAGGAACCAATATCCCCGGCAACGATCGGTTTTCAGGAGCTTCTATCGCGACTACGGCCATCCCTTCGCGCTCCGCAGCATCCCGCATGGTGGCGAGAAGAACGGTTTTTCCTACCCCTCGCAAACCGTACAGGATGCTCGGTCGGGCTGCTCGCGCCATGCGGATCCGGTCAAGAGCTACGGCGTTGCGTTCCAGCAATGCACCGCGTCCCGCGAGTTCAGGCGGCGGTGTACCTGCGCCGGGCGCAAAGGGGTTTCTACGAGCATCCATAGCGAGGTTATGGCAGTTTATATTTTTTCTGTAAACTTACTAATCTCTCTTGATATCTGCCTCGGCCGGTCTGCGAGCGAACTCATCCATTACGGGCGGCGCCGATCTTTAAGACGAGGTCGCCCATCCATCCGGGCATCTCGGCCCTGGCCTGGGCAAGCATCCGCATGTCGCGATCATCGAGGCGGGCGGCGAAGTGCCGGATCTTGTCGCTGTCGATATTGTCCTTCCCCAGATGCGCGAGCGCCTGCACGACCGCGTTGACCGAGTCAGGCGCATTGTCGATCACCGGTGCGCGGCTGTGCTTGAGCGTCAGGCTGCGCCCGCCCGCTTGCCTGACCCGGGTCCGCCCGGTCGTGGCATAGCTGGCCCGGGCGGGAACCTGGGTCGATAGCCCGAGCCTGTTCGCCGCCGCCGCGCCCGACGGTGCGAGCTTGTCCCCGCTCTGCGTCGAGAGGGCCTTGGCGACATTGGCGGGATCGGGACTGAGCGCACCGAGCTTGTCATGCTGGCGCGGATAGTCATAAAGACCCCGGCCGATGCGCCGGATGTCGCCGGCGGTCACGAGGCGCGACAGCGCCATGTCGACCGACCCACGCGTCCCGAAGTCGACGAAGCTCTTGGGCGTGAACACCCAGCCGCGGCCCTTGCCCCGCACGCGCTTCATGATCCGATCGGCTACCGCAGACATTGACTGTGCTCCTACCCGTTAGATAATAGCACGCTTTTTTCTAACAAGCCAGAAGCGCGTATCAGCGCCTAAATTCGCTATTTTCCAAGATATTTTGGCATCGCATCCAGATAGGATGCCCAGGTCACACAGGCAAGGTCCGGCAGCGCCGGCCATCATCGTTCCCGATCCCGGTGAAGCGGTGGCCGCCCCTCGTCCGCACCTGTGGGCGGCGAAACGCCCTCCGGCTCGTTTCGGCGCTCCTGCGGCGGCCGCTCGGATTGCAGTATCTCCCGCGCGCGCGCGAGCCGCCGCGACACCGCCGGCGGCATCGCCGCCAGAAAGCCGGCGATTTCCTGCCCCAAGGCACGATCTTCCGGTTTCCCGGTGCCGGCGAGCGCGACCGCTGCCTCGGCATAGGCGCCGCGGATCTGCTTCTGGCGCGAAAGCGCCATGACATCTTCTGCCCGGCGCTCCTGGTCGACCGCACGCACGAAGCTTTGCGCCCGCAGTTCGTTGAGCTGCGCGAGATTGAGCCTGCGCCCCTCGCCCCCAAGCCGGGCATCGAGATGGAGCGCGGACGAACGGACCCGCTTCTGGACATGGCCGCGCGCGCGCCGGGGGGTGGCTTCGGCCGCGACACCGCGCGCGCGCAGCTCATGCGCGAAGGTCTCACGCATATGATGGAGATCCGCCTTGCGCGGATTGAAGCGGGTTCCGTCCGCCCCTTCGGTCGCCACCGTCAGATGGACGTGGGGATGATCGGTGTCGGTATGGAGCGCCAGCATATAGGCATGGTTCGCCTCGAACAGGATCCGCGCGAATGCCTGCGCCGCGTCATGAAGCGTCTCGGCGTCGGTCGATCCCCCGGGCATCGAGAGCACCAGCGACATCGACGTCGGCCGCTCCCGGCCATGTTCGTTCATGGCCTCGTCGAGCATCGCCCAGTCCTGAGCGATCGCCTTGAGCCGATCCGGCTCGGTGATAATCTCGCCCTCGCTCGATCGGACGGCGAGCTTCCCGTGGCGCGCCACATAGCCGAAATGCTCGGCGACATGATGAGCGCCATATTGCTTGCCGGAGACCTTCACCATCACCTCGGGCGCCTTGCGCACGATCCGCTCGAGCTTGGCGCGCGCCTCGGCCTGGCTCATCGACATCGGCCGGGCGGCCCCGCCCCCGCTTCCGCCCGGTTTGATCCGAACATAAGCGCCGCGCAGGGTCCGCTTGCCGCCTGTCGGCGGCCGCCAGGCCTCCATCAGGCTGGGAAGCGGGAGAACCCCCTCCTCCTCACGCATCGGCCGTGTCCCAGTAGCGAAGATCGCCCTTGAGCGCGGCCCCGAGACCGGCAAGCGCATCGACGATCTCGGACCGGAAACTTGCGACCCTGGCCGCTTCCCGCGCGACGTCGAGGCCGGATTCGACCATCACCGAGGCGTTGAGCGCGCGGGTCGCCTGGTTGAGGTTGATCCCGATCCGATTGAGCTCGCGCCACGCCTGCGCGACGGCCGCTCGCTCCTCGCGCGGCAAGGGCGCGTTTGCGCGCAAGCGCCGCGCCAACAGCGTGGTGATCCAGTCGGTACGCTTCATCCCCAGCACATCCGCCGCGCGGTCGAGCGCGGCGATTTCTTCCGGGATCAGCCGAACCTCGACCCGGCAGGTTGCGCGCTGGCGGGCGCGCGGCGCCTGATGCCCCTCCCCCGCCTCCATGGCCAAGGCGTCACCGATCAAGCGGCGCAACAGCGCCGAGCGGCCGCCTGATGCCGCCGCGAGCGCGGCGAAGCGCTGGGCGACATCATCGTCGAGCCGAAAGGTGAGGACGGGCATGTCCCCAACGCTATTGTCATACATCCCCGGCGCCAAGCCTATCCGGCCCTCACCTTTACTCAACTCATCTTATAGTCTGCTTGGGCAGACTATCGCTCTTCGGCCAGTGAACGCCTCTTGAACATCGATCGTCCGCAGCAAGGGGCGGCGCCTTCGGCGCCGCCCCCGCCCATCGACACGAAAAGGGCCGCACCCCGAAGGGTACGGCCCAAACCATCGTGCAAGATAAACTACGAACGCGGAGGAGGCGGGTCAGTTGTTGGCAATGCCTCGCCTCTCTCGCCGATCGGACCGATCGACGAGGCAGCGACTTCACGCTCGTGGCCATCCTCGAAAATCACCGTGACCAAAGGCGCCAGCGGGAGCCACGCAGGGAAGCCGTCGACCAAGACCGGTAGTCTAGATCGGATCGGCGCGGAGGGTTTGTCCGTGAGGCCCGATCGAACCGGATCGCGGTCGGTGGGGGCCAATGGCTGTGCCACAGGCGCCCGCGGAGGGGCCGGCGCCGGGTGCGTCTGCTTGAGTTCGGCGATGAAGCGCGATCCTGCGGCGAGCGTTGCGCCGGCGTCGCCCCAGCTGGCGACATAGGCCTCGACCTCGGCAGGGTAGTCCCGCGCAGTGCGGTGCAGATCATAGAGAAGGCGAATGGGCGCAAACGGCAGGGCCGCCTTGAGATAGGCCGGCATGTCGCCATAGGCGGCATAGAGCGAGACGAACTGCTTGGATCGGCCGAGTGCCGCCGCGATCTCGACCTGGTTCATCCCGCCCTTCAGCATCCGGGCGATCGCATGGGCGAGCTCGACCGACGACAGATCGGCGCGCTGGTCGTTCTCGACGATCTGGTCGGCCAGCAGTTGCACCCCCTCGCCGACCGGCACGACGATCGCGGGGATCGTGGCAAGGCCAGCCAGCTGCGATGCGCGGAAGCGGCGCTCGCCCAGACGTATCCGGTGCATGCCGTTCGCGTCGGGCGGCGTAACCGTGATCGGCTGCAGCACGCCGCGCGACGCGATCGAGGCGGCCAGCTCGGCGAGCGCGTCATCGTCGAAGCTGCGCCGGGGATTGCCGGGGTCGGGCAGGATGCGCGCAAGCTCGATATCCTCGACCCGGCGCGCTCGTTCATGGTCGCCGACAAGAAGTCCGAACTCCTCGATGCGCTCGTCGAACTTCCCCATCAGGCGGCCGCGACCTCCAGGCTTGTCATGCGCCGCTCGATCTCGGCGAGCACCGCGCGGATCTCCTCGGCCGCCGCCTTGGCGCCGCTGCCGGTCTCCAGCCATACCGGACGATGATTTTCCGCGGCATGCTTGTAGGTCGGCCGCGCCTTGATGAAGGCCGGGAACATGAGCTTCTCGCCGACCGCATGCGCGAGCTTAACCGCATTCTCCATCTCGCGCCGGTCGAACGGATTGACCATCGAGGGGAGGAGCCCGAGGAAAGCGATCTTGCGGCCGGCGCGCGCGGCCTCGGCTTTGCGCAGCGCGGTCAGCAGCATCTTGGCGCATTCGACCGAATCCTCAGCCACCTGCACCGGCGCGATCACGGCATCGGCGACCGCCATCGCGCTCAAGGTGAGCTCGTCCCACTTGGGACCGGTGTCGATGACGCAATAGTCGAAATGCGGGCGGAGCGCCGGGAAGCGCCCGATGAAGTCGCGCACATCCTGCGCCGCCTTGACCATCTGGAGGCGGGGATCGGCGCCGAGCACGGTCAGCCCGCCCTGCCCGTCGGCGCACAGGGTAGCGGCAGGGTCGAACAGGTCGGCGGAAAACCCGCCCTGCCGCTCGGCGCCCAGGCGCCGCGTCGAGCTGCCCTGGGGATCGAGATCGACGAAGGCGACGCGGCGCTCAGGCGGTTCGGCGAGATACCAGGCGAGATGAGTGGCGAGGAAGGTCTTGCCGACCCCGCCCTTGAGCAGGCTGACGACGATCGTCTTCATGACCGCGGCACCTCAGCAATAGTCGTCCGGACCATCGCGCAGGTTGCGCTCATAATGATCGCGCGAGGACCAGTCGCCGCCACCGCCAATGCCGGGACCGACATAGCGGAACAGATAGACGGTGAGGGCGAAGCAGCCGAACGCGAAGAGAAACGCGTGATCGGGATGCGCGGCGAAATATGCGGCCATGATAAGTCTCCTTGGAGCCAGTGAAGGGCAAGCGAACGGCGCCACTGGCGCCGGCCACGCGCAATCGCGCGGCATCTCAGGCCCGCGCCCTCCCCTCCCGCATTTGCGGACGCGGCGTCCGTTGCCCGCATAGTCTGCTCAAGCAGACTTGGGCGGGCCATCCCCCCGGTCGGGGGGATGGCTGCGCCGGATCAATATTCGTCGGCCAGCAGGATGGTGAGCACGCGCGTCGTGACCTCGGGGTTCGCGGCATCCGCCGAGCCATAGGCGAGCTCGAGATCGTAATAGTCGATCTTCCAGTAGAGGATCGCATCCTCGAACTCGAAGCGGCCGAAATCATGCTCGCCGATCGGATCGTTGTCGGGCGTGAAGCTGTCATAGTCGCGCACGATCCGGAGGATCTCCGCGCGGCGGCGAAAGCCGCGGAACAGGGCGACCTCGCCGATCAGCGCCGCAACGCCGGCGGTCATCACGATCTGGTTGCGGCCCGGGCTATGGATGGACCGGCGAAGCGCGTCATTGAGTTCGGCGACGCGGGCGATCCGCTCGGCCTGGCTCATCGCATTCGGGGAGGATTGGGACATGAGAACGCTCCTGATCTGTCCGGCCCCGCCCGCCGGGGCCTTCCGACAGGCGTGCCAAGGGCCGGCGGCAGAGCGCGGCCGAGCACCCGCAGGGTCGCAACGGCAGTGGAGAAGCGCGCGGAGCGGGCTTGCGCGGGCGCGCGCGCCGGCCAGGCGAGCCGACAGGAGGAAGGTCTTGGCGGGCGGGATCGCGAAGAGATGATCGCGGTGTCCTGATCCTCTGGCTCCGCGGAGAGCCCGGCGCTATCCTCTGCCCGTCATGACGAGCAGCGCCACTCTCTTCCGCCTTGCCCCGGCCTGGACCACGTCACTCCAGGCGATGCGGCTGCGCCAGATCCTCGTCCGATCGCAATGCCGCCGCTGCGGCGGGTTGATGCGCGAGGATGTCGATGCCCTGATCGGGCTCCATGGAGCAGGCGCCAGCCTCATCGACCGGCAGGCCCGATGCCGCATGGTCGGCTGCGACGGCGCGGCCTATTATCTCGCGGCGCGCGGCCATGACCGTCTCTGGCACATATTGCTGCACGATGAGCACCTGCGCGCGGGCCTGGCCAACTGCCCTCCAGCGCGCGGCGCGACCGGCCGGGCCATCGTTTGCGCGCAGGGTTGAAAGTGCGAGCAGCCACGGCAGGGATCGTCACCCGAATGGGCTGAGACTTGGCACAAGGTTCAGGGCGAAGCCTAGAGCCCGGTCCGGCCGCGCCGGAGCCGCCATTCTCAGCGCATAGATGCAGAGAAATCCGACTTTCAGACGGCAACCGCCCGTCGCAGATTGCCAAGAGCAGAGCACGATTTCTGCGATACTTTACGGAGCTGCTGAAGCCTCTCCGCCGCCTCGCTCTCTTCGATCACGAGCGTCGAACGATCAGCCTACCGTGCCCGGATCGCGATCACACGAAAGATGGTGGCCCATCGACTGGTCCGTTCGACTGTCAGCTTCGCCTGGCCATGGGCGAGCATCGTGGGCAGCCCTTTCTGGTGCCGAAATTCCGCCAGCAGGCTCGCGACACCCTTTCCCTCCACGGAAAAGGGGCCGCCCTCATCGATGAGTGCAGCGAGGTCATCGAGCCGTTGCCCGTCTTCGGCGCAAGCCGCGATCGAAGCGAGGGGAATAACCGGGAGCCGAGCGGCTCCCGGACGAGCCGTCAGGCAAAGGGATCGAATTCGGTGACGATGGCGACGCTGCCGTCGGCGTCTTCGGCGGTGATGACCCCGTAATGCTGCCCGATCGCGATGACGAAGGTGACCATCATGAGGCTGCGCGAGAGGCTGAAGGCGTGGCGGCGAGCGATTGCGATGTCGGTGAACATGTCGAGGCTCCTTTGCGCGCCGGCGGGTTCGTCCCGCTCGACAGGCGCCCGATGTGTCCGGCCGGTGGCCGCGATCACTTTTTTGGCTGGAGGCCCAAAAAGCCGTAGCGAAGCGACCGGACCCCTTGCGGGTTGATCGCAAAAGGTCACCGGGTGGACCAAGGATCGCGCCGATTGAGAGCGGGCGAACCCGCCGGCCAGGAGGCCAGGTCCCCGCCGATGTCGCGCCCCGCCCCTTGCCCTGCCTGCCGCCCCATCCAGCGGGGTCCGGATGACAGGCGGCCGCTTGTCGGTTAGCCCCGCCGGATGCTGTTCCCGCTCCTGCTCGCCGCCGCCGTGGTCCCCAATGGTCAGACTTTCGCCTGCACACCGACGCGCGTCTGGGATGGCGATGGCCCGATCTGGTGCCGCGAGGGCGCCCATGTGCGGCTCGCCGGCATTGCCGCGCGCGAGATCGACAACAGCTGCCGCCCCGGCCAGCCCTGTCCGAGAGCAAGTGGCCCGGCCGCCCGCGATGCGCTGGTGCGCCTGCTTGGCGGACCGCGCGGCCAGACATCCACCGGGCATATTCGCGTGGCTGGCTCCACCATGCGCTGCGTCTCGACCGGCGAAGCCAAGGGCAACCGGACCGGCGCCTGGTGCAACGCGCCCGGCATCGGCGATCTCAGCTGCGCGATGATTGCGACCGGCACCGTGCTGCGCTGGGAGCGCTATGCCAAGGGGCGATGCCGATCCCGCTGATCCGCTTGGGACCATGCCGCGCCTGAACAGGATAAGAGGCCCGGCGGCGATGCCGCCGGGCCGCCCTGTCCGACCTCAGAACGGGATTTCATCGTCCTCGGGCTCGTTGCCGCCGCCGCTATTCTCGTTCGACTTGGCGCGGGTGAGGAAGGTCACCTCGTCGGCGATGATCTCGACGCCGTAGCGTTCGATATTCTCGCTGTCGGTCCAGCGGGTGTAGTGGATACGGCCCCGGACCATGACCTTCATGCCCTTGTCGACATATTGCTCGACCGTCTTGCCGACGCCGTTGAAGCAGGTGATCCGGTGCCATTCGGTGTCCTCGAGGCGGCGATTGTTGTCGTCGCGCAGGATCTTGCCGTTGCTGTCGCGCTTCGGGCGCGAGGTGGCGAGGCTGAAATGGGTGATGCGGGTGCCGCCCTGGGTGGTGCGGGTTTCCGGCGTGCCACCGACATTGCCGGCGAGGATGACGAGGTTCTGCATGGCTTGGGTTCCTTCGATATGGGTCCAAGGGACCGTCCCTTCGACTGATCCCCGGCCAAGGCGGACAGGACGGCCAATCCACCGACAGCGCAGCGCCGGGGAACCCCGGGACAAGGGGTGGTGCGGGCAGCCGTGGCACACGGCAACTCGGCCCGATGGCTCGCGGGTTGGATGGGTCGGACGGCCGGCTTAGGGGTCAGATGAGGAGAAGGACGGTGCGTCGCTTGGGCCATGACCGGAGCCCACCCATCGAAACCGCCGATATTGCCGGCTTTGCTGAGCTCGCCGGTCCGGCATCTCGCGGACCTTACGCGCGCGCCTTATCTGCCCGTCCCTTGAGCCGCAGGACGGGATTGTAGATCCTTCGCATGGCCACTCGCGGGCTCGACACGACGTCCGTTGCACGATCACGCGGAGGGGGAAGAGGAGGTGGGCAAGGTGGCGGCGCCTGGCATGGCTGGGCTCAGGCAGGCCGCCACGGCATCGAGGAGCTGCGTGGTCTCGCCAAGCACGGCGCCGATGTCGCAGGCATAGCCACCTGCCACCAGCGCGTCGATCCGATGCACGGCATAGGCCGGGCCGAGGCTCTTGATGAAATCGGCCAGGGGACGACCGGGCGCCGGCAGGCCTAGCTGCCACGCCTCGTCGAGGGCGCGGACAAGGTCATGACGGAGATCGCGGGCCAGCGCATCGTCCGTCCAGCCATGACCCAAAAGATGCGCCTTCAAACCCAGTTCGCAGGAGATCGCGAGCAAGTGCAGTGCCGGCGCGGGCGCAATAGGCGCGCCAATCTGCGCGCCGCGATGAAATTCGCGCGCACGATCGAGAAAAACCGCTGCAAGCACCGGGTCGCCGGGCGCCGCCAATCTTTCGACCGCGCGCCAGCGGCGCGGCGTCAGCTGGCGGAGCCAGGAAGGACCGGCCTGGTTGCGCAGATGTCGTAAGTAAGCGCCATCGGCTTCGTCCACATCGCGGCCCGTCGACCATAACGACAGGAGCTTCGCCTTCCAGTGGCGGCCATGCACAGCGCGGAATGCAAGGAGCACGCACGCACTGGCGCGATCGGGCATGAACATGATGCGGAACCTCCGAAGGGAACAAGGGACGCATCCGCCCCGCCCCCTCCCCTCCGGCACCGGAATCCGCGAGATTGAGAAAAGCCGGCCGCCGAAGCGGCCGGCACGGCGGTCAGCCGCGGGATAACGCCGCCGGCGGCGTTCCGAGCGGTCCGCGGCGATCGACGACATGGATGCCGCGCGCCTTGGCCTCGATCACCAGTCTTTCGGTGACGCCGTTGCCCTGGAAGGCGATGACGTAGCGCGGCTTGACCGAGAGCATCTGCTCGTTGCGCCGGAAGCCGGCACGATCGCCAAGCTTGCGATCAAGGCCGAACCGCAGCTGCTGGATGCCGTTCTGCTCGGCCCAGGATGCTGCAAGACGCTCGATGCCCTTCATGTCGCCGCCATGGACGAGATACATGTCGCCCACACGTTCGCGCACGGCCTTGAGGGTCCGCAGCAGATTGTCGGCAAACTGCTTGGCCTCGTCGTCGCTGGCGAAGCGAAGGCGCCCGCCGGCGAAGACCACGGGCGTGCCATGGACCATATTGGCATCGCGCACCCGCTCGCGCCGCGCCTGCAAATAGGCCCGGCCATCGACGATCGCAGCGGTCGTGCCGAGCGAGATGCGGTTGCCGGTCGCGGGCACCCAGGAGCGGCCGGTCTCGTGCAGATAGTGGCGCGCCGCGGTGTCGCGCATCCCCTCATAGGCCTGGGCGGACTGCTCGACCTTGCGGGCGAGATCGATCTTGTCCTCGAGGTCGGCGGTCGCGATCTCCGACCCGTCCTGCTCGGCGAGCAGGAGCCGGATCTCGTCGGTCAGGCGGTCGATCAGCTGATGCTTCTTGGCGGCCGCGCGGTGGAAGAGATTGACGAAGCCCCAGCCCAGATCCTCGATGTCGCGTTCGAGCGCGGTGAAGGGGAAGAGCGCGAAGAGATCGCTCCAGATGGCGCTGACGGTCTGTTCGAGCGCTTCGGCCGGCGGCGGCGCTTCCATCGAGCGTTGGTCGCCCATCAGGTCGAGATGGCCGAGTTCGAGTGCTTGGAGCACTGCTGAAAGGGAGCTGGTCATGAGGGATTGCCTTTCCGTGTCGCAGGGCCGGCGGCCTTCCCGCCGGATGCGCACCCTCCGGGCCATCGAAAAAGCGGCGGCGGCACCGCCGGGCAACGCCCAAGGGGAACCCGATAAGGTCCGGGTGGTGCGGGCAGGCGCGCCTCGGCGCGCCAACACGGCCGGAGCGTTCGGGTTGCCGCCGCCAGCGCGATGGCCCATGTGCCGCATCCTCTGGCGAAAGGCGCGAAGGCCCTGTCGCGTCAGGCATTCATGACGCAGAGGACCTTAAGAAGGGCACCCGCAACCCGATCTCCCGATACGCACAGGACGGCATGAAAGCGCGTCGCATCGGAAGAGCCCGGCCGTCAGGCCTTCGACCGTGAGGCCAGATCTTAGGCCGCGTCGCGCTTGGCGGCTGCCGCCTTGCGTTCCGAATAGCGGTCCACGAGTTGATCGGCATGGCGACGTGTCAGCACCGTGAAGCGCACCAGCTCCTCCATGACGTCGACGATCCGGTCATAATAGCTTGAGGCACTGAGACGGCCGTCCTCGTCGAACTCCTTGAACGCCATAGCAATGCTCGACTGGTTGGGGATGGTGAACATGCGCATCCACCGCCCGAGCAGCCGCAACGTGTTGACCGCGTTGAACGACTGCGATCCGCCCGAAACCTGCATGACGGCCAGGGTCCGGCCCTGGGTCGGACGCATGCCGCCGAATTCGAGCGGCAAATGGTCGATCTGCGCTTTCATGATGCCGGTGATCTGGCCGTGCCGTTCGGGACTGCACCAGACCATGCCCTCGGACCAAAGCGCATGCTCGCGAAGCTCATGCACCGCCGGGTGATCATCGTCCTTGATCTGGTCGGGGAGCGGGAGATCGGCCGGATCGAAGATCCGCACTTCGGCGCCGAAGAGGATGAGCAGCCGGGCCGCTTCCTCGACCGCGAAGCGACTGAACGACCGCTCGCGCAGCGAGCCGTAGAGGAGGAGGATGCGAGGTTTCGGCTCAAGCGCGCCGAGCCCGGCGGCGAGATCGGGCCGGATCATTGCACGGTCCAGCGCGGGCATGTGATCGGGTTCGGGAAGGATACGAAGACGCGACATCAGGCAATCCATTTGTACAAAAGGGCGGCGCTCGCCGGGCATAGCGATCGGAACTCGGCCGATTGCGCGATGACGGCAGGAACGTCGGTCCGTTCGGCTGTTTCATAGCCGTGACGGCGAAAGAAAGGCTCGGCGGTCGTGGTGAGCAGGTACAGGCTAGTCGCGCCCTCATCAGCTGCAGCGCGTTCGACTGCCGTGAGAATGGCACCGCCCAATCCGCATCCGCGCCGATCGGCCTTCACGACCAGCGAGCGCAGCAGGCGGTCGGAGCCGTCGCCTTCGATCCCGCCATAGCCGACAAGGCCAACATCATCCTCGAACCGAAAGAAGCGGCGTCCCGCCTCGGCGAGATCACTGGCAGGCAGACCCGCCGCGCTCAGCTCCGCCATCAGGTCGGAAAGCGACCTGGAATCCAGCAGTGTAGCGATCATGCAGGAACGCGTTGCTCGTACCAGGGCCGCGTCTTCTTGACGATGCTGACGACAGACAGCATTACCGGCACCTCGACCAGCACGCCCACCACGGTCGCGAGCGCGGCCCCGGAATTGAGGCCGAACAGGCTGATCGCGGCTGCAACCGCGAGCTCGAAGAAATTGGACGCGCCGATCAGCGCGGCCGGAGCGGCGACGCACCAGGCCACGCCGAAGCGCCGGCTGAGCCAATAGGCCAGGCCCGCATTGAAGTAGACCTGGATGAGGATGGGAATGGCAATCAGTGCGATGACCAGCGGATGAGCCAGGATCGCCGGGCCCTGGAAGCCGAACAGGAGGACGAGCGTCGTCAGCAGCGCAACCAGCGACACCGGCCCAAGCGTTGCCAGCAGCCGATCGAGCGCCGGCTGCCCGCCTGACGATAGCAACGCCCGACGAATGATCTGCGCGACGATGACGGGCACGACGATATAGAGCAGGACCGAGATGAGCAGCGTGTCCCAGGGCACTGTGATCGAGGCGACCCCGAGCAGCAGTCCGACCAGCGGTGCGAAGGCGAAGACCATGATCACGTCGTTGAGCGCCACCTGGCTCAGCGTATAGGTCGGCTCGCCGTCGCACAGGTTCGACCAGACGAACACCATCGCCGTGCAGGGGGCGGCGGCGAGCAGGATGAGCCCGGCGATATAGGCGTTGATCTCGCCCTGCGGCAGCAGCGGCCGGAAGAGCCATCCCAGGAACAGCGTGCCGAGCAGCGCCATTGAAAAGGGCTTCACCGCCCAGTTGATGAAGAGGGTGACGCCGACGCCCTTCCAGTGTTGGCGAACCGACCCCAACGCGCCGAGGTCGATCTTGAGCAGCATGGGGACGATCATCAGCCAGATCAGCACAGCCACGACCAGGTTCACGCGCGCGATCTCAGCCGATGCGATGGCTGCGAACAGATTCGGCAGCGAATAGCCGAGCGCGATGCCGACAGCGATGCAGAGCGCCACCCAGACGCTCAAATAGCGTTCGAAGCTGTTGATCGCCGGCTTGGGTCGTGCCGCAACGGTCGCGTTCACGCCCCGATCCTCTTGCCGGCGGCGTCGATGACCTGCTCGCCATCTTCCTTGGTGAAAGCCCCGCGCTGGGCGGACGGGAGAAGATCGAGCACCTCTTCCGATGGACGGCAGAGTTTCACGCCGAGCGGCGACACAACGATTGGCCGGTTGATGAGGATCGGATGTTCGATCATCGCATCAATGAGCTGGTCATCGCTGAGCGTCGGATCGGCAAGACCCAGCTCGGCGAAGGGCGTGCCCTTCTCGCGGAGCAACTGGCGTGCGCTGATGCCCATGCGGGCGATGAGCGAAACCAGGCGCGGGCGGTTGGGCGGCGTCTTGAGATATTCGATCACATGCGGCTCGATCCCGGCGTTGCGGATCATCGCCAGCGTGTTGCGCGACGTCCCACACTCGGGATTGTGATAGATGACGATATCGATTGCGGCATTGCTCATGCGCTGGGTGCCTTTTCGCTTGGGAGGTCGGCGCGGCCCTGTTCCTTGCCGATCCGGTTCAGCCGGTTCTGTAGACTCATCTTGTCGAGGCCTTCGAACGGCAGGTTGGTGAACAGCGAGATGCGATTGAACAGCATCCTGTAAGTATCGAAGAAGGCCGCGTGCTGCACCGTTTCGCTGTCCTCGATAGCGGCCGGATCGGGCACCCCCCAATTGGCGGTCAGCGGCTGCCCCGGCCAAACCGGGCAAAGCTCATTGGCGGCATTGTCGCAAACGGTGAACACGAAATCCAAGGACGGCGCATCGGGGCCGGAAAACTCTTCCCAGCTCTTCGAGCGGAACCGGCTTGCGTCGTAGTTCAGCTTCTCCAAGAGATGAATGGTGAACGGATGGACCTCGCCCTTGGGCTGGCTGCCGGCGCTGAACGATTTGAAACGGCCTAGCCCCTCACGGCTGAGGATCGCCTCGGCCATGATGGAACGGGCGGAATTGCCCGTGCAAAGAAACAGTACGTTCAACAGGCGATCCGTCATGTTGATGTCCTTTCAGGCAGCACGACAGGCAAGCAGTTCATCCGCAAGTGGATGGCAGAGCTCGGCCCGGCCACCACAGCAGTCCTTGACGAGGAACAGCATCACGGAGCGTAGCGCATCGAGATCGGCGCGGTAGTTGATGATCCGGCTGCGCCGCTCGGATGTGACCAGGCCGGCACGCGCCAGGGTCGCCAAATGCACCGACATCGTGTTCTGCGGGACATCCAGCGCCTTGGCGACCTCGCCGGCGGGAAGGCCTTCGGGTTCGTGACGCACCAGAAGGCGGAAGGCGTCGAGGCGCGTGGCTTGGGCAAGCGCGCCCAACGCGACGATGACAGATTCGTTATCCATATATCCACGATAGCGGATATATGGATATAGTGCAATCGGCGACATGGCGAGATCAAGCAGCCGCCTGCTCGTCCAGATCATCCTCGCAAGCGAGATCGGTTGCCCGCAGCAGAAACCCGGCGGCTTCCTCGGCTCGCGCAGCCGCCGTCAGCAATGCGCGATTATCCTTGCGCAAAATGGCGAGCCAGGATCCGATATAAGCCGCGTGGTCGTCGAGATGGGTGGTTGGGAGACCCACATCGGCGCCAACCAGCGCTGCTGTCAGTTCCG
>NZ_BCYT01000028.1 GCF_001598335.1 Sphingobium abikonense NBRC 16140
TAGCGCCGCGATGGCAAGGACGGAGGTGAGCGCGTCGGCGAGGACGTGGACATAGGCCGAGCGCATGTTGTTATCGCCACCATGCGTGCCGTGAGCATGGCCGTGATCGTGTCCATGATGATGATCGTGCCCGTGGTGATGCCCACCCGAGAGCAGGAAGGCGCTGGCTATGTTCACGCCGTCTTGACGCTCTGGCTGTCGATGGCCGCCGCTGACGGCATCGGTTCTCGCCCCGTTCGGACACGGTCGATCTGGACAAGATGGTGGTTGAGACTTTCGAATGTCCCATCGTCACGCAGAGTGCAGAACCAGCGGTAGACCGTGCGCCATGGCGGAAAGCTGTCAGGCAAAAGCCGCCAAGGACAACCTGCCCGCAGCAAATAGAAAATGGCCTCGATGATCTCCCGCATCGGCCAACGCCGTCGCCGTCCGCATTGGCACGGCGCGGGCAAATACGGCTCAATCAAATGCCATTCTGCATCGGTAAGATCGCTTCCATAGCGAAGCTGTGCGCGGCTATGATGTGCGCGGGCGGTCGGGTTCCACATGATGGCTTCCAAGGTTGGTGTCGCAACCCCTCGGAATCATATCGAAACTCGGCCGTCCACCGTTACGTCAGCGTTCTGACACAGCCTCTTAGAATCGGCATCGGATGAGCATGTTTGAAGATCTGGCCGCACGCGGCTTCCAAATCCAGTTCCACAGCCACGCAACCGCCATCCTCAGCGTCGATTTCCCGGACGCGATCGGTGAATTGGAGGCCGCGCTCAGCGCGCTATCCATCCCGATCGAGGAGATTATCGGATCAGGCGGGGGCGAAACCAAAGGCACCCAGCGGCTCCGCCGCGCATTGGCCGAATTGGGATGGCACAAGGTCAATTTCACAATCGAGAAGCGCATCAACGGCGTCCAGAAGGAGTCCATCTCTCATGAAGTCGATCATGTCCGGACGTTTCCTGATGGCCGGGTGATCGCGCTCGAAATCGAATGGAACAACAAAGACCCGTTCTTCGACCGAGATCTGGAGAATTTTAAGCGGCTTCATGCGGAGGGGGCGATAAGCGTGGGGGTGATCGTTACCCGAGGCGCAAGCCTACAGGATGAAATGGTGCAGCTTGTTCGTCGGTTCGCCGTTGAGCGTGGGCTAAGTTCTACCGAAGATCTAGGCGCTTTGGGCCTGACACCCACTCCAAGGCAGCGCGCTGATGTTGCCCGCCGAATGAAGGCCGGGGGCGCAACATACGCTGATGCTTGGTCGCTGAGCTTCGTCAAAGACAAATACGGTGCAGCGACCACGCACTGGCGCAAACTGGAAGACCGCGTGCATCGTGGCGTTGGAAATCCGTGCCCCCTTTTGCTGATCGGCCTTCCTAGCTCTATCGTCACCTTTGACGAGAACCTCGACATCGAAGCGATTGCCGAAGGTGACGAAGAGGAGGAAATCCCCGATACCCCTATTCCGCCGCTACCGGAAAATCCGCCCGAGAATGGTGAGAATAGGTAGGCCAAGAAGGCTCATAAGCATCATCGGCCTGATTGCCCCACACGGTCCAATCTGGCCGTGTGCCACGTGAAAACATCTCCAAGAAAGGACCGGGGCTGCATTCCTCAATCAGAGGATATTGCTCATCAGGCTTCCGGCTGTGCTCACGTTTCCTACTCTCAATATAATTGACCTGGGTCCGGCCTGGGTCGAGCGTGCGCGCGTTCTTACCACGAACGCCAAAGAGAATGATCTCAGTCACATTGCGAAAATAGAAGCCGACGCCACGCCCATCGGAACCGCCATCCTTGCGGATCTTCCGCCAAATGATGTTCGATTTATATTCGAAGCCCCATTCCCGCATGACACGCAGCCCGTCTGGCAACAGCGCGTTGGGCACCCATAGGTACAGGTGAGCAGTCGCATCAACACAATCAGCGACGGGCAGTTCGCAGATTTCATCCAGCGTCATGGTGCTATATCGATTGAGCCGACGATGCTCCGGGGCAACCTTGCCAGTCCGATTTTGAAATTGCCAAGGGGGATCCGCAAGCACAGTCTTAAACCCGCCATTCCCGGCGACGCTAAGAAGATCAAGAGACGCAGGGCTAAGGTCGCGGGCCTTGCGAGATGGCTTACGCTTGGGATCTGACATTAGGCTGCGTCCTCATTTTCGATTGGTTTGGGTGCTCGACCGACATAGCCGCGCAAACTACGTCTGATGACCTGGCTCATGGTTTCGTCTCGGCTATCGGCAACCTGCCGTGCTCGCTGCACCAAATTTTTTGGCACTCGCACCGTCACCACTACATCGTCAGCCATACTGGCACCCCGTCGTACTTCGTATGTTCTGGTATTGCAGTGTAATACAGAATGCAAGACTGCTATTTGCTTCATAGTTCTCGTCCCTTGTCCGGGACCGACCCCATGATGGTGTCCCCCTTATCGAGCAATCTGGCGATCTGCTCTCGGCCTGCCTTGCGCACCATTTCCGGCATATGCGGGCGATCGGGAAATTGTACCCGTGCCAACTCCTCCATCGCCATTACCTGTGCCTGTGCCGCCGCCAGCTCGGGATCAGCCGCAGCCTCGTCGGGGGTAGCGGCTCTGAACCGATCGCCGATTGTCATACCCCGACCTGCACCGCCCTTCATCGTCGGCAGGGCTGCGCCGGCACTGCCGACGACGATCTGGGCCAGCACACCGCTCATGGCGTCCACCTTGGACTGCATCGCCTCCACCTGGTTCGCCAGATTCTCGACCGCGCCCAGCACGGCGCGCTGGGTTGCTAGCAACTGCATCACCGGATCGTCGCTGTCGTCGCTCATCGTTCGCGGTCCTTATCCTTGATGCGCTCCCGATCGCGCTCAGCCTGGTCGTGATCCGCCCCGCCGCCCTTGCTCCCGATGCGCGACGCGATGCGCTCGGCGGCGCTGCCCGGCTCCGGGGTATCCTTATCCCGCTCCACACGCTGCGCCGTCGCTTCTGCGATCCGCTCGGCCGCACTGCGATCGTCGGCCTGGTCCTGACTGCCCCATGCCGCGCTGAGCCGGTCGCGCAGCCCCTGCGCCATGTCCTTGGCCTTGTCGCCAATGCCGCGCATGGTTTCCGCGATCCTGGCGCTGAGTTCGCGAAGCTGCTGGGTCAGCTCGCGCCGCTCCCGGTTGCGCGCCTGCACCCCGCGCTGTTCGTCGCCGCGCTCGGTGGGCCTGCCCTTGCGCTCCATCGCCACCGCCGACAACGGCACCTTGCCCAGCGGCTCCCGGCCTAAATCCTCTTGCCCCTCCGCGTCACCACGTGTCCGCGCCGCCTCACGCTGATCCTTGAGCGACCGATGGTCTATGCGCTCATCACACCCGGCGCGTTCCAGCGCCTGGTTGGCATGGTCGGCCCAGGCCGAACGCCACCCCTCAAGCCGCTCGGCTGCATTCCAGTCCCGGTTCTTCTTCCCGAACCCCTCGCCGGTCAGGTCGCGCATGGTCAGCATGACATGGGCGTGCGGCTGCTCCTGCCCGTCTGCCGAATGGCCCCGGTGCAGCGACACGTCCGCAATCATGCCCTGGGATACGAACTGCTCGCGCACATAGGTCTCGACCAGCGCGCGCCGCCCCTCCGCGTCCAGCTCACGCGGAAGGGAGATTTCCACCTCGCGGGCAAGCTGGGCGTCCTTGCGCCGCTCCGCCGCCTCGACGCCGTTCCACAGCCGGGCGCGATCGAGCATCCAGTCGGGCGTACGATCCGGGGCCATGATCTCGCGATGCTCGATGTCCGACTTGCGCGTGTAGTCGTGACATTTGCCCAGGCGCTCGTCGGTCAGCCGCTCGCCCGACCGATAGGCGGCGGCGGCGACCGCGCTGCGCCCGGTGGCCCGCGAGATCACTTTGACCGAACAATGGTAGATCGCCACGACGCCGCGCCCTTCTGCCTTACTGCACTTAAGGGGGAGCCGTCCGGCGGGGGCAAAGCCCCCACTAGGACCACGCACATTGGGAACCAATGTATAAGCGTGCCCTTATCTTCATAAGGTAGCCTCATGGCGTTTCGTTTGCTATAGCGAATTGCCATAGGAGGAAGCGATGGCACGGACACCCGTTGAAGAGCGCCTTGAAAAAATGCGCGAGGATGAGCGCAAGTTGCGCGAGCGGCGAAAGGCGCTGGAAGCCCGCGTCTCGACCGAACGTCGCAAGGCCGAAACCCGCGAGCGCATCATGCTTGGCGCGTTCATCCTCCATCACCTAGACGAGGACACGCCCACCGGTCGCCAGCTCGCGCCCCTGCTGCAACGCGAACTGCCGATGTTCCTGACCCGTGAGCGCGACCATGCGTTGATGGCCCCTCTGCTGAAGCGGCTGAAGGAGAAGGAATGATGGCAGGCCCACTGGTCGGGGGCGATCGGGGGATAGGATGGGTTCGCGCGATCGTCGGCGCATTTGTCGTGTGCCTGGTCGTGCAATATCTGGTCGGCAAGCTGCTGCCGGAAGTTCTCGCCAGCATCATCGCCTGGGGCGCGTTCGCCCTGGTGATGGTCGCGGTCTGGCGGATCAACAGCCGAGCCGGTCGCAATGAGCTGCTCGGCTCGGCCCGCTTCGGATCGCGTGACGATGTGCGCGGCCTGGAATCCGGCGATGGCGATCTACTGATCGGTCGATCGGCGAAATCGGGAAAGCTGCTCCGCTATGGTGGTCCCGCCCATCTGCTGACGATGGCCCCGACGCGCAGTGGCAAGGGCGTCGGCACCATCATCCCCAATCTGCTGACCCTCGACCGCTCGGTGATCTGCATCGACCCCAAGGGGGAGAATGCCCGCGTCACCGCCAGGGCGCGCGCCACCAAAGGCAAGGTCTGGTGCCTCGACCCGTTCGAGGTGTCCGGGCAACCCCCTGCCCGCTATAATCCGCTCGACCGTCTCGACCCGGCCAGCCTCGACCTGGCCGAAGATGCGATGACGCTGGCCGACGCCCTGGTGCATGATCCAGCGGGGCAGAGTGGCGATGCCCATTGGAACGAGGAAGCCAAGGCGCTGATTGCCGGGCTGATCCTCTATGCCGTAGTCCATGAGGACCGCGAGCATCGCACCTTGGCGACGGTGCGCGAATATCTGACGCTCGCCCCCAAGGGGTTCGCCGATCTGCTCACCCTGATGCAGGACAGCCGCGGCGCCGGTGGCCTGATCGCCCGCGCCGCCAACCGCCAGCTCGGCAAGTCCGATCGCGAGGCCGCAGGGGTGTTGTCGTCGGCCCAGCGGCACACCCATTTTCTCGACAGCCCCCGGATCGTCGCCAGCATGGCCGCATCCGACTTCACGTTCGCGGGGTTGAAAGAGGGGGTTTCCACGGTGTTTCTGTGTCTCCCCCCTGACCGGCTCGACGCCTATTCGCGCTGGTTGCGCCTGCTGGTCGCCCAGGCGCTTACCGACATGGCCCGCTCGCCGGTCAAACCGGCGCGGCCCGTCCTGTTCCTGCTCGATGAGTTCGCCGCCCTGGGCAGGCTCGAACCTGTCGAGCGGGCCATGGGGCTGATGGCCGGATATGGGTTGCAGCTCTGGCCGATCTTGCAGGACATGCACCAGTTGCGCGCCCTCTATGGCGAGCGCGCGGGCACCTTCATGTCGAATGCGGGGGTGTTCCAGGCCTTCGGGGTGAACGACCTCGCCACCGCCGAATTGCTGTCGAAGACGCTGGGACAGGAAACCCTCGAATATCAGACGGCGGGCTATTCGCAGGGCAGCAGGATCGGCGGGGCGAAACTCACGGAATCGGCCAGCACGCACATCAGCGCCCGAAATCTCATGAACCCCGACGAAATCATGCGGATGCCGCCCACCGATCAACTGCTGATGCTTCAGGGGCAGGCCCCATTGATCGTGGAGAAGATCCGATATTACGATCAGCGCGAGTTTGCAGGGCTGGCCGATCCCGGCTGAGCGGCCACAGGGCGCGCAATGGTCGCCAATGGCGCAGCGGAAGGGAAAAAGCCATAGCCTCGCCTCCTGCCCGCCCTGGACCCCTCCACACGGCGCTAGGGCGCGATTGAGCGATGAACCCGCCCCACTTTCCCCTCGGAAGCCTAGCGGACGTAGGCCGCTCCTGTGACGGCATCGCCGTCACGCATCAAACAGCGCATTGGCCGGTAGGCCAATTCCAAATTCCATTACCCCAACCGAGTTGGCTCTCGTAAAGTTATCCACAGGTCAGCCTAGTGTTAAAATATGGGTTAAGTGATGTGTTACGCCTTTTCGGGTTCTCTGCATCCATATGAAATATAAGAAAAAACCAGGTCGTTTTGGGCGGCGCGTGAATCAGCTATGACGAAAAACCGATTCCAGAGTGACGATAAGGTGAATCTACTCTGACGATAGCCTGCTGCTCCCGAAGTGTAATCGAAATGACGATAGCGCATGGGGTGAATCTGAAATGACGATAATCCTCTTGCGTATGTGAAATGACGATAGTAGTCCTCCGTCAGTGAAATGACGATAGACCCCGCCCCTACCCTGTTTGATGTCGTGCCTGCCATGGCCGTGGACGGCGACGATCGCACGCCTCTGCTGCCGGTGCGCCACCCTAACCAGGACCTGTTCATCTGCGATGTTCTCGATGCCATCCCCAAAGATGACATGGCCTCGATGGAGCATCCTGTTTTCTCGCTCTCGACCAAGCCTGACAATCGGACGCGGCGCTATGAACACAATGGCAATGTCATTGAGATTATCCCTTCGGGGAAGGGTCTGGCAACGATCCACGACAAAGACATTCTAATCTACTGCATTTCGCAGCTCATCGCCAAAATGAACCAAGGTGAAGCCCCTAGCCGCACCGTTCGCTTGCAAGCCTATGACATGCTCGTCGCTACCAACCGACAAACCAGCGGCGAGGGCTATCGGCTGATGACCGACGCGCTCACCCGCCTGCGCGGAACTACTGTACGGACCAATATCCGCACTGGCGGCGTCGAAGAGACACGGATTTTCGGCCTGATCGAAGAGGCCAATATCACACGCAAGACGTTCGATGGCCGGATGCTCGATCTCGAGATCACCTTGTCGGAATGGGTGTATCGCTCCGTCATCAGCAAGAATGTCCTGACCCTTCACCGGGACTATTTCCGGCTCCGCAAGCCATTCGAGCGGCGCATGTATGAGCTGGCCCGCAAGCATTGCGGCATCAAGGACGAATGGAAGATCGGGCTGGAGCTGCTCCAGAAGAAATGCGGCTCCAACAGCCCGCTTCGGGTGTTCCGCGCCCTGGTCAAGAAGGTCTGCGAGCATGACGCCAGCCACGGCCATTTCCCCGACTATGCGGTGACGATGGACGATGACGTGATCTTGTTCCGCAATCGCTCCGGCCTCAAGGGCAAGCCTGATCCAGTCGCTATCGCCGACGATGCGCCCTATATCGACCCGGAAACCATGCACGATGCCAAGACGGCGGCACCTGGCTATGACGTTTACGCGCTCTATGACGAATGGGTGTCGTGGTGGCACGACATGGGCAAGCCCGAACTGAAAAGTCCCCGCGCCGCCTTCCTTGGCTTCTGTAAGAAACGGCACGAACGCAAGCCATTACGCTGAGCCGGACCTTTTGCGGGCAAGTGAGCATGTTCACATGCAAACATGTCCACGAATGAAGTTCACGCGATCTGCAATTGACATCAAAGGCAACGGGACAAGTTCATACCCAAGTTCAGTATAGACTTCTGTCATAGCCTCATGCGTTGCTTGGGCCTCGGCTAACGTCTGTTTCCGTTCTGCATCTTGAGTGAAAATTTCTGGCCAGTGAGGGGCAATAAAAACCCTCTTCGCATAGCGCCGAATCTCAGCGGCCCGGATCATGAACCGAGGGACCGACAGCCCGCATAGCCGGAGATAACCGATCACATCGGGGATGCCTCGATCAAAGATGACTGGCCCACGCAGGGCTGATGCTTCCCGATACGATCGCATTTCCCACGCAAGCATCAGGTTGGCAAAGGCAACCCGATCTACCCAAGGCAATGCGTCTCCGCCAATCTCAACTTGGTCTTGAATAATGGCGCGTCCCGCTTCTGGCATGTGGGAGACACCCTCTTCCGCAAGGGCATCGATCACACTACTTTTCCCAGAACCGGGACCACCCGTTATGATGTGAAACCGCTTGGCTATATCATATGTTTGCATGTGGTCATGCTCACTTGCCCACAGGGCTTTCCCCCATCTTGCGTAGCCAGTCGTTGAATGCCTCGCCCATTGCGTCCTGTAAGCTCATGCCATTCTTGCGGGCAGTCATGTGCATGGCGAACGACATTTCAGGGCTGAAATAGCCGGTCATAGCCTTCTTGCCCTGACGGCTCGGCGCGGTCGCGCTGCTGGTCGTGGTTGCACTGTTGGCCGCTGCCGGAATGATCGTCGCCTTGCCCGGTGCTTCGGATTTTGGTGCTGGCGCGAGTTCGCGGTCGCGAAGCGCGAGCAATGATCCCTTGCGGCTCATGCGGCATTCCTCCGTTTCTTTAATGCTTGCATGTTTACATGCTGACATGCCCACTTGTAAAGTTCTCGCACTTCCTCGGCGGCTTTGCCATTGGGTTCAATTTCCATGGCGGTCTTGCCCTCAGCGGCTGCGTGACGAAACGCGGCTCGGTCAGCAATGATATGGGTACAGGCCTCAAGGCCGTAGCCCTGCACCACCTGAGCGGCTTCATCATACATGCGCGGGGCGGTCGGGCTGCCTGCGGTGAAGATCACAAAGGCGGGCTTGCCGCGCATCTTCACCAAGCTGGCCGTTGTTTGTACAGCGGCAAGATCAAAGGCGCTCGGTCGGCATGGGATTAGAACCAAGTCGGCGGCTTCAACGGCGGCACTGGCGGCGCTGTCGGCATGGGGCGGGGTGTCGATCACGATAAAGTTCGCGCCTTGGCTCGTGGCTTGCTCGATCTTGGCGGCAAGGCGAGGGGGTGCACTGTCGATCACCAGGGGCGGGGCATCTTTGCGCCATGCCGCCCATTGGCTGGCTGTCGCTTGCGGGTCTAGGTCGATCACTAAGGCGGTATGGCCTGCATCCTCGGCGGCTGCGGCCAGGTGAAGGGCGAGGGTGGTTTTCCCTGCGCCGCCCTTCTGGCTGATTATCGCGATTGTTGGCATGTGGCTTCCCTTACATGTTCACATGTTTGCATGTGGCCATAAAGCGCTAATTAGCCAGAATAGTAAAGAGGGCGCTATCGCCCGACGAGCCGCGATATAGTTGCCTGGCTGACATTGAACAGCGCGGCGACGGTGCGCTGCGTATCACCGGCAGCGAGCCTATCCAGTGCCTCGGCCTGCTGGTGAGGGGTAAGGGCCGTCCTACGCCCGAATTTGACACCACGCGCCCTTGCCTGGACACGCCCTGCGGCGGTGCGCTCGGTGATCCGCTCCCGTTCCCAGCTCGCCGCGATCCCCAACACCGCGATTATCACCTCGGCAAATTGCGAAGTCGTATCCACCATCGGCTCGGCCAGCGAACGGAAGCCAGCCCCGGCCTCCTTCACCGCATGGAGGATGTTCAACAGGTCACGGGTATTGCGGGCAAGGCGGTCTGTCGCCGTCACCATCAGCACGTCGCCATCGTCCAGCGTACTGATCGCGCGCTTGAGCTGGGGACGCTCGGCCGTCGCGCCGCTGATCTTCTCGCGGTAGATTTTGACGCACCCGGCAGCGGTGAGCTGAGCGAGCTGCTGGGCCAGGTCTTGGCCGTTGGTTGAGACGCGCGCATAACCGTAGATCATGGCCGAAATCGTGCATCAGATTTTTGCATCAGGGAAGGGGCTGGTTTTCCTTAGGTTTCAATTTTATGCAAAAGTTTTGATTTATGCATCAGCGGGTGTGTTGCCCTGTCTCAATCAAATCTGCCGCTCGCGGCGGTTCAGTCTTCAGGCAGTTTCCGACCCAAATGAGGTCGTATCCGAGGTAAGTTGTCTGCCAGAAATTGTTCATTCGGGCTGCGTCAAAGCTGACTGCTCCTGACACCCGTCTGTTCGTCCAATTTGGCTTGACCCTGTAGCGGCTACAGGGTGCATGAGGCGCGCTCCTTATCTCACACGATGGACTTTCGTCATGCTATCGAGCTTCGCGCGTTCCTTCAAAATCCTATCCGCTGCGAGCGTCGTTGCCGTTGCCGCATCGATCATCACTGCTCCCGCTGTCCAGGCACAGGAGCAATCGGACGGTGAGGAAGCCGAAGAAGCTGACGAAATTGTCGTACAGGCAACGCGGTCGGGGCGGCGCGTGCAGGACGAACCGATACGCGTCGAGATCATCGATCGGGAGGAACTCGACGAAAAACAGACGATGGCTCCCGGCAATATCTCTATGGTGGTCGCGGAAACCGGCGGCGTGCGGGTGCAGGTAACATCGCCCGCATTGGGCGCAGCCAATATTCGCGTGCAGGGAATGGAAGGCCGCTACACGCAGCTCCTTGCCGATGGCTTGCCCCTTTACGGGCAGGCCTCGTCGATCGGTCTCCTGCAGATACCGCCGACTGACCTTGGGCAAGTTGAAGTTATCAAGGGAGCAGCATCGGCACTCTATGGCCCCAGTGCATTACTCGGACACAGATTCACGGTAGCGGCTTGATAAGCAGTGGCATGAGGCCGTTGGCATCGAGATCGAGGCGATCGGACCAGACGTAATCGCTGGCGAGATTGATGCCCGCCATAATCATCCTTTTGCTCTTTGAGGAAACGTAATTTCACCCCGGCCTGCCCTTACGGTGTCAGTGAACCCACCGTTTCGCGCATCGTGGCCGAACACCGGCAAAGCGTCGAAGTCAAATCGGCGTAAGCGCTCGCGGACAGCGATGAATGGTGGTTCTGCTTTCGAGCCGAAAGATGCAGAAGCCTTCGTTGTTGCGGTGTCATAACCGTTCGGTTGTGACACTTGGCGAGATTGCCCATAAGAGCCGCAGCCCGAACCGCAATTCGTCTGCGTCCGGGCTTGCTTGGCTAAAGCGCCACGAAAAGGGTCGCGCTCAGCACGTGGTTGGTGCGATCTTCTCCGCGCCGAAAGACGTGCTGGTTCAGGTAGCCCGGTTCTAATCGCATTCGGGGCGCGACAGGTACGCCGACTCCGACGAAAGTACGCCACTGGTCCACGCCGTCACGGGCACCCCAGCTCGTCGAGTTCAGGTTAAAAAATCCTTCGGTGAAGGCGACTGCCTGCACTGTTCCCTGGCGCGCGATCGGCACCTGCACCCGGACAAACTGTCGCAACCGCCACCCGGTATCATCTCGACCCTCCAGCATGCGCTGTTCGAGCCGCGTGCGACTGATGAGAAGGGGGGTCCCGTTACCATTCCGCACGACGGCGAATTGCACCTGCTGCCAAAGCCTGTGTTCGTTCGTGATCCGGCCGCCTTCCGGGTCGGTACGGATATAGGCGTAACCCGCGATTGCATGAGCGTCGGGTGCTATCCTCGCGCCGATCGCGGTCCGTGCAATGAACTGGCTGCCCCCCCCGACGTCATCGGTCGCGCGCCCCTGAGCTTCGAGCCATAGAAAGAGGTCGCCGCGAACCGGTCCTGTGGCGATCACTGATCCCCATGCCTGGATGTCGTCCTGCGCGTGGGCGGGAGAACCCATGACCGCGCTCGCCAAACAGGCGAGAAGAAGCGGGATATATCGGACGTTCGGCATACCCATTTTACTGCTACCCTTCATATGCACTGCTCCAACCCGGACATGCGTTTAGACGTTGCTTCAGACTTGAGATCAGGGGGCGTCGCTATCCCATCAGGTCAGGGTGAACGCTCCGACCGCGGCCCCGATAGCCAGAACGACAGGCGTGGCGAGCTTGCTTTTCCAGCGGTACATGACGGCAAGCGCGACGCCAAAGATGAGCAAGCTCGCGATCGGGTTTGGTGTTCGCGTGGCCGTGGTCTGGGCAAGATCGATCACCGTCACCACGATCAGACCGACGACACCTGCCGCCACCCCGGCCAGGAATAGCTGGAGCCGTTTGTGCTCGACGACGGCTTCCAGGCGATCGTAGAACAGGAGCGAAAAGGCGAATGCGGGCAGGAACATGCCGGCCGTCATTGCCAGCGCACCGGCCAGCCCGCCGCTGATCCAGCCTACAAAGGTCGCAAAGATCACTAGCGGCGCAGGCAGAATGCCCGACAGGCCGAGGCCATCTAGGAATTGTCCATCGGTCATCCAGCCTTGGCCCACCGTGTCGTGCCGGATGAACGGGATTGCTGTGTACGCTCCACCGAACGTCAGCAGGCCGCCCTTCAACCCCGCCCAGAAAAGCGCGGCCATCGTAGGAGCGGATTCCCGCACGCCGGTCGTCGTCCCCGCCAGGGCCGTGCCACCCGTCCAGGTCAGGGTCGCCGCGCCGATCGCGAGCGCCACCACGACCGCGGCGAGTGCGTAACGGCCGGTCGAACCGAGCGCATAGACTGCACCGGCGGCGAGAAGCACAATCCAGAAGCTGACCCCGGCGAGCGACGCGACTGCGGCTGCGATGGCGGTCGCCCATAGCCACGGCCCGAGCAGGATGTGCTCGCCGATGCGGTGGATGGCGCGCACGATAACCGCAATGACCGCCGCTTGGACGCCAAGGAAGATGGCGCCGAACACGGTCCCCTGGATCGGTAACCGTGTATAGGCCCAGGCGAGCGCGAGCATAAGGACAAGTCCCGGCAGCATGAAGCCTAGCCCGGCGAGGACACCTCCCAGACGGCCCTTGGCACGGATGCCGAGATGGACGCACAGCTCATGCGCCTCCGGTCCGGGCAGCACCTGCATCACGGCCAGGAGCTTGTTGAACCGGTCGCTTGGAATCCAGCGTTCCTCATCGACCAGCTCGCGCCTGATCATGGCGATCTGCGCCACCGGACCACCGAACGCCATCATGCCGAAACGGAGGAAGCGCAGGAACAGCGCGGGGTAGCTCAGCTCAGGTGGCCGAGCTTCTCCGATGACCGAGCTTGTGGGGGCGAAATCACCGATATGTGCCATCATCCAGCCCCCTGTCCGCCACGTTGTTTGGTGAAATGCGCGTGGAAACCATCGAGCGCGCCCGAGCCTTGGGCAATCCGCTCCACGTCATCATCCGTTCCCGCGCAAATGCCGTTGACCAACGCGGCGATTCCGGCCGCTTCCGGTCGGCCGAACTTGCCATCCGCAATGTCGAGGTCATGGATAATCTCGGCTAGCGCGATCAGCGCCCGGTCGGCATCGAGACCGGTTCGATATACCAGTGTTTCGAAGGAGCAGCGGTCGCCCTCGTGCGTGAACTCCGCGTCTGCCATGTCGAAACGCAGTTCTTCCGGCTCGGGCACGTAGCCTTTGCCGTCCACGAACTTGAAGCTGGCTTGCGGATCGATGAACCGGCGGATCAGCCAGGCCGACGCGATGCGGTCGACATGGACATGCCGGCGCGTGACCCAGGTGCGGCCCTTCAGCTCCGCGGGCGTCAGCTCCAGCGCGCCCGTCCCGCTTACGTCCGGATGTTCATGGACGCGGCGGTCTGCGTCGGCGAGGGCGGCCAGGACAGCCTGTCGCCCGTGCGCGCCGAAAAAGTCGATCGCGGCGATCTCGTCCAGACGCTTTCTAAGCCGCCGGGTATCCGCCAGGGCCACCTCGCCGCCTTCGGTCAACGAGCGTAACTCACGCGCCAGATCGTCATAATCGGCGTCGCGGGCCGCGTCGAACATGGCGCGAAGTTCCGCACCGGTCATGCCTTCGACAAGCCGGGCCTCCAGGATCAGTGCCTCGCCGCCTCCGTTTGTGATTTCCGCTCGCAACTCCTCGAACAGCGCGCGCGTGTCGGGACGCAGGGGTAGCGCGTGGACTGCGTTCTTCAGCGGAGCAGAACCGATCGCCTGCAAGCGCCGCCACACCCGCACGCGCAGATAGGCCGGCTTGGCCGGTAGCTGCGGGATCAGCAGCAGCCAGTCATGTGGCTTGACAAGGGGATCGTCAGTCATGCGGCATTCTGTATCACAATAATAAATCTAACGTACACTTGTATCATTTCACACCACAAGCTAAATGTTGCCCGGAAAATTCGTGGTGCACATCATAGGGTCGCGAGCATTCGCGAATGCGGCCCGCCAGTCGAATCCAAGGAGAAAAGCATTGCGTCACTTGTTGCTACCGCTTGCCGCCCTGCTCGCTGGACCGGCAGTCGCCCAGACCGCTCCGCAAACGGCCCCAGCTCAGGCGAACAGCAACAGGTGGGCAACAGTGGACGAAAATCTTGGCCGGGGCGGCACGACGCAGCCGGACGGGGTCCGCCGTTATGCGTTTCCTCGCTCCGATCTGAACGTCCAGCTCGACGGCGTGGCGATCAAGCCCGCGCTGGCGCTCGGCTCCTGGCTCGCCTTCATGCCGATGGGCGAAGAGGCCATGGTCATGGGCGATCTCGTGTTGACGCACGACGAGGTGAACCCTGTCATGAGCAAGCTGCTCACGAGTGGCTTCACGGTGACGGCGCTCCATAACCATTTGCTCCGTTCCTCACCGGCGACGATGTACCTGCATGTCGGCGGGCACGGCGATCCGGGAGAGATGGCCAAGAACCTGCGGTCCGCGCTTGCCGAGAGTCGGACACCGATGACCGCGCCTGCCAAGGCCGCGGATTCCAAACTCGACTTCGACACCGCCGCGATCGACGGGATCATGGGCGGCAAGGGCAAGCCCAACGGAGGCGTCTACCAGTTCGGTTTTCCCCGAGCTGAAAAGCTGAGCGACAGCGGAATGCCTGCACCCGCCTCAATGGGCACGGCAACGGCGCTCAACTTTCAGCCGACCGGCGGAGGAAAGGCGGCCATTACGGGCGATTTCGTGCTGACCGCCGCCGAAGTCGATCCGGTGCTTCGTGCACTACGGTCAAATGGGATCGAGGTGACCGCACTCCACAACCATATGCTGGACGATCAGCCGCGGCTCTTCTTCATGCACTTCTGGGCAAACGATGACGCGCGTAAGCTGGCACGCGGGCTTCGCGCCGCGCTGGACAAGACCAACATCGTCCGCCCTGCGGGCTGAACATTTTAAGGCCGTAGTAAGTCAGGAGCAGATCAATGAGGACGTTATCAGGCGTATTTCTATGCGCGCTATCCATGGCGAGCTTTGCGATGCCGTTCTCGCCGTCCCTCGCTCAGGCCGGGATCAGCACGAACCCGGCACCGTTGGAAACCACGGGCTATTCGAGCGCCGTGGAAGCATTGAGCAAGTACGAGGTCGACTCCAGTCAGCTCGCGCTGACCCGCTCGAAGAGCCAGGCTACGCGAGCCTTCGCGCAACAGATGGTCCACCATCATAGCCGAGTGAAGTCAGACCAGAAGATCGTTGGCCGCTCCGACACCGGAAGCGCGCTGGACGCCCCCTTGTCTCAGATGCTGGACACGTTGCAGAACACGCCGAGCGTTGAGTTCAACGCGGCCTACAAACGCGGGCAAATCGCCGCGCACGAGGAAGCGCTGAAGGTTCATGGCGCCTACGCGGCGCAGGGTAGCGATCTTGCTGAACGGGCAAAGGCTCAAGCGGCCATGCCCGTGATCCAGAAGCACCTCGGTGCAGCACGCGATCTACCGGAAGCCTGAGGTAATCGATGATGGCGTCATGATTTGTCGGTTATGGTGTTGGTGAAGCACGCTGCCTATCGGCACTCGACCGTGAGATGCACTATTTCGTGGACTGGCATCAGGCGGGCGCGGATCGCGTCGCCGTCTATGTCTTGCCCGCATACGACACTGACGATCGCGGCGTGCGCTTCCGGGCCGACCCGCCAGACGTGAAGGTCTGCAATCCGGGCATCCCCCGGTGCCTCGACCAGCTCGCGCACTTCATCGGCAACGTGATTGTCGGTCGCGTCGAGTAGCACCGAGGCTGTGTCGCGCATCAGTGTCCACGACCATCGCGCGATCACAACCGCGCCGACGATGCCCATCACTGGGTCCATCCATATCCAGCCAAGATAGCGCCCGGCCAATA
>NZ_BCYT01000029.1 GCF_001598335.1 Sphingobium abikonense NBRC 16140
AGTCGGATTTTCCATTCGCGCTTCCAAGCCTTGAGCGCCTTTTCGCGGGCAATGGCGAGCGTGATGTCATCATGAGGCTCCACCAGCACGAGACATGTGAGGCCATATTTCTTGCAGAAGGTCGATCCCGCGCCGTTTCGATGCTGAAGCATCCGTGCGGCGAGGTTGCAGGTAACGCCAATGTAGAGCACGCCACGAGCCTTGTTGGTCATGATGTAGGTGTAGCCGCCGCGCGCCATATCTCATCGTTGCGCACGATCGCCTGAGATGCCAGCCTTCGCTGGCATGACGGAAGAAATTTCGGTCGCTTTGCAATTATGCGCCCTCGAAAGTCGCCAGTCCGCTTCCCGCCCGACTCCGTCATTCCCGCGACCCGAAGGACGGCCCCAGGCCAGGGCGCGAAACCATTGCCTGATCTCACCGCAAGTGCAGCGTGGTAGGATGGGTCCCCACCTTGCGGGGATGACGATGGGATAAAGCGTCTGCTGTCCTGGTCTTCCTCGCTTTCCGCGCACTTTTCACCGCGGCTGCGTGCCGCGCCGACCAAAAGCCCTTTCCATATAGGATTTCATCTGATTTACCCTTGGCGATGAAACGCCGCGCTTCCCTCCGTCATCCCCGCGCAGGCGGGGACCCATATGTGGCCCGCGCTTTCGATCGCGTTGTCGTGAGCACGTTCGCCATCCGTCCGAATAGAGACGATGCCCGCCGATCCGATCCGTTCCCGGCGCTGTCCACCCTGTCGCGCTAGTGTCGCTTCGTGGTCGCCTTGCGGTCGCCTTATGGTCGCTTCGGGCCCGAAAATGCCCGACGACACTGTGAACTTCGCTCCGGTCGCCTTGTCGCCCTCTGTCGCCTTATCGGCACCGCATCACAGCAGTCTGGGCGCGTCCGTCTCCAGCGCCGGCAGCGCCCAGTCGATGCCTCCGCGTCCCTTAGCCTCCAGAAAGGCGTTGGCCTTCGAAAAGGGCCGCGATCCCAGAAAGCCGGCATGGGCCGACAAGGGGGAGGGGTGGGCGGATCGGATCACCAGATGCCGCGTCTCGTCGATCGCGCGCGCCTTGCGCTGGGCATGCGCGCCCCACAACAGGAACACGCTCGGAACCACCCGCTCCGCCACCTGCGCCACGATCGCGTCGGTCAGCGCCTCCCAGCCCTTGCCTTGGTGCGATGCGGCCTTGCCCATCTCGACCGTCAGTACGCTGTTGAGCAGCAGCACGCCCTGTCGCGCCCAATGGTCCAGATGCCCGTGGCCGGCCGGCGCGATTCCCAGGTCCGCGTGCAATTCCTTGAAAATGTTGCGCAGCGACGGCGGCGTGCGCACGCCCGGCTGTACCGAAAAGGACAAACCATGCGCCTGTCCTTCGCCATGATAGGGGTCCTGGCCCAATATCACGACCTTGACGGCATCGGGCGGGGTGAGGGCAAGGGCGCGGAAAATATCGTCCGGCGCTGGAAAGACGCGCTTGCCCGCCGCCATTTCGTCTCCCAGGAACCGGGCGATGGCGCTGAGGCCTATGTCGTCGATCCGGCCGGCGAGCGCAGTGGCCCAGGCATCGGGCAGCAAAAGGGGGGCGTTCATGCCGTCGGGTGATGATCGGCCAATCGCGGCGCGTCAACCATCGGACGATGCGCGGGGGCTTGCCATGCGGCCCGGCTTGCGCAAGGACAGGGGCATGCCCTCCGCCTCCCGCTTTTCGCTGTCCGGCCTCTCGCGCGCCAACCTTAGCCGCTGTGGCGCGGCGCTCGCTGGCCTTGGCCTTTTCTTCGCGCCCTTGCCCAGCGCCGACGCCTTCGGGCCGCCGCCGCGCCCGCTGATCGAACAGACGGCGCAGGCCAAGCTGCTGGGCGAATTTGAACGCTTCGCCACCCTGTCGGACGGCACGGTCGGCATTGCCGTGCGCGATTTGCAGACCGGGGAAACGCAGGCGATCAATGGCGACACGCTGTTTCCCATGGCCAGCGCCTACAAGGTGGCGGTCGCCGGGCGCATCTTCGCGCTGATCGACGCGGGCGATGTGCGGCTGGACGATCAACTGGCGCTCGACCCGGCGCTGGCGAGCGAGGGCGGCATCGCCTGGATGTTTTCCCGCCCCGGCGCGTCGCTGTCGGTGCAGCGGCTGCTCGAACTGATGCTGCAAAAAAGCGACAATAACGCCACCGACGTGCTCGTTGCGCGCGCCGGCGGGCCTGCGGCGATCACGCAGTTCGTCAGGGGGCTTGGCGTCGACGGGCTGCGCGTCGACAGCGACACCGCGCATCTTCTCTATCGCGCCATGGGCATCCATCCGCTGTCGGGCCGTTTCCGCGAGAATGCGGATGCCGCCCGTCGCGCTGATCCCTCGCTCGTCACCCGCGACCTGCGCGACCTCCCCAATCTCGCTTTCGCGGCTGAGATCGAGGACACGTCTACCCCGCGCGCGATGCTCGATCTTCTGACCGCCTATGAATCGGGCAAGGCGCTGTCGGCCGGCAGTATGCAACGGCTATTCACCATCATGGCCCATTGCGAAACCGGCAAGGCGCGGATCGTTGGCATGCTGCCGCCCGGCACCGCCGTCGCGCACAAGACCGGCTCGCTCAACGGCACCGGCAATGATGTCGGCGTCGTGCGCCTGCCCGATGGCCGCCGCTTCGCCGTCGTCGCCTTCGTCATGAAGGACAGCAAGGGACACAAGTCGCGCGACCGGATCATCGCCGAAGCCGCGCGCGCGGCCTATGACTATTTTCTCTACGCCCCGGAAAGGGCGCACGGATCGGCGCAAAAGACTTAACGCCGCACGCCGGGCGGCGTATCGAGGGGACAGAAAAAAGCGGGGGAGAGTGATGCGTCATTTTCGCGACTTCTGGCCCTATTATCTTCAGGAACATGCGCGTCCCGGCACGCGCGCGCTGCATTATGCGGGCACCAGCCTGGTCATCGCGATGGTGGCCAGCGCGCCGCTTACCGGGGGCTGGTGGCTGGCCTTGGCGCTGCCGCTTGCGGGCTATGGCTTCGCCTGGGCGGGCCATGGCCTCATCGAACGCAACCGGCCCGCCACCTTCCGCTATCCGCTCTGGTCGCTGAGCGCCGATTTTCTGATGCTGGCGCGCTTCCTCACTGGCCATATGCGCGCCGACCTGGCCCGCGCGGGCATCCGCAGCGACGGCACCGTCGATCCCGCCCGCCGCATCACGGTCTGATCGGCCGCTTGACCCAAGGGCGCGCTCTGCCACAAGGGGCGCCATGTCCTATCATGCGAGTTTTTTCCGGCCCGACCGGGCTGCGCTGGCCCGCCGCTGGCAGGCGCTGGAGGCGCGATCGGACGCCTCCTTCTTCCTGCGCTGGACCTGGATCGGGGCTTGGCTCGACAGCTATGGCCTGGAACCTGAATTGCTGGCGGTGGTCGATGATGATGGCCGCGACATTGCGCTGGCGCTGGTGGGCCATGCCATGCAGCCGCGTCTGCTGGGACCGGTCGCGACGCTCAGCCTCAACCAGTCCGGTGATCCCGCCGCCGACCGGCCCTATATCGAATATAACGGCCTGCTGGCCGACCGCGACCGCGCCCCCGAAGCCGCCAGCGCCGCTATCGCCGCGCTCACCGCCCGCCGCGACTGGCGGGCGCTGCGCCTCAGCGGCATGGCACCGGGCAGCCCCTTGCTCGACCTCCCCGCCCGCCGTCGCGTCCGGCGCGACGAATCCCCGGTCTATCAGGTCGATCTCGACGCCGTTCGCGCCGCCAATGGCGATTATCTCTCTTTGCTCAGCGCCAACAGCCGCAGCCAGATCCGGCGCGCGCTCAAGGATCGGGGTGGCGCCTTGCCACGGATCGCTCGCGCTGCCCTAGCCGATATCGGCCCATGGGTCGAAGACATGGCGCAACTCAATCGCGATCGCCATGCCGACAATGCCTGGGATGATCCGGCTTTCCGGGCCTTTGTCGAAACCCTGGCGGCACGGGGTCTTGCCAATGGGCAGGTCGACCTGCTCCGCTTAACCGACGGCGCGGATCTGGTCGGGCTTCTCATCACCTTCATTCACGCCGGCGTCGCGATGAATTACCAGTCCGCCTTCGCCCAGCCGCGTGGCGGCAAGGACAAGCCAGGACTGCTCTGTCACGCCGCGGCAGTCGATCATTATGCCGGCCGGGGGCTGGGGCGCTATTCCTTCCTCGCCGGCAAGGATCGCTACAAGCAGAGTCTCGCCACCTGCGAGGAACGGCTGGAATGGTGGATGATCGAGCGTTTTTCGCCCCGGCTGGAAATCGAAGCGCTGCTGCGCCGGATGCTCAGGCGCCCAGCTTCCGCATGATGCGGTAGACCAGCCGGCGCAGGCCCTGCCGTTCCGGCCGGTCGCTGACGGCCCCGGTGGGCAGTCCGCGCTTGCGCAGAAGGGCGTTGAAACTGTGCAACTCGCCCTCCGCCACCGACCGGTCTGACCGCCAAGTGACGGACAGGCTGACCGATACGGCCGGGCCATTTTCGACGAAATGCGGCGCCTTCACCGGCACATGCACGGCGTCTCCCGGTGCGAGCGGGAAGGGGGTGCCCCGGGCCTTGAACCCGTCCTGCCATTCCAGATTGCGATGCCCGCCGCCGTGAAAATCCTCGCTTTTCTGCGCAGGGACAAGCGCTTCGTCCCGCGCCGGGAAGATCATCATCGTCTTGGTGCCCATGATCTGGAGCAGGATATTATGTTCCGGGTCCATGTGGAACGGCGTCACGCTGCCGGGCGAACTCAAGAATATGAATGCTTCCCGGTGCAGCATCGGACCGGTCTGCGCCGCCACGATCGGCTCCAGCTCGGCCAGCGCCGCGTCGAGCAAAGCGCCATAGGCCGGGTCACGCTCGACATTCTTGAGCACGGCCCAGCTGCCATTGGTTTCGATCGTGCGGATCGTTTCGCCCAGCGTCAGTCCGTTGGACGGCGTGTCTTCGGGCCGGACGCCGAGCGGCAGCTTTCCCAGATTATATTCGACCGATGCCGCCGGCATCCGTTCGGCCAGCCTCGCAAGCGCGTCCAGCGTCAGCAGGCTGTGACCGACCAGATCGTGGCTCAGCTTGACCGGCTGGTCGGGATAGGCCTTGGCAAAAGCCGCGCGCGCAGTTTGCGGGAAGGTGGCGGGATGGTGCGCGATGGCGGAATCCATGCTGGTCATGGCTGTCCTTTCAATGTCCTTGCGAGCGCTTCGCTCTTGTTTGCGAGCATGAACGCGGCTTTGCGGCGGATGCCCTTCATGCCTGTTCCCCGCAACGCTACGCGATATTGCACGATCGTTCGCCGTTCTGCCCACAGGCTGTCGATCATGGGGTGGCCGGGCGCGGCGCAGCTGTCCATCCAGGCAATGGCGGGATCATTCTGAACCGCATGGAGATTGGCGATTTCTATGAGCACGCCGGGTGAAAAGCGGCCCAGCGCCTCGTCGATGGCGATCTTGAAGGAAAAGGCGCCCTCGCCATGGCGAAAGTTCACCAGCATCGCGATCGGTTGCCCATCAAGGTCGAGGCGCAACATATGCAGACGGCCGCCCCGGAAGGCGTTGACGCAGGCCGCGCGAAAAAAGGCGCTATCGTTTGGCGAGCAAGACAGTGCGGTTCCCTGTTTGCCTTTCCAGCCCGCGGCCTCCAGCGCCAGAAAGGCGTCGATCCATTCAGGAAGTTGCGTTTCCTCGCTCAACAGGCGTTGCTCGACCGTCCCGAGTTCGCCCAGCCTTTTTTGCAGGCGGCGCAACTCCTTGCGCTTTTTCGCGCGCACCTGGGTGTCCCAATAGCGCTCGGCGTCAAGGTCGGACTGCAGCATCGCGCGTTCGTAGCGATGGACCTCGCGCCAGCCCCGCCGCTGCTGGCCGGACATCGCCTCTAAGGCCGCAGCATTTGCCCCTGCGGCATCCATCCCCTGAAGGTGCAGAAATCCCTTAGCCCATGGGGCGTCATCCAGTTGCGCCAGAAAGGACCGCCAAGCTGCCTGCTCCACGCCGCGCCGGACGATTGGCGTGCCCAGGAAACAATGGTCATGCATCCAATTGCCGACGCAGCCGATCGGCAGCCGGCCGTGCCGCGCGTGCCGCACGACAGGCAGCAGGCCGATCAATTCTTCACCCGCTACCGCTTCGATGACATGCACTTGATGCTTGCCGTCAAGATGATCCAGCGCCGCCACCAGCATATCGGGCGCATAGAAGGCGTTGGGCTCGGCGGCGTCGAGCGCGAGGGCCATCCACCGCGCATCTCGCGATGCGCGTTGCCGGTTAGTGTCCGGATCGGCGGGATGGGAAGCCAGGAGCATAAGGGTGCGATAGCGGCGAATTGTTAGGGAATGGCTAAACCCCATCCTCTATGGGCAGGCGGCGCATGGCGCTATACAGCAGCCGGCAGGGCAGGGGACGGGTTCGGCGATACCCGTGTTGGAGACATTGGCATGACGATATTGGTCACTGGCGCGGCAGGGTTTATCGGCATGCATGTCGCCGACCGCCTGATGGGGCAGGGTCACGCCGTCGTCGGTATCGACAATCTCAATGACTATTATCCCGTCGCCTTGAAGCGGGCGCGGCTCGACCTGCTGCGCGAACGTCATGGCAGGCTCTTCACCTTCCACGAACTGGATTTCGCCGACATGGGCGCGGTGCAGGCGGCACTGACCGATCAGGTGATCGAGGCTATCGTCCATCTGGGCGCGCAGGCAGGCGTCCGATACTCGCTCCTCAATCCCCACGCCTATGTTCGGTCCAACCTGGCCGGGCATGTCAACATGCTGGAGCTGGCGCGGGACCGTCATGTCCGCCACCTGGTCTATGCCTCGTCTTCCTCTGTCTATGGCGGCAATGAAAGCCTGCCATTCCGGGTAGAGGACAGGGTGGATCATCCTGTGTCACTCTATGCCGCGACCAAGCGAGCCGACGAACTGATGAGCGAAACCTATGCGCATCTGTTTCGCATCCCGATGACCGGCCTGCGCTTTTTCACTGTCTATGGTCCGTGGGGGCGGCCGGATATGGCCATGTGGATCTTCACGTCCAAAATCTTGGCCGGCGAGCCCATTCCCGTATTCAACCATGGCAGGATGCAGCGCGATTTCACCTATATCGACGATATTGTCGAGGGCATCATCGGCTGCCTGGATCATCCGCCGGCCGATGATGGCGCGCTGAAGGCGGGAGGCAGTCGCGCGCCGCATCGGCTCTATAATATCGGCAATAACCGGCCCGAAGAACTCATGCATCTGATCGCGGTGCTGGAGGAAGCGATCGGCCGTAAGGCGCAGCTGGATTTTCAGCCGATGCAGCCAGGAGACGTGCACGCCACCTATGCCGACATCAGTGCGATCGCGCGGGACATCGGCTTTTCCGCCAGCACCGCGATAGAAATTGGTGTGCCCCGATTCGTGCAATGGTATCGGCGCTACAATGATCTCGATTAAGCGCACGCGCGAATGCCTAAAAGGTTGCGCTGTTCGTCGTCCTAACTCTTCACCCCGTCTCACCGGCGAATCGCGATTTCCTGTTTTTTCGACGCTTTACCTCTTCGCACCTGCAAAATAGATTGCCATAAGTTGCTGAAACGGCGTAGACAGTCGCGTCACGCCGATCACTGATCGGCAGAAGGGTCGCGGAACGAGGAGAGATCACTGACCGAAAGCGGCAGATGATCGGCGTCTTTGTGCCGGCGAGACAGGGCTCGCGGCATCGGGCGGAACTAAAGGGCGAGCGCGTGTCGACATTAGCATCCAAGATTGTGCCATTTGGCTCGGGCAGCCGTATCGTCGATACGGCATGCCGAAGCCTGTCCATCGCCGCCGGCGGCTTGCAGGCGCTCGAGGCGCGGTTCAGCGAGCGGGAATTTGCCGCGACCTTCCTGCGTATGGTCGGCATGCTGATGAAAGTGCGTGGCCGCGTCATCGTGACGGGCATCGGCAAGAGCGGCATCGTCGCGCGCAAGATGACGGCAACCCTGACCTCGACCGGCACGCCGGCCATCTTCCTGCATCCGGCGGACGCTGGACATGGCGATCTGGGCATGGTGACGCCCGATGATGTCGTGCTGATGCTGTCGCACTCGGGCGAATCGACCGAGCTCGGTCCGATCATCCAATATTGCAAGCGATTCGCCATACCCTTGCTGGGCATGACGGCGCAGCCGCAGAGCACCGTCGCGCAGGCCGCCGACATCTGCATCCTGATGCCGGACGTGCAGGAAGCCTGCCCCAACGCCCTTGCGCCGACGACATCGACCACGGTGCAGATGGCGTTCGGCGATGCGCTGGCGGTTTCCCTGATGGAAATGCGTGGCTTTTCCGCGGATGATTTCCATAAATTCCACCCCAATGGCCGTCTGGGCGCGCAGCTTATCAAGGTGCGCGAACTCATGGCGCGCGATGAGCAGGTGCCGATGGTGCGCGAAGACGCGTCGCTGCTCGATGCGACCATCGAAATGACGCGCGCGCGCCTGGGTGGCACGGCGGTGGTCGATCGCAATGGCCGCCTGATCGGCGCCTTCACGGACGGCGATCTGCGGCGCACCGTCACGGGCAAGCAGAATCTGACCGAGCCGGTTGGCCGTTTCATGACGCAGACGCCGCAGGCCGTCGGACCCGACGAGCTTGCGTCCGAAGCGCTGCACATGATGCATGAGCGCAATATCATGCTGTTGTTCGTCTGCGAAAATGGCCGCCTGACCGGGGCGCTGCATATGCATGATTTGCTGCACGCAGGGGTTGCCTGAACCATCTTGTCGTCATTCCCGCGCGCGCCGGATCGACCCGGCTACCGCGCAAGCCGCTACGGCTGATCGCCGGGCGCACGCTGCTGCATCGCACGATCGCCATGGCGCGCGCGGCGATCGCAGGTAGGGGCGACGTGGCCTTGGTCGTCGCCACCGACGATGATGCTATTGCGGCCCACGCGCATGAGGCGGACTGCCCGGCGGTCATGACCGACAGCGCCATTGCAACTGGCTCCGGCCGCGCCCTGGCTGCGGCGCTGTCGCTGGCCGAAGCTCCGCGCTTCGTCATCAACCTTCAGGGCGATTCACCGTTTCAGCCGGAGGGCGCGCTTGGCGCGGTTTTGGGCGCGCTGGAGGGGGGCGCGCAGGTCGCGACTCCGGTGATTGCGCTCGATTGGCCCGCGCTGGACGCGCTGCGTGACCATAAGGTGCGATCGCCCTTCAGCGGGACGACCTGCGTCCGGGCGCCCGATGGCCGCGCGCTCTGGTTCTCCAAGACGATCCTGCCTGCAATCCGGGATGAAGACCGATTGCGTGCGGCCCATCCGTTGTCCCCCGTCTGGCGGCATGTCGGGCTATATGGCTATCGGCTCGATGCGCTGCGGCAGTTCGAGGCAAGCGCGCCGACGATGCTGGAGCGTCTGGAAGGGCTGGAGCAGCTGCGGCTGCTGGAATTGGGGATAGACATCATGACGGTCCCTGTCGAAGCGCCCCGTTTTGACAGTTCCGGCATCGACACCGAAGCCGATATTATCAGGGTCGAGCGGCTGATTGCCGAACATGGTGACCCAACGCCTGCGCTCTGACCTCCATGCGCCGCATCTTCGTCATCCGCCACGGCAACACATTCGCCAGTCACGAGGCGCCCCGACGCATTGGGTCCGCGACCGACATTCCGCTGGTCGACAGCGGCCATGCTCAGGCGGCGGCGCTGGCGGACTTTTTTGCCGGGACGAATATTCGCCTGTTGCTGGCAAGTCCGCTGTTGCGTGCGCGTCAGACTGCTGCGCCGATCGCCGCCGCGACAGGTCACGCACTGGACGGATGCTGCGACTGGCTGGGTGAAATCGACCACGGCCCTGATGAGGGCCAGGCCGAGGACGCGGTCATCGCCCGCATTGGCGCTGCGGCCTTGGCGCGATGGGAGGAGGACGCCATCCCGCCGGACGGCTGGCACGTGGATGCGCCCGCGCGGATCGCCGCATGGCGCGCCTTTTTCGCCGGGTCGGGAGAAGGGACCGACCTGCTCGTCACCAGCAACGGGGCGGCCCGATTCGCGCTAATCGCCCTTGGCCTGCCCCCCGCCAAACTGCGCACGGGCGCGTTTGGCGAGTTTGCCGTTGATGGTGATGACAGGGTGCGATGCGTGCGCTGGAATGTGCGTCCGCCTGACGCCGCTTAGCTGACCGCGGGCTCCAGCAGCCTTATCGTCCCTGCTGTCGCGTCCATTTCCGCCTGCACGCCCAGCGGCAGGCTATATTGATTGGCAACATGGCCGAACTGCCCGCCCTGGAATGCAGGAATGCCCAGGGGGCCAAGATGCTGTTGCAGCACTTCCGACAGGGTGAAGCCCCCATAGCTGGGGCCGGCAGCCCCGCAATCGGTGCATTGGCCAAAGGCAACGCCCGCCAGTTTGTCGAGGATACCGCCCAGTTTAAGCTGTGTCAGCATCCGGTCGATCCGATAGGGCGCTTCGCCAATATCCTCAATGAACAGGATCGCGCCCGAAAAGTCGGGCAGCCATGGCGTGCCCATCAAGGCGGCGAGGACCGTCAGATTTCCGCCCAGCAACCGTCCGCGCGCTATGCCCGAACCAAATGTGCGGACCCGGCCGATCCTTTGCGCCAGGCGGTCTTCCTGTCCCTGCGGATTGGTCAGCGTCGGTGTGCCCGCGTCGAACGCGACGGCGCGGAACGCATCCCAGCTATACCGGCCCCAACTGCTCGATGCGTTGGGGCCATGAATGGTCGTAAAGCCGGCCTTGGCCGCAACGGCCAGATGCAAGGCAGTAATGTCGGAAAAGCCGATGAGCAGCTTGGGGTTGGTGCGGATGGTTCGCCAGTCGAGCAGCGGCAAAATACGCGCGCAACCCCAGCCGCCACGCACCGCGAAGATCGCGCTGATCGTCGGGTCGGCGAACATGGCATTCACGTCCGATGCCCTGTCCGCATCCTTCCCCGCCAGATAGCCGTAGCGATCGACCAGATGCGGCGCGCGTTTGGGCTTCAGGCCCATGGCCCTGATCGTGTCTTCCACCAGATCCAGGTCGAATGCGTCGTCGGTAAAACCTGCCGGCTCGATCAGGCCGACGATATCGCCTTCCCGCAGCCTGCGCGGCTTGATCAAGGCCGGGGTCGTCGCCGCGATGGCGGAGGATGCGTAAGCCGCCATCATCATGCTGCCTGCGCCCGTAACCAGAGCGCGGCGGTTCATCTTGATCGTCAATATCGTCTCCCATCCTTGTGCCGGTAGGCCCCGCCAGACCATAGCAGGTCTATATCCGGATAATGGCAATCGCCCGATGGCGGCCTGCCAAAGGCGATGAAGGCGCAATCGGCGTCGCTTTCATTCACCAGATGATGACCATTGGGCTCGCCTTTGGGGAAGGCGGCACAGTCGCCGGCGTGCAGCACTGTTCGCCCGTCTTCTTCAACAAGTGTGGCCTGCCCAGCCAGCATCACCACGAATTCATCCTCATCCTCGTGCCAATGGCGCTGGGACGAAGCGGCCCCGGGTTTCAGCACGACATGGCTGACGCCGAAATCGGTAAGGCCCATGGCCGGCGCGATGCGCCGGACCCAGCGCTCCTGGACCGCAGCCGCAAGATCAGCGGGATAGGCTGTGCCGTTGCTCTGGACGATATCGTCCAGATCGATGCGGGGCATGGCGTCCTCCTTCCTGTGCGGCTGGCCAAGGGGCAGGTCATTCGCTAACGCGTCGCCATGAGCATGACCAGCACCAATGATGATGTCGTGGCCCTGGCGCAGCGCCTGCTGGCCTGTCCGTCCATAACTCCTGCGACCGGCGCGGTGTTTGACGAACTGGAATCGATGCTCGTGCCGCTCGGCTTTACGGTCGATCGGTTCACGGTGGGGGAAGCGCCCGATGGCCCCGTTGAGAATCTGCTGGCGTGGCGCACGACCGGCGCAGGCCCGCATTTTGCCTTCGCCGGGCATCTGGATGTCGTTCCGCCGGGCGCGGGGTGGAACAGCGACCCATTCTCTCCGGACATTCGTGGCGACCTGCTGTACGGGCGTGGGGCCGTTGACATGAAAGGCGCGATCGCAGCCTTCGTCGCCGCGCTTGCCGATCTGCCGGACGATTTGCCCGGTACGATCAGCCTGATCATCACGGGCGATGAGGAAGGCCCCGCCACATATGGAACATTGGCCCTGATGGAGCGAATGGCGACGCGCGCTCTGCGGCCGGACCTGTGTCTGGTGGGCGAACCGACATCGTCGCACCGCCTGGGCGATGTCATGAAGATTGGCCGGCGGGGCTCGGTCAATATGTGGATCAACGTCGCGGGATCACAGGGGCATGTCGCTTACCCGCACCTGGCGGATAATCCCATACCCCGGCTCGTCCGCATCCTGACGGCGATCGAGGCAGAGATACTGGACGAGGGGACCGAGTGGTTCCAGCCCAGCAATATCGAGATTACCGACATCGAAGTCGGCAACCCGGCGCATAATGTCATCCCCGGCAAAGCCACAGCGCGCATTTCGATCCGGTACAATGATCGGCATAGCGGCGCATCGCTGATCGACCGGATCACCGCGCTCGCCGCGCCGGAAGGCGGAACGGTGGAGGCCCGGATCAGCGGCGAATCCTTTTTGACGGCGCCTGGCATTTTGTCGGATATCGTCGGCGCGGCGATCAGGGATGTGACGGGCGTCGAGGCGGAATTGTCGACCACGGGCGGTACGTCCGACGCGCGTTTCCTGTCGCGCCTCTGCCCGGTGGTCGAATTCGGCCTCAACAATGCGACCATGCATAAGCTGGACGAAGCCGTCGCGATTCAGGACTTGCGCGATCTTCAACGCATCTATGCGCAGATCGTGGAAAGGGCGCTGCGGCTGTCCTGACGCTTAGCCGATAAGGCGTTCCTGGACGATCATGGGAACGGCGAAGTGGGTGAGATAGCTTTGCTCATCCATCGGCCGGGCAAGATGATAGCCCTGGAACAAGGTGCATCCGATGACGCGCAGCACGTCCATCTGGGCCTCATTCTCCACCCCTTCGACCACGACTTCCATGCCAAGGCCTTGGATCAGGCCGACGACGGCGGAGCAGATGGTGCGGGCTTCTGCTGAACTGGCGATGTCACGCACCAGACTGCGGTCGATCTTGATGCGGTCGACTGGCAATTCGCGCAGGCGGGCGAGGTTGGAATAGCCCGTGCCGAAATCGTCTATCGCAATGCATACGCCCTCGGCGCGCAAAGCGATCAGTTGCTCCAGCACCCGCGGGTCCATGTTCATGGCGACGGATTCAGTGATTTCCAGTTCCAGCATCGACGCCGGCGTCTGATGAGTCGCCATGGCATGGCGCAATCGCAGGAAGAAATCAGCCTGCGACAGCTCCCGCGTGCTGATGTTGATGGCGATCCGCTGCCTTTGCCCGGCCTCTGCCCAGTGCGCGGCCGTTTCGCAGACGCGGCTCATCACCCAGTCGCCCAAGGCGACGATGGTGCCGCTCTCTTCAGCAATCGGGACAAAAGCGCCCGGCATGACCAGGTCGCGTTCCGGGTGCGCCCATCGGACCAGGGCTTCGGCGGCGACCGCCTGGCCATTGGTGACATCTATCTGAGGCTGGAACTCCAGCAGGAATTCCTCCCGCTGCAGGGCAAGCAACAGGTCGCGCTCCAGCTCGGCGCGATCGGCCGCCTCCAGCGCCAGGTCGCTATTATAGATTTCCGCCCGGCCGCGCCCCTGATGCTTGGCATGATACATGGCGACGTCGGCCGCACGCAGCAACGCCGACAGGGTGTCGCCATGATCGGGATAGCAGGCAATGCCAATGGATGCGCCCAACTGAACATGCTGGCTGCCAAGGTCGAACCTTTCGCCCAGGGCAAATTGCACGGCGCGCGCGATCCGTGCCGCCGCGCTGGGGCCGGGCAGGAAGGGAAAGAACATGGTGAATTCATCGCCGGCGAGGCGGCCGATCACGGCGTCGCCGGTGCCCGCGCTCACCTGCGCCATGACCACTTCGCGCAACCGCCCGGCGACACGGGCCAGCAACTGATCGCCCGCAGCGTGGCCCAGGCTGTCGTTGACGCCCTTGAACCCATCCAGGTCGATGAAGAATAGCGCAGCCATGGCGTCCGAGGTTCGGCCCGTCAGATGCCGTTCCACCTGACGGCAGAAGCTGGTGCGATTGGCGAGGCCGGTAATCTGATCGAATAGCGCCAGGCTCTGCACATGATCCAGGTTCGTGCGCACTTGGGAAAACAGGCTTTGCATCGCGACGGACAGGTCCGGCAATTCAGCGCCGATATCGGGCGACACGGGGGATTGCAGATCGCCATGTGCGGCGGACAGCAGCCGCTCTGTCGCGCTGTCGACGGCGGCGGCGGTCGAAGCCATGGATCGACTGGTCGACGCCCAGCTCAACGTGCCGCACAAGATGGCGATGATCAGGGCGCGGCCGACCTGCGTCAGATCATCCTGCTGGCCCGGCGTATAGCCCAGCACCAGCGACAGGATGAAGACCAAAGCCCCCGCAGCGCAGGCGAAGGCGGTGGCGCGGCTTTTCAACGTCACCCCCCGCATATGTCTCCTGTCCGCTTTACGCTCCGGTCAAGGAGCACCAATCCGATGCATATGGAACATGCTGGTTAAGAAACGGTCAGCGTTTGAAGCGGGCAGCAGATTATCTTGCGCGACGCAATATCACATAGAGCGCGCCGTCACCCCCATGGCGCGGATGCGCGATCCGCACGCTGGCGATCCGGTGAGCTTGGGGACTGGTTTCCAGCCAGTGTCCAATTTCGCCGCGGATCGCGCCACGGCGTGACGAGCCGGATTTTTCCGCCGTTTTGGGCGGCTTTCCCGTTACGACCAATAGCACCCGCGCTTGGTTCATCACGGCGGAGCCGAGCGCCTGGTTCAAGCGCGCATGCGCGGCCGACAGGCTGTGCCCGTGCAAATCGATGCTCATGTCCGGGCTGATATTGCCACCGCGAATGCGCCGTTCCCAGGTGCCGTCCAATATGGCGGCGGGCGCCGGGCGCGATGGTGGCGAGGGGGCGGGAGGAGGTAGCGGCCGGGGGAGGCTCGGGGGGCGATGATCGACTGCCTGTGACGCGTCAGGGACGATGGCCAGGGCCGCTTGCGGTCGCAAGGGGCGGACGGATCGGATCAGCGCCGCCCAGAGCGCCTCCTCCTCCGCATTGAGCTTCCGCCTAGTCATGGCGGGGCCCGTCAGCGCCCGGTGAGGCGGGCCGCCGATCCGATCGGCAGCAGGATGA
>NZ_BCYT01000030.1 GCF_001598335.1 Sphingobium abikonense NBRC 16140
CCCGCCAATCTGGTCGTTGAAACCGCCGCCCTTGTACCCACGGGAATAGCCACCGAACACAAACAGATCATCAGTCGCCTGATAGCTGACGCTGACGCGGTATGTGGGCTCGCGCCATTTGTCGGAAACCGTAACGACGCCCGCCGGATAGTTATAGACGCTGGCATCAAGCGCCTGGCCCAGACGTATCGTGGGGTCAAATCCGCCGCCCAGGGCGGGGATAAAGGTTTGCTGCCGACCGAGCCAGGTCTTGTCATCCCAGGTGTAGCGCCCGCCAGCCGTAATGGTCAGACGGTCCGTCGCCTTGAATGTGCCCTCCAGAAACAAGGCGCGCGACTTGGCCCGCTGGGCATTGCACAGCAGATAGGGCGTGTCGTTCCAGTTGCCGAACGGGAGTGGGCCCGAGGTCAGGTCCAGAAAACCCAGAACCTGACCGACGCAGAAATCAATCTTGTCGCGCTGATAGAAGCCGCCTGCGACGAAATTGAACGGTCCGGAAAAGTCCGAAGCAAAGCGCAATTCCTGTTGCCAGGTCTTGCGATTGTCATCGCGCGTCGCGTCAAAGAAAGACAGATATTGCCCATCGGCGGCCACCGCCGTAGCGCCGGCATAGGAGTTAGGAATGCGCGACCGCTGATATCGATAGCCCGACACCGACGTGATGGTGCCAATGCCGGTATCATATTCGATATTGGCGTAAACGCCATCGACAGAAATACGCTGCCCCTGACCCATGAAGAGCAGCGCGTCGTTGCGACCGGTATAGGCCGCGCGATCAAGCGGATCGGTGCCCTGCGCGTTGGGATCGGTCAGACCCAGCAGGTCGGTCAGGAACGGATTTGTCCCCGTATAAAGGTAATTTTCGTTGACCGATGGCACGACGTCGGAAGTGTCGCGGATCCATTCATATTGAAACAACGCGCTCAAATTGGACGAAGGTTCGATCAGCAATTTGGCCCGCGCCTGCCACACATCCTTGCCGCCGAGCGTTTCGCCGCCCAGGCAGCCGCTGCGACCATCAAATTTATTCGGCACAAATCCGGTCACCGGGCCGTAGCAAGCACCGTTTTTGTAATAGCCGTCGGATTTTTCATAGCCCCCGACAAGGCGCAGAGCCGCGATCGAGCCAAGTGGCACATTGGCCGCCGCCTGGATTTTACGCTGGCCAAAATCGCCATATTCGACGCGCCCTTCGACCCCGATATAATTCATTTCAGGGCGCTTCGTGCGAACGGTTACCACGCCGCCGGTTGTGTTCTTGCCAAAGAGCGTGCCCTGGGGGCCGCGCAGCACTTCGACTTGGGCCACGTCGAACGTGTCGAGCAACTGCGTCTGCACCGATGGGACGACAAAGTCATCGACCAGGACAGCTACAGGTGGTTCAAAATAGACGATGATCGAGGTTTGCCCGACCCCGCGCATCGCGAAGCTGGCCGCGTTGAAGTTGGCAATCGTGGCGGCCGAGAAATTCGGGACGAATGCCGCCAGGTCGCCAAGGTCGCGTGGGGCGGCTTGGGCGATGAGAGAACTATCGACGGCCGACACCGAAACAGGTGTGGATTGCAAATCCGTCGACCGGCGGGTCGCCGTGACGATGATGTCTGCAAGCCCGGTCCCGCCAGAGCCGGCAGTATCTGCCGAACTTGCGCTATTGCCCTGCGCGGACGGGGTGGGTGCAGCGTCCGATTGCGCAAATGCAGGTGCGGCTCCGAATGCCGCGATCATCGCAAACAAACATGACGAGCGGTAAAGCTGCCTGTTCAACATGCCTCTCTCTCCTTGCCGTCCCGCCATCGCTGCGGGTTCGGTGTCAGAATTATCATGATTACAGCGTTTGGCAATCAGTCATGAATGTTTTTTTCTGACGCTTGCGTTTGCACGTGGTGACGGCCGCCACATTTGCCGACAGTCATGATTGTTTTATTTATTCACCGCGCTAAGTTGCTATCACAACACACGGCACCCACGCCGCCAAGGCTGGATTTTTGGGGCGATAAGAGGAGGGGAATCGACAATGGCGTTCAGTTTTTTATCGCGCTTTCAGATACAGGATGGCCGGGAAGCAGAATTCATATCCTTGGCCCGCGAAATGGAGGCATTGTCAAAGAGCGAACAGGGCACGTTGCATTATCAATTCTTCAGATTGGCCGAACCCGGCAGATTTGCCGTGTTCGAAAGCTTCGTGGATGAGGCCGCCGACGAGGCCCATATGGGCTATGCACATAACAAGCCGCTCATCGAGAAGATCGTGGCATGCATGGAAGGCTCGTATGAACGCGAGCTTCTTTTTGATCTCGACAACGGAAAAGGAGCGGAGTGATGCCCGGCAAAAGCTTCATCGCCCAATTAAGGACACGTCCCGATAAGCGAGACGAATTTGTAGCGCTGCAAACGGAATTGAAAACGCTGGTGTTCGCGCATGAGCCCGACGCACTGGTCTACGAACTGTTCCAGTCCGAAGAGAACCCCGATCTGTTCCAGGTCGTCGCCACCTTCCGCGATGAAGCGGCTTTTGAAGCGCATATGTCGATCGATTTTCACGACCGTCTGGTGCCGCCCATTCTCGACTGCCTTGCGCAGGAGATGATTATCGCCTTTTATCGATCCTTGCCGTGAACCGTCCCTGCCAACACCTTCGGGGAGGCGATGCTTAACAAGGCCGAGCCTTGAGCAAGCTCGGCCATCTGGGATTGGTTATGGAGCGGACACCTTGCCGTGTCTTCTGCGTTGAGGGGCTGCACAGTTTGAAAGGACCCTCATGCCCCATCACAAGGAGCGCCCTGCCCGCAAGGCGACGTCCCGTCTCGCCATTTACCTGTTCTTCGCCTTCGTTCTGGCGGCGCTCCTGGCATTTGCATGGGTCAACATGCACGGGTGAGCACAGCCGCGACGTTATTGCTTCGCAGGAGGTGACGCGCCGATAGTCGTTGCGAGTGCATCGATTTTTGACGTCGGTATGCGCCGGGCGATCGTCGGCATGGTCGCCGGCGATTGCCGTGCATCGACCACCATCTTGTCCTGTTGCCAGTTTTTGAGGCGTGCGGCGATATAGGACGGCTTCTGCCCGGCCAGGATTGGGCCTGCCTTGCCCGGTGCATGACAATTGGCGCAGGCTGGAATGGACAAGCCGGCCTGATCCTTCAGGGTGGGCAGGTCTGCCAGCCGCACTTCGCTTTTCAATCCCGGCAACGCCGCAAAATGATACGCCAGGCGCTGCATCTCCGCGTCGGGCAAACCAGCGACCGCTGTCTGCATGACCGCACTGGACCGCTGTCCGGTTGCATAACGCCGCAAGCTCGCCAGCAGATACGCGGGGTCCTGCCCGCCCAATATCGGAATGTCGCGCTGCCCCCTCCCCTGCCCGTCAGCGCCATGACAGCTGGCGCAGGCCGCCAAGGTCGCTGGAGCAATGCCGGCCGCCGCATTGTCGCCTGCCGCCTGCGTCAGTGCACGATATTGCTGAGGCGTCATGTGCGGAAGCAAGCGGACGAAGGCCGCCATGCGTTTCACTTCATCTAGGCGATCGGGCGCGGGCCAAGCGGGCATGCCGGTATATTTGACGCCGTGGCGGATGATCCAGAACAATTCACGATCCCGCCATTCTCCTGCGGTTTTCGCCAGGTCCGGCGCGGGCGGCGTGGCGCTTTGCATCACTGGCGATGGCCGGACGCCCGGTGCGCCGTGACATACTTGGCAGGACTGGCGGAAATGCCCCGCCGCGCTCACCATGCCTGTGTTATCCAGAGGATCGTCAGGCGCCTGCAGCGCGGAGTAGGTTCGCACGGAGTTGCGCATCACCCAGTGCAGGAACCAGTCGGTGACGCGCCAATGGCCCGAGGAAGCAGAAACCTGCATCGCGCCCGACCATGCAAAGAGCATGACCGCAACGATGATGCCGGCGAGCGCAAGGATCGCGCGCCGCCAGGTGATGCGGACAGTCATGCCATACTCCGCTGCCGAAGGAGGCTGGCCAGCAACGCCAGCCCGCCGATGAAATAGCTTGCGGCGCCCAGCATCAGCATGATGACGCCGCCCAGTTGCTGGTCGACCAGCGGATCAAGGCCGACATGGCCGTGATGCGCCATCGGGTAGAGTGGCCGGGGCGCAAGGCCGATCAGCACCCCCAGCAATGTCATGTGCATCGACGTCAGCAGCAGCGCGCCGATGCCCGCCACACGCTGTGGGGCATGGCATACGGACGACCAGAGGAGCAGGCCGGCGGCGAGAAAGCAGAATTGTTCGACGACTAGGAAGGGAAAGGATTGCGTCGCCGCGCGCAGCGCAGGCAAATGCCACAGCCACACGACGACCAGTTCGACCAGCATCATCGCAATGGGCGTCACCCTATGGGGCCAGCGCCGCGCGGGATCAGCCGCCGTCCCGGTCAGGGCGAAAGCGAGCAGGGGCGCAGCGACAGCGACCGCAATCATATGGCCCGCCATATGGCCGATCATGCCGAGCGGCAGTGCGGCCAGCAGCCACCCCATGGGCAGCATGGCCATTCCGGCGACAAGAGTGGCCCGCTTCACAGGCAATTCCGAAGAAAGACGACGGGCAGCGCCGTGAAGATCACACCGACGAAACTGAGGCCCGCCAAGAGCAGCGTCGATTTCGCCAGAAACCGCAGCCGGTCGATATCGGTCGAATCCTGGTGCGGGGCGCTATCGCCGGGACGGTGCGTCTGCTTCCACGCGATCCATCCGGACAGGGCGATGAGCGTCAGAGCGATGATCGTGCCAACCACGAACAGGGTCGGGAAGGTCGCGAATGCCCCCACCTTCGCACAGGAAATCGCGGCCCACAGATAGGCCATTAGAAAATGCCCGGCCCATATGGCGGGCGGAACGATCAGCGTCCAGAGCGTGACCTTCAGCCGCTCATGCCATTTGCCCCGATCCGTCATGCAACCTCCGGGAACAGGCCGATGGTGGCATAGGTGACGACCGCGCTCAGGGCGTAGAAATGCATATAGATGCTGACATTGCGCAAGTCGGCATCATGATCCGGGTTCATCTTGCCGGCCAAGCTGCGCGCCAGCGCATAGCCCTGCATGATGGCCGCCACGCCGGCATGAGCGCTGGTCCAGATAGCCAGCGTCCAGACAATAGCGGGATAGCTGTGGGCTTGCGGATCAAGGCCGCTGGTCCACGGCCCGGCTAATCCCGCGCCGACCCCCACGATGCTATGCGTGATGCCGAGCAGAAGCAGAATGCGGGCCGCTGCCACGCCGCCGCGTGCATGGATGTCGCGCGCGCCGATCGTCGCCAGCCAACCGATGACCCCGACAGCCAGCGCGACCATCGGCCATAAAATGCCCGGCCCATCCGCCATGGTAGCCGGCGGAAAATCGGCATGGCGCGTCCAGAAAAAGAAATAGCCGAAGACCAGGCCGGAAAAAGCCGTGGCGTCGGCCATCATCGTGATGAACATGGCCCACCAGCCAGGCGCGGCCGGCCCGGACAGATAGAGCGGCAATTCCAGGCCATGGCCGATAGGCTTGCACGGCTTTTCAGGAATTTCTGCGGTGCCGGTCCACAACCACCAGAGGGTGCAGGCCAAAGTCGCGATGCCGCAGGCGAGCGCCGCCCAATAGAGATGATAGGTTGTGAAGATGAACACCCCGCCCAGCGCGATGGCCGTCAGCATCGGCTTGACGCTGGGCGTGCCCAGCCGGATGACGGCAAGCGGCCGCGCGTCGAGGACCGTGGTCACGATCGTTTCCCGCCGCCCCTCTTCCGCATCGGGCAGGAAGAATCGCCCTTCGTCCACCTTCCTGACGAAATCGGGCTGGTCCCAGATGGGATAACGACTTTCCACCAAAGGCACGGACCGTATGCCCCAATCCTCGTCATCGGGGTGCGCCAGCCATTCAAGCGTACCCGCGTTCCAGGGATTGCGGGGCGCCTTGGCCCGACGGGGCGACAGCGCGAGGTCGACGCAGATGACAGCGACGCCAGCCGCGAACAGATAGGCGCCGGCGGTCGACATGAGGTTGAGGCCGCCAAGCCCCAGCTCCGCCGGATAGGTGAAGACGCGGCGCGGCATGCCCATCAGGCCCGACAGATGCATCGGAAAGAAGGTGAGGTTCGCGCCAGCGAACAACATCCAGAAGGCGATGCGTCCCAGTCGGTCGGACAGTTTCTTGCCAGTGATCAACGGCCAATAATAATAAAGTCCGGCAAAGAGCGGCATCAACGTCCCGCCGATGAGGACGTAATGGAGATGCGCGACGATGAAATAGCTGTCATGCGCCTGCCAGTCGAAAGGCGCGACCGCCACCATAACGCCGGTGAGGCCGCCGATCACGAAGATGGCGAGGCTGCCCGTGGCGTAGAGCAGCGGCGTCGACCAGGTGACGCGGCCGGCCCAGAGCGTCGCGATGAACACGAAAATCTGAACGCCCGTGGGGATCGCCACAGCCTCGGACGCTGCGGAGAAGAAGGCCAGGCTGATCTTGGGCAGCCCGGTCGTGAACATGTGGTGCACCCACAGGCCGAACGACAGGAACGCGGTCCCCACCGCCGCCAGCACGATCCAGGGATAGCCCAGCAGATGCCGATTGGCGAAGGTCGGCACCAGCATGGCGAACAGGGCGATCGATGGCAGGAAAATGATGTAGACTTCGGGATGGCCGAAGATCCAGAAAAGATGCTGCCATAGCAGCGGATCGCCGCCCCGGTTCGCGTCGAAAAAGGGCCAGTCGAGCAGCCGCTCCATTTCGAACAATATGTCGCCCGCGATAAGGGGCGGGAAAGCAAAGAGGATCATCACCGCGACGACCAGGATATACCAGGCGTAAAGCGGCATGAGATTGAGCCGCATGCCCGGCGGCCGGCATTTGAGCACGCCCACGATCAGTTCGACGGCTGCGGCAACCGACGACACCTCGATGAAGGACAGGCCCAGCATCCAGATGTCCGCACCAAGGCCTGACAAGTCGGTCCGGGTCGTGAGCGGCGGGTACATGAACCAGCCGCCATCGGGCGCGGCATTGAAGAAGATGGACCCGCTGACGAAAACCCCGCCGATCAGGAAGGACCAATAGCCAAAGGCGGACAGACGGGGAAAGGGCAGGTCGCGCGCGCCGAGCAATTGCGGCAGCAGGATGATCGACACCGCCTCGAACATCGGCACGGCGAAAAGGAACATCATCATCGAGCCGTGCAGGGTGAATAGCTGATTGAAGCTATTCGCGCTCACCAGGTCATTGTCCGGGACGGCCAATTGCGTGCGCATGATGAGTGCCAGCACGCCGGCAAACAGCATGAAGCCAAATGCGGTCAGCACATACCAGACGCCGACCCGATTGTTATTGGTGTCGGTCCAGCGCAGGAACAGCCCCTGGGGCGGTTTCCACACAGCCCGAAGCCTGTCTTCCTGCGCGGCCCGCAGTGCGGGATCATCCTGATCGTGCAGGCTCATTTCAACCCCTTGAGATAATCGGCGATCGCGCGCGCATCAGCGACGCTGATTTGAGGATAAGCAGGCATGCGGGCGCCGGGCTTGGCATCCTGGGGGAAGCGAATGAACGCTGCAACATTGGCGGGCGTTGGCGGCAATATGCCCGCACCCAATGTAGGCCGCTCGCCAAAACGGCTGAGGTCCGGGCCGATGTCGGCATCATGCGGCGTGCCGCGTATCGCGTGGCATCCGCCGCATCCGTGCGCATCGAACAGCCTGGCTCCTCTTGAAGCAGTTACGCCTGTGCTCGCGGCTCTGCTCCGTGCCATCCACGCATCGAAATCGGCGCCGTCCATGGCCACGACATCAAAGGCCATCAGCGCGTGGCTGAGGCCGCAAAATTCCGCGCATACGCCGCGATATCGGCCCGCCTTCTCCGCCTGCACCACCAGCCGGTTGGTGCGTCCGGGTATCATGTCCATCTTGCCGGCCAGCCCGGGAATCCAGAAGCTGTGGATGACGTCGCGTGCGGTGAGTTCGAAGATGACTGTTCGTCCGACGGGAATGCGCACTTCATTGGCCGACGACAATGGCGACAGGTCGCTGGCCGGGTCATAGGCCACCCGCCACCAAAATTGTTCGCCCTCCACCCGGATGGTCAGGTCGCCCGGAGCAGTAGCGCGCGGTCGCATCGCCGGCAGGGCATAGATGAGCAGAGCTGTCAGGATCAAAGTCGGGCCGATCGCGCCAAGCCACAGGACCATCCGCATGCCGCCATCATGGCTGAGCCGGCCTTCGGGCGCACGCACAGCACGCACATATAGCGCCACCATGATCGCCACGATAAGAACGGCACCGATGGTCAGCACCAGCGCCATCTGGCGCACGGCACGCGCTTCTGCGCCGAAGACATGCAGGGTCGATTGCTCTGCATTGCAGGCGGTTAGGCCGGCCACCAGCAATGCCCAGAGCCACGGATTGCGCATAGCGCGAGATTACCCCTTTCATGCCGCATCGACTGTGCGTTTTGATGGCCGAACACATGAGCCGCCGTCCGGTTCAATTATTTCTGCTTCGTAACAAGTGCCGGCTCCCGAAGATGCCGCGCAACCAATGCGCGCGCCAGGGATTGCGCTTCTGTCATCCTTCGCCCGGGAGTTCCCCCTTGCCCAGTGCTCCGCCGCATCGCCGGCCTTTAATGCATCCGCTCCATGGCCTGCTGCTCGCCTGGCCGGTCGCGATGTTTCCCGCGGCGCTGATAAGCGACATCACCTACCTCCAAACGGCGGAAATCCAGTGGACCAATTTTTCCGCTTGGCTCATCACCGGTGGATTGCTGGGCGGGGGATTTTCCCTGCTATGGAGCATTGTGGCGCTTTTCCGCCACAAGGGCAGTGCCCGCTCCCGCACCGGCATCTGCGCCATTTTGCTGGTGCTGATGATGATAGCGGGCCTGGTCAATGCGTTTCAGCACAGCCGTGACGGATGGAGTTCGGTTGGCGCGACGGGCCTCATCCTGTCGATTATCAGCAGCATTTTTGCGGTCGCGGCCGGTTGGATCGCTTTTGCAGGCTATCGGGAGGGTCGGCTGTGAGAAAATATGCATTATGGCTTTGCGCCGGCCTCCTCACTCTGACGGCGTGCGGCAAGAGCGATCCCGGCCTCAATCAAACCGGCCCGCAGCCCGATTTGCCAGACCAGCGACAGACGCTGCTGCCGCCGATGAAGATTGCCACGCCCGTGGGATGGGGTAGCGACAAGCCGACCGCACCCAAGGGCTTCACCGTCACGGCATTGGCCACCGGTCTTGCCATCCCGCGTCAGACGCTAGTTCTGCCCAATGGCGACATATTGGTCGCCGAAGGGTCCGGCGGCGGCGCACCGGCGCTTCGGCCCAAGGACGTGATCGCTACCTATATCAAGGCGATGGGCAAGTCGTCGGTCAAGGGCGGGAACCGCATCACCTTGTTGCGGGACGCGGATAATGACGGTCGCGCCGAACTGCGCACCAGCTTCATCACGGGGCTTAACGCGCCCTATGGCCTGGCCTATGTTGACGGGCAGATCTATGTGGCGGCTCAGGACGCACTTCTGCGCTTTCCCTATCGCGAGGGCATGACGCGCATCACATCGCCTGGCGTGGAGGTTCTGCCGCTGCCGTCCTACATCAATCATCACTGGACCAAATCCCTGACCGCCGGACCGGACGGGTCGAAACTCTATGTAGGCATCGGCTCCAACAGCAATGTGGGCGAGCGCGGGATGGGGATCGAGCAGGACCGGGCGGTGATCTGGGAAATCGACCGGCAAAGCGGCATGCATCGCACCTATGCGTCGGGCATCCGAAACCCCACCGCGCTGGCTATCGAACCGCGCACGCAGCGGCTATGGGCTGTCGTCAACGAACGCGACGAACTGGGGCCGCAGCTGGTCCCCGATTATTTGACGGGCGTTCGTCCTGGGGCCTTCTATGGTTGGCCCTACAGCTATTGGGGCCAGAATGTTGACCCGCGCGTCCGACCGCAAAAACCCGACATGGTCCGCAAGGCGATCCGCCCGGACTATGCGCTGGGGTCCCATGTCGCGGCTTTAGGCGTCAGTTTCACGACGGATGGCGGCTTTGGCGGCGGCTTTTCCGAAGGCGCGTTCGTTGGGGAGCATGGCAGCTGGAACCGGCAGGATCTGGCAGGCTACAAGGTCGTCTGGGTGCCCTTTGCCAATGGTCGCCCGTCCGGTGAGCCGCAGGATTTCCTGACGGGCTTCATCAAGGGCGATCATGCCCGGGGCCGCCCGGTCGGCGTCACCTTCGACCCGGTTCACAAAGCACTGATCGTGGCGGATGACGTGTCCAACACTGTCTGGCGGGTAGCGTCTATCGGGCAGTAGATGCCTTTATGCGCATCGCTGCCGCCGGCCCGATAGGTTAGGTGTTCAGTCCCGGCATCTGGTGGATCGGATTGACGATGAATCGGTCTGGCTCTGAAGTTCAGATTTTTGCGATGTATTCAAATGGTGTGAGGCCGCTGAGCGTCTTGAGCCGGCGCGCGAAGTTATAGGCATCCATGAAGTCTGCAAGGTGCGTGCGTAATTGCTCGTGGCGTTCGTAGTGGAAGCGTTTGACGGTCGCTTCCTTGATGGTGCGGTTCATCCGCTCGACCTGCCCGTTGGTCCACGGATGGTTCGGTTTGGTGAGGCGGTGCTCGATTTCGTTTGCCTCACAGATCATGTCGAAGCGCATCTGTCGCGAAAAGGCTGTGTTCCGGTTGCGCGGCCGATCGGCGAACTGGATGCCGTTATCGGTGAGGATGGTGTGGATGCGGTAGGGTACCGCTTCGAGCAGATGTTCGAGGAACTCCCATGCGGTCTGCCTGTCGGCTTTGTCGACCAGTTGGGTAACCGCGAACTTGCTCGTGCGGTCTATGTCAACGAACAGGTAGAGTTTACCTTCGGCAGTCTGCACCTCTGCGATATCGATATGGAAGAAGCCGATCGGGTAGCGCTCGAAGCGCTGACGCTTGGGCTTGTCGCCCTCGATGTCCGGCAAGCGAGAGATATCATGCCGCTGCAGGCATCGGTGCAGCGCTGAGCGTGTCAGGTGCGGGATCGACGGCTGCAGAGCATAGAGGCAGTCGTCGAGCGGCAGCAATGTGTGGCGCCGGAACGCCACAATCATCGCCTCCTCGGCTTCCGTCAGGGTCGTAGAATGAGGGGCCTTCGGCCCGGTCTTCAGATCCTCAACGGTGGCTCGCTTGCGCCACTTCGCAACCGTCTTGCGATTGATCCCCAGTTCCCGGCTCAGCGTCGCGAGCGAAGCTTGCGATCGCTGTATTGCTGCTCGGACGGCGTGCGTGGTCGTGGCGCTCCCGTGACGTACCTGTCCCATAATGCTTCCTTCCATTCCAGCGAAAGGATCGCACCATCAAAACCGTTGGATCAAACACCTATACCGGAAACTGTCTCCCCGGCAAAACTGCTCGTTACGAAGTCGGCAGTCGCAATAGCTTTGACCTGTTCGGTCGCCGGGCGATTTTCAATCTGAATGGCTTCTACTATGATTATTCGAACCAGGTATTTCAGGATCTGACCTGCATCAACCTAGAGAGCACGCAGACGCCGCCGGTCTGCAATGGCTATTCTTTGGTCAACCGCAATATCGGCGCATCGCGAATTTATGGCGCCGAAGCAGAAATGCGGTTCAAGTTTCCAGGGCATTCGGCCTGGACATCAGCGCTGCCTATCTCGACACCAAGGTTACCCGGGGCACCGTTGCCGATGCGCGCGCAGGATTTTGATGACGGCGGAAATTCGCCGTCGATCAGTCTGGTCGGCAAGCGCCCGCCGCTGGCGTCAAAGATGAATGTCACTGCGCGACTTTCTCAATGGTTTGACGCTGGCCCCGGACGCCTCGATTGGCAGGCGCTACTGAACTATTTATCCTCTTACTTTCTGAGCCAGTTCAACGAAGACGACATCGTCTTCCTAGATGGAACGCGTCAGGACGCATTGTCTGCAGGTTTTCCCGGTCGGCAGAAGGGCTATGTTACTCTTAATCTGGGCATCGGCTACAAAATAAAGAATTTTCGCTTTGAAGGCTGGGCAAGCAGTTTTCTAAATGAAGAGGTTTCGCAAAAGGCGCTGGTGGGCTCCTCGCTCAACATCCGCTTCCTCAATGATGCGCGCAGCTACGGCACGCGCGTAAGGGTGAATTTCTAAAGCCGGAATATAGATATAGCCGCCTGCGCTCAGCTGGGGCGCAGGCGGCTATTTGTCAGTCCGCCACATTGTTTCCGGATAAAATAAGGGCCAATCCGATGGTATTTTGCGCGGCGGGTGGCAAGGTTACTTCCAGCGCGTCGTCCGTGCGCGTAAATCTCAGCGGTTCGGTGCTACCCGGCAAGGTGATACGTTCAACCGTCCCCCTAAGCGTTGGATCCTTGCCTGCGAGCAAGGTCAACCGCGCGATATTGTCATTCGGCCAACCGAGAACGAAGGCATGAAGCTTACCTGCCTTGGTGACGTAGCGAATATCCTTGACGCCATAGGGCGACACCGGCCCACCTTCCGAGAATAGCCCCGTATTTCCCGTGGTCGGCCCTTCGCCGTTGCGCCGCCATGGCCGCGTGCCATAGATCGCTTCGCCAAATTCTGCCATCCAGGCGGCGATATCCTCGACGATCTTTTCAGCCTTGTCGTCGATCGTTCCATCGCCGCGCATCGGCACCGATACCATCAGATTGCCGTTTTTAGACACTACGTCGCATAGGGTGTGCAACACGGTAGCGGCCGATTTATACCCGCCCCGTTCATAGAGTTCGGCGTCATAATGCCAATTTCCAAGGCAGGTATCGGTCTGCCACGGGAAGCGTTCGATATAATTTTTGCCGCCGCGTTCGACGTCATCGACCACGCCCATCCGCCGCTGCGGCGGGACCATCTTGGCAGTCACGACTGCTTCCAGACTACCATTATGCCAGCGCATCGACTGATTGTAAAAATAAGCTGCAATATCGAGGCCATATTGCTCGAGTGGAAGATCGAAATTGTCAAAATAGACCATGTCCGGCCGGTATTTGTCGATCAGTTCGCGACAGCGCAAAAACCAATTTCGCGCAAAAACAGGATCGGCAGGCAAACCTTCATTCCACAGTCTGTCGGTGCCTTCATGCCATTCATTGGCCTCCGCGATGGTGCGGATGCCGTCTGGCATGGGCATCATGCGACCGGTATAAAGTTGCTGCGGATCGAGCCCCTGCCACCATTTGCCGCGGCCCTGTTCGGCGGTTAAGCGAAATGCGTCATATCGTCGACCGGCATGGGGGCCTTCCGGATCATAGCCATAGGCAGGCTGGTTCCAGTGCCATGCATGGGACGAATGGTTCGATACGGCAAAGCGCATGCCCCGTTCACGCGCCAGCTTCGCCCAGGTGCCGATGATATCCTTCTTCGGCCCTACACGCGTGCTGTTCCATGGATGATGAGAAGACGCATAGGCATCGAAATTGTCGTGATGGTTGGCCAGCGCCATGAAATATTTAGCGCCGGCGCGCTTATACAGGTCAAGCAGTCGGGCAGGGTCCCACGCCTGCGCTGTCCACTTATTCTGTATCTCCATGAAACCGACGTCGGTGGGATGGCCGTAATGCGCCAGATGATGATCATAGGCGCGACTGCCCTGGAGATACATGTTCCGCGCATACCAGTCGCCAGCTTCCGGCACGCACTGCGCGCTCCAGTGCGCCCATATGCCAAATTTCGCATCGCGGAACCAGTCGGGGACGCTGTAGCCAGCGGTCAGCGACGTCCAGTCCGGTGTAAAGCTGGTCGGAGCCGGGACGCGGACATCACGGCCAGCGCCAAGCGCGGTCGGCAATGTGGAAGCGGCCCCCTCAGAGAGAAGGGCTGGAGCCGACGCAGCGGCAGCGGCGCCCTTGATCAATTGACGCCTCGTCGTCTTCATTGCACCCTCCCGCTCGCTCGTCCCCGTTCGACAATCCTGCCGGATCGCGACGACCGGGGCGATTGGCCAATATCTGGATCGAGGATCCATCTTTTGACTGCGTGCATCAAGGGGCATTTGCTTACAGTCAGATTGCGGCTGATTGATTTAGCAACGACGCATAACGCGCCCTTCCCGGCATCGGCTGTGGGCTATCCTTCATTTCACCGACATCGACGGGATACCATCTTTGCATCAGTGGCCCTCAGTTTTCCGCCATCAGGCGATAGCCTACGCCCAGTTCGTTGATGATAAGCCCGGGGCGAGACGGATCGACCTCCAGCTTCTGGCGAAGGTTGCGAACGACGATGCGTAAATAGTCGATAGGACGATCGACTTCATGCGGCCATGCAGCTGCCAAGATGCGCTGATGCGTGACGACCCGTTAGCGCATCGTCATTCATACCATCGATGATCTGCCTCAATCACGCTGATATACAAGGTGGGGCGAACACACTGCTTACTCTGCACCCGCCCCTTCATACCGATCATCGGCGCCGTC
>NZ_BCYT01000031.1 GCF_001598335.1 Sphingobium abikonense NBRC 16140
TTTGACCCATGCCTTGACTCCGTACCATGGTACGGACCCTATATAGGGAGCATCCATCCCCTCTCAATGCAAGGATGCGCCATGGCCCAGCACCAAGACAAAACCGCCAGCCTCTATCGCATGGTGATGCCCAGCCACATTTGTCCCTATGGCATCAAATCCCGCTGGTTGCTGAAACGTCATGGCTATCGGGTCAAGGATCATTGGCTCAAAACCCGCGAAGAAACCGATGCCTTCAAGGCGCAGCACGGCGTCAAGACGACGCCTCAGACCTTCATCGACGGCCAGCGTATCGGCGGCCATGACGATCTGCGACGCTATCTGGGCCTCAAGGTGCGCGATCCCGACGCCACCAGCTATGTGCCCGTGCTCGCCGTTTTCGCGGTCGCAGGGCTGCTGGCGCTGGCGGTCGACTGGCTCACGGGCCTGCCATTCTTGTCGCTGGTGACGGTGGAGCGATTCATCGCCATCGCCATGGTCCTGCTTGCGATGCTGAAATTGCAGGATGTGGACCGATTTTCCACCATGTTCCTGAACTATGACCTGCTGGCCCGCCGCCTGCCGCCCTATGGTCAACTTTACACGTTTCTGGAGCTGGGCGCAGGACTGCTGATGTTGACGCATGTGCTGGACTGGCTTTCCATCCCGGTGGCGCTGTTCATTGGCAGCGTCGGCGCGATATCCGTTTTCAAGGCCGTCTATCTCGACAAGCGGGAACTCAAATGCGCCTGCGTCGGGGGCAGCAGCAATGTGCCGCTGGGCTTTGTCTCCCTGACCGAAAATCTGATGATGATGGCGATGGCCCTGTGGATGCTGTTCGGGCCGGGCCACTGATCGGCCCGCGCCGCAGGTCCGACTAGGAAACCACCCATTGGGCGGACGCGATGCCCTGCGCATAGAGCAACACCGACAGATCGCCATGGACGATCTCCGCAGCGGCGGCTTCCCGCGTCCTGGGCTTGGCATGATAGGCCACGCCCAGCCCCGCGCCCTCGATCATGGGAATGTCGTTGGCGCCATCGCCGACCGCCAGCGTCAGCGCCTGATCGACACCACTTGCAATGGCGGCGTCCAGTTCGGCCCGCTTGCGCGCAGCGTCGACGATCGGTGTCTCGACCGTGCCCAGCAAGGCCCCGTCGGCGATCTCCAGCACATTGGCGACATGCGCATCAAACCCGATCTCGGCTGCAACCGGCCCGGTAAAGCGCGTGAAGCCGCCCGAGACCAGCAATGTCCGCGCGCCCCGCGCCTTCATCGTCCGCACCAGCGCCTTGGCACCGGGCATGATCCGCACGCGCTCGGCGCGGCAGCGGTCAATGGCGCCATCCGGCAGACCTTTCAGCAGTGCGACCCGCTCATGCAGCGCAGCGGCAAAATCCAGTTCGCCGCGCATCGCCCGCTCGGTGATCTCGGCGATCTGCGGCTTGATGCCGGCATAATCGGCCAGTTCGTCGATGCACTCGACGGTAATCATGGTCGAATCCATGTCGGCGATCAGCAATGACTTGGCGCGCGTCTCGCTCGCCTGGACGATGACGTCGATGCCTTTGCCTGCCCCGGCCAGCGCAGCGCGGGCGGCGGCCGGATCGACGTTGAAAAACAGGTCGGCCGCCTTGTCCATGTCCAGCCAGCAGCAATCGCTGGGCGCGCAGCCCGCATCGCGCAGCCGGTCGGCGGCCTCGGCAATATCCCCCTGCCCCATTGAGCCACTAGCCACTAAGGTCGCGACGAACATGCTTACTCCCGAACCAGAAACAGGCAGCGGCGAATCCCGCCCACGGGTCGCGCTTATTGCCGGGCCGACCGCCAGCGGCAAGAGCGCGCTCGCCATCCGGCTTGCCCGCCGGGCCAACGGCATCGTCATCAACGCCGACGCCAGCCAGGTCTATGCCGATCTTTCCATTCTGTCCGCCCGACCTTCGCCGGAGGAGATGGGCGATGTGCCGCACCGCCTGTTCGGCCATATCGACGGCGCGGAGGCCTGCTCGGCGGCGCGCTGGGCAGCCGACGCGCGCGTGGAAATCGACGCGGCTCATGACCAGGGCAAGCTTCCGATCCTCGTTGGCGGCACCGGCCTCTATCTGCGCACCCTGCTCGACGGGATCGCGCCCGTGCCGGACATTGATCCCGACATCCGCGCTGCCGTCCGCGCCCTGCCCGTGGCGCAGGCGCATGAGGCGCTGCGCCACGAAGACCCGGAGGCTGCGTCGCGTCTCGCGCCTGCCGATACCACCCGGGTGGCCCGCGCGCTCGAAGTGATCCGCTCGACCGGGTGCACGCTCAAGGCATGGCAGGCGCAAAAAAGCGGCGGCATCGGCGATCGCATCGCCCTCGCCCCCCTTATCCTGCTGCCGCCCCGCCCGTGGCTGGTCGACCGGTGCGATCGGCGGTTCGTGCAGATGCTCGATCAGGGCGCCGTGGCGGAAGTGGAGGCCCTGCTCGCGCGCGACCTCGATCCCGCCCTGCCCGTGATGCGGGCGATCGGCGTGCCGGACATCACCGCATGGCTGAACGGCGACATGAACCGCGACACCATGATCGAGCGCGGCCAACGCGCCACGCGCCAATATGCCAAACGGCAATATACCTGGTTCGCGCACCAGCCCCCGGCGGGCTGGCGACGCGAGAAGAGATATTTAGATGACAATATTATTGAGGAATTAGCAACTTTATTACACGATTAACGCTTGACCAGCCATTTTATGTCCACTAGAGGCAGGCGCCTTGCCATCGCCCTTACCCCGGCGCAAACAGGCGGCTTGCAGCAACAAGAGGAGTTTCATCGTGGCCGAAAAGAGCGGCGCGGACATTTTGGTCGAATGCCTGGTCGATCTGGGCGTCGAAGTCGTGTTCGGCTATCCGGGCGGCGCGGTGCTGCCCATATATGACGCGCTCTACAATCACCCCACGATCCGTCACGTCCTCGTTCGCCATGAACAGGGCGCGACGCATATGGCGGAGGGCTATGCGCGCTCGACCGGCAAGCCCGGCGTCGTGCTCGTCACCTCCGGCCCCGGCGCGACCAATGCCGTCACCGGCATCACCGACGCGCTGCTTGATTCCATCCCGATGATCGTCATCACGGGGCAGGTTCCCACGCAACTGATCGGCACCGACGCCTTTCAGGAGGCGGATACCGTCGGCATCACCCGCCATTGCAGCAAGCATAATTATCTGGTGAAGGACCCGGCGAAGCTGGCCGGCGTCGTGCATGAGGCGTTCCATATCGCCACCACCGGCCGCCCCGGTCCGGTCGTTGTCGACATTCCCAAAAATGTGCAGATCGCGACCGCGCCCTATGCGCGCCCGGAACTCAAGGTTCACGCCAGCTATCGTCCGCAGACCAAGGCGGACGCCGCTGCGATCGACGCGGCTGTCGAAATGCTGGCCGCGGCCGAACGCCCCGTCCTCTATACCGGCGGCGGTGTCATCAATTCAGGCCCGCAGGCGAGCGCGCTGCTGCGCGAACTCGCGGCCCTGACCGGCGCGCCGGTCACGTCGACGCTGATGGGCCTGGGCGCATTCCCGGCTTCGTCGGACCAGTGGCTCGGCATGCTTGGCATGCACGGCACCTATGAAGCCAATTGGGCGATGAACCAGGCGGACCTCATCCTTTGCATCGGCGCGCGTTTCGACGATCGGGTGACAGGGCGGCTCGACGCCTTCGCGCCGAATAGCCGCAAGATCCATATCGATATTGACCGCAGCTCGATCAACAAGACGGTCGATGTCGACCTGGCGGTGGTCGCGGATGTCGGCAGCGCGCTCGACGATATGATCGCGCTCTGGAAACAGCGCGGGCATCAGCAGCAGGATCTGTCCGATTGGTGGTCCCGCATTGCGCAATGGCGCGCCAAGCGCAGCCTGTCCTATCCCGACACCGGGCCGGAAATCATGCCGCAACGCGCGATCGCCGACCTGTATCAGGCCTGCCGTTCGACCGGCAAGGATGTCATCATCACGACCGAAGTGGGCCAGCACCAGATGTGGGCCGCCCAGCATTTCGGGTTCGAGGCCCCCAATAAATGGCTGACCTCGGGTGGCCTGGGCACGATGGGCTATGGCTTTCCGGCGGCAATCGGCGCGCAGATGGGCAATCCCGAAAGTATCACCATCTGCATCGCGGGTGACGCCTCCATTCAGATGAATATCCAGGAACTGGGCACCGCGACCCAATATCGCCTGCCGGTCAAGATCTTCATCCTCAACAATGAATATATGGGGATGGTCCGCCAGTGGCAGGAACTGACCTATGAAAGCCGCTATTCCAACAGCTATTCCGACAGTCTGCCCGACTTTGTAAAGCTGGGCGAAGCCTATGGCTGGACCGGCATCCGGATCGAAGGTCCGGATGATCTGGAAAGCGGCATCCGCCAGATGCTCGAAACCCCCGGCCCGGTGATCGTCGATTGCCGCGTGGCCAAGCTGTCCAATTGTTTCCCGATGATCCCGTCGGGCGCGGCGCATACCGACATGCTGCTTGATCCCAACCAGATCGCCGGCATCATGTCCGATGAGGCCAAGGCGCTGGTGTAAGGACAGGCATGTGACGCAGCATCTGAAGCTCCGCATCCACGTGTCGGAGCCATGGGATTTCGAACGGCAGGCCGGCACGACCGAGTTGACCGGCTGGACGACGGACCATGCCGATCCCGAAAATGAGGAATGGGAAGTGCATCTCGACCATGGGTTCGATTTCAACAAGCGGCATATCGGCACGCTGCTGGTCGCTCCCCGCTATGTGGGGGAAAGGCTGGAAAGGATGTTCGACGCGGTATCGGGCTTCCCCGCACGCCTTGCCCATCGGCAGGACGGCGAATGGCATTTCGCCTTCGTCGCCATGATTTCGCAGCGCCATGACAAGCCCGGCCCGGACGGGCAGGCCGAAGACCATCAGGATCACGGAACCATCTGATGCATATTCAGGAAGAACTCAGCCAGCGGCATGTCTTGTCGCTGACCGTTTCGAACGAAGCGGGCATATTGGCGCGGATCGCCGGCCTGTTCACCGCGCGCGGCTATAATATCGACAGCCTGACCGTGGCCGACATCACCGACGATCATGCGATCAGCCGGATCACCATCGTCACCAGCGGCCCGCCCAAGGTGATCGACCAGATCATTGCCCAGCTCGACCGGCTGGTGCCGGTGCACAAGGTGACGGACCTGACCGACGCCGGCCCCTTCGTCGAACGCGAACTGGCGCTGGTCAAGGTCGCGGGCACCGGCGAGGACCGCATCGAGGCGCTGCGCCTTGCCGACGTGTTCCGCGCCAAGGTGGTGGATACCACGATCGAAAGCTTCATCTTCGAACTCACCGGCACGACCGAGAAGGTGGATAATTTCGTGGCGCTCATGCGCCAGATCGGCCTTGTCGAAGTCGGCCGCACCGGCGTCGTCGGCCTCATGCGCGGGAAAGAGGCGGTTTGATCCAAATTCCCTCTCCCCTCGGGGAGAGGTAGCGAGACTTGGTGAGCGAAGCGAACTTAGTCGCAGCTAGGAGAGGGGGTAGCGAAACCGGCATGTAGCGCCGATCCACCCCCTCCAATTTCATCTAGGCACGGCTTCGCCGAGCCAAGATTTCATATCCTCCCCCTTCCAGGGGGAGGCAGGATATCGGAACGGGAAGAGACGAGACATGAAGGTTTATTACGATCGCGACGCGGACATCGGCCTGATCAAGGGCAAGAAGGTCGCCATTTTGGGCTATGGCAGCCAGGGTCATGCCCATGCCCAAAATCTGCGCGACAGCGGCGTCGCCGAAGTCTGCATTGCGCTCCGTGCTGGTTCTCCGAGCGCCAAGAAGGCCGAAGGCGCGGGCTTCAAGGTGCTGCCCAACGCCGAAGCCGCCGCCTGGGCCGACGTCTTCATGATCCTCGCACCCGACGAACATCAGGCCGCCATCTACGCCGCCGACGTGCATGACAATCTGCGCCCCGGCGCCGCGCTCGCCTTCGCCCATGGCCTCAATGTCCATTTCGGCCTCATCGAACCGCGCAAGGACGTCGACGTCATCATGATCGCGCCCAAGGGCCCGGGCCACACCGTGCGCGGCGAATATCAGCGCGGCGGCGGCGTCCCCTGCCTCATCGCCGTCCATCAGGACGCGACCGGCAACGCGCATGACATCGCCCTGTCCTACGCCTCGGGCGTGGGCGGCGGCCGCAGCGGCATCATCGAAACCAATTTCCGCGAAGAATGCGAAACCGACCTGTTCGGCGAACAGGCCGTGCTGTGCGGCGGCACCACCGCATTGGTTCAGGCCGGCTTTGAAACGCTGGTCGAAGCAGGCTACTCGCCCGAAATGGCCTATTTCGAATGCCTCCACGAACTCAAGCTGATCGTCGACCTGATGTATGAAGGCGGCATCGCCACCATGCGCTACTCGATCAGCAACACGGCCGAATATGGCGATATCAAGACCGGCCCGCGCATCATCACCGAAGAAACGAAGAAGGAAATGAAGCGCGTGCTCGCCGACATCCAGTCGGGTCGCTTCGTCAAGGACTTCGTGCTCGACAACCGCGCCGGCCAGCCTGAACTCAAGGCCAGCCGCATCGCCGCCCAGCGCCACCCGATCGAGGAAACCGGCGCCAAGCTGCGCGCGATGATGCCTTGGATCGGCGCCAACAAGCTGGTGGACAAGGACAAGAACTGATCCGGCACTCTTCCCGATCCGTGGGAAGAAAATCGTGAAGCGGACCGGCGTTTTATCGAAACGATCCGTTCCGCTTCATGGCTCTGGAACTTGCCAGGGGCGCGGCTTATCATGGCCGCGCCCTTGAGCATTTCGGAGAGTCTGTCCCCATGAAGAAATTCCTGATCCCCGCCGCCGCCTTGATCGCGCTGGCCGGCGGCACCGCCCTCGTCGCTCAGATGCCGACCTCTGCCCCCGGCACGAAGGACGTCGCGAAAGTCACCGGCGGCACCTACAAGGTCGATGGCGGCCATACCCAGGTCGTCTTTGCCTGGGACCATATGGGCTTTACCAACAATATGGGCACCATCGCTGAGCCGACCGGTACTCTCACCCTCGACAAGGCGAACCCGGCCAACAGCAAGGTGTCGGTGGAATTTCAGGTCGCCAACCTGCGCACCGGCGTCACCAAGCTTGACGAGCATCTGATGAAGCCCGACTTTTTCGATGCCGCGAAATTCCCGACCGCAACCTTCGTCTCGACCAGCGTCAAGCCTGACGGCGCGACCGGCGCTGAAATCACGGGAAACCTTACCCTGCATGGCGTGACCAAGCCCGTGACGCTCGACGTCGAACTTTACGGCGCCGGCATCCAGCCGATGAGCAAGAAGGAAAATATCGGCTTCGTCGCGACCACGACCATCAAGCGTTCTGATTTCGGCATGGGCTATGCCGTCCCGATCGTCAGCGATGCGATCGAACTCAAGATCATCGCCGGCTTCGAAAAACAGTAACGCCGCGACATAAAATGTCCGATAAACGGGGCCGGCTTGCATGTCGGCCCCGTTTTGCGTATGCACCGCGCATCATGCAGAGCGTCGCGCGCCTTCCCCTGCTACGACTTACACGCCCTTAGGCGTGGCTTTTGTGCTGCCTCCCGGCTAAGGGCAGCGTTGATCCGCCTAAGGGCATCCATCACAGTCAAGTCGCTCCCCGGACGCACAGGCGCGTCCGCCGCAGGAAATATCCGATCCCATGATGCTGACCGATCCTTCGCTGAAATATCGCCCCTTCCCCCAGGTCGATCTGCCCGATCGCCAGTGGCCCAGCCGGGTCATCACCGCGCCGCCCCGCTGGCTCTCGACCGACATGCGCGACGGCAACCAGTCGCTGATCGACCCGATGAACGCCGAAAAGAAGCGGCGTTTCTTCGACCTGCTGGTCAAGGTTGGCGTCAAGGAAATTGAGGTCGGCTTCCCCTCCGCCGGCGCAACCGAATTCGATTTTATCTCCGGCCTGGTGCAAGGCGGCGCCATCCCCGACGACGTTATGCCGCAGGTGCTGACACAGGCGCGCGCCGACCTCATCGCCACGACCTTTGAAAGCCTGCGCGGCGCCAGGCAGGCGATCGTGCATGTCTACAACGCCATTTCGCCGGCCTGGCGCAATATCGTGTTCCAGATGGAGCGCAGCCAGGTTCGCGAAATCGCCGTCAACGCCGCCAAGCTGCTGCGCGACCACGCCGCCGCCCAGCCCGACACCGACTGGCATTTCGAATACTCGCCCGAAACCTTTTCCACTGCCGAACTGGATTTCAGCCTGGAGTGTTGCGAGGCGGTGATGGAGATACTCCGGCCCACACCGGAGCGGCCGCTGATCCTCAATCTGCCCGCCACGGTCGAATGCGCCACGCCCAATATCTACGCAGACCAGATCGAATGGATCTGCCGCAACATTTCGCGCCGCGACAGCGTCGTCATTTCGCTCCACACCCATAATGATCGCGGCACCGGCGTCGCGGCGGCCGAGCTGGGCATCATGGCGGGCGCGGATCGCGTCGAAGGCTGCCTGTTCGGCAATGGCGAACGTACGGGAAATTGCGACCTCGTGACCGTCGCGCTCAACATGTATACGCAGGGGATCAACCCTGGCCTGGATTTCAGCGATATTGATGACGTCATCCAGACGGTCGAATATTGCAACCAGTTGCCGGTCCACCCCCGCCATCCTTATGCGGGCGAACTGGTCTTCACCGCCTTTTCCGGCAGCCATCAGGACGCGATCAAGAAGGGCTTTGCCGCGCAGGAAGCGCGCAACGACCAGATTTGGAACGTGCCCTATCTCCCCATTGATCCCAAGGATCTGGGCCGCGACTATGAAGCGGTCATCCGCGTCAACAGCCAGTCCGGCAAGGGCGGCGTCGCCTGGGTTCTCCAACAGGACAAGGGCTACAAGCTGCCCAAGCGGATGCAGGCGGACTTTTCCCGCGTCGTTCAGGCCCTGGCCGACAGCTCCAGCCGCGAACTCAACGCCGCCGACATCAGCGAAGCCTTCGACGCGCATTATTGCCTGAGCGGCGATCAGCCCTATGCCCTCATCGACTATCAGGAAGGCGGCCAGGCGGGCGATCGCATCTTTACCGGCAAGATCAGTCACAAGGGCGGCGAACGCAGCATTTCCGGGCGCGGCAACGGCCTGCTCTCCTCGGTACTTGCGGCGCTGCGCGACGAATTTGGCGTCCAGCTGGAAATCGCCGATTATAGCGAACACGCCATCGGTGCGGGCAGCGACGTCAACGCCGCCGCCTATGTCGAATGCCGCACGCCCGACGGCCGCACCGTCTTCGGCATCGGCACGGACAGCGACGTGGCGACCGCTTCGGTCAAGGCGATCCTGTCAGCCGCCAACGGCATCGCGGTGCGGGGATAAGGCCGAACCTCCCTACATCCGTTCGGTTCGAGCTTGTCGAGAACTGTTCTCGACAAGCTCGAACCGAACGGAGCTAAGAAGACAAACTCCTACCTCGCCAACGCCCGGACCACCCGGTCCCATTGCTCCAGCGATTCCCGGATGCCCGCCACCGGCACACGCTCGTTCAACCCATGGGCAAAGCCATCCTCCGCGCGCATGAACAGGCTCGACACGCCATAGCTCGGCACCCCCAGCGCGCGGAAATGGACACTGTCCGTGGCCCCTGCCGACATGCCCGGCATGATCGCAATGCCCGGCGCACGCGCCAGAACCGCGTCGCGCACCGCCTGCATCACATCCTCCCGCAGCGGAGATGCATCGCTGCCGGTCGGATCGCCCAAAGTCGTGATCGTGGCGCTCGGATCATTGACGACCTTCGTAAGCTGCGCCTTCACATCCTCAATCGCCACGCCGGGGAAAATCCGGCAATTCACGCTGACCTTGGCGCTCTGGGGCAGCGCATTGAGTGCATGGCCGGCCTGCGCCATGGTCGCGACGCAGGTCGTGCGCACCTGCCCGACAAATTCCGGGCGGCCCGACAATATGTCTGCCGCCGCCGGATCGCCTGTTTCGGCAAAGCGCCGCATTGCCTCACCCACCTCGCCACCGATCCTGTCGGCCGACAGGGTCAGCGACGCCTTGGTCAATTCGTTGCGCATCAGCGGAAACTGGAAAGCTGCGATCCGGTCGATCGCTTTCGCTAGGCGATAGATGGGGTTGCCCGGCGTTGGCGCACTGCTATGGCCGCCCGCATCGGTAAAGCCGATCTCGAAATCAGCATAGGTCTTCTCGCCCGCCTGCAATTGATACAGGACGGGTTCGCCCTCCTCGCTCAGCAATCCGCCGCCGCCATCGCCGTTCAGCAGCATTTCGGCGTCCTGATATTGCGCCGCCAGCGCGCGCGTCGTCGCCATGTCGGTTTCCTCGTCGCCCGACAACAGCAATGTCACGGTCCGACGCGGCTTCCATCCTTCCTTCTTCAGCTGCGCCAGCGTCGCGACCATCATCGCGACATCATATTTATTGTCCTCCGCCCCGCGGCCGAAGATATAGCCATTGTCCTCGACCGGGACGAATGGGTCGCGCGTCCAGTCCTTGGGATCAGCCTCCACCACATCCATATGCCCGATCATCAGCAGGGGCTTGAGCGCCGCATCCCGCCCCTTGATTGTCGCGGCGAAAGTCGCCGTCTCGCCCATCGGCGTGACGACCACATCAGCGTCGGCAAAGCCCGCCTTTTTCAATATGTCGGCATAATAGGCCGCCAGCTTGGGCACCTGCCCCGCCCCCTGGACCGTGCGAAACGCGACCGACCGCATCAATATGTCCTTGGCGACCCCCGCATCCGCCGCCGCCTGCGCCATCTGCGGCGCCATCGCCAGCGCCAGTCCCAGACACGCCTTGCCCAAACCCATATATCTGCTCCCCGAAATGATCAGGCCTGTCTGGCACAGCCATCGGGTCCAGCCAATCACTCAGCTTCACCCCCCTGAAAGAATTGCTTGCGCGCAATCCCCATGCCGCTTGCCGATATAGACGCCCGGTTGCCCCAAGGAAGAACGCGTCATGGCCCTCAATTTTCGCAGTTTCGGGTTTCAGGTTCTGGTCGGCATGGTCGTCGGCCTGCTGCTTGGCCTCGTCGCGCGTCAGATGGGGGCCGGTCCCGGCGGCGATCTCAACTGGCTCGCCACCGCGCTCAAGACCACCGGGTCCATATTCGTCTCGCTGTTGAAGGCGGTGGTGCCACCACTGGTTTTCGCCGCCATCGTGGCGTCGATCGCCAACTTGCAAGCGCTGGACAATGCCGCGCGCCTTGCCGGGCAGACGTTGCTGTGGTTCGCCATCACCAGCCTGATCGCCGTTAGCATCGGCCTTGCCATAGGCCTGCTGCTGGAACCCGGCGCAGGTCTGCGCGGCACCGCACTCGCCGTCGGCAAGCCCGACAGCTATGGCGGCTGGCTTGATTTCCTCAAGGGCCTCGTCCCCGGCAACAGTCTCGCCCTGACCGGCAGCACCAGCATCACCGATGGCGCCGCCACCACCAGCCTGTCCTTCAATATCCTCCAGCTGCTGGTCATCTCGATCGTCGTGGGCCTCGCCACGCTTAAGGTCGGCGACAAGGCCGAACCTTTCCTCGCCTTCGTGCGCTCGCTGCTCGCCGTCGTGCGCGCGATCCTTGGCTGGATCATCCGCCTGACGCCCATCGGTTCGGCCGCGCTGATTGGCACGGCGATCGCGACCTATGGCTGGAGCGCGCTCGCCCAGCTTGGCGTGTTCACCGCCGCCATCTATCTCGGCCTCGCGCTGGTGCTGCTTGTCGTCTATCCAACGCTATTGATCGCCAACGGCCTGCGCCCCGGCCCCTTCTTCGCCAAGGCCTGGCCCGCTATCCAGCTGGGGTTCGTGTCGCGTTCCTCGGTCGGCACGCTGCCCGTCACGGAAACAGTCACCGAACGCATGGGCGTGGACAAGGGCTATGCCGCCTTCGTGATTCCCCTCGCCTCCACGACCAAGATGGATGGCTGCGCGTCCATCTATCCCGCGCTCGCCGCCATTTTCGTCGCCGGCTTCTACGGAATCCCGCTGCACTTCATCGACTATGCGTTGATCGTCTTCGTGTCGGTCCTGGGGTCCGCGGCGACCGCAGGCCTCACCGGCGCAATCGTGATGCTGACGCTGACCCTCTCGACGCTGGGCCTGCCGCTCGAAGGCGCCGGCCTGCTGCTCGCCATCGACCCCATCCTCGACATGGGCCGCACCGCCGTCAATGTCGCGGGACAGGTGCTCGTCGCAACCCTCGTCGCCAAGCGGGAAGGCATATTGGACGAAACGGTCTATCAAGGTGAGGGCGTCGCCGTGCTGCAATGATAAGGCATCGCTCCAACTAAGCAGTCATACCAGAAATGTGCGGGGGCAGAGTGCGGGCGGTGGCAGACTAATGCCATCTGACCAGGTGCGATCACGTGTGCGTTTCGGTTGACCATAGTGTCTGACGAAGCAGGAGACGGGTCCGCCCCAAAGGTTAAGGCCGTCGCAGCTCTGATGGCGGCAGGATTACCCAGGCACGGATACCAAATCGGATGCAATTATCCGCAAGATAGGGGTGGTGCGTGCAGAGCGCGAACTGCGCGTTCCCGCTCAGAATCGGCCGTGGCCATTCCGGGGAACCGTACTTGTGGTGTGGGGTGAAGCGGATATCGACTGTCAACACGGGGGAGCCGCTGGCAACGGCGATCGAGAACGTCCCTCGTCGCCACGGCCAAGTCACGGATCTTCGATGGTGGACGGGGGCCGAGGTGGCGAGAGGGTGAAGTCGGTTCCGATTGGGCTTCCCGATCGCCGCCTTTTCCGTATCTTAAATCCGGAGTTCGCAACAGCTTGGGCCTGTGACGGCCCCGACCAGCTTGCAATGCTGCGTGATCGTCCCGTCATTGCTCCACGACCGGTAAGGCCTGTCTTTACAGCCCAACCGCTCATAGGTGCACCGTTAGGATGATCAATTCGGTCGGCGGCTAGAGCCGATTTCAGCGTCAAGGCGAAGTGAACCCCTGTCGCCCCAGAACACCAAAACCCTGCCGTACCAGAACCCCGCCCGAACAAATCCCCAACCCCAACCCCAACCCCAACAAAAAAGGGGCCAGTCTTTCGACCGGCCCCTCTTTTTTGCTGTCCATCCCGAAGGAGGGACGATCCGATTACATGCCTGCGCCCGGACCGTAGGTGATTTCCACGCGACGGTTCTGCACTTCGCGAACGCCGTCGGCGGTTTCGACGCGGGGCTTCGATTCACCGAAGGCCTGGGTCGTCATCACGCCGTCAGGGATACCCTTCGAAGCGAGGTAGGCCTTGACCGCGTCAGCGCGACGCTGCGACAGACCGACGTTGTACGACGCCGAACCCGACTTGTCCGCGTGACCGGCAAGCATGACCTGCGCGCTGCCGCAGCTGCTGTAGGCCGAAACCGCGTTGTCCAGAATGGTGGCGGCGTCAGGCGTGATGTCCGACTTGTCCCATTCGAAGAACACGATGTACGGTCCCGGCTGGCACTCTGCAACCGGCGGGGGCGGCGGAGGCGGCGGCGGGGG
>NZ_BCYT01000032.1 GCF_001598335.1 Sphingobium abikonense NBRC 16140
GACTGGGTGTGATGGCGACGTTCAACCATGAAAAGAAATACCTGCTGATCGGAAAGGTGGTGGCCCGGCATCGCAACCCATCGCTTCAATGTTCGATGAGTGTTCCGATACCACCGCTCGCCGCAGCCCGATCCGCACTCCCGCCCAGGGGAGAAAAGATCGCCATCGGTTGTCTGGCCTGCTCTCCGGTCGGGGCTCCGCCCCTCCCTGCGATCAGGCCAGACAACCGATCCTACCGGCCATCATAGTTGCCGCTGAACCGGCCATCGTAAATGTCGCCGCGCAGCCACACCATCAGCGATGGTGACCTTGCGGGCGTGTCGGGGAGCGCAATCGTCGGCAGAAGCTCTCCTCGCTCACCGAAGAGGGACGTGCTCTCGCGCAAGCGCTTTTCGAAGATCTCAGGCCCAACCTGGCGAATGCTTACTGGGGCAGCAAACGTATCGGCCGTTACGGCTGCTGACAGTGATGGAGCATCTCTGCTGGCCGGATCAGGCGAGCAATGCCGCCGGCTACAACCGCAGCATCAATGGCAGTAAACAGGTGCCGGACCAGGTCTGGGGGGCTGCGTCGACCTGGCCCGGCGGGTATCACCTATCCTGCAAGCCCGGTGGGGGTCAGCGACTTGCCGGTGGCGAGCTCGTTCTCCAGCACCGGGACCGCGGTACCGGCGACCTGCTGCAGCGCCGGGTCGGTTCCGTCCTGTGCGTAACCCTTATGCACCGCCCAGGTATCCTGCTGAACCTGCGCCGACTGGGTGAGATAGAGGTTGTCGAAAGCGCTCTTCGGCGCCTTCTGGAGCAGCTTGAGGAGGGCAGCGCGGTCGGCGGAAAGGGTCGAGGACGGCGCCTTGATCGTGCGCTGATCGTTCTTCAACGCCGCCAGCAGCGCTTTGTGGCTACTTTGCGTCTCTGCCAGAACGCGCTTCGCATAGGCCTTGACGTCATCACGCTGCGCGCGCGTCGCGGCGAGCTGCGACGCCTTGATCTGGTAAAGATTGGCGTCGGCCGCGGCGAGCACGTAGTTGGGTCCACTCTGGCTTGCGATCGGCGAGACGCCGATGTCGGCGCTGGTCATCGTTCCCGAAGTCGCCGGCGAAACAGCCTGAGCCAACACCGGAACTGGCGCCAGGGTAAGCAGCGCGGCAAATATCGCAATCTTCATCGAAATCATCCGTTGGTTTTGTTAGACATTGACCAAGATCAACGGCTCAAACGATAAGGAAACGGAACGGTTCCCTTTTTGGGTCTAATCTGGGTAAATCGGCCCGGCGCGTGACGGCGGGGGGCAGACCTTTGTCGGCGATCGGCCGCCTGATCCGCAGCGCCAGCAGCTCAGCGACATGACGCGCACCCAGCTCGGACATGGTCGCATTCTTTTCGCCATACCCGTTATCGCTGACTATCCTCGACCATGACAAGCTTCTCTCAAAGATCGCTCGTGCGGTCGATAATAAGCGGGTAGGTAATTTAGTTGTTCGCGCGCATATCACTGATGTCCGACCGGGCCAGTTGAGTGCGTCAGGTCAAGGCGTTTACCTGCTGGTATGGGGCGGGTAGACAGCGACAATCGAACTCGCGACAGACTAATTGCCGCGCGAACCTTGCACTGTGAGGATTTGACATCCAAGGCAGCGGTACCACGGTGAGCGTCGGGATTAAGAGCCGGATTCGGAAGTTTCTCAATTCTGACAAAGCCTTGCGGTTCTGCGCGTGAGCATGCGGATTGAGGCGACGAGGGCCCAAGCGGTGGACGAGGCTATGGATCGCTCCCAGTCTTTTGCGAGCCGACGACAGCGCCCGAGCCAGGCAAAAGTCCGTTCGACCACCCATCTGCGGGGCAGCACCTGAAAGCCTTTCGCCTTGTCCGATCGCTTGATGATTTCGATCGTCCATTTGCCCATGCCAACCAAGGCGGATCGTAGCTTATCGCCTGCGTAACCGCCATCGGCAAAGATGTGTCGCAGCCAGGGAAACCGTTTGCGAATGGCTGCCAGCACATCGACGGCCCCATCTCGGTCCTGAATATCGGCGGCATGTACGAGGATGAAGATGAGGAAGCCGCAGGTGTCCGTCAGGATATGTCGCTTCCGGCCTTTCACCTTTTTGCCCGCGTCATAGCCCGAGATTCCGCCACTTTCGGTGGTCTTGACCGATTGGCTGTCGATCACTCCGGCGCTGGGCGAAGCTTCACGCCCTTCGATTTCCCGCAGGTTCATGACCAGCACCGTGTTGATCGCGTCGAACAGACCGGCATCGCGCCAGGCATAGAAATAGCGCCGCACCGTCGATACCGGAGGAAAGCACTTCGGCAGAAGCCGCCACGCCCACCCGCTTGCCGCGATGTACAGCATCGCGTTCAGAACCTCGCGCATGTCGGTAGTCCGGCGTCGGCCACCTCGCCTCGCCGGTGGAACGAAAGGTGCTGCCAGCACCCACTCCGTGTCCGTCATATCCGATGGATATCGCAAACCTTCCCGACTATGCTCACGCCGGGCAATACCAGTCCATGCCACCATCCACTCCTTCTTGTCGCAAAGAGGCGTGAATCACAACATGCTGGTATTGCTCAACAACTTTCGGATCGGGCTCTGAAATATGCTTTGATATCAGCATAGCCAATTGCGGTCCTCTCGATGCAATTAGCGGCGGCGGTTCTTATCGCGTGCCTCCGGCGCCGGAGGCACGCAGCCGATTTCATTGTCCATCGATCCCCCGTCTTGATCAGATCTGCGACGAGCTGGCGCGACGCCTCCCCAATCGTTCCTACCATTCGCGCGCTCTCGCCCCGATCGCGCGCGGTCTTCATGGCCCCGTCGCCAATCGCCTGAGCAGGCGCAAGGCGGGGACCCGGCGGCACTCGACCCTTGGCTATCTCAGCCCCATAGATTTCGAACGGGAAGCTGGCGTAGCCTGGTTGAACCTATCTCGGTGTCCGCCAAACCGGCAGCCCGCTCGGTAGCAGTAGTCGTCACCGGCGAAGCGTCGAGCGATCCCGCTGAGACGGGAGCCGCGGGCGTGGTGAAGCTCCTCGATCAGCTCGCCGGATACGCCAGGGTAATAGACGCGCCTGCTCCGCGACGCGTCCGCTCATCGCGCGGTTCGCGCGTGTACTTCTCTGTAATGACTTCAACGCCGCCGACGCCGCCATGAAGGCGCGGCTTGGAAGCGACGTGCCAACGCCTTCAGTTTTAGTCCCAAGGAGATCGTCCGGTTCATCAAATCTCGGCCTAATTCCAGCCACGCGCTGGACGAGGCGAATGGGCGCGCTGTCTGGCCGCAAGCCCTGGCCGGACACTCGCCTTGCTGGTCCATAGCGCTGAGGTGCAGGATCGCGATGGCGCTGTGCCGCTGCTCAAGCAATCGCGCCAGCGCCACCCTTGCGTTGAACATATCTTCGCCGACAGCGCCTACAACAGCGATCGCGTCCGCAACGCTACCGCCATGACCGTCGAAATCGTCCGGAAATTCGCCGATCAGACCGGCTTCGTCGTCCATCCAAGGCGATGGGTCGTCGAGCGGAACTTCGCATGGAGCAATCGAAACCGACGCCTCGCCAAGGACTTTGAGCGAACCATAAATTCCGCGACTGCTCTGCTATACGCCGCAGCAGCCAGGGCCTCATTGACCTTATGTCTTGACCCGACGCGATAAGAGGATTGATGCAACCACCAACAGCGAACCGATTAGGTGGTATTTTGCGAACCGTTCTCCAAGCAGAGGTACGGCCATCAGGACCCCGAGCACCGATGGCAGGTTCATGTAGACCCCCGCGCGGCCCGAGCCGACCAAGGCGACCGCGCGATTGAACAGCGCGTAGGACAGCAGCGAAGGAAATATCCCGATATAGAGCAGCGATGCGAGCGCAGCAGGTGAAGCCACGGTCAGGCCAGCCCACCAGAGGTGCCAGGCATAGGGCACACTCAAAGCCGCGATCCCGACCCCGAACAGGACAGCCAGCAAACTGAGGTGGTGCATCGCCGGTGCGCGGCGCAGGAAGGTGGCATAGGCGGAATAGAGAAAAACCGCAATGATGGCGAGCAGATCGCCTCGGTTCAGCGCATCCCAGCGCAGATAGTCGGGATGCCCCTTGGTCATGATCCACGCGATTCCGGTGATCGAAAGGAGTGCGCAAACGAGGAGGATCGGGCGCACCCTCTCCCGAAACAGCACAACTGGCATGAGCAGGGTCATCACCGGCATGGTCGATTGCAACAGAAGATTGTTGGTCGCGGTGGTGAACTGCAGGCTTTGATAGACGAGAAAAGAAAACAGCCCCACCCCTACAGCCCCGAGGAGCCCAAGGAACCGCCAGCCGCCAACAATGGCGGGCAGGTCGTCGCGGAGGTGCCGCCAAGCGAAAGGGAGCACGAAGACCAGCGCCACCACCCACCGCCAGAACGCCAGAGTCACAGGTGAGAGCAAGTCCTTGGCCGCCCGCCCGACGATCGGATTCAGGGCCCAAAAGAACGAGGCCAGACACAGCAATAGGGCTGGTGATTGCCAGAGCCTGGACCCAAGACCAAGGATGCTGGACGTGTTGCTATCGGCATCTTGCAACCTAACATTCTCCCCACAAACGCCCCTTGAGAATCGTCCTTGCGCCAACGGTAGGTTTTGCATATGGTGCATCGCGTTGCATGTATAGCACGAATCGACTATGCGGCACTCGTAACAAAAAGCATGGGAGCGATGCGATGAATGGATCGTCGGCACTCGTCGATAACGCCGGTGCGAGCCAGTCTCGCCGGGTGTTCTGGGATCAAGATGTCTATCAGCTGGAGCTGGAGCGAATATTCTCGCGATGCTGGCTCATGCTCGGGCATGATTCGCTAGTTCCCAAACCGGGCGACTTCATTACGACGTACATGGCAGAAGACCGTGTCATCTTGTCGCGGCAGCCGGACGGTTCGCTGAAGGCGTTCATCAATTCCTGCACGCACCGCGGCAACCAGATCTGTCATGCTGACAGCGGCAGCGCCAAGGCGTTCGTGTGCAATTATCATGGTTGGGTTTTCGGTCAGGATGGTTCGCTCGTCGATGTTCCGATGGAAGAGCGGTGCTATCACAGCGATCTCGACAAATCCAAGCTAGGGCTCGCGCCGATCCGGGTCGAAACTTACAAGGGCTTCATCTTCGGCTGCCATGATCCCGAAGCGCCATCGCTTGAGGACTATCTGGGGGACTTCTGCTGGTACCTCGATACGATCTGGGACGGTCCGGACGGTGGTCTGGAACTGGTCGGGCCGCCGTTGAAAAGCACCCTCGCCTGCAATTGGAAAGTCCCGACCGAGAACTTCGTCGGCGATGGGTATCACGTGGGCTGGACGCATGCCGCCGCTCTCCAGATGATCGGGGGCGAGCTGGCTGGCCTGTCGGGCAATCGCGCCGACATGCCGTTTGACGACCTTGGTCTGCAATTCACCATGCGGCATGGCCACGGGTTTGGCCTGATCGATAATGCGGCGACTGCGATCCACGTCAAGCGCGACGGGTACGTCAAATATCTCGAGCAGACGCGGGGCGGAATTCGCGAAAAATTCGGGCCGGAGCGCGAACGGCTCTATGTCGGTCACTGGAATACGTCGATCTTCCCCAACTGTTCGTTCCTCTACGGAACCAACACCTTCAAGATCTGGCATCCGCGCGGGCCGCATGAAATCGAGGTCTGGACCTATACCATGGTGCCGAAGAATGCCGACACCGAAACTAAGCGGTCGATCCAGCGCGAAGCGATCCGTTCATTTGGTACGGCGGGAACGCTCGAAAGCGACGATGGCGAAAACATGTCGTCGGCCACCTACAACAACAACGGTATCATCACCCGAAAGGGGCGGATGAATTCGAGCATGGGCAAGGACCGCGAAGGGCCGCACCCCGTCTATCCAGGAATTGTCGGGGTCAGCTTCATCGGCGAAACCTCGTATCGAGGCTTTTATCGTTTCTGGCAAGAAATTCTCGATGCGCCAGATTGGGCCGCCATCCGGGCCAATGACGATACCTGGGATGCAATGTGGACCAACCGTAATTTCTGGCCTGAACGTCTGTCGGCGAAGCAAGCCGAGCCGCAAGACTGATCCCGACAGCAATCTGGACCGCAAGATGACCGAAACACGCAAGCCCGTAGGCATGGAACTGCATCATGCCATCGTCAGTCACTATTCCGCCGAGGTGCGGATGTTGCAAAACCAGCAATATCGCCAATGGTTCGATACTGTAATCGCCGAAGATATCCATTACTGGATGCCAGTTTACGAACAGCGGTTTGCACGTGACCGCCGCCCGGATCCAACCCCGGGGGATGCCGCAATCTACAACGATGACTATGCCGAGCTGCAGCAGCGGGTCGACCGGTTGCTGACGGGCCAGGTATGGATGGAAGATCCGCCATCACGAATCCGCTATTTCGTTACCAATGTCGAAGCATTCGAAATTGCACCGTTTGAATTCGAGGTGTTCTCCAATGTTCTGGTGCACCGCAATCGCCGACAGAGCGAAGTTTACGTGCACACGCTGGGACGCGAAGACAAGCTGCGGAAAACAGACAGCGGCTTCAAGGTATTCAGCAGGAAGCTGAATATCGACGCGCGCGTCGTGCAGGACAAGAATCTCTATTTCTTCGCATAAGCAAATTCGATCAAATAGAAATCAGGAAACGGGAGAGAAATAATGGACGCATACGCGGCAATTATTGAGCGTCAGGGTGGTGAATTCGTTCTGGATAACGTCTCAATCGAGGATCCGCGCGACGGCGAAGTGCTGGTCAAGGTTGCTGCAGCTGGCATGTGTCATACCGACCTGACGGTTCGCGATCAATATTACCCGACGCCGCTGCCGGCGGTGCTGGGCCATGAAGGTTCGGGCGTTGTCGAAAAGGTCGGACGCGGCGTGACCACTGTCAAGCCAGGCGACAAGGTCGTGCTCTCCTTCAGCTATTGCGGCACCTGTCCATCGTGCCTCAAGGGGCATCAGGCCTACTGTCCGAGCCTGTTCCCGCTCAATTTCATGGGCCGCCGCCTGGATGGTTCGACGCCGATTACCCGCCACGGCCAAGAGGTCAACGCCTGCTTCTTCGGGCAATCCTCGTTCGCGACCTATTCGATCGCGTCGGAAAACAACTGCGTCAAGGTTGCCGACGACGCACAGATCGAACTTTTGGGCCCACTGGGCTGCGGCATCCAGACCGGGGCGGGCAGCATCCTCAATGCGCTTTGTCCCGAACCTGGCTCCTCGATCGCGATCTTCGGGGCCGGGTCGGTGGGCCTCAGCGCAGTGATGGCCGCCAAGGCCTCGGGCTGCCTCAAGATCATCGCGGTTGACCGCAACGCAGGCCGCTTGGAACTGGCGCGTGAACTGGGCGCCACCGATGTGATCGACGCCAACACGGTCAACGCTCAGGAAGCGATCGTCGCGATGACCGGTGGCGGCGCCGACTATGCCATGGATACTACCGCCATTCCAGCGGTGCTGCGCTCGGCGGTGGACAGCACGCACAACATGGGTGAAACCGCAGTGGTCGGCGGGGCGCAGCTGGGCACCGAATTTTCGCTAGACATGAACAACATGCTGTTTGGCCGCAAGTTGCGTGGCGTAGTCGAAGGATCGAGCACCCCGCAGGTCTTCATCCCGCAACTGATTGCGATGCAGAAGGCCGGGCTGTTCCCGTTCGAGAAGCTCTGCACCTTCTATGATCTCGACCAGATCAACCAGGCCGTCGAGGATACCGAAAAGACCGGCAAGGCGATCAAGGCCATTCTCAAAATGTAGATCGCTTCTGGGGCGGCGCACCAATCGAATTGCGCCGCCTTGGACCTGCACCTGAACCTCAGGAATTTAACAATGTCGAGTGTGTTTCCCTTCGGTTCCGGCGTTCTGGTCGCAGGTCAGATTGACCTCGACAAGCGCGTCCTGGGCGGGAAGGGGGCCAACCTCGCCGAGATGGCGCGGATCGGGCTGCCCGTCCCGCCTGGATTCACGATCTCCGCCGGCGAATGCCTCGCTTATCTTGACCACGGCAGAGCTTCACTTGATCGCATCCGCGATGAGGTTTCGGCTGCTTTGGGGCTGGTCGAACGGGCGACGGGCAAGACGTTCGGCAATCCTCGCGATCCCCTGCTGGTCTCGGTGCGTTCGGGAGCGCGGGTATCCATGCCGGGGATGATGGACACGATCCTCAACCTTGGCATCAATGATGCGACCGTCACCGGCCTGGGCCAGTCCTCCGGGGATGAGCGGTTCGCGCTCGACAGTTATCGCCGCTTCATCCAGATGTATTCCAGTGTCGTGCTCGAAATCGAGCATGGCGTATTCGAGGCAGCCCTTGACCGCATCAAGGAAGATCGCGGCGTCGATGAGGATATCGATCTTCGAGTGGACGATCTGCGCGGCCTGATCGCGACCTTCAAGGATCTCGTGCTTGCCCATCACGGCGCGGCCTTTCCTCAGGATGTACATGAACAACTCTGGACGGCAATCGAGGCGGTGTTCCTCTCATGGGACTCACCGCGAGCCAAGGTCTACCGGCGCCTGAACGATATCCCCGGAGATTGGGGCACGGCGGTTAACGTCCAGGCCATGGTGTTCGGAAATCTTGGCGAGACCAGCGCTACCGGTGTCGCCTTTACCCGCAACCCTGCAACCGGCGAGAAGGCCTACTACGGCGAATGGCTGGCCAACGCCCAGGGTGAGGATGTTGTCGCCGGCATCCGCACGCCCCAGTATCTGACCAGGGCTGCCCGCGAAGCCGCAGGTGCGCGGCTTCCCTCAATGCAGGAAGCGATGCCGAAGGCCTATGCTCAACTTGCTGAGGTGTTCGAACTGCTGGAGCGCCACTATCGCGACATGCAGGACATCGAATTCACAGTCGAACGCGGCAGGCTCTACCTCCTTCAGACCCGTTCGGGCAAGCGCACTGCCATGGCCGCGCTCAAGATTGCCGTCGACATGGTCGAAGAGAGCCTGGTCGACGAAGTGACCGCGCTGCTCCGCCTCGACCCGGCCTCGCTCGACCAGTTGCTTCACCCCTCGCTCGATCCGAATGCGCCGCGGGTGCTGCTCGGAAAGGGTTTGCCTGCCTCGCCCGGGGCAGCCTCGGGGGGTGTGGTATTCGATGCGGAAACAGCGGAACGGTGGGCCGAATTTGGAGAGAAGGTCATCCTCGTCAGGCATGAGACGTCGCCTGACGACATCCATGGCATGCACGTCGCAACCGGCATTCTGACGGCGCGCGGCGGCATGACCAGCCACGCGGCCGTGGTCGCGCGGGGTATGGGCCGGCCATGCGTGGCGGGCACCGCCAGTCTCAAGATCGACCCGGTCGCGCGGGTCGCCGAGATCGGCGGCCAGCGGCTCGAAGAGGGCGCATTCATTACGATCGACGGTTCGACCGGCGAAGTGTTCCTGGGCGAACTACCGACAATCCAGCCCAAACTTTCGGGCGATTTCGCAACGGTGATGGCATGGGCTGACAAGCATCGCCGCCTGAAGGTTCGGACCAACGCGGAAACCCCGCTCGATTGCGAAATGGCCCGCCGGTTCGGGGCCGAAGGGGTCGGGCTTTGCCGAACCGAGCACATGTTCTTCGATGAAAGTCGGATCCTCGCTATGCGGCAGATGATCCTGGCCGACAGCGAAAAGGAACGACGCTCCGCGCTCGACCAGCTTTTGCCCGAACAGCGCGCCGACTTCCGACGAATCTTCGAGATCATGGAAGGCTTGCCAGTCACCATCCGCCTCCTCGATCCGCCGCTGCACGAGTTTCTGCCGCATACGGATAGCGAGTTCACCGAGCTTTCGCGGGCGATGGGTATTGACGTGGAGCAGGTTCGGAATCGCGCAATCGAATTGGCGGAAACCAACCCCATGCTGGGGCATCGAGGCTGCCGACTTGGCGTGGTCTATCCCGAAATATACGAAATCCAGGCTCGCGCGATTTTCGAGGCTGCGCTCGAAGTCGCGGGCGAGGCGGGCATGGCGGTCTGTCCCGAAATCATGATCCCGCTGGTCGGATTGCCGCGTGAACTCGAATCACTGAAGGATACCCTGTACAGGGTAGCTGAAGTCGTGTTCGCCGAAAAAGGCGAGCGGATCGCCTTTAGCGTTGGCACCATGATCGAGCTGCCGCGGGCAGCCCTGGTTGCCGACGAAATCGCTGCAAGCGGGGAATTCTTCTCGTTCGGAACCAATGATCTGACCCAGACTACGCTGGGCATCAGCCGCGACGATGCGGCGCGTTTCCTGGGTGCTTATGTGGAAAAAGGCATTATCGCCAAGGACCCGTTCGTCACTCTCGATATCGAAGGGGTCGGCAAGCTGATCGAAATGGCATCGCGCAAAGGGCGCGAAACTCGGCCCGACCTTAAACTGGGGATCTGCGGCGAGCACGGCGGCGATCCGGCCACGATCGCTTTCTGTGAGGAGATCGGGTTGGACTATGTCAGCGCATCGCCTTTCCGGGTGCCGATTGCCCGACTGGCTGCGGCCCAGGCGGCGCTGGCGCCTTCATGAACGGCAGATGCAAGCTGAAATTCTGAACCAAATCGAGATGAGGTGCACATCAATGGAATATGATCGTAAGGACGCCAAGGCTTGGGCTACGAAGACCGTCAGGGGCTTCTATCAGTGTCCGATTACCCCGATGACCGCCGATTACAAGTTCGATGTGGACGGTATCCGCTACAACATCGATAAATATGTCGAAATGGGCGTAGATGGCTTGGCCGTCGGCGGGTTCATCTCCGAATGTTGGAACGTCTCAGCGTCAGACTGGTTTCGCTATCACGAGATCGTCGCCGAGGCGAATGCCGGGCGGCTCGATCTGTGGACCATCGTGCTCGATCCCAGCGTCTATACCGCGATCGAGAAGATGCAGTTCGTCGAGAAGCTCGGGTATAACGGGGCTGAGGTGATCAACCCGGTTGTGCAGCTCAAGCGCGACGACGAAATCTATGCCTGGTTCAAGTTCCTGACCGACAACACCGATCTGGCCGTCTGCCTCTACCGGACCCCGGTTTCGGGAACCGTGCTGAGCTGGGACCTGATGCGCCGCCTGGCCGATATCGATACCGTGATCGGCGTCAAACAAGGTGCCATGAGCCGTGCCGAGACAATCAAAATCCGCCAGCTAATGCCCGAAGGCTTCAACACGATGGAGCCATTCGAATACTTCTTCCTCGACGATCTGCGTCTTGGCGGCACCGTTTGCTGGGGTGAATTGTCTTACATGCTGTACGGCAAGAAGCGCCATTTCGCCAAGGAATACATCCGCCTGGCGCATGAAGGAAAATGGGAGGAAGCGCGGGCCGCTTCCGATCAGCTCAGCGAAGTCCGCGAATTCTATCACGACAACTTCCTGTGGGATATCGCCCGCACCGCGACCTATGCCAGCGCACTTGCCAATGTGAAGGCCTGGTACGAAGCGATTGGCCTCAAGGCTGGCCCGATCCTGCCGCCGGTGGCTGATGTGACGCCGGAAAAGAAAGAGCAGATCAGGGCCAAGCTGGTCGAACTGGGCATTGCCTGAGCCGAACCAACGGGAATCCCAAAGCATGTCCAAGCAATTGCATTTCTGTTTCCACGGTGCCGGCGGGCTAGGCTCGGTCATCGGCGGATTCCTGGCGCGCGGCGGCCACAAGGTCACGCTGATTGCGCGCAAGCCCCATGTCGAGGCGATCCGCCGGGATGGCCTGAGTATTTCGGGTGTGCGGGCGCAATTCGTCCAGCGCGAAAACCTCTTCGCGGTCGAAACGCCCGAGGAGGTTGAAGGCGACATCGACTATTACATCCTGCTGACCAAGGCCAAGGGTACCGATCAGGCGCTGGCCGATGCGCAGGTGTTGGTCGATCGCACCGCTTGCGCGCTGACTTTGCAGAACGGCGTGGGCAAGGAAGGCAAACTCCAGGCCGCGTTTGGCAAGGACAAGGTGATCGGCGGCTCGATCATGGACGGGGCGACCCTGCTCGAACCGGGCAAGGCGCTCAATCACATGGCGGTTCCCGTCACCGCCTATTTCGGCGAGCTGGAAGGCGGGGAGAGCGAGCGCACGCGGATCATGGCCGTAGCGCTCGACGCTGCGGGCATGGGTTCGCGCTCAACTCCCGATATCGTCCATGTCCATTGGGAAAAAGTGGTTCAGGTCGGTGGAGCATCGTCGTGGAGCGCCAGTACGTGTT
>NZ_BCYT01000033.1 GCF_001598335.1 Sphingobium abikonense NBRC 16140
CGACATATCCTGACAGTCCAGCCCAAAATGGCGGTTGGAAGGTGAAAACCATCGGTTGCCTCCAGCACTGCCCAAAAGCCCCATGGCCTCCCCCGAGGCGGGGGTGGGCGGCGAGAGCGACCGGAGAGGCCTGCTGAAGCGGCGGGCTGCACCCGCAGGGGCGAAATGAAATGGAGCAGCCCGGCGAAGCCGAGGCTTGCAGCGCGCCGCGGCGGGCCTAGCAGGGAGCGCCGACCACTCCCGCATCGAGGGAGAGGCCAAAAAATCGGAGCCGCCGCGCAAGCGGCGTCCGCTTAATGGCGGGCGACAGCCCGCATCGACATGCATCGCGAAGCGGCCGATCGCGCGAGGGATCGGCCGCCATGGCAGTGGCGCTCGTGCGTTAAGTCAGCATGTAGCCGACGTCGGAGGCGCCGGTCGGATAGGCGAACATGGTGGAGCGAAGATCGGCCGCGGTGAGGCCGTGGCGGATTGCCAGACCGAAAACGTTGATTACCTCGTCGGCGTTCGGCCCCACGAGATGCGCGCCGAGGATGAGGTCCGTGTCCTCGTCGATCAGCAGCTTATGGCCGTAGACCGGCTCGGCGAGGCGGCGGGCGGTGAACCAGTCTGGCGTCGAGGCTGCGTTGACCCGGAGCGCGACGCCGCCGCGGCGCGCCGCCTCCTCTGACAGTCCGACGGCGGCGATCGGCGGCAGAGTGAAGGCCACGCTCGGCACGCCGCGATAGTCCGGCTGGTGCGTCGGGCCATCCAGGAGGTTGGCGGCAACTACCTTGGCATCGTGGCTGGACACCGGCGTCAGCCGCGGCCCGACTCCGGCAGCGTCGCCGGCGGCATAGACCCGCGGGTTGGAAATGCTCCGCAGATGCGCGTCGAGCTGCAGGCGCCCGTCCTGCACCGCCACCTCGCCGGCGGACAGGTCGAGCGCCTTGAGGTCAGGACCGCGCCCGGCGGCATGAACGACGAGATCGGCGGCGACGCTGAGATCAGGCTCGCCCTGGCGCTCGGCGTGGACCAGCAGACCGCTCCCGCTGCGCTCGACCCGGGTAACGGTGGCACCGGTCTCGACGCGGATGCCGAGCGCCTCGAACCGGGGCGTCAGCCAGCCCACCAGGTCGGGATCGAAGTGCGGCAGGAGCCGCTCGGCCCGCTGTAGGATGGTGACCTCTGCGCCCGCTCGGGCCGCCAGATGCGAGAACTCCGCAGCGACATAGCCGCCGCCGATCAGCACGATCCGGCGCGGCAGGGCCTGAAGCTCCAGGAACGCATCGCTTGTGCTCACCAGATCTTCGCCCGGAATGCCGAGCGGGACTGGACGCGCGCCGCTGGCGATCAGGATATGGCGGGCCCGCAATGTCCGGCCTTCCACCACGATCGTGTCTGGGCCGGCAAAGCGAGCAACACCGTGTAATGCGTCGACACCGAGCTCGGCGTAGCGGTGCGCCTGCTTGGCGGGGATCGGATCGGTGAAGGTCCGCTTGAACGCCATCAGGTCGGGCCAGTCGATCGCCAGCGTGCCGTCGACGCCATGTCTGGCCATGCGCCTTGCCGCGTCGATCGCTTCCTCGCCGCTGACCAGCATCCTCTTGGGATCGCAGCCACGCAGCGCACAGGTGCCGCCGAACGGACGGTGATCGATGACGGCGACGGACCATCCAGCGGCACGGACCCGGCCGACCGCGACCTGCGCTGCCGTGCCACTGCCGATGACGATCAGGTCGTAGGAAGCCATGGTCGCATCTCCATCCGCATCGGCGCAAAAATCGCGCGCCCAACCTCGAGCGCTTCGGCCAGGCACAGACGAATGCCGTCATCGGCTCCGACCGGACCGCTCGCGCACCAGGCCGCCAGATGATCGTCATCGCAGAAGAAGGCCTGCAAGGTGCAGAGCGACGATGCCGCGCAGCCACTGGCATAGCGACGGCCGGACCAGACGACGATCGCGCCCGGCTCAACCTCTTCCAGCTCGCGGCCGCGGCTGGGGGTATGGATGGCGAGCGTGCGCCGGCACTGGCGGCAGGCCGAGCGGATCATGCAGTCCCGCTCCAGCATGGCGCCGATCCCCAACGCGTCGATGGCGCACATGGCGCTCATGGTCACTCCGCTGACTTCGACTTGATGTTCGCTGGGGCCGTCGGTGAACGGATAGGCGCCGGTCACCCGGCCCGCGCCGTCGAGGACCACGAGATCGCGCCCGGCGAGCCGCTGCAGGGCCGAGCCGACCTCGCCGGAGGGGAGTCCCGATGCGGCGGCGATCTGTGCCGGCACCGGCGAGCGACCATCGGCAGCATAGGCTTGAAGCACGGCGCGCCGGACCCGCTCCTCGACGCCGTCCATCCCGCGCCACTTCGAACCGATGAACGCCGCGAACAGTGCCGTCAGGGCTGCGCGGGCGCTGGGTGTTGTGACTGCGCTCCAGTCCGGGACAACGGCACCGCCGGGAAATGTAACCGTCGATCCAAAGGCGGCTTCAGCGGATGATGCGCGCGCCATCGCCCGCCCTCCTCAGCCGCAGCACGCCTTGCCGCCGCTCTCCTGGATCGGCGGACAGGGCACGTCGCCGTAGGAGCAATAGACGCAGCAATCGCCCGGCTTGGGCTTGAGGACCGCGCCGCAACCCCGGCAGTCGTAGAAATACTGGCAGGCATTGGTCGGCATGGTCTCCGTCGCCCGATGACCGCAGTGGGGACAGGTCAGCGTCGAGCGCAGCTCGGGGGTGGCATCAGACATAGCGATAGCCTGCCCAGAGCAGGGCCGCACCGAGCAGCAATCCGATGAGCGTGAGAACACGCATCCAGCGCGGCGTGCATATGCCGCCCGGCCCACAGCGCGCCGCCGTAACTTGCTGGCGCAACAGCAGCGCCGCGCCGGCAAGCAGGCACAATGCGCCAATGAGGAGAAGCGGCGTGCGATACGGCGCGGCGACAATGGCCACGCCGCCGAGCCAAGCTGCGCCGATCCCGGCGGATGCGAAGAGGATCGGCAGCGCACAGCAGGCGGCGACGCCGAACGCCGCAGCGATCCCCGCCAGCGTGAGCGTGGCGGTGCCGATCCCCTTAGGCGGGCTTGGCGTCTGGGTCACGGGCGACTCCTTGTGGCGGGCATTGAGCTGTCCTAACATCTGTAGCGACTACAGACTCAAGAGGTATTTTGGGGATGGCCGCAACCGGCGCGATCCAGATCGGCGAACTCTCACGCCGCACCGGATGCAACATCGAGACGATCCGCTATTACGAGCGGATCGGGCTGCTGCCCGCTCCGCCGCGGCGGGGCCGCTACCGCAGCTATGGCCGGGAGGACGTGGCTCGCCTGGGCTTCGTGCGCCGCGCGAGGGAGCTGGGCTTTACCCTGGACGAGGTACGCGCCTTGCTCGGACTCGCGGTTGGCGGTCAGGCCTCCTGCGCCGAGGTGCGCGAGCTCGCGGCGTCGCACCTGAAGGACGTACGCGCGCGGATCGCGGACCTCAAGCGGATGGAACGGGTTCTGGCCGACTCGGTGCGCGCCTGCGATGCCGGTCGGGATCCGGGCTGTCCGCTGCTCGACACACTTGGCGCCGAAGTGCGGGTCGCGTGAGCATTACGGCTGTCGGGCGTGCATCCAGTCGGCTGCCGCCTGCGCCTTGCTCGCCGCGGTGAAGATCGCCCGAGGCTCGTCCTTGAGCAGTTGCAGCCAGGAGGCGATGTAGGCCGCATGATCGGGTCGCGGTTCGTGCGCGATCCCAAGATCGGCGAGCAGGAACGATGCGGTCAGTTCGGCGGTCGCTTCCTCCATGGCGAGCGCGTGCCTGGTCCACTTGGCGCTGAAATCCCGGTCAAGCCGATGGGCTGCGCCACTGGCATGAGCCGCTTCGTGAATGTGGGTGGCGTAGAAGCCGTGGGCATCGTGGAAGGCGCTGAAATCCGGCATGTGAATGCGGTCTTCGGCGATATGATAATAGGCGCTGGCCGAGCCGTAGACAGTATCGATGCCGAGCGCGGCGATGAAGGCTTCGGCGGCGGCGAGGCGTTCGCTCTCAGGCAGGTCCGGCGCCGGTTCGGGCGCGTAGCCATCGACCTGATCGGCGTTGAACAGGCTGAACGCCTTGGCGAAAAGCCGTCGATGGTCGTCATCGCCGCCGGCGTCGTCACCCTTCGCGCGAAACTCCTTCCAGAGGACGCCGAGGCTGGCGTGCTCGCCCTTGCGGACCTGCGCGCCGAGCGCCTGCCACTGGCGATAGGTGCCCCAGACCCCGCTCGCGTAGCCGCTGCCATAGGCGGCCGCCCAGAGCGAGATCGTATTTATGCCGCGATAGGGCTTGCCGCTGGCGACGTTGGTCGGGCGGGTGACGTCGGCGCCAAAATGATGCCACGGCATGCGCCAGGTGCCGGTGCCGGCTTCGATGGCGTCGACGATCGCTTGCGTGACGCGAGCGTAGACGTCTGAGCGTGGTGAGGCTGACATGATATGTTCTCCGTTCTCGCGCCGGGGACCATCCCCGGCGGCGGAGGCCCGTTCGCGCCGGGCACAGGGGGGCTCGCGCACCCGTCAGGGCCGCAGCGAAGCGAAGGACGGCGAAGCCGTTGCGCGGGCGCGCCGACCGGCGCAGGACTCCGCCAACAGCCGGGGTGGTCTACGGCGCGGGAGGGTCGATCCCGGCAATCACCGCGGTCAGGCGATCAAGCTCGCGCTGGAGCGCCTGACGCTGGAGGTCGGAGATGCGCCGTTCGCGTAAGTGCGCCCGGGCATCGGCCGCCGCACGTTCCCAGGCCGGTCTGTGGCGGGCGGTGATGCAGGCGTTGGGGCAGCGGGTCGGTTCGCACAGGGCGGTAAGCGGCTGCGCGGGATCGGGGGTCGTCACGCGCTTGAGGCAGAGCGCGGTCGCGGGATCGAAGAAGCAATCCGCGAGCGGGCCGACATGGAAGGTGCGCGCGACGCTGGCGAGCATGACGCGCAGGCGGGCCCGATCGGCGATCATGGCGGGCAGTGGCCCGAGCTTAACGGCGGCATCGTCGAGGGTCCGCGCGATGCGTGGTCCCGCCGGTCCGCCGAGTGATGCGCCGCCCTGCCGCCGGTCGAAATAGTCCAGCAGATCGTCAATCTGACCGAGCCGGCGCTGCGCCTCGACCTCTGCGCGAAACCCCGATCCACTGGTCCCGGCATAGCCCTCGAAAGCGGCGACCGAGGCATGCTTGTACTGGATCATGCCGGCGATGGTGCCGAACGGACGGTTGGCGATGTGCCACGCGATGGTGCGCCGGAACTGCCGCGTCGTGATGCGCCACGGCTTGCCATCGGGGCCGGGTGGGATGACCGGCGCATCGGGGCTGCCGAAGACGGTGTTGAGGTGGTCGCGGAAGGCGTTGAGCTGGCGGACCACCTCGCTCGACAGATGCGTCTTGGTGACAGCGCGGGGACGAAGCACCGGCCAGAGCGTGTCGCTTCCAGTCTTCCGTGCCGCGTGTTCCGACAGCCGTTCGAGCACCGTGATCGCCTCGGCCACCGGTTCGATCGTCACCCAGCTCGCCGACTCACCGGCGCTCGATCGGCGCTTGTAGAGGGTCGATCGGACGCGTTGCCGCTCGATCAGGCCGTCTTCGCTGCGCGCGATCGAGAGGCAGCCGCGCCGCATCGCCTGGACCTCGCAGTCGCGCATGCCGGTCAGATAGGCGCATACGATATAGGCGGCGGCCTGCAGCATCCGCTCCTCGATCGCTAGGGTCTTCACGTCGAAGCGGGCACGCCATGGCCGACCGCTCTCGGGAGCGATCGAGATCGGCGTGTCCATGCCGCCGACCTCGGTACCAAGCGATGCAACCGCTTCGCGAATGACATCCGGTGCGCCGGTAGTGAGCATGAGATGCATGGCCGGCTCGGCGACGGCATCGATGCCGGCATGCAAATGGAGGAGATGGGCGTTGATCGGCGGGGTTGCATCCCCGGTGAGGGGATCGATGCGCGTGGCGCCGTTGTGTGCCGTCGTCCAGATGGGCACGCCGCGTCCTTGCCGGGCTCGGCGCGCGAGATAGCGCTCGAGGCGCGCGCGCTGCCGCAGGCGGCGCTCTGCATCAGGCAGTCCGCGTTCGGCGGCGAGCAGCCGAGCGCGGACTGCCTCGAGCCGATCGAGCGCGACCCGAGCCGCCAGAATATCGGTCGCGAAGGTCGTGACATAGCGCAGCGACCAGGCGAGCAGCGGCGTGACAATCTCCTCCGGCATGCGTGGGGTGCGGTTCTCGCGCACATGCCGATATCCGGCGACGCGCGCAGCCGCTTGCCCGGCCCACGGCTCGAACCCGAAACCGCCTCCAGGCAGGTGATCCCGGAGATGGTAGAGATCGGTGACCACCTGCAAGAGCTGGCCGACGATGACGGGGCGCCGCGCTGAATCATCCCGCAGGTGGCGCGCATAAGCGTCGATCAGCGCCTGATCGATGCGGCCCAGGTCGAGCCGCCCAAGCCGCTCGCGCGCGAAGGCGAAGAACCGGCGAGCCCGGTTGAATGCCTGTCGGATGCTGGCGGGCGGCAGCTTCGGGTGGTAGCCGGGAAGACCGACGTTGAGGCGGGCGTAGAGATAGGCGCGCATTGCCGCCTGCACATCGGCATGTTCGAGCACGTCGAAATGCACGGTGACGTGGCAGCGCCGAGCGTTCTCGCGGAAGACGGCGGGACCGAGATCCCAGGTCGGGTCGCCGACGTGCGACAGCTCCTCGCGGGCATGGCCCGCCTTGAGCGGCGCGCTCGCCAGCACAGGGCGATCGTCGAACGCGGGCACGAGGGCATGGACGGGCGTGGTCATGCGCGTGCCTCCGGCGGCAGATAGAGCCGTTCGCTCCCCATCTGCCGGCGCGCTTCGGCGATAACGGCATCGGAGAAGACCGGCAGGACCTGGACCGTGATCCGGGTGTGGACGCGGCCGAACTTGGCGGCCCAGTCGCTCGCCGGCAGGCTGCATCGCTGCTCTTCGACGAACGCGAGAAAGGCGAGGATCGCGGGGAGCTTGCGCGCGGTGATGACGGCGTTGGGACAATCGAGGCAGCCCCAGAAGGGCTGCGCGCAGGGCGAACCGGGCTCGGCGAAAGGACTGCTATGGAAGCCCGCGCAGGCGGCGAGCCAGACATCCTGTTCGCCGTCGAGCACCGGACCCACCGTATCAGCCGACATCAGCGACGCGACCTGTTCGGGCGCTTCGCGCAGCGCCTGCTCGGCGGTGGGTGGAAGCACGGTCGGCATCGCCGCAGCGACCGCTGCGCGGAAGGCATCGGCGACGGCCGCCTCGTGCAACGGCCGGAGCGACGGCAGATCGGCATAGTGGCGCGCCGCAACCTCGCGGGTGTGACCGACCGCGAAGCGGGCCATATGCCCCTCGGTCTTGGTGTACCATAACGCCTTGTGGGTCTTGCGCAGCCGGGAAAGCAGCAGATGGAGCGGCTTCCCATCATCGCCGGCGATACCATGGCGACGAGCCCAGGCGGCGAGTTGGAACTTGGGATCGACGATGCCGGCGCGAAGGCCGCCAACGTTGTGATAGAGCCAGAGGCAATCGTCGGTCAGATGCTCGCGTGCGACGGCGGTGACGTCGATCAGGCGACGCATGAGGCCGCCGGGTGTGCCGCTACCACCATCGCGGACCCGCATGCTCTTGTGCTCGGCACCGCGGGCGCGGCGCTTCAGATAGCGCAGCTCCACCGTGCCGGCATGCGGGTTGGTGAGACAATCCACGGTCAGCGTCTTCAGGCACTCCGGCTCGAGGCCGGTATCGAGCGTGAGCAGCACGAGCAGCGCCGGCAGATCGCGCGCGAGCAGATGATGGCGGCCATGCAGGTCGTCGATGAGCGTGCTGATCGGCAATCCGCGCCGCATGCGCATGAAATAGAGGCGCTTCAGCGCGGGCTGGTCTGCGACGATAAAGCCCTGCCGCGCGATGATCGCTTCGACATCGGCGCGCGCCCTGGCGACGACAGGGTCGCCCTCATCAGTGCGGTCGTCGGCGCCGAGGCGGCGAAGCATCGCTTCGATATCGGCCCTCGCGGCGTCGCGCAGCGCGCGGGCGACGAAGGGGCTATAGGCATCGCGCGGGGTCGAGCGGCCCGCCGAAGTGGCCAGCGTGTAGCGCAGCCGCTCATGCAGGTCGGGCGCGATCCGATCGGGCCGGTCTGCCTCGATCGCGCGCAGCGTGTTGATGACCTTGCCGACCGTTATGTGCCGGTGGATCGCGCCCATCCCACGCCGTTCGAGCGCGGACGCAAAGCCATCGATATGGACTGCGCGCAGGTCGTTGACGCCGGTCACCTCCGGCGCATCATCGCCAAGCCAGGCGAAGAAGTGGCGATAGACCTGAACATACTGCTTGATGACGCTGGCCGCACCGATGGGGCCG
>NZ_BCYT01000034.1 GCF_001598335.1 Sphingobium abikonense NBRC 16140
GGAGGGCATCGCGTGGAAGGTACGCCAGACAACGCTAAGCGAGAACATTTCAAGAACCGTATGATGGCCGTTACCGCCGGAGGTCGCTAAGCCCCAGTTCTTCCCACATCCATGTAAAGTCATAGGTGCCCATCGGATCGGCGGTGCCCGATTTTGCCGCGCCATTTTCGATATATTTGAGCCAGTCGGCTACCTTTACCCGCCCCGCCTTTGTACAGGCCAGAACGCGTGGCGTCTTGTGGCTGAGGGCTGGGACCGGCTCATCGAGCGTTTTCGTATATTCACGGGTCAGCATATCGTGAACGATGCGCTCCATTTCATGCGGTGGAATATCCAGCGCCTCGTCCTGTGGCGTGCGGGCGGCATCGTCGGCCATAACCTGATCGAGCGTCCGGATTTCGGCCATAGGCGCGCTCACGCAATCACCAAGCCATTCGCCCATCTGGGTAATTGCTCGCTCCGCGCGGGCGGCACTGTTTACCTCGACGATCAGCTTGCGCCCTGCCAGTTCCACATTGGCAAAAACCGGCGTGCCGTCATCCATGGTCGTGACGAAGGCCCGCTTGCCTTTGGTCGCTTGCGGCTTCTTGTTCTTCGTCGCTGGTGCCAGCCAGTTCCAGAAACTGTCGCTGGCAGGTTCCAGCCATTGTGCCGCGTTCAGCCTTCGGATCAGGCTCTTGCCGACCACGCCTTTCGCCAGCGGAAAAACGATACGGTGGAACACCAGGTCATCGCCGTCGGCGTTGACCATATCCGGCGCGCTGCCGGGCATGGCCTTGCCCAGACAGTCGAGCAGCCACATGTTCGTGAACATCGGTCCCGATGCTCCCAGAAGCGCGTCCCGATCGGACGGGTCCAATTCCGCAGTGTCCTGAGTTTCGTCGGCAAGTCGGGAAAATGCATCGACCACTCGCACGGCGCCCTCAGCGCTGAACGGCAACAGCGCTCCGGAAATGCCATGGCGCCCGTTCACGTCGACAACCCTTGCGGCGATCTTGTCCCAGTTGACCAGGGTCTGGGTTGCACCGTGTTCGCGCACCGTCACCGGAGCAACGTCGCGCAGCAGATCGCGCAAGGTCATCGACTGACCAGGCACGACTTCGCTGACCTCATAGAGCGACATGACCGTATCGCGTAACGCGCGCATATAGGCCTTGTTCGGCGCCTTTTCGTTCCAGCCCCGGCGCTTGAGATAGTCATCGACCAGATTGCGACCGTCGGGTTCCAGTTCCTGCGTAAGCAGATCTTCAAAGGCGCAGCCCCATAGCGGCCCTTGCCAGTGATCGCCAATTATCTCGAATATGGCGTCAGGCTCGAGTCCGGTCGCTTCGCTCGCCGGATCGAGATGCGCGGACAGCATTTCGGCCAATGCCTCATCCCATGGCGCGCGATCCGCATATTTCATCAGGCCGGAAAGATCGTGAGCCGATTTCGATCTGGACATTCAGATGGGCCTTTCCACGCCGAGGCGGCGCATTTCTCGATAGATGGTCGATCGGCCGATGCCGAGTTGTCGTGCTGCTTCTGTCGGCGAGATGCTCGCTTCGACCAGTTTGATGGCGGCATGTACCTTGGACATGTCGAGCGGCTGACGGCCGGGCAACTTGCCTTTGGCGCGCGCGGCGGCGATCCCATCCCTGGTTCGCTCGGAGATCAGTCTCCGCTCGAAATGGGCGATGGCCCCGAACACATGGAAGATGAGTTCGCCGGCGGCCGACGATGTGTCGATCTTTTCCTCAAGACTCAGGAGCGCGATGCCCTGGCCGCGTAGCGTCTCGACCGTGGTGAGCAATTCGGCGAGCGAGCGCCCAAGCCGATCGAGGCGGACCACCGCCAGCGTGTCGCCCTTGCGGGCATAGGCGATCAGTTCGGCCAGACCGGGCCGCTCCATGCTCTTGCCCGACATGACGTCGGTGAACACCTTGATCGCGCCGGCCTCCTCCAGACGCATGGTCTGTCCAGCCACGTCCTGATCGCCGGTGCTGACGCGGGCATAACCCAGAATATCGCCCATCCCGTGCGTCTCCCAAACGGTCGTTCTGTGGACGATCTGAAGGGCGATCGCTTCGCCCCATCCATATCCGTCCACATACTATGTCTCTTTACTCATGGCTGTCCATAGGCCCAGATGACCTTTTGTGGACGGGAATCGGAATGACGAAGCGTAAGCATCAACTCCTGACCGAGAGCGAACGCGATCAGATCCTCGCCATCCCGAGCGAGCGCGACCATCTAGCCCGGCTCTACACCTTCGAGCCTTCGGACATCGAGATCATCGGCGCACGACGGGAGCGACGGAACCAGTTGGGTGTCGCGCTGCAACTCGCGCTCTTGCGGCACCCGGGCATCACACTGGCGCAGTTGATACAGGACAAGGGAGCGATACCCCATGATCTCGCCGCCTTCGTCGCGGAACAACTTGGTCTACACGTAACCGACCTGGCCAACTATGCAGCGCGGGATCAGACGATGACGGACCATGCCCGCGAGCTGGCGATGCGAGCGGGCCTTCGTGGACCAACCCGCGCCGACATTCCCTTCATGATCGAAGCGGCCGCGAAAACGGCATGGGCGACCGACAAGGGGATGACGATAGCGATCGGCGTTGTCACCGCCCTTCGCGAGGCCCGGATTCTACTGCCGTCCATCTCCACCATCGAACGCGCCAGTAGTGCGGGACGCGCGCGTGCCCGCAAGCAGGCTGCCTACGCCCTGATCGCTGATCTTAGCGCCGAACAGGTCCACGCCCTCGACCAGGTCTTTGACGACGCCGGCGGCATGAGCCAACTCGCTTCGCTCAAGACCATTCCCGTTGCGGCCAGGCCCGATCACATCCGCCAGATTCTCGACCGCCTGCGGCAAGTGCGGAAGATCGGCATCTCCCCGGACGTGGCTGGCCGCATCCATGCCGACCGATTTCGGCAATATGTCAGGGAAGGCCGCGCTTCGCCTGCCTATATGATCGAGCGATATATTCCCTCCCGACGGCGCGCTACGCTGGTTGCGTTCCTGCTCGACCTCGAGGAACGACTGACCGACAGCGCCTTGGAGATGGCGGACAAGCTGATCGGCAGCATCTTCACCCGCGCGAAGAACGCCCAGGCGCGCAGCTATGCCACCACGTCAAAGAATGTGGCGCGGCTGATGCTGATCTTTCGCAGGACAATCGACGCATTGACCGATGCGGTCGATACCGGCGAAGATCCAATGGAGGCCCTGGACGCATCGGTCGGGTGGAACACCCTCCTGAAGGCGAGGCCAGAAGTGGCGACAATCGCGGAAACCGCCAACCTTGATCCGCTGACGGTGGCGGCCGACCGCTATGCGACGTTGCGCAAGTTCGCCCCCGACCTGCTTGAGGCGCTCCAGTTCAGGGCCGGAAAGGGCAGTGCAAAAACGATCGCCGCCATCGAGATGCTGCGCGACCTCAACAGGTCGGGCAAACGCGATCTGCCTGCCGACGCTCCGATGCCCTTCCGCAAGGAATGGCGGAAAATCGTCGTGGGCGATGACGGCAAGATCAACCGGCGTCTCTGGGAAATCGCGACGATCGCGCATCTGCGCAACAAGCTGCGTTCCGGGGATGTCTGGGTGGAGCGATCGGCAGGATACCGCCGGTTCGACAGCTACCTGCTCAGCGAACCCCAGGCGAAGCCGATCGTGTCGGCTCTCGGTCTGCCACCCACAGCCGGCGAATGGCTCGAACAGCGGGGCCGCGAACTTGACTGGCGGCTTAAGAAATTTGCCCAGCGCCTGAAGCGCGACGCTCTGGAGGGTGTGCGATATCGCGACGACCGCCTCCAGATATCCCCCGTTCGCACGATCGCGACGCCCGACGCCGAAGCGCTGGCCGACCGGCTCGATGCCATGATGCCACGCATCCGCATCACCGAGCTACTGCATGAGGTGGCGCAGGAAACCGGCTTTCTTGCGGCGTTCACCAACCTGCGTACCGGCGAGCCGTGTCCCAATGAAAACGCGCTGCTCGCCACGATCCTCGCCGATGCGACCAATCTCGGCCTGTCGCGCATGGCGGCGGCGAGTCAGGGCGTCACGCGCGATCAGCTCCTCTGGACCCATGACGCCTATATCCGCGACGACAGCTACCGCGCGGCGCTGGCCCTCCTCATCAACGCGCACCACCGCCTGCCATTCTCACGAGTATGGGGCGACGGCACCACGTCCAGTTCCGATGGCCAGTTCTTCAGGGCCGCGAAGCGCGGCGCGTCGGGCGGCGATATCAACGCCCGCTATGGCGTCGATCATGGCTTCAGCTTCTACACCCATAATTCTGATCAGCGCGCGCCCTACCACGTCAAAGTGATCTCGGCCGCGACGCATGAGGCGCCCTATGTCCTCGACGGCCTCACCAGCCACGGCACCGATCTCAGGATCGTCGAGCATTACACCGACACCGGCGGGGCGACCGATCATGTCTTCGCCCTGTGCGCGATGCTGGGATTTCGCTTCTGCCCGCGCCTGCGCGACTTCCCCGACAGGCGGCTCGCGCCGATCGCGCCGGTCACGGCCTATCCGTCCATCACCCCGCTGTTGGGCAAGCGTATCCGCACCGACATCATCGGTGAGCAATGGGAAGACGTGCTGCGCCTCGTAGGGTCGATCAAGGCCGGCCATGTCGCGCCATCGGTCATGCTGCGAAAGCTCGCTGCCTACGAACGGCAGAACCAGCTCGATGTCGCGCTACAGGAAATCGGCAAGATCGAGCGGACGCTGTTCATGCTGGACTGGCTAGAAAATCCCGATCTGCGCCGGCGATGCCATGCCGGTCTCAACAACAGCGAGCAGCGCCATGCCCTGACGCAGGCGATCTACACATTCCGCCAGGGCCGCATCATCGACCGCAGCCACGAGGCGCAGCAATATCGGGCGTCCGGCCTCAATCTGCTCGTCGCCGCGATCGTCTATTGGAACACGATCTACATGGATGCCGCCGCCCAGCATCTACGATCAACATCGGTCGCGGTGCCTGATGATCTACTCGCCCATACGTCCCCAGTAGGTTGGGAGCATATTGCTTTCTCGGGCGATTTCCTCTGGGATCGAGCAGCCGCTTCCGCTGGCCGCAAGGCCCTCAATCTGCCGCCGGATAGCCGCGCCGCCTAAGCGTTCGCTGATTGTTCGCCCTTAGCGTTGTTTAGCGTACCATCCACGCTATGCCCTCAA
>NZ_BCYT01000035.1 GCF_001598335.1 Sphingobium abikonense NBRC 16140
CCGGCCCCACCGGCAATGCCGCTTCGCGCAGCCGCTGCTGGATCAGCAAGGCGAGCATATGGACTGCGAAGGCGTGGCGAAGCTGGTGCGGGCTGATCGACAGCGGGAAGCCGTTCTGTGCGCACCGCTTGCAGGCGCGGGTGAAGATCACCTCCCACGAGTTGGGGCGGACAGGCTGGCCGACCTCGGTCAGCCATAGCGCCGCCGGCTCGCGGGGCGTTCCATCCTCGTCGCACAGGATCAGGCGGCATCGTTCCTCCGGGGTGCAGATATCGCGCATGCGGTCGAGACCGGCGCGGGTGACAGGGATCGGTCGGTCGAAGCTGGCCGCACCGTCGCGCGCGGCGAACTTGGCCACGCCCGCGGCGCGCTCGACCGCGACATAGGCGGCGATCTGACGAAGCAGCCGGCGTGGGACCAGAACGCTGCGTCCGCGGTCGCCCTTGGTGAGCGGCGGCGGAAGGGGCAACCAAAGTTGTTGGACGTCACCGTCCTCGCGGTCGATCGCCGCGAGCTCGACGGTGAGCAAGCCCGACGCCTCTTCGAGGCGCAGGCCGGTGGTGACGAGAAGATCCGCGAACAGCGCGTTGCGCAGCCCATTACGGTCGCGAGCGCCGGGGCGCTCCGTGCCGTCAGGGGTGAGCCCGCGCAGGCCGACCTCGCGGAAAATGCGGTAGTCGTCCATCGTGACGAACCGGACATCCGATCGCCTGGCGACACGTTCATAGGCATCGTTGCGCGCCGCGATCATGCCGCGACGGCCACCTTGCGCCGGTCGCCACACGGCGCGGCGGCTGAACGGCGCGTCGGCGATCAACCCTTGCTGCTCGCCCCAACGGTAAAGGCGATCGAGGCTGGCGACGGCGCGGTTCCAGCTTGCCGCCGTTATCCGGTGATCGGCATCGTCGCGGCGTCGCTCACGATGATAGGCGTCGACATCGTCGCGGGTCGCAGCCCACACGGTCTTGCCGCAGGCATCGAGAAAACGAAGCCAGACTACGACATCATAGGCGTAGGCGCGAAGCGAGTGCCGCGAGCGGACGCCCGACAGCGGCAGGTCGAGAAAGAAGCGATCCAGATCGGGATCGTAGAGCGCGTCGTCGCGCTGGATCAGCGGCACATGCGCATCGAGGCCCCTGGCCTCGCGACGCTCGCAAACAGTAATGATCGACACCGGCGCGAAGCCCTCCCCCCGGACCCCCCACCCGGAAGCTGACCTTCACACCGATGCGCGCTATGGCCCGGCAGCTATCAGGCTGGCCTCCGCCAGCTCTTGGGTCAGCGCTACGGCCAGCCTGATTACTGCCTACCGTGGGCGTCCATCGCCGACCTTACTGCAATGTTGCGGACGGCGCAGACTGTCCAGATAAGGCGACCAACTCCTCGAACGCATATGCCTGATCGCCGAAGCGCTTCCCGAACGATCGGGCAAGCCGGGCTGGATGGCCTGTCCAGTGGCCGGCCTCATGCGCAATGGTGGCTGCCCAGGCGGCGCGCGTGTCGAATTGCTCGACCGGCGGCATGGTGATGACGTCCGCGCGCAGATCATAATAAGCACGATCGCCGCCGCATCGCAGCCGCGCGGGCAGCCGATCGACGAAGCGCTCCGCCCGCGGACCGAGCCGGTCGCCCGGCGGGACGAGGGAGAGGGCTTCGGGATAGAAATCGCCCGGCAGTGTATCGATCTGATCGGCATTGAAGACCGCATAGGACCGCATGACCCGGCGCTGCTCATCGACGAGCTCACCCGGACGTTCGTATGAATCGACCTTCTTCGAATAGGCTTTGTAGAAGATCGCAAATTGCGACTGCTCACCGGCACGGACCTGCCCGCCGAGGCTTTGTGCTTGCCGATAGGTCATCCAGTAGCGAGACCGATAGCCGCACTGCTCGGCGGCCAGCCATAGCCAAAAGGTGTTCATGCCGCGATAGGGCTCGCCATTGGCGCGCAGCGGGCGCCCTTGCGCGGCGCATGATCGCCAGGGCCGTACCCAGGGACGCACACCGGCCTCGAGCCGGTCGATGATGGCGCGCGTGATGGTCTCGGCCGGCGAGGGCCGGCCCGATGATTGGGTCATGGTGGATACTCCGCGAAAGAGCGGCTGTCTCAGCGCCGCCGATGAAGGGCGGCGGGCGACACGAAAGCGCCGCCCGCCGTTAGGCGTTCGCCTCAGGCGGCCTGTTCGAAGTCGCCAGCATCGCCATCGGGGGCGATCTCCCCTGCCCCGCCGTCGCTGTCGTCTTCATCGCTGAGGAAAGCGGAATAGCTCCGGAAGCTTTCGGGCTTTTCGATCGCGTCGAACCGCATCTCGTCGGGCAGCCAGGAGAGCGCCTTTTCCCGGACTTCGGCCTCGACGATGCCCTGCCCCGAACAGAGCGCAGCGCAGGCATTGGCAAGGTCACCCTTCTTGGCGTCCTTGTATCGGCCGCGCAGCACCGGCCCGCCGATCTCGTCGAGCGCTTCGAGCATGACGTCCTTCTTCACCCGCCCGAAAAAGTTCTGGGCATCGGGCCGCCACCATTGCGCGACATCAATGTCGAGCAGCCGTCCGAGATGATCGTGGAAGCCGTTGCGGCGCCCGCCATCGTCGACGTTGAGTGTCGGCTCCAGCGTCTGCGCCATGACATGGGCGAGCCAATCGGCGCGCGCCTGTTCATCCAGTTGCCGGAAGGCATCGAAGCGGGACGACAGCGTGTTCCCGCCTGCCCAGCTCACATCGAGCGCCTGGCGCTGTTCGGTCAGGACATTGCTCGCCGCGCTACCTTCATCGCGGAAGCTGACGATCGGGAAGCTCGCGGCGGCGGCCTGCAACGTCGCGTGGTCCCGGACATAGCTGCTGGCGAACACCGTCCGGTGCGCCATCAGGAATATCGTGAGATCGAGCGCGAACCCGGCATCCGAGGCGACATGGGCTGCCAGGATCTGCCGGCGCTGGGTCGCGAGTTCGTCAACCAGCGTCGCGCTGAGCCGGGAGGCCGCGACCTTGCCGGACGGTGCTTCGGGTTCTGCATCCTCGCCCGCCTGCCGGATGGCGCGCTCGCTGAACATGCGGCTGTGCACCCGCGGACTGCCATCGGGCGCCAGATAGATGAAGGTGCCCAGCTGGTCCTTGATCGCATCATCGACCATCGTGCGCGACGCCTCGATCGTATCGAGTTCCCGCTCGATGTCGGCGAGACGCGCCGAAGCCGCCTCGGCCTCGGGCGTGCCGTCCTCGAGTTCGGTCTCAAGTTCGCGGATGAGCGCGTCGCCCTCATCCGAGAGACTATCGACGCGCTCCTGCTCGTCCCCGCTCAATTCGCGCAGCGGCGGATGGTATTCGTGGAGCTGGCACTCCATATCATAGGGCACATGCGTCGCGAGAACCGGCGTCACGAACGCCAGCTTCTGTTCGGCAGCGAGCGCTTCCGCGGCCGCTTCAAGCTTCTGGGCGGCCAGCTGCTCGATGAGCTCCACGTCGATCCAGCTCTCGTCCACATCTTCACCGAACAGGTCGCGCTCGATCCGGCCGCCCGCGCCGACATAGGCCTCGCGGCCGACGAACCGTGCCTTGGCGTCGGTCGCCTTGACCGTTCCGTTGAGGAGCGCACGGCGGATATTGTCGGGATTGTCGCCATAATAGGACCGGCTCATGCTCTCGAACACGCGCGCCTGGCGATCGACGTCGGGCGTGACGGCATAAGCCTGGGCGACCCCCAGCGTGATCTCGCCCGCCGCCAGCGCCGCGAAGACGAGAGGAGCCAGTTCGGCAAGCCGTACCCGCTGCTCAACGAAGCGGGTCGTGACGCCGAAACGTTTCGCCACATCCTCGGCACTCGCGCCCTTGTCGAGGAAGTGCTTGAAAGCCGAGCACTCATCCGCCGGGTTCATCGCGACGCGGTGGAAATTCTCGGCAAGGCTCGCTTCGGCCGATCCGGCATCATCCTCGAGCACCAGCACCTGAACCTCATGGTCCCCGGCAAGCCGGCCTGAATCGATCAGCCGCTGGAGCGCCCGCAAGCGGCGGCCACCCGCCTTGACGGTGAAATGTCCTGCCTTCTTGAGCGGCGTGACCACGAGATTCTGCAACAGGCCATGCGCGGCGATATTGTCGGCGAGGCTGTCGAGGTCGGCATCGCGATTGGATTTGCGGACATTGTCCTTCGAGAGCGAGAGGTTCTTGACCTTCACGGACTGGATCATCGGTTGTCTCCTTCGAGGGTTGCGCCGACCTCGTCGGCCGGCTTGAGCCACTCAGGCCCACCCGGCCGAAGGCCCCCTCCCCTCTCTTCGGTCGCTTGGCGCGGCCGCGGGTCAGTCCGTGATCCTGGCGAGGATCTCGAGGGCGCGGCTCGGGGGAACGAACAGCCGCGTGCGGTGCTGGATGATCTCGGTGAAGCAGCCCGCCGCCTTGAGATGCGGCAGCGCCTCGGGCTTCCAGTCCAGCAATTCGAGGCGTTGATCGCCGGCGACCAAGGCGCGCTTCAGCCGCAGCGCTCCGATCGGCATGATCTCGCCCGAGGTGCGGACGTGCTCGACCCGCGCGCCGAGGTCGATCTCGACATG
>NZ_BCYT01000036.1 GCF_001598335.1 Sphingobium abikonense NBRC 16140
TAAAACGCGATTGTGCGATCTTTTACATAGTCTATCATTGACAGAGGGGCCAGCAAGATACGCGCTAGCGCCGAACACAGCTGACCTTGATGATTTCTCAACCTGGAGCTGGTTGAGATAGTCGCTCCAAACGCATCATCTCAAACCGCCCATTCTAATGCGTGCCGCGGGCATAGGCCCATTAAGGCATCACATGCGCCAAACGCCGTTCGGTCGCGGCCCAATGCCATTTGCCCATTTCGTTCAGAAGATTGCTCGCAGTGGTCCAAAACCTGTGCGCTGTCACCTCGGCTTTTCTGAACCCGAGCGACGCGTTGCGGCTTTAGGGTATTATCAATAATCGGCCGATCAGCGAAGCGAACGGTTCTGAGATTGGGACCTAGCGGCCAACGCTATCATTGATGCCCAGATAACAATTATTGATCATGCGCTATGCTCTAGCCCGGAAAGCCAGTCGCTTCTCAACGCCCGTCATGCGGCAACGCCAATGGCACAAGTCATCGCTTACGCCGAAATGACGCGCGATATCAGTTACAGACTTCCCGGCACTGCGGTGATGATAGAGTGCTGCTTGAGGCAGCAGGAGTGCGCCTCCCAGCCAATCAGCTTCCTCTTCCTGCTCATCTGAATAGTCGGAGAGCAGTACCAAGCCCGCGGGCGAGACTTGTACGCTTGCCGGGGTGTGATCCAGAATCGAGTGTGCGAGTTCGTGCATCAACGTGGAGGCTTGGCGACGTTTGCTTTGGGCTGAATTTAGCACGATCAGGAGGAGCCCATCTTCTGCCAACGTCATTCCTGACCAACTGTCTGGATCCCGCTCGAGAAGTTGGGCTGCATGCTGTGGGGGCAAGTCTAGTTCGTCTGCTGCGAGAACGTATGCTCCCAGCGATTCGGCATATGCCCAGGGATCAAGTTTTTCGAGCGCGCCCAAAGCCAGCGAAGCCCGAGCAGCCTCTGATAGTCTCTCAGACTCGGCCTTAAACCCCCTGCGCATTCTTATTGTTGCTGCAATGCCAAACGAGCCTCTTTAGCCCGTTGTGCAGCCAAGATAAGTTCTGCCAACGATTCGGCGGTTTCCGGTGAGAAGGTCTTCTTCTTGCGGAAATGGACAACCGCAGCTTTTTTGGTCGGCTCTTCGTTCGTCTCAATTCCTAGGAAGATGGCCGGATCAACGCCAAGCCAACGGCAGATCTTAGCGAAGGTCGCCAAGTCAGGCACATTTCCATTCTCTACCCTGGACAAGGTCGCCGAACTTACCCCCGCCTCGGCAGCAGCTGATCTTATCCCGCGGGTGCCCCGTCTCTTTGCGATCAGGCGCCCCAGATCCTGGATAGGAAGGGTTTCCATAAAATTCTCCAACAGCGCCCCTTGACTCTCAAGGACCGCCGGCGATAGTGTCTCACACGTAAGACAAGTCGTCTCATGATTGATACTGCCTTACACAAGAGACGGGGAATCACGCCGAGCTCTCTGAGTCAAGAGATAGTGCGGCCGGGCGCCCCTTCAACGTGCAGAAAGGCAGTAAACATGAGTGGTAAGAATCAATACGTCGTGCGGAATGGAAGCGGTTGGGGCGTTCGGGGCGAAGGTAATAGCCGTCTCACCGGCTCGTTCGACACGCAAGCGCAGGCTATCGAACGTGGGCGCGAAATCGCCCAAAACCAAGGTGCCGAACTCCGCATCCAGGGCGCGAATGGTCAGTTCCGTGAAGCTTGGTCCTATGGGAACGATCCCTATCCGCCGAAAGGCTGAACTGTTAGGCCGCTCCCGTCAGAGCGGCCCTTTTTTTGGAGGCGCTGATGCGCAAATTGCCTAAGCTGAAGTCGCTCCGTCCGTTGAAGCCGCTTGATCGAATGCAGAACATGAAAACGCTGCGGCCGCTTGGAAAGACGAAGTGGGTAAGGGCGCATTGGCGCTACGACTATGCCCGTCATCAGTGGGAATGGGTTCTTGGACACTGGGCGAAATAGGAGATTTCGATGGTGAAGATCACTGGTTTCGACAAGCTGACTAAGACGCTTGACGACGCATCCCGTGCGTTCAAGGAACTTGACGGCACGATCACGGAAGTCCGTTTTGACCCAAACGATCAAGCCAGCATCGATGAAGCGATCAGGGCGATGGAGAACGCGATCGATCAGAAAGTGGGTGCTTTTCGGAGCAATCCAATGGTCGCCCAACTGATCCCGCAGATGAAGGCCAGGTACCGGGATGGCATTCTCGCCCGCGCGGAAAGCGCTCGGACCTGTTCGAACTAAGCGGGAACGCTTCGTCTGATTTGTGAAACGATTAGTTGAAATGTAGGAATTTGCCTTCTATCTTGAGCGCAATCGAACCCGCCAGGCCTCTACCCGAAAGGGTATGCACACTTGGCGGGTCTTTTATTTTCAGCACCATAGAAGCTAAGTAGCTCGGTGACTCGCCCTTTCAACAAACCCGCAACGACGATCGCCCAGCAGATTGCGCACCTGACAGCGCAAGGCATGGCGATCGCAGATGTTCCTCGTGCAGAGCACTGGCTGCGCCATGTCAGCTACTATCGTCTGAGCGCATATTGGCTCCCATTTGAAAAGCCCAAGGGCCTGCCCGGGCCCAGATTTCTGCCCGGTACCGACTTCGATACAGTTGCCGCCCTTTACGAGTTTGACCGCCGCTTGAGGCTGCTGCTGCTGAATGCGATTGAAAGAATTGAAGTCGCAGTTCGAGGAAGCTGGGCTTATGCGCTGGCACAGCATGGCGGTCCGCACGGCTATCTGGATGCTGCGCTCTACACCGACCGTCGCCAGTTCCACGACAATCTTTCACGCCTTGCGCGCGAGGTCGGTACTTCCCCCGAAACCTATATTGACCACTACAGGAAGACATATGATGATCCGGCAATGCCCCCGGTGTGGATGGTGGCTGAGATGATGTCTTTCGGCCAGCTATCCCGCTGGTACTCCTCTTTGGAGGACAGGGCTCTACGGAATGTGATTGCCCAACCCCTGGGTTTACCTGAAGCGCTCCTCGTTCCGATCCTCAAACATCTCTCGATCGTACGAAACAGTTGCGCGGATCACGCTCGTCTGTGGAACCGCGGATTTCTGATCAGGCCGAAACTGCCTAACAAGCCCGCCGACCTAGCTGCAACCTTGGAACCGCCGGCTGGAAATGGCCCGGCTATGCTTTACAATTCGCTGGTATTGATCGGCTTTCTTGCTGGAAAGGTGGATCCGACTTCCACTTGGGCGGCCGATCTGAAGGCGTTGCTAGCGACCCATCCGACAGGTCACCTTACGATGATGGGATTTCCGGCTGGGTGGGCTGGCCGTCCTTTATGGCTTTAGGGCAGGCGGCGACGGCAAGACATTCAACGCGATCTCCCACT
>NZ_BCYT01000037.1 GCF_001598335.1 Sphingobium abikonense NBRC 16140
GTTGATTTCCACTGAGAAGTGACCCGGGTTTTCCATCGAGAAGTGACCCGTCTGCGGATTATGTTTCGGGTGTCACGGGTGGGTCAACCCGTGGTTTTCTCTTTTGGGTTCTGGCCTGCTTGGCAGAGCTGTTTTTGAAGCGGAAGCTATCGTTGCCGGTCTCCAGGATGTGGCAGTGATGGGTAAGCCGATCGAGGAGCGCCGTGGTCATTTTGGCGTCGCCGAACACGGTGGCCCATTCGCTGAAGCTCAGGTTTGTGGTGATGATGACGCTGGTGCGCTCGTAGAGTTTGCTCAGCAGGTGGAAGAGCAGCGCGCCACCTGAAGCACTGAACGGCAGATATCCAAGCTCATCCAGGATAACGAGATCGGAGTGCAGGAGGCGATTGGCGATCTGACCGGCCTTGCCCTGTGCTTTTTCCTGCTCGAGCGCATTGACCAGTTCGACCGTCGAGAAGAAGCGGACGCGCTTTCGATGATGTTCGATGGCCTGGATGCCCAGCGCCGTTGCCACATGGCTCTTGCCGGTGCCAGGACCGCCGACCAGCACGATATTGTCGGCGATGTCGATGAAGTCGCAGCGATGCAACTGACGCACCAGAGCTTCATTGACCTCGCTACTGGTAAAGTCGAAGCCGGCCAGATCGCGATAGACAGGGAAGCGCGCGATCTTGAGCTGATAGGCCACAGACCGAACCTCCCGTTCTGCTGTCTCGGCTTTGAGTAACTGGGAGAGGATCGGGATGGCGGCTTCGAACGCTGGAGATCCCTGTTCCATGAGATCGGTGACGGCCTGCGCCATGCCATGCATCTTGAGGCTGCGGAGCATGACGACGATGGCGCCGCTGGCAGGGTCATGACGCATGACGCTTCTCCTTGCGCAGATCATCATAGCGTTCGACATTGGCCATCGGTTCGCTGACCAGCTTGAGCGCCTGGGGCGCCGTCACCGGCGGCGTGGAGATCGGTTTTCCGTCGACCAGCCTATAGAGCAGATTGAGGATATGGGTCTTGGTCGGAACGCCAGCCTCCAGCGCCATGGTGACCGCCGTCAGCACCAGTTGCTCATCATGATGAAGAACCAGCGCCAGTATTTCGACCATTTCCCTGTCGCCGCCGGGATTGCGCAACAGATGTCGCTGCAGACGCTGGAACGCATCGGGTAGCTCAAGGAAGGGCGCACCGTTGCGCAGGGCGCCGGGCTTGCGCTGCACGACCGCCAGATAATGGCGCCAGTCATAAACCGTATGACCTGGACCGTCGTGAGAGCGGTTGATGATGCGCTGATGTGCGCAGATTGGCTGCCCCTCGGCGACGACCTGGAAGCGATCAGGATAGACGCGCAGGCTGACAGTGCGATTGGCGAAAGAGGCCGGTACGCTGTAGCGATTGCGCTCAAAGTGGATGAGGCACGTCGGCGATACCCGTTTGCGATATTCCACAAAACCATCGAAGGGCCTGCCCGCAACCATCAGACACTCAGATTCATCGGCCCAGGCATTGGCAACCGATCCGGGTTCGATCCCGTGAGGGATGTCCTCCCATAACGCCTTGCAGCGCTCCTCCAGCCACAGGTTCAGCGCATCAAGGCTTTCGACCTGCGGCGTGGGTTGCCACAGACGGTGCCGCGCATCCTGGACATTCTTCTCGACCTGCCCCTTTTCCCATCCCGCAGCCGGGTTACAGAACTCAGCTTCGAACAGATAGTGGCTGACCATCGTCAGGAAGCGTGCGTTGACGGTGCGTTCCTTGCCACGCCCGACCTTGTCGACGGCCGTGCGCATATTGTCATAGATACCCCGGCGCGGCACGCCGCCCAGCACGCGGAAGGCGTGATTATGGGCGTCGAACAGCATCTCATGGGTTTGCAGCAGGTAGGCGCGCACGATGAATGCCCGGCTGTAACTGAGCTTGAAATGCGCGACCTGCAGCTTGGTCCGAACCCCGGCGATGATTGCCCAGTCCTCACTCCAATCAAACTGGAAAGCTTCCCCCGGCGCGAACGACAGGGGCACGAATGTCCCACGCCCGCCAATCTGTTGCTGGCGCCGATAATCTTCGCGCCAGTCCCGAGCAAAAGCGGCAACCCGGTTGTAGGATCCTTCATAACCCAGGCTCACCAAATCGGCGTGAAACTGCTTGATCGTGCGCTTCTGCTTGCGCGATCGGCCCATATCGCGCCGCAGCCAGGCCGCCAGATGCTCAGCAAATGGGTCCAGTTTGCTTGGTCGATCAGGCACCTTGAACCGCGGATCGATCGTCTCGGACCGCAAATATTTGCGGATCGTGTTGCGTGATAGTCCGGTGCGCCGCGCTATCTCCCGGATCGGTAGATGATCGCGAAAATGCCAGCGCCGGATAACGCTCAATAACGCCATGTCCAACACTCCATATACCCTCGCTTGTCAAAGCCAGGGACGAGTTCAACATGGGTCAATTCTCAGTGGAAATTTACGCCCTACCCGGGTCACTTCTCAGTGGAAATC
>NZ_BCYT01000038.1 GCF_001598335.1 Sphingobium abikonense NBRC 16140
CCGATGCCGTTGAAAAAGTCGTCTGTTGACGTGACCGGCGGCGGCGATGGCTTGCGGGCAAGTGGAGGCTGCGCGCCTTAGGTCGTGACAGCCTGCCTCGCGAGGCTGATCTTGGCGAGCTTGCGGAGGTTCTGAGCGGCAGCGGCGAGATGGAACTCGTCTCGGGCGCCGCTGGGGCCACGTAAACGCAGCCGGTCTAGCCGCAGGATGCGTTTCAGGTGAGCAAACAGCATCTCGACCTTCTTGCGTTCGCGGCGCGATGTGATCCACTCGTCTTCCTGCGCCAGGGTCCGGGCAAAGTCTCGCGCACCCTCATGGATCGATCGGGTCACCTTGCGAGCCGGCAGGATGGGGGTGCATTGCGGCTTCAGAGCGCAGCTGCCGCAGTCATGCTGCCGGGCTCGATAGCGGATGAAGCCGTCCTTGTCGGCCTCTGGCCGAGGCGATGCGAAGTTGCGGTTACGTGGGCGCAGGCGCTTGCCCGCCGGACACACATAGCTGTCGTCCTCGTGATCGAAGGTGAAGTCGCTGCGTTCGAAAGAGCCGTCGCTCCGGGTGGACTTGTCGAACACAGGTACGTGTGGCTCGATGCCACGCTCATGCACGAGCCAGGCGAGCATGTCGGCAGAGCCGTAGCCGGTGTCGCCAATCAGCTTGCGCGGCCACAGGCCATGATGGCCGGCCGCCCGCTCGATCATCCGCTTGGCAGCAGTGACTTCCGCCTGGCGGATCGCCGTGCTCGCCTCGACATCCACGATCACGGCGTTTTCGACATCGATCAGGTAGTTGGTGGAGTAGCAGAAATCCGCGCGTCCGCCATGTGCTGCGGTATAGCGGGCCGCCGGATCGACAGGTGAGACGCGCTTGGGCTCGACCGGAGTTGCGCCACCAAACACCGCATCATCCAGAACAGCAAGGTACTCCTCGACGGCACGTGTTTGCAGATCGGCGGAAAGGCTCTGCGTTCCTTCGACGTAGGTCTGCCGATTGGCCTCGGCGCGGATCAGGCTGGCATCGACCGCGAAGCCGTCGCCCCCGACCAGTCCTTCGTCGATGCAGCGCCGCACCGTGGCTTCGAACAGCTGGCGGAACAGATCACTCTCGCGAAAGCGACCGTGCCGGTTCTTGGAAAATGTCGAGTGATCCGGCACGTCGCCCTCGAGGCCGAGGCGGCAGAACCAGCGATAAGCCAGGTTGAGGTGCACCTCCTCGCACAGGCGCCGCTCCGATCGGATGCCGAAACAGTACCCCACGATCAGCATGCGCAGCATGAGCTCGGGATCGATCGAAGGCCGACCGATTGCGCTGTAGAACCCTCGCAGGTGTTCGCGCATGCCGGACAGGTCCACGAACCCGTCGATCGCCCGAAGCAGATGATCGGCGGGCACGTGCCGATCCAGGCTGAACTCGTAAAACAAGGCCTCCTGCGCCACTCGGCGCTCGCCCATCATCGCTTGGTACCCGTCAGCATCGCAATATTGAATCAGACGCTCACGACGACTTCAAGGCCGACTTTTTCAACAACAT
>NZ_BCYT01000039.1 GCF_001598335.1 Sphingobium abikonense NBRC 16140
TGAGGATCAGCGTGCAATAGGCACCCCCTTCGTGGGGTGATCGGCGTGCAAAAAGGACCCCTTCATCCCGGGGATTTAGTCGGCCGACTGGTTTTGATCAGTTGGCGAGAACGGGATGTTGATCGTGGAGACAGTGGTTCGGATTCGGCGTGAGCATGCAGCGGGTAAGGCGATCAAGGCGATCGCTCGTGACCTTCGTTTGTCGCGGAAGGTCGTCCGCAAAGCGATCCGGTCGCCGGAGGCGGCGTTCAACTATCAGCGCAAAGTCCAGCCGCTGCCGCGGATCGGTCCTTATCAGGATCGTCTCGATGCGCTGCTTGAGGAGAACGAAGGTCGCGGCCGCCGCGATCGGCTACGGATGACGCGTATCCATGACCTGCTGGTGCGCGAGGGGTTCGATGGATCCTATGATGCGGTGCGCCGCTATGCGGCGCGCTGGCGTGCTGCGCGGCGGAAGGATGCTGGCGAAGGCGCACCGGCGTTCATCCCGATGACCTTCCAGCCGGGTGAGGCCTACCAGTTCGACTGGAGCCACGAGGATGTGGAGATCGCCGGCAAGCCGATGCGGGTGAAGGTGGCGCATATGCGTCTCTGCGACTCGCGCGCACCCTATGTCCGGGCCTATCCGCGCGAGGGCCAGGAGATGCTGTTCGATGCCCATGCCCGGGCGTTCGCGTTCTTCGGCGGTGTGCCGCGACGCGGTATCTACGATAATATGAAGACGGCGGTGACGGCCGTGTTCACCGGCAAGGAGCGTGTGTTCAACCGCCGCTTCCTGATCATGACCGATCATTACATGGTCGAGCCGACCGCCTGCTCGCCGGCGGCGGGATGGGAGAAGGGCCAGGTCGAGCAGCAGGTCCAGACAATCCGAGGCCGCTTCTTCCAGCCGCGGCTCCGGTTCGCCAGCCTGGCCGAGCTCAACGGGTGGCTGGAGGCCGAGTGCCGGCGCTGGGCCGAGCATCATGCCCATCCCGAACGCGGGGATATTACCGTCGCCGAGGCGCTGGATATGGAGCGACCGGCCCTGCAGCCGATCCTGGCACCGTTCGACGGCTTCCATGAGAGCGAGCATGCCGTCACCGGCACCTGCCTCATCAGCTTCGATCGCAACCGCTACTCGGTCATGTCGACGGCCGCACGCCGGACCGTTCAGGTGCGCTCCTATGCCGATCGCATCGTCATACGCTGCGGCGATGCGATCGTCGGGGAGCATGAGCGCCACTTCGGTCGGAACCGCACGATATACGATCCCTGGCATTATCTGCCGGTCCTCGCGCACAAGCCCGGCGCGCTGCGTAACGGCGCACCGTTCCAGGACTGGGATCTGCCGCCCGCCCTGCACCGATTACGGCGAAGGCTCGGCACCGGGGACGAGGCCGATCGCAGGTTCGTGCGGGTCCTCTCGGCGGTGCTCACCGATGGCCTGGAGCCGGTAGAGGCTGCCGTGCGCGAAGCGTTGGCGAACGGAACGGCCAGCGACGAGCTGATCCTCAACATCCTCTCCCGG
>NZ_BCYT01000040.1 GCF_001598335.1 Sphingobium abikonense NBRC 16140
AGGTAACGCACCGTATTCTCGATCTTGCTATGGCCGAGCAATATCTGGACTGCGCGCAGGTTCCCTGTCGCTCGGTAAATGATCGAGGCCTTGGTTCGGCGCAGTGAATGGGTGCCGTACTCATTTCGCATCAACCCCACTCCCGTCACCCATTCATCAACCAGCCTTGCATACTGGCGGGTGCTAAGATGGCCGTTACGATCAACACGGCTTGGAAACACGTAATCGTCTACCGTGCCGCCACGACGTTCAAGCCATGCGAGCAAGCTGGTGCGGGTATCTGGCAGCAGCTCGAATTGAACCGGTCGTCCGGTCTTCTGCTGCATCACGATTGCGCGGGTGCGAATCTGTCCACCGCTGACAATATCGCCAATCTTGATCTGCACGAGGTCGCAGCCACGCAGCTTACTGTCGATAGCAAGGTCGAAGAGAGCTCGATCTCGCAAGCGGCAGCGCTGGTTGAGGTAGAAGCGGATCTCCCAGATCTGCTTCGGCTTCAGCGCCCGCTTGGCACCGACAGTGCGCCCCGCGTTCCAGACCTGACGCTTGTGGGATGCGAGTGTGTTCTCAGGCATGTCCATGTTCGTTCTCCGATGGCCAGAATTGGCCTTCTGAAGAACGATTGCCGGCCTAATGTGGAAATGCCTCTTGGCTCGTGCCGATCAGCTTGCGCCGCTAGCCCGTGGGTCTGCAATCGGCAGCTTTCGCCAGAACCACCCCTCCGATCAACGCAGGACGGTCTGTCGACAACTCGCACGAAATTCCAACATTCGGGTGCAACGACCGTCAGCAAAAAGTCGCCGTTCTAGCGTCTTGAAAACTGCTGCTAGAGGAACTGACGCGCTGTTCGGACAGCTGGGAGTGCAAGTCGTCCACGGCGTTTCGCCGCTGCAAGACTGATTGATCAACTATGAGCACTGTGCAGAGAGAATTACCTGCTAATTCATGCATCCACAGGCGCGAGGAGGTGTGAAAAATCGCCCTTGCGCGCCAGCACGTCGGCCAGTGAGTAGCCGTCGAGTACCTTGAGGAATGCCAGCAGCGCCTCGTCGAGCACGCTAGTGAGGCCGCAGGCCGGGGCAATCACACAGGCCCCGCAGCCAACCAGATCGAAATCGTCCTCGGTCTGGCGAACCAGTGCGCCGACGTTGATCTCGTGCGGCGGGCGGGCGAGGCGGATCCCGCCGTTGCGACCGCGCACGCTTTCCAGATAGCCCGCGTTCACCAGATCGTTGACCACCTTCATCAGGTGGTTCTGCGAAATGGCAAAGGCGCGCGCAATGACTGCAATCGAGGCCAGCTCGCCCGGCTGCCGCCCGAGGTATAGCAGCACCCGCATGGCATAATCGGTGTAGCGCGTCAGGCGCATCGCAGCTCCGCAAAAAT
>NZ_BCYT01000041.1 GCF_001598335.1 Sphingobium abikonense NBRC 16140
TTCGAGATGCGGTCATTGGGTGCGATTCGCCCCATATTGAGCATCCCCTATCGAGGAGGAAAGCCATGACTGCCTATGCCGCGCTTGATGTTTCTATGGATAAGACGGCGATTTGCGTGATCGACGCCGGTGGCAATATTCTGTTGGAAGCAGTGACGATTAGCGATCCGGAGGCGATCGCCCATTGCCTGGCCCCCTACAGCGCTGAACTCGAACTGGTCGGCTTCGAGGCCGGACCGCTTTCGGAATGGCTTTTTCGCGGCCTCCAGGACGCAGGGATTGAGCCGGTTCTGATGGAGACCCGGCAGGTCCGCGCTGCGCTGTCGGCGATGGTCATGAAGACGGACCGCAACGACGCCCGGGGTATGGCCCAGCTATTGCGCTCGGGCTGGTTCAGGCCGGTGCACGTCAAGACCATTCCCGCCCGCGAGCAGCGTACGTTGCTGGCCGCGCGGTCGACATTGATGCGCCGGCAGAAGGACATCGAGAATAGCGTACGCGGGTTGTTGAAGGGTTTCGGCCTGCGCCTCGGCCGACTGCTGCGGGGCCGTTGGGATGATGCCGTCCGCGACATAGTCTCGGGCAATGCAACGCTTGCCTCCATCATGGAACCCTTGCTCGTTGTGCGCCAAGTATTACGCGCGCAGCTGGCTGTCCTGGATGGGCAGGTCCGGGATATCGTTCGCACCGACGCCGTATGCCGGAGGCTCATGACCGCGCCAGGCGTTGGCGCGATTGTCGCGCTTACCTACCGTGCCGCGGTCGATAATCCTGCCCGCTTTCGATCGTCCAAGTCAGTCGGTCCCTGCTTCGGCCTGACGCCGCGAAAATATCAATCGGGCGAGATAGATCGGAACGGCGGGATCAGTCGTGCCGGTGATCCGGCGGTCAGGGTCGCTCTGTTCGAGGCAGCGCACGTTCTGATGACGCGCGTGGCGAAATGGTCGAAGATCAAGGCCTGGGCAATGAATATCGCCAAGCGCCGCAGCGCGAAGCGCGCCAAGGTCGCGCTCGCCCGCAAGCTTGGCATCATTCTGCACCGGATGTGGGTCGATGAAGCCGACTTCAGGTACGGCCAGCCGGCATAGCCTTCGAGGAGAGAAAAGATGCCCGGATACTCAGCTACGTAGAGGTCCCCTGCGGGTGACCGGCGAGGGGACGATGGTCAGGGACAAGCCGCTGGACGCTTTGGCGATCAACGCCGTTTTCGAGATCGGCTACCCTGATTTTTCCGACCGCATCATGTGACGACCACGCGTCGATCACGGACAGAAGCATGAACCCCAAGTCGATCTACCTTGCAGTCCCGCACCCAATGACAGAAGGTGTCC
>NZ_BCYT01000042.1 GCF_001598335.1 Sphingobium abikonense NBRC 16140
AGAGATGAAGAGTAGCGGTTTGCCGCCACAGCGATGTGGTCGGCGATATGGCGCGCGAAGGCGTGCCTCTTTGACATTGTGAATGGGTTTTTTAATCGATGCCGTGGTGCGGCGCCGGTTGATGGCGGGGATCGCAAATCTCCAGGATCGACAGGTGTTCGTAATCACATAAATATCTGGCTGAGTTAATGACCACATGCGCCGGGACGATCCGTCAGGGTTGTCGTTGGTGGTGTGGGCTCTCAAGCGTGAGGTAAGGGCATCTGGTGAATGCCTTGGCATGTACAGGCGATGAAGGACGTGGCACGCTGCGATAAGCGTGGGGGAGCTGTGAGCAAGCTTTGATCCCGCGATTTCCGAATGGGACAACCCACCTTCACCATTTAAGGCTGCGCCAGTGAAAGCTGGATCAGCGTTAAATGGGAGAGGTATCACTAAGCTGAATAAAATAGGCTTTGGTGAAGCGAACCCGGAGAACTGAAACATCTCAGTACCCGGAGGAAAAGACATCAACCGAGATTCCGTTAGTAGTGGCGAGCGAACGCGGACCAGGCCAGCGCCTGGTGTTTAGTTAACAGAAGCCTCTGGAAAGTGGCGCCATAGCGGGTGACAGCCCCGTATGTGAAAACGAAACATCAGGACTTGAGTAGGGCGGAGCACGTGAAACTCTGTCTGAACATGGGGGGACCACCCTCCAAGCCTAAATACTCGTACATGACCGATAGCGAACCAGTACCGTGAGGGAAAGGTGAAAAGCACCCCGATGAGGGGAGTGAAACAGTACCTGAAACCGGATGCCTACAAGCAGTGGGAGGGTCTTCATGACCTGACCGCGTACCTCTTGCATAATGGGTCTGTGACTTAGTGTATCATGCAAGCTTAAGCCGTTAGGTGTAGGCGCAGCGAAAGCGAGTCTGAATAGGGCGACCATGAGTATGATGCATTAGACCCGAAACCCGGCGATCTAGGCATGACCAGGCTGAAGGTGCGGTAACACGCACTGGAGGGCCGAACCGTTTAATGTTGAAAAATTATCGGATGAGTTGTGTTTAGGGGTGAAAGGCCAATCAAGCCGGGAAATAGCTGGTTCTCCGCGAAATCTATTGAGGTAGAGCGTCGGATGATTGCCGTTGGGGGTAGAGCACTGGATGGATGCGGGGGTCGCGAGATCTACCAATTCTAACCAAACTCCGAATACCAACGAGTCTAGTCCGGCAGACAGACGGCGGGTGCTAAGGTCCGTCGTCAAAAGGGAAACAGCCCTAACCTACAGCTAAGGTCCCCAAGTCACGTCTAAGTGGGAAAGCATGTGGGATTT
>NZ_BCYT01000043.1 GCF_001598335.1 Sphingobium abikonense NBRC 16140
TGAGGTGGTCCCGCTTTTCTGGACAGGATGCTAAGCTAATCCCGACGTGATGGATTGGTACGGGAATGAAGACGACGAGAAAGCGCTATAGTGCTGATTTCAAAGCCAAGGTGGCGCTGGAAGCGATCCGGGGTGACCTGACGCTGGCGGAGTTGGCAGCCAAGCATGGCGTGCACCACACGATGATCGCCTCCTGGAAGCGGCAGGCCATTGACGGGATGGCAGGCACGTTCTCCGGAGCCGGCGACGCGGTCAAGGCTGCCAGCGAGAGCGAGGTAGAGAAGCTGCACGCCAAGATCGGGCAACTGGTGGTGGAGCGGGATTTTTTAGCGAAAGCCTTCGGTCGATGAGCGTGGAGCGGAGGCGGGCGATGGTCGAACCTGCTCACCACCGCCTGTCGATCTCGGCGCAATGTCGCCTGCTCTCGATTGGCCGTTCATCGTATTATTATGCGCCTGTGCCGGAAACGGATGAGACGCTGACGCTGATGACGGTGATCGATGCGACGTTCCTGGACTGCCCTTGGTACGGCAGCCGGCAGATGGCACGTCACCTGCGGCGCGCAGGCCATGAGGTTGGTCGGCGCCGGGCCCGGCGGCTTATGGCGAAGATGGGCCTGACACCGATCTACCAGCGGCCGCGCACGAGTGATCCGCACCCGCAGCACCGGGTCTATCCGTATCTGCTGCGCAAGTTGGTGATCGACCGGCCCAATCAGGTCTGGTGCGCCGATGTGACCTACATCCCGATGCGGCGCGGCTTCCTGTACCTGGTTGCGATCATGGACTGGGCAACCCGGAAGGTGCTGGCATGGCGGCTATCGAATACGATGGATGCAGGGTTCTGCGTCGCGGCGCTGGAGGAGGCGCTGGCTCGCTACGGCAAGCCCGAGATCTTCAACACCGACCAAGGCAGCCAGTTCACGTCGCAGGCCTTCACCACTGTGCTGCGCGAGGCCGAGGTTCGCATCAGCATGGACGGGCGGGGCCGGTGGATGGACAATGTCTTCATCGAACGCCTTTGGCGATCCCTGAAGTACGAATGCGTTTATCTCCACGCCTTCGAGACCGGCTCGGAGTTGAAAGCTGGCCTTGGCCGCTGGATCACCTATTACAACACCCAGCGTCCGCACTCGGGCCTGGCCGGGAAAACCCCGGTCGAGGTCTATCGGCGGATCGGGCAATCAGATCATGGGGGGCATGCCCCCCATGATCTGATGACCAAACAGGCGGCGTGAACGACAACCGGGATTAGCTTAACTTAGCCGCCAAACTGTCCAAGAAGGTGGGACCACCTCA
>NZ_BCYT01000044.1 GCF_001598335.1 Sphingobium abikonense NBRC 16140
AAACCTCTGGTGCATAGCGGCCTGAACTGATTCACTGCCATTGCGCGACAGCGGAGGCGGTAATGGCGGGACAGCCGGGTTTCTTTGATCTTTCGAACCAGTACGAGGCGCTGAGTGCAGCGGGCGATCCGCTGGAGCGGTTGGCGGCCGTCGTTGACTTCGAGGTTTTCCGTTGACCGCTGGTCGCCGCCCTGCGACGCGCCCCGCGCGCCAAGGGCGGACGTCTGCCGTTCGACCCTGTGCTGATGTTCAAGATCCTGGTTCTGCAGGCACTGTACTCGTTGTCAGACGAGGCAACCGAGTTTCAGATTAAGGATCGGCTGTCGTTTCAGCGGTTCCTGGGCCTTGGGCTCGACGGCACGGTGCCGGATGCGACGACGGTATGGCTGTTCCGCGAGCGCCTCGTGAAGGCCAGGGCGATCGACCGGCTGTTCGCCCGCTTCGATGCCGCGCTGACCGATCGGGGTTATCTGGCCATGGGCGGCCAAATCATCGATGCCACGGTCGTGCCGGCGCCGAAACAACGGAATACCGAAGTGGAGAAGATGGCGATCAAGGAGGGGTGCGTTCCCGAGGCCTGTCAAGTAAAACCCGCCAAGCTCCGCCAGAAGGATCGCGACGCGCGCTGGAGCGTCAAGTACACCAAGGCCAAGGTGAAGGAAGGCGCCGATCCCAAGGCGTTCAAGCCGGTCGACCTCGCTATCCCGATGTTCGGCTACAAGAACCACATCGGCATCGACAGGACCCATGGTCTGATCCGTACCTGGGACGCCAGCGCCGCCAATGCTCACGATGGTGCACGACTGCCCGATGTGGTCAGCAAGGACAACACCGGCTCGGGGGTCTGGGCGGACACGGCCTACCGGTCGAAGAAGAACGAGGCGTTCCTCGCCAAGGGGATGTTCACCAGCCACATCCACCAGAAGAAGCTGCCGCGCCGGCCGATGCCCGAACGCATCGCCAGGGCCAATGCAAAACGATCCGCCGTGCGTTCGGCGGTCGAGCACTTGTTCGCCGGGCAGAAGCACCGCATGGGGCTGGTCGTGCGGACCATCGGCATCGCCCGCGCCCGCATCAAGATCGGGATGGCCAACCTGGCCTATAACTTCCAGCGTCTTGCCTGGCTTGAGGGGCGTCCTGCGCCCGCATGACGCAAAAACCGGCCCCTGCAGCCGGTTCCGACACGGAAATCAGCGGATCAGCACCCAAAAACCGGGGCTCACCGTCAATTTGCGCGCCTTCACGTCGCCATCATGCCGAAATCAGACGGTTC
>NZ_BCYT01000045.1 GCF_001598335.1 Sphingobium abikonense NBRC 16140
CGCCGCGAGCCGGCGACACCCCACAGCATCGTCACTTCGGAAGACCGGATGCTGCAGCATCCTCCGCTCGCCGACTGTGCCCGCTATGATCTGCTGCGAGGCTATGATGCAGCGGCATGATATGATCGACACGATGCGCGGCCTCGGACTCAAGGGCATGGCGGCGGCGTTCGACGAGGCGGTCACCACCGGCCTCCAGCGCAAGCGCACCACCATGGAGATACTGACCGACCTGCTCCGTGCTGAGGCGACCCACCGGGATGCAGCCTCCATCCGCTATCGGATGACGGCTGCGAGGCTGCCCGTGGTGAAGGACCTGGAGCGGTTCAGCTTCGAGGGCACACCGATCAATGAGGAGATGATCCGCTCCCTTCACGATGGCTCCTTCCTCCCGCCTCGCCGCAATATCGTGCTGGTCGGCGGCACGGGGACAGGCAAGACCCACCTCGCCATCGCGATCACCGCCAATGTCGTGCGAAGGGGCGCTCGCGCCCGCTACTTCAACACCGTCGATCTGGTGACACGCCTCGAAGAGGAGACCCGGATCGGCAAAGGCGGGACCCTGGCGGCGCAGCTGTCGCGGCTCGACCTGATCGTTCTCGACGAGCTCGGTTATCTGCCGTTCGCCCGCTCGGGAGGGCAGTTGCTGTTCCACCTCATCAGCAAGCTTTATGAGCGGACCAGCGTCATCATCACCACGAACCTCGCCTTCGGCGAATGGCCGACCGTGTTCGGCGATCCCAAGATGACCACGGCGCTGCTCGACCGCGTCACCCACCACTGCGATATCGTCGAGACGGGCAACGACAGCTGGCGCTTCAAAAACCGCAGCTGACAGCCACCTTCGGCGCCTTCAAAAATCTATCTTGCGCTGCGCGCGCCTCCGGTCGGGCTACGCCCGCCCTCCGCCGCACGCAGCGCAAGGCCATCTTCAACAAACCAGCATCATATTATCTGAAAAGGGGGTCCCTCTTCGACGCCGATCGGGGGTCCCTTTTGAACGCCGTTTGACA
>NZ_BCYT01000048.1 GCF_001598335.1 Sphingobium abikonense NBRC 16140
CAGCTCACTGGTCTAAACAAGAGATCCTGCGGCGAAGATGTAACGGGGCTCAAGACGTGCACCGAAGCTTAGGGTTCAGTCCTTTGGACTGAGCGGTAGCGGAGCGTTCCGTAGGCCGTTGAAGCGGGAGGGTAACCGACCGTGGAGGTATCGGAAGTGCGAATGCAGACATGAGTAGCGATTAAGAGGGTGAGATGCCCTCTCGCCGAAATTCCAAGGGTTCCTGCTTAAAGCTAATCTGAGCAGGGTAAGCCGGCCCCTAAGACGAGCCCGAAGGGGGTAGTCGATGGGAACCACGTTAATATTCGTGGGCCTGGTGGTGTGTGACGGATGGTGTAACTTGTCAGGGCTTATTGGATTGCTCCTGGCAGGGAAATTGTCCCAGGAAATAGCCCCACCGTATAGACCGTACCCTAAACCGACACAGGTGGAATGGTAGAGTATACCAAGGCGTTTGAGAGAAGTATCCTGAAGGAACTCGGCAAATTGCCTCCGTACCTTCGGAAGAAGGAGGCCCCAATTATGCGCAAGCACTATTGGGGGGCACAGGCCAGGGGGTAGCGACTGTTTAGCAAAAACACAGGGCTCTGCTAAGTCGGCTTCAAGACGACGTATAGGGCCTGACGCCTGCCCGGTGCCTG
>NZ_BCYT01000049.1 GCF_001598335.1 Sphingobium abikonense NBRC 16140
GCTACAGAGGTTCCTTCAATAATTGAGTTTTTATTCGCACCTTCAGGCGAAAAACCAATCGGATGTCCCCCTCCTAATAGGTAGCTTTTTTCGTCACTAATATTTTCATTGTTTAGTTGAGCAGAGTACAAATATAGGTTTCGGTCACCATCAGATTTTGGATCCCATGCATCATTTAAATACACAAGTTCAAATTTCGTGTTTGGCGGGAAGTTCCCCCAGTACTCAAAAGCTTGTTTTTCTCCGTTATGATGATCTGCTGTAACTGTTTGCACGGGGCCTACAGCGCTACCATTAACATAAAGTTGGAATTGAGCATTACCTTCCCAGGCATCTTCTGACATGTTCAGCGTTAAATGATCTTGTAACCCTGTAATAATTGGGGCTGCAGGAGGGGTTGCATCAACGATGAAATCATAGGCTTTTGATGTTGATGACGTAACACCATAGACATCACTGCTGGTAGCCGTGACCTCATAATGCCCACTGGCTAAGTCATGCGCTGTAAATGACCAAGCGCCAGTAGCGTCTGCTGTGCTCGTTCCTAAAAGGCTTCCATCCTGTAAATATAGCTTTATGACCGTATTAGAACTGGATGTGCCAGATAGC
>NZ_BCYT01000050.1 GCF_001598335.1 Sphingobium abikonense NBRC 16140
AGAGATACTGATGGTCAGCCTGTCGTCAGCGCTCCAACGAACCCGAAGGGTTCGCAAGCCTGTCCTGAGCGACTGACTTATCAGTCAGTCGAAGGGCGCGAACGCGCGCCGCGGCTTATGCCGCGAGAAGCCAAGAAACGCGGATGCGTTTCGGCGGCGCTTGAGCACCCATCAAAAACCCATTCGCCATAGGCCCCTCGCTTGCGCTCGGGAGTTTTGCGGGAAGCCGTCCCCCGGACGGCTTCTTTATCCGCAAAACTGGTGGAGCCTATCGGGATCGAACCGATGACCTGATGCTTGCAAAGCAACCGCTCTCCCAGCTGAGCTAAGGCCCCTTGAAGCCCCGCGAGAATGGTGGGCTTGGGTGGACTCGAACCACCGGCCTCACCCTTATCAGGGGTGTGCTCTAACCAACTGAGCTACAAGCCCACTCTCGTGCGCGGCCAAATGCCGCAGACGGCGTAAGCCAGCTCAAGGCTCAACAGCATCAAGCTGTTGATCTCTAGT